>NZ_CP130630.1:8555000-9819161 GCF_030551255.1 Streptomyces sp. NL15-2K
GTCTGTCTTCGGGTGCCGGCCCCAGTGAACTCCGGATCAATTCCGGGGGTGATGGGTGGCTGGTCGTTGTTTGAGAACTGCACAGTGGACGCGAGCATCTGTGGCCAAGTTTTTAAGGGCGCACGGTGGATGCCTTGGTACCAGGAACCGATGAAGGACGTGGGAGGCCACGATAGGCCCCGGGGAGTCGTCAACCAGGCTTTGATCCGGGGGTGTCCGAATGGGGAAACCCGGCAGTCGTCATGGGCTGTCACCCATACCTGAACACATAGGGTATGTGGAGGGAACGCGGGGAAGTGAAACATCTCAGTACCCGCAGGAAGAGAAAACAACCGTGATTCCGGGAGTAGTGGCGAGCGAAACCGGATGAGGCTAAACCGTATACGTGTGAGACCCGGCAGGGGTTGCGTATGCGGGGTTGTGGGATCTCTCTTTCACGGTCTGCCGGCCGTGGGACGAGTCAGAAACCGTTGATGTAGGCGAAGGACATGCGAAAGGTCCGGCGTAGAGGGTAAGACCCCCGTAGTCGAAACGTCAGCGGCTCGTTGGAGAGACACCCAAGTAGCACGGGGCCCGAGAAATCCCGTGTGAATCTGGCGGGACCACCCGCTAAGCCTAAATATTCCCTGGTGACCGATAGCGGATAGTACCGTGAGGGAATGGTGAAAAGTACCGCGGGAGCGGAGTGAAATAGTACCTGAAACCGTGTGCCTACAAGCCGTGGGAGCGTCGGGCAAGCACTTGTGTTTGTCTCGTGACTGCGTGCCTTTTGAAGAATGAGCCTGCGAGTTTGCGGTGTGTTGCGAGGTTAACCCGTGTGGGGAAGCCGTAGCGAAAGCGAGTCCGAACAGGGCGTTTTAGTAGCATGCTCAAGACCCGAAGCGGAGTGATCTAGCCATGGGCAGGTTGAAGCGGCTGTAAGAGGTCGTGGAGGACCGAACCCACCAGGGTTGAAAACCTGGGGGATGACCTGTGGTTAGGGGTGAAAGGCCAATCAAACTCCGTGATAGCTGGTTCTCCCCGAAATGCATTTAGGTGCAGCGTCGTGTGTTTCTTGCCGGAGGTAGAGCACTGGATAGGCGATGGGCCCTACCGGGTTACTGACCTTAGCCAAACTCCGAATGCCGGTAAGTGAGAGCGCGGCAGTGAGACTGTGGGGGATAAGCTCCATGGTCGAGAGGGAAACAGCCCAGAGCATCGACTAAGGCCCCTAAGCGTACGCTAAGTGGGAAAGGATGTGGAGTCGCACAGACAACCAGGAGGTTGGCTTAGAAGCAGCCACCCTTGAAAGAGTGCGTAATAGCTCACTGGTCAAGTGATTCCGCGCCGACAATGTAGCGGGGCTCAAGCGTACCGCCGAAGTCGTGTCATTGCAGCATGAGCCCCAACGGGCGCTGTGATGGGTAGGGGAGCGTCGTCTGCCGGGTGAAGCAGCCGCGGAAGCGAGTTGTGGACGGTTGACGAGTGAGAATGCAGGCATGAGTAGCGATACACACGTGGGAAACGTGTGCGCCGATTGACTAAGGGTTCCTGGGTCAAGCTGATCTGCCCAGGGTAAGTCGGGACCTAAGGCGAGGCCGACAGGCGTAGTCGATGGATAACCGGTTGATATTCCGGTACCCGCTGTGAAGCGTCAAACATTGAATCCAGTGATGCTAAGCCCGTGAAGCCGTTCCGGACCCTTCGGGGAATGGAAAGTGGTGGAGCCGGTGGCCCGAGCTGGTAGTAGGTGAGTGATGGGGTGACGCAGGAAGGTAGTCCATCCCGGGCGGTGGTTGTCCCGGGGTAAGGGTGTAGCCCGTCATCCAGGTAAATCCGGATGGCACATGGGGTGAGACCTGATGCCGAGCCGATTGTGGTGAAGTGGATGATCCTATGCTGTCGAGAAAAGCCTCTAGCGAGTTTCATGGCGGCCCGTACCCTAAACCGACTCAGGTGGTCAGGTAGAGAATACCGAGGCGTTCGGGTGAACTATGGTTAAGGAACTCGGCAAAATGCCCCCGTAACTTCGGGAGAAGGGGGGCCATGTCCGGTGAAGGGCTTTGCGCCTGGAGCTGGGGGTGGCCGCAGAGACCAGCGAGAAGCGACTGTTTACTAAAAACACAGGTCCGTGCGAAGCCGTAAGGCGATGTATACGGACTGACGCCTGCCCGGTGCTGGAACGTTAAGGGGACCGGTTAGTCCGATTTCGGTCGGGCGAAGCTGAGAACTTAAGCGCCAGTAAACGGCGGTGGTAACTATAACCATCCTAAGGTAGCGAAATTCCTTGTCGGGTAAGTTCCGACCTGCACGAATGGCGTAACGACTTCTCGACTGTCTCAACCATAGGCCCGGTGAAATTGCACTACGAGTAAAGATGCTCGTTTCGCGCAGCAGGACGGAAAGACCCCGGGACCTTTACTACAGTTTGATATTGGTGTTCGGTTCGGCTTGTGTAGGATAGCTGGGAGACTTTGAAGCTGTCACGCCAGTGGTGGTGGAGTCGTCGTTGAAATACCAGTCTGGTCGTGCTGGATGTCTAACCTGGGTCCGTGATCCGGATCAGGGACAGTGTCTGATGGGTAGTTTAACTGGGGCGGTTGCCTCCTAAAGAGTAACGGAGGCGCCCAAAGGTTCCCTCAGCCTGGTTGGTAATCAGGTGTTGAGTGTAAGTGCACAAGGGAGCTTGACTGTGAGACCGACGGGTCGAGCAGGGACGAAAGTCGGGACTAGTGATCCGGCGGTGGCTTGTGGAAGCGCCGTCGCTCAACGGATAAAAGGTACCCCGGGGATAACAGGCTGATCTTCCCCAAGAGTCCATATCGACGGGATGGTTTGGCACCTCGATGTCGGCTCGTCGCATCCTGGGGCTGGAGTCGGTCCCAAGGGTTGGGCTGTTCGCCCATTAAAGCGGTACGCGAGCTGGGTTTAGAACGTCGTGAGACAGTTCGGTCCCTATCCGCTGTGCGCGTAGGAGTCTTGAGAAGGGCTGTCCCTAGTACGAGAGGACCGGGACGGACGAACCTCTGGTGTGCCAGTTGTTCTGCCAAGGGCATGGCTGGTTGGCTACGTTCGGGAGGGATAACCGCTGAAAGCATCTAAGCGGGAAGCCTGCTTCGAGATGAGGACTCCCACCCCCTTTGAGGGGTTAAGGCTCCCAGTAGACGACTGGGTTGATAGGCCGGATATGGAAGCACTGTAAGGTGTGGAGTTGACCGGTACTAATAGGCCGAGGGCTTGTCCTCAGTTGCTCGCGTCCACTGTGTTGGTTCTGAAACCACGAACAGCCCCGTTGCCGGGCCACACGGCGATGGTGTGGCGTTCACAGTTTCATAGTGTTTCGGTGGTTATAGCGTGAGGGAAACGCCCGGTTACATTCCGAACCCGGAAGCTAAGCCTTACAGCGCCGATGGTACTGCAGGGGGGACCCTGTGGGAGAGTAGGACGCCGCCGAACAATTATTCAAAGGGTTGGATCCTGAACTTCGGTTCGGGGTCCAGCCCTTTTTTGTTCTGCGTCACTTGAAGTTCACGTTGCGCAACCACGATCGCCGTATGGGTACTGCTGCAATGCTCAGGGCCGCCGGCGTCGGCATCGGTGACGAGGTTGTCGTACCGGCCTTCGGGAACGCGGACGTCGCCGAGGCCGTGGTCCTGGCGGGGGCGCTTCCGGTGTTCGCCGACATAGACCCGATGACCTACTGTCTGGACGCGTCCGCTGTCGAGGCGGCCGTAACTCCGCGGACGGCGGCTGTGGTTGTCGTACATCGATTCGGTCGGCCGGCCGACATGGTGCGGCTGCTCGGGGTCGGGGAGCGACGCGGGCTTCTCGTGCTCCAGCAGGGGGAGTCCGAGGCGCCGTACGACGAGGTCGCTCAGCGCAGGCAGCGGGCCACCTATCTCGATTCGAAGTTGAGGGGTGTGCGCACACCTGATGGTGGTGACGGGCACACCTATCAGCAGTACGTCGTGCGGGTGCCGGGGAACGGGCGGCCGGATCGGGATGCCTTCGCCCGGGCCGTGCGGGCCAGGGGCGTTGACTGCCGGGTGCCGGTGAAGACGCCTGTGCATCGTCTGCCGGAGTACCGGCGGTGTGTGGCGCTGCCGGAGACCGAGCGGGCCGCCGACGAGACGCTGGCGCTGCCCGTGGACGCCTCGTTGACGAAGCGGGACATGCAGCGGATCGTCGGGGCGTGCAATGCGCTCGGGGGACTGCTCCAGCCGGCCTTTTAGGTTGGAACGGACGGTTCGGAGCAGCCGAGAATTGTGTGTATGATCTATCCCGTCAACCGCGCGGGCGACCGCGAAAAGGTGACAAGCCCCTATAGCTCAGTCGGCAGAGCGTCTCCATGGTAAGGAGAAGGTCAACGGTTCGATTCCGTTTGGGGGCTCCACGAGAAAAGGCCCTCGCCCTTCCAGGCGGGGGCCTTTCGCATGCCTTCCGCGGCCCTGTCAGTCCTTGTGGAGGCCGGGGACCCGCATCGCCAGGATCGCCATGTCGTCGGACGGGGCGTCCTGCGCGAAACGCTCCACCGCGCGCATGATGCGGGCCGCGACGGCGCCCGCCGTCAGGCCCGTGCAGGTCGTCAGGACGTCGGCGAGGCCGTCGTCGCCCAGCATGCGGGTGCCTTCGCGGCGCTCGGTGACGCCGTCCGTGACACACAGGAGGACGTCGCCCGGATCGAGGGTGACCGTCTGCTCGTAGAGTTCCAGGTCGTCCATGACGCCGAGGAGCGGCTGCGGTTCGGCGGCCGGTTCGACCGTGCCGTCCTGGCGCAGGCGGAGTGGGAGGGGGTGGCCGGCGCAGACCACCTTCAGCTGGGCGCTGCCGTCCTCCTGGGGCCACAACTCGCCGTACAGGAGCGTCAGGAAGCGGCTGCGGGCGCCCTCGTCGAGGATCGCGGAGTTCAGGCGCTCCAGGACGGCCGGGCCGCTCAGGCCCTCGCGGGCGAGCAACCTCAGGGCGTGGCGGGCCAGGCCCGTGACCGCCGCCGCGTTCGGGCCCGTGCCGCAGACGTCGCCGATGGCGAAGCCGTACGCGCCGTCGCGGATGGGGAAGAGGTCGTAGAAGTCGCCGCCGACCTCATTGCCCTCGCCGGCCGCGCGGTAGATGACCTCGACCTCCACGCCGTCGATCTCGGGGAGCTCGGGCGGCAGGAGGCTGCGCTGGAGGGACTGGCTGATGGCCGTGCGCTCGGAGTAGAGACGGGCGTTGTCGAGGGCGAGGGCGGCCCTGCGCGAGAGGTCCTCCGCCAACTCCAGGATTTCCTGGCGGAAGTGTTCGTCCGTGGGCTTGCCGAGGGTCAGCATGCCGATGACGCGGTTGCGGGCCACCAAGGGGAGGACCACCGTCTCGCCGCCCACCGCCGAGGCCGTGGCGAGGGTCGGGCCGATGCCCGAGGCGAGTTGGCGGGTGGGTCCGCCGCTGAGGCCGAGGCTGCGCATGGAGCTGCGCAGGGCCGCCTGGTGGGCGGCCTCGCCGGGGGCGGACCAGACGCGGGCGCCGGGGGTGGGGACCGGGTCCGGCGGGGCGATCTTGGAGAGGAGGGACTTGATGCCGTCGATCAGTTCCTCGTCCTCGTGCAGGACGTACGACAGGTACGGTTCCGAGGCCTGGTCGGCGATCGTGTAGACCGCGCACCAGGCGGCCAGGGTCGGGACCGTCATCTGGGCCATCAGGGCGAGGGTCTGGTCGCGGTCCAGGGTGCCGGCCAGGAGGTCGGAGGCTTCGACGAGGAAGCTCAGGGAGCCTCGGCGCAGGCGCTCGAGTTCGCCGAGGCGGGCGGATTCCACCGCCAACGCGATGCGGTCGGCGGCGAATTGGAGGCGCAGAGCCTCTTCGTTCGAATATCTGCCCGGGGCCTCGGCCGCCACGCCGAGGGAGCCGGTGAGGCGGCCCTCGACCTTCAGGGGGACCGTGACGACCGAGCGCATGCCGGTGCCGCTCAGCAGCGGCACGGCGCCTGGTACGGCGGTGAGGTCGTCGTGGACGGCGGGCATGCGGGCCGAGCCGTAGCGGCCGGGACCCGCCTCGACGGGGACGCGGGCGAAGCGCTGGCGGGCGGAGGGCAGGCCGGTGGAGGCGCGGACCTCCAACTCCGTTTCGTCGTCGGTCGCGAGGAGGAGGAAGGCGGAGTCGCCGTCGAGCATGTCGCGGGCGCGTTCCACCGTGCGCTGGAGGAGGCCGTCGAGGTCGTCCGGGGCAGGAGAGCCGATGAACACCTCGAAGGGGTCGGCGCTCTGGCCGTCGGCACCTGTGTTGGTGTCGGAGGCGGGGACCCGCAACGGGGTCTGCAGCACGGCCCGTTCGTGGTCGCGGACGAGGAGGCAGACCGTGGAGGGCTCGCCGGCCGTGTCGCGGACGCGGAGGTGGGAGGCGTACACGGAGATGATGCGGCCGTTGGCGTCCCTGATGCCGTAACTGCCCTCCCAGCGCGAGAGTTGGAGGGCCTCGGCGATGCCCGTGCTGGTGCCGGGGGTGTGCGGCCAGGCCGCGAGGTCGGTGAGCGGTTTGCCGATGACCTGTTCGTTGGCGTAGCCGAAGAGTTCCTCGCCGTCCTCGTTCCAGGCGGTGATGGCGCCCGTACGGTCGATCTGGACGACCGCGACGCGGACGCGGCCGTCGGCGAGCGGGAGGAGGTCGGCCGGCAGGGACGGGCCCGCGGCGCGGGTGCCCACGGGGCGCTCGGGGAGTGCGAGTTGGAACCAGACCTGCTTATGGGTGGGCGTGTACTCGACACCCCAGCGGCCGGCGAGGGCGGCGCAGAGCTGGAGGCCGCGACCGCCCTCGCGGTCGGGGCTGCCCATGTTGACGGCTTGACCCTGAAGGGGGATTTCGCGCTCCGGATACCGGTCGGCCACCTCGATCCGTACGCCGTCGTCACTCCGTAGGCACAGCACGTCCGCGGATGTGCCCGCGTGCACCACGGCGTTGGTCACGAGTTCGCTCGTGAGGACGACGGCGTCATCGATGATGTCGGCGAAGCCCCAGCCCTGGAGGGTGTCGCGGACGAAGGAGCGGGCGCTAGCGACCGATCGCCCGACGGGCTCGAAGCTGGCGGCCGCGCGCGCGGTGATCACAGAACTCCTCGACCGGTTGTCGACGTGCAGGGCTGCCTGGCCGACCGGCTCTTGCCGCTGCTGCGGCAGGCCGCCCGTCGGCCGGGGGTCCGGGGGCTGTCCCCCGGGGATCAGTCCGGTGGTCATGTGTGCGGCCGCCTCCGATGCCCGCTCGTGCTCGTGCCACCGCCCAGGCCGGACGGACCGGCGCGGCTGGACAGCCGCATGCAAGGTTACTTACCTTCCCCGTCCATGCGGATGCCGGTCTGCAGTGTTTCCATCCGGAGGGTGTGCGGACGATGTGCGAAGCTGCCGAACTGTTATGGCCTGGTTCAGGCAGGGTGAAACACTGGGCAAGCTTCTGGTGAAGGTACTGGCAGGCTGAGTGTGGTTCGCCCGCGGTGGGCAGCAGCGCCCTGGTGTGGCCTGATATAGCGGGCATGAATACGCAGTAGTAACTGGTACGCCGAGCAGTAGTACCCGACACAGCAGTAACGGTCGACCCCTGCGGGAGGGACACAGTGGAGTCTGGCGCAGCGACGCGGGGCACTAAGACGCGCGCGAAAGGCGGACAGTCCCCGAGTAACCAGCGCAAGACGCGTGGCGGGACCACCGCGGTGGATACGGCTGCCCTGAACCGACTGATGGTGGCTCTCGTGGCGATGCGCGACGGGAACTTCCGAAAGCGGCTCACGGTGTCCGGGGACGGCGTGATGTCGGAGATTGCTGCCGTTTTCAACGAGGTGGCGGACCGCAATCTTCATTTGACGGGTGAGTTGGCGCGGGTCCGGCGCATGGTGGGGCGTGAGGGAAAGCTCACAGAACGGTTGGAAACGGGCCCCTCCGAGGGCTCGTGGGCGGCCGCCATCGACAACTCGAACGCGCTGGTGGACGACCTCGTGCGGCCCGTTTCCGAGGTCAGCCGGGTGCTGTCCGCGGTGGCCGAAGGTGATCTGTCGCCGCGTATGGAGCTGCGGACACAGACGCCGGAGGGGCCGGGGCATCCGCTGCGCGGGGAGTTCCTGAAGGTCGGACGGACCGTCAACAACCTGGTCGACCAGCTGTCGACGTTCACCGACGAGGTCACGCGCGTGGCCAGCGAGGTCGGTACCCAGGGCAAGCTGGGCGGGCAGGCCCGGGTGCGCGGTATGTCCGGTTCGTGGAAGGATCTCACCGAGTCCGTCAACACGATGGCGTACCGGCTGACGGCTCAGGTGCGGGACATCGCGCTCGTGACAACGGCGGTCGCCAAGGGTGACTTGTCCCGGAAGGTCACGGTTCATGTCGAAGGCGAGATGCTGGAGCTGAAGAACACCGTCAACACGATGGTGGACCAGCTGTCGTCGTTCTCCTCCGAGGTGACCCGGGTGGCCCGCGAGGTCGGGGTCGAGGGCGAGCTGGGCGGTCAGGCGCAGGTGCCCGGTGTGGCCGGTGTGTGGAAGGACCTCACCGATTCGGTGAATCTCATGGCCGGCAATCTGACGGCCCAGGTGCGCGGGATCTCGCAGGTGACGACCGCGGTCGCCAGCGGCGATCTGTCGCAGAAGGTGACGGTGTCGGCGCGCGGCGAGGTCGCGCAGCTCGCCGACACGATCAACCAGATGACCGAGACGCTGCGGACCTTCGCCGACGAGGTCACGCGCGTGGCCAACGAGGTCGGTGCCGAGGGACGGCTCGGCGGGCAGGCGAACGTGCCGGGAGCGGCGGGGACATGGAAGGACCTGACGGATTCCGTCAACACGGTCTTCCGGAACCTCACCATCCAGGTGCGGGACATCGCCCAGGTGACGACGGCCGTGGCCAGCGGTGACCTGTCGCAGAAGGTCACCGTCGACGTGGCCGGCGAGATGCTGGAGCTGAAGAACACCGTCAACGGGATGGTGGACCAGCTGTCCGCGTTCGGCGCCGAGGTCACCCGCGTGGCCCGGGAGATCGGCGTCGAGGGTGAACTGGGCGGCCAGGCCCAGGTGCCCGGTGCGGCCGGTACGTGGAAGGACCTGACGGACTCCGTCAACACCGCGTTCCGCAACCTCACCGGACAGGTGAGGAACATCGCCCAGGTGACCACGGCCGTGGCCAACGGCGACCTGTCCCAGAAGGTCACCGTGGATGTCTCCGGCGAGATGCTCCAGCTGAAGAACACCGTGAACACGATGGTGGACCAGCTCTCCGCGTTCGGCGCCGAGGTCACGCGCGTGGCCCGGGACGTGGGCACCGAGGGCCGGCTGGGCGGTCAGGCCCGTGTGGACGGCGTCTCCGGCACGTGGAAGGAGCTCACCGACTCCGTCAACTTCATGGCGGGCAACCTCACCTCGCAGGTGCGGCAGATCGCCCAGGTGACGACGGCGGTGGCGCGGGGTGACCTGTCGCAGAAGATCGACGTGGACGCGCGCGGGGAGATCCTGGAGCTGAAGAACACCCTCAACACGATGGTGGACCAGCTCTCCGCGTTTGCCGACCAGGTGACCCGGGTGGCCCGCGAGGTGGGTACGGAGGGCCGGCTGGGCGGTCAGGCACAGGTTCCCGGTGTCGCCGGTGTGTGGCGTGACCTGACCGATTCCGTGAACGGCATGGCGGGCAACCTCACCGCCCAGGTGCGCAACATCGCGCAGGTCGCGACGGCGGTGGCGCGGGGTGACCTGTCGCAGAAGATCGATGTGGACGCGCGCGGGGAGATCCTGGAGCTGAAGAACACCCTCAACACGATGGTGGACCAGCTGTCGAGCTTCGCCGACCAGGTGACGCGGGTGGCGCGCGAGGTGGGCACGGAGGGCATCCTCGGCGGCCAGGCCGAGGTGCAGGGTGTCTCCGGCACCTGGAAGGACCTCACGCAGTCCGTGAACTTCATGGCGAACAACCTGACCATCCAGGTGCGCAACATCGCCGAGGTCACGACCGCGGTCGCCAAGGGAGACCTGTCGAAGAAGATCACCGTCGACGCGAAGGGCGAGATCCTCGAACTCGTCAGCACCGTCAACACGATGGTGGACCAGCTGTCCTCCTTCGCGGAGCAGGTGACGCGGGTGGCGCGCGAGGTGGGTACGGAGGGCATCCTCGGCGGTCAGGCCCACGCGTCGGGCGTCACGGGCATCTGGAAGGACCTCACCGACAACGTCAATTTGATGGCCAACAACCTCACCGTGCAGGTGCGCAACATCTCCCAGGTCGCGTCGGCGGTCGCCAACGGTGACCTGACGCGGACGGTGACGATCGAGGCGCGCGGCGAGGTCGCGCAGCTCGCGGACACCTTCAACACCATGGTGAAGACGCTGAGTTCGTTCGCCGACCAGGTCACCAAGGTGGCCCGCGAGGTGGGCACGGACGGCATCCTCGGCGGTCAGGCGCGCGTGCCGGGTGTGGCCGGTACGTGGAAGGACCTCACCGAGTCCGTGAACCAGATGGCGTCCAACCTGACCGGTCAGGTGCGCAACATCGCCATGGTGACCACGGCGATCGCCAAGGGCGACCTGACCAAGAAGATCGACATTGACGCTCGCGGCGAGATTCTTGAGCTCAAGACGACGATCAACACGATGGTCGACCAGCTGTCGTCCTTCGCCGAGGAGGTCACCCGAGTCGCCCGCGAGGTGGGTACGGAGGGTCAGCTCGGCGGCCAGGCACGCGTGCGGGACGTCGACGGCACCTGGCGCGACCTCACCGAGTCGGTGAACGAGATGGCCGGGAACCTGACCCGGCAGGTGCGCGCCATCGCGCGCGTGGCGACCGCGGTGACCCGTGGCGACCTCAACCTGAAGATCGACGTGGACGCCTCCGGCGAGATCCAGGAACTTCAGGACTACATCAACAAGATGATCGCCAACCTGCGCGACACCACGATCGCCAACAAGGAGCAGGACTGGCTCAAGGGCAACCTGGCCCGTATCTCCGCGCTGATGCAGGGCCGCCGCGACCTCGAGGACGTGGCCTCCCTCATCATGAGCGAGCTGACACCGGTGGTGTCCGCGCAGCACGGCGCGTTCTTCCTGGCGATGCCGCTGGTCGACGGCAAGGACATGAACGCCGAGGGTGAGGACCAGTACGAGCTGCGGATGCTGGGGTCGTACGCCTACTCGATGGGGTCCATGCCGACGTCGTTCCGGCCGGGGGAGGGACTGATCGGGACGGCCGCCATGGAGAAGCGCACGATCCTGGTGGAGAACGCGCCCAGCGGCTATCTGAAGATCTCCTCGGGGCTCGGTGAGGCGCCGCCCGCGCAGGTGATCGTCCTTCCTGTGCTGTTCGAGGGCAAGGTGCTCGGTGTCATCGAGCTCGCCTCCTTCACTCCCTTCACGCAGATCCAGAAGGACTTCCTCAACCAGATCGCCGAGATGATCGCGACCAGCGTCAACACCATCTCCGTCAACACCAAGACCGAGGTGCTGCTGAGGCAGTCGCAGGAGTTGACCGAGCAGCTGAGGGAGCGGTCGGAGGAGTTGGAGAACCGGCAGAAGGCCCTCCAGGCGTCCAACGCCGAACTTGAGGAGAAGGCCGAGCTGCTGGCCCAGCAGAACCGCGACATCGAGGTGAAGAACACCGAGATCGAGGAGGCGCGCCAGGTCCTGGAGGAGCGCGCCGAGCAGCTCGCTGTATCGATGCGCTACAAGAGCGAGTTCCTGGCCAACATGTCGCACGAGCTGCGTACGCCGCTCAACTCGCTGCTGATTCTGGCCAAGTTGCTCGCCGACAACGCGGAGGGGAACCTCTCCCCGAAGCAGGTCGAGTTCGCCGAGACGATCCACGGGGCCGGCTCCGACCTGCTCCAGCTGATCAACGACATCCTCGACCTGTCGAAGGTCGAGGCGGGCAAGATGGACGTCTCCCCGACGCGTATCGCGCTCGTCCAGCTCGTCGACTACGTGGAGGCCACCTTCCGCCCGCTGACCGCGGAGAAGGGCCTGGACCTGTCCGTACGGGTGTCGCCGGAGCTGCCGGCCACCCTGCACACCGACGAGCAGCGGCTGCTTCAGGTGCTGCGCAACCTGCTGTCGAACGCGGTGAAGTTCACCGACTCCGGGGCCGTCGAGCTGGTCATCCGGCCCGCCGGCCGGGAAGTGCCGGCAGGGATCCGGGAGCAGCTGCTGGAGACCGGTTCGCTGCGTGACCCGGATGCCGACCTGATCGCGTTCTCCGTGACCGACACCGGCATCGGTATCGCGGCCAGCAAGATGCGGGTGATCTTCGAGGCGTTCAAGCAGGCGGACGGTACGACGAGCCGCAAATACGGCGGTACGGGCCTCGGGCTGTCGATCTCGCGGGAGATCGCGCAGCTGCTCGGCGGTGAGATCCACGCGCAGAGCGAGCCGGGACGTGGATCCACGTTCACGCTGTATTTGCCGCTGCATCCGAGCGAACTGCCGCCGCAGGGCTATCAGCAGCTGGTGCCACCCGCCCTGGAGGCCGGGGACCTGATGGTGTCCTCGGGTCTGCCCGAGCTGCCCGAGGCGGAGACGCCGGCCGAGGTGAAGTCGTACCAGGAGACGCAGAACGGCGCGGCCGCGCTCTTCCGGCGCCGCCGCAGGCCTGTGGCGGAGATCGAACAGCGCCCCGCGCAGGCGGAGCAGTGGCCGGCCGCGGAGCAGCAGGCGGCGCCGAAGTCGCGCCGGGGCATCCGCTTCGGCGGGGAGAAGGTGCTGATCGTCGACGACGACATCCGCAACGTCTTCGCGCTCACCAGCGTCCTCGAACAGCACGGGCTGTCCGTCCTGTACGCGGAGAACGGCCGCGAGGGCATCGAGGTCCTGGAGCAGCACGACGACGTCGCGGTCGTCCTGATGGACATCATGATGCCCGAGATGGACGGATATGCGACGACCACGGCGATCCGCAGGATGCCGCAGTTCGCCGGGCTGCCGATCATCGCGTTGACCGCGAAGGCGATGAAGGGCGACCGGGAGAAGGCGATCGAGTCGGGCGCCTCCGACTACGTGACCAAGCCGGTCGACCCCGATCACCTGCTGGCGGTGATGGAGCAGTGGATGCGTGGCGAGTGACGGGAACGGTCGGGCTTTGTTCGGGCTTCGTGACCATGTGGCGGGAACCTTCGGGGGGCGCGCGCAGTTGCTGACTGAGGGTGGCCGAGGTCGTGTAGAAGTACGGGAATCAGGGAACCTTCTGGTCTCCCGCCGCGTTTCTGCTACGTGCACAGTGACATCGCGGTGACAGGGTGTGGCGACGGGCGGGGTGCGGCTACGATGACCGGCACAAGGACGGGCGACGCAAGGGAGTCGTCCTCTGGGGCGGCGCCCACCGGCGTCACCCCAAGTCCTGCGGACAGGGGAGGCCCCACGCCGGGGCGAGGAGGGCGGGCCATGGTGCAGAAGGCCAAGATCCTCCTGGTCGATGACCGGCCGGAGAATCTGCTGGCGCTGGAGGCCATCCTCTCTGCGCTCGATCAGACGCTGGTGCGGGCATCGTCCGGGGAGGAAGCGCTCAAAGCACTGCTCACGGACGACTTCGCGGTCATTCTGCTGGACGTCCAGATGCCGGGCATGGACGGTTTCGAAACGGCCGCGCACATCAAGCGGCGAGAACGCACTCGGGACATCCCGATCATCTTCCTCACCGCGATCAACCACGGACCGCATCACACGTTCCGGGGCTACGCGGCGGGCGCGGTGGACTACATCTCCAAGCCCTTCGACCCCTGGGTGCTGCGCGCGAAAGTCTCCGTCTTCGTCGAGCTGTACATGAAGAACTGCCAGCTGCGCGAGCAGGCGGCGCTGCTGCGGCTCCAGTTGGAGGGCGGCGACAAGGCGGCTGCCGGGGAGGCGAAGGAGCCGGCGGGGTTGCTCGCCGAACTGTCGGCGCGGCTCGCGGCGGTCGAGGAGCAGGCCGAGGCGCTGTCCAAGCAGCTGGACGACGAGTCGGCGGACGCGGCGGCGGTGGCCACGGCGGCCCATCTCGAACGCAAACTCACGGGGCTGCGGCGCGCGCTGGACGCTTTGGAGCCGGGCACGGGGAGTTCTTCCTCGGTGCCGTCGCAGAACTGACGTGCGCCGTAGGCGTCGTGGCGCGCGGTCGTGCGTGAGCCCAGGCGGGGTTGCGTGCTTGAGCGTGCGTCAACTCGACGCCTTTCCGGGGGCGACACGAACGGGTGAACCATCGGTCACACGTGTCCGCCGTCGTCTCCACCGGTAACCTCACACCTATGGCCTCACGTCCCTCCGCAGCCAAGAAGCAGCCCGCGAAGAAGGCTGCCTCCGCGAAGGCTCCGGCGAAGAAGGCCGCCGCTGCGAAGAAAGCCCCGGCGAAGAAGGCGCCCGCCAAGAAGGCCGCGGCGAAGAAAGCCGCGCCGCCGAAGCCGGCGCCCAGTCCGACCGGGGGCATCTACCGGCTCGTGCGCGCCGTCTGGCTCGGGGTCGCGCACGCCGTCGGCGCGGTGTTCCGCGGCATAGGGCAGGGCGCGAAGAACCTCGACCCGGCTCACCGCAAGGACGGCGTCGCGCTGCTGCTGCTCGGCCTCGGGCTGATCGTCGCCGCCGGCACCTGGTCGAACCTGCGGGGTCCCGTCGGTGACCTCGTCGAGATCATCGTTACCGGCGCCTTCGGCCGGCTCGACCTGCTCGTGCCGATACTGCTCTCGGTCATCGCCGTGCGCTTCATCCGCCACCCCGAGCAGCCCGAGGCCAACGGCCGCATCGTCATCGGCCTGTCCGCGCTCGTCATCGGCGTGCTCGGCCAGGTCCACATCGCCTGCGGCTCACCCGCCCGCAGCGACGGCATGCAGGCGATAAGGGACGCCGGCGGCCTCATCGGCTGGGGCGCGGCCACACCGCTGAAATACACCATGGGCGAGGTCCTCGCCGTACCGCTGCTCGTCCTGTTGACGATCTTCGGGCTGCTGGTGGTCACGGCCACTCCCGTCAACGCCATCCCGCAGCGGCTGCGGCTGCTCGGCGTGAAGCTCGGCATCGTGCACGACCCTGCCGAGGACGAGCTCGACGAGGACGACGAGCGGTACGACGACCAGTGGCGCGAGGCGCTGCCCGCGCGCCCCCGCAGGCGCGGTCCGGCGCCCGAGGCTTACGACCCCGACAGCGCGGAGCAGGAGGCCCTCACACGGCGTCGTGGGCGCCCCAGGCGCTCCGCGGTGCCACAGCCCGAGCTGAACCGCCCCATGGACGCTGTGGACGTCGCAGCGGCCGCCGCGGCGGCGCTCGACGGTGCCGTCCTGCACGGCATGCCGCCCTCGCCGGTGGTCGCCGACCTCACTCAGGGCGTGAGCGTGGGGGACCGCCAGGAGACGACGCCGACGCCGACGCCCGTTCCGGCACCCGCCGCGCGCCCCAAGCAGGAGAAGCTCGACACGGGAGTCGCGGACCTCACCAAGGCCGCGCCCGAAGTGCCCCGCGAGCTGCCGGCGCGCGCGGAGCAGCTCCAGCTCTCCGGCGACATCACGTACGCGCTGCCTTCCCTGGACCTCCTGGAGCGCGGTGGCCCCGGCAAGACCCGCAGCGCCGCCAACGACGCCATCGTCGCCTCGCTCACCAACGTCTTCACCGAGTTCAAGGTCGACGCCCGCGTCACCGGCTTCACGCGCGGGCCGACGGTCACGCGCTACGAGGTCGAACTCGGCCCCGCCGTGAAGGTCGAGCGGATCACCGCACTGGCCAAGAACATCGCGTACGCCGTCGCCAGCCCGGACGTACGGATCATCAGCCCGATCCCCGGCAAGTCGGCGGTCGGCATCGAGATCCCGAACACCGACCGGGAGATGGTCAACCTCGGTGACGTACTGCGCCTCGCGGCCGCCGCCGAGGACGACCATCCGATGCTGGTCGCGCTCGGCAAGGACGTCGAGGGCGGCTACGTGATGGCGAACATGGCGAAGATGCCGCATGTGCTCGTTGCCGGTGCGACCGGTTCGGGTAAGTCGTCCTGCATCAACTGCCTGATCACCTCGGTCATGATGCGGGCGACCCCGGAGGATGTCCGCATGGTCCTCGTCGACCCCAAGCGCGTCGAGCTGACCGCGTACGAGGGCATCCCGCACCTGATCACGCCGATCATCACCAACCCGAAGCGGGCCGCCGAGGCACTGCAGTGGGTCGTACGGGAGATGGATCTGCGCTACGACGACCTGGCGGCGTACGGCTACCGGCACATCGACGACTTCAACGAAGCCGTGCGAAACGGCAAGGTGACGGCGCCGGAGGGCAGTGAGCGCGAGCTCCAGCCGTACCCCTACCTGCTGGTGATCGTCGACGAGCTCGCCGACCTGATGATGGTCGCCCCGCGCGATGTCGAGGACTCGATCGTGCGCATCACCCAGCTCGCGCGCGCGGCCGGCATCCATCTGGTGCTGGCCACGCAGCGGCCGTCCGTGGACGTCGTCACCGGTCTGATCAAGGCGAACGTGCCCTCGCGGCTCGCCTTCGCCACCTCCTCGCTCGCGGACTCGCGGGTCATCCTCGACCAGCCCGGTGCCGAGAAGCTGATCGGCAAGGGTGACGGGCTCTTCCTGCCGATGGGCGCCAACAAGCCCACCCGTATGCAGGGAGCCTTCGTGACCGAGGAAGAGGTCGCGGTGGTCGTCCAGCACTGCAAGGACCAGATGGCGCCCGTCTTCCGGGACGACGTCACCGTGGGCACCAAGCAGAAGAAGGAGATCGACGAGGACATCGGCGACGACCTCGACCTGCTGTGCCAGGCGGCCGAACTGGTCGTCTCCACGCAGTTCGGGTCGACGTCCATGCTGCAGCGCAAGCTGCGGGTCGGGTTCGCCAAGGCCGGGCGGCTGATGGACCTCATGGAGTCCCGGGGGATCGTCGGACCGAGCGAGGGGTCCAAGGCTCGTGATGTTCTTGTGAAACCTGACGAGCTGGACGGCGTGCTCGCGGTGATACGCGGGGAGTCTTGAAAGAGAGTCCCCGGGCCGGTACTCGATCGTGACTCACCTGTAAGGGATCATTGAGCAACCGTTTCCCGTCGGCGTACGTCAAGTTGAGGGAAGCGCAAAGCGCGTGCCCCACCATCGGCGTGTCCGGCCATTCCGATGGCGTACAAAGTCCCACCGCCCGGTTGCCCCACCCTTTTGCACCCCCCCTAGACTGAACCTCCAGCACAGGTGGCTAAACGCTCGAAAGGCGCCCCCGTGTCCATCGGCAACTCCCCTGAAGACGAGCGTCCGTTCGAAGACGATCGTGAGGATGCCCGCCCTTCGATCGGCCGTGCCCTCCAGCAGGCGCGCATCGCGGCCGGGCTGACCGTCGACGATGTCAGTTCCGCCACCCGAGTCCGCCTCCCCATCGTGCACGCCATCGAGGCGGACGACTTCGCCGCGTGCGGCGGAGACGTCTACGCCCGCGGTCACATCCGGACCCTGGCCAAGGCCGTCCACCTCGATCCCGCCCCGCTGCTCGCCCAGTACGACGCCGATCACGGCGGCCGTCCGGCTCCGACGCCGGCCGCACCCCTGTTCGAGGCGGAGCGCATCCGTCCGGAGCGGCGGGGGCCCAACTGGACCGCTGCCATGGTCGCCGCGATCGTCGCCGTGGTCGGCTTCGTCGGCTTCACCGCGTTCAAGGGCGGTGACGGCGACTCCGGCGCCAAGACACAGGTCGCGGAGGGCTCCAAGCCCGCGACCAAGTCCCCCACGCCCACGCCCAAGAACGACAAGCCCGAGGACCCGAAGCCGGAGCCGTCGGACAGCGCCATCGCCGCCGCTCCCCAGGACAAGGTGACCGTCCAGCTCAGCGCCGCCGACGGAAAGAGCTGGATCTCGGTCAAGGACAACAACGGCATGCGATTGTTCGACGGGCTGCTCAAGGAGGGCGAGACCAAGACCTTCCAGGACGACGAGAAGATCAACCTGGTCCTCGGCGACGCCGGGGCGATCGATCTGTATGTGAACGGCAAGAAGATCGAGGACGACTTCCGGCCCGGGGCCGTGGAGCGGCTGACGTACACGAAGGGCGATCCGCAGGTCGGTTAAACGGCTTCTTCGGATGAGTGGGTACGGGGTTGGCCAAGATCGGCCAACCCCGTCGACGTGGGGTGTCAGCGGGACGAAGTAGTCTTGAGCCCATGCCTGAACGCCGTACCGTCGCACTCGTCACTCTTGGCTGCGCCCGCAACGAGGTGGACTCGGAGGAGCTCGCAGGCCGTTTGGAGGCGGACGGCTGGCAGCTCGTGAAGGACGCCGAGGACGCCGACGTCGCCGTCGTCAACACCTGTGGCTTCGTCGACGCCGCCAAGAAGGACTCCGTCGACGCCCTCCTGGAGGCCAACGACCTCAAGGGGCACGGCAGAACCCAGGCCGTCGTGGCGGTGGGCTGCATGGCCGAGCGGTACGGCAAGGAGCTCGCCGAGGCCCTCCCCGAGGCCGACGGCGTGCTCGGCTTCGACGACTACACCGACATCTCCGACCGCCTGCAGACCATCCTGAACGGCGGCATCCACGCCGCGCACACCCCGCGCGACCGGCGCAAGCTGCTGCCGATCAGCCCCGCCGAGCGGCAGTCGGTGTCCGACGTCGCCCTCCCCGGGCACGGTGCCCCGTCCGACCTGCCGGAGGGCGTGGCTCCGGTGTCCGGCCCCCGTGCGCCCCTGCGCCGCCGCCTCGACGGCGCCCCGGTCGCCTCGGTGAAGCTCGCCTCCGGCTGCGACCGGCGCTGCTCCTTCTGCGCCATCCCGTCCTTCCGCGGCTCCTTCATCTCGCGCCGCCCGAGCGACGTGCTGAACGAGACACGGTGGCTGGCCGAGCAGGGCGTCAAGGAGATCATGCTGGTCTCCGAGAACAACACCTCGTACGGCAAGGACCTGGGCGACATCCGTCTGCTGGAGTCGCTGCTGCCCGAGCTCGCGGAGGTCGACGGCATCGAGCGGGTGCGCGTCAGCTACCTCCAGCCGGCCGAGATGCGCCCCGGTCTGATCGACGTGCTCACCTCCACCCCGAAGATCGCGCCCTACTTCGACCTGTCCTTCCAGCACTCCGCCCCCGGTGTGCTGCGCGCGATGCGCCGCTTCGGCGACACCGACCGCTTCCTGGAACTGCTCGACACGATCCGGAACAAGGCGCCCCAGGCCGGCGTCCGCTCCAACTTCATCGTGGGTTTCCCCGGCGAGTCCGAGGACGACCTGGCCGAGCTGGAGCGGTTCCTGAACGGCGCGCGGCTGGACGCCATCGGCGTCTTCGGGTACTCCGACGAGGAGGGCACGGAAGCGGCGACGTACGACAACAAGCTCGACGAGGACGTCGTCGCCGAGCGGCTGGCACGTGTCTCCCGGCTCGCCGAGGAGCTCGTCTCGCAGCGGGCCGAGGAGCGGCTCGGCGAGACGCTTCAGGTGCTGGTCGAGTCCGTGGACTCCGCCGAGGGCGTGTACGGCCGTGGGGCGCACCAGGCGCCGGAGACGGACGGCCAGGTCCTGCTCACGAGCGGCGAAGGGCTGAGCGTCGGTCGTATGGTCGAGGCCAAGGTGGTCGGTACGGAAGGTGTCGACCTGGTGGCCGAGCCGCTGCAGGGCTCGCTCACGTGTAGTGAGGAGGCGGGCAGATGACCGGAGTACCGGCATCGGCGGCGGGTGGCCCCTCCGGTGCGAAGCGTGCGTCCGCGCCTGCTGCCTCCGTCCCCGCGTCGCCCGGCGGGGCGGGTTCCTCCGGTGCCTCGCCCGGCTCGTCCGAGGGGGCCAAGTCCGCGCGTGGCGGGAAGCTGGCCGCCGCAGCCGTCAACCAGGCCAGCGTCTGGAACGTCGCCAATCTGCTGACCATGCTCCGGCTGCTGCTCGTGCCCGGCTTCGTCGCGCTGATGCTGGCCGACGGCGGATACGACCCGGCTTGGCGCTCGCTCGCCTGGGCGGCGTTCGCCATCGCCATGATCACCGACCTGTTCGACGGGCATCTGGCGCGGACGTACAACCTCGTCACCGACTTCGGGAAGATCGCCGACCCCATCGCCGACAAAGCGATCATGGGGGCGGCGCTGATCTGTCTGTCGGCGCTCGGTGACCTGCCGTGGTGGGTGACGGCCGTCATCCTCGGCCGGGAACTCGGGATCACGCTGCTGCGTTTCCTGGTCATCCGGTACGGCGTCATTCCCGCGAGCCGCGGCGGCAAGCTCAAGACCCTCACGCAGGGCGTCGCTGTGGGGATGTACGTCCTGGCGCTGACGGGGTGGCTGGCCACCCTGAGGTTCTGGGTGATGGCGGCGGCGGTCGTGCTGACCGTCGTGACCGGACTCGACTATGTGAGACAGGCCATTGTGTTGCGCCGGCAGGGAATCGCCGAGCGCAAGGCCGCGTTGGAGGAGACGGAAGCGTGAGTTCCCCGGCCGCCGAAACGGCCGTAGAAGTGGTGCGACTACTCAAGGTGAAGGGTGAGACGCTCGCTGTCGCCGAATCGCTCACGGGCGGACTGGTTGCGGCGGACATCACAGCGGTTCCCGGGGCGTCCCATGTGTTCCGGGGTTCGGTGACCGCCTACGCCACCGAGCTGAAGCACCAGTTGCTGGGAGTCGACGCCACCCTGCTGGCGGAGCGCGGGCCGGTGGATCCGCAGGTCGCGGCCCAGATGGCGACCGGAGTGCGTAAGGCGCTCGGTGCCGACTGGGGCATCGCTACCACTGGGGTCGCCGGTCCGGAACCCCAGGACGGCAAGCCTGTCGGGACGGTGTTCGTGGCCGTCGACGGGCCATCGGCAGTGACGCCGGCGGTGCCCGGTGGCGGGAAGGTGACCGCGTTGCGGTTGAACGGCGACCGTGCGGACATTCGTATGGAGAGTGTACGGAGCGTACTCGCACTGCTCCTGGAGGGGCTTGCGAGCGAACAGACTGGGAATGAGCGGGCACAGGATACGGAACGGAACGGGGGGTTTTGATGTTTGCAGCCCTGAGTGAACACGACATCGCTCCCCGCACGGCCGCGGCGCAAGGCGGTACGGTGGGGCGTAATGGATGCGGCTACGCGGTCCGAGGAGGGAGCCACCGATGATTCTGCTCCGTCGCCTGCTGGGTGACGTGCTGCGTCGGCAGCGCCAGCGCCAGGGCCGTACTCTGCGCGAAGTCTCCTCGTCCGCCCGAGTCTCACTCGGCTATCTCTCCGAGGTGGAGCGGGGGCAGAAGGAGGCTTCCTCCGAGCTGCTCTCCGCCATCTGCGACGCGTTGGACGTACGGATGTCCGAGCTCATGCGGGAAGTGAGCGACGAGCTCGCCCTCGCCGAGCTGGCCCAGTCTGCTGCTGCCACCCCCAGCGAGCCTGTGCCCACGCCGGTTCGCCCCATGCTGGGTTCCGTATCGGTGACCGGTGTGCCACCGGAACGGGTGACGATCAAGGCGCCCGCCGAAGCGGTGGACGTGGTCGCCGCGTGAGGTTCACGCGGGTGTGAGCGTGAGCTGACGCTGCGCTGAGGAAGTGTGCGGGGCCCCGCCGGGGCCTCTCCGGATGATCTGGACACAGGTGATCCGGAGAGGCGCTGGTCGGGGCTTTCGTGCGTTGTGGGGCGGTGGCGGTTGGGGCCCGGGTGGATCGTGGGGAAGCGCCGCTTGGGGCTTTCGTGCATCGTGGGGAGGCGGGGCCGCTGTTTTTCGGTTCGGCGCGGTCGTGTGGACGTCGCGCGGCCTCACTGGTGCGACCGTGTGCCGCCGGTGCGCCCTCCCCGTGGGTGAGCAGGGCGGTCTAGCGTCGGGCTGGAGGTGGGTCCATGGCACGGCCGATAGTGCGCTGGGGGGCCTGGGGCGCGGTTATGGGGCTCGGGGTGTTCTGGTGGTGGGCCGTGGTGCGGCTCGTGGTGTCACCCGGCGCCGGGGCGCTGGAGGGGGCGGTCGCGGCCGGGGGATGGGGGCTGAGTCTGTTGCCGGTGCACTGTGTGCCCAAGGCGCGGGCCGTGGGAGCGGTCGGCGCGGAGCGGTGGGCGCGGGCATGGCGGGCCGCCCGGGCTACCACGGCATCGCCACACCTCCGTTCGGACGCAGGATCTGGCCCGTCGTGAAGGACGAGGCGTCACAGGCCAGGTAGAGGACGGCCTGAGCGACCTCCTCCGGTTCGCCGACCCGGCCCAGGGGTGACATCCGGGACATCAGCGCCTCGGTGTGCGCCTGAGCCTCGGCATCGTGGCGGTCGGTCATGGGCGTACGGATCCAGCCCGGCGCGACCGCGTTGACCCGGATGCCGTGTCGGCCGACCTCTCCGGCCAGTGTCTTCGTCAGCTGGACGACGGCCGCCTTGGCCGCGCCGTAACAGAGCAGACCGGGGCCGCCGGTGTCCACGGCGCCGGAGGCCATGGTGACGATGCTGCCTCTGATCCGCTGCGCGAGCATCAGCCGGGCGGCCTCCTGGCAGGCGTACAGCACTCCCTTGAAGTTGACGGCCAGCACCCGGTCCAGGTCCTCGTCGCGGGTCTCCAGGACCGGGCTGCTGTGCATGATCCCGGCGATCGCGGCCATCACGTCGAGGCGCTCGCAGGAGGCCACGGCCCGGCGGACCCGGTCGCGGTCGGTGACGTCAAGGGGGTGCGTGTGGGCGGTGCCGCCGGCGTCCTTGATGGTTCTCGCCGTCTCGCCGAGGCCCGGTGCGTCGAGGTCCGCGCAGTGCACGGTGGCGCCCGCCTCGGCGAGCAGTACGGCCGAGGCGCGGCCGATGCCGCCGGCGGCGCCGGTGACGAACGCGGTGCGGCCTGTGAGGTCGTACGCCTTGACGGGCATGAAGGGACCGTACGAGCGTTTCTGACGGCCCGTCAATTAGTGGTCGTCGATTAGTGGTCGTCAACGGTCGTCGATTGGTCGTGCCGTGTGGAGTTCGGGGCCGGGTGGATGTGCGGTGTGGCGATCTGCGGTCAACCGGTCGTACGGCGTGGGGTTCTGCGGGGTGGTGCGGTGCGTGGTGCCGGGCCCTTCTGGCAGTTCGGGCACCAGTACGTGGGGCGCTCGCGGGAGCCGTCGCCCTGGTCGGCCGCGCGGACGGGCGTGTGGCAGCGCAGGCAGGGGCGGGGAGCTCGGCCGTACACGAACAGGTCCTGGCCTCGGCGGCCCGTCGTACTGCGGATCGGGCGGTCGCGGTTGGTTTCCAGGAGCTTCTTGGCGAGCGTGGGCAGCTGTGCCGCGCGGTCGGTGGGGAGGGCGCCGACGGGCAGCCATGGGGTGGCGCCGAGGAGGAAGCAGAGCTCGCTCTTGTAGACATTGCCGATGCCGGCGAGGTTGCGCTGGTCGAGCAGGGCTTCGCCGAGGGAACGGGCGGGGTCGGCGAGAAGGTTGGTCAGGGCCCGCTCCGGGTCCCAGTCCGGGCCCAGGAGGTCGGGGCCGAGGTGGCCGATGACGCGGTGCTCGTCGGGGGTGCGCAGGAGTTCGAGTACGGGGAGGCGGTAGCCGACGGCCGTGCGGTCGGCGGTGCCCAGGATCGCGCGGATCTGGTGGGTGGGGCCGCCGGTCCAGCGCTGGTGGTTGGCGTACACCTTCCAGGAGCCGTCCATCCGCAGGTGCGAGTGGAGGGTCAGGCCGCCCTCGACGCGGGTGAGGAGGTGCTTGCCGCGCGGAATCACGTCCAGGACCGTGCGGCCCGTGAGGTCGGCCGTGGCGTACCGGGGCACCCGGAGGTCGCTTCGGGTCAGCACCTTGCCCGCGAGGGCGCCGTGCAGGCGCCTCGCGGCCTGCCAGACCGTGTCTCCTTCGGGCATGGGTCAAGAGTGGCACGCGACGGGCGGGGGCGACGTCGGTGCGGTCACGCTCGTAGCCGCAGGCCGCGAGGTGTCGCGATGAAGCCCGCTCCTTCCAGGAGGGTGCCTATGGGGGAGGTGAGGGCCGAGGCGCCGTTGACGCGCTCCACCGTGACCGTGCCGAGGGAGCCGGCCTTGGCGGCCGCGGCCAGGGCTTCCGCCGCCGCTTGCAGGCGTGGGTCCTCGGTGGCCGTACCGTCCGGAGTGGAGGGCCAGGCCAGCAGGGTCTTGCCGCCGCGCTCCATGTAGAGCGTCAGCTCGCCGTCGACGAGAACCACCAGGGAACCGGCCTTGCGGCCCGGTTTGTGGCCGGCGCCGGTCGGGGGCTCCGGCCAGGGGAGGGCCGCCCCGTACGCGTTCGCGGGGTCGGCGGCGGCGAGGACGACGGCTCGGGAGTCGGGGGCGGGTCGGGTACGGCGGCCGGCGAAGGCGGAGCCGTACGCGGAACCGCCGGGGGCGGGCCCGGGGCCGGTCTGCTGGGGCTGGGCGAAGTCGCGGGGTGAGGTCCATTCGCTCCGCGTGGTGGGGGTGGGGAAGGGGTCCCAGTCGTCGCCGAAGCCGGGACCGGTCCCGGCGGGGTGGCCCTCGGACGGATCCGAACCGTCGCCTGCGAGGGCGTCGGGGGAGCCGATGCCGTACGGTCCCGCGGTCGTGGACGGGTCGACGTCGTTCGGTGGCCAGTCCGTGGAGGGGCCGAAGTCGTACGGCGACGAGGCCCCGGGTGGGCCGAAAGCGTCCGGTGCGCCGTCACTGTGGGGCGGGGCGGGCAGTGCTTCGCCCCGGTCGCGGGCGTTGGCCACCGCGCGGAGGCGGTCGACCGCGCCGTCCATCGCGAACTGGGCGGCGCCGAGGCCCTCGACCACATAGCCGCGTCGTGCCTGGCCGCTGTCCTCGAAGGCGGACAGCACGCGGTACGTCGCCGAGAAGCCGCCCTCGACGCCCTCCGCGGAGACGGCTCCCCGGGTCACCACGCCGTGCCGGTCGAGCAGGACGCGGGCCAGCGCGTGGGCGCGCACGGTGGGGTCCGCCTCCTGCTCCGGAAGCAGGGACCAGCGGCCGGCGACGGTCGGCGGGCCGGTGCGGGAGGCGGGGCGGGCGGCGGCCGTGAGGGAGCCGTAGCGCCCGCGCGGGATCGTTCGCTTGGCGCGGTGGGCGGTGGAGCCCACGGTGCGGCCCGAGCCGAGGAGGGAGCGCATGGGCGCGAGGGTGTCGTTCGTGAGCCGTCCGGACCAGGCCAGGTCCCAGACGGCGTCGGCCAGTTGGGGATCGGTGACGTCGGGGTGGGTGGTGGCGCGGACCTGGTCGCCGATCTGGCGGAAGAACAGGCCGTAGCCCCCGGAGAGGACGTCCAGGACGGACTGGTGGAGCGCCGTCAGCTCGAGGGGGTGGGGAGGGGGCAGCAGCAGGGGGGCCGCGTCCGCCACGCACAGGGAGACCCAGCCGTCCTTGCCGGGGAGCGCCCCTGCGCCTGCCCAGACGATCTCGCCGGCCGCGGTGAGCTCGTCGAGCATCGCGGGGGTGTAGTTCGCGACGCGGGACGGCAGGACGAGCTTCTCCAGGGCGGACGCGGGCACGGACGCGCCCTGCAACTGCTCGACCGCCCGCACCAGCCCGTCGATGCCGCGCAGTCCGTGCCCCTTGCCGATGTGCTGCCACTGAGGGAGGAACTGGGCGAGTGCGGGCGGTGGCACCGGTTCCAGTTCGTGCCGCAGGGCGGCGAGAGAGCGGCGACGAAGGCGGCGGAGGACGGCCGCGTCACACCACTCCTGGCCGATCCCGGCCGGGTGGAACTCGCCCTGTACGACCCTGCCCGTCGCCGCCAGCCGCTGGAGGGCGCCGTCGGTGACCGCCACGCCCAGGCCGAAGCGGGCGGCTGCCGTGGCCGACGTGAACGGGCCGTGAGTGCGGGCGTAGCGCGCGAGGAGGTCGCCGAGCGGGTCCTTGACGGGCTCCATGAAGGCCTCGGGGACGCCGACCGGCAGCGCCGTGCCGAGCGCGTCGCGCAGGCGGCCCGCGTCCTCGATCGCCGCCCAGTGGTCGGTGCCGGCGACGCGGACCCGGATCGCACGGCGGGCGGAGGCCAGCTCCTGGGCCCACTGCGGCTCGGCGCCCCGCTCGCCCAGCTCGGCGGCGGTGAGCGGGCCGAGCAGCCGCAGCAGGTCGGCGACGCCTTCGGCGTCCTTGACGCGGCGGTCCTCGGTGAGCCACTGGAGCTCCCGCTCCAGCTCGGTCAGTACCTCGGCGTCGAGCAGTTCGCGCAGCTCCGCCTGGCCGAGGAGCTCGGACAGCAGCCGCGAGTCCAGGGAGAGGGCGGCGGCGCGGCGCTCGGCGAGGGGTGAGTCTCCCTCGTACAGGAACTGGGCGACGTACCCGAAGAGGAGGGAGCGGGCGAAGGGGGAGGGCTCTGGGGTGGTGACCTCGACGAGGCGCACCTTGCGGGACTCCAGGTCGCCCATCAGCTCGACCAGACCGGGCACGTCGAAGACGTCCTGGAGGCACTCGCGGACCGCCTCCAGGACGATCGGGAACGAGCCGAACTCGCTGGCCACCTGGAGGAGTTGAGAGGCACGCTGACGCTGCTGCCACAGCGGGGTGCGCTTGCCGGGGTTGCGGCGCGGCAGCAGCAGCGCGCGGGCGGCGCACTCGCGGAAGCGGGACGCGAAGAGGGCCGAGCTGCCGACCTGGTCGGTGACGACCTGGTCGACCTCGCCCTTGTCGAAGACGACGTCCGCCGCGCCGACGGGAGCCTGGTCCGCGTCGTACTCCGTGCCGAGCTTTGTCGGTTCCTGGTCCAGCAGGTCCAGGCCCATCAGGTCGGCGTCGGGCAGCCGTAGGACGATGCCGTCGTCGGCGTGCATGACCTGGGCGTCCATGCCGTACCGCTCGGAGAGCTTGGCGCCGAGCGCCAGAGCCCAGGGGGCGTGCACCTGGGCGCCGAAGGGGGAGTGCACGACGACCCGCCAGTCGCCCAGTTCGTCGCGGAAGCGCTCCACGACGATCGTGCGGTCGTCCGGGACGTGGCCGCAGGCCTCGCGCTGCTCGTCGAGGTAGGACAGGACATTGTCCGCGGCCCAGGCGTCCAGGCCCGCGGCGAGGAGGCGGAGGCGGGCGTCCTCCTTGGTGAGGGATCCGACCTCGCGCAGGAACGCGCCCACCGCGCGGCCCAGTTCCAGCGGGCGGCCCAGTTGGTCGCCCTTCCAGAAGGGGAGCCTGCCCGGGACGCCCGGGGCGGGGGAGACCAGGACGCGGTCGCGGGTGATGTCCTCGATGCGCCAGGAGCTGGTGCCGAGGGTGAAGACATCGCCGACTCGGGACTCGTAGACCATCTCCTCGTCGAGTTCGCCTACCCGGCCGCCGCCCTTCTTGGGGTCGGAACCGGCGAGGAAGACCCCGAAGAGGCCACGGTCGGGGATCGTGCCGCCGGAGGTGACGGCGAGGCGCTGGGCGCCGGGGCGGCCGGTGATCGTGCCGGCGACCCGGTCCCAGACCACGCGCGGGCGTAGTTCCGCGAAGGCGTCGGACGGGTAGCGGCCGGCGAGCATGTCGAGGACCGCCGTGAAGGCGGACTCGGGGAGCGAGGCGAAGGGGGCGGCTCGGCGGACCATGGCGAGCAGGTCGTCCAGCTGCCAGGTGTCCATCGCCGTCATGGCGACGACTTGCTGCGCCAGGACGTCCAGCGGGTTCGCGGGGACCTTCAAGGACTCGATGGCGCCGGTGCGCATGCGCTCGGTGACGACTGCCGCCTGCACCAGGTCGCCGCGGTACTTCGGGAAGACCACGCCGGTGGAGACGGCTCCGACCTGGTGTCCCGCACGGCCGACGCGTTGCAGGCCGGAGGCCACGGAGGGCGGGGATTCGACCTGGACCACGAGGTCCACGGCGCCCATGTCGATGCCGAGTTCGAGGCTGGAGGTGGCGACCACGGCGGGGAGGCGGCCCGCCTTGAGGTCTTCTTCGACGAGGGCGCGCTGTTCCTTCGACACCGAGCCGTGGTGGGCGCGGGCGATGACCGGGGGTGCGCCCTGGGCCGCGCCGGAGCCGCCCATGAGTTCGGCGGGGGCGTGGTGTTCGTCCAGGGGCTCGCCGGTGGCCCGTTCGTACGCGATCTCGTTCAGGCGGTTGCAAAGGCGCTCCGCGAGGCGGCGGGAGTTGGCGAACACGATCGTCGAGCGGTGGGCCTGGACCAGGTCGGCGATCCGCTCCTCGACGTGCGGCCAGATCGACGGACGCTCCGCGCCGTCCGTGGCGTCGGCCACCGGGGAGCCGCCCAGTTCGCCCAGGTCCTCGACCGGGACGACGACGGAGAGGTCGAACTCCTTGCCGGACTTCGGCTGGACGACCTCCACCTTGCGGCGGGGGGAGAGGTAGCGGGCGACCTCGTCGACCGGGCGGACCGTGGCCGACAGGCCGATGCGGCGGGCCGGCTTGGGGAGGAGCTCGTCCAAGCGCTCCAGAGTGAGGGCGAGGTGGGCGCCGCGCTTGGTGCCGGCGACCGCGTGTACCTCGTCGAGGATCACTGTGTCGATGCCGGTCAGCGCGTCGCGTGTGGCCGACGTCAGCATCAGGAACAGGGACTCCGGGGTGGTGATCAGGATGTCCGGGGGGCGGGTGGCCAGGGCGCGGCGCTCTGCGGCGGGGGTGTCGCCGGAGCGGATGCCGACCTTGACCTCCGGTTCGGGCATGCCCAGGCGGACGGATTCCTGACGGATGCCGGTCAGGGGGCTGCGGAGGTTGCGCTCCACGTCTACGGCGAGGGCCTTGAGCGGGGAGACGTACAGGACGCGGCAGCGTTTCTTGGGGTCTGCGGGTGGGGGTGTCGAGGCGAGCTGGTCCAGGGCGGCGAGGAAGGCGGCGAGGGTCTTGCCGGAGCCGGTGGGGGCTACCACCAGGACGTCCGAGCCCTGCGCGATGGCCTGCCAGGCGCCTGCCTGGGCTGCGGTGGGCGCGGAGAAGGCCCCCGTGAACCAGCCGCGGGTCGCGGGGGAGAAGGCTGCGAGGGCTCGGTGTGTGGAGCTGGCCATGCGTCCATCCTGCACCTCGGGACTGACAATGCGTCTGCCTCCGGCGGTGGGGCGGTGGGGCGGGGGCCCGTGGGTGCCTTCGGCGGTTGGCGCGGGGGTGCCGGTGGGCGTCTGCGGCGGTGGGGCGCGGGTGCGGTGGCGTCTGCGGCGGTTTGACCGGGGGAGGGGCCCTCCTGCGGCTGGGTGGGTGCGGGGCTCTCCGGCGGCTGGGTGGGTGCCTTCGGTGGTTTGGCCGGGTGCGGATGCCTGCGGATGCCTGCGGCGGCCTGTGCGGGTTCGGTGGGGGCGTGTGTAGCGCCTTGTGTTGCGGGGCGGGTCGGGGACGTGTCGGGGGGGTGTCCGTCCTCGGAACGGCGCGGAATCGGTTCGCTGGCGAGGTGCTCGTGTTGACGCGCCAACCGCTGCGGGCGGACACCCCCCGACACGTCCCCTTGCCGCCGTACGCGGCTGCGGGTCCGCGGGGGAGTGCCCGTCCTGCTGCTGCCCTCGCGGCGCCGGTCAGCCGGCTGTGGCTCCTCGTCAGGCATCTCGCGGCGCTGCTGCCCGTGACGCTGCTCACGGCCCAGCAGACCTTCGCCGGGGGGCGGGCGCCGGTGGCGTGGGCGGTACGCGGGTGAGTCCGGCGACGCGGTGTGTCAGGTCAGGGCGCGGCCGTGGGACCTCAGGGTGCGCAGTGCTTCGATCGTCACGATGGGGCGGGCCTCCAGAGCGGTGCCCGGAGCCCACTGGCGCCAGCGGATCGGCCAGCCCCCGTCGTCCTGCTGGTCGCCTGCGAGGAAGTCCAGGGAGCGGGTCATTTCGTCGTCCGTGAACCACGCGCGCGCGAGGGAGCCCGGCGTCTTCGCGTAGTCGTGCGGGAAGTGGTGCTCGCCGGGGGCGTAGCCCGGGGCCACCGGGTACGCGTCGAGGCGGTCCGGGTCCAGGACCGCGAGCCGGTGCTCGCGTACCAGACGACCCAGGCGGTCGGCGGCCGCCTCCGCGCGGGGGCGGTCGGGAACGGAGTCCAGGAAGGCCACGGCGGCCTGGATCTCGTACGGGTGGGACTGTCGCAGGGACTCGACCGTGTGCCAGCAGAAGTCCGTGGCCCTGAACAGCCAGGCGTGCCACACCTCGTTGCGGTGCAGGAGACCGACCACCGGTCCCGTGGAGAGGAGTTCGCTCGGCGGGTCGTCCACGATCGGGATGAAGGGGGCCGCCGGGTAGCCGCGCTGGCTGGGATGGATCGCCGGGAGCGCGCCGTCCGGTGTGGAGACCGAGGTCAGATACCGGCATACGCGCTCCACGCGCTGTCCGCCGCAGCGTCCCACGGCGTCCAGCACCCGCAGTGCGTGACCGGTGTGCAGCGGCTGACTGACCGGGCCGCGCAGGTCGGGTTCCAGCGCGTGGCCGTATCCGCCGTCCTCGTTGCGATAGGCGTCCAGCGCCGTCTCCACGGGGTCGGGGCTTCCGCTCAGGAAGTGGTACGCGAAGAGGCGCTGCTCCAGCACCCGCGCGGTGAGCCAGACGAAGTGCTCGGCGCGCGCGAGCGGAGAGTGCGCCGGGGGCGTCGGGGGGAGTGGGGAAGCTCCTGTTTCGGCCATGTGTCAGACCGTAGGACGGAAAGCGGTGTCGGCAAGCGGTCCCGGCTCAGGCCCACCCTCAGGGGCGGGATACTGGAGTCATGCGGTTGACGGTCTTCTGGCAGCGAATGGCGGACCACTTCGGTCCAGGCTACGCCGACACCTTCGCGCGCGACCATGTGATGTCGGAGCTCGGCGGGCGCACGGTGCACGAGGCGCTGGACGTCGGCTGGGACGCGAAGGACGTGTGGCGTGTGGTCTGCACAGTCATGAACGTTCCGAGGGAAAAGCACTGATCGGTCACGAAGATCGCAGGACCGCAGCCGATGTCGGCCACATGGGCGAAACTTGCACTGTGGCACCCACTGACGAGACCGGCCAGGCCGTCCAGCACGACTCCCCGTTCGGTACGACGCCGCCCACCCGGCCCCCGGCCGACGGCGCCGCGGGGCCGAACGCCCGCATGCCGCGCTGGCTGCCGCGCGCCATGGTGCTCGCGCTCGCCCTCATCGCCGTGTTCCAACTGGGCAGTTGGGCCTTCCATCAGCTCACCGGCCTGTTGATCAACATTCTCATCGCGTTCTTCCTGGCCCTGGCCATCGAGCCCGCGGTGAGCTGGATGGCCGCGCGTGGCATGCGCAGAGGCCTGGCCACCGCCATCGTCTTCCTCGGCGTGATCATCGTCGCGGCGGGCTTCGTCACGCTGCTCGGCTCCATGCTCGCGGGCCAGATCATCAAGATCGTCGAGGACTTCCCGGCCTACCTCGACTCCGTCATCAACTGGATCAACACACACTTCAACACCGACCTGAAACGGGTGGACGTCCAAGAGGGCCTGCTCCGCTCCGACTGGCTGCGCAATTACGTGCAGAACAGCGCCACCGGCGTTCTGGACGTGTCCGCCCAGGTCCTCGGGGGGCTCTTCCAGCTGCTGACGATCGCCCTGTTCTCGTTCTACTTCGCCGCGGACGGCCCACGGCTGCGCCGCGCGCTCTGCTCCGTCCTGCCGCCCGCCAAGCAGGCCGAGGTGCTGCGCGCGTGGGAGATCGCCGTGAACAAGACCGGCGGCTACATCTACTCGCGCGGCCTGATGGCAGTCATCTCCGGAATAGCGCACTACATCCTGCTGGAGTTCCTGGATGTGCCGTACGCGCCCGTGCTCGCCGTGTGGGTGGGGCTGGTCTCGCAGTTCATCCCCACCATCGGCACCTATCTCGCGGGCGCTCTGCCGATGTTGATCGCCTTCACGGTCGATCCCTGGTACGCGCTCTGGGTGCTGATCTTCGTCGTGGTCTACCAGCAGTTCGAGAACTACGTGCTGCAGCCCAAGCTGACCTCGAAGACCGTCGACATCCATCCCGCGGTCGCCTTCGGCTCGGTCATCGCCGGCACCGCCCTCCTCGGCGCCGTCGGAGCGCTGATCGCCATCCCGGCGGTGGCCACGCTGCAGGCCTTCCTCGGGGCGTATGTGAAGCGGTATGCCGTCACGGACGACCCCCGGGTGCACGGACACCGGAGAGGGGCGGGACCCGGACTGCTCACGCGCGCGCGTGAGCTGTGGGCGCGCCGGCCGGGGGCACAGGACTCCGCCGACGGCTCCTCCTGAGGGACCGGCTGCCGTCCAGCGGTTCGTGCGCCGGATCGGCCGGCCCGCCGCCACGAGCGACACCACGGCATCCGGCGGCACGGTGGGGCGGCACGGTGGGACGGTCCGCGCCGGCGGAGGTCCGGCCGCCGATGAACCGCCCATGATCCGGAACGTACGGGGAGTGTTGCTACCCGGCGCAGGTCGATCCGCACGAGGCGGGCCGCCGAGAGCCAGGGCTGATCTGTCAGCGCAGGTCGAGCCGCATCAGGACCCTGGGATGACCGGCCAGCACGGAGGTGGTGTCGGCGGCGTGGACGAACCCCGCGCGTTCGAAGTTCTTGCGGATCCCGGCGTACGCCATCGTCAGGTCGACCTTGGCGTCATCGTTGTCGAGGGGATACGCCTCGATCGCCGGTGCTCCGTGGGCGCGGGCGAACTCGACCGCGCCGGCGATGAGGGCATGCGAGATTCCGTTCTTCCGGTGACCGGGGCGCACGCGGATGCACCACAGCGACCAGACCGGCAGGTCGTCGACGTGCGGGATCTTACGGTTGCGCGCGAAGGAGGTGTCCGAGCGCGGTGCCACGGCGGCCCAGCCGACCGGCTCGTCGCCGTCGTATGCGAGCACCCCCGGAGGGGGCTCCGCACGGCACAGCTCGGCGACGTAGTCACCGCGGGCCGGCCCGCGAAGCTCGTTGTTGAGCTTGGACGGGATCCGGTAGCTCAGGCACCAGCAGACGTTGGCCCCCGGTGACTTCGGGCCGAGCACGGCACGGACATCCTCGAAGACTGAAGCCGGGCGAACCTCGATGGCCATGGCACCACGATGTCACGGCGTACATGGCGGCGCCGCTCAGCTTCCGGTGCCACGGACCCGCATCCACCAGGGGGGGGCGATGGCACGCGCCCGGCCTTCGGTGACGCGGGACGCCGTAGTCTCGGAGGTGCCACGTGGTGCGCTTGACACAAAAATCGAACATCCATTCTTATGGAGGCTCCGGCGACGCTCTCGACGGGGTTTCGACATGGTTTTGACGGAGATGTGCCCCAGTTATCCACAGGCCGGACGAGCGTCGGGGCGCATTGTCAGTGGCAGGCGTTAGCGTCTGAGACGTGAAGCGATCGACTCAAGCAAATCGGGTGGAACCCATGGCAGGAACCGACCGCGAGAAGGCCCTGGACGCCGCCCTCGCACAGATTGAACGGCAATTCGGCAAGGGCGCGGTCATGCGCATGGGCGACCGCTCGAAGGAGCCCATCGAGGTCATCCCGACCGGGTCGACCGCGCTCGACGTGGCCCTCGGCGTCGGCGGTCTGCCGCGCGGCCGCGTCATCGAGGTCTACGGCCCCGAGTCCTCGGGTAAGACGACCCTGACCCTGCACGCGGTGGCGAACGCACAGAAGGCCGGAGGCCAGGTCGCGTTCGTGGACGCGGAGCACGCCCTCGACCCCGAGTACGCGCAGAAGCTCGGCGTCGACATCGACAACCTGATCCTGTCCCAGCCGGACAACGGCGAGCAGGCCCTGGAGATCGTGGACATGCTGGTCCGCTCCGGCGCCCTCGACCTCATCGTCATCGACTCCGTCGCCGCGCTCGTCCCGCGCGCGGAGATCGAGGGCGAGATGGGCGACAGTCACGTCGGTCTGCAGGCCCGCCTGATGAGCCAGGCCCTGCGGAAGATCACCAGCGCGCTCAACCAGTCCAAGACCACCGCGATCTTCATCAACCAGCTCCGCGAGAAGATCGGCGTGATGTTCGGCTCCCCGGAGACCACGACCGGTGGCCGGGCACTGAAGTTCTACGCCTCGGTGCGACTCGACATCCGACGCATCGAGACGCTGAAGGACGGCACCGATGCGGTCGGCAACCGCACCCGCGTCAAGGTCGTCAAGAACAAGGTCGCGCCGCCCTTCAAGCAGGCCGAGTTCGACATCCTCTACGGCCACGGCATCAGTCGCGAGGGCGGCCTGATCGACATGGGCGTGGAGCACGGCTTCGTCCGCAAGGCAGGCGCCTGGTACACGTACGAGGGCGACCAGCTGGGCCAGGGCAAGGAGAACGCGCGCAACTTCCTGAAGGACAACCCCGACCTCGCCAACGAGATCGAGAAGAAGATCAAGGAGAAGCTGGGCGTCGGAGTCCGGCCGGAGGTGCCGGCCGTCGAGCCGGGTGCGGACGCCGCGGTCTCCGCCGCAGCGGACGACGCCGCGAAGGCGGTGCCCGCTCCGGCGGCCAAGGCTGCCAAGACCAAGGCCGCGGCGGTCAAGAGCTGATCCATAACCGTGCCTGATTCAAATGCATGGCGAACCGGCTCCACGAACGCCGGGGTGAACGACGGCGAACCGGCCCACGGCATGGACGGGGCACACAACCGCAGGGCGTCGTACGGCAGGGGCGGGTCGTACGGCGACGAGCCGGGCGGTGGACAGCGGCTGGACGGAGGGCCGGACGACGGCTCGGCGTTCGGCGCCGATGCGCACGCCGGTGGCTCGCGCCGGGGCGGGACCCGTGGCGCGGGCGGCGCACGCGGACGCCGTCGGCGCGGCCGTCCGGAGCCGTCCGGTGAGGACGGAGGCACCTCCTCTTCGTCGAGGGCCGGGCAGGGGGAGCCTTCAGGGGACCCGGTGGAGCAGGCACGGGCGATCTGTCTGCGCCTGCTCACCGGGACCCCACGCACGCGGAAACAGCTCGCGGACGCCCTGCGCAAACGGGAGATCCCGGATGACGCCGCCGAGGAGGTGCTGTCGCGGTTCGAGGAGGTCGGCCTGATCAACGACAGCGCGTTCGCCGACGCCTGGGTGGAGTCCCGGCACCACGGCAGGGGACTGGCGCGGCGCGCACTCGTCCAGGAACTGCGGACCAAGGGCGTCGACTCCACCCTGATCGACGCGGCCGTCGCCCAGCTCGACTCCGAGCAGGAGGAGGCGACCGCGCGCGAGCTCGTCGTCCGCAAGCTGCGCTCCACCCGCGGCCTGGACCGCGACAAGCGGCTGCGCCGCCTCGCGGGGATGCTCGCTCGCAAGGGCTATCCCGAGGGCATGGCCCTGCGGGTGGTCCGGCAGGCGCTGGAGGAGGAGGGCGAGGACACGGAGTTCCTCGGGGACGAGGGGTTCTGAACGAGGCTTTCGGGGGCGGATGCGTTCCGACCGAGTCTTCGGGGGCGAGGGCTCGGAACGGCGAGAGGGTTGCGTGGCTCGGCGGCCCGGACACGGTGGACGCGCGGGGGCGCCCATCGCGTTCGGGAGCCGGGCCACGCCGCGGAGCACGTCCGCTCGTCCCTCGCCGGCTTCCTCGTACGCCGGTTTCCAGCGCCGAGGTGGGGCTGACCCCCGGCTGAAGACGCCGGGGCACCGCAGTGCACGGAGACCTGTGCACAGACGACTGTGTACGCATGCCACAGGAACCCGGTGCAGAGCGAGAACCGCACACCTCCGCCCAGGAGCCGCAGGCCCCCATGACGGGCCGCGCCGCACCGGCGGTCACGCCCTTGGTGTACGTCGGTGTCGTGGCCGGCGCGGGTCTGCTCGCCCTCGCCGCCACCGCCGTACCCGGTCGCACCGCGCTCAGGGCCCGGCCGGTGACGGCGACCACGGCGAAGGAGTAGGCAGACCGTGGCAAGGGGCAGAGGTCCTACGACGTCACCGGAAGCCCGGCTGCCTTCCACGCCTGGAATCCGCCGACAAGATCGGTGGCCCGGCGCAGCCCCAGCCGATGCAGGGACTCGGCCGCCAGGCTGGAGGCGTAGCCCTCGTTGCAGATCACCACGACCCGCAGGCCGTGGCCGGTGGCCTCGGGGGCGCGGTGGCTGCCCCGCGGATCGAGGCGCCACTCGAGCTCGTTGCGCTCCACCACGAGGGCGCCGGGGATCAGGCCGTCCCGCTCGCGCAGGGCCGCGTAGCGGATGTCCACCAGCAGCGCGTCCCCGGCCCGGACGGCGTCGTACGCATCCTGTGGCTCGATCCGCTCGTATCCCTCGCGGACCCGCTCCAGCAACTCGTCGATACCGACCGCTCGTTCGTCCAGGCCGCTCATCGCCGACCCTCCGTTTCTCCCGTTCCGGTCACTGTCTCGCGTCCCGCTCACTGCCAGTCCTCCGGGCGTTCCACCTGCTCCAGGTGCAGGATCTGACCGGTGCGGCTGTAGCGGCGGATTCGTGGCAGCGGCGGGTAGTAGGCGTGGACGGAGATCGCGTGCCGCTCGGGGGACTCGTTGAGGACCTCATGGACGTGGTGGCGGCCGAAGGCGCGGCCCTTTCCGGCCAGCAGCCGGCGCTCCCGGTCCACGCCCTCGGTCAGTTCCAGCGTCTTCCAGCCGTCGGTGGGCAGCCGTGCGGCGAGTGAGTTCTCCTTGAGCTCGCCGGAGGCGGTGAGGAAGGCGCCGACCGAATCGGCGTGGTCGTGCCAGCCGGTGCCGCTGCCGGGCGGCCAGCCGATCAGCCAGGCCTCGCTGCCGCCGGGCCCCTCCAGCCGTACCCAGGTACGGCCCTCCGGGTCGAGCGGGAGCGAGGCGATCAACTCGGTGTCGGCGGCCGTACGACGTACGAAGTCGAGCAGGTCCGCCTGCGTGGGGGCGGTGACTTCGGCAGATCCGCCGGGGGAGAGAAGGGGAGACACAGACACAGACACCGTCCTGAAGAAGCGTTCGCGAGGAGCGCGCGGCAACGCGGGAGCGGCGCGCGCTTTGAGAAAGGGGGATGCGAATTCAGCAGGACGGGCGACACACGCAGCCCGCGTAGCGGACGAGGTCCATGTGGACCCTCCGCCACAGGCGCACACAGGTGTCGGTCATGATCCGGAGTACACCACGACGGTGCGGACCGGTCAACTCACTGTCACTATGTGGACGCAGCGTGACAGTGAGCCCGGAAACAGGCAGGACGAGTACGGAGCGTTATCGCGAACCGGCCCCCGCGCCCGCTTCCGCCTTGGCCGGCCCGCCCAGTGCCGCCTCGGCCGCCGTGTACAGGTCGGCCGGCCGTACCCCGGTCAGCGCCGTGACCAGGTGACCGTCGGGCCGTACGAGAAGGACGGTGTGGGGGGCGGCGCCCGGGTACTCCTCGGCGACCAGCAGCTCGGCCGGGTGCGGCAGCGCGGTCACCGCCGCGGCCAGACGGGGCATGATCCCGGCGGTCACCCAGTGCTTGCGCTCCCACACGCCCGTGCCCGGCGCGATCAGTACGACGAGCAGCGCGCAGCGACCGAGGCGGTCCCGCAGCCGTACGAAGGAGCCGTCCTCCGCGGTGACCCGCACATCGGTGACCTGCGCCCCGGGCGGAGTGTCGACGGGGGTCTCGCCTTCGAGGTGCGGGGGTGCGAGCGGCGATTTGGCGTACGCCCCCGGCGCACCGAGCGTGCCGCGCCCCAAGTGACCTTCCGTGAGGAGCGCGTCGTGGCCACGGGCCGAGCCGGGGACGTAGGCGCGCAGGCCTCCGCCGCCGCGCAGCAACGGCAGTGCCTGGTCGGCGGCGCGCAGGCGGGCGGCGACGACCGCGCGCCGCTCGGTCTGGTAGCTGTCGAGCAGCGCCTCGTGCGGCCCGTGGTGCCAGGCCAGCGCCAGCTTCCAGGCGAGGTTGTCGGCGTCCCGCAGCCCCTCGTCCAGCCCCTGTGTGCCGAGCGCCCCGAGCAGGTGTGCCGCGTCCCCGGCGAGGAACACTCGGCCGGCGCGCCAGCGGCGGGCCACTCGGTGGTGGACCGTGTGCACGCCGGTGTCGAGGAGTTCGTACGGCGGTGTCGAGCCGCCGGTCCAGCCGGCCAGGGTCTCCCGGACGCGTCCCACCAGCAGCTCGGGCGTGACCAGGTCCTTGCCCGGGGGCAGCAGCCAGTCCAGTCGCCACATTCCGTCCGGCAGGGGGCGTCCGGTGATCTCGCCGGCCGACGGGCCGGAGGTCCGCCACGGCGGCATCCGGTGCAGCAACGCTTCACCGGGCCAGGGGAGTTCCGCGCGCAGTGTGGCCACGGCTTGTCGCTCCACCGCCGTACGGCCCGGGAAGCGGATGTCCTGGAGCTTGCGTACCGTCGAGCGGATGCCGTCGCAGCCGACCAGGTAACTGCCGCGCCACCAGGTGCCCTTGGGGCCGCGGGTGTGGGCCGTGACGCCTGAAGGTTCCTGCTCGATGGAGTCGAGGCGGCTGTCCACGGCGATCTTGACGAGGGGCTGGCCGGCGACGGCGGCGCGCAGGGCGCCGGTGAGCAGGTGCTGGGCGATGTGGAGCGGGGCGGGGCCGGCACTGAGGAGGTCCGTGTCGCCGTCGGCGGCGGTGTCGTCCGTGCCGCCGAACGTGACCTTGCGCATCACCTGCTTGCGCCGCATCGACCTCCATCCGGCCCAGTGGACGCCGGCCTCGGCGAGCGGCACGCCGGTCAGCCGCTCCATCAGGGCAGTGGTGTCCTCGCGCAGCACCACCGTGCGCGCGAGACGCGGTTCGTCCTTGCCCGGTCCCTCGTCGAGGACGACGGAGGGCACCTCCTGACGGGCCAGCGCCAGGGCGAGCGTGAGCCCGACGGGCCCCGCTCCGACGATGATCACCGGATCCACGGCGCGGCGCCCCCTGCCCGCAGCGGTGTCCCGAGGGACGTGAGTGAACAGGAAGGTGGAGCAGGGTGCACGATCACGGAACGTATGCAACCTATTGCCGGTGCTTGCGTCAAGTGACGGTGACCTCGGCATGGCTGAGCGTTGTTCAGCTGGTGACGGCTCGCCCATGGCCGAGGACGCCACGGCTGGTGTGCCGGCCCTCCATCCGGCCCTCCATCCGGTCCTCTGTCCGGTCCTCCATCCGGTCCTCTGTCCGGTCCTCCATTCGGTCCTTTGTCCGGTCCTCCTGGGCGGCCCGGGACGGGCCCGGGCGGCCTGCCTGAGCGGTGGGCCTCAGACCGGCAGAGCGGCAGAGCGGCAGAGCGGCGACGCCGGGCGCGCCGCCGCGAAGGGGGTCACATCTACGACACCTACGAATCGAAGGCAACGGTGCCCTGCCCTCGCCGCCGCGACAGGCAGGACACCGCGCCCGGTCATACCGGGAAGGCCGGCCGGAAGTTCACCGGCCGCCGGTTACTTCCCGGGGCGGTCCGTGGTGTCGCCGTCGACGGGGCCGAGGGGCCCCTCGGCGACGTCGAGGACTCCCGGCTGTTCGGCCGGCTCGGCGGCCGCGGCCACCGCGACACCGGTCTTCGCACGGCGCCCGCGCCGTTCGATCCAGGTGGCGAGCGAGGAGAGCGCGAGGCACATCGCGATGTAGATCGCGCCGACCACGATGGTGACCGCCGTGAACGGGTTCTCGCCGTTCACGATGATGTTGTTGGCCATCGTGCGCGTGGCGAAGAGCAGCTCCGTGTACGTGATGATGTAGCCGAGCGACGTGTCCTTGAGGGTGACCACGAGCTGGCTGATCATCGTCGGCAGCATGGAACGCACCGCCTGCGGAAGCAACAGGGTGGTCATCACCTGGTACTTGCGCAGTCCGAGCGCGTAGGCCGCCTCGACCTGTCCGCGCGGCACCGCGTTGATTCCCGCGCGGAACACCTCGGCCTGGACCGAACCGTTGTAGACGGTCAGGCCGATGACCAGGCCCCAGAAGCCGGTGTTGTCGCCGATGGCCCCGAGGTCGTTCTTGTAGGTGAGGAACAGCACCCACAGGGCGTAGATCGTGATCAGCAGGGGTACCGCGCGGAACACCTCGATGAACGTCGTGGCGAACCAGCGGACGGGCTTGTGCTCGGATACCCGGGCGATGGCGAGCAGCAGACCGAGCACGAGGGACAGCACGCCGGCGACGGCGAACACCTTCAAGGTGGTCAGCAGGCCGTCACGGATGTTGGCCCGCACGCCGGCGTTGTTGAAGATGTCCCACACCTCGGGCTCCAACTGGCCCTTGGCGTCCATCCGATACACGACAAAGACGATCAGACCGACCACGGCCAGGGAGCCGACCACCGTGTAGAGGCGGTTGCGCAGCCGAGCCCGAGGCCCCGGCGCGTCGTAGAGAACACTCGAGCTCATCGTGCGACCCCCAGCCGCCGCTCCACCAGGCGGAAGAAACCGCTGATGGAGAAAGTGATGACGAGGTAGCCCAGGGCCACCCACAGGAAGATCCAGGCGATGGCGAAGCCCTGATCGCTGAGGAGCTTCTGTACGCCGAACAGTTCAGTGACGCTGAACGCGCCCGCGATCGCGGAGTTCTTCGTCAGGGCGATGAAGATCGAGCTCAACGGTGGAATCACGGTGCGCGTGGCCTGGGGCAGCACGATCAGACGCAGCGTCTGCGTGAAGGTCATGCCGATGGAGCGGGCGGCCTCGGCCTGTCCCACGGGCACGGTGTTGATACCCGAGCGGATGGCCTCGCAGACGAAGGCCGAGGTGTAGAAGCCCAGCGCCAGGAGGGCCTTCGTCCACGGGCTGAGGCCCGGCACGAAGATCACGGGTATGACGAACCACGCGACGAGGAAGAGCAACGTCAGAGGAGTGTTCCGGAAGAGCGTGACCCAGGCGGTGCCGAACAGCCGCAGCGGAGGCACGGGAGAGACGCGGAACCCGGCGATGATGACACCCAGCACCATCGCGAGAAGTCCGCTGGCGAGGGTCAGCAGGACGGTGCCGATGAACCCCTCACGGAATTCCGTGAGATGGTCGAGCAATACGTTCACGGAGAAGGTCCTCGTGGGCGGCGTACGGGCAGGGACGGCACCGTCCCGGGCGCATCGGTAGCGCACGCCCGGGACGGACGGTTGGTGACGGTCGGGTCGGGCGCCCCGGTCGCGGCGCCCGACCGATGCCTCAGTAGCGCTCGATGGCCGGGGGCGCGGTGAACGCGGAGCCGGACAGGCCGAGCGTGGCGTCGTACGCCTTCTTGTAGTCGCCGTTCTTCTCGTGCGCCTCGAGGGCGTCGCTGACGGCGTCGCGCAGTGCCTTGTCGTCCTTGTTCATGCCGACGCCGTACGGCTCCTTGGTGAACGGCTTGCCGACCACCTTCAGCTTGGTCGGACGCTGAGCGGCGTACCCCTTGAGGATCGCGTCGTCGGTCGTGACCGCGTCGACCTCGTTGTTGAGCAGCTGCTGCACGCACTCCGAGTACTTGGACAGCTCGATGGTCTTGGCACCGTACTTGGGCTTCTTGATCTCCTGAAGCGGAGTCGAGCCCTTGATGGAACAGACCGTCTTGCCCTTGAGCGAGTCGGGGCCGGTGATGGCCGTGTCGTCCTTGCGGACGAGCAGGTCGGCGCCCGCCAGGAAGTACGGGCCCGCGAAGCCGACCTGCTTCTTGCGCTCGTCGTTGATCGTGTACGTACCCACGTAGAGGTCGACTTCGCCCTTGGAGATGGTGGTCTCGCGGACGTTCGAGTCCACCGTCTTGAACTCGATCTGCGAGGGCTTGAAGCCGAGGTCGGCCGCCACCATCTTGGCGATCTCGATGTCGAAGCCGGAACGCTTGCCGTCGGTGTCCTCGAAGCCCAGGTACGGCTGGTCGTTCTTCGCGCCGACGACGAGCTTCCCGGCCTGCTGCGCCTGCTTCAGCGTGGGGGAGTCGATCTTGACGTCCGTGGCGACGGTGTACGTCGGAAGCTTCGGCTGGGTCTTGCCGCCGGTTTCGCCGGGCGCGTCACCGGCGTTGCCGGACTCGCCGCCACAGGCCGAGACGGTCAGTGCGAGAACGGCGATTACCGCCGCGGAGGCGGACTTGCGGAGCTTCATGGTGGGAACATCCTTTGTCTGTGAGGAGATGCCGTCAGGGGCGGTGACGCAGGTCGAAAGGCGGCGTACGCCGTCAGTGATGCAGGATCTTCGACAGGAAGTCCTTGGCGCGGTCGCTGCGCGGGTTGCCGAAGAACTGGTCGGGCGTGGCCTGTTCGACGATGCGGCCGTCCGCCATGAACACCACCCTGTTGGCGGCCGAACGAGCGAAGCCCATCTCGTGGGTGACGACGACCATGGTCATGCCGTCCTGGGCGAGCTGCCGCATGACCTCCAGGACCTCGTTGATCATCTCGGGGTCGAGCGCCGACGTGGGCTCGTCGAAGAGCATGACCTTGGGGTCCATGGCCAGGGCGCGCGCGATGGCCACGCGCTGCTGCTGGCCGCCGGAGAGCTGTGCGGGGTACTTGTCCGCCTGGTTGGCGACACCGACCCGGTCGAGCAACTGGCGGGCCTTCTCCTCGGCCTTCTTCTTGTCGGCCTTGCGGACCTTGATCTGGCCCAGCATCACGTTCTCGAGCACGGTCTTGTGCGCGAACAGGTTGAAGGACTGGAAGACCATCCCTACGTCGGCGCGCAGTCGGGCCAGCTCCTTGCCCTCCTGGGGCAGCGGCTTGCCGTCGATGGCGATCGTGCCGGAGTCGATCGTCTCCAGGCGGTTGATGGCGCGGCACAGGGTGGACTTTCCGGACCCGGAGGGTCCGATGACCACGACAACCTCGCCGCGGTCGATCGTCAGGTCGATGTCCTGGAGCACGTGCAACGCGCCGAAATGCTTGTTGACGCTCTTCAGGACGACCAGTTCTCCGGTCGCGGCCACATCTTCCTTGGCCACCGATACTTCGGTCATCGCTCTCTGGCTCCGTCCTCCTCGGTTTCGGAGGACCTTAGTAACCCACGCCACCAGCGTCATTACATCTGAGGGGAATCTGAGGATCACGATCCGATAGCAATCGGACACCTGTCGTAGCACTTATGAGCTGGGCGCGTATCGGCCGGGTAACGGAAGCGGCGCGCAACCGGAACCCTCTTGACGCCGTCCTCATTCATCAGCGTCACTGCCATGTGCACGCGCGCGTGCCCGCGTTTTTCTACCCATCCAGTTCGTACGTCCGATGAACCGAAGGGGGCCCGGATGAGACTGCTCCTCGTCGAGGACGACAACCATGTCGCAGCCGCCCTGTCCGCGGTCCTGGCGCGGCACGGTTTCGACGTCACGCACGCCCGCAGTGGCGAGGAGGCCCTCCAGGCCCTCGTCCCGGAAGGCGCCGGCTTCGGAGTCGTCCTCCTCGACCTGGGGCTGCCCGACCAGGACGGATACGAGGTCTGCGGCAAGATCCGCAAGCGCACCAGCACGCCGGTGATCATGGTCACCGCGCGTTCCGACGTCCGCTCCCGCATCCACGGCCTCAACCTCGGCGCCGACGACTACGTGGTCAAGCCGTACGACACCGGAGAGCTGCTCGCCCGGATCCACGCCGTCAGCAGGCGCACCGCCCACGAGGACGCCTCGGAGGGCGCCGAGACCGCGCTGCGCCTCGGTCCGGTGCACATCGAACTGCCCACCCGCCAGGTCAGCGTGGACGGTTCGGTCATCCAACTCACCCGCAAGGAGTTCGACCTCCTCGCCCTGCTGGCCCAGCGGCCCGGCGTGGTCTTCCGGCGGGAGCAGATCATCAGTGAGGTGTGGCGCACCAGTTGGGAGGGGACGGGACGCACCCTGGAGGTGCACGTCGCCTCCCTGCGGGCCAAGCTGCGCATGCCGGCCCTGATCGAGACCGTACGCGGCGTGGGCTACCGGCTCGTCGCCCCGGGCTCGTAGCGGGGCCGGGTGCGCACACGTCTCCTCCCGCTGCTCATCGTCCTGATGGCGGCCGTGCTGCTCGCCCTGGGCATCCCGCTGGCCGGCAGCGTGGCCGCGGCCCAGCAGCAGACAGTGGTCGTCGACCGGATCGACGACACGGCACGCTTCGCCGCCCTCGCCCAGTTCGTCACCGACACCCCCGGCGAGGCGAACGGGCGCAGGGAGACGCTGGCCAGCGAACTCACCAGCTACCACGAGGTCTACGGCATCCGGGCCGGTGTCTTCTACCGCAACCGCATCCCCATGGCGAAGGCGCCGTCGAGCTTGGTCCTCCCCGCGGCGGGCGAGATACGCGACGCGTTCGACGAGGCGCTGCTCAGCCGGCGCAGCCACGACCCCAAGCAGGTGTGGCCCTGGCAGCGCAACCGTCTCGTCGTCGCCTCGCCGGTGATCCGGGACGGTGACGTCATGGCGGTCGTCGTCACCGATTCGCCCACCGGACAGATGCGGTCACGGATCCTGCACGGCTGGCTGGTCATAGGAGTGGGCGAGACCGCCGCGATGCTGCTGGCCGTCGGCGCCGCCCTGCGGCTGACGGGCTGGGTCCTCAGGCCCGTACGCGTCCTCGACGCCACCACCCACGACATCGCCACCGGCCGCCTGAAGTCCCGGGTGGCGGTCGCCGGCGGCCCGCCGGAACTTCGCAGGCTGGCCCGGTCCTTCAATGAGATGGCGGACAACGTCGAGGACGTCCTGGAGCAGCAGCGCGCCTTCGTCGCCGACGCCTCGCACCAGCTGCGCAACCCGCTCGCGGCGCTGCTGCTGCGCATCGAACTGCTCGCTTTCGAACTCCCGGAGGGCAATCAGGAGATCGCCTCGGTCCAGGCCGAGGGCAAGCGCCTGGCGCAGGTTCTCGACGACCTGCTCGACCTCGCCCTGGCCGAGCACACCGAGGCGGACCTGAGGGTCACCGACATCGGCGCGCTGACCGCCGAGCGCGTCGCGGCCTGGACGCCGACCGCCGAGGCCAAGGGCGTACGGCTGGTGGGCGACTGCCCGCCCACCACCGCCTGGGCCGACCCGGTCACCCTGTCCAGCGCGCTGGACGCGGTGATCGACAACGCGCTGAAGTTCACGCCGAAGGACGAGATCGTCGAGGTCACGGTCGCCTCCGACGGCGACACCTCCACCGTGGTGGTCACCGACAACGGCCCGGGCCTGACCGACGAGGAACTCGTCCGCATCGGCGACCGCTTCTGGCGCAGCGGTCGCCACCAGAACGTCAAGGGGTCCGGCCTCGGCCTGTCCATCTCGCGGGCCCTGCTCGCGGCGGGCGGCGGCTCGATCGCGTACGACCACCACGAGCCGCACGGGCTGACGGTGACGGTGAAAGTACCCCGGTCGAGGCCGGTGGCGTGAGGTCGTGTGCGCACAACGCCGTACGGCGAATCGCGACGCGCTCCTGAGGTTTCCCTACGTCGCGCGTCCGGCTCGTACGGCGTACGGCTGAGGCGGCGTACGACGCTTCCCGGACCCCGTGCAACGGTCCGCGTGAGGCTTCCTACGGCTTGACGGAGCGGTAGTAGCGCCGGGCGCCGTCGTGCAGGGCCAGCGGGTCGGTGTAGATCGCCGTGCGCACGTCGACCAGCTGGGCGGAGTGGACGGTCGAGCCGATGTTGTCCCGGCTGTTGATCACGGTCCGGGTGAGCCACTCGGTGACCCGGGGGTCCATGTCCTTGCGCGCCACCAAGAGGTTGGACACCGCCAGCGTCGGCACGGGGGCACCGTTCTGGATGGTGGGATACGCCGACTCCGGCATGTCGGTGGCGCGGTAGTAGCGCGCGGCACCGCCCTGCTTGTGCAGCTTGGCGACGAAGGCGGCGTCGATGGGCACGAATCGGAAGGTCGAATTCTTGGCGAGCCGTGCCAGCCCGCCCGTGGGCAGCCCGCCCGACCAGAAGAACGCGTCGAGGCCGTGTCCCAGCCGCTTGGGTCCGGTGTCGATGCCGTCCGACGAGGGCGTGATGTCCTTCTCCGGGTCGATGCCGGCCGCCCTGAGCACCGCGTTGGCGATCAGCCGTACACCCGAGTCGGGCAGCCCTATGGCCACCCGCTTGCCCCGCAGGTCCGCGACGGAACGAATGTCCGAGTCCGGCGGGACGACGAGCTGGACGTAGTCGTCGTAGAGGCGGGCGACACCGCGCAACCGGTCGGCGCCGGTGCTGCCGTCGATCTTGTACGTCTCCACCGCGTCGGCCGCGGCGATCGCGAAGTCGGCCGTCCCGGTCGCCACGCGTGCGACGTTCTCCTGCGACCCGTGGCTGGTCAGCAACTCCACCTTCAGATCCGGCATGTTCTTGTGGAGCGCGGTGCGCAGGAGGTCGCCGTACGCGTAGTACACCCCCGAGCGGGTGCCGGTGCTGAACGTGATCGTCCCGCCCGGCGGCTCCTCGCCCCAGGGCCGCAGCCACCACAGCAGCAGCCCGAGGACCACGAGGCCGGCCGCCGAGCCCTGCAGGGCCCGACGCCTGCCGATACGGGGCAACACCTTGGACATGCGCGTGATCCTGCCAGCCCTTGTGCCCGCTGACCAGCATGGGGATCGGAAGGCGGGTGCCGGGGGTGGTGCGGCCACGGGTGAGGGGCTGTCCGAGGCGGCCGCTACAGTCGCCGTATGAGCTCCTCGCCCGCCGACCTCGTCCGTGAATTCCACCTCGCGTTCGGGCTGGACGCCCGCGCCGTACCGACCGAGATCTCACCCGAACTCGCCGCCCACCGCGGTGAACTGCTCGCCGAGGAGGCGGCCGAGGTCGCCGAGGTGTCGGTGAAGGGCCCGCTCGACCGGCTCGCCCACGAACTGGCCGACGTCGTCTACGTCGCGTACGGCACGGCCCTTGTGCACGGCATAGACCTGGACGCGGTGATCGCCGAGATCCACCGCTCCAACATGACCAAGCTGGGCCCCGACGGCCAGGTCGCCCGCCGTGCCGACGGCAAGGTCCTCAAGGGCGACCACTACGAGGCTCCGGACGTGTCGGCGGTGCTGCGCCGTCAGGGATGGGAGGCCGACGGCGCGTGACGGTCCCCACCCCGGGGTCTGTGAGTCACTCGCCGCCCACCGACGCCCCCGCCCCCGCCGACCGCGACGAGCCCTCACCGGCCTCCGGTCGTTCGCCGGAGCGGCGCGCCCACCAGGACGCCAACGGCTCCGTGTAGCGCGCCGTGAGCGGCCCGAGGATGACCAGGATGAGGACGTACGCCGTGGCCAGCGGGCCGAGGGACGGTTCGATGCCCGCGCTCACCGCCAGCCCGGCGATCACGATCGAGAACTCGCCGCGCGCCACGAGGGCACCGCCCGCGCGCCAGCGGCCCTTGACGGAGATCCCCGCCCGCCGTGCCGCCCAGTACCCGGTGGCGATCTTCGTCGCGGCGGTGACGACCGCCAGCGCGAGGGCGGGCAGCAGCACGGGCGGGATGCTGGCCGGGTCGGTGTGCAGCCCGAAGAAGACGAAGAAGACGGCGGCGAACAGGTCCCGCAGTGGGCTCAGCAGGGTGTGCGCGCCCTCCGCGACCTCCCCGGACAGCGCGATGCCCACCAGGAACGCGCCCACGGCCGCCGACACCTGGAGCTGCTGGGCCACGCCCGCCACCAGGATCGTCAGGCCCAGCACGACGAGCAGCAGCTTCTCCGGGTCGTCGCTCGACACGAAACGGGAGATGACCCGGCCGTAGCGGACCGCCACGAACAGCACGAGCCCCGCCGCCCCCAGTGCGATCGCCAGCGTCATGCTCCCGGCCAGCAGTCCGGCGCCGGCCACCAGCGCCGTCACGATGGGCAGGTACACCGCCATCGCCAGGTCCTCCAGGACCAGGACACTGAGGATCACCGGGGTCTCCCGGTTGCCGACGCGGCCCAGGTCGCCCAGCACCTTCGCGATGACCCCGGACGACGAGATCCAGGTGACTCCGGCCAGGACGACGGCGGCCACCGGACCCCAGCCCAGCAGCAGTGCCGCCGCCGCGCCCGGCAGGGCGTTGAGCGCGCCGTCGACGAGCCCGGACGGGTAGTGCGCCTTGAGGTTGGTGACCAGGTCACCGGCCGAGTACTCCAGGCCGAGCATCAACAGCAGCAGGATGACGCCGATCTCGGCACCCGTGGCGACGAACTCCTCGCTCGCCCCGAGCGGCAGCAGACCCCCCTCGCCGAAGGCCAGACCGGCGAGCAGGTACAGCGGAATCGGGGAGAGCCGGAACCGGGCGGCGAACCGGCCGAGCAGGCCGAGGCCGAGGATGATGGAACCGAACTCGATCAGCATGACCGCGGACGAGTGCACCGGATCACTCCCGCCCGAGTATCGCCGCTGCGGCGTCGACGCCCTCACGGGTGCCGATCACGATCAGGGTGTCACCGCCCGCGAGCCGGAAGTCCGGCGCCGGCGACGGGATCGCCTCGGCTCGCCGCAGCACCGCCACCACGGACGCCCCCGTCTCGGTCCGTATCCGGGTGTCACCCAGGACCCGGCCGTTCCACCGCGAGGTCGCGGCGACCTCCACGCGCTCGGCGACCAGCCCGAGATCCGTGGTGTACAGCAGGCTCGCACTGTGGTGGGACGGCTTCAGCGCGTCGATCAGCGCGCCCGCCTCGGAGCCGGTCAGCCGCACGGACTGCGCACAGGAATCGGGATCGTCGGCCCGGTACACGCTCACCGTCCGGCCGCCGTCGCGGTGCGCCACCACGGACAGATGGCGGTGTTCCCGGGTGACGAGGTCGTACTGGACCCCGATGCCCGGCAGCGGCGTCGCCCTCAGGCGTGGAGCAGACACGATTCTTCCCCTTGCTGGTCGATGTGCGTTCGTCGGTGCGCTTGGTGATCACAACGGGCCGCTCTGCATGCTGCCATCCGCCCGTACGGTGGCGACATGGGTGTCGTCACGGATATACGCGGTCGGGGCAGGGCCGCGAAGCTCAGAAGTGTGTCGCTGTTCTGGCGGATCTTCTCGCTCAACGCCGTCGGCCTGATCGTGGCCGCCGCCCTGCTGCTGGGCCCGGTCACCGTGTCGACCCCGGTCCTGCCGGTCGAGGCACTGATGGTCGTGGGCGGCCTCGCGGCCCTGCTCGTCGGCAACGCCCTCGTCCTGCGCATCGGCCTCGCCCCGCTCCAGCGGCTGGGCCGGGCCATGGCCACCGCCGACCTGCTGCACCCCGGAGCGCGCGCCCCCGTCTCAGGTCCCGTGGAAACGGCCGCGCTGATCACGACGTACAACACGATGCTCGACCGGCTGGAGGCCGAACGCGCCGCCGGTGCGGCCCGCGCGCTCTCCGCCCAGGAGCGCGAACGCCACCGCATCGCCCGCGAACTCCACGACGAGGTCGGCCAGACCCTGACCGCCGTCCTCCTCCAGCTCAAGCGCGTCGCCGACCGGGCGCCCGAGGAGCTGCGCGAGGAAGTGAGCCAGGCGCAGGAGGCCACCCGCGCGGGACTCGACGAGATCCGCCGTATCGCGCGCCGCCTGCGCCCCGGCGTACTGGAGGAACTCGGCCTGACCAGCGCCCTGCGCTCCCTCGCCGGCGAGTTCACCACGGATGGCCTGACCGTCCGCCACCACGTCTGCGGCAATCTGCCTCACCTGACCGAGGAGTCCGAACTCGTGCTCTACCGAGTGGCCCAGGAGGGCCTGACCAACACCGCACGGCATGCCGCCGCCGACCGCGCGGAGGTCCGGCTGCGGCCGGTGGCCGAGGGCGTCGAGCTCCTCGTACGTGACAACGGCAGGGGCCTCGACGGGGCGCCGGAGGGCTCCGGGATCAGCGGCATGCGCGAACGCGCCCTGCTGATAGGCGCCACGTTCTCCCTCGCACCCGCCCCCGGCCGGGGCACGGACATACGCCTGCGCGTCCCCGCCGGGACCGAGGGCGGTCGCCGATGACGAGCCGGCCACTGATCACGACTCAGCCGCCGGCGACGCCGGCCATCCGTGTCCTGCTCGCCGACGACCACACCCTCGTACGCCGAGGAGTGCGCCTCATCCTGGAGAGCGAGCCGGACCTGGAGGTCGTGGCCGAGGCCGGCGACGGGGCGGAGGCGGTCGACCTGGCACGCGCGCGTGCCGTCGACCTGGCGGTCCTGGACATCGCCATGCCCCGCATGACCGGACTCCAGGCGGCCCGCGAACTCTCCCGCCGACTGCCCGGCCTGCACCTGCTGGTCCTCACGATGTACGACAACGAGCAGTACTTCTTCGAGGCCCTGAAGGCGGGCGCCAGCGGCTACGTCCTCAAGTCCGTGGCCGACCGCGACCTCGTCGAGGCGTGCCGTGCGGCCGTGCGCGACGAGCCGTTCATCTACCCGGGCGCGGAGCGCGCGCTCGTCCGCTCGTACCTGGACCGCCTCCACCGGGGCGACGGCCTGCCCGAGCGGGCCATCACCGAACGCGAGGAGGAGATCCTCAAACTCGTCGCCGAGGGACACACCTCCAAGGAGATCGGCGAACTCCTCTTCATCAGTGCCAAGACGGTCGAGCGCCACCGCGCGAACCTCCTCCAGAAACTCGGCATGCGCGACCGCCTGGAACTCACCCGCTATGCGATCCGCGCGGGCCTCATCGATCCCTGAGATCGAAATCCGCCAGGTCCGTGAGGCTCTCCGTGTCGTGGAACCGGCCCGCTCCGTAGTCGAGGCGTCGTGCGGTGTCCACGAGGGAGGCAAGCGGGTCCCGCTCGACCGGGTCCCTCTCCAAGAGGAGGAACCGGCGCAGCGAAGCGCTTGCCCCGCGCAGCTGCTCCGGCCACGTCCGTGGAAGCCGGACACGGGCCCACGTATTCGCCACGGTTCGCCACCCCTTCCGGGAAATAGAAATATCTACCAGCATGAACGCGCCGGGGCCGGCCGTCCCGGCATTTCGGGGAAGTGCGTCCCGCTTGCGCGGGCCTATACATCCGGGAGGCACACCTTGCGAACAGTTACGCGGCAGGCCGTGGAATGGCTCGCCGCCGCAGCGACCGATCCGCGGGACTGCAAACGGCAGTGGAGCGGTGAGACCGGGGCGGCGGTACTGGCTTGCGGGCGCTTCTGGGACGTACTCAGCGTGCCGGAGGACCTGGGCCTGCCGGCCCTCGACGCCCTGCTGAGCATCCCTCAGGCGCCCGGCCCCGCGCTCGCGGACACGGCGTCCCGCAGAGTCGCCTTCTTCCTGCCGCCGGACCCCGCGGGCCGCTGGATCGGCTCGGGCATCCGGTACGCGGGCAAGGGCGCGTGGATCGCGGTGCCCGCCCCGCATCGGGCCGCGGGGCGACTGCGCTGGCTGGTCCCGCCGGACGGCACCGGGGCGCTGTTCGTTCCCGCAGCCGTGGAACTGGCCCTGCAACTGGCCCTCGGCAGACGCGCCGCGCAGGCCGGGCCGAGACAGCGGTGCCCGATGTGCGGGGTGCCCGCCGCCGGACCCCGTGTCCCGGATGCCGGCCGGCCGGGCTGACACCGGCGCACCCGTGCACAACCGATTCACCGCGCCCGGTGTCCTCAGCGCGTGGTGACCAACTCGGCCCGGTGGCCGCGGGGCAGTGCGACGGCCCGTTCCCACCGGCCGGGGCGCGGCGTGCTCGCCCACTCGTGGAGCTGCCCGGTCATGGCCGGACTGACCGAGGTGAGGATGGTCCACTGCGCGTCCCGCGCGCCGGGCAGCATCCGGTCGTCGGCCTGCCACTCCCTGACGAGGGCGGCATAGATCGGCGAGTCCGCCTGGAAGGTCTTGGTGCGATTCATGCCCTTGCAACGCTCCCACGCGCGCGGGTGCTACGCCTTCGCCCCGGCGTGGCCCCATCTGATGAGGCTGGGTCCCTCGTTCGGGGCCATGTGGTAGTCGGACAACAGTATGGAGATATGGAGCGGGTGCGGGGCTGTTGTCCGGGACATCCCTTACGGGCCGGACCAACCGGCCTCCCACTCCTCGCTCTGCTCGCTCCTCTTCCTGTCCTCGTCCTCGGCGTCCTCGCGCTCCGCCTGCGAAGGGGTCGTCCGGGGTACGTCACGGTGACCGGGCGTTTCCTGCTGGTCGTCCGGCGAGGTCTGCTGCCGCCGCTCGCCTTCCGCCTGGGACGGGGTCGGCTCGCTCATGGTCGGCCTCCATGTCGGGTGTCGGATGTTCGGCGTCAGGGGCGCTCACGCCGTGCCGGGAGTGCCCTGACCCCATGGGCCAGCTCTTCGCGTGGCCGGCCGGGTACCCCGGGCCGGGTGTCCTCACTCCGGCCCGGGGTACCCGGCTGGACCACGTCGCCTGAACCACCTGGCTCGGCAGCGCCACCCCCAGCACTACGGTGGATTCATGACGGCACCCTTGGACGTGCTGGTGGTCGGCGCGGGGCCCACCGGGCTCGCGCTCGCCGCGCAACTGCGCACGTACAGGGCCGATTTCCGGATCGTCGACCGTTCCCTCGACCGGGTCCACGAGTCACGCGCGTTGGGTGTCCAGCCGCGCACCCTGGAGGCGCTCGCCGGGTTCGGGGTGACGGACGAGCTGGTGGCGCGCGGCAACCCTGCGATGCGGCTGAGGATGCATCTGCCGGGACGAGTGGTGCGGATGCCGTTGTTCGACATCGGGCTGGCCGATACCGCGTACCCCTTCCTGCTGTTCCTGTCGCAGGCGGAGACGGAGAGCGTCCTCGCGGAGCATCTGGCGGGGCAGGACGTGGCCCTGGAGCGCGGCACGGAGCTGGTCCATCTGGAACGGACGGGTTCATCCGTGTCCTGTCGGCTTCGGCGCGGCGACGGTACCGAGGAGACCGTGGAGGCGCGCTACGTGGTGGGGTGCGACGGCGCGCACAGCACGGTCCGGGCTCAGGCGGGCATCGGATTCGAGGGCCACGCCTATCCGCAGACCTTCCTGCTCGCCGACCTCGATGTCGACGGACTGGAAGCCGGTGCCGTCCACACGTACATGACCGGTTCCGGGATGCTGTTCTTCTTTCCGCTCGGCTCGCCGGCCCCTTGGCGGGTGCTCGCGATGCGGCCGCCCGGCGCCCCGCAGGCCGAGGTGACGCTGGGCCTCCTGCAGGAGATCGCCGACGCGTACACCGGGGACCGGCTGGTGCTGCGGGACCCGGTGTGGATGACCGACTTCCGGCTCCACAACCGCGGCGCGGCGCACCATCGCTCCGGGCCCTTTTTCCTCGCCGGGGACGCGGCTCACATCCACAGCCCGGCCGGCGCCCAGGGCATGAACACCGGCATCCAGGACGCCCTCAACCTCGGCTGGAAGCTCGCCCTCGTGTGCGACGGCAGGGCGCCGGAGGAACTGCTGGAGACGTACGAAGCCGAGCGCGCCCCCGTCGGCCGCAGCGTGCTGCGCTTCACCGACCGCGCCTTCACCCTCGCCACCAGCGGCAACCCGGTCATCCGCTTCGCCCGCACCCGACTCGCGCCGCGCCTGGCCCCGTTGGCGCTGCGCGCGAGCGGACCGCGCGGACTGGTCTTCCGTACGGTGTCGGAGCTGGGCATCCACTACCGGCGCAGCCCTGCCACGACCGGGGGCTCGCGGCCGCCGAGGCGTGGTCCGCGAGCCGGTGACCGACTGCCCGATCTGCCGCGCGGACTCCAGGCGCGGACCGCGGGGCCGGGCTGGCACCTGCTCCTGTCCGGTCCGCCCGCGCTCTGGAGCGATGAACCTCTCGCCTCAGTCGTGCGCGGACGGGACGACCTGGTCGGCGTGCACCGGCTCGGTGGGAAGAGCCCGTGGCCGTCTGTGGCCCACGGACTCGTCCGCCCCGACGGCTACTTCGGCTACGTCTCTCGCGGAGCGCACCTGGAAGGGCTGCGCGAGTACCTCGACCACTGGCTACCCGCCCAACAGGGTTGATCCGTACGGCCGGGGGCCCGCGTCGGCGGCGGCATCTTCCACGCCCGTTCACGCATCAGCCCGCCCGACCCGGAAACCCGTGGGGGGAGATGGGGGGCGATATGGGGATACAAGGGAAGAAAGAGGGTCTTGTCATGGCTGACGACCTCATCACCATGGTCACCACCGACCACCGCGAGCTGAAGCGCCTGTTCGACATGATGCAGAACGACAGGAGTTCCCGGCCGCTGGCGCTCCCCCTGGCCGTGGCCATGCTGGAGGCGCACAGTGAGGCCGAGGAGGACCGGGTGTACCCCGCGGTCGCCCGCGAGGCCGGTGAGAAGGAAGAGGCCGAGCACGCCGCCGAGGAGCACCATCAGGCCGAGGACCTCGGCAAGCATCTGCTCGAGATGGACTGGGAGAGCAAGGCGTTCGACCGCGCTCTGGACGAATGGGTCGGTGCCGTTCTGCACCATGTCGAGGAGGAGGAGAACGAGATCCTCCCGGCGCTGGGCGAAGCCGTCGGTTCCGACCGGCTGCGCGAACTGGGCCTGGAGTTCGCCACCCGGCGGGCCCGGAAACTCGCGGGGCAGCCCCTGAGCCACGTCGGCGACAGCACCGGCGCCAAGCGTCAGCCGACCACTTCGGGCGGCGCCAAGGCTACGGCGGGCGGCGCCAGGGCTACGGCGAGCAGGGCCAAGGCCACCGCGGGCGGGGCGAAGGCCACTGCGGGCGGGACCAAAGCCACCGCGGGCGGCGCCAAGGCCACCGTAGGCGGGACCAGGGCGGAGCTGTACGAGAAGGCCCGGGAACTGGGCATCGAGGGCAGGTCCTCCATGAGCAAGGAGGAACTCGCCCAGCAGGTGAAAAAGGCCCAGGGGCGCAGGAAGCGCTGAATCCACCCCGGACGAGGGCCGACCCCGGCGGGCGCGGCCACGCGTGTCCCGCACGCGGGAGCGGAGCGCGGACCCAGTAGCGCGCACCCGCATCCGGGGTCGGCCCACGACGGCCGTACGCGGGCCGGACGGGATGTGGTTCTTCGCCGGACGTGCCCGCCGCCGAGTGCCTGCCCGCACCGCCCCCCGGGGCCGTGTCACCTCTCCAGGAACGCGGCCCCGACCTGCCGACCGCGCAGTTCCTCGAGCCTGCTCTGCTGGCGCCGGGCCCGTGCGCGCAGGTCGTCGAGCAGCTGCGGGTCGAGGCGTTCTTCGGTGGCGGCGAGCTCGCGGAGCGTCTCCCAGGCGGCCGTCTTGCCCTCCACCCCCAGCCGCAGCATCTCCAGCTCCAGCAGCGGGCTCAGCGGGGAACGCCGTACGAGGCGGCCGTTGCTCTTCAACCGACCCACCCGCTCGGCCACCCGGCCGGCATAGACCTTGTAGTGCCGCACCGGGATGTCGAGCCGCTTCATGATGCCGATCAGGCTCGCCCGGTCCTCGGCGATCTCGGCGGCGATCGGCCCCATCGCCGCGGCGAGGGCCGTACCGCGGTACGACCGCACCATGTGACGGGCCCGCTCGGTCCCGGTGGTGGACCCCGCCAGGTGGTCATTGAGGTAGACGCCCAGGAGGGAGGAAACGGTGTCCCGGGTCCGCCCGGGGTGACGCGTGGCGGAGCGCGTTCGCATGTTCATGTTCATCGCGTGTCCCTTTCGCCGGCCGCGCGCGGCCCGGGGAGCAGGACGCCCAGGGCGATCATGCCGAGGGCCAGGGCGAAGTGCAGCCAGTTGTCGGCCGTGTTGACCGGTACGAAGTTGGCCGTGCTGTCGCGGTCGATGACCAGGCCGTAGATCCCGAGGGCGAGGTAGACGTGGCCGCCGCCGACGAGGAATGTGCGTGCCGTCGAGACGGTGCCCGCCATGGCGGCTCCGGCGATGCCGAACAGCAGGTGCACGAGGTTGTGCAGGACCGACACCTGGAAGACGCCCAGCAACTCGGCGTCCGAGTCGTGTTCGGCGAACTTCAGCGCGTCGTGGTCGGTGGTGACCCCGGGGACGAAGCCCAGGACACCGACCAGCAGGAAGACCACCCCCATCAGGAGCGCGGCCCACTGGACCGGAGTCCGTGCGCTCGGTGTCTTGCGGTGTGTGCCGGCCATGAGCGGAGCCTTTCTGGCGGAGACGGCCCCAGGCGTGCCCGCCTCGGTACGCCGCTCACCGGGTACCCCTCGCACGCTTCCCCAGCAGTGCCTCCCGGTCCGTCAATGGGTGCGGGCCCGCCGTGCGACGCCCGCCGCCGCGCCCGCGAGCAGCGTGGCGGCGGTCAGCCGGCGCATCGCGGTGCGCCGGCGTCCGCCCCATCCGCCGTGGGTCGCGCCCGGCCCGGGCGCCGGTACGTGCAGGTTGCCGTGGCCGGCCGGAGCGGGCTCCTTGCGGGACAGGTGGGTCCGGTCCGCCTGGCGGGCCGTCATCCGCTCGGCCACTCCCGGCGCCACCCTGGACTGCAGCACGAGGGAACGGCCCACCGGCCCCACCACGACCTCGCGCCGGGGGACACGCACCAGGTCCACGACGGTCCGGGCGACGCGTTCGGGGCTGTAGACCGGCGGCATCGGCACGGGCTTGCGCCCGGTGTAGTTCGCCGCGTGCTCGAACAGCGGGGTGTCGATGCTGGCCGGCAGCACGGTGCAGACGTGGATGTGCTTGGCCTTCTCCAGTTCGAGCTCCTGCCGCAGACTCGCGCTCAGGGACCGGATCGCGTGCTTGGACATGCCGTACGCATGGGTGTACGGCTGACTCACCACGCCGGTGACCGACGAGACGTTCACCAGCGTCCCCCGGCCCTGCTCCCGCATCACGCGAAGGGCGGCGCGGCAACCGTGCACGTACCCCATGACGTTGACGTCCATGACCTTGCGGAAGTCCTCCAGGGGAGTCTCCTGGAAGGGGCCGAACACGGTCACGGCAGCGGCGTTGACCCACACGTCGATGCGGCCGAAATGCTGCACCGCGCGCCGGGCCAGATCCTCGACCGCCTTGGAGTCCGTGACGTCGGTCGGCACGACGAGGGCCTGAGCGCCACGGTGGCGTTCACACTCCTGGCGGACCGCCTCCAGCGCCTCCTCCCGCCGTGCGGCCAGCACCACCGGGCATCCCCTGCGGGCGAACGCGACGGCGGTGGCCCGCCCGATGCCGCTGGACGCGCCGGTGATCACAACGACGGAATCGCGCACTCGCATGGACGGCTCCTTCTCCTCGCGCTGCCTGTCCTAGCACTGTCTGTCCTAGCACTGTCTGTCCTGGCACTGCCTGTCCTAGCGGTGCCAGTCCTCGCACTGCCTGTCCGATGAGTCACTCAACCACTGGACGGTCTCCCTCGCCGCTCGACGAGTGCTCCCGGGTGATTCCCCACGGCCGCCGGGGGAGACACCGGGCGCCCCGGCTGCCGACCGGTGGAGGTGTCGCACCCCAGCCGCCCGGCAGCCGGCCGGCGGAGGTGCCGCTCAGCCTTCGACGCCGGTGGCGGAGTGGGATGCGCCGACGGGTTTCGACTCCGGTGATCCGCGTTGCCTCAGGTAGATGGAGAGGACGGCCATGGAGGCGACGGCGAGTAGTTCGGACTGCCAGTTCTGCAGGGTGCGGCTCCAGAAGTCCGCGGAGGAGAGGTATTCGGGCCAGCTGGTCGGGGCCTGGAGCTGTCGCAGTTGCTGTTCGTTGTAGGCGGCGACGCCGGTGACGGACTGGGTCAGCCAGGACAGCAGGAAGACACTGCCCATGACCAGCCCAAGGGAGCGCGAGTAGAGCAGTCCACGCCAGTCCGTGTGTGCGGCCCAGCGGGGTGAGTCGGGCCTGGCGTGCCTGCCGACCAGCTGGTCCCTGTCCGACTCGGGGCCGGCCTTGTGGAGCTCCTTGGATTCGGGCGAGCCGTGTTGCAGCAGCCAGACGGTGCCGAAGATGTAGAGGAAGAACTGCAGGTACTCCGACTGCCAGTTCTCGGTGACGTCGACGGCGAAGTCCGAAGAGGTCAGGTACGCGGCGAAGCCGGCCGGCGCCAGCCCGTCGGCGACGAGCTGGTTGTTGAACTCGGCGCGCCCGGCGACGGTCTGTCCCACCAGGGCGATCAGGAACGTGACCAGGAAGAACAGACCGAGGCTGTTGTGCCGCAGGAAGCGCCCTACGCGGTGGCGGACCGGTGCGGTGCCGTTGCCGGGGTCCGTCCTGGCGGTCACCGGTGCGTCAGCCCCAGCGTCATGAAGTAGGCCAAGCCGCCGGTGATCACCAGCAGGGTCGAGACGAACAGTGTCCTCACGCCCCCTCACCTGCCCTTGATCTCGCACTGGTACGGCTGCTGGGGGCGGGGCCGGCATCCGGCGGCCGTCACTCTCCACCCGGTGGGGAAGCGCGCGAGGAACACGGTGTCGTGGTCCAGCACCACCCGGGCCTGGCCCCCGTACACATCGACCTCTCGCACGGCACCGGCCGCAGGGAGCTCCTCCTCCTCGACCGCCTGCCCGATCGCCCGGTCGCACCCGCTCTTGGCCGACTGTTCCAGTTCCTCCCGGGTGGCGGGCGCCAGCGCGGCGCACAGCCGGTCGTGCTGTCCGGCGTCCAACGCCTGCTCGAACCGGATGACTTCTGTCTCGACCGCGTCACGCCGCTCGGAAAGCGAGCTGCAGGCGCTGACTGCGACGCATACGACCACGGCCGCGCCCCCAGGGCCGTACCACCGTCGTCGCATCCTGCCTCCCGGCGGCCCGGGCGCATCGGGCACACCCGGTCGCCCCTGCGAAATGCGGTTACCCGCCCCATGGGACATCCACGCCCATAGGGGCCGCAACCGGGACGCGGTCGACGTTGCTCCGCCCGGGGCTTCCCCGGCCCGCGGCCCGCTCTTCTGGCGGACGACGGGAATTTGGCGACAGGGCCTAGGCCAGAAGGCTCTCCCCACAGCGCCTACTCTTGACGCATGACCAGCAGCAGCGACCGGAGCCCGGCAGTGGATGTTCGATCATCTAAGACCTACGAAATCCGCACCTACGGGTGTCAGATGAACGTCCACGACTCCGAGCGATTGTCCGGGCTGCTCGAAGAGGCCGGTTACATCCGCGCGCCCGAGGGCTCGAACGGCGACGCGGACGTCGTCGTCTTCAACACCTGCGCGGTCCGCGAGAACGCCGACAACAAGCTGTACGGCAACCTCGGCCACCTCGCCCCGAAGAAGGCGAAGCGCCCGGGCATGCAGATCGCGGTCGGCGGCTGCCTCGCGCAGAAGGACCGCGACACCATCGTGAAGAAGGCTCCTTGGGTGGACGTCGTCTTCGGCACGCACAACATCGGCAAGCTGCCGGTCCTGCTGGAGCGCGCCCGCGTACAGGAAGAGGCGCAGGTCGAGATCGCCGAGTCACTGGAGGCGTTCCCGTCCACCCTGCCGACGCGGCGCGAGAGCGCGTACGCGGCCTGGGTGTCGATCTCCGTCGGCTGCAACAACACCTGCACCTTCTGCATCGTCCCGGCGCTGCGCGGCAAGGAGAAGGACCGCCGCCCCGGCGACATCCTCGCCGAGGTCGAGGCCCTGGTCGCCGAGGGAGTCAGTGAGATCACGCTGCTCGGCCAGAACGTCAACGCGTACGGCAGCGACATCGGCGACCGCGAGGCCTTCAGCAAGCTGCTGCGGGCCTGCGGCACGATCGAGGGCCTGGAGCGCGTGCGCTTCACCTCCCCGCACCCGCGCGACTTCACCGACGACGTGATCGCCGCCATGGCCGAGACGCCGAACGCGATGCCGCAACTGCACATGCCCCTGCAGTCCGGCTCCGACACGGTGCTGAAGGCGATGCGCCGCTCCTACCGCCAGGAGCGCTACCTGGGGATCATCGAGAAGGTGCGCGCCGCCATCCCGCACGCGGCGATCACCACCGACATCATCGTGGGCTTCCCCGGCGAGACCGAGGAGGACTTCGAGCAGACGCTGCACGTCGTGCGCGAGGCCCGCTTCGCGCAGGCGTACACCTTCCAGTACTCCAAGCGGCCCGGCACCCCGGCCGCGACCATGGAGAACCAGATCCCCAAGGACGTCGTCCAGGCGCGGTACGAGCGTCTCGTCGCCCTCCAGGAGGAGATCTCCTGGGAGGAGAACAAGAAGCAGGTCGGCCGCACGCTCGAACTCATGGTCGCCGAGGGCGAGGGCCGCAAGGACGGCTCCACCCACCGCCTCTCCGGCCGCGCCCCCGACAACCGCCTGGTCCACTTCACCAAGCCCGAGCAGGAGGTGCGCCCCGGCGACGTCGTGACGGTCGCGATCACCTACGCCGCCCCGCACCACCTCCTCGCCGAGGGTCCCGTCCTCGATGTGCGCCGCACGCGCGCGGGGGACGCCTGGGAGAAGCGCAACGTCGAGAAGGCGGCCGAGCCGGCGGGTGTGATGCTGGGCCTGCCGAAGATCGGGGTGCCTCAGCCGCTGCCGGTGGTCACGGGAAGCGGCTGCGGCTGCGACTGAGGGCCTGCCACAATACGGGCGGAAAGGAGCATTGCATGTTGCCGTACAGGGTCACGTTCACCGAAGAAGCCGCCCAGGTGCGCGACAGCCTGCCCGCCGACCGGCGTGACGTGCTGGAGCGTGGCCTGGCCATCCTGGTGACCGACCCGCGGCACAAGCTCTCCCACCCCGTCCGCGGCGACGAGGCGACGCGGGAGATCGCCCTCTCGCGCAACCTCTTCATCGAGTACGTCATCAGCGACGGCAAGCTCGTGGTTCTCCTCCTGACAGTGATCGACCTGACCGACGTGCTGATCGAGGACTGACGGCTCGAGGATTGACGGCCGGCCGCGGCGGCGCCCCGGGTTACCCTGCCGATCATGCTTGTCGCCGCCGCAGTCTGCCCCTGCCCGCCCCTGCTCGTGCCCGAGGTCGCCGCCGGCGCCGGACCCGAGCTGGACGCCGCGCGCGCCGCCTGCGGGGACGCGCTCGCCGTCCTCGCCACGGCCCGGCCCGACCGGCTCGTGGTCGTCGGGCCGGCCGAGGAGAGCGGGCGCGGGACGCATCCGGAGGGCGCGCGGGGCTCGTTCCGGGGATTCGGCGTGGACGTCGACGTCCGCCTGGGCGCGGACCGGGGCACAGAACCCGAGCGCCCGCTTCCGCCCTCGCTGGCCGTGGCCGCGTGGCTGCTGGAGAGCACCGGATGGACCGATGCCCCGGTCGAGGGACTCGGCGTGGGGGAACCGCTCGCGGCCGAGCGGTGTATTCAAGTCGGACGGGACATCGCCGCCGGAGCCGAGCGGGTGGCGCTGCTGGTGATGGGCGACGCCAGCGCGTGCCGCACGCTCAAGGCGCCCGGCTATCTCGACGAGCGGGCGGCGCCGTTCGACGCGGCGGTCGCGCGTGCGCTGGGCGCGGCGGACGTGGCGGCGCTCAGGACGCTGGACGCCGACGTGGCGTGCGAGCTGCAGGCGTCCGGCCGGGCTCCCTGGCAGGTCCTCGCGGGTGCGGCCGAGGGCGCGGGCCTCAGCGGCGCCCTGCTGTACGAGGCCGCGCCGTACGGCGTGGGGTACGTGGTCGCGGCCTGGTCGTGAGGTCCTTGGCTCAGGGGCGCGCACACGGCGGACGGCCGCGAGCGTCGTGCTCCGCGGCCGTCCGCCGATGTGCCGTGCCGGTGTTCAGGAGGTCGGTGGGGGTGAAGTGGGCGGCGGCGAGGCCGGGGGCGGTGCGGTCGGTGGTGTGCCTTCAGCGCCGCCCGGGTCCGTACCGTCCTTGTGCGCGAGGCGGTCCATGGCGTTCTTGGCCTTGCCTGTGCCCGACTGGATCTTGCCGCTGTACTTGCCCTTGGTCTTCTCGTCGGCGATCTTCGCGGCTTTGTCGAGGCCGTGATCGATCTTGGCCCCGTGTTCCTTGGCGAGGTCGGAGACCTTGTCCTTGGCCGGGGCGAGCTTGGCCTTCAAACTGTCCAGAAAACCCATGGTTCACCTTCCCACACGGCGGTCGGCTACGTGCGGGCGCTCTCGCCGGCCTCCCTGTCGGTCGCCCCATCGGCGGACTGCTGCTTGGGGATCTCGACGCCCTCGTCGGCGGCGTCCGTGTCGGCCTCGGGCGCCGTGGCCTTCCCCGCGTCCTCGGTCGTGGCCTCGGTCGACCCCTTCGCCTCGGTCGACCCCTTCGCCTCTGCCGCCTCCTGAACCGCGGGCTCGGCCGTCGGCGTATCGGCCTTCGCCTCGGCGGTTGACGCCTCCTCCGTGGCCTTTGACCTCCGGAGAAGTCGTGCGAAAACGCCCATATCCACTCCATACGTTACTCGTGCGGGCGAAATCCCGCGTCGTCCGGTGCGTCCGATTGCGCCGCCCGGGCCGCCGCCTCTCGCATGCGGGCGGCGGAAAACCTCGCAACTGGCAACGACCCCGGTCCCGGACCGTCACGTAACTCGTTCGAGACCACGGACCGAGGTTTGCGAGACTGGGGCGGTGAGCAGCGCACCCCCCGCCCCCCGCGTCATCGCCGTCGTCGGACCGACCGCGGCCGGAAAGTCCGATCTGGGCGTTTTCCTGGCCCAGCGGCTCGGCGGCGAGGTCGTCAACGCCGACTCCATGCAGCTCTACCGCGGGATGGACATCGGCACCGCCAAGCTGACGCCCGAGGAGCGCGCCGGCATCCCGCATCACCTGCTGGACATCTGGGACGTGACCGTCACGGCGTCCGTCGCCGAGTACCAGCGGCTCGCGCGGGAGCGGATCGACGCGCTGCTCGCCGAGGGGCGCTGGCCGATCCTGGTCGGCGGCTCCGGCCTGTACGTCCGCGGGGCCGTCGACAACCTGGAGTTCCCCGGCACCGACCCCGAGGTCAGGACCCGGCTGGAGGAGGAGCTGACCCTGCGCGGCTCCGGCGCGCTGCACGCCCGCCTGGCGGCCGCCGACCCCGAGGCCGGGCAGGCCATCCTGCCCAGCAACGGCCGCCGTATCGTCCGGGCCCTCGAAGTGATCGAGATCACCGGCAAGCCCTTCACCGCCAACCTCCCGGGTCACGACTCCGTCTATGACACCGTCCAGATCGGTGTCGACGTGGCCCGCCCCGAGCTCGACGAGCGCATCGCACGCCGGGTGGACCGGATGTGGGAGGCGGGCCTCGTGGACGAAGTGCGCGCACTGGAGGCGCAGGGGTTGCGCCAGGGGCGTACGGCGTCGCGCGCGCTCGGCTACCAGCAGGTGCTCGCGGCGCTCACCGGGGAGTGCGGCATGGAGGAGGCGCGGGCCGAGACCGTACGTGCCACCAAGCGCTTCGCGCGCCGTCAGGATTCATGGTTCAGGCGCGATCCCCGGGTGCACTGGTTGAGTGGGGCTGCGGCGGATCTCACAGAACTTCCGCACCTCGCGCTGGCATTGCTCGAACGACCGGTCACAGCCTGATCACGTCCTGGCATCGGGACGCTCCGGCCGCCGTCCCGGCCTTCGGCGCCGTGCCATCATCGAGCTTCGATCGACCAAGTGGAATCCGAGTTGGGAGGGCGCGTGGCGATGGAGGCCGGCCCTCGCGACACCGCACGAAGCACCGAGCCCCTCACCGCCGGAGGCGGTGAAACGGAGCAGGACGGAGACCGTCTGAGCCCCGACGGGCCCGACGAGACGCAGGGCGGAGTGACCGACGACGGCCCCGAGCCCGAGGAGATGTTCCCGGGCGGGCCGGAGGTCGAGGTCGAGCTCCGTCCGCAGTGGCGGCTGCGCATCTGGCAGCTCGCGCCCATCGTGTCCCTGGCCGCGGTCGGCTCCTTGATGTTCGCGTTCCCGCTCGCCTTCGACTTCGGCGACAGCGGGGCCGTGATCGCCATGCTCGGGCTGCTGATCTGCTCGTGTGCGGCGGGATGGGGCATGACCGCCGCCCGCCGGGTCGGTCACACGTGGCCCGGGCTGCCGCAGCGGGGCTCCGGGCGCCGGCCGGACTGGCGGGTCGTCCTCGCGTACGCGCTGGTCGTGGTCGTCGTGGTGGTGCTGGCCGTCTGGCGCGTGGCCCGGCTGCGCTGACCCCCCGGTGGGCGCCGCGGTGTCGTAGGGGCACCGTACGATCGAGGCATGAGCACGCGGATCGCCTTCCTCAAGGGTCACGGCACCGAGAACGACTTCGTGATCGTCCCGGACCCCGAGAACACCGTCGACCTGCCCCCGGCCGCCGTCGCCGCCCTGTGCGACCGCCGCGCGGGCATCGGCGGTGACGGCCTGCTGCACGTGGTGCGGTCCGCAGCGCACCCCGAGGCCAGGGACATGGCGGCCGAGGCGGAGTGGTTCATGGACTATCGCAACGGCGACGGCTCGATCGCGGAGATGTGCGGCAACGGCGTGCGGGTGTTCGCGCGCTACCTCCAGCGCGCCGGGCACGCCGGTGAGGGCGACCTCGCGGTCGCCACGCGCGCGGGCGTGAAGACCGTGCACATCGCCAAGGAGGGTGACATCACCGTCGGCATGGGCAGGGCGCTGCTCCCCGATGGGGACGTCACGGTGAGTGTCGGCGAGCGCAGCTGGCCCGCGCGGAACGTGAACATGGGCAACCCGCACGCGGTGGCCTTCGTGGACGATCTCGCGGACGCGGGCAACCTGTACTCCCCGCCGCCGTTCAGCCCGGCCTCCGCATACCCGGAGGGGGTCAACGTCGAGTTCGTCGTCGACCGCGGCCCCCGGCACGTCGCCCTGCGCGTGCACGAGCGCGGCGCCGGCGAGACCCGCTCGTGCGGCACGGGCGCGTGTGCCGTCGCCGTGGCCGCCGCCCGCCGGGACGGCGCCGATCCGGCCGTCACCGGTGCGCCGGCGACGTACACCGTCGACCTGCCCGGCGGCACCCTGTTGATCACCGAGCGGCCCGACGGCGAGATCGAGATGACCGGCCCCGCGGTGATCGTCGCCGAGGGCGAGATCGATACGGAGTGGCTGGAAAACGCCGTTCGATGACCGGTCACAGGTCATATGGCCCGAAATCGTCAACCTGTAAGCCTCGCTCGAATGGGTGATCCGTTTCACGCTCGGCGAGAGGCGGTCAGACGGGCGCGGTGGGCTCGGTAGCATCAAGCACCGGCCCGGACGGGGGACCGATGCCATCCCCCGAGCCGTGTCCGCCCTGGGGCACCCCGTCCGCCGGTCGACGCAGCCGGAGGTGCCCATGAGCGCGGAGACCGAGCATCCCCTCTCGCCCGCCCTGAATCCTGTGACCGCGGGCCCGGTGGTGACATCGGACCCGGCGACGTCAGGCCCGGTGACGCCGACAGCGCCCCGCAGGAAGACCCGCTCCCGGCTCGACCTGCGCCGCCTGGGCCGGGCCGCGCTGCTCGGCCCCGCCGCCCGCGACCGGCTGCCCGACGCCATCGGCCACGTGGTCGAGGCCCACCGCGCCCACCACCCCGACGCCGACCTCGAACCGCTGCGCCGCGCCTACGTCCTGGCCGAGTCCTCGCACCGAGGCCAGATGCGCAAGAGCGGCGAGCCGTACATCACGCACCCCCTGGCGGTGACCCTGATCCTCGCCGAACTGGGCGCCGAGACAACGACCCTGACGGCGTCTTTGCTCCACGACACCGTCGAGGACACCGACGTGACGCTCGATCAGGTCGGTGAGCAGTTCGGCGCGGAGGTCCGCTTCCTCGTCGACGGCGTCACGAAACTGGAAAAGGTCGACTACGGCGCCGCCGCCGAGCCCGAGACCTTCCGCAAGATGCTCGTCGCCACCGGCAACGACGTCCGCGTGATGTCGATCAAACTCGCCGACCGGCTGCACAACATGCGCACCCTGGGTGTCATGCGCCCCGAGAAACAGGAGCGCATCGCCAAGGTGACCCGGGACGTCCTCATTCCGCTCGCTGAACGGCTCGGCGTCCAGGCCCTCAAGACCGAACTGGAAGACCTGGTCTTCGCGATCCTGCACCCCGAGGAGTACCGGCACACACGGGAGTTGATCGTCGACAACGCCTCCCGCGCGGATGACCCGCTCGCCGAGACGGCCGACGAGATGCGTACCGTCCTCAGGGACGCCGACATCCCGGCCGAAGTCCTCATCCGCCCCCGGCACTTCGTCTCCGTGCACCGCGTGGCCCGCAAACGCGGCCGGCTGCGGGGTGCCGACTTCGGCCGCCTGCTGGTGCTGGTCAACGAGGACGCCGACTGCTACGGCGTGCTGGGCGAACTGCACACCTGTATGAAGCCCGTCGTGTCGGAGTTCAAGGACTTCATCGCCGTCCCCAAGTTCAACCTGTACCAGTCGCTGCACACCGCCGTGGCCCGCGCGGACGGCCAGGTCGTCGAAGTCCTGATCCGCACCCACCAGATGCACAAGGTCGCGGAGGCCGGTGTCGTCGCGCTCGGCAATCCCTACGCTCCTTCTTCGGAGGAGCGGACCGAGGCCGCCGCCGACGGCGAACGCGCCGACCCCACCCGCCCCGGCTGGCTCTCCCGCCTGCTCGACTGGCAGGAGGCCGCGTCCGACCCCGACACCTTCTGGTCCACGCTCCGCGAGGACCTCGCCCAGGACCGCGAGATCACCGTCTTCCGGCCCGACGGCGGCACACTCGGCCTGCCGGACGGCGCGACCTGCGTGGACGCCGCGTACGCGCAGTACGGCGAGGACGCGCACGCCTGCATCGGCGCCCGCGTCAACGGCCGCCTGGCGACCCTGAGCACGGTCCTGAGGGACGGCGACACCGTCCAGCTCCTCATGGGTCAGGACCCCGCCTCCGAGCCCTCCAGGGAGTGGCTGGAGCACGCCCACACACCCGCCGCCCGGATCGCCATCCAGCGGTGGCTCGCCACCCATCCGTCGCACGACGACACCCGGCAGGAAGCGGAACGGGCCGAGGCCCCCAGGCCCTTTTCCGACGGGCCCGCCTTCGACGGATCCGTAGCCGACGACCCGGCCACCCGCCCGGCCGACGCCAACGCCATCGTCGACCAGCCCGGCGCGACCGTACGACTGGCCGGCTGCTGTACCCCCGTACCGCCCGACGAGGTGATCGGCTTCGCCGTCCGCGGGGGAGCGGTGACCGTCCACCGCACGGAGTGCGCGGCGGTGGCGCGCATGAAGAGCGCGGGGCGCGCGGAGGTCGGCGTGCGCTGGGGCGACACCACCGGGTGCCGCGTCACGCTGTTCGCCGAATCGTTCGGCCGCCCCCACCTCCTCGCGGACCTCACCGAGGCCATGGCCCTCGAAGGCGCCGAGATCGTCTCCGCCATCGTCGAACCCCCGAGCCAGCAACGCGTCCGCCACACGTACACGCTCCAACTCCCCGACGCGGCCCACCTGCCCGCCCTCATGCGGGCCATGCGCAACGTGCCGGGCGTGTACGACGTGAGCCGGGCGCAGCCGCAGACGCCGGGGACCTGAGGGGCCGTTGGTCCGTCCGCAGACCCGTTCGAGTGGGCGGGGCGCGCGTCGTCGCCGTACGGCACGCGCGCGCTGGTAGCCGTGGGTCCATGCTGCTCACCCCCCGCACCAGGACCCCCCGACCTCTGAAAGCGGCCTCGCTGCTCGCCTCGGCCGCCTCCGTCTGCCTCGTCGCCGCGAGCGCCCCCGCCACCCCGCTGGGCGTCGGCGACCGCCTCTTCCCGTACCTGGGCAATCCCGGGTACGACGTGGCGTCGTACGACCTCTCCTTCACCTATCCCGGCACCAACAGCAAGCCCCTCCAGGCGGTCACCACCATCAACGCCTGGACGACGACCTCGCTGAACAGCGTCAACCTCGACTTCGCGCGCGGCGAGGTCCAGTCGGTCAAGGTCGACGGCGAGCCCGCGTCCTTCGCGAGCGCCGGGGAGGACCTGGTGGTCAGACCCAGGAAGCCGCTGCCCAAGGGCAGCTGGATTCGGATCACCGTCCGGCACACCAGTGACCCCGCTTCGGCCGGGGGCCGGGAGGGCGGCTGGGTGCGGACCGCGGACGGCCTCGCCATGGCCAACCAGGCCGACGCCGGCCACCTCGTGTTCCCGTCCAACGACCACCCCTCCGACAAGGCGCTGTACACCATCAGAGTCACCGCGCCCGACGGCTACACCGCCGTCGCCAATGGCCTGCCCACCCACGTGACCCGGGCCGGCCGGGCGACCACCTGGACGTACCGGACCCGGCACCCCATGGCCACCGAGCTCGCCCAGGTGTCCATCGGCCGCTCCACCGTGCTGCGCCGCACCGGTCCGCACGGCCTGCCCGTACGGGACGTCGTGCCCACGAAGGACCGCGCCCAGCTCGAGCCGTGGCTGAAGAAGACCCCCGACCAGATCGCCTGGATGGAGAAGAAGGTCGGGCCGTACCCCTTCGAGACGTACGGCATGCTCGTGGCCGAGGCCGACACCGGCTTCGAACTGGAGACGCAGACCCTCTCGCTCTTCGAGAAGGACCTGTTCACCGACCCCGCCTACGCCAAGTGGCAGGTCGAGTCGATCATGGTGCACGAGCTGGCCCACCAGTGGTTCGGCGACAGCGTCAGCCCGCGCACCTGGTCCGACCTGTGGCTGAACGAGGGGCACGCCTCCTGGTACGAGGCCCTGTACGCGCAGGAGAAGGGGGGCCGGTCCCTGGAAGCGCGGATGAGGGCGGCGTACGGCGCTTCCGACAGCTGGCGCAATGCCGGCGGGCCACCTGCTGTCCCCAAGGCACCCCGACCCGGCCAGAAGATCAGCATCTTCCGGCCGAACGTCTACGACGGTGCCGCGCTCGTCCTGTACGCGCTGCGCCAGGAGATCGGCCGACTGGCCTTCGACCGCCTGGAACGGTCCTGGGTGACCCGTCACCGGGACGGTGTCGCCACGACCGCGGACTTCGTCGCGCTCGCGAAGGAGATCTCCGGACGCGACCTGGACGACTTCTTCAAGGCCTGGCTGTACGGCGCGAAGACCCCGCCGATGCCGGGGCACCCGGACTGGAAGCCGGTGGCCCAGGACAAGGCAGCCAAGGCGGCCCCCCGAAAGGGCCACGCCGCCCCGTGAGAGACCACGGAATAAGACAGTGACGAGACGGGCCGTGCCGTGCGACCATCTTCAGGTCGGCGCGGCACGGGGCACGGGAATCTCCCGCGGGACTCGTGCGTTGTGATCAGTGACGGAACAGCTCAGAAGCTCCGCTTCCGCACTGTCGCCGCCATCGGAATCCCACACGACGTAAGGACCCAATGACCTCCTCTTCATCCCCTTCCCAGGACACTGAGCGTTTCGCGCACGCCTACCCCGAAGGTCTTCGGGCCGATGCCCTGATGGAAGAGGACGTCGCCTGGAGCCACGAGATCGACGGAGACCGGGACGGCGACCAGTTCGACCGCTCCGAGCGCGCGGCTCTGCGCCGCGTCGCGGGCCTCTCCACCGAGCTCGAGGACGTCACCGAGGTCGAGTACCGCCAGCTCCGCCTGGAGCGGGTCGTGCTCGTCGGCGTCTGGACCTCGGGGACAGCGCAGGACGCGGACAACTCCCTCGCGGAGCTAGCCGCCCTCGCCGAGACCGCGGGCGCGCTCGTGCTCGACGGCGTGATCCAGCGCCGCGACAAGCCCGACCCGGCCACCTACATCGGCTCCGGCAAGGCCGACGAGCTGCGGGACATCGTCCTCGAATCGGGCGCGGACACCGTCATCTGCGACGGTGAGCTCAGCCCGGGCCAGCTCATCCACCTCGAAGACGTCGTCAAGGTCAAGGTCATCGACCGTACGGCCCTGATCCTCGACATCTTCGCCCAGCACGCCAAGTCCCGAGAGGGCAAGGCGCAGGTCGCGCTCGCGCAGATGCAGTACATGCTGCCGAGGCTGCGCGGCTGGGGTCAGTCGCTGTCCCGGCAGATGGGCGGCGGCAAGGGCGGCGGCCTCGCCACCCGTGGTCCCGGTGAGACCAAGATCGAGACGGACCGGCGTCGGATCCGCGAGAAGATGGCGAAGATGCGCCGGGAGATCGCGGACCTGAAGACGAGCCGCGAGATCAAGCGCCAGGAGCGCAAGCGCCACAAGGTGCCGTCCGTGGCCATCGCCGGCTACACCAACGCCGGCAAGTCCTCCCTGCTCAACCGCCTCACGGGCGCGGGCGTGCTGGTGGAGAACGCGCTGTTCGCGACCCTCGACCCGACCGTGCGCCGGGCCGAGACCCCGAGCGGACGGCTGTACACGCTGGCCGACACGGTCGGCTTTGTACGACACCTGCCGCACCACCTGGTCGAGGCGTTCCGCTCCACCATGGAAGAGGTCGGCGAGTCCGACCTGATCCTGCACGTGGTGGACGGCTCGCACCCGAACCCGGAGGAGCAGCTGGCCGCCGTGCGCGAGGTGATCAGGGACGTCGGCGCCACCGGCGTGCCCGAGATCGTCGTGATCAACAAGGCGGACGCGGCCGACCCGCTGGTGCTCCAGCGCCTGCTGCGGATCGAGAAGCGCTCCATCGCGGTCTCGGCCCGCAACGGCCAGGGCATCGAAGAGCTCCTCGCGCTCCTCGACCACGAACTGCCCAGGCCGTCGGTCGAGATCGAGGCGCTCGTGCCGTACACCCACGGCAAGCTGATCGCCCGTGCCCATGACGAGGGCGAGGTGATCTCCGCGGAGCACACCCCGGAGGGCACCCTGCTCAAGGCGCGGGTGCACGAGGAACTGGCTGCGGACCTCGCGCCGTACGTTCCGGCGCCGGTCGCGTAGCTGTCGTAAACCAAGGCTGAAGGCCCGCCCCCGCTCGTCGCGGGGGCGGGCCTTCAGCGTATGCGTGTCACTGTCCGCCGTACGTCTTGCTCATTTTCTCGTACAGCACCCGGGCCTGCTGGCCCAGTTGCGGTCCCGCCAGCCAGGTGTTGTCGGTCGGGCCGATCGACGTGTTCGAGACCAGCTTGGTCTCCCCGTCCACGACCCGGAACCAGCCGCCGCCCGACGAACCGCCGGTCATGGTGCAGCCGATGCGGTACATCGTCGGCAGGGCCGGGCTGAGCGAGAACCGGCCGGGTCGGTCGAGGCACTTGAACATCTTCAGGCCGTTGTAGGGCGGCGCGGCCGGGTAGCCCCAGGCGCCCATGGAGCCGATCTCGGTGGCGGAGGGCGCGGAGAAGTCCACGTCCAGCGCCGCTCCGACCGTTTCCTCCAGTGACTTGGAGCCGGACTCGGGCTTCACATGCAGCACGGCGTAGTCGTACGCGGCACCCGCACCGCCCGTCTCCGAGCCGCCCTGGATCCACTCGTTCGAGGTCGAGGCCCAGTCGGCCCACCAGTTGCCGTAAGGAGCGATCTCCGACGGGTTCGCGTTGGTCAGCGCCGCCTCGGACTTGGCGAGGTCGTTGTAGGCCGGGACGAAGACGAGGTTGCGGTACCAGCCACCGCTGCCACCCGCGTGGACGCAGTGGCCGGCCGTCCACACCAGGTTGGACTTGCCCGGGTGGTTCACGTCCTTGACGACCGTGCCGGAGCAGACGGCCGGGCCCTCGGGGGAGTCGAAGAAGACCTTGCCGACCGGGGCCGCGTTCTGGTGGTACGGCGTCTTCTCGGCCGTGGCCTCGACCGGGGCCGGCTCCGGGTCGCTGACGCCCTGGTCGGCGGCGGCGTCCTTCGTCGAGAGGGTCTTGTCGGCCTCCTTGGCGGACTTCATCCGTTCGGGCTTCCACAGGCCCTCGATCACCGGGTTGACGAAGTCCTTGGCCTCACTGAGCCACTTGTCCTTGTCCCAGTCCTTCCAGCCGCCGGCGGTCCACTGGTCGACATCGATGCCGTGTTCCTTGAGCTTGTCGGCGATGCCGGCCGGGATCTGGACCTTGCCCTGGTCGATCGCCTGGGAGGCGGCGGCGCCGGGCTCGCCGCCGGCGGTGTCCTCGCTCGAGCCGCCGCAGGCGGTCGCGGTCAGCGCCAGGGCCGCGAGCAGCCCGGTGGCGGCGAGGAGGGTGCGTCGCCCGTGCCGTGGCGCGGCGGGCGTACGTGTGGAACGCATGGTGCGGGAACCCCCGTTGAATGTCATGTGCTGGTCATGCTTGCGGACGATCACCCACTATGCCCGCGGAGTTGAGGGCGAACGACGGTGACGTGGTGAAGGTTCCTGTGAGACACCCTCACCACCGTCCGGCCCCGCGCCGTCGGCTACTGCCCGGCGAACTTCTCGCTCACCGAGTCGTACACGCCCTTGGCCGCCTCACCCAGTCGCGGACCCGCCAGCCAGCCCGTGCTCACCGGGCCGATCGAGGTGTTGGAGACCAGCGCCGGCTTGCCGTCCGAGCCCGTCGCCACCCATCCGCCGCCGGACGAACCGCCGGTCATCGTGCAGCCGACGCGGTACATCGTCGGGTCCGAGGCGCTGAGCGACAGCCGTCCCGGCTTGTCCTGGCACTGGTACAGCGTCTGGCCGTCGAACGGCGCCGCGGCCGGGTAGCCGGTCGCCGTGATGCTCTCCACCTGCGTCACGGCCGGGGCCTTGAAGTCCACCGGCAGCGCCGAACCGACCATCTCCTCCAGCGACTTGCCGCCGCTGCTCTCCTCCGGTGTCACATGGATGACGGCGAAGTCGTACGATGCTCCGTCACCGCCCGTCGCACCGCCCTGCTCGATCCACTGGTCCGAAGTCTGCGCCCAGTCGCCCCACCAGACGCCGTACGGAGCGACCTCTTCCTTGGCGGCGCCCGCCAACTGCGTCGCTGTCATTCCCTCGTTGTTGTACGACGGCACGAACGCGATGTTGCGGTACCAACCGCCGTTCTTGCCGGCGTGCACACAGTGGCCCGCCGTCCACACGAGGTTGGACTTGCCGGGATGGGCCGGGTCCCGCACGACCGTCGCCGAGCAGACCATCGTCCCCTCGGGGGAGTCGAAGAAGACCTTGCCTGCTTCAGGGGCGTTGGCGTGATACGTAGGCGCAACGGCTTTCGCGTCCACCGGCGCCGGCTCCGGGTCGGTCACCCCCTGGTCACCGGAGAGGTCGCTGTCGTCGACGGCGTTGTCCGGGTCCTCGGCGTCCCGCATCCGGTCCGGGTCCCACAGGCCCTCGATGATGGGGTTGATGTACTCGTCGGCCTCGCGCAGCCAGTCGTCCTTGTCCCAGTTCTTCCAGGCGCCGTTCTTCCACTTGTCGATGTCGATCCCGTGCTCTTTGAGCTTGTCCTTGATGTCGTCCGGGATCGTGATCTTGCCGTCGCCCTCGGACGCGGCGGAGGGGGTGACCTCGCCGCCGGCCTCGGCACCGCCCGAGCCGCAGGCGGTGGCGGTGAGCGCGAGCGCCGAGGCAAGGGCGACGGCGGCCAGCACGGGGGAGGATCCGCGGCGCGCGTTCCTCCCCCGACGAGCGGTGAACGACGGCCGTATGGATCGCATGGTCTGACTCCCCCTGATGTGAACGAGCTGAGCGCTGTGCCGTGCCCCCACGCGCGGTCGGGCTGAACTGGCGCCGACTGCACGGCGCGTGGGAACGGCATCACACACTATGCGCTCGCTGTGGGAGACCACCGACGGAACGGCAACGGTTCCGTCACGACAAGGATCTTGAGGCAACCCGTAACCCGGTGAGTGGTCCGGGGTTGATAGCGGTGGGGGAGTGGTGCGCGCAGCGGTGGGGACTTGGCCTGCTGCCGGTAGTGGTCGGTCGGGTCCCCGGCGCCCAATTCCCCCGAGTTTTCGAGTGATCGCTCGCTGGCGTTCGTATGTCGGGTTGGGGAGCGCGTCGGGGGCGAGGGCGCGAGGGATTGCTTGCCCCTGGACAGGGAGAGGACGGCGAGACACGTGACCGAGACTGGGTCTGGGGGAAGCTCCGAGTCGGCGGTGGTGCGCGAGTCCCTCAGGGCATCCGAAGCCGCAGGGACGCGTCCGGCGGGGGTGCCCCTGGAGGCGGGGACGCACCGGGCCGCCGCGACCGCACCGCCGCGCGAGCTGTCCGGTCCTGCGGAGGTGTCCGCCGGACGTGATTCCGCGGGGGCACGCTTCGTGCACGAGGGGATCCTGCGGCGTCAGTCGGCGCGCGAGTCGGCGGCACGCACCTACGCGCGCGCCCTTCCGATCGTGCCGGTGCGGGCGCGAGGGCTGACGATCGAGGGCGCGGACGGCCGCCGTTACCTGGACTGCCTCTCCGGCGCGGGGACCCTGGCCCTCGGCCACAACCACCCCGTGGTCCTGGAGGCGATCCGCAAGGTCCTTGATTCGGGCGCACCGCTGAACGTCCTCGACCTGGCGACCCCCGTCAAGGACGCCTTCATCACCGAACTGCTCCAGACCCTGCCGCCCGGACTGGCCGACCGCGCGCGGGTGCAGTTCTGCGGACCGGGGGGCACGGACGCGGTGGAGGCCGCGTTCAAGCTCGTGCGCGCCGCGACCGGGCACACCGGCATGCTCGCCTTCACCGGCGCCCACCACGGGATGACCGACATAGCGCTCGAAGCGTCGGGCCTCGCCTGCGACATGCGGGTCATGCGCCTGCCCTATCCGCAGGACTACCGCTGCCCGTTCGGTGTCGGCGGCGCACGCGGTGCCGAACTCGCCGCCGGCTGGACCGAGTCCGTGCTCGACGGCCCCGAGTCGGGGTTCTCTCCGCCCGCCGGGATGATCCTCGAACCGGTCCAGGGCGAGGGCGGAGTGATCCCCGCCCCCGATGACTGGATGCGGCGCATGCGCGAGATCACGGCCGCCCGGTCCATCCCGCTGATCGCCGACGAGGTCCAGACGGGCGTCGGACGCACGGGTGCCTTCTGGGCGGTGGACCACAGCGGAGTCACCCCCGACGTGATGGTCCTGTCCAAGGCCATCGGGGGCAGCCTGCCCCTGGCCGTCGTGGTCTACCGCGACGACCTCGACATCGGGGAACCCGGCACCCACACAGGCACGTTCCGCGGCAACCAGCTCGCCATGGCCGCGGGCACCGCGACCCTGGCCCACGTCCGCGAAAACGGCCTCGCGGAACGAGCGGCGACTCTCGGCTCCCGCATGCTCACCCAACTGCGGGAACTTGCCCGGGAGTTCTCCGTCATCGGAGACGTACGAGGCCGGGGCCTGATGATCGGCGTGGAGTTCGTGGACCCTGAGGGGGGTTCCGAGCCTGTTGAGGGCGGGGCGGGTGCCTTTGGCTCTGGGCCTGTCGATGTCGGCGCCGGAGCTTCGTGGAGCCTCGGCCCAGCTGAAGGCGTCGGGCGGCACGCGGCGGGACCGGGCCTCGCTCCCGGACCTCGGCCTCCAGCCCCCGAACTCGCGGCCGCCGTCCAGCGGGAGTGCCTGCGACGCGGCCTGATCGTCGAGCTCGGCGGCCGACATGCGAGCGTGGTGCGTCTGCTGCCGCCGCTGACGATCACCGACGAGCAGGCTGCCGCAGTGCTGGACCGACTGGCCGACGCGGTGAAGGCGGTGGCCCAGCGCCACGCACGCGGCGACCAGACGCACCAGCAGCGCCACCGGACCAGCAGGCACGGTGCCCGCGCCGAGCGGGCGGGGTAGCCCAGCGGCCACGCCCCCGCGCGTTCCTCCGCCGAGGCCGACGCCGACACCGACGCCGTCCCTCCGCCCTTCACCGACCGACCTGTCCTTGAACACGACTCACCTCCAGCCGAACCGCTCGACTTCCTGAACACCCAGCCCCCACACGACTCGCTGCACTACGACGCCGCCCGCTCCGGCCGCACGAGCCAGAACCCCTCCGAGGAACAGCGCCTTGAACACCACCCCCGCACCCGACGGCCGCGCCCGCCCGGACGGCCGAGCTTCCTCCGGAGAGCAGACCTCCCGGCTCCCAACGCCCGCGCCAGCCACGACACACGCGGCCCGACAGGCCCCCGTGGAACGGGAGAACGACCGCGCGCAGGGAGGCGAGACCGAGACAGGACGCCGGGAACCCCCCACGCTGCGCACGGAAACCCCGGCGCAGCGAAGGTCCCCCGAAGCCGAGCGGCCGCACGGCGCCACCGCCGGCCTCCTGGAGCATCCCGACCCCCATACGGCGGCCGGGGCCGCGGCCGTGGAGAACCTGCTGCGCTGCTGGGCACGCGAAGCCAACCTCCCAGCCCCCGACACCGACGTCCTCCGCATCCCCCTCCCCGCCAGCGGCACGGCCCTGCTCGCCCCGGTCCACTACTGGTCCCCGACGGGCTGGCACCGCTTCGGCCTCCCGTACCTCGCCGACACCCCCGAGCAGGCCCCACCGATCGACGCCGTCACCCTCGCCGCCCTGCTCGCCAGGGAGACGCTCGGCACCGGCTCCGCGACCTCATCGACCGCCGGCGCCGCCTCTGGGACTGGCACTGCTGCCCTCTCCAGCACCGCCTTCGCCATCGACAGCGATGCCCCGGCGCCCGAGGCCGGGACTCATGTCCCCCCGACCGACACCCCCGCCCAGCAACCCAGTGCAGTCGCCCAGGTCGCCGACGGCGCCGACCTCGTCGCACGCGTGGCCGACTCGGTCCGGCGAACCGTCACTTTCATCAGCGACCGTCGGGCACGCCCTACGGACACACGCGACCTCTTCCTCGCCGCCGAACAGGCGCTCGTCCTGGGGCACCCTCTGCACCCGTCCCCGAAGAGCCGTGAGGGTCTCTCCGAGGCCGAAACGCAGCCGTACTCGCCCGAGTTGCGCGGCTCCTTCCCCCTGCACTGGATGGCCGTCGCCCCCTCCGTACTCGCCACCGACTCGGCCTGGACCGAACGCGGCCGCCCAGTCTCCGCAGCCCAACTCACCGCACGCCTCGCCGGCACCGCACTGCCGCTGCCCGACGGCCACACGGCCCTGCCGCTGCACCCGTGGCAACTGCGCGAGGTCCGGCATCGCCCCGAAGCCGCGGCCCTGCTCGACGCAGGACTGCTCCAGGACCTCGGCTCGCACGGTTCCCCGTGGCACCCCACCTCCTCCGTTCGTACCGTCCACCAATCCGGCGCTCCCGCCATGCTCAAGCTGTCACTGGGCCTGCGCATCACCAACTCCCGTCGTGAGAACCTCCGCAAGGAACTCCACCGCGGCATCGAGGTCCACCGGCTGCTGCGCAGCGGCCTGGCCAAGCAATGGCAGGCGGCCCACCCGGCGTTCGACATCGTCCGCGACCCTGCCTGGATCGCGGTCGACGGGCCGGACGGCAGCCCGGTGCCCGGACTCGACGTGATGATCCGGCACAACCCCTTCAGCCCCTCGGACGACGTCTCGTGCATCGCCGGACTCGTCTCGCCCCGACCACTCGCCAGACCAGGCGGCGTCGCGGGCGGTCGGGACGCTGACCGACGGCCCATGCGGTCCCGGCTGGCGGAGCTCGTCACACACCTCGTCGCCCGGACCGGCCGTCCCCGAGGAGCCGTGGCAGCGGAGTGGCTCCTGCGCTACCTCGAGCAGGTCGTCCGCCCGGTGCTGTGGCTGGACGCGGAGGCGGGAATCGCCCTGGAGGCTCACCAGCAGAACACCCTGCTCCGGCTGGATGGCGACGGCTGGCCCGCCGGCGGCCGCTACCGCGACAACCAGGGCTACTACTTCCGCGAGTCCCGGCGCGCGGAACTCGACGCCCGGCTGCCAGGCATCGGCGAGCACAGCGACACCTTCGTCTGCGACGAGGTCACCGACGAGCGCTTCGCGTACTACCTCGCCATCAACAACGTTCTCGGCCTCATCGGCGCTTTCGGCTCCCAGGGCCTGGCCGACGAACGGCTGTTGCTCGCCGCCTTCCGCCGCTTCCTCGACGACGTGGCCTCCGGCCCCGCGAGGCTGCGCACCACGCTGCCCGCCCGTCTGCTCGACTCTCCCGTCCTGCGGTGCAAGGCCAACCTGCTGACCCGCCTGCACGGCCTCGACGAACTCGTGGGCCCCGTGGACACCCAGTCCGTCTACGTCACCATCGCCAACCCCCTTCATCTCTGAGGACCATGCCCCACCCCACCTCCGGAGAGGAGCCTCGCCGTGCCTCCCGCCGACGCGAGTGCCAGCACAGGTACCGCCCCCGTCGCAGACATCGGTACAGCCCCGAGCCCCGGCACCGGTCAGAGCCGCACTGCCACCCGCCTCGGTTCGGACCAGGACAGCGAGAACACCCTGGACCTCCGCCTCCCCGACGAACTCCTCGCGCTCATCGAGAAGGAGCGGATCGACTCTCTCTCGGCAGGGGCCCGAGACGGCGGCATGGCAGCGCACGCCTTCGGCCCCTCCCCGGCCGACGACCTGCTCGACCGCGTCGCCGACTGGGGGCCGACCGCCACCCCCGTGGGCGTGTTCCACCTCGTCCCCGTCCGCGGCGAGCGGGATCTACCGCTCGTCAATCGTTGGATGAACGACCCCGCCGTCGCAGCCTTCTGGGACCTGGCCGGACCCCGGTCCGTCACGGAGGACCACCTGCGGTCGCAACTCAGCGACGACGGACGCAGCGTTCCGTGCCTAGGGGTGCTGGGGGGCACGCCCATGAGCTATTGGGAGATCTACCGGGCGGACCTCGATCCGCTGGCCCGCCGTTACCCCGCTCGACCGCACGACACCGGTATCCATCTCCTCATCGGAGATCTCGCCGACCGCGGGCGAGGGCTCGGCAGCGCTTTGCTGAGAGCCGTCGCCGATCTCGTGCTCGACAAGCGGTCTTCCTGTGCCCGCGTCGTCGCGGAACCCGACCTTCGCAACATCCCCTCCATCGCCGCCTTCCTGAGCGCCGGATTCCGCTTCTCCGCCGAGATCGACCTGCCCGCCAAGCGGGCCGCCCTCATGGTTCGGGACCGGCCCCTGCGCCCTCTGTTGTGACGCCACGTCGCGGCGTCATCACTTTTGGTACACCGCTCGAGCCGATCCGGTTCCCGCTCGCCCCAAAAGTTTTTTCAAGCCGAGTCGGCCCGGCCGTGACCGAGCCCGACCACTGCCGAAACCGAGCCGGCGCCAGACACGACCGAGCCGGCATCGGCCGGAGCCGAAGCGATTCCGGCCCGCAACCGAGCCGCCTCGAACCCGAACGCGCCCATCCAGCCCTCGACCGAACCCGTCCGACCCTCACCCGAGGAGCACCCGGTCTTGATCCAGCCCCTCGCCCCCGCCTTGATCGCCCGTTTGTCAGTGCCGGGTCGTAGGGTGGTCGCGCTATGACGAAGCCCTCACTCCCCGAACTCCTGCATGCTGCCGTCACTGCCGTCGGCGGCACGGAGCGCCCTGGCCAGGTGACCATGGCCCAAGCCGTCGCGGACGCGATCGACGACGGCTCCCACCTGCTGGTCCAGGCCGGCACCGGCACCGGAAAGTCGCTCGGCTACCTGGTGCCCGCGCTCGCGCACGGGGAGCGCGTCGTCGTGGCGACCGCCACGCTCGCCCTCCAGCGCCAGCTCGTGGAGCGGGACCTGCCGCGCACGGTCGACGCGCTGCATCCGCTGCTGCGCCGCCGCCCGGAGTTCGCGATGCTCAAGGGCAGGTCGAACTACCTGTGCCTGCACCGCCTCAATGAGGGCGTCCCGCAGGACGAGGAAGAGGGGCTCTTCGACCAGTTCGAGGCGGCCGCCCCCACCAGCAAACTGGGCCAGGACCTGCTGCGGTTGCGCGACTGGGCGGACGAGACCGAGACCGGCGACCGCGACAATCTCACGCCGGGCGTGTCCGACCGCGCCTGGGCCCAGGTGTCGGTCTCGTCGCGGGAGTGCCTGGGCGCCTCGAAGTGCGCTTATGGCGCCGAGTGCTTCGCCGAGATGTCCCGCGAGCGCGCCAAGCTCTCCGAGGTCGTGGTCACCAACCACGCACTGCTCGCCATCGACGCCATCGAGGGAGCCCCCGTCCTCCCGCAGCACGAGGTGCTGATCGTCGACGAGGCGCACGAGCTGGTCTCCCGCGTGACCGGAGTCGCCACGGGCGAGCTCACCCCGGGCCAGGTCAATCGCGCGGTGCGCCGCGCCGCCAAGCTCGTCAACGAGAAGGCCGCCGACCAGCTCCAGACCGCCGCCGAGGGCTTCGAGCGGCTGATGGAACTGGCCCTGCCCGGCCGTCTCGAGGAGATCCCGGAGGACCTCGGCTACGCGCTCATGGCCCTGCGCGACGCCTGCCGTACGGTCATCTCCGCCATCGGCGCGACCCGCGACAAGTCCGTCCAGGACGAGGACGCGGTCCGCAAGCAGGCGCTGGCCTCCGTGGAAAGCGTGCACGACGTGGCGGAGCGGATCACGAACGGCTCCGAGTGGGACGTCGTCTGGTACGAGCGGCACGACCGTTTCGGCGCCTCCCTGCGTGTCGCGCCCATGTCCGTCTCGGGCCTGCTGAGGGAGAAGCTCTTCGCGGACCGCTCGGTGGTCCTGACGTCCGCGACGCTGAAACTCGGCGGCGACTTCAACGGCGTCGGTGCCTCACTGGGCCTCGCCCCCGAAGGCACGGAGGGCGACGACGTTCCTCAGTGGAAGGGCATCGACGTCGGCTCGCCCTTCGACTACCGCAAGCAGGGCATCCTGTACGTCGCCAAGCACCTGTCGCGACCCGCGCGGGACGGCGACCGGGCCGACATGCTGGACGAACTCACCGAGCTGATCCAGGCGGCCGGCGGCCGCACCCTGGGCCTGTTCTCCTCGATGCGGGCCGCTCAGCTGGCCGCGGAGGAGCTGCGCTCCCGGATCCCCGAGTTCCCGATCCTGCTCCAGGGCGAGGAGACCCTCGGCGAACTGATCAAGAACTTCGCGGCCGACCCCGGGACGTGCCTCTTCGGCACGCTGTCGCTCTGGCAGGGCGTCGACGTCCCCGGCCCGAGCTGTCAGCTGGTCGTCATGGACAAGATCCCGTTCCCGCGGCCGGACGACCCGCTGATGAGCGCCCGCCAGAAGGCGGTGGAAGATGCCGGCGGCAACGGCTTCATGGCGGTGGCCGCCACACACGCGGCCCTGCTCATGGCCCAGGGCGCCGGCCGCCTCGTACGGGCTTCGGGAGACCGTGGTGTGGTCGCCGTACTGGACCAGCGACTCGCCACGGCCCGATACGGAAGCTATCTGAAGGCGTCACTGCCCGACTTCTGGTACACCACGGACCGTGACCAGGTTCGGAAGTCGCTGGCCGCGATCGATGCGGCGGCGAAGCAGTCAGAGCAGACAGAGGCGTGAAAAAGCGCGTTGCCCTGACCGGCACCGGTCAGGGCAACGTTCGCTTCAGGGACGCCTGATGGTGTCCCGTACAGCACAGGACCCCGGAACCGGCGCAGGGGTTCCGGGGCCCGGTCAGGGGACGGGGCCGTCCGGCCCGCCCGCCGCAGCCGTCACACGCGCCGCAGCACCGCCACCACCTTGCCGAGGATGGTCGCGTCGTCGCCGGGGATCGGCTCGTACGCCGCGTTGTGCGGGAGCAGCCAGACGTGGCCGTCCTCGCGCTTGAAGCGCTTGACGGTGGCCTCGCCGTCGAGCATCGCGGCGACGATGTCGCCGTTCTCGGCGACCGGCTGGCGGCGGACGGTGACCCAGTCGCCGTCGCAGATCGCGGCCTCGATCATGGAGTCACCCACGACCTTGAGGACGAACAGCTCACCGTCACCCACCAGCTGGCGGGGGAGCGGGAAGACGTCCTCGACGGACTCCTCCGCGAGGATCGGGCCACCGGCGGCGATGCGGCCGACCAGCGGGACGTACGACGCGGCGGGCTTGCCCGCGGTGTCCGTGGGCTGCGCCGAGGCGGCCTGGTCGGAACCGCGGACCTCGTAGGCGCGCGGGCGATGCGGGTCGCGGCGCAGGAAGCCCTTGCGCTCCAGTGCCATCAGTTGGTGTGCGACCGATGAGGTGCTGGAAAGGCCGACCGCCTGGCCGATCTCCCGCATCGACGGCGGGTAGCCACGCCGCTGCACGGAGTCCCTGATCACCTCGATCACCCGGCGCTGCCTGTCGGTGAGCCCGGAGCTGTCCGCGCGAATGCCTGGAGGTCGGCCCGGCAGGGAACGCTTGTGTCCCTCGGGGTTGGTGGCTTCGTTCATCGCATGCACCGGCTCGAATCGGCCCTGGGAGCGGTCCTGGGCAGTGATGGTGGCACTGTCTGCGGTGGTGGTCACGTCGGCCCCTCTCGATGGTCTCCCTGCTGGACAACGGTAGTTGCTTTCGAAAGGTTGCGCCAAACACACGTTCGAGTGAAAAAACGCGAATCGCCTGACTTGATCATGTGTCTGGGTGTATGGCTGACGCGATACCTGGCGGACAAAGGGGCCCATCGTTGTACTCTTCACCGCCGGGGTGGCGACCTCGTGGGTTGCCGCCCCAGTTTGCCATTCGCCATCCCGTCAACCGGGAACCGGCCCCCATCTGTGCGGGAACCCCACGCGCCCTCCCTGTGGCGCTCACGGTATCTCCGCATGTGCCGTGGCGATACAGCTGTGCACTTCCATGTGGCGGTGGCGACACCTGTCGTGCGGCACATGCCAATGCAGGCGCGACGCGCGCGCAAGGTGTGTATGTATGAGCCAATCCCCACATCTAGTGGTTGGATTGCAGCAGTAGCCCAGAAGTTGTGGTCCCCCGGGTCTTCGGGCCCTCGGCGATCGCCTATGCTTGGGGCTGCTTCATGGGGCCCAAGAGGTCTGTGAGGCTATTGAGTCTGCTGTGAGGAGGGTTGGGAGTTCATGCACTGCCCCTTCTGCAGGCACCCCGACAGCCGCGTCGTCGACAGTCGTACGACCGACGACGGCACGTCGATCCGCAGGCGCCGCCAGTGCCCTGACTGCTCCCGTCGTTTCACGACCGTGGAGACGTGCTCGCTCATGGTGGTCAAGCGGTCCGGAGTCACCGAGCCGTTCAGCCGTACCAAGGTCATCAACGGCGTGCGCAAGGCATGCCAGGGGCGGCCTGTCACCGAGGACGCGCTCGCCCAGCTCGGCCAACGGGTCGAGGAGGCGGTGCGGGCCACCGGAAGCGCCGAGCTGACCACCCACGACGTGGGGCTGGCCATACTCGGCCCGTTGCAGGAGCTCGATCTCGTCGCCTATCTGCGATTCGCCTCCGTCTACCGGGCGTTCGACTCGCCCGAGGACTTCGAGGCCGCCATCGCGGAACTCAGGGAGACGGGACCCCCCGCCGCGGACGACGAGGACCGCGACGGCGCTGTCGCGGGGAGCCAGGAAGACGACGGCGGGTCCGGAGGGACTGCTCAGGTCCCTGAGCCCGCACGCACCGCCGACTGACCGGCGGGCGGGACCGGGGCCCCGGGCTCCGGATCCGGCCGGGTGGCGGCGAGGAGAAGACCTGTTGCGGGCAGGAGCGAGGGTGCCCGCAACACCAGACAGAACACCGTGCCACGGAACATCGGGGCACTTCAGGGCGTTTTAGCCCGTACAGGGAGGCGGCATGACAGAGACGGCGAGCGGTCCGGCACGGAGTTCCCGCGCCAAGGGCACCAAGGCGGCCAAGGGTCTGCGTATCGAGCGGATCCACACCACCCCCGGTGTGCACCCGTACGACGAGGTGGCCTGGGAGCGCCGTGACGTCGTCATGACCAACTGGCGCGACGGCTCGGTCAATTTCGAGCAGCGTGGCGTCGAGTTCCCCGACTTCTGGTCGGTGAACGCGGTCAACATCGTCACCAGCAAGTACTTCCGCGGTGCCGTCGGCACCCCGCAGCGCGAGACCAGCCTCAAGCAGCTGATCGACCGCATCGTGAAGACGTACCGGAAGGCCGGCGAGGACCACAAGTACTTCGCTTCGCCCGCGGACGCCGAGATCTTCGAGCATGAGCTGGCGTACGCCCTCCTGCACCAGATCTTCAGCTTCAACAGCCCCGTCTGGTTCAACGTCGGTACGGCCCAGCCGCAGCAGGTCTCGGCCTGCTTCATCCTGTCCGTCGACGACTCCATGGAGTCGATCCTCGACTGGTACAAGGAAGAGGGCATGATCTTCAAGGGCGGCTCAGGCGCCGGCCTGAACCTCTCCCGCATCCGTTCCTCCAAGGAACTCCTCTCCTCCGGTGGCAACGCCTCCGGCCCGGTCTCCTTCATGCGCGGTGCCGACGCCTCCGCAGGAACGATCAAGTCCGGTGGCGCCACCCGCCGCGCCGCCAAGATGGTCATCCTCGACGTCGACCACCCCGACATCGAGGACTTCATCGAGACCAAGGTGAAGGAAGAGGAGAAGATCCGCGCGCTGCGCGACGCGGGCTTCGACATGGACCTGGGCGGCGACGACATCGCGTCCGTCCAGTACCAGAACGCCAACAACTCGGTCCGTGTGAACGACGAGTTCATGAAGGCGGTCGAGAAGGGCGGCAAGTTCGGCCTCCGCGCGCGGATGACCGGCGAGGTCATCGAAGAGGTGGACGCCAAGACCCTCTTCCGCAAGATGGCCGAGGCAGCCTGGGCCTGCGCCGACCCCGGCATCCAGTACGACGACACCATCAACCACTGGCACACCTGCCCGGAGTCCGGCCGTATCAACGGCTCGAACCCCTGCAGCGAGTACATGCACCTGGACAACACGTCCTGCAACCTCGCCTCGCTGAACCTGATGAAGTTCCTGAAGGACGACGGCCTGGGCAACCAGTCCTTCGAGGTCGAGCGCTTCGCGAAGGTCGTCGAGCTCGTCATCACCGCGATGGACATCTCCATCTGCTTCGCGGACTTCCCGACCCAGAAGATCGGCGAGAACACGCGCGCGTTCCGCCAGCTCGGCATCGGCTACGCCAACCTCGGCGCCCTGCTGATGGCGACCGGCCACGCGTACGACTCCGACGGCGGCCGCGGCCTCGCCGGCGCCATCACCTCCCTGATGACCGGCACGTCGTACCGGCGCTCCGCCGAACTCGCCGCGGTGGTCGGCCCGTACGACGGTTACGCCCGCAACGCCCAGCCGCACCTGCGCGTCATGAAGCAGCACTCCGACGCCAACGGCAAGGCCGTCCGCGTGGACGATCTGGACACGCCGGTCTGGGCCGCCGCCACGGAGGCCTGGCAGGACGTGCTGCGCCTCGGCGAGAAGAACGGTTTCCGTAACTCCCAGGCGTCCGTCATCGCCCCGACCGGCACCATCGGTCTCGCGATGTCCTGCGACACCACCGGCCTCGAGCCCGACCTCGCCCTGGTCAAGTTCAAGAAGCTGGTCGGCGGCGGCTCGATGCAGATCGTCAACGGCACCGTCCCGCAGGCCCTGCGTCGCCTGGGTTACCAGGAGGAGCAGATCGAGGCGATCGTCGCCCACATCGCCGACCACGGCAATGTGATCGACGCTCCGGGCCTCAAGCCCGAGCACTACGAGGTGTTCGACTGCGCCATGGGCGAGCGCTCCATCTCCGCGATGGGACACGTCCGCATGATGGCCGCGATCCAGCCGTGGATCTCCGGCGCGCTCTCCAAGACGGTCAACCTGCCGGAGTCGGCGACCGTCGAGGACGTCGAAGAGGTCTACTTCGAGGCGTGGAAGATGGGCGTCAAGGCGCTCGCGATCTACCGCGACAACTGCAAGGTCGGCCAGCCCCTCTCCGCCAAGACCAAGGAGAAGGAGAAGGCCGAGGAGCCCGTCGCGGAGACCAAGGTCGAGAAGGTCGTCGAGTACCGCCCGGTCCGCAAGCGCCTCCCCAAGGGCCGTCCCGGCATCACGACGTCCTTCACCGTGGGCGGCGCCGAGGGCTACATGACCGCCAACTCCTACCCGGACGACGGGCTGGGCGAGGTCTTCCTGAAGATGTCCAAGCAGGGCTCGACCCTCGCGGGCATGATGGACGCCTTCTCCATCGCGGTCTCCGTGGGCCTGCAGTACGGCGTGCCGCTGGAGACGTACGTCTCGAAGTTCACGAACATGCGCTTCGAGCCGGCCGGTATGACGGACGACCCGGACCTGCGGATGGCGCAGTCGATCGTCGACTACATCTTCCGCCGCCTGGCGCTCGACTTCCTGCCCTTCGAGACCCGTTCCGCCCTCGGCATCCACTCCGCCGAAGAGCGCCAGCGGCACCTGGAGACGGGTTCGTACGAGCCCTCGGACGACGAGGTCGACGTCGAGGGTCTGGCCCAGTCGGCGCCGCGCGCCCAGGAGCTGAAGGCCGTCGTCACGCCGAAGGCCGAGGTGGAGGCGGCCAAGTCCGCGCCGCAGGAGGCCCACACCAGCGCCGAGCTGGTGGAGATGCAGCTGGGCATCCAGGCCGACGCCCCGCTCTGCTTCTCCTGCGGTACGAAGATGCAGCGGGCCGGCTCCTGCTACATCTGCGAAGGTTGCGGCTCGACCAGCGGCTGCAGCTGACACCGGGTCGGGGGCGTCACCGCTCGACAGACAGTCCCTGAATCAGTCCCCGAAGAGGAGGGGCGTCGGCCACGCGCCGACGCCCCTCATCGCCGTATTGAACTCACCGTTTTGAACTCGCCGTATTGAACGCACTCAGGCCCGGTTGAACGCACTCAGGCCGGGCGCGTGCGGCCCATGATCGCCGTGAAGGACGTGGGGTCGTCCTCGAAGCCGTGGATGCCGGGGTGGAAGTCCCAGGTGCCGGACCCCTCCCGGACGAACTCCGCGACCGTCGCCGCCGTCGCTCCGAGCACGCCGCCGAAATTGTCCTCGGCGAGGTCGGTGTAGCCCTCTCGGATGCGCAGGGCCGGGTTGAGCACACTGACGAAGGTGCGGTGTCCGGGGCGCTGCTGGATGACGACACCGACCACCACGCGCGCGTAGCGGACATCGAGCCGGTCGAGCTCCACCGTCAGGACCTCGTCCCAGCCGAAGCCCAAGCCGTCCTTGCTGTCGCGGTTGAGGTAGATGGTGCCGTCGGGGGAGCGGCTGTCGAAGTGCACCACATAGGCGGGATCCCCATACGGATCGCTCGCCAGGTAGGTCGCGGCCACTATGTCCAGATCCGTGGGTGGCTGCCCCGCCGGACTCGGGTCCCACTTGAGGGCGATCTCGACCTTGCGGATCCCCTTGCTGAGGCCGTTCACCAGACTTCCCCTTCCCCCTGTGTCGCCGACCCGAACTGCCGGGCAGGCACGGCAGATTGCCCATCCTCCCACGCGCCCGGGCGAGCTTGCGGGCGGGCTCTCCGTGCGAGCGTGACCTGCGCCACGCCCCGTGGCCTTACGATGGCGCGGTGCTGGTCAAGTGGATTCGCTGCACCGTGGTGGACCGCCGCGGGTTCGAGCGGGGGCAGCGAAAGTGGGCGGGGCTTCTGGGGGAGCCGGGGTTTCGGGGACAGGGCGGGGGCTGGAGCCGGGGGCGGCAAGGTGTGGCGCACATCTTCGCCTTCTGGGAGAGCCGTGCCTTCTACGACTCCTTCATGGCCCGCTCCCACGACCGGCTGGCGGCGGCCCAGTCCGGCACCTTCAAGGACATCCAGGTCAAGCTGTTCGACTACCGCTTCGATGTGAAGACCGGCTTCGAACCGCGGTTCACGGACGCCGACCTGGTGCGGGTCGCTCACTGCCGTGTCCATGAGGAGCGGGCCGAGCATTACATGCTGATGCAGGAGAAGGTCTGGAATCCCGCGATGGCCGGCTCACCCGGCATGATCCGCGGGCTGTTCGGCGAGGCGCCGGGAAACGAGTTCCTCGTGCTTTCCATGTGGCGGTCGGCCGCCGAACACGGCAAGTACCGCGCCGAACGCGTGGAGCGGCTCGCCCTGCGAGCCCAGACGGAAGCGGACGTCGCGTCCCTCACCGGCGACATCGTGGAGCTGGAACCGTCCTGGACGGTTTGAAATCCGGACCTTGATCCGTGCACGACGGTTCCCGATCCGGACCGTTGATCGCGCGCCCTGGTGTGGTCCATCGCGCGGGAAGTGTGTGACCTACGCTGTATACAGCCCGTACGACTGCTCGATGGGGCCTCACTCGATCTAGGGTCTTGGCATGGCACGACCACGGCGCATCGTCCTTGTCCGACACGGCGAGTCAACGGGCAATGTTGATGACACCGTGTACGAGCGCGAACCCGACCACTCACTGGCCTTGACCGAGCGCGGTTGGCGGCAGGCCGAGGAGACGGGCAAACGGCTGCGCGAGGTGTTCGGCCGCGAGCGGGTCAGCGTGTACGTCTCCCCGTACCGCCGCACACACGAGACGCTGCGCGCCTTCCATCTGGACCCGGAGCTCATACGGGTGCGCGAGGAGCCCCGGCTGCGCGAGCAGGACTGGGGAAACTGGCAGGACTGTGACGACGTTCGCCTCCAGAAGGCCTACCGGGACGCGTACGGTCACTTCTTCTACCGCTTCGCCCAGGGCGAGTCCGGTGCCGACGTGTACGACAGGGTCGGCGGCTTCCTGGAGAGCCTGTACCGCAGCTTCGAGGCACCCGACCACCCGCCGAACGTGCTGCTGGTGACCCATGGCCTGGCCATGCGCCTGTTCTGCATGCGCTGGTTCCACTGGACGGTCGCGGAGTTCGAGTCGCTGTCGAACCCGGGGAACGCGGAGATGCGGATGCTCGTTCTCGGGGACGACGGCAAGTACGTGATGGACCGGCCCTTCGACCGCTGGCGGGATCCGGATCCGTACGGGATCACTGGATAGGGTGGCATGGCGATGACCGCTGACTCCTCTCCCGGCCTGCGCCTGGAGCGTGCCCTGGCCAGCCTGCGCGGACTGGCGGTGGGGGACGCGCTGGGCTCGCAGTTCTTCGTGCCGGTGAACTACCCGCTGTTGAAGAGCCGCGAGCTGCCGCCCGGCCCTTGGCAGTGGACGGACGACACGGAGATGGCCTGTTCCGTGGTCGCCGTCCTGGTCGCCCACCACCGCGTCGACCAGGACGCGCTGGCCCGCTCCTTCGCCGAGCACCACGACTTCGACCGGGGCTACGGCCCCGCCGTCAACCGTCTGCTGCGGCTGATCCGGGAAGGCGGAGACTGGCGCGAGCTCGCCGCCGCGCTCTTCAACGGCCAGGGGTCGTGGGGCAACGGCGCCGCGATGCGGATCGCACCGCTCGGCGCCTGGTACGCGGACGACCCGGAGCAGGCGACCCACCAGGCGGAGATCTCGGCCTACCCGACGCACCAGCACCGTGAGGCGGTGGTCGGCGCCATGGCCGTCGCCGCGGCCGCCTCGCTGGCCGCGGCGCCCGGTGGACCGCCAAGTCCGGAGGCGCTCCTCGACGGCGTCATCGCACTCGTCCCGAAGAGCGCCGTCGGCGCGGGACTGCGGCGAGCCCGGGACATGCTCGACTACGCCGATGCCGGCACCGTCGCAGCCGTGCTGGGCTGCGGCCGGCGTACGACGGCCCACGACACCGTGCCCTTCGCGCTCTGGTCGGCCGCCAGAGCTCTGGGGGACTACGAGCAGGCGTTCTGGACGACCGCACAGGTCGGCGGCGACGTGGACACGACCTGCGCCATCGTGGGCGGGGTGATCGCCTCCGGGAAGGCGGGGACGCCTCCGGCCGAGTGGGCGGGACGGACCGAGGCGTTGCCGGAGTGGGCTCCGGACTCCATGTGACCTGACTGATCACACCGCACCACAACTGCACCACGGGGATCGGCCGTACGTCTGTGTGCCGCTGACTGGTCAGGGCTTCGGGGTGGCGCCCATCTCGGCGGTGAAGACCACGGGGTCGCTGTCGAACCCTCGGATCATTTCGTGAAACTCCCACGCCGCGGAGGAATCCCGGGTGAACTCCGCGACGGTCGTGGCGGTGCATCCGGCGACCTGCGTGAAGTCGTCCTTCAGCAGCTCTTTGTACCCCTCGACCACAAGCACTCCGGCGTTCGACAGGTCACCGAAGGTCTTGGGACCGCTGTTCTGGTGGATCGCCACGCCCACGACCACCCGTGCGAAGGAGGTCGCGAGGCGCTCGAGCTCCAGAGTCATCACTTCGACATAGCCGAAACCCTGACCGGTCTGGCTGTGCCGGCTCATGTTGATGGTGCCGTCCGGTGAGCGGCTGTCGAAGTGGACGACGTACACCGGCCGTCCATAGGGGGCGTCCGCCGAGTAGGTCGCGGCGATGATGTCGAGATGATGAGGTGGCTCATTCCAGGGACTCGGGTCCCACTTGAGCCGCACCTCGGCCTTCCCCACTCCCTGGCTGCCGCTGCTCACCGGATAACCGCCTCTCCGCTGGAAAACCACCACGGGATGATCCCCCGCATGGGCAAGTATGGCTCTCGGTCGTCGTGTTGAAGCCTTGTGCGGCTGGCTCCTTTGGCGGGCCGGTGCGTTCGGTGCACTGGCGGACCTGGCACGCCTACCCGCAGGACTTTGCTCCTGCCATTCTTCGGCGGCCGGAAAGTGGCGCTGAATCTGTGGGGAACATGAGAATTTGTGTGATCTCTGGGGCGCTGGGAAGACGCCGCCGTTATGAGTACCCCCCACACGAGCACGGTCTACGAGGCCACGGAGCAGCAGAGCCTGGGCGTGCGAGCGGCGCCGCCGCTCGTCCCCTCCTCGGCGGAACGCCGCAGAGGCGGCGGGCGGGGCTTCTCGTCGGCGCTGCGTGGTGGGCGGGTGGCGGGGCTGGACGGATTGCGGACGGTCGCCGTGGCGTTGGTGATCGTGTACCACCTGGAGCCGGACCTGGTGCCCGGAGGCTCGGTGGCCGTGGACGTCTTCTTCACGCTCAGCGGCTTCGTCATCACCCGGCTGCTGGTCGCCGAGTACGCCCGTACCGGTCGTATCGGCCTGCGGTCGTTCTACCGGCGGCGGTGGTTGCGGCTGGTACCGGCCATGCTGGTGATGTGCGCGGTCACCGCCTTGCTGTCCGTGGCGCTCCCGCTGTCACTGTTCGAGGGGGCGTGGGCGGCGGCGGCGCTGGCCGCGGCCTCGGTGGTCAACCTGGTACGGGCTGGGGAGTCCGGGCCGTACTCGGATCTCACCGCGCCACTGAGCCACACCTGGTCTCTGGGCGTGGAGGAGCAGTTCTATCTGGCCTGGCCGCTCCTGCTGCTCGTACTGCTACGGCACGCGACCGCGCGGACGGTACTGGGCTGGATCGCCGCGCTGTGTGTCCTGCCGGTGCTCTGGCGGATGGTGCTCTGGGACCCCACGGCGGCGCACCGCATCTACAACGGCCCCGACACCCGCGCCGATCAACTCCTCGTCGGGGCTCTGCTGGCCGTCGTCCTGGCCCGACTGCGCGCCGACGACCCCCGGCTGGCGCTGCTGCGCCGATGGGCGGGACGGCTGTGCTGGCCCGCGCTCGCGCTGCTGGGGCTGATCGCCTGGCAGATCCCGATCACCGAAGCGAGCGGGTGGATCCCCGTGTGGTACACGGTCGGTTTCCTGGCCGCCGCCGTTCTGTCGGCCACGGTGGTGGCGGCGCTGGATTTGTGCCCGCGGTCGTGGCCGTCCCGTCTGCTGTCGGTGTCCGCGCTGGCATGGGTCGGACGCAACCTCAGCTACGGGATGTACCTGTGGCACTACCCCGTCATACGGCTGCTCTCCGACCTCGGCGTGGACGGCGGCATGCTGCTCCCCGCCGGCGTCGTGGCGACGGTCGCGGCGGCCCTCGCCTCGTACGCCCTCGTCGAACGGCCTTTGCTGCGACGCGACCGGTTCCGGGTGCGCCGGCTGGAGCCCGTTGCCGCCGCAACGCGTTCACCAGCTCTGTGACCAGCGCCTTCAGCAAGGTCAGCGGCGCAGCTTCACCTTGTTGACCGCGGCGACGCCGAAGGCCGCGAGGGCTATCTGGATGATCCACTCGACCCAGTCGACGCCCTCTGTGTCGGCGACGTCGAGGCCGGCGGCGATGCCGGTTCCGATGAAGGCGGCGACGATACCGATCCCGATCGTCCACAGGATGCCGATGCGTTGGCGGCCGGGGACGACGAGCCGGCCGAGGACACCGATCACGATGCCGATGACGATCGCGCTGATGACGCCTGAGATCTCCATGAGCGGTATGCCACCCCTCAGTCCGTTGGTGAGATACGAGTGCCCGTTAGAGAAGGCGCCACTCCGCTCTGCTACGTCCGCTCGGCGCCGTCCGCTCCGCGACGAGTTCCGTGTTGCACAGGCCTTGGGCGAGCAGGCGCGCGACGTCGAGTTCGCGTGGGGTGAGAGTGGTCAGTGTGGCTGAGGGTGGTCAGTTGAGGGCGGGGGCCCGTCGGTTGGGGGTGGGGGCCGGTCGGTTCGACGTGGTCGGGGGTGTCGTTGCTGGGTCAGCGGTGTCCAGCCAGTCGCCGATGAGCGTGACCGCATCCTTCACCGTTGCGCGCGGGGCGCCAGAGGATTCGACCGAGGTGCGGGCTATCGCGGCGATTTCGGAGTCGGTGAGGGCGAAGGCCGTACGGGCTGTTTCGTACTCCTCCAGCAGGCCGGGGCCGAACAGGAGGGGGTCGTCGGCGTTGAGGGTGCACCGGACGCCGGCTCGCAGCAGAAGCGGGAGGGGATGGACGGACAGGGATCCAACGACGCCGAGGGCGACGTTGGAGGTGGGGCAGACGTCGAGGACCACGCCTTGCGCGGCCAGGCGGGCGACGAGAGCCGGATCCTCGACCGCCCGTACGCCGTGGGCGATCCGTCGCGCGCCGAGCACGTCGAGCGCGGCGCGCACGCCGGCCGGACCGGCGAGTTCCCCTGCGTGCGGGGCGGAAATCAGCCCGGCATCACGGGCGATGGCGAATGCCTCGGCGAACGGCTCGGGGGCATATCGGGCCTCGTCCCCGGCCAGGCCGAAGGAGACCACCCCGTTGCCTGCCCGCCGGGCCGCGAGATGGGCGGCCTCGACGGCCTCCGAAGGGTCCGCGTTACGGCGGGCGAACACCAGGACGCCGAAGCCGACGCCCAGCCGGGCACCGGTACGGCGGCCCTCGTCGATCACCGCGTCCAGCAGGTCGAGCGCGGCGTCGGGATCGGCCTCGTAGGTCAGGGGGTTCACGTGCGGCTCGATCCACACCGCTCCGTCCGCGGAGGCGTCCTCGACCACTTCGCGCACCAGCCGCAGAAGGTTCTCCCGCGGGCCGTCGCGCACCAGCCGTGCAGCGACGCGATACAGGGGCATGAAGTCCTCGAACGTCGTGAAGCCGCTCGAGTCCGGCGGTTGTTCGCCCCGCTCGCCCGCCAGTTCCGCGAGCGTGGCGGGGCGCATCGCGCCTTCGAGATGGAGATGGAGATGGGCCTTCGGTAGATGCGCCAGGCTTCGCATGGTGCATCACTCTATGGCTGACCCCGTGACGGTCGGTTGGAGATGCGCCGATCGCAATGTGGCTGAGGTGAGGGGGACTTGCCCGTGCGGGAGTCGCCGATCCGGCAGGCGGGAGGGATCAGGCACGCGGCTCGCGAAGGCGGCGGTGTCGGCTCTGTCAGCCGAGTCGGCCGGCGATGGCCAGCACCACCACGGCGGCAACCGTTGCCGTCGAGCAGATGACCATCACGGTCCTGCTCCATCCGCCGTCGCGCGTGACGGCGGCATCCGGGGCATCGCGCTCGGGCGGGAGCCAGGGGGCCCGGAGCAGGGCCGGTGTCGGCACAGCGTTGTCACCGCGAGGATCCATGCCGTGTCAACGTGTGATCAAGGATTACGGCAACAGCAGTACCGCCGCCATCACCCGCTCAGCCCAAGCACCGACTTCCCCGCAGCGCGCTTCAGCGTCAGCTCCAGGACCTCGGGCTGGTTCAAGGTACCGGTACCGTCCGGGGAGATCAGCCAGCGCAGCGAGCCCCGGCGACGCTGCGGCGCCGGAGCTGTGATCCACGCGTCCTCGCCCGCGCAGCGCAGACCGGTGCAGACGCACCGGGATGCCGTGCCCGGGGGCACGAAGAAGCCCACCTGATACCGCCGGGCATCCCACAAGACGGGCCCGGGCCTCAGCAGCGGCAGGTCATCCAGGATGCCGGCGACACGCAGCCCCAGCTCCTGCGGAACGATCACGACATCCCACAGACGACCTGCGGGAAGCAGCGTGACGCCCCTGATGCCGAGCCGCCACTCACGCTTGCGGGCCCGGGGATCCTCCGAAGCAGCGGCGAGCCACTCGGAGGCATTTGACCGCATCCACATCAGCGCCATCGCACCTTCCCTTCCGCAGCCGTTCACCGCGGCCACTTGCCGGCACCGCGGGACGGGATGGGCGCACCCCGGCGCTTCACGGTCAGCACAGCACCGCTCCGTTCACGCCCCAGTGCAACGCGCGCGGCACCAGGGGGCCATACGGCGGACAGGCAGTTCGCTACATAGAGTGAGCGCGGCGCGCGTTCAGGGGCAGATCCGTGCACGAGGGCGCCCCTCTGTGCTTCCTGGCCCCCCGGCTGACTGGTCCCAACCGCTGGGCTCCTTCCGGACTTCACACCCGAGAATGCGGTGGCTGTGACCTGGGATACCGCCCATGGCTGCCCCTGTGCCGGCTCATGCTGTGAGGCGTAGCGGGTTACAGGCGCAGGACGATCAGGGCGGTGTCGTCGGTGTTGGCGGTGGGTGGGAGGAGGTCGGCGAGGAGGGCGTCGGCCAGGGACTCGGGGTCGGTGTGCTGGTGGTGGGTGAGGGCGTGGGCGAGGCGGGCCAGGCCGGTGTCGATGTCCTCGTGACGGCGTTCGATCAGCCCGTCGGTGTACAGGACCAGGGTGGCGCCTTCGACGAAGGACGTGCTGGCCTGCGGACGGGAGACACGTTCGAGGCGGGCGCCGAGTGGCGGGTCGGTGGCCTGGTCGAGGAACGTCACGGAGCCGTCGGGGTGGAGGAGGGCGGGCGGTGGGTGGCCGGCGCTGCTGTAGGTGATGGTGTGGCCGTCCCAGTTGATGAAGGTGGTCACCGCGGTGGTCGACTCGGCGCCCTCGACGAAGCGGGCGTACAGGCCTAGGACATCCAGGGCGCGGGCAGGGCTCTCGGCGACGCGGCAGGCAGCGCTCAGCGCGCTGCGCAACTGGCCCATGGCGCAGGCGGCGGCGAGGCCGTGGCCGACAACGTCGCCCACGGCGACCGCCATACCCCCGCCGGGCAGGTCGGCCAGGTCGTACCAGTCGCCGCACACGTTCAGGGCGGCGGTGGCGGGCCGGTAGCGCACCGCCGCCCGGTGGTGCCCGACCGGGCTGGGGGCGGGCAGCATGGCCGCCTGCAGGGCCAGGGCGACCTCGCGTTCCCGGGCGTGGGCCTGGCGCAGGCGTTCGTTGACCCCCTGCAGTTCACGTGAGCGGGTGTAGAGCTCGGCCTCCAGCACGCGGGCGCGATCGTCGTCGACCGGGGCGCCGCGGGCGCGGATGAGGTCGGTGACCTCCTCCACCCGGTGCACGATCAGCACCACCTGCCCGTCCGGGCCGAGGACGGGTGCGTTGACCGGGCTCCAGAAGTGCTCCTCCCAGTGGCCGGGCCGCTCGGGATCCTCGATGTCGTAGCGGAGCAGCGCCATCGTGTCGCGCTCGCCGGTGGCCACCACGCGGAGCATCGACGCTTGGGTCTCCCGCATGCCGGCCGCGGCCGGATCGTTGGGGTTCTCGGGGAAGACGTCGAAGATGTAGCGGCCCAGCAGCTGCTCGCGGGTGCGCCCGGCCAGCCGCAGGAAGTCGTCGTTGGCGTCGGCGTACACCAGGTCAGGGGTGAGCAGCGCCACCATGCCGGGTAGGGCCCGGAAGACCGCCGCATAGTCGATCTGCGGTTCCCTCATGTGAGTGCCTGCCTCGGCGCCGTACGTCACTGTGCCGTTCCACGATAGGAGCGAACACGCCACGAGGCCCGGGCACTGCTCCCTACGGGGCCCGCCGCCCCACACCGCCGACATGAGCCGCGAGACCGACTACAAGCATCAGCATGTGTCGGTACCCACGGACTGCTGCATTCCGTGCTCGCGGTCGGCCAGGGTGCCGACGGCTACCACATCGCTACATGCCGCCCTTTCCACGGTCGTCCTCGACTTGTCCGCTGCTGACCTGTCCGGCCTTGAGCACCACGAGGCGCTGGGACTCGGATGGTGTTCGGCCACGGAAGCGGACGCATGGGGGGAGTGGCAGCTACGGCGCTCGCTGCCGGGACCGGCGGCGGAGGCCGGACTCGGCGAGGTGCGGCGGGTGCATCACGAGCGCCGGCACGCGTTGGTGCTGGTGGTCGCGAACTCGGTCTCGACTGGGCGATCATGCTGTTCCCCATCGAGGCCTTCTCCGCTCCGTACCGTCCAGGTAGGTATGGCGATGCGGGAGGGGTCCCCTATGGGCGTCCGTACGTTGTGCGGATGCGACCCAGGTATCCGCGTAAACCGCCACCCAGGTACCCGCGCAAACCGAGAGTCGACGTGACAGGGAGGGGAGTGCCGGGAAGCCGGGCGCGGCAGTCGTCGTTCGCGTCTGACCTGCACGGGGCTGATCGGGCTCAGGGCGCGCAGGAACCGCGGGATGACGGACGTGCCGCCGAGCGGACCCGGACCCGGACACGGCTCGCTCGCGCCACGATTGTGATGGGGATGGGCGCGATCGCATGGTTGGTACTCGCCGCCGTATTCGGCGTCAACTGGATCGCAGCCGGCCCTGAACCTTCGCCCTACGCGGTGTCCTTCTCGGACTCCGAAAGCTGCAGCGACCCGCCGGACCTCATCCTCGACACCGAAACAGGAGAGCCGCTGGTCTGCCGTCCCGCAGGCGCAGTCGTGCCGTATCCGAGTGATCCCGACTTCGGCGTGTTCACCGAGGACGACGTCGACAAAGTCACCACCATGTCGGAGTCACTCGCGTCCGCCGGCGGATTGAGCGCCGCCGACAAGCGCGCGATCGAGAAAGCGGTCCATGACATCGGCGTGCGCAACGGATACGAGGCCCCGAGGCACCCCCATCCCGAGGACGGGCCGCGCGCCGTGGGGTGTCTGGCCGCGGCAGCGGTCATGGGTCTTCTGTACGTGCTGGGGCAGGCGTGGACCACCGCGCGCGGGGACGGACAGTAACCGCTCGCGCGGCTCATCGGTCGCAAGCGACGCCCGAAGGCGCCTCTGGAAGCCCGCACTGGTGGCTGCTGGTCGGCGGTAGCGCCGGCACGGAGTCGATGGGGTGCCGACCGGGCTCCGGCCGACACCAGTGCACTCGTCCTCCTGGCTGACCTGGTCACGGAGTGCCGGCGGTGCTGGGCGCGGCCGCGGCATCCAGCTGAACGTGGTCAAGACCGTGGCGTGGGCCTACGTCGACGTCGGGCTCGGCGGCAAGAGAAGCGACGATTTGATCGACAGCAGGGCAGGTGTTGGCCGCTGTTGAACTCCACCACCTGATTGGCCTTTCGAATGGGTGAGGCCGGACCTCTGCTCCCCGGCCGACAGAGGTCCGGCCGCCCACGCGGCCGTCGGTCCAGGGGCGACACCGCAGCCCCTCGGCTAACACACGGCTCGCCCACTGCAGCCGGGCAGAGTCGCGCTTGCGACCGCCACGGGCTTCTCCTCCCAGCGACCGGAGCGCTGCCACGACCGGGCCGCCGTCTGAAGATATCGGCTGATCATCTGGTTACCCCCCGTAGGGGAGTCTTACCGGCGGTACTCACCCGGGAGTTTCACTGGGCCTTCACCCCGGCGCCTCGGCCCATGGCGCCGCCCATGCAGCGCCGGCAGTATCCAGTGGCGCTCACTGGTCATGAATCGCACGGTGGCATTCCGACCCTGTCCGGCAGCCGACCGGCCGAGGTCTTAGAGCACGACAGATCGCTGTATCGCACGGGACGGCCACCCCGCTCCGACCTCTCTCCGGCTACGTGGCGCCGCGAGTACGTCGAGGCGGGCGCGCGGACGGGCAGGGCCGCGTCGTTCTGCCGTGCCTTGGGTTCGCGCTCCGCGCGGTGATTCACGAATGCGACCCCGCTCAGGCGGAACGCTTCCAGGGTGTGATCTTCGGAGGAGCCGTGGAGTCGACCGGCAAGCTGCTCCGTGCGGGCGTCACTCGCCGAAGCGTCAGGGAAGCGTCAGGGAGGTTACATGGAATCGGCAGGAAATTCTCAGGGAGAGGTGCGACCCGATGCCGCGAACGGCTACGTCCTGGATGCCATTTCGGCGATGATGACGTACCGCTCCAAGCTGTGCGCGAGCGAATGGGGCGACCGGCATCTCGAAGAGATGACCGACCAGTTGATGCTTCCCCGGCGGCGGCCGACCGATGGCTGACCGAAGTCGGCGGCGCCCGTGAAGCCGTTCGGGGAAACCGGGGTGTCGGAGGGTGATCCGGTCGGCGTACGCTAAGGGCGCCATGCCGTACGAACCGCCTACTCACACCGTCGAGCGCTCCCTCCGCGCCACGACCGGAGCGAAGATCATTGCCGGTGTCGACGAGGTGGGGCGCGGCGCGTGGGCCGGCCCCGTCACCGTCTGCGCGGCGATCACCGGACTGCGTCGGCCCCCTGAAGGCCTCACCGACTCCAAGCTGCTCACAGTCAAGCGCCGTACCGAACTCGCCGAAACGCTGCGGACGTGGGTGACGTCCTACGCCTTGGGGCACGCCTCTCCGGAGGAGATCGACGAGATGGGGATGACTGCAGCCCTGCGGATCGCGGCGGTGCGTGCCCTGGAGGCCCTGCCCGTCCGTCCCGACGCGGTGATCCTCGACGGGAAGCACAACTATCTCGGTACCCCCTGGAAGGTTCGCACGGTGATCAAGGGCGACCAGTCGTGCGTCGCCGTCGCGGCCGCCTCCGTGATTGCCAAGGTTCAGCGCGACAAAATGATGGCCGAACTGGGTATCGACCATGCAGACTTCGATTTTGCGGCCAACGCCGGGTATCCGTCGCCCGTGCACAAGGCCGCACTGGAGGAGCGGGGACCCACCCCGTACCACCGGTTGTCGTGGGCGTATCTTGATGCGCTGCCCCAGTGGCGACACCTCAAGAAGGCCCGCAGCTGGGCGGACGGAAGCGTTCCGGAGATCGAGGGCCAGCTCGGCTTCGATTTCTGACGATTCCGCTCGCACTCATGTGCCACCCGCCGACGCGAGCCGTACCAACGTTTGATAAACATCAGCTCATGCCTCTCATTCCCGAGGAGCCTCAGATTCACGAGAGTGCCCAGGGTCCCCGCGCCACTCCGGCCAGCGGCCGTACCGCGCCGACCCCCCGTCCCGTACCCGGCCCCCGCCCCGCGGCTCACCCGCGCCCTGGTCGCCCCGGCCCTCAGCGGCCCGCGCCGCCGGTGCAACGTGCGCCGCGTGACGGGGCCGTGGCCACGCCCGGCCCGTCGGGCCCGGCCGCCCCTGTCGCCACCGCTCCGGCCGCGGCGACCCCGCAGATCCAGCTCATCCCGGCCTCCGCCGAGGGTGCGCTCGATGCTGCCGAAGAAGCCGTCGACCTGCTGTTGGACTCGGGTCGAGCCCCCGGTGACGTGCTGGTGATCACCACCGGCGAACAGCACCCGTGGGCCGCCCACGAACTGTCCTTCGGCGAAGCCTCCTACTGGGCGCAGCACGACGCGGGCGACGACGTCTTCTACGCGGACGCCGCCGTGGCGTCCCGCGCGGCGTCCCGTCCCGTGGTCGTGGTCGCCGTCAACGGCGGTCCGGACGCGGCTGCCGCCGACGCCCTGCCGTTGGCCCATGCCCGGGCCGGTGCCCTGTTGATCGTCTGCGGCGACCCGCAGCAGATCAACTCGGTGCTCGGCGCCGGCGTCTGAGCCGCGTCCGGCACGTCCTGAGGGACGCCGGGGGGTGACGAGAGGTGCCGCCGCGGCGGCACCTGCACGGCGGACGTTCCGGCGTGCGCGCGCACAACCGGCGGCGGTTCGGCCGTGGACCCGGGGCGGCAGTGTGTGCGCACGCCCTGACAGTGCCAGGCATGCGCTCGGGGCGTCGTGCGTTCCGTCATGGAGACTCAGCAGGTGTACCGCACGCCGTACGACGTCGTCGGGCATACGGCACGGCGCACGGCCTGCGCTCGAACACGGTCGGCGTCAGCGAGCCGCCGCGCGGCGCAGGACCTCCGAGGCGGCTCCGCCCGTACGCGGAGGCGGGGCCGGAGCCTCGGACAGGGCGAAGGGCTCCGGCGCGGAGTCAGCGTTCGGACGGCGTCCGCCGCGGCCCTCGCCCAGGACCTGCCAGCCGTCCCGGGTCAGTGTGATGTACGCCCCGCAGCGCAGCCCGTGCAGAGTGCAGGCATCACGCAGTCCCCACATCCATGCGCCGTCCTCCTGTGTCCAACGCGCGTCGCCCTCCCGGCAGTAGAGCAGTACGGCGGTGCGCACCGGTGTGCGGCGTCGCAGGTCGTGCGGGATCACTCGGCGCAGCTGGGCGAGCAGCACGTTGCGGAACATCCAGCCGTCCGCCGGTGCCGGGCGGCGCGTGAACGAGGCGCTCGCCCGCAGCCGCTCGTCGGGGTCGAGCACCGCCACGATCGCGGTCGCCGGCTTGGGGCGGTGCCGTGAGTGCAGTCCGCTGACGACCTCGCGGGGATTGCGCAGCAGAGGGATTCCGGCGGCAGCCCACTCCGCGGGTTCGAGCATGCGGGTCAGAGGATTGGCGGATGCGGCGGACAGATCGGCAGGCGACGACGTCGACGCCGCGGAGGACGGAGCGAATCCGAAGGTCACGGTCCTCCCTTCGGCTACGCGCCCACACTGCGGGCGGGGTCGGATTCGTGGGAGCCCACACCGCAGCAGAGCCCTACCGGACCACGGAGGAGTCGTGCGGGGAGCGGACTTCAATTCTTCCTGTCGAACTTGGTTGCGGCAACGAGCAATTGGGCCTACCGACCCTTATCGGGCGGTTGGCGTCTTATATCCCTACCCGCTGCTGCCGAGGCGACGCATGGGACGTTCGAGCACGGTACGTGCGTACCCCGTCGCAGGGCTGTCCGGTGCTTGGCGCCTGGTCGGGGCCACAGTAGTGGGAGCGTTTGTGAGCGGTCCGTCACGTCGGGTGAAGTGGCCGATTGTCAGTGCCGTCGGGTTGCATGGGGGCATGGACGATTTGGAGCTCCGCGCTGAAGCCGATGCCATCCTCGCTGAGCTTGTCGGTGATCCGGGGGGTTCCGCGCGGTTGCGGGAAGACCAGTGGCAGGCGGTGGCGGCTCTGGTGGAGGAGCGTCGGCGTGCTCTGGTGGTGCAGCGCACTGGTTGGGGCAAGTCGGCGGTGTACTTCGTCGCCACCGCCCTGCTACGGCGGCGCGGCTCCGGGCCGACCGTGATCGTCTCGCCGTTGCTGGCGCTGATGCGTAACCAGGTCGAGGCGGCGGAGCGGGCCGGTATCCGGGCTCGCACCATCAACTCGGCCAACCCGGAGGAGTGGGACGCCATCCACGAGGAGGTCGAGCGTGGCGAGACCGACGTTCTCCTCGTAAGTCCGGAACGCCTTAATTCCGTGGATTTCCGCGAGCAGCTGCTGCCCAAGCTTGCGGCCACGACCGGTCTGCTGGTGGTCGACGAGGCCCACTGCATCTCCGACTGGGGACACGACTTCCGCCCCGACTACCGGCGACTGCGGGCGATGCTCGCCGAGCTTGCCCCCGGGGTGCCGGTGCTGGCCACGACGGCGACGGCCAATGCGCGGGTGACAGCGGATGTGGCCGAGCAGTTGGGTACCGGTGTCGGCGAGGCGTTGGTGCTGCGGGGCCCGCTGGAGCGGGAGAGCCTGCGGCTGGGTGTGGTCCAGCTGCCGGACGCCGCGCACCGTCTGGCCTGGCTCGCCGAGCATTTGGACGAGCTGCCGGGCTCCGGGATCATCTACACGCTGACGGTGGCCGCGGCCGAGGAGGCGACGGCCTTTCTGCGGCAGCGCGGCTTCCAGGTGGCTTCCTACTCGGGACGCACGGAGAACGCCGACCGGCTGCAGGCCGAGATCGACCTGCGGGAGAACCGGGTCAAGGCGCTGGTCGCGACGTCGGCACTGGGCATGGGCTTCGACAAGCCGGACCTGGGCTTCGTCGTCCATCTCGGCTCGCCGTCCTCACCGATCGCCTACTACCAGCAGGTGGGCCGCGCGGGCCGCGGGGTGGAGCACGCCGACGTGCTGCTGCTGCCTGGCAAGGAGGACGAGGCCATCTGGCGCTACTTCTCCGATACCGCCTTCCCGCCCGAGGCGCAGGTTCGACAGACCCTCTCGGCCCTTGCCGGTGCGGGACGGCCGCTGTCGGTGCCGGCCCTGGAGACGGCGGTGGAGCTTCGGCGCACCCGTCTGGAGACCATGCTCAAGGTGCTCGACGTGGACGGCGCGGTGAAGCGGGTGAAGGGCGGCTGGACGGCCACGGGAGCGGAGTGGGTGTACGACGCTGAGCGGTACGCGTGGGTGGCCCGGCAGCGGGCGGCCGAGCAGCAGGCCATGCGCGATTACGTGAGCACGTCCCAGTGCCGGATGGAGTTCCTGCGTCGGCAGCTGGACGACGAGGGGGCGATGCCGTGCGGCCGTTGCGACAACTGCGCGGGAACCTGGGCGGACCCCTCCGTCTCGGCGGAGACGTTGACGGGGGCGGCGAAGGAACTGGATCGCCCGGGAGTGGAGGTTGAGCCGCGCCGAATGTGGCCGACGGGGATGCCCGCACTGGGCATCGACCTCAAAGGGCGTATCCCGGCCAAGGAGCAGTGCTCCACCGGGCGTGCCCTGGGTCGGCTCTCGGACATCGGATGGGGCAACCGGCTGCGCCCGCTGCTGGCGGAGAACGCGCCCGACAGTCCGGTCCCCGACGACGTCCTGCAGGCCGCGGTGGTGGTCCTCGCCGACTGGGCGCGCTCCCCGGGCGGCTGGGCGCCGAACGTCCCGGATGCCTCTGCCCGACCTGTGGGGGTCGTTGCCGTGCCGTCACTGGCCCGCCCACAGTTGGTCGGTTCCCTCGCCCAGGGAATTGCGAGCGTCGGCCGCCTCCCGTTTCTGGGCACCCTGACGTACACCGGGCCGAGCGGCGCGCACGCGGCGCGCCGCAGCAACTCCGCCCAGCGTCTGAGGGCGCTGTCCGGCGCCTTCACGGTCTCTGAGGAGCTGGCTGGTGCCCTGGCCGGCTCTCCCGGCCCTGTTCTGCTCGTGGACGACTACACCGACTCCGGCTGGACCCTCGCGGTCGCTGCCCGCCTGATCCGCCAGGCAGGCGGCGAACAGGTCCTTCCGCTGGTCCTGGCCGCGGCCGGCTGAGCGCGCCGTGGAGCCGGCACCGGTGTGTTCGAGGTCGGGTCCTCCACGGCCACGTTCTGCTTCCGCTGTTTGAGGAACTTTCCGCTGGGGCCGAGCGGGAAGCCGTCGACGAACTCCACCACCGCGGATAGACGAACTCCACCACCTGCGGATACTTGTGCGCGGCCAGTTTCCGCCTGCTCCAGGCCACGATCTCCTCGGCCGGCTCCGGGCCGGGTCGGGTCCGGGCCGGGGCGGGGCGGGCCGGGGCGGGTCGGGCACCGAGGAGATCCGCCCGCCGGCCGCCCGCCGCCGCACCGTCCCCGCGCACTATGTGTCCGCCCTTGGCGTGTACGTGGGGTGGGACACCGGCGGCGCGGGCATCAAAGTCAGCGACCTGAGCGGCCCCGGCGAGCCCGCGCCGACCGGCTACACCCAGAGCAAGTGGGCGGCGGAGCAGATCATCGAGCTGGCCAGGGAACGGGTTTGCCGGTCTCCGTCTACCGGGCTCGACGCCGGTCCGGGCGTGGATGTCGGCGCGGGCGGCCGCCTCGACCTGGTCGGTATGAGCGCGGGCAGCGGGGAGACGAGCACGGTCCGCGTCGGCCGCCGTGCGCGATTTCGCCTTGCTGCGGTGCGTCATGCATCCCATGCAACAGGACACCACTGACAGTCGGCGCCCAGCGCGGCGCCGATTCCCTGCTGACGTGTCCCTGATCGGACTTATCCACAGGCCCAAGCGGAACGTCGCGATCCGCGAGATCGTCGGCGCATGACGAATCACAGCGAAACGACTGGATCCTCCGAGAACGGCGACATCGGCGGACGAGACGGATACGAGACGCACGACGGCCCTGGCTCCGGCTCTGCCAGCGGGCGTCCCGGTGTCGCCGACGAGCACGTCGAGTGCGTGACATACGACGCCGAAGGAGGCGATCACCAGGTCACCCTGCGCACGCCGGCCGAACTGGCCGACGCCCTGCCGTACCTGCTCGGGTACCGCCCCGAGGACAGCATCGTCCTGGTCGCCCTCCACGACCGGGGCGGGCGTGGCCGGTTCGGTGGCCGGGCCCGGCTCGGCATTCCGACCAGCGAGGACGACTGGGCCTCCGCGGCCCGGCAGTTGGCCCACGGCTTGGTCACGGGCAGCGAGCGGAGAGGCGCCAAGCCCGAGCAGATCGTCGCCTACGTCTGCCAGGAACCGGCCAAGGGCGAGACGGGGCAGCAGGTCATGCGACGGCTGGCCCAGCTTGCCGGGCTGCTGCGCACGGAGTGCGGTCGGCTCGACGTGCCCGTGATCGAGGCGCTCTGCATCTCAGAAGGCCGCTTTTGGTCGTACTGCTGCCCGAGCGAGGGCTGCTGTCCCCCTGACGGCCTGCCCATGGGACTGCCCGGTACGTCCGTGCTGGCCGCCGCCGCGACCTACGCCGGGCTCCAGGTGCGCGGCACACTGCGCGAGTTGCGGGCCAGGCTGCTGCCCTGGGAGACCGCCGCCGCGCTGGAGCAGGAGCTCGTCCTGGACACCACCAGCATGACGCAGGTCCCCAAGATGCTCGACGCGGCGGGTCGGGCGGACGTGGCCGAGGAGGCCCTGCAGCTTGCCGAGCGGGTCATGACGCGGCTCGCCGAAGCAGCGCCCGTCTCCGGCGCCCTCGAGGCGGACCTGCGCGACGACGAACTGCTCGGACACGAGGAAGCGGCCATGCTGATCCTCGCCCTGCAGGACCGCTCGACCCGTGACCGCGCGGCCGAGTGGATGGAGGCCGACGAGGCCGGCCCGGCTCTGCGTCTCTGGCGCGCCTTGGCCCGCCGTTGCGTCGGTCCGTACGGCGAACACGCGGCAGCGCCGCTCACCCTCGTCGGCTGGGTCGCCTGGTCGTCCGGTGACGACATCGAGGCCCGGGAGGCCCTCGCCATGGCGTTGGGCGCGGATCCTGACTATCTCTTCGCCCGCCTCCTGCACCAGGCCTGCAACGAGGGCCTGGACCCGGAGTCGATCCGCCGCTGCCTGCGCACGGAACGCGAGCAGCGGGCCGCGCGTTCGGGGCCGGAGGGCGCGGAACGGGAGGTCGCCGAGTCGGAAACCGTTGCCTCGGGGCAGGCGGCAGCGGTGGTGTCGACGCGGCAGGAAGCCGGAGCGCCGACCCAGCAGGACGAGGGAGGTGTCGGTGTGGGTGGAGAACAGCCGGTATCCGCACCCGGAACATCCCGGCGCCGCCGACGGACACGTTCCAGCGGCGGCCCGGACGGCCGCCCTCGCTCCGGGGAACCGGGAGGACGGCCCTCGGGAACTGACGAATCCCACGCACGCACCCGTCCGGCGGCCGGGATGCGCCCTGGAGTTACGAGGGCCTGCCGCACGCGTCCTCGACCCTCCGGGGCGGAAGGCGGGCGCCCACGTCCTTCGAGTAACGCCGGCGTACCTCGGCGCGGGTCCGGCCCTGGTGCCGCGCGGCCGGGAGGTGACGCCACCGGAGAGAAATGAGGGCGGGGAGTGGTCGAGTGCCGTTGGGCGACGCGCAGGCGGATAGAGGAGGTTCTTTGACGGTGTCCGGGATTGTCGAGCGAGGTCGGGCGGTCCGTCTGCGGGTGCGGGTGCGGGTGCGGGTGCTGTGCCGTCCGCTCCGCCGCCCTTCGGTCGGCTTGCGCGGCCGTGGGCGTGACCCCGAAGAGGTCCACCCCGTTCACCTGAGTGGCGGAACGTCTGGACGGGCCGTGCCGCTGTACCGCCCTTGTCCCTCAGGAGCCCCGCACCCGGCGCCGACCACGCCCGAGGCGCACAGAGCGCAGAGGAAGCCGCCCCTTGCACCAGCCGACTCCGCCCTCCGCCGCCGACGACGACAGCCCTGGGCTCGGCGGACCCGCGCTGTCTTGGAGGAGAGGCACCAGCCCGCCGACACAGGTATCGAGCACGAAGCCGACACAGATGCCGAGCACGAAATCGTTCGAGCCCAGGCTCACGAGCGACGCCGACCGCACCGCGCGGACGATGGAGTACGACCCACGCCGGGCTCCGGGCCGCAATCCGGACCGGCCCACTCCCTCGGCACCGGGGCAGGAGCAGTTCTCCACGAGGATGGGCAGGCCATCGTCCCCAGATGCGGGGCCGGGCCAGGGGCTGTCTCCATCCATGGGGCAGGAACAGAGGAAGCCCTCGAGAGGGCCGGACACGGACCAGCGATCCAGCACCGCACCGCCGACGGCCCCGGGCCGCCCCCCGGCCTCGGTCACCGGACGCTCCCCTCGGCCGCCATCCGCCTCGCGGGGCCACCTGCCGTCGCCCTCGCCCCCGGCGCCCCGCGGCTCGGCCGGCCTGCCGCCGGCCCACACCGCCCTCATCTGTGTCGCGCTGCCGGGCCTCGCCATCTCCTCGGATCAGGGGCAGCTGACAGGTCACGGCTTGGAGGGGTTCTACCGCGCGGGTCGACGTGTGCTCTCCCGCTGCCAGGTCCGCGTCGCCGGACGCGAACCGGTCGCCGTGCAGGCTCGGACGACCGCGGCGGATCGCGCCCGCTTCGTGGGAACGCTGCGTGCGTCCCCCGGCGCGGGCCCGGACCCGGATGTGGTGGTCGAACGCACGCGTCACGCGGACGGCACGGAACGCATCACGCTGCACAGCGCAGCCCCCCGTCCGCTGCGCCTGCCGGTGGAGGTGGCCCTCGGCACGGACCTGGCCGACCTGGGCGCGATCGCGTCGGGCCGGGCGGGACCCGAACTGCCCGCCAGCGTCCACGACTCCGGCCTGCGCTGGGCCGGTGCCGGAGGAAGCGCGTCGGTCACGGCCGATCCGCCGCCCGCCGACGCACTGGCCTCCGCAGGACTGCTGCGCTGGGAGTTCGAACTGCTTCCGGGCGGCACGGCGAGCGTGGAACTGCGGGTACGACCGGACGGCGCGGGACCCCTGCGGGCCGTGGGGCGTGCGGCGACGAGCCCCCTCGCGCCGGCACGGGCGACGGGCGACCATTCCGGAGTCCGGGCGCTGTTGCACACCAGCATCGAGGACCTTCAGGCCCTTTTGCTGCGTGACCCGGTGCACCCCACCGACACCCACCTGGCGGCAGGAGCGCCCTGGCGCTGCGGCATGGCACCGGCCGAGGCGCTCGTCGCGGCCCGGATGACGCTGGCTCTCGGTACCAGGCTCGCGGTGGGCACACTGCGCACCCTCGCCCGCACCCAAGTCGCGGGACCGGGACCACGGTCCGGCATGATCCCCGGACCCCTCCGGGACGCGGGGCCGCATCTGCCACCGGGTTGTACCGGCACGGAGGCCACCCTGCTCTTCCCCGTACTGCTCGCGGAGGCCCGCCGATGGGGCCTGCCGGAGCGCGAGACGGAAGAGTTGCTGCCCGCGGCCGAGCGGTGTCTGACCTGGTTGCGGACGACTGTGGGCGAGGGGCCGTACCTGTGCGACCCGCAGCCGGGCGGACCCGCTCGCTGCGAGACCCAGGCGTATGCCCACCGGGCCGCGCTGGTCGGCGCCGACCTGCTCGACGCGTTCGGGAGGCCGGGCGGCACCGCGCTGCGGCAGTGGGCCCGGGAGCTCCGGACGGCGTTCCGCGAGGACTTCTGGGTCGAGGACCGCGGCGGAGGCCGGCCGGCGGCCGCCCGGGCCCCGGACGGGCGTCTTGTGCCGCAGCTCACTGCCGCAGCCGTCCATCTCCTCGACACCGGGCTCCTGAGCGCGGGTGAACAGGCACCCGGGCTGCTCGACCGGGTGCAGACGGAACAACTCGCCCGGTTGCTCGGGAGCCCGACCATGGACTCCGGGTGGGGTCTGCGCGGGCTGAGCGCCAAGGAAGCGGGATACAACCCGTTCGGTCACCGGGCCGGTGCCGTGCGGGTCCAGGAGACGGCGGTCGCCGTCGCGGGCCTGTCGGCCGCCGACTATGAGAAGGAGGCCGGCTCGCTGCTGCGGGGCGTACTGGCGGCGGCCGAGGCCTTCGGTCACCGGCTCCCCGAGATGTACGCGGGGGAGCAGCGCACCGATGGAAGTGCCCCGCTGGCCCATCCGGCGGCCTGTCGGCCCTCGGCCACCGCGGCGGCCGCCGGAGTCCTGCTGCTGACCACCCTGGCCGGAATCCGCCCCGACGCTCCGGCCGGGACGGTCACGCTGCGCCCGGTGCGCAGCGCGCCTCTGGGGGAGATCGGCCTGACCGGGCTACGGGTCGCGGGCGCCCCGTTCTCCGTGCGGGTCAGCCGACTCGGCCTTGCCATGGTCGAGGAGGCGGCCGATGGTCTCCAACTGGGGGTGTGACCTCGTATGACACGGCACAGAATGGCGACCGGAGCCAGCTGTGAACCCCGGACCGGACCGAAGTGGATCAGCGGCCGACGCAGTCGACGAAGGGAGTGTTTATCGTCAAGCAGACGACTATGATCGCCGCATGCCCTACGACCCGTCAGCCTTTCCGCCTTTCGCCGTCACCGTGGACCTGGTCGTGCTGACCGTGCGCCGTCATGCCTTGTGCGCGCTGGCGGTGCGCAGGGGCGAGCCGCCGTTCCAGGGGCGCTGGGCGCTGCCCGGCGGCTTCGTACGGGCCGACGAGGATCTGGCGCAGGCCGCGGCGCGCGAACTGGCCGAGGAGACCGGGCTGCGCGCCCACGACCCGTCCGTCCCCGCTCAGGACAACGGTGCCCACCTGGAACAGCTCGCCACGTATGGCGACCCCAAGCGCGACCCCCGGATGCGGGTGGTCAGCGTCGCCCACCTCGCTCTCGCACCCGACCTGCCCGCTCCCCGGGCGGGCGGCGACGCCAGCAACGCGCGCTGGGCGCCCGTGGAGGAGCTGTTGCAGCAGGGCGGTTACGGCCGCGACGGCGAACCAGTCGCCCCGCTCGCCTTCGATCACGCTCAGATCCTGGCGGACGGCGTGGAGCGCGCCCGATCCAAGATCGAGTACTCGTCGCTGGCCACGGCGTTCTGCCCGCCCGAGTTCACCGTCGGCGAGCTGCGCCGTGTCTACGAGGCGGTATGGGGCGTGGCGCTCGACCCGCGCAACTTCCACCGGAAGGTGACGGGCACCCCGGGCTTCCTGGTGCCGACCGGCGGTACGACCACCCGCCAGGGCGGCCGCCCGGCCCAGCTCTTCCGCGCCGGCGGAGCCACCCTGCTCAACCCGCCGATGCTGCGCCCCGAGGTGTGACACGGGAGAACGCGCGAGGTTCCCGAACGACTCGCGACCGAACCGCGCACCGCCCCGTGGTCCGAACGAAGAACAGGAGTCCGACCGCACCGCCGGATTGCTGCGATGCGAGCCTTGTGATACCGGAAAAATAGGACATAGCACGCTATCTTGCTGTGGGTGATCCAGGCCTTCGGACTGACCAGCAACTCCCGCAAGGATCTTCCGCCCGCCGTCGACGACGTGTCCTTCGAGGCACACGCGGGCCGTGTCACCGTGCTCCTCGGAGCGCAGGGCGCGGGAAAGACGACGGCACTGAGGCTGATGCTCGAACTCCAACAGGGCCGTGGCATCACGTACTTCAGAGGCCGCCCCCTGCACCGCATCGCGTACCCCTCGCGAGAGGTCGGCGTGCTCCTGGGTGACGTGCCGGGACATCCCGACCGCACCGTCCGCGGCCATCTGCGCATGCTGTGCGCCGCGGCAGGTGTCCCGGTCCGGCGTGCCGACGAGATCCTGGAGGTGGTCGGCCTCGTCAGCCTGCGCGACGAACGCCTCGCCACTTTGTCGCGCGGCATGGATCGCCGTCTCGGTCTGGGCTGCGCCCTGCTGCCGGATCCGCACACGCTGGTGCTCGACGATCCCGCCGACGGGCTGTCCGCACGCGAAAGCCAGTGGCTGTACGGCATGCTGCGGGCGCACTCGGACCAGGGCGGCACGGTCCTGTTCACCACAACCGACGCCAAGGAGGCCGCACGAGCCGCCGACCGGGTGGTCACGCTGGACAAGGGCAGACTCGTCGCCGACCAGGAAGTCGGGGAGTTCGCCCGCACCCGGCTGCGCCCCCGCGTCGCCGTCCGCAGCCCGCACGCGGCCCGCCTCGCGGCCCTGCTCGCCAAGGAGGCTCGCACCACCAGGCGCTCCGTCGAAGTCGTACGGGAGGGCGGCAACCGCCTGTCCGTGTACGGCAGTACATGTGCCGCTGTCGGCGAGACGGCCTTCCGGCACGGCATCCTCGTCCACCAACTCGCCGACGAGATCGGAGACATGGGGCCGGTTGCGGAGCCCCTCTCTCCGGACGCGGCAGACATGGCAGACATGGCAGACATGGCGGACACGGCAGACACGGCAGGCGCACGCCAAGGGGCGCAGTCCGGCGACACGGAGCGGGAAGCCGCCCCGTCGCAGGCGGCCGGTGAAGCGGGCACGCCCACGGGTACGAGCGAGGGGGACGCTCATGCCCAGCGGCGCGCCCGCTCCTCCGAAAACCTCGAGACCGCCGATCCCCTCTCCCCCCTCCCGCCGCCGATTTCCGTCCGCTCCGCGCCCAGCCCCCTGCGTCCGCTGCGCTACGAACTGCGTCGCGCCGCCGGAATCGGCACCGGTTTCCTCACCGGCGCGGCCGTCCTCGTCACCTCCGCCCTCACCGCCGTACTACTGGCCGCTTTCGGACACACCTCGCAGCCGCGTCTGCTGGCCGCGTGGCCGCGTGAGCTTCCGCTGCCGCCCGCGGCGCTCGGCGCGGGACTGCTCGGGGCGCTGGCCTTCGGAGACGAGTTCCGCCACCCCGCCCTGGCGGCGGACCGCGGCACGGTGCCCCGTCGGCTGGGGCTGCTTGCCGCGAAACTCGTCGTCGCCGCGGCCACCGCGCTGTTGCTGGCCGTCCTCACGGTGGGCTGCGACGCCGAAGTGCTCTATCTCGTCTACGGACGGGAGCTCACGGAGGTTCCCGCCGACTGGTTGTCGCTGAGTGCCAGTTGGACCGGGCTCGTGGTCGGGTGCGCCTGGGCGGGTGTGCTGGCCGCGGGCGTCTTCCGGTCCACCACGGCCGGGCTGGCGGCGGTGGTCGCCGTACCGATCCTCGTCGTCCCCCTCGTACAAAAGGTCTTGGAGGGTCCGTCCGTGCGGACGGCGGCCGGATTTCCCGCGCGGCTGCGCGAGGTGTTCCTGCTGCAGTGGCCCTTCGGCGGAGAGCGTTATCTGTCCGCCGTGGCACGTGTGATCGCCCAACCTGTGGGCAGCGCGCTGGCGTTGTCGCTCACCGCCCTGCTCAGCGCATACCTGCTCACGACCCTGCGCAGCAGGGTCCGATGACGACCGCCCGCACCCTTCCGTTCCTGCCCTGCGCACAACTTCCCGAGGAGAGCCCATTTCTTTCCGATAAGGCGTCAATTGCTACGGGGTGAGCGATCACCCTTTCGTGTGCTTTTCACCAAAGACCTCAAGGGAGTTGGAGACCGCGCCGACAAAGGATCCGTGACTACCCTTGCGCACACCATGATGACCGCCGCCCGTTCCGCAGACTCCGGCCTCGCCGGCCCGGGCGAACTCGACCGCTACCCCTACGCCGAGGCGCCGGCCGCCGACCGCGTCGGAGCCCCTGCCTGGGAGGGCGCGGACCCGGAGCTGGGCCGCGTGGGCCGACGCGCCGCCGGAAGTCGCGGACGCGGGCTGCACGGCCAACTCGTCCAGCAGCTGGGCCAGATGATCGTCTCCGGTGACCTGGGCGCCGACCGGCCGCTGGTGCCCGAGGAGATCGGCCAGCGTTTCGAGGTCTCCCGCACCGTCGTCCGTGAATCGCTCCGCGTCCTGGAGGCCAAGGGCCTGGTCAGCGCCCGCCCGAACGTTGGAACGCGCGTGCGCCCCGTCAGCGACTGGAACCTCCTCGACCCGGACATCATCGAGTGGCGGGCCTTCGGGCCGCAGCGCGACGACCAGCGCCGGGAACTTAGCGAGCTGCGCTGGACGATCGAGCCACTCGCGGCCCGCCTCGCCGCCGGGCACGGGCGCGGGGACGTCCAGCAGCGGCTCGCCGACATGGTCGGGATCATGGGCCACGCCATGGGGCAGGGCGACGCGCTCACTTTCTCCCGCGCCGACGCCGAGTTCCACTCCCTGCTCATCCAGGTCGCGGGCAACCGCATGCTGGAGCACCTCTCCGGGATCGTCTCGGCCGCGCTCCACGTCTCCGGCGGCCCGGTCACCGGCTGTGACCGGCCGAACGAGACGTCGCTGGCCCACCACGGGCGGATCGTCGACGCCCTCGCCGCCGGCGACGGCGCGGCGGCCGAGGCGGCCATGCGCCAGCTGCTCACGGTCCATCCCGAGGTGGAGCGCGGGGTGCCCGCGCCGCGCGAGCACTGACCGCGTTCCGCGGGCGGCGCGGCCGAGGATGCTTTCCCCCTCCTGAGGCATCGCTCGGCCGGCGAACCGCCTCCCGTCGGACCCCGCAGGATCCTCGGAGATCCTGCGGGGTCCGACGGCACAATGAGGCGGTGACCCCACAGGAGTGCCCAGGATGGGACGACAGCTGACCCCTTGTGTCCACCTCTGGTCGCTTTTGATCTCATACGGGGTGTGACTCGGGCCACGCAGATTGGGCGTAACGCTCGCGGGAGCAGCGCGATGACCTAAGAGGTGACAGCCGCGGAGGGAATACGGACGCCATGAAAGGCGCTGTGCATCTTCCCGGCCCCCGCCCGCGCCGTCGGCCCATCCCCAGGCCGGTGGTCGGCTCCTGTCCGCCGTGGACGGGGCCGGAAGCCGTTTTCCAACGTTCCGAGAGGTTGTTCGTGTCGGCCAGCACATCCCGTACGCTCCCGCCGGAGATCGCCGAGTCCGTCTCTGTCATGGCGCTCATTGAGCGGGGAAAGGCTGAGGGGCAGATCGCCGGCGATGACGTGCGTCGGGCCTTCGAAGCTGACCAGATTCCGGCCACTCAGTGGAAGAACGTACTGCGCAGCCTCAACCAGATCCTCGAGGAAGAGGGTGTGACGCTGATGGTCAGTGCCGCGGAGCCCAAGCGCACCCGAAAGAGCGTCGCAGCGAAGAGTCCGGCCAAGCGCACCGCCACCAAGACGGTCGCGGCGAAGACGGTGACCACCAAGAACGCCACCGCCACCGCCGCTCCGGCGGCGCCCGCCGCCGAGCCCGCCGTCGAGGACGAGGCGCCCGCCAAGAAGGCCGCCGCCAAGAAGCCGACCGCCAAGAAGGCGGCCGCGAAGAAGACCGTCGCCGCCAAGAAGACGGCGGCAGCGGCCAAGAAGACGACCGGCAAGAAGGACGACGCCGAGCTGGTCGAGGAAGAGGTCATCGAGGAGGCCAAGCCCGGCGAGGAGCCCGAGGGCACCGAGAGCGCCGGTTTCGTGCTCTCCGACGACGACGAGGACGACGCGCCCGCCCAGCAGGTCGCCGCCGCCGGTGCCACCGCCGACCCGGTCAAGGACTACCTCAAGCAGATCGGCAAGGTCCCCCTGCTCAACGCCGAGCAGGAGGTCGAGCTCGCCAAGCGCATCGAGGCAGGTCTGTTCGCCGAGGACAAGCTGGCCAACGCCGACAAGCTGGCGCCGAAGCTCAAGCGCGAGCTGGAGATCATCGCCGAGGACGGCCGCCGCGCCAAGAACCACCTCCTGGAGGCCAACCTCCGCCTGGTGGTCTCCCTGGCCAAGCGCTACACCGGCCGCGGCATGCTGTTCCTGGACCTCATCCAGGAGGGCAACCTCGGTCTGATCCGCGCGGTCGAGAAGTTCGACTACACCAAGGGCTACAAGTTCTCCACGTACGCGACCTGGTGGATCCGTCAGGCGATCACCCGCGCGATGGCCGACCAGGCCCGCACCATCCGTATCCCGGTGCACATGGTCGAGGTCATCAACAAGCTCGCGCGCGTGCAGCGCCAGATGCTCCAGGACCTGGGCCGCGAGCCCACCCCGGAGGAGCTGGCCAAGGAACTCGACATGACCCCGGAGAAGGTCATCGAGGTCCAGAAGTACGGCCGTGAGCCGATCTCGCTGCACACCCCGCTCGGCGAGGACGGCGACAGCGAGTTCGGTGACCTCATCGAGGACTCCGAGGCCGTGGTCCCGGCCGACGCCGTCAGCTTCACGCTCCTCCAGGAGCAGCTGCACTCCGTCCTCGACACCCTGTCCGAGCGCGAGGCGGGCGTCGTCTCCATGCGCTTCGGTCTCACCGACGGTCAGCCGAAGACCCTCGACGAGATCGGCAAGGTGTACGGCGTCACGCGTGAGCGCATCCGCCAGATCGAGTCCAAGACCATGTCGAAGCTGCGCCACCCGTCGCGTTCGCAGGTGCTGCGCGACTACCTCGACTAGGTCGCAGTCGTACGACATCGAAGGCCCGGGTCCCCGAGAGGGGCCCGGGCCTTTGTGCTGCGGGCCACGGCGCTCTGCATGACTCTGGGTGTCCGATCATCACCCCGGAGTGAGGAGCACGCATGCGTTGTCGCATTGCCCGGGTGCTGGCCCGGCCGCTGGTCCTGGCGGCCGCGGCGGCCGCAATACCCTTGGTGCCCGTTGCCCCCGCGTCCGCCGACAGCATCGTCGTGGGGGGCTTTCCCGTCGACGTGTCCGACAGTCCGTGGACGGTCGCGTTGTCCAGCCGTGACCGGTTCGGAGGTACGCGCGCGGGGCAGTTCTGCGGCGGTGTCGCGGTCGGCCGGACCACCGTGCTCACCGCGGCGCACTGCCTGGACGAGGAGGTCCTGGGAGCGCCGCCGGACACAGTCCGCGACTTCAAGGTCATCGCGGGACGCACGGACCTCCTGTCGGATCAGGGGCAGGAGATCCCCGTACGTGACATTTGGGTGAATCCGACCTATGACGGCGTGACCAACTCAGGGGATTTCGCCGTGCTCGGCCTCGCCGAACCCGTGCCGCGGGAGTCGGTCATCGCGATGGCCACGGTCGGTGATCCGGCCTACGCGCCGGGGACGGGGGCCGTGGTGTACGGCTGGGGTGACGTCACGGGAGCCGGTGACTATGCGCGCGGTCTGCGCGGGGCGCAGGTGCACGTCCTGTCCGATGCCCCCTGCGAGGAGGCGTATCCGGGCAGCAGCGACGGCACCTACCTCTCCGACACCATGCTGTGCGCCGGGGAGGAGCAAGGCGGCCGTGATTCCTGCCAGGGGGACAGCGGGGGGCCGCTGGTCGCTCGAGGGAAGCTGATCGGGCTTGTGTCCTGGGGGAGCGGCTGCGGTCGTGCGGGCAGCCCTGGGGTCTATACGCGCGTGTCCGACGTCCTGCGGAGGCTCGGTTGGGACAGCGCGGCCTGAGGGTCACATGAGGGCTCCTGGCGGAGGCTGAGGGATTTCGCAGTCACGAGCAAGGGCGGCTACCCCTGGGAACAGGGGTAGCCGCCCTTGGCCGGCCTGTGCCGGAGCCTGGCTCGTCGGACGCGAGTGTCAGCGCTCTTCTTCGGAGGCGTTCGCCGGAGCGGACGTCAGCCGCTCCGTCTCGTCCTGTATCTCAGCGGCGATCTTCTTGAGTTCCGGCTCGAACTTGCGGCCGTGGTGGGCGCAGAAGAGCAGTTCTCCGCCGCTCAGCAGGACGACGCGCAGGTATGCCTGGGCGCCGCAGCGGTCGCATCGATCAGCGGCCGTCAGCGGGCTCGCGGGGGTCAGAACAGTAGTCACGTCGCCTCTTCTCTAGCTCGACGAGCTGTCGTACCAGGGTCAACATCCAACCAGCCCGAAAACGTTCCCGCTCGTGGCTTTTCCTGGAAAAAATCTCTCCGAGGCGGCTGTCTGCTGCCGGTTGGCGGCGAATGTGCCGTATTGCGTGTCTGTGTGTCTTACGGGTTCGCTCTATCGGTCATTGTCATGTCCTCCCCGGCTGGCTTGCCGGTTGTTCATGAGGACGTGCCCGGAGCCTAAATGGTTCATGCCTGGAAGGGAACGTGATGTGTGCTTCACTCCATCGAGGGATCGAACACGTATGCGACCCTGGACTAGTCTGAGCGCAGACGGAGGGTGGCGTTACAACGGCTCTACCAGGCCTCGGTACCCTCTGAGCGGCAACCCAAGCCGCGCCCTTACCCATAAGGGCCCCACCTGAAATTCAGCGAGGAGCGAACCGCGTGACCGCCGAAACGTCCGTGCCGTCCACAGCGCTGCTGGCAGGAGCAGACCGGGACGGTTCCAATTACACCGCGCGGCACCTGCTCGTCCTCGAGGGGCTCGAGGCCGTACGCAAGCGCCCGGGTATGTATATCGGCTCGACCGACAGCCGAGGCCTGATGCACTGCCTGTGGGAGATCATCGACAACTCCGTCGATGAGGCCCTCGGCGGCTACTGCGACCACATCGAGGTGATCCTCCACGACGACGGCTCGGTGGAGGTCCGGGACAACGGCCGCGGCATCCCGGTCGACGTCGAGCCCAAGACCGGCCTGTCCGGCGTCGAGGTCGTCATGACCAAGCTGCACGCCGGCGGCAAGTTCGGCGGCGGTTCGTACGCGGCCTCCGGCGGCCTGCACGGCGTCGGCGCCTCGGTGGTGAACGCGCTGTCCGCCCGCCTCGACATCGAGGTGGACCGCAATGGGCACACTCACGCCATCAGCTTCCGGCGAGGCGTTCCCGGTGCCTTCGCCGCCGTGGGTCCGGACGCCAAGTTCGAGGCCAAGGGTGGCCTGCGCAAGGCCAAGAAGATCCCCAAGACCCGCACCGGCACGCGCGTGCGGTACTGGGCCGACCGGCAGATCTTCCTCAAGGACGCCAAGCTCTCCCTGGACGACCTGCACCAGCGCGCTCGGCAGACCGCGTTCCTGGTCCCGGGGCTGACCATCGTCGTCCGCGACGAGTACGGCCTCGGCGAGGGCGGCAGCAAGGGCGAGGAGTCCTTCCGCTTCGACGGCGGCATCAGCGAGTTCTGCGAGTACCTGGCGAGCGACAAGCCGGTCTGCGACGTCCTCCGCCTCTCCGGCCAGGGCACCTTCAAGGAGACCGTGCCGGTCCTGGACGACCACGGCCAGATGACGCCCACCGAGGTCACCCGTGAACTCGGCGTGGACGTCGCACTGCGCTGGGGCACCGGCTACGACACGACACTCAAGTCGTTCGTCAACATCATCGCCACGCCCAAGGGCGGCACCCACGTGGCCGGCTTCGAGCAGGCCGTCACCAGGACGATGAACGAATGTCTGCGCGCCAAGAAGCTGCTGCGCGTCGCCGAGGACGACATCGTCAAGGACGACGCCCTGGAGGGCCTCACCGCGGTCGTCACCGTCCGCCTCGCCGAGCCGCAGTTCGAGGGGCAGACCAAGGAGGTCCTCGGTACCTCGGCGGCCCGCCGCATCGTGAACACGGTGATCTCCAAGGAGCTCAAGGCGTTTCTGACCTCGACGAAGCGGGACGCCGCGGCCCAGGCCCGCGTCGTCATGGAGAAGGCCGTCGCGGCCGCCCGTACCCGAATCGCCGCCCGTCAGCACAAGGACGCCCAGCGCCGGAAGACGGCCCTGGAATCCTCGTCGCTGCCCGCCAAGCTCGCCGACTGCCGCAGCGACGACGTCGACCGCAGCGAGCTGTTCATCGTCGAGGGAGACTCCGCGCTCGGCACCGCCAAGCTCGCCCGGAACTCCGAGTTCCAGGCGCTGCTGCCGATCCGGGGCAAGATCCTCAACGTCCAGAAGTCCTCCGTGACGGACATGCTCAAGAACGCCGAGTGCGGCGCGATCATCCAGGTCATAGGAGCGGGCTCGGGCCGTACCTTCGACATCGACGCGGCCCGCTACGGCAAGATCATCATGATGACCGACGCCGACGTGGACGGCTCGCACATCCGCACCCTGCTCCTGACGCTGTTCCACCGGTACATGCGGCCCATGGTCGAGGCCGGCCGGGTGTTCGCGGCGGTGCCGCCGTTGCACCGCATCGAGATCGTCCAGCCGAAGAAGGGCCAGGACAAGTACGTCTACACGTACTCGGACCGCGAGCTGCGCGACAAGCTCCTGGAGTTCCAGAGCAAGGGGGTCCGGTACAAGGACTCCATCCAGCGGTACAAGGGTCTCGGTGAGATGGACGCCGACCAGCTGGCCGAGACCACCATGGATCCGCGCCACCGCACCCTGCGCCGGATCAACCTCTCCGACCTGGACGCCGCGGAGCAGGTCTTCGATCTGCTGATGGGCAACGACGTGGCGCCGCGCAAGGAGTTCATCTCCAGTTCGGCGGCGACGCTGGACCGGTCGCGCATCGACGCGTAGCTCTGCGCTGGGCTTGGGGGGACACGGGCCTTCGGCCGGGTTGTCCCCCACCGCCCGTGCGGGGTGGGCGCGGCCGGCCCGTGAGGTGGTGTCTCCACCCTTGGGTGGAGGTCTGGCCACCTCGGGGATCCACCCGTGATCCACCCCGGCTCCGATCTCCCGACCTGCGCATTTCCGTAGCGTCGAAGGCGTCGGCAGCACTCGCTGTCGGCCTCTCCTTCTTCGCACACGGAGGCTGTGATGTCCGGGCTCGTCGACGCGTTGGTGATCGTGGCCGTGATCGCCCTGGTGTTCGTCCGGCAGTTCCGCGCACGCCGGATCGACACCGAGAAGCGCTGGTGGGTCCTGCCCGCGGTCCTGGCCGTCGTGGCCTTGCGTGAGCCGGGCATGATCGACGCTCATCACCACATGACATCGATCGTCCTGCTCGGCGCCGAGCTGTTCACCGGCCTCGCCATCGGCGCCGGCTGGGCATGGACCACCCGAATATGGGTCGAGCCCGACGGCGCCGTGTGGAGCAAGAGCACCAAGGCGAGCGGGGCCGTCTGGATCCTCGGCATCGCCCTGCGTGCCGGTCTCTTCGGGCTGGGCGCGGTGCTGGGGGTCCACCAGGACTCCGCCGCCCTGCTGCTCGCCCTGGCGGCCACGCTGCTCATCCGCTCCGCGATCCTCGCCCGGCGGGCCCATTCCCCGCACCCGGCTGCCCAGCCCCGTGCGGCGTACGGTGACCCAATGTCCCGGCCCGCGTGGAAGGAACATCTGTGACGGAGAACGCCTGGACACGCTGGCCTGCGCGGGAAGCGCTCGGGCGTGCGGAGAGTTCGGGCCCCAGGCGCCTGCTCGGATGGGTCGTGCGGGCGCTGGTGCTCGGCATGCTGCTCTGGGGCGTCTTCACCAGCAGTCAGGCACACGGCTGGGGAGCCCTCGGGGCCGCGGCGGGCGTGCTCCTGGCCGCGTTCGTCGCCTGGGCCCTCTACCGAACCACCCTCACGCACCGGCTCTGGCCGTCCCTGGCGCTCGTCACCGTGCTCCTGGGCATCGCCGTCGGCGCCCAGGCGGCCGGCTTCAGGGGCGCCGCCCTCGTCATCTGGTGCGGATGCGCCGTCACCGCCTTGGAGCGGCTGCCCATCGCGGCCGCGCTGCCGGTGACCTCGGTCGCCCTCGCGTCGTACGCCGCGGTCAACAACGACGTATGGCTGACCACCGCCGCCACTACGGCCGGGCTCGCCCTCGCCGGATACGTGCTGCGGCTGGACGCCGAGGCCCGGGGCAGCGCCCAGCGGCTGCTCGCCCAGGAGCGGGCCGCGGGGGTGGCCGAGGCGGAGTCGGCGGCGCTCGCGGAGCGGGCCCGCATCGCACGAGAGATCCACGACGTACTGGCCCACAGCCTCTCGGCACAACTCGTGCATCTGGAGGCGGCCCGGTTGCTGATCGAGAAGGGAGCCGACCAGGAACAGATCCTCGAACGGGTGGTGGCGGCACGGGGAATGGCCCGCGACGGCCTCGCCGAGACCCGGCAGGCGCTGTCGGCACTGCGCGGCGAACTGACCCCGCTGGAGGACTTCCTGACCCAGCTCGTCGCTGCGGCTGACGGTGCCGAGGCCACCGTTTCGGGTGAGCGCAGGCCGCTGCCGGCCGAGGCGTCACAGGCCGTGCGAAGAGTCGCTCAAGAGGCCCTGACCAACGTCCGCAAGCACGCTCCGGAGGCGAAGGTGCAGGTGCGGCTGGAGTACGGCGAGCACCAAGTGACGCTGGTCGTGCGGGACACGGGCGGTTCGTCGGGAGAACTCGGCGTGACCGGCGCCGGGTACGGTCTTCTGGGCATGCGGGAGCGTGCCGAGCTGCTGGGCGGTTCGTTGGACGCCGGGCCGGTCGAGGAGGGGTTCATGGTGACGTTGAAGGTGCCCGTATGACGGAGGAGGCAGAGCGGAGACCCGCGCGTGTGGTGGTCGCGGACGACCAGACCGTGGTCCGCGAGGGCATCGTGATGCTGCTGGGGCTGCTGCCCGGGATCGAGGTCGTCGGAGCCGCGGGGGACGGGCACGAGGCGCTGAAGCTCGTCGCCGAACTTGCCCCGGACGTGGTGCTGATGGACCTGCGCATGCCCCGCTGCGACGGGGTCGAGGCGACCCGTCGTATCAGGGCGGAGCACCCCGGGACGCAGGTCGTGGTGCTCACGACCTACGTGGACGACGAGTCGCTGTTCCCGGCGCTCAGAGCCGGGGCGCGTGGCTACCTCACCAAGGACGCGGGGGGTGAGGAGATCGTGAGGGCCGTGCGGAGCGTGCTGACCGGGGATGCGGGGCTGTCGCCGAGCATTCAACGGCGGCTGCTGGAGCGGCTGTCGGGGCCCGAGCCACAGCAGAGTGCTCCCGCCGAGGCTCCGGACGGGCTCACCGCACGCGAGACCGAAGTGCTGGTGCTGATCGCCGACGGCCTGAGCAATCAGGAGATCGCCCGCAAGCTGCACGTCTCCACGGCGACGGTGAAGACCCACATCAACAATCTCTTCGCCAAGACGGGGCTCAAGGACCGTGCGCAGGCGGTGCGTTATGCCTACGCGAAGGGGCTCGTGCGGCCGCCGAGGGGATGAGTCACCTGATGGGGTGAAGAGCGCGGGGAAGAGGAGTCGGGGATCTTCCCGTTCTGTCCATCCTTGGGCATGCAGCCAAGCAACGGTCGCCGCCGCGGAAGCCCGGGTGGTGCCGAGAGTTCGGTCGACAACCACGACGGTCATGATCCGGCCACCGCCGAGGCGTCCGGGAGCGTGCGGTACGACGACCCCTGGTACGACGCACTCGCCTCCGGGTGGGGCGAGTCGGGTGGTGCGGGCGGTTCTGTGCCGACGGATCCGTCGGTGCGCCGGGAACGCGACGCCCCGGCTGTCGACGCGGCCGACGTGTACCTGGAGGTGCAGCGCAGTGCTGCCTTCCAGGAGGTGCGCAGGCGGTACCGGAGGTTCGTGGTGCCGGCGGTCGTCGTGTTCTTCGTCTGGTACCTGGCCTATGTCGTGACCGCCACGACAGCGCCCGGACTGATGGCGCGTCCCGTGGCGGGCGCCGTGAACGTGGCGATGCTGGCGGGGCTCGGGCAGTTCCTCACTACCTTCCTGTTCACCTGGGCGTACGCGCGGCACGCGCGGCTGCGCCGGGACCGGGCCGCGCTCGAACTGCGCTGGGCCACCCAGGAACTGACGCGCGGCGGCATTCGGGGCGGCGCGTCATGACGGGGACCCACCAGACGCCGGCTCTGCTGATGTTCGGCTTGTTCGTCGCGGTCACGCTGGGGATCACGACGTGGGTGAGCCGCCACCGGCGGGGTTCGGCGGAGGAGTTCTACGCGGGTGGCCGGCTCTTCTCGCCGATGGAGAATGGTTTTGCCATCGCGGGTGACTACGTGTCGGCCGCCTCCTTCCTCGGCATCTCCGGGCTCATCGCCCTCTACGGCTACGACGGACTGCTGTACTCGGTGGGCTTCCTGGTGGCCTGGCTCGTGGTGCTGTTCCTGGTCGCCGAACTGGTCCGCAACTGCGGGCGGTTCACACTCGCGGACGTGGTCGCGGCGCGGATGAGCGAGCGGCCGGTACGGATCGCGGCGGGAACCTCCTCGGTCACTGTGTCCGTTCTCTATCTGGTGGCGCAGATGGTGGGTGCGGGGAGCCTGGTCGCGCTGCTGATCGGGCGTACCAGCGAGTCGGCGCAGGCATGGACGGTCATCGGGGTCGGCGCGCTCATGGTGATCTATGTGTCGTTGGGAGGGATGCGGGCCACCACCTGGATTCAGATCGTCAAAGCGGTTCTGCTGCTCGGTGGCACCATCGCGCTCACCGCGCTCGTCCTGCTGCGGTTCCAGGGCGACTTCGACCGGCTGCTGCTCACGGCGGCGGAGCGCAGTGGTCACGGTGAATCGTTCCTGGCGCCCGGTCTGAAGTACGGCGGGGACTGGATGGCGCGCCTCGACTTCATCAGTCTGGGACTTGCACTGGTGCTGGGCACGGCCGGGCTGCCGCACATCCTGTCCCGCTTCTACACCGTGCCCACCGCGCGGGCCGCACGGCATTCGGTCGTCTGGTCGATCGGACTCATCGGCGGCTTCTATCTGATGACGATCGTCCTCGGGTTCGGCGCGGCGGCGATCGTGGGGCCGGATGCCGTACGCGGATCGAACGCTGCGGGGAACACGGCCGTACCGCTGCTGGCGCTCGAGCTGGGTGGTGGCGCGGACTCCACGGGCGGAACGGTGCTCTTCGCGGTCGTCGCCGCCGTCGCCTTCGCCACGATCCTCGCGGTGGTCGCCGGCATCACGCTCGCCTCCTCGGCGTCCGTCGCCCATGACCTGTACGCATCCTTGCGGCGCCGGCGCTCCAAGCCGCGCAGTGAGGTGTCCGTGGCGCGTGCAGCAGCCGTCGGCATCGGTGTGGTGGCGATCGCCCTCGGCCTGCTGGCGCGCGACCTCAACGTCGCCTTCCTGGTGGGCCTCGCCTTCGCCGTCGCCGCGTCCGCCAATCTGCCGGTGCTGCTCTACTCGCTGTTCTGGCGCGGTTTCACCACCCGCGGTGCCGTATGGGCCGTCTACGGCGGGCTGATCCCGGCCGTGGTGCTCGTGCTGCTGTCGCCGGTGGTGTCGGGCAGCCCGGCATCGCTGTTCCCGGGCGTCGACTTCCAGTACTTCCCGCTGCAGAACCCCGGCCTCGTCTCGATCCCGCTGAGCTTCGTCGCGGGCTGGCTCGGCACGGTCACCTCGGCGGAGCTGCCCGACGAGGCCAAGCACGCGGAGAGCGAGGTGCGGTCGCTGACGGGGGCGGGGGCCGTGTAGGCACACCTACGGCGGCCAGGGCTCGGGCGGCGCTCTACGTGCAGTCGATCAAGAGCAGCCCTGCCGATGTTCACAAGGACGGGCTGAAGTCCTCAGGCGCGGGTCGCCCACACGTAACGGTGTTCCGGGCGGCCGGCGTCGCCGTACTTGAGGGTGAGCCTGGCCCGCCCCGTGCGTTCCAGGAGCTTCAAATAGCGCTGGGCGGTCTGGCGGCTCACCCCGGTCCGCTCGGCGATCTCCTGGGCCGACAGGGGGCCCTCGGCGTTCATCAGGGACCGGCGTACGAGCTCCGCGGTGGTGGGGGAGTGCCCTTTGGGCAGGTCCGACTCCGACGGCGTGGACAGAGCGCCGAAGATGCGGTCCACCTCGGCCTGCTCCGCCTCGCCGCCGCCGTCGAGGGTGCGGCGCAGCTGCGCGTACGCCTCCAGCTTGGCGCGCAGCCCGGCGAAGGCGAACGGCTTGACCAGGTACTGCAGCGCGCCCTGCCGCATCGCGGCCTGTACGGTCGAGACGTCCCGCGCCGCCGTCACCATGATCACGTCGGTTTGCCGCCCGCGCCGGCGCAGCTCCTGGACGACCGTGAGGCCCGTCGCGTCGGGCAGGTAGTGGTCCAGCAGGACCAGGTCCACATGAGGCAGCGCCTCCAGTTGGTCGAGCGCCTCCGCCGCGCTGTGCGCCTCGCCGGCCACATGGAAGCCCGGCACCTTCTCCACGTAGGCGGCGTTGACCCGAGCCACCCGGGTGTCGTCGTCCACGACCAGGACCTCGATCATCGCGACTCCTCCTCGGTGGCGGGCTGTGCGGTCTGCGGCGCGGTGAGAGCGGGTACCGGTTCCGGCTCGGCCAGCGCGTCGGGCAGGACGACGGTGAACTGCGCGCCCCCGCCGCCCGCCTCGCCGACGGTCGCGCTGCCGCCCTGCCGCTCGGCGAGCCTGCGCACGAGGGACAGCCCGATGCCGCGCTCCCGGTGCGCCGGCGGCTTCTTCGTGGACCATCCCTCGGTGAAGATCAATTCACGGTGCTCCACCGGGATGCCGGGACCTGTGTCACGCACCCTGAGGACGGCGGTACGGCCCTCCGTGCGCAGTTCGACCTCCACGCGCGCGTGCGGTGTGCCCGCGACCGCGTCCAGGGCGTTGTCCACCAGGTTGCCGAGGATCGTGACGAGGCCGCTGGGATCGACCAGCCGGTCCGGCAGCCGGGTCCGGTCCGAGACCCACAGCGCGACCCCGCGCTCGGCCGCGACGGTCGCCTTGCCGACCAGCAGCGCGGCGAGCAGGGGGTCATGGATCTTCTCGGTGACCTGTTCCGCGGTGGCACGGTGATCGCCGACGACTTCCCCGACGAACTCCACGGCGTCGTCGTACATCTCCAGTTCGAGCAGCCCGAGGAGCGTGTGCATGCGGTTGGCGTGCTCGTGGTCCTGGGCGCGCAGGGCGTCGATCAGACCGCGCGTGGAGTCGAGTTCCCGGCCGAGCTGCTCCAGCTCGGTGCGGTCGCGCAGGGTGGCGACGGCGCCGCCGTCGTCCGTGGGCATGCGGTTGGCGACCAGGACCCGCTGGCGGCGGACGGTGAGCAGGTCGGTGCCCGTCACCCGGCCGGCCAGGACGTCGGCCGTACGGCCCTCGCCGAGCGCGTCCTCGGGGGAGCGGCCGACGGCCTCGTCCCCGATGCCCAGCAGGCGCTGCGCCTCGTCGTTGAGCAGGCGGACGCGGCCGGCGCGGTCCAGGGCGACCACGCCTTCCCTGATGCCGTGCAGCATGGCCTCACGCTCCGCGAGCAGCCCCGAGATGTCCGAGAAGGCCAGGTCCCGGGTCTGCCGCTGGACCCGGCGGGAGATGAGCCAGGCGGCCAGCGCGCCGACGGCGAGGGCGCCGCCGGCGTACGCGAACAGCCCCGGGATCGCGTGGATCAGCCGCGCCCGCACGCTGTCGTACGCGATGCCGACCGAGACAGCGCCGACGATGTCGCCGTCGCTGTCACGCAGCGGCACCTTGCCGCGGGCGGAGCGGCCCAGGGTGCCGCTGTCGATCTCCATGACCTCCTTGCCGGCGAGGGCCTGGCCGGGGTCGGTCGAGACGGTCCTGCCGATCTGGTCGGGGTTGGTGTGCGACCAGCGCACGCCCCGCCAGTCCATCACCACGATGTACTCGGCCTGGGTCGCCCCGCGGATCCGCTCCGCCGTCCGCTGGACGGGCCCGTCGGCCGTCGGCGGCGTGTTCTTGACCTCGTCGGCGATCTGCGGCTGGGCGGCGGTGGTCTGCGCGATCGCGAGGGCGCGGCGCATCGCCTGGTCGTCCAGTTGGTCGCTGAGGGGTGCGAGGAACAGTCCGGTCGCGAGCACCGCGACTCCCGCGGCGATCGCCAGCTGCATCAGCAGCACCTGCGAGAACATGCGCCTCGGCAATCCGAGGCGCAGGCGGCGTGCGGGGGGAGCGGGGCTCATATCCATGACGGTACGTGGGGGTTCCGGAACTGCCGCAGGGGGTGTGGCGTGGATCTCTTGATCAATGTGTGTGAAGCCGACCGACAACCCGCCCAGTAGGGCCCGCCTTGTGCAGCCGGTTCCGTCAGCTCGCGAGAGCCGTTGCGTTCGGCAGTTCGCGCACCGCCACCACGTCCATCCGTGCCGGCGAGCCGAGGACCGACGCCCCGCAGCTCTCCGCACGAGGCGGCGCGGACGCGCCCTGGGCCACGACGACGAGCCACCGGCGTCCGTCGGTGTGGGCGACGGTCACCTCCCAGCTCGAAGGAGAGCCCTCTGTGCGGACGACGGCCAGCGCGCCCGCCGCGTCCTCGCCCACGGCCGTGCGCACGGCCAGTTCGGCGGCCTGGCCGGGCCGTTCCCAGGCCGAGTTCCCGCGGCACCCCTCCACGACGATCCGCCCCTCCTGGACGCCGTGCAGGATCTCCTTCACGGTATGGGCCTCGGCCCGGCCGTAGGCGTATCCGTACGGCAGGACGAGCAGCGTCGGCGAGAAGCGATGTCCGCCCAAGTGGGTGACCTCCCAGGTGCCCTCGACCCCGGAGGCGGCCAACTCGGTGGCGAGGGGGCGGCCGAGCAGGGCACAGCAGCGGTCGCGCTTGCCGTTGGTGCACACGAGCGCGAGCGGGTGGCCGGTGTGGGGCCGCGCGTCGAGCGCCGAGTCGAAGGTGCTGTGGTCCCCTCTGCCGAGCGCCGCGAAGTCGAGGTCGAGGAGCCGGTACGGATCGCGGGTGGTGGCGGCGTGCAGCCACGCGTTCCCGGGCGCGGTGTGGGCGGCGTACACGTGGCGCAGAGCGGTCGTTCCGCTGTCGGCGTGGCGCCCGGGGCGCCGGATGAGCGCGATGCGTACGCCCGTGCCCTGCGTGGCCGCCTCCAGGGCGCGGCCCAGCGTGGGGTCCAGGTGGCTCGAGGTGAGCGCCTTGGCACCCCATGGCCCGGGCTGTTCCAGCAGCAGCCAGGTACTCGCCGTGGCCGCGGTCCCGGAAATGGGCTCGGCGAGATCCCGGGAGACGGTTGAGCAGGTACTCACAGAGGTGAGCCTAACCTGACTTGGATCCGGGTGACTTCCGGAGGGCCCGTGTCCTGCTCCGGCAGGTGCTGCGGCGGCCTGGGCTCCACGCGGTCAGCCGTACGGGCAACCGCGAAGATCGAAGACCATCAGGCCGGTGGCGCGGTATGTGGGGCCGAGGGCGCCGGTGGCGGTGCCGAGGGTCGCGTGACACGCGTGTGGCCTGGTGCCGTTCTGACGCCAGGCCTCATCGGTGGTGATCGAGCAGTGGCGGGGTGACGGACTGCTCGGTGGGGGGATGCCCGGGTCGCTCAGCGGTTCTGCGCGGCCGGGAAGCTGTACGGGACGAGTCTGGGGTGGACGCGTGCTCGCTCGGGGATCAGGAGTCGGGGATGTCTGCCTTGGCGCGAATCAGTGTCTCTCTGCTGACGATGACGATGCGCTCGTAGTCGGCCCGGGAGGCGTCGGCAGGCAGTTCTTGCTCAAGCGCCTCGGTGGCCTCGGTGCCGATGACGGCGAAGTTGCCGTCGCTCAGCTCGAACACATCCGGGCAGTTCGCTCCTGAGGCACTGCCACGGGCACTCGGAGGCACACCGATGCGGCGCACGATTTTCAAGGGTGCTGGTCCTTAACGATGGGTGTGGGCACAGTTTTGGGCAGCAGGTTACTGGTGTTGGTCCTGTGGTTTGGCCATATGGGGAAAGATCACCTGCCGTGTCGTACGGGCCGGTGAATGACCGGTCGGAATGGTGACGCTGTGTACTGCAGCGGTACCCATGACCCTCCGCGGTGACGGCCCGATGTTGCTAGTCTCAGGAAAGCCGTGTGCGGCTGCGCCGAGATGCACGAAGGACCCCGCCCTCCCGTCGGCTAGGCCCCGACGGACCGGAGGGCGAGCTCCTTGTGGTGGATGTGAGCCCTGGCTGATCGCTCAGCTGGGGCTCACGCGCTTCAGATCCACGATTGGTGCTCGATCAGCCACGCGATCACGAGAAAGACCTCGCAGGACGCGCATACGCGCTCCGAAGAGACGTGCCGCTGGACGTGCTGCCGTACGTGGATCCACCACCGGTCCTTCCGCTCGCGCTTGCGTTTCAAGACCGGCTCCCCTCTGGCCCGAAGGCCTCGAGTGCGGGATGGCGCCCCGCGCCGCTGAGGTCACACCCTGTGTCCTCACGTGAGGGACGCGGTTTGTGAACCTCGAAGGGATGCCGGGAGGTTGAACCTTAGCGATGGATGGATATGACCGGCACTCTACTGGGGTCCACGTGGACACATGGATAAAAATCACCTGGCCGTGTCGTCACGGGCAGCTGGTTGCCCGTTCGGAGCGGGTGGTCACGCTGTCGGGGGATTGCCCACCACCCACCACTCGTCCGTCTCGGCCTCGTCCAGATCCTTGATGAGGCCGTCCACCATGCGCCCGATCCTGGCCTCGTCCGACGAGTGCTTCAAAGTGGCGCGCTGCCCCTTCGAAGCCTCCCAGTACTCCCGCAGGAGGGGGCTCTGGAAGAGTTCACGCAGGTGCCCGTACAGCTCCTCCTGGTCCAGGATTCCTGAGCGGTAGAGGTGGTACAGGTTGACGTACCAGGCGTTGGCGTAGAAGTACTGGCGCCGCTTCGCGGCCGGGATGCTCTTGTCGTAGGTGTCGATCACCTCCGCGAGGGAGGGATCGTCGATGGCCTTGGCCAGCAACTCCCAGTGCATGCGCTGTTGGTGCGCCAGCGCCTTGCGCCGGGACGCCATTTCCTCGAGCTCCATGCGCCTCACCTGCAGGCGTGCCTCTTCGAGCCGCCGTTGACGCGAAGCCATAGTCAACGTGGCGGTGGCGAGCATCAGGCCCGCCGCCGCGACGGGGCCCAACCCCTGTACTCCAAAATTCCGTGTGGCCATGTCAACCCCCGAATCAGGCGGCCGTCCGCCGGTCGTCGGGGTGCGGGTTCGACTGAAGGGGACCGGCGAGCGGTGGGCGGCGCTTGCCGTCTCCCAGAGTGCCGAGCGGCTCTGATCGGCGGGGGAGGCGGAGAGGGGCGCACGGAGGGAAGCGAGGGTCGCACACCCCGGCGCCTTGCCCAACGTCTGCCCCGCAAGTACTGCTAACAATCGTTCACTTCGCGGTGATTCTTCCGGCTCGTATCCTGGGTCGGCATTCAACCCTCGTACGTGTGCACGGTGGCGATCCGGCGCACGCTTCGGCGTGAGAGAGGTAGCGCATTGAGTCGGAGTCCGCGACAGATCCCGGTCGTCGTGCTCGCCGGATTCCTGGGGTCCGGCAAGACCACCCTCCTCAACCATCTCCTCCACAGCAGCGGGGGCAGCCGTATCGGCGCCATCGTCAACGACTTCGGCGCCATCGAGATCGACGCGATGGCCGTCGCCGGTGCCCTCGGCGACTCCACCGTCTCCCTCGGGAACGGATGCCTGTGCTGTGCCGTGGACGCCGGCGAACTCGACGTCTACCTGGAGCGGCTCGCCCGCCCCGACACCGGCATCGACGTCATCGTCATCGAGGCCAGCGGGCTCGCCGAACCACAGGAACTCGTGCGCATGGTGCTCGCCAGTGAGCATCCGGGGATCGTGTACGGCGGACTGGTCGAGGTCGTCGACGCCGCCGAGTTCGACGACACCCGCGCGAAGCATCCCGAGATCGACCGGCACCTCGGCCTCGCCGACCTGGTCGTCGTCAACAAGCTCGACCGGACCGCCGACGGTGATCGGGTGCTGGGTCTGGTCCGGTCCCTCGTCGACCGCGCCGCCGTCGTGCCCGCGCGCTACGGCCGGATCGACCCCGAGTTCCTCTTCGACTGCCGGCCGAGCGAGGAGCGCGTCGGGCAGCTGTCCTTCGACGACCTGCACGAACACGGCGCGGACGACGGTCACGGGCATCATCTGCACGCCGGCTACGACAGCCTGTCCTTCGTCTCCGAAGCGCCCCTCGACCCGCGCCGGCTCATGCGGTTCCTCGACAGCAGGCCCGAGGGGCTGTACCGGATCAAGGGGTACGTCGACTTCGGGCCGTACGACGTCACGAACCGTTACGCCATTCATGCCGTCGGGCGGTTCCTGCGCTTCTACCCGGAGCCGCGGCCGGCCGCCGACGCCCGCCTCACCCAGCTGGTGCTCATCGGCTCCGGCATCGACTCGCCCGCCCTCGGCAAGGAACTGGCGGGGTGCGAGAGCGACGCCCCACACGCCGACGAGGATGGCATGTGGGGCGTCCTGCGCTACGTACAGGCCCCGGAGGAAGAGGCCTTCCAGGAGGCCTAGGCCCGGTCGTCAAATTCCCGCCTGCCCCGCGACGCCATGCACGTGCTCTCGCCGCACCGGGCGCAGACCCACGTACAACCAGTACGAGGGCCTGCGCCCGGCACGCCGAGAGCACGCACCTACGCGGACATCAGCCTCCCCCACTCTCGGCTTCGCTCGAGCGGGGGGACCCCCATCGCGGCGGGGCGCGCGGCCCGCCCTTCGGGCGGACGACGGGAATTTGACGACCGGGCCTAGACCGGCCCCGCCACCACCGCCACCGGCTTCCCCAGCGACACGCCCGAGCCGTCGCGGCGCGGGTCCATCTCCGGGAGGTCGGCCGGTGTGCCGTTCTTCTGTGCCGCCTTGGCCGGGACCGCGCCCGCCCAGGCCAGCGACAGACAGTCCTCGCCCTTCAGGAACCGCTGGCAGCGGACGCCGCCGGTGGCGCGGCCCTTGCGCGGGTACTGGTCGAACGGGGTCAGCTTGGCCGTCGTCTGGACGGAGTCGTCGAGCGTGCCGCGCGAGCCCGCGACCGTGAACACCACCGCGTCCACCGCCGGATCCACGGCCGTGAAGGAGATGACCTTCGCGCCCTCGGTGAGCTTGATGCCCGCCACGCCACCCGCCGGGCGGCCCTGCGGACGGACCTGGGAGGCCTGGAAGCGCAGCAGCTGGGCGTCGTCCGTGATGAAGACAAGATCCTCCTCGCCGGTGCGCAGCTCGACCGCGCCGACGATCCGGTCGCCCTCCTTGAGCGTGATGACCTCCAGCTCCTCCTTGTTGGCCGGGTAGTCGGGGACCACGCGCTTGACGATGCCCTGTTCCGTGCCGAGCGCCAGGCCGGGCGAGGACTCGTCGAGCGTGGTCAGGCAGACCACCGTCTCGTCCCCCTCCAGGGAGACGAACTCCGCCAGCGGGGCGCCGCCGGAGAGGGTCGGCGTCGTCGCCGTGTCCGGGAGCTGGGGCAGGTCGACGACGTTCACCCGGAGCAGGCGGCCGGCCGACGTCACCACGCCCACCTCGCCGCGCGCCGTGGCCGGCACCGCCGAGACGATCACGTCGTGCTTGGCGCGCCGCGCGTCGGCGTCCTCCGGGAACGGCTCGCCGTTCGCCGTACGGGCCATCAGACCCGTCGAGGACAGCAGCACCCGGCACGGGTCGTCCGCCACCTGGAGCGGCACGGTGGCCGCCGGGGCGCCCGCCGACTCCAGCAGGACCGTACGCCGCTCGGTGCCGAACTTCTTCGCCACCTGGGCCAGTTCGGCGGAGACCAGCTTGCGCAGCTCGGCGTCCGAGTCGAGGATCCGGGTCAGCTCCGCGATCTCGGCGTTGAGCCGGTCCTTCTCCGCGTCCAGCTCGATGCGGTCGTACTTGGTGAGCCGGCGCAGCGGCGTGTCCAGGATGTACTGGGTCTGGATCTCGCTCAGCGAGAAGCGCTCCATCAGGCGCTCCTTGGCCTGCGCGGAGTTGTCGCTGGAGCGGATGAGGCGGATGACCTCGTCGATGTCCACCAGCGCGGTGAGCAGGCCCTCGACCAGGTGCAGACGGTCGCGCTTCTTGGTGCGGCGGAACTCGCTGCGACGGCGTACGACCTCGAAGCGGTGGTCGAGGTAGACCTCCAGGAGCTCCTTCAGGCCCAGGGTGAGCGGCTGGCCGTCCACCAGTGCCACGTTGTTCACGCCGAAGGACTCCTCCATCGGCGTCAGCTTGTAGAGCTGCTCCAGGACCGCCTCCGGCACGAAGCCGTTCTTGATCTCGATGACCAGGCGCAGGCCGTGCGCGCGGTCGGTGAGGTCCTTGACGTCGGCGATGCCCAGGAGCTTCTTCGAGCCCACCAGGTCCTTGATCTTGGCGATCACCTTCTCCGGGCCGACCGTGAAGGGCAGCTCGGTCACGACGAGGCCCTTGCGGCGCGCCGTCACGTTCTCCACGGACACCGTCGCGCGGATCTTGAACGTGCCGCGGCCCGTCTCGTAGGCGTCCCGGATGCCGGTCAGGCCGACGATACGGCCGCCGGTGGGCAGGTCAGGGCCCGGGACATGCCTCATCAGGGCGTCAAGATCCGCGTTCGGGTAGCGGATCAGGTGGCGGGCGGCCGCGATGACCTCGGCCAGGTTGTGCGGCGGCATGTTGGTGGCCATGCCGACGGCGATGCCCGAGGCGCCGTTGACCAGGAGGTTCGGGAAGGCGGCGGGCAGCGCCACCGGCTCCTGCTCCTGGCCGTCGTAGTTGGGGGTGAAGTCGACCGTGTCCTCGTCGATCGACTCGGTCATCAGGCTTGTCGCCGGGGCCTGCCGGCACTCGGTGTACCGCATGGCGGCCGGCGGGTCGTCGTTGCCCAGCGAGCCGAAGTTGCCGTGGCCGTCGACCAGCGGGACGCGCATCGAGAAGGGCTGGGCCATGCGCACCATGGCGTCGTAGATCGACGCGTCGCCGTGGGGGTGCAACTTACCCATGACCTCGCCGACCACGCGGGCGCACTTCACATAACCGCGGTCGGGGCGCAGGCCCATCTCGTTCATCTGGTAGACGATGCGGCGGTGCACCGGCTTGAGGCCGTCGCGGGCGTCCGGCAGGGCGCGGGAGTAGATGACCGAGTACGCGTACTCGAGGAAGGAGCCCTGCATCTCGTCGACGACGTCGATGTCGAGGATCTTCTCCTCGTACGAATCGTCGGGCGGCGGGGTCTTCGTGCTGCGGCGGGCCATCGCTGCCGGCTCCTCCTGTTTCTGGTCGCTCGCCTACGGGGCGCTGAAGTCGGTGTCGAGAGGACGGCTGTGCTCAGCCCTTCGGGCCTGAAGCGCCCTCGCCCTCTCGGCACCGACGCGCCACTTCGGCTCACTCGTGCTGAAGCGTGAACGGGATCTGACTCGGACCATTGTGGACCGCGGGACTGACAGTGCGGGCCGGGGCCTGGGATCGGCCGCCACGCCCGGCCTCGGGCAGGCGCCCGACCGCGGCTGCCCGCAGGCTACGCGATCTCGCTCTGGGCGTACCCCGCCCGGGAACTTCGCCGCCCCTTCGCACGCTTGCATACAGTGGCAGGAACGGCAGGAAAACCGCGGTTTCGAGGACCGCGACCGCGATCGAAGGGACGTACATGCCCATGGGTCACACGGCCACAGCCCAGGCAGGCTCCGGGGGCCTGACAGCGACCGAGCACCGCCTGGCCAACGGCCTGCGCGTGGTGCTCTCCGAAGACCACCTGACCCCGGTCGCGGCGGTGTGCCTCTGGTACGACGTCGGCTCGCGCCACGAAGTCAAGGAGCGTACCGGCTTGGCTCACCTTTTCGAGCACCTGATGTTCCAGGGCTCCGGCCAGGTCAAGGGCAACGGTCACTTCGAGCTGATCCAGGGCGCGGGCGGCTCGCTGAACGGCACCACCAGCTTCGAGCGCACCAACTACTTCGAGACCATGCCCACCCACCAGCTGGAGCTCGCCCTCTGGCTGGAGGCCGACCGCATGGGCTCCCTGCTGGCCGCCCTCGACGACGAGTCGATGGAGAACCAGCGGGACGTCGTGAAGAACGAGCGCCGGCAGCGCTACGACAACGTCCCCTACGGCACGGCGTTCGAGAAGCTGACCGCCCTCGCCTACCCGGAGGGCCATCCCTACCACCACACCCCGATCGGCTCGATGGCCGATCTGGACGCGGCGACTCTTGAGGACGCGCGGGCGTTCTTCCGCACCTACTACGCGCCGAACAACGCCGTACTCTCCGTGGTCGGCGACATCGACCCGGAGCAGACGCTCGCCTGGGTCGAGAAGTACTTCGGGTCCATCCCCGGGCACGACGGCAAGCCCGCCCCCCGGGACGGCTCGCTGCCCGAGGTCATCGGCGAGCAGCTGCGCGAGGTCGTCGAGGAGGAGGTCCCGGCCCGCGCCCTCATGGCGGCCTACCGGCTGCCGCACGACGGCACGCGCGCGTGCGACGCGGCCGACCTGGCGCTCACCGTCCTCGGCGGCGGCGAGTCCTCCCGCCTGTACAACCGGCTCGTCCGTCGCGACCGTACGGCCGTCGCGGCCGGCTTCGGCCTGCTGCGGCTGGCCGGAGCACCGTCCCTGGGCTGGCTGGACGTGAAGACCTCCGGTGACGTCGAGGTGCCGGTCATCGAGGCCGCCATCGACGAGGAGCTCGCCCGGTTCGCCGAGGAGGGCCCCACGGCCGAGGAAATGGAGCGCGCCCAGGCCCAGTTGGAGCGCGAGTGGCTGGACCGGCTCGGCACGGTCGCCGGCCGCGCCGACGAACTGTGCCGGTACGCCGTCCTGTTCGGCGACCCCCAGCTCGCCCTCACCGCCGTACAGCGCGTGCTGGAGGTGACGGCCGAGGAGGTCCAGGAGGTCGCCAAGGCCCGCCTGCGCCCCGACAACCGCGCGGTGCTCGTCTACGAGCCGATCTCCGCCGAGATCGCGGAGCACACCGAGGACGCGGATCCCCCCGAAGACCCGGAGGCCGAGGCCACCGTGGAAGCCACCGACGACAACGAGGAGGCGGCCAAGTGACCGAGCTCGCCACGATGGAGTTCCACCCCCAGCCCCGGGCGGGCGAGGCCAGGCCCTGGGCGTTCCCGGCCCCCACGCGCGGCGCCCTCGACAACGGCCTGACGGTGCTGCGCTGCCACCGCCCCGGTCAGCAGGTCGTCGCCGTGGAGGTGCTCCTCGACGCGCCCCTGGAGGCCGAGCCGGCCGGCTTGGACGGCGTCGCCACGATCATGGCGCGGGCCTTCTCCGAAGGCACCGACAAGCACTCCGCCGAGGACTTCGCCGCCGAGCTGGAGCGCTGCGGCGCCACGCTCGACTCGCACGCCGACCACCCCGGCGTACGTCTGTCCCTGGAGGTTCCGGCCTCGCGCCTGGCCAAGGCGCTGAGCCTGCTCGCCGATGCCCTCAGGGCGCCCGCGTTCGCCGACAGCGAGGTCGAGCGGCTGGTGCGCAACCGCCTCGACGAGATCCCGCACGAGCTGGCCAACCCCTCGCGCCGCGCCGCCAAGGAGCTCTCCAAGGAGCTGTTCCCGGCGACCTCGCGCATGTCGCGTCCCCGCCAGGGCACCGAGGAGACGGTCGCCGCCATCGACTCCGCGGCCGTACGCGCCTTCCACGAGAAGCACGTCCGTCCCGCCACCGCCACCGTCGTGGTCGTCGGCGACCTCACCGGGATCGAGCTCGACGGGCTGCTCGGCGACACGCTCGGCTCCTGGACCGGCTCCTCGGCCCAGCCGCGGCCGGTGCCGCCGGTGACCGCCGACGACACCGGCCGGGTCGTCATCGTGGACCGTCCGGGCGCCGTCCAGACGCAGCTGCTCATCGGCCGTCTCGGCCCGGACCGGCACGACCGGGTGTGGCCCGCGCAGGTGCTCGGCACGTACTGCCTCGGCGGCACCCTCACCTCCCGCCTGGACCGCGTCCTGCGCGAGGAGAAGGGCTACACCTACGGCGTGCGGGCGTTCGGGCAGGTCCTGCGGTCGGCGCCCGACGGCACCGGCGCGGCGATGCTCGCCATCAGCGGCTCGGTCGACACCCCGAACACCGGCCCGGCCCTGCAGGACCTGTGGACGGTGCTGCGCACGCTCGCGGCGGAGGGCCTGACCGACGCCGAGCGCGACGTCGCCGTGCAGAACCTCGTCGGGGTGGCGCCGCTGAAGTACGAGACGGCCGCCGCCGTGGCGAGCACGCTGGCCGACCAGGTCGAGCAGCACCTGCCGGACGACTTCCAGGCGACGCTGTACCAGCAACTCGCCGCGACCGGCACCGTGGAGGCCACCGCGGCGGCCGTGAGCGCCTTCCCGGTGGACCGTCTGGTGACGATCCTCGTGGGTGACGCGGCGCAGATCAAGAAGCCTGTGGAGGCCCTCGCCATCGGCCAAGTCACCGTCGTCTCGGCGGAGTAGACGCGGCAGGAGGCGCAGGAGCAGGCGCACGCGCGCGTGGGGCCCTGGTGACGCACAAGTCACCAGGGCCCCTTGATGTCCGAATTGAGGGAGAGGTTGCCTGTCTGCCCTGTGGCATGCGCTACAAAAACCCTGATCTGTTTGAGGATTGACAGAGGCCCCGTTTAGCTTCGTGCGGGCTGTCCGTCAGGCACCGCGCCGCACCCGCGGCACCGGACAGTCATCGCCGAGTCCCCGTACGGCGCGAGCCAGGGGAGCCGGGGACCCACCGCAGTCCCTGGGGTGAATCGGACGCCCGCGCGCGCAGCGAGGGGGTCCGTAGGAGACCTTCCTGCTCCGAACCCGTCAGCTAACCCGGTAGGCGAGAGGGAAGGAAAGGACCAGCCACCACATGGCGTTCATGTGCGCCACCGGGAAGCACCGTCGTACCGGCCGGATGAAGCGCGGCACCGCCCAGGCGGCAGGTGTCGCGGCGATCGCCACCACCGGCGTCATCGGCACCCTGGCCGCTCCGGCGCTCGCCGCCGAACCCGCCGCCGAGCAGACCGGTCTCACCCCCGTCATCACCATCGGCGACTCGATCGCCGACCAGATCGACGCCCAGGCCGCCGCGCAGCAGCAGGCCGCCGAGGAGGCCGAGGCCGAGAAGCAGGCCGCCGAGGCGCGGAAGAAGGCCGAGGAGGCAGCACGCGAGAGGGCCGCCGAGGCGGCCAAGGAGGCGCGCGAGGCCAAGGAGCGCGCCGCCCGCGAGGCCGAGCGCAAGCGCCTCAACACCTTCGTCTCCCCGATCTCCGGCTCGTACATCTCGACCGGCTACAAGACCGGCGGCGCCGTCTGGTCCTCCGGCAGCCACACCGGCGTCGACTTCCACGCGTCGAGCGGCACGTCGGTCCACGCGGTCGGCTCCGGCACCGTCGTCGAGGCCGGCTGGGGCGGGTCGTACGGCAACCAGATCGTGATCAAGATGAACGACGGCACCTACACCCAGTACGGCCATCTGTCGTCCATCGGCGTCTCGGCGGGCCAGACGGTCACCCCGGGCCAGCAGATAGGCCTCTCCGGCGCGACCGGCAACGTCACCGGTGCGCACCTGCACTTCGAGGCCCGTACGACGGCCGAGTACGGCTCGGACATCGACCCCGTCGCCTACCTCCGCTCGCACGGCGTGAACGTCTGACGACAGACGGCGAGACACCCGAAGCCCCGGCTCTCCGAGCCGGGGCTTTCGGTGTTTCCGACGATCGACTGTCCAAAAAATATCCATGGATTCCGGCCCGCCATCGGAAATTCTGGCTCATTGCAATAGAGTCACTGAACACACGTCAATCGTCGACGTTTCACGGGGATTAAGGCGGAGGTCGGTCATGCGTATTCCGGCGCACTCGGTATGCACGGCGATCCGGGATGACATCGTCGCGGGTGTCTACGAGCGCGGCAGCCGGCTCACCGAGGAACTCCTCGCGCGCCGCTACGGCGTCTCGCGCGTCCCCGTCCGGGAGGCCCTGCGCACGCTGGAGGCGGAGGGCTTCGTGGTGACCAGGCGGCACGCGGGCGCGTGCGTCGCGGAACCCACCGAGCAGGAGGGTGCCGACCTGCTGGAGATGCGCATGCTCCTGGAGCCGCTCGGCGCCTACCGGGCCGCCCAGCGGCGCACCGAGGCCCACCTGAAGGTGCTGCGCGGGCTGGTCCGGCTGGGACAGGAGCGGGCCAAGCGGGGCAACAGCGAGGACCTGCGCTCCCTGGGGGGCTGGTTCCACGAGACGCTCGCCCAGGCCTCCGGCAGCACCTCGCTGACGTCGATGCTGACCCAGCTGCGCCACAAGATCGCCTGGATGTACGCCGTGGAGGCGCCGGCCAACCCCGTGGAGTCCTGGACGGAGCACGGGGCGATCGTCGACGCCGTGGCGCGCGGCGACAGCGAACGCGCGCGGGGGCTCACGGCGCTGCACACGGAACGCGCGACGGCGGCGCACCGACTGCGTTTCGCCTCCGGCCCGGAGCGCGTGGAGCGTGTGAGGAACTCGCAACATCCCGTAAACATGACGAGCCTGCGGCATTAACACGGGCGCCGTATACAAAGAGGGTGGAATTCGCGGGGGATTATTTTCGCTGCCCGTAGACGGGAAATACGAAGGGCCCGCCCGATAATTCGGGCGAGCCCTTCGGTGCTGCGGAAGGTGCGCCTTTCAGGCGACGACCGCCGCGAGCGTCAATAGGGTGCTCGGATTGCTCAGACAGTCTCGGGGAGCTCCTCGAGCCCCTCGGAGACCAGCTTCGCGAGACGGTCGAGGGCGACGTCCGCCCCCTCGGCGTCGGAGGCGAGGACGATCTCCTCGCCACCCTGGGCGCCCAGTCCGAGGACGGCCAGCATGGAGGCCGCGTTGACGGGGTTGCCGTCGGCCTTGGCGATCGTCACCGGGATACCTGCGGCCGTGGCGGCCCGGACGAAGATGGAAGCGGGGCGGGCGTGAAGACCCTCGGCCCAGCCGACGTTGACGCGGCGCTCAGCCATGTGATGCTGCCCTTCGGTGTATCAGGGTTGTCTAGACCAGTTTCCCATATCGTGAAGCATGCCCGGAGCGGTACTTCGTCCCGCCCCTCAGGTGTCGTCGGACCGCGGCCTCGGCCCGACTTCCGTCCTCCACAGACTGCCCCGCGCCCGTCGTCGTACGCGAGACCGCCCCGCGCCGTTGTCGTACGCGAGCCGTACTCTGGGGCCCATGCAGACCTCGCCGGACCGGCACGAGTATCCCGCCCACTGGGAGGCCGACGTGGTGCTGCGCGACGGTGGTACCGCGCGCATCCGGCCCATCACCGTTGATGACGCCGATCGCCTCGTCAGCTTCTATGAGCAGGTCTCGGACGAGTCGAAGTACTACCGCTTCTTCGCGCCCTACCCTCGCCTGTCCGCCAAGGACGTCCACCGCTTCACGCACCACGACTTTGTGGACCGGGTGGGACTCGCGGCCACCATCGGCGGCGAGTTCATCGCCACCGTACGCTACGACCGCATCGGCGCCGACGGCATGCCCGCCTCTGCCCCCGCCGAGGAGGCCGAGGTCGCCTTCCTCGTGCAGGACGCCCACCAGGGGCGCGGGGTCGCCTCCGCCCTCCTCGAGCACATCGCGGCCGTCGCGCGCGAGCGCGGGATCCGCCGGTTCGCCGCCGAGGTGCTGCCCGCCAACAGCAAGATGATCAAGGTGTTCACGGACGCCGGGTACACCCAGAAGCGCAGCTTCGAGGACGGCGTCGTACGCCTGGAGTTCGACCTGGAGCCGACGGACCGCTCGCTCGCCGTGCAGTACGCGCGCGAACAGCGGGCCGAGGCGCGGTCCGTGCAGCGGCTGCTCATGCCCGGTTCCGTCGCCGTGGTCGGGACCGGCCGCGCGCCCGGAGGCGTCGGGCGAAGCGTCCTCGACAACATCAGGGACGCCGGGTTCACGGGTCTGCTGTACGCCGTGAACAGGGCCTTCCCCGAGCAGCAGAAGGAACTCGACGGCGTGCCCGCCCACCGCTCGGTGCGGGACATCGAGGGGCCGGTCGACCTCGCGGTCGTCGCCGTGCCCGCGGAGCATGTCCCCGAGGTCGTCGAGGAGTGCGGCACCCATGGCGTGCAGGGGCTGGTCGTACTGTCCGCCGGGTACGCCGACAGCGGGCCCGAGGGCCGCGAGCGGCAGCGCGAACTCGTCCGGCACGCGCGCGCGTACGGCATGCGGATCATCGGGCCGAACGCGTTCGGGATCATCAACACCTCCCCGGACGTCCGGCTGAACGCCTCCCTCGCGCCCGAGATGCCCCGGCCCGGGCGGATCGGGCTGTTCGCCCAGTCCGGCGCCATCGGTATCGCCCTGCTGTCCCGGCTGCACCGGCGCGGCGGCGGGGTCACCGGTGTGACCGGCGTGTCGACCTTCGTCTCGTCCGGCAACCGGGCGGACGTGTCCGGCAACGACGTCCTCCAGTACTGGTACGACGACACCGACACCGATGTCGTCCTCATGTACCTGGAGTCCATCGGCAACCCGCGTAAGTTCACGCGGCTCGCGCGACGGACGGCGGCGGCGAAGCCGCTGGTCGTGGTGCAGGGGGCCGGTTCCGGTCCGCAGGGGCATGCCGTACGGGCGACTCGGTTGCCGCATGCCACGGTGTCCGCGTTGCTCCGGCAGGCCGGGGTGATCCGGGTGGAGACGATCACGGAGCTGGTGGACACGGGGCTGCTGCTCGCGCGGCAGCCGCTGCCCGGCGGGTCGCGGGTGGCGATTCTGGGGAACTCCGAGTCTTTGGGGGTGCTGACGTACGACGCGTGTCTCTCCGAGGGTTTGCGGCCGTTGCCTCCGTTGGATCTGACGACGGGGGCGTCGCCGGGGGACTTTCATGGGGCGTTGTCGCGGGCGTTGGCGGATGACGCTTGCGATGCGGTCGTTGTTACGGCGATACCGGCTGTGGGGGAGGGGCTGGCTGGGGATGCGGCGTTGGCTGAAGCCCTGAGGTCCGCTGCCGAGCGGGTGCCGGGGAAGCCTGTGCTCGTGGTGCATGTGGAGCTCGGGGGTCTTGCGGAAGCGTTGTCGGCTGCGGCTAGCACCGCACCACAGGCCGGTTCCAACGCCCCCGTCGTTGCTGGCCGTGCCCACCCTCCCCCACTCTCGGCTTCGCTCGAGCGGGGGGACCCCCATCGCCCTGCGGAACGACTGCCCACGGCGGCAGTAGCGGCAGATGTGCGCGCTCCCCACAACGGCTCCCGCCTCATCCCCGCCTACCCCGCCGCCGAACGCGCCGTCCGCGCCCTCTCCGAGGTCGTCCGGTACGCGCAGTGGCGGCGGGACGTCGCCGAGCCCGGGAAGGTGCCCGAGTACGAGGACATCGACGAGAAGGGGGCCGCCGAGCTGATCGACGGGCTGCTGGCCCGCGGGCAGGGGCTCACCCTCGGTACCGAGGAGACCTGCGAGCTGCTCGGCAAGTACGGCATCCATGCGCACCGCGCCCTGCCCGCCCCCACCCCCGACGACGCCGCCCGAGCCGCCCGCACCCTCGGCTACCCGGTCGCCCTCAAGGCCACCGCCCCGCACCTGCGACACCGCGCCGACCTGGGCGGCGTACGCCTGGATCTCACGGACGAGGAGCAACTGCGGCGGGCGTACGCCGAGTTGACCGACTTGTTCGGGACGCCTCAGGAGCTTCGGCCGGTGGTGCAGGGGATGGCCCCGCGGGGTGTCGACACCGTCGTGCGGGCCGTCATCGACCCGGCGGCAGGGGCCGTACTGTCGTTCGGGCTGGCCGGGGCCGCCACGCAGCTGCTCGGGGACATGGCGCACCGGCTGATCCCCGTCACCGACCGCGAGGCGACCTCGCTCATCCGTTCGATCCGCACGGCGCCCCTCCTCTTCGGCTGGCGCGGCTCGGCCCCGGTCGACGCCTCCGCCCTCGAAGAGCTGCTGCTGCGGGTCTCCCGGCTGGTCGACGACCACCCGGAGGTCGTCGCGGTCACCCTGGAACCGGTCGTCGTCGCCCCGCGCGGCCTGAGCGTGCTCGGCGCCTCCGTCCGCCTGGCGCCCCCGCCGGCCCGCGACGACCTCGGCCCGAGGACGCTCCCGGCGTACTGACGCGTACGGACGCCCATCTCAGTGCCCGGGACGGGCCGAGCCCACGGAGACCGCCGCGAGCGTCCCTCGCAGTCAGTGGGTCGCCGTAGGATGGGCGTCATGGCCAAGACCAGTACTACGACCCAGGGGCTGCGTGCGGCGATCGAGCGCAGCGGCTACTACCCGGCCCTCGTGGCCGAGGCGGTGGAGGCCGCTTTGGGTGGCGAGCCCATCCAGTCGTACCTGGTCCATCAGGAGACGACGTTCGATCAGAACGAGGTGCGGCGGCATGTGACCGTCCTCGTCCTCACCGGCAACCGCTTCATCGTCAGCCACACCGACGAGCAGGCCGCCGACAGCACGTCCCCGACGCCGTACGCCACGACCTCCACCGAGTCGGTCAAGCTCGGCCGGATCTCGTCGGTCGTGGTGAGCCGCGTCGTCGCGAACCCGGAGCAGTACGCTCCGGGCACGCTGCCCCGCGAGGTCGTGCTGACCATCGGCTGGGGCGCCGTCTCCCGGATCGACCTGGAGCCGGCCGCCTGCGGCGACCCCAACTGCGAGGCCGACCACGGCTACACGGGCAACTCGACGGCGGACGACCTGAGCCTGCGCGTGAGCGAGGCCGGGGACGGCCCGGAGACGGTGCGCCAGGCGCTCGCCTTCGCGCAGGCCATCTCCGAAGCGACCGCGGACGTCACCCGCTGATGGCGCAGCCCGTCTCCGCCTGGGGCCACCACCCGGAACCGCTCGCCCTCGACTCCGCGCCCGTCCCCGCGTACGGCACCGGTTCGCTCGCCGACCTGCTGCCCACGCTGGCCGCCGGTCTGGCCGTACCGGGCATGACCGCGGCGATCCCGGAGCTCACCCCCGCCGACCGGAACTGCGTGTTCCTGATCGACGGCCTGGGCTGGGAGCAGCTGCGCGGGCACCCGGACGAAGCCCCCTTCATGAACTCGCTCCTCGGCACCTCACGCGGCGGCACCGGGCGCCCGATCACCGCCGGCTTCCCGGCCACCACCGCGACCTCCCTGGCCTCCATCGGCACCGGTCTGCCCCCCGGCGCCCACGGCCTGCCCGGCTACGCCGTGCGCAACCCGGACACCGGCGAGCTGATGAACCAGCTGCGCTGGCAGCCGTGGACCCCGCCGCATGTCTGGCAGCCGTACCCCACCGTCTTCCAACTGGCCGACCGGGCCGGTGTGCACGCGGCCCAGGTGTCGTCCCCCACCTTCGAGAGCACCCCGCTGACCAAGGTCGCGCTCAGCGGCGGAACGTTCCACGGGCGGATGTCCGGCGAGGACCGCATGGACCTCGCGGCCGAGCAACTGGCCGCCAAAGACCGCTCCCTGGTCTACACGTACTACGCAGAGGTCGACGGCGCCGGCCACCGCTTCGGCGTCGACTCCGACACCTGGCGCGGTCGCCTGATGCACGTCGACCGGCTGGTCCAGCGCCTGGCCGAGCAACTGCCCCCGCGCACCGCGCTCTACGTCACCGCCGACCACGGCATGATCGACGTGCCCTTCGACGAAGAGCACCGCATCGACTTCGACGCGGACTGGGAACTGCGCGCCGGTGTCGCCCTGCTGGGCGGCGAGGGCCGCGCCCGGCACGTCTACGCGGTGCCGGGCGCCGAGAACGACGTGCTGACCTGCTGGCGCGAGGTCATCGGCGAGCAGTTCTGGGTGGCCTCGCGGGACGAGGCGGTCGCGGCGGGCTGGTTCGGGCGGCCCGACCAGGTCGAACGGCGGGTGTACGAGCGGATCGGCGACGTGGTCGCCGCCGCGCGCGACGACGTGCTCCTCATCGCCTCGGAGCGAGAGCCGAAGGAGTCGTCGATGGTCGGCAACCACGGTTCCATGACCCCCGCCGAGCAGCTCGTCCCGCTGCTCGAAGTACGCTCCTGACGCCCACCCCGGCCACCGTCCGTCACCGAAAACCGAAAGGTGCTCAACCCGCCATGCCCGAGCTGGTGTTCTTCTCCGGAACGATGGACTGCGGGAAGTCCACGCTGGCTCTCCAGATCGAGCACAACCGCTCGGCGCGCGGCCTCCAGGGCGTGATCTTCACCCGTGACGACCGCGCCGGCGAGGGAAAGCTTTCCTCGCGGCTCGGCCTGGTCACGGAGGCGGTCGAGGCCGGGCCGGACATGGACCTCTTCGGCTACGTCGTGGACTGCATGGCGCGGGGCGGCAAGGTCGACTACCTGATCGTGGACGAGGCGCAGTTCCTCGCGCCGGAGCAGATCGACCAACTGGCGCGTGCTGTGGACGACCTGGCCCTGGACGTCTACGCCTTCGGCATCACCACCGACTTCCGGACCAGGCTGTTCCCCGGCTCGCAGCGCCTGATCGAGCTGGCGGACCGGATAGAGACGCTCCAGGTGGAGGCGATGTGCTGGTGCGGGGCGCGCGCCACGCACAACGCCCGTACGTTGGGCGGCGAGATGGTGGTGGAGGGTGAACAGGTCGTCGTCGGCGACGTGAACCGCCCGGCCGCCGAGGTCGGTTACGAGGTGCTGTGCCGACGCCACCACCGCCGCAGGATGACCAGCGCGTCGGTGAGCATCTCCGGCCGGCCGCATTGACCTACGGCGTTGTTCACGCGGTCGATCCGTGGCTGGCCGCTGGTCATGATCAGCGTGGCCGCTGCAGCAGGGAGAACCGCGCGCCTTCTGGATCCGCCACCATCGCCACCCGGCCGTGGGCGCTGTCCCGGGGCGGTTTGAGGACGTGACCGCCCAGGTCCGCCACGTGGGCCGCCGCCTCGTCCGTGTCGGCCACTTCGAAGTACGTCACCCAGTGCGGCCCCCGGTCGCGGGACACGGCGCCTCCCACCCCGTGGATGCCGGCGACGGGGCGGCCGCCGATGTGCAGGATCACGTAGTCCAAGTCGGTGGACACCACCGGCTCCTCCTCGTGACCGAACACCGTCTCGTAGAACTTGGCGACGCTCACGGACTCGAAGGTCAGCAACTCGTGCCAGGCCGGCGTCCCGGGCACCGAGCCGATGGACGTGCCGAGATGCGCCGCCGCCTGCCACACGCCGAAGACGGCGCCCGACGGATCGGAGCCGATCATCAGACGCCCGGCCTCCTCCGCGTCCAGTGGGCCCACCCCGACCGTGCCGCCGCACAGGCATACCGTTTCGGCCGTCAAATCCACGTCGTCCGAGGCGAGGTAGGGCGTCCAGGCGATGGAGAGGTGGCGGTCGGGCGGCAGTTGGCCGATCCCGGCCACCTCATGTCCGTCGAGCAGGGCCCGGACATAGGGGCCGAGTTGCTGAGGGCCCGGCCGGAACTCCCAGCCGAACAGCGATCCGTAGAACTCCTGGGTCGCGGCCATGCCGTGCACCATCAGACTCACCCAGCAGGGCGTGCCGGGCACGTGCCGAGCGTGCGTCTCGCCGTTCGGGCCGGCCGACCCCCTTGCCTCGGTCATCGTCACTCTCTCCTCGGCCCCTCGCGGTGGCCATGTCGCGTCCGCTCTGACGGACCCCCGTGCCGATGCTCGCACCCCCGCCCGCCCCGGGCGCGCCGCCGGACCGTGGCCCGTGCCCGGACAATGCCGTCTGTGCGCGTTCCCGACCGTGTCAGGCGGATGGCCGACGGGTGTCGATCGGCTGTACAGCATGTGCCCGATCCAGTACGCCTCGTGATCGGAGCTGCCCGGCGGGCAGAGTAGCCGGGCATGGACGTAGCGGCCACCCCCATGCGCAAGGATGGTGGCCATGAACGCCATCATCTCCGCATCCGATCTCGCGAGCCAGCTGGCAGGGGAGAACCCGCCGGTCCTGCTCGACGTCCGCTGGCAGCTGAGCGTGGCCAAGGCGGCCGGGGAGCCGTCGTTCGACGGCCGTGCCGAGTACGCGGCCGGGCACATCCCCGGCGCCGTCTTCGTCGACCTGGACAGGGAGCTCGCCGCGACGCCCGGCACCGGCGGCCGGCACCCGCTGCCCGACCTCGCGGAGTTCGGCGCCGCCATGCGCCGCGCGGGGGTTTCGTCCGGGACGCCGGTGGTCGTGTACGACGGGGGCCAGGGCTGGGCGGCGGCCCGTGCCTGGTGGCTGTTGCGCTGGACGGGTCACCCGGACGTGCGGGTCCTCGACGGCGGGTTGCCGGCGTGGCAGGGGGAGCTGTCGACGGAGGTGCCCGAGCCGGCCGAGGGCGACTTCGAGCCGGTGCCGGGCGCGACCGGCTTGCTCGATGCGGACGGGGCCGCGGCGCTGGCGCGTTCCGGGGTGCTGTTGGACGCGCGGGCGGGGGAGCGGTACCGGGGCGAGGTGGAGCCGATCGATCCGGTCGGCGGGCACATCCCCGGGGCCGTGTCCGCACCCACGAACGAGAACGTGGGGGCGGACGGGCGGTTCCTGCCCGCGGAGGAGTTGGGCGCCCGGTTCAAGGCGCTGGGCGTGTCCGACGGTTCCGAGGTCGGGGTGTACTGCGGATCGGGCGTCTCGGCCGCCCACGAGGTACTGGCGCTGGCGGTCGCGGGTATCCCGGCGGCGCTGTACGTCGGCTCTTGGTCGCAGTGGTCGTCGGATCCGTCGCGGCCGGTCGCCGTGGGGCCCGAACCGCAGTAGGCGCACACCTGGAGGGGCCCGCACCGAACGGCGCGGGCCCCTCCAGACGTCGTACGACCGACCTGGGTACGACTGATCCAGGCGTCGTACGACCGACCACTCCTGCTTCCTACTCCTGCTTCTTGCGCCGCGTCCCGAACACGATCTCGTCCCAGCTCGGCACGGCCGCCCGGCGGCCAGGGCGGACGCCGTCCGCCTCGGCCTGGCGGTCGGTGGAGCCGATGAGGCGGTCGCGGTGGCTGCCGACGGAACGGGGCATGAGGACGTCCGCGTAGGCGGAACCGGCCGAGGCCGCGGGGGCGGGAGGCTCCTCCTCCTCGGGTTCCGGGGCGGGGGGCTCTTCCTCCTCGGGTTCCTCCGCCGGGCGTTCCGGGACCACCAGGTCGCCGCGGAAGCTCGGCACCGCCTCCAGCAGGCTGGTCAGCGAGTCCCGCTCGCCCGCACTCTCCTCGGCGGCGGGCTCGTCGAGCGACGGCGCCGGCAGGCTGGGCCGCTCCCGGTCGAGGGCACGGTCCAGCGGACGGTCGCGCGGCAGCCGTGCGATGCGCGGGACGAACGGGAAGCTGGGCTCCGGGGTGGCGGCGAGGTCCTCGGACTCGCCGATCAGCGAGCGCGCCTCCTCGTCGACGGCCTGGACGAGCCGCCTGGGCGGGTCGTACGTCCAGCTCGCCGAGTGGGGTTCGCCCGCGACCCGGTAGACCAGCAGGACCTCCCAGGTGCCGTCGTCGCGGCGCCACGAGTCCCACTGGACCGTGTCCTTCTCGGCGCCGCGCAGCAGCAGCCGCTCCTGGACGGCCTCGCCGAGTTGGGGTCCGGCGTTCTCGCCGGGACGGCGGACCGGGGTCTTCCTGGCCCGTTCGGCCATGAAGGCGCGCTCCGCGAGTACGGGGCCCTCGAAGCGCCGTACGCGATCGACGGGGATCCCGGCCATCTGTGCGACCTCTTCCGCGGTCGCGCCGGCTCGTATACGCGCCTGGATGTCACGGGGGCGGAGATGGCTCTCCACCTCGATCTCGATCTGGCCGAGGCGGGGACGGTCGCCGCGCACGGCTGCGCGCAGGCGTTCGTCGATAGGAAGGGTGTACTCCGTAGAGTCGGCAGCCTTCAGCACCAGCCGTGTGCCGTCATTGGAGACGGCCACGACACGCAGTTCGGGCATGGGGACCTCCCGGGTGGTGCCTGCCGACGTCACGTGCGTCGCTGCTTCCGCTAGTCGAGTGTGGCCTGCCCGGGTGCAGCCTGCCACAACCTTGCCGAGTTGCCCGGCGTGTCGGGCACGGGCCCTGGATCGCCGTTATGGCACGGTTACCTATTCGCAACGCTAAGTGACCAACTCCGTCACCCTGTGCAACTAGCCCCCTCCTGGCGGTCCTTGAAGGCCATGGACGCCCTGGCGGGAGACCTGACCCAGGGCTCGCAACAGTACTCCATTTGGGCCACGTGCGTGGATTGGCACGCCGCCCAACTTCCGGCAAGGGGTGGCGCTCGGCCGTCGTGCCGCGGTTTTCTGGATCTTGAACGTGGCGTAATTCACGCAATCGCCGGAAACGGAACTAATGGTTTCGTCCGTGCGCCGCCTTCCCGCGCGGCCGGTTGGCCAAGTCCGTCCCCCGGCGCGTCCGCTACGCCCCCAACACCCGCCGCAAGTAGTCGTTCTGGAACCGTCGATCGGGATCCAGTTCGTCCCGAAGTGCCGTGAACTCGCCGAAACGTGGGTACACCTGGGCGAAGTATTCGGCGTCTCGCGTGTGCACCTTGCCCCAGTGCGGCCGGCCCTCGTGCGCGGTGAAGATCCGCTCGGCAGCGGTGAAGTACGCCTGGTAGGGCGCCCCCTTGACCATGTGGACGGCGATGTACGCACTGTCGCGGCCCGAAGCGGTGGACAGCGTGATGTCGTCGGCCGGCGCGGTGCGCACCTCGACCGGGAAGCTGACCCGGAGGGCGGAACGGTCGACCATCGCCTTGAGTTCGCGCAGCGCGTCGGCCACGGCCGCGCGCGGAACGGCGTACTCCATCTCCACGAAGCGCACCCGGCGCGGAGACGTGAAGACCTTGTAGGGAATGTCGGTGTAGGTCCGCGCGGACAGCGCCTTGCTGGAGATCTGCGCGATCGCCGGCACCGTCGCGGGCATCGCGCGGCCGACCCACTGGGCCACCTGGAAGACGCCGTTGGAGAGGAACTCGTCCTCGAACCAGCCCGCGAGCTGCCCCACCGGCTGTTCCGGGCCCGCGCTGCGGTTGTTGCGCTTGGTGTTGGTGCTGCCGGTGTGCGGGAACCAGTAGAACTCGAAATGTTCGTTCTCGGCCCACAGTTGGTCGAACTCGGCCACGACCTTGTCGAAGGGCATCGGCTCCTCACGAGCCGTGAGCAGGAAGACGGGCTCCACGGCGAAGGTGATCGCGGTGACTATGCCGAGAGCGCCCAGGCTTATTCGGGCCGCCGCGAAGACTTCCGGGTTCTCCTTCTCGGAGCAGGTGAGCACCGAACCATCGGCCGTGACCAGCTCAAGGCCCTTGATCTGCGCGGCGATCGAGCCCGACTCGCGGCCGGTGCCGTGCGTACCGGTGCTGGTCGCCCCGGAGACCGTCTGCTCCATGATGTCGCCCATGTTGGTGAGCGACAGACCCTCGCGGGCCAGGGCCATGTTGAGCCTCTTGAGCGGGGTGCCGGCCTCGACCGTGACCGTGCCGGCCTCGCGATCGATGCTGCGGATGCCGGTGAGGAGCTGAGGGCGGATCAACACACCGTCGGTGGCGGCGATGGACGTGAAGGAGTGCCCGGAGCCGACGGCCTTGACCTTCAGGCCGTCCTCGGCCGCCTTCCGCACCGCGTCGGAGAGTTCCTCGACCGAGGCGGGAGTGACCTCCCGCGCCGGGCGGGCGGCGACATTGCCTCCCCAGTTACGCCACGTGCCGTTCTTCGCGCTCGCTGTGCTGCTCAACGGTCCCTCCCCGACGCGGAGCCGGCCTGCTGAGCCGGCGGTACCCGAGGAAACCGACCGCGACCGCGACGGCCCCGGACACCGCGGGAACCCCGTACCCGGCCCGCGCACCGGCGGCGTCGATCACCCAGCCGGCCACCGAGGAGCCGAGCGCGACCCCGACCGCGAGCCCGGTGCTCACCCAGGTCATGCCCTCGGTCAGGTGCGCGCGTGGTACGTGCTGCTCGATGAGGGACATCGTCGTGATCATCGTGGGAGCGATGGACAAGCCCGCAACGAACAGCGCCACGGCCAGAAACGGCAAGTTTCCGACCAGTAGGAGGGGGATCATACTCACGGCCATCGTGCAGACGCCCAGCAGCCAGCGAGGTTCCGGCGCTCCCTTGAAGCGCAGCAGCCCGAACACGATCCCGGCGGCGCAGGAGCCCGCCGCGTACAGCGCGAGGACGACGCTCGCGGCGCCCTTGTGTCCCTGCTCGTCGGCGAAGGCCACGGTGACCACGTCGACGGCCCCGAAGATCGCGCCCGTCGCCACGAAGGTGGCCACCAGGACCTGCAGGCCCGGAGCGCGCAGGGCCGAGCCGGCGCCGCGGTGCTCACGCGGATGCGGCGCCGGCTCGGTGGCGCGCTGCGCGGTCAGCCAGAAGACGCCGACCGCCAGGAAGCAGGCGGCGAGCAGCGGGCCGGCCTCCGGGAACCAGGCCGTGGACAGGCCGATGGAGATGATCGGCCCGAAGATGAAGCACACCTCGTCGATCACGGACTCGAAGGAGTACGCGGTGTGCAGCTGCGGAGTGCCCCGGTAGAGCGCCGCCCAGCGGGACCGGATCATCGCCCCGATGCTCGGCACACAGCCGATGCCGACGCAGGCCGCGTACAGCGTCCAGTCCGGCCAGCCGTAGTGCGCGGCGAACAGCAGCACCGCCGCCGCGACGAGCGAGATCAGCGTCGCCGGGCGCAGCACCCGCCGCTGCCCGTACTGGTCCACCAGACGCGACACCTGCGGACCCGCCACCGCGGCGGCGAGCGCGATGGTGGCCGACAGGGCGCCGGCCAGGCCGTACCGCCCGGTGAGCTGGGACACCATGGTCACCACGCCGATGCCCATCATCGACAGCGGCATGCGGCCGAGGAACCCCGCGGCGGAGAAGCCCTTGGAGCCGGGGGCGGCGAACAGGGCGAGGTAGGGGCTGGGCAACGGGGTCTCCGGAAGGGCTCAGTAAGGTGCGAACGCAGTTTATAGAGCTTACTGATTAGGTGACCCTAATGCACCCCTGCCGACGGGCTTGACCAGCAGTGGTCACCCCGCCGTTTCCGGGCTGTCAGTGCCGGGTGGCAGGATCGACCCATGCCAGACGCGCCCGATGTCACCCCCCACGACGCAACCCCCTATGACGCCCTGCTCCTGCTCTCGTTCGGCGGCCCCGAGGGCCCGGACGACGTGGTTCCGTTCCTGGAGAACGTGACGCGGGGGCGCGGTATCCCCAAGGAACGCCTGAAGGAAGTGGGTCAGCACTACTTCCTGTTCGGCGGCGTCAGCCCGATCAACGACCAGAACCGCGCCCTGCTGGACGCCCTCCGCAAGGACTTCGCGGACCACGGCCTGGACCTGCCGGTCTACTGGGGCAACCGCAACTGGGCGCCCTACCTGACGGACACCCTGCGCGAGATGGTCACGGACGGCCGCCGCCGCATCCTGGTCCTCGCCACCAGCGCCTACGCCTCCTACTCCGGCTGCCGCCAGTACCGCGAGAACCTCGCCGACTCGCTGGCGACCCTTCAGGCCGAGGGCCTGGAGCTGCCAAAGGTCGACAAGCTGCGCCACTACTTCAACCACCCCGGCTTCCTGGAGCCAATGATCGACGGGGTGATCCAGTCCCTCGCCGACCTGCCCGAGGACGTCCGCGACGGCGCCCACATCGCCTTCTCGACCCACTCGATCCCGACCGCGTCCGCGGACACCTCCGGCCCGGTCGAGGGCCACGGTGACGGCGGCGCGTACGTCAGGCAGCACCTGGACGTGGCGCGGCTGATCGCCGACGCCGTCCGTGAGCGCACCGGCGTCGACCACCCCTGGCAGCTCGTCTACCAGTCCCGCTCCGGCGCCCCGCACATCCCCTGGCTGGAGCCCGACATCTGCGACCACCTGGACGAGCGGCACGCGGCCGGGGTTCCGGCGGTCGTCATCGCGCCCATCGGCTTCGTCTCCGACCACATGGAGGTCCTGTACGACCTCGACACGGAGGCCAAGGGCAAGGCCGAGGAGCTGGGCCTGCCGATGCGCCGCTCGGCCACCGTCGGCGCCGACCCGCGGTTCGCCGCCGCGATCCGCGACCTCGTCCTGGAGCGCGCCTCGGTCGAACGCGGCCAGGAGGTCACCCCCTGCGCCCTGGGCGCGCTCGGCCCCGATCACCAGCTCTGCCCGATCGGCTGCTGCCCCGCCCGTGCCCCGCGCCCCGCCGCCGCGGGCGCCGACAGCCCCTACGCGTGAGGAGCCCCGTGACCGACCCCCTGCACGCGGAACTGCTGAAGCTCGCCCAGGAGGCCGCCCGCCGCGCGGGTGCGCTGCTGCGGGACGGCCGCCCGGCCGACCTCACGGTCGCCGCGACCAAGTCGAGCCCGATCGACGTGGTCACCGAGATGGACATCGCGGCGGAGAAGCTGATCACGGACCTGATCTCCGAGCAGCGCCCCGACGACGGCTTCCTCGGTGAGGAGGGCGCCGCCACCGAGGGCACGAGCGGCGTCCGCTGGGTGATCGACCCGCTCGACGGCACGGTCAACTACCTGTACGGATTGCCCACTTGGGCCGTCTCCATCGCGGCCGAGCAGGACGGCGAGCCAGTGGCCGGGGTCGTCGCGGCCCCGATGCGCGGCGAGACGTACCACGCGGTCCGCGGCGGGGGCGCCTGGGCCACCGGCGCCTGGGACGGCGAACGCAGGCTGGCCTGCCGCCCCGCACCGCCCCTGGAGCAGGCCCTGGTCTCGACGGGCTTCAACTACGTCACCGAGGTCCGCGCCCACCAGGCCGACGTCGCCCAGCGGCTGATCCCCCTGCTGCGGGACATCCGGCGCAGCGGCTCGGCCGCGGTCGACCTGTGCGACGTGGCCTCCGGCCGCCTGGACGGCTACTACGAGCGCGGCCTCAACGCGTGGGACCTCGCCGCAGGCGACCTCATCGCCCGCGAGGCGGGCGCCCTGACCGGTGGACGCCCCGGAGAACGCCCGTCCCGCGACCTCGCGGTGGTGGGGACCCCGGGCGTCTTCGAGCCCCTCCAGCGCCTCCTGGAGGACCTCGGGGCCTGGCACGACTGACGGCACGCGGCACCACCGCAGCCCACAGTCAGGGCGACGCAAAAACAGCGGGGCCCGGCGCTGGATTCGCCGGGCCCCGCTGTAGTGCCGTGCGAGCCGATCAGACGCTGTACGCGCCGACCTCCACACCGTGTTCGGCGGCGAGGCGGCGCAGGTCGTCGAGCTCGGCCTGCTCCACCTCGACGAGGAAGTCGTCGCCCTCGTCGCGAGCCCGCGTCAGATCGGACTCGGTCGCCCTTATGCGCTGCAGAAGTCCTGCGGTGAATGCGTCCATGCTGCGCCCCCTCGTCCTGGGTCGTGGGTCGGTGGCACGGGGGTGTGCCGTTCGGAAGGGGCGATCACGTCTCCGTAGGTGCCCAGCGCTGCCCGGTGCTGGGCGGCGACGGTGCCGGACACCCACGCCCACTCTGCTGCAAGCGGATCGCGGAGTGCCGCATGGTGGTACGGCACATGCAGAGCGTGATCGCGGGGTGTAAAGCCGTCCTCCCCCCGCTCTCTTCCACGGAAACCTCAACCGGACGAGAAAATCTCGCATTCCCGGGTCTCCTACCTGTCCTTGGGACTGCGCTCACCCGCCTTACCGCCGACTTATGGCCGAAAAGGGCAGGATGGAGGTCTACACACTGACCAAGCCCCCCTGCCCGCGTGCCCGAGAAGCGCTACGCGGGTGGACATCAGGAAGGACAAGCGACGTGCGCGTACTCGTCGTCGAGGACGAGCAGCTGCTCGCCGATGCGGTGGCCACCGGACTGCGCCGGGAGGCCATGGCCGTCGACGTCGTGTACGACGGTGCGGCCGCCCTGGAGCGCATCGGAGTCAACGACTACGACGTGGTCGTCCTCGACCGCGACCTCCCGCTCGTGCACGGCGACGACGTCTGCCGCAAGATCGTCGAGCTCGGCATGCCCACCCGGGTGCTGATGCTCACGGCGTCCGGCGACGTCAGCGACCGCGTGGAGGGCCTGGAGATCGGCGCCGACGACTATCTGCCCAAGCCCTTCGCGTTCAGCGAGCTCACGGCACGCGTGCGTGCCCTCGGCCGGCGCACCAGCGTGCCCCTGCCGCCGGTCCTGGAGCGCGCCGGGATCAAGCTCGACCCCAACCGCCGCGAGGTCTTCCGCGACGGCAAGGAGGTCCAGCTCGCGCCCAAGGAGTTCGCCGTCCTGGAGGTGCTGATGCGCAGCGAGGGCGCGGTCGTCTCCGCCGAGCAGCTCCTGGAGAAGGCCTGGGACGAGAACACCGACCCGTTCACGAACGTCGTGCGGGTCACCGTCATGACCCTGCGCCGCAAGCTGGGTGAGCCGCCCGTCATCGTCACCGTGCCCGGCTCCGGCTACCGGATCTGATCACCCGTGGCCGCGACCCCCGCGCCTCCGCAGGCGCCCCCGAAGCCCACCTGGGACCCCCGCAGGCCGGCGCCGCCGTTCCCCTGGCTGCGACCGACGATCCGCATAAGGCTCACCCTGCTGTACGGCGGCATGTTCCTGATCGCCGGCATCCTGCTGCTGTCGATCATCTACCTGTTCGCGGCGAACGCGCTGAATGTCGGCAGCAACCTGCCCTTCCAGATCCTCTCCGGCAGCCGGGTGTCCAGCGAGACGTGCAACCTGGGCCCCTCCCAGCTGCCCGCGGACGAGCTCAATCGCGCGCTGAACGCATGCGTGAACCAGCAGCGCCAGCACGCCCTGGACAATCTGCTCAGCCGCTCGCTCCTGGCCCTGCTCGGTCTCGCGATCATCGCCTTCGCCTTCGGCTACGCCATGGCCGGCCGCGTCCTGTCGCCGCTCGGCCGGATCCTGCGCACCGCGCGCGGGGTGGCGGGCTCGGACCTGTCCCGCCGTATCGAGCTGGACGGACCCGACGACGAGCTGAAGGAGCTGGCGGACACCTTCGACGACATGCTGGAGCGGCTGCAGCGGGCGTTCACGGCCCAGCAGCGCTTCGTCGGCAACGCCTCGCACGAGCTGCGCACACCACTGGCGATCAACCGCACGCTCCTCGAGGTGCACCTGTCCGATCCGAACGCACCGGTGGAGCTGCAGCAGCTCGGCAAGACACTGCTGGCCACGAACGAGCGCAGCGAGCAGCTCGTCGAGGGTCTGCTGCTGCTCGCCCGCAGCGACAACCAGATCATCGAGCGCAAGCCGGTGGACCTCGCCGAGGTCGCCACGCAGGCCATCGACCAGGTGCATGGCGAGGCGGAGGCCAAGGGTGTGGCGATCCGGGGCGAGCAGAAGCCCGCCGTGGTCCAGGGCAACGGCGTGCTGCTGGAGCGGATCGCCCTGAACCTCGTACAGAACGCTGTGCGGTACAACGTGTCGGAGGGCGGCTGGGTCGAGGTGACGACGGACATCCAGCACGGACAGGCGGTCCTGGTCGTCTCCAACACCGGCCCGGTCGTGCCGGCGTACGAGATCGACAACCTCTTCGAGCCCTTCAGACGGCTGCGTACGGAGCGTACGGGCAGTGACAAGGGCGTTGGCCTCGGTCTGTCCATCGCCCGGTCCGTGGCCCGTGCGCACGGCGGGCACATCTCGGCTCAGCCACGTGACGGAGGTGGACTCGTCATGCGCGTCACCCTCCCCGTCTGAGAGCATGGCCCCCGCACACGATCCAACACACGGGGGATGTTCGCTTTGCGCGGAATTTTCGGGGCACCGCCCGACCGCTCGCCGAGCGTCTCCGTGTGTGATCGATCACAAGAGCGAATTTCCGGCCGCATACTCTCCGTGATCATGTGACCTGCAGGAAAGCCGGGAAAATCCGGGTTTTCGCAGGTCCTGATCACGGGAAGTACACGGTGAGACGCCTTTGAAGTGCGGGATTCGGACCGTGTACGGTCCCGATCGCCATCCAACCCGATCACTCATGAGGAGTCCGGTTGGGTGTCGATTGAGTAACAGACCTTGATGTGAGGCAAAATCTCCGCCTCGGGTCGGGCACAAGTCCGGCCTCTCACGCGTTACGTGCGCTGGAGACACCGAAGACACCCAGAGGGGGAGAGCGACATGGCAACCGATTACGACACTCCACGCAAGACCGATGACGACGTCGACTCGGACAGCCTTGAAGAACTGAAGGCCCGGCGGAACGACAAGTCGACCTCCGCAGTGGACGTCGACGAATTCGAGGCTGCCGAGGGCCTCGAGCTGCCCGGAGCCGACCTCTCCAATGAGGAGCTGGCCGTCCGGGTACTGCCGAAGCAGCAGGACGAGTTCACTTGCATGAGCTGCTTCCTGGTGCACCACCGCAGCCAGCTGGCCCGAGAGAAGAACGGCCAGCCGATCTGCCGCGACTGCGACTGAGGACGGGTCGGCCGTGACTGGCTCGACCCCTCCCCGGAAGCGCCGCTTCCTCCTGAGGGGAGCGGACCGAGGGCCGTCCGACGGCCCCCACCGCGCGCGTGACGACGAGCGGGGCTCATCCGATTCGGGATCGGCCTCGCTCGAACCGGCGGCAGACAGGGCTGACCTCCCGGTGCCGGCCGAGACACCCGCGCCCGTCGCACGGCGGCGGGCCGCGGTGATCCGGGAGAAGGCCAGGGAAGGCGCCCACAAGGGCGGCAGCCGTGCCCGCGCGGCCTTGGCGCATCTCGCCGACCGGCTCATCGAAAACGCCCCGCGGATCCCCGTGCGGGACCTCGCGACGCTTCGCAGGCAGTTCCCGGGTCTGGGGCCCGAGGAGCTCGCCGACAAGCTCGTGACGGGCGCGTCGAGCGCGACGGCCACCGTGGGAGCGGGAATCGGCGCGGCCGCGATGATGCCTGTTCCGCCCGCGATGCCGACGGAGCTGGCCGCCGAGATCACCGGCGTGGCGGCGATCGAGCTGAAGCTGATCGCCGAGCTCCACGAGGTGTACGGCGTACGGCCGCCGGGCAATCTGGCGCAGCGCTCCACCGCGTATCTGAACTCCTGGTCGGGAGAGCGCGGAATCGACGTGAGCAAGCCGTCGACGATCAACGGCGCGCTGAACAGCCGTATGAAACAGCAGCTGCGGCAGCAGATCATGAAGCGGATGGTGCGGAATCTGCCGAACCTGATGCCGTTCATGGTGGGCGCGGCCGTGGGTGCCGTCATGAACCGCCGGGACACCAGGCGACTCGCGGAGCGGATCCGGGCCGACCTGCGCAAGAATCAGGTGCCGTGGGACGAACTTCCCGCACTGCCGCCGCTGGAGACCCCCAAGGACGCGCTGCCGATCGGGGACGTTCACGCAGAGGGCGGCCCGAGAGGGGGCGGCCCCAAGGAGGACGGTCCGAAGGAGGACGGCCCGAAAGAGCTCGGGTGACGCCTCGTCCGGGTGTTCTATCCGGCCGCCCGCGCCGCCTTCAGCGCCTCGGCCAGCCGCTCCGGCTCACGCGTCGACAGGTACAGGTACGGCGTCGGGTCCGCGGGGTCCGTGACCTCCACGCGCAGAGCGGTGGGGATGTAGGCGCGCAGCAGCAGGAAGGCGCGGGTGTCGGCCTTGTACGTCCGCCAGGCGGCGGCCTCCTGCGCGTCCAGCACCTCCGCCTCGCCCAGCGCCGACACCGGGATCTTCGCCTCGCCCGCGATCAGGAAACCGCCCACGACACGGATGCGCAGCGAGCCGTACGCGCTGGCCACGACCGCCGCCGCGGCGGTGCCGCCGACCAGGCCGCCGAGCATCGGCAGGGTGCCGAAGGGCATCAGGACCAACGCCATCGAGACCCCGACCAGGAAGGAGATCAGCCACCAGGAGCGGGGTGCGGTGAGACGTTCTTCGTACGGGGCGGCGGAGAGCTGCATGGAGCCAAGCTTGGCACGGTGTCGGCGCCGCGCCGACGCGCGGGTAAGGTCTGCGGCTGTGAGTGGTACTTCCGCGGCTCTCAAGCCTCCGGCCGACGCCGTGAAACCGGTGCGGCACCCTGATGCTCCCGCACCCGGTGAGCTGCTCGGTGCGCACTACGCACAGTGCTTCGGCTGCGGCGGCGGGCAGCAGCACGGGCTGCACCTGGCGGCGCGGGCCGGCGAGGGGGTCACCCTCACCGCCGAGTTCACCGTGCGGCCCGCCCACCAGGGCGCTCCGGGACTCGCGCACGGCGGTGTGCTGGCGAGCGCCCTCGACGAGACCCTCGGCGCGCTGAACTGGATGCTGCGGACGATCGCCGTGACCGGGCGGCTGGAGACCGACTTCGTACGGCCCGTGCCGGTCGGCACGACCCTGCACCTTCAGGCCGAGGTGACCGCGGTGGCCGGGCGGAAGATCTACTCGAGCGCCACCGGCCGCATCGGCGACGCCGACGGGCCTGTCGCGGTCCGCGCCGACGCGCTCTTCATCGAGGTGAAGGTCGACCATTTCGTCGACCACGGCCGCCAGGAGGAGATCCAGGCCGCCATGAACGATCCGGACCAGGTGCGGCGTGCCCGCGCCTTCGAGGTGAACCCGTGAGTCGTGACCCCGTGAACGTGCTGATCCGGCGCGTCGATCCCGCCGTACCGCTTCCGACGTACGCGCATCCCGGTGACGCGGGAGCCGATCTGCGCACCACCGAGAGTTGTGAACTGCGGCCGGGTGAACGGGCCGTGCTGCCCACGGGGGTGTCCGTGGCCCTCCCGGAGGGGTATGCGGCCTTCGTGCACCCGCGTTCCGGTCTCGCCGCCCGCTGCGGTGTCGCTCTCGTGAATGCCCCGGGGACGGTTGATGCCGGGTACCGTGGGGAGATCAAGGTGATCGTGGTGAATCTCGACCCGCGCGAGTCCGTGCGGTTCGAGCGCTTCGACCGGATTGCCCAACTGGTCGTCCAGCAGGTCGAGAGGGTCCGCTTCCAGGAGGTCGCGGAACTTCCCGACTCGGCACGGGCCGAGGGGGGATTCGGGTCCACCGGTGGCCATGCCGAGGTGGACGGCGGGCGCGGCACAAGTGGTCACGCCGCCGTGGGCGGCGCGACGGGTGGGAATCGATACGCTTCGGTCGTATCCGACCGGGAAGGACAGTGACGTGTTCGGACGTCGCAAGAAGAAGGGCTCCGCTGAGGACGCGGCGGACGCGGCGAGCGAGGCCGAGCAGGTCGTCGACAGTGTCGACACTGAGGCGGACGACGAGGTCGAGCGCGAGCGCGTGAGGCTGGAACCGGAGCCGCGGCCCGACGGGCCGTGGGACAGCTCCGAGGTCCGTGACCCGGCCGAGGGCCGGGTGGACCTGGGCGGGCTGTTCGTGCCCGGCGTCGACGGCATGGAGCTGCGGGTCGAGGTCGCGGGTGACGCGATCGTCGCGGCGACCGTCGTGCTGCAGGACAGCGCCATCCAGTTGCAGGCCTTCGCCGCTCCCAAGCGGGAGGGCATCTGGGGCGAGGTGCGCGAGGAGATCGGCTCCGGCATCACCCAGCAGGGCGGCATCATCGACGAGGTCGAGGGTCCGCTGGGCTGGGAGCTGCGCGCCCAGGTGCCGGTGCAGCTGCCGGACGGCACGGGCGGCTTCCAGGTGGTGCGGTTCGTCGGGGTGGACGGGCCCCGCTGGTTCCTGCGCGGGGTGATCTCGGGCCAGGGCGCGGTACAGCCGCAGGCCGCGGGTCTGCTGGAGCAGATCTTCCGGGACACGGTGGTGGTCCGCGGCGACGGCCCGATGGCGCCGCGCGACCCGATCGTCCTGAAGCTGCCGGACGACGCGCAGATGGTCCCCGAGGGCGTCACGCAGGAGGAGGCGGGCTCCCGCTTCTCCGGCGGCATGGGACAGCTGCAGCGCGGGCCGGAGATCACCGAGGTCCGGTAGACAGTCGAGACACAGGGCCGCACCTCTCGCCGGGGTGCGGCCTTTTCTCGTACTCTGGCGCCCGGTTCACGGGGGAACGGGGGGAGGACGCATGACTCAGGTGGTCACCGAGACCATGGTGCGCGTCGAGAACGTCCGCAAGTCCTACGGCGACTCGGCCGCCGTCGTCCATGCCCTGCGCGGCGTTTCCTTCGACGTGCCGCGCGGGGAACTCGTCGCCCTCAAGGGCCGGTCGGGATCCGGGAAGACCACGCTCCTGAACATCGTCGGCGGCCTTGACGCGCCGGACGAGGGGCGCGTCACGGTCGACGGGCTCGACCTCGCGGGGCTGGACGAGGACGGCCTGCTCGCCCTGCGCCGGGACCGCATCGGTTTCGTCTTCCAGTCCTTCGGGCTCATCCCGATCCTCACCGCCGCCGAGAACGTCGGCGTGCCGATGCGGCTGCGCCGGGCCGACCCGCGGATACGCGAGGAGCGCGTCGATCTGCTGCTGTCCCTGGTCGGCCTCGCCGATCACGCCGGGCAGCGACCCGGCGAGCTGTCCGGCGGCCAGCAGCAGCGGGTCGCCATCGCCCGCGCCCTCGCCAACAACCCCTCGCTGCTCATCGCCGACGAGCCGACCGGCCAGCTGGACGCGGAGACCGGTCACTCCGTGATGGAGCTGCTGCGTGCCGTCGTACGCAGTGAACGGGTCACCGCGCTCGTCGCCACGCACGACGCGAATCTGCTGGACCTGGCCGACCGGGTGCTGGAACTGCGGGACGGGGAGATCGTCCAGGGCTGACGCCCGGCGCCGGGGGCGTCAGGGTTGCGTCAAAGACGGTCCGGAGGCCGGACCCGACCCCATTTGTCGGGATTCTTGGCCGTAAGGTCGACGCTGCGCAGGCAGGTGACCGAAAGACAATGAGGGTATGGGACGCGGCAGGCTTCGGATCTATCTCGGTGCGGCACCGGGCGTCGGCAAGACGTACGCGATGCTGTCCGAGGCGCACCGGCGCGTCGAGCGGGGCACCGACTGCGTCGTGGCCTTCGTCGAGCACCACGACCGGCCGCGCACCGAGGTGATGCTGCGCGGTCTGGAGCGGATCCCGCGCAAGGAGCTGGAGTACCGCGGCGGCGTCTTCACCGAGATGGACGTCGACGCCGCCCTCACCCGGCGTCCCCAGGTCGCTCTCGTGGACGAACTCGCCCACACCAACATCCCCGGCTCGCGCAACGCCAAGCGGTGGCAGGACGTCGAGGAGCTGCTGGCGGCCGGCATCGACGTCGTATCGACCGTCAACATCCAGCACCTGGAGTCGCTGGGCGACGTGGTCGAGTCGATCACGGGGGTGCGGCAGCAGGAGACGGTGCCGGACGAGGTGGTGCGGCGGGCGGACCAGATCGAGCTAGTCGACATGTCGCCACAGGCGCTGCGGCGGCGGATGGCGCACGGCAACATCTACCAGCCGGACAAGGTGGACGCGGCCCTGTCGAACTACTTCCGGCCCGGCAACCTGACGGCGCTGCGGGAGCTGGCGCTGTTGTGGGTGGCCGACCGGGTGGACGCCTATCTGCAGCAGTACCGCAGTGAGCACCGGGTGTCGAAGATCTGGGGTTCGCGGGAGCGGATCGTGGTCGGACTGACCGGCGGCCCGGAGGGGCGGACGCTGATCCGGCGGGCGGCGCGACTGGCGGAGAAGGGCGCCGGCGGCGAGGTGCTCGCGGTCTACATAGCCCGCAGCGACGGGCTGACCTCGGTCTCGCCGAAGGAACTGGCCGTACAGCGCACCCTCGTCGAAGACCTGGGCGGCACCTTCCACCACGTGGTGGGCGACGACATACCGGTGGCCCTGCTGGACTTCGCGCGCGGTGTGAACGCCACCCAGATCGTCCTCGGCTCCTCGCGCCGCAAGGCCTGGCAGTACGTCTTCGGCCCCGGCGTCGGCGCGACGGTCGCCCGGGAGTCCGGCACCGACCTCGACGTGCACATCGTCACCCACGAGGAGGTAGCCAAGGGGCGCGGGCTGCCGGTGGCCAGGGGCGCGCGGCTGGGCCGGGCCCGGATCGTCTCGGGCTGGCTGGTCGGCGTGGCCGGGCCGGCGGTCATGGCGTTGCTGCTCAGCTTCGTGGACCTCGGCCTCGCCAACGACATGTTGCTGTTCCTGACGGTGACGGTGGCGGCGGCGCTGCTCGGCGGGCTCCTCCCCGCGCTGGCCTCGGCGGCGGTGGGCTCCCTGCTGCTGAACTACTTCTACACACCACCCCTGCACCACTGGCGGATCGCCGACCCGGAGAACATCGTCGCCCTCGCCATATTCGTCGGCGTCGGGGTTTCGGTGGCCTCCGTGGTGGACCTCGCGGCCCGCCGCACGCACCAGGCCGCCCGGCTGCGGGCGGAGTCGGAGATCCTGTCCTTCCTCGCGGGCAACGTGCTGCGCGGCGAGACCGGCCTGGAGGAGCTGCTGGAGCGGGTCCGCGAGACCTTCGGCATGGAGTCGGCCGCGCTGCTGGAGCGGGAGAGCGACGTCGAGCCGTGGACCTGCGCGGGCCGGGTCGGTTCCGGGCCGGAGGTGGAGCGGCCCGAGGACGCGGACGTCGACATGCCGGTCGGGGACCACATGGCGCTCGCGCTGACCGGACGGGTGCTGCCCGCCGAGGACCGCCGGGTGCTGGCCGCCTTCGCCGCCCAGGCGGCCGTCGTCCTGGACCGCCGACGCCTGAAGGAGGAGGCCGACCACGCCCGCACGCTCGCCGAGGGCAACCGCATCCGTACGGCGCTGCTGGCCGCCGTCAGCCATGACCTCCGTACGCCGCTGGCCGGGATCAAGGCGGCCGTCTCGTCGTTGCGGTCCGACGACGTGGCGTGGTCCGAGGAGGACCGGGCGGAGCTGCTGGAGGGCATCGAGGAGGGCGCCGACCGCCTGGACCACCTGGTGGGCAACCTCCTCGACATGTCCCGCCTGCACACCGGCACGGTCACCCCGCTGATCCGGGAGATCGACCTGGACGAGGTGGTGCCGATGGCGCTCGGCGGGGTGCCCGCGGACAGCGTGGAGCTGGACGTCCCGGAGACCCTGCCCATGGTCGCCGTGGACCCCGGGCTGCTGGAGCGGTCGGTGGCCAACCTGGTCGAGAACGCGGTCAAGTACGGTCCGCCCGGCAAGCCGGTTCTGGTCTCCGCCAGCGCCCTCGCCGACCGGGTCGAGGTGCGGGTGGTCGACCGCGGGCCGGGCGTCCCCGACGAGGCCAAGGAACGCATCTTCGAGCCCTTCCAGCGCTACGGCGACGCCCCGCGCGGAGCCGGCGTGGGTCTCGGTCTCGCCGTGGCCCGCGGCTTCGCCGAGGCCATGGGCGGCACCCTCGACGCGGAGGACACGCCCGGCGGCGGCCTCACCATGGTGCTCACGCTCCGGGCGGCGGGAGCGCGGCCGGAGTTCCTCTCCTCACCGGAACCAGAAAGGCAGGCCTCATGACCCGGGTGCTCGTGATCGACGACGAGCCGCAGATCGTGCGCGCCCTCGTGATCAACCTCAAGGCACGCAAGTACGAGGTCGACGCGGCGCACGACGGCGCCACCGCCCTCCAGCTCGCCGCCGCCCGCCACCCGGACGTGGTGGTCCTCGACCTGGGCCTGCCCGACATGGACGGCGTAGAGGTGATCAGGGGCCTGCGCGGCTGGACCCGGGTGCCGATCCTGGTGCTGTCGGCCCGGCACTCCTCCGACGAGAAGGTCGAGGCCCTCGACGCGGGCGCCGACGACTACGTCACCAAGCCGTTCGGCATGGACGAGCTGCTGGCCCGGCTGCGGGCCGCCGTCCGCCGCGCGGAGCCCACGGGCGGCGGCGAGGACGACGTCCTGGTGGAGACCGACGGGTTCACCGTCGACCTGGCCGCGAAGAAGGTGAACCGGGACGGCAAGGACGTACGGCTGACGCCCACGGAGTGGCATCTGCTGGAGGTGCTGGTGCGCAACACCGGCCGCCTGGTCAGCCAGAAGCAGCTGCTCCAGGAGGTGTGGGGGCCGTCGTACGGGACGGAGACGAACTACCTGCGGGTCTACATGGCCCAGCTGAGGCGGAAGCTGGAAGCGGACCCGTCGCATCCGAAGCACTTCATCACGGAGCCTGGGATGGGGTACCGCTTCGAAGGCTAGTACGGGGGGTACGTAGCTGTCGGTGGGCCCCGGTACGCTTCAGATATGAGTGCTGCCCCTCGATCCGAGAAGCCGGCGGGCCGGTTCCGGCGCATGCTCGACCGGCTCTCCTCCTCGCAGGAGGACCTGGAGTCCGAGGAGCTGCGCGAGGACGCCGCGACCGCCGGCTGCACGCGGATCGGTGACTGTCACGACCGGCAGGTCGTCACGGTTACTGGTACCTTGCGCACGGTCACCCTGCGGCCGCGTGCGGGAGTTCCGGCCCTGGAGGCCGAGCTGTTCGACGGCTCCGCCGCCCTGGACGTGGTGTGGCTCGGCAGGCGCTCCATCGTGGGGATAGAGCCGGGGCGCAAGCTGATCGCATCGGGCCGGATCTCGATGAGCCGGGGCCGCCGCGTGCTGTTCAACCCCAAGTACGAACTGAGACCCCTCGGACGGGAGTAGCCGGTGACGTCGCTCGACAAGCCGACCACAGACACCGAAGACACCACGGACATCGAAGACGCCGCAGCCGCTGAGCGGGATGCCCGGGCGGTGACGGAGGCCGCGTTGTTCGAGGCGTTCGGCGGCGTGCGGGGCATGGTCGAAACGGTGCTGCCCGGCCTCCTGTTCGTCACGATCTACACGATCAACAAGGACCTGCACCTGTCGGCGATCGCCGCCCTGGGCGTGTCCCTGCTGCTGGTCGTGGTCCGCCTGGTGATGCGGGACACCGTCAAGCACGCCTTCAGCGGCGTCTTCGGCGTCGCTTTCGGTGTCGTCTTCGCGATGATGACCGGCAACGCCAAGGACTTCTACCTGCCCGGCATGCTCTACACGCTGGGCCTGGGGCTGGCGTACATCATCACGACCCTGGCCGGGGTCCCGCTGATCGGTCTCATCCTGGGTCCGGTCTTCAAGGAGAACCTCTCCTGGCGCACCCGCAACCCGGGCCGCAAGAAGGCCTACGCGAAGGCCAGTTACGCCTGGGGCGCGATCCTGCTCGCCAAGTGCGCGATCCTGTTCCCGCTGTACTGGTGGGCCGACACGGCCCAGCTGGGCTGGGTGCTGGTCGCCCTGAAGATCCCGCCGTTCCTGTTGGCCGTGTGGCTGACGTGGGTGTTCCTGGCGAAGGCGCCCGCGCCCATCGACGTCTTCGCGGAGATGGAGGCGGAGGAGAAGGAGCGAGAGACTGCTGCTCGGTCGGCCGAGTAGGCACCCGGCGTTGGTGCGGGCCTCGCTGGGGGCTCCGCCCCCAGACCCCCGGCCTATGCCCACCCACCACCCGACTCGGTAGGCCGAGAGGTGAGCCGAAAGGTCAAAAGGGGCGCCCGACCGGGTTGGCGGTTTCTAGGTGTCGTCGCAACACGTGGTTGTGTTGATCAGGCGGTGAGCAGTTTATGCAGGCGCTCGGCTGGGGTTTCCCGGCCGAGCGTTTTGCGTGGGCGGCCGTTCAGCTCGGCGGCGACGGCGTCGAGGTGCTCGCGGGTGTGGACGGCGAGGTCGGTGCCCTTGGGGAAGTACTGCCGGAGCAGGCCGTTGGTGTTCTCGTTCGAGCCGCGCTGCCAGGGGCTGGCCGGATCGCAGAAGTAGACCGGGACGTCGGTGGCGATGGTGAACGCGCCGTGGCTGCCCATTTCCGAGCCCTGGTCCCACGTCAGGGACCGTCGCAGGTGGGACGGCAGGGTCCGGACCGTGGTGACCAGCGCGTCGCGAACGCTCTCGGCGCCGTGGTCGCCGGGCAGATGCAGGAGCATGACGTAGCGGGTGGCCCGCTCGACCAGGGTACCGATCGCCGACTTTCCGTCCTTGCCGATGATGAGATCACCCTCCCAGTGCCCGGGGACCGCCCGGTCCTCGGCTTCGGCCGGACGCTCGCTGATCATGACCATCGGGGTGGCGAACCGGGGCCGGCGCTGCTGGGCCTGGCGGCGAGGTCTGCGCCGGGCGCGTCCGGTGCGCAGGGCGCGGGCCAGTTCGCGGCGCAGCTCACCCCGGCCCTGGACGTAGAGGGCCTGGTAGACCGTCTCGTGGACCACGTGCATCTCCGGCCGCTGGGGAAACCGTGCCCGCAGAGCCTGACAGATCTGCTCCGGGCTCCACCGTAGGTCCAGGTGGTCCTGGATGAAGTTGCGCAGCTGCGGGTTCTGGCCGATCTTCCCGGGCTTCGGACGGGGCCGGCGGGCATCGGCACGGGCCTGGGCCGCGTGCGGGCGGTACTGGCCGCCCGTCGGGTGACGGTTGCGGCGGATCTCCCGGCTGACCGTCGACGGGCTGCGGCCCAGCTCCGCGGCTATCGCCCGCACGGTCGCCTTCTCCCGCAGCCGGTCGGCGATGTGAATGCAGTCTTCCTCGCGCAGGTACCGGGACGGCCCGCAGGGCGCTGCCACCGCGTTGATCGGTGGCAGCGCCTTCCGGTTACCGTATGCCTGACGACCGTTGCGCCACTTCTGGCCGGTCCGGCGGTCGATCCCGACGATCCGGCACGCTTCCCGGTTGCTCACACCCTGCTGCATGAGCCGGGAGTATGCCTCCCGCTCCCTGGCGAGCTTCTTCCTGCCCTGAGGCCTCTCCCGGTCCTTACGGATCTCGAAGTCCATCGCACCCCTTGAACTGGGGTGTTGCAACGACTCCTAGAACCCAAGAGGACCAGGGCGCCCCTTCTCGTCGTAACCCCCGCGGGGCTCAGCCCGCCGCGTCCTCCCGCCGCACCGACAGCAGGTCCTCCAACTGCTCCTCGCGGGCCTGAGCGGCCACGAACAGCAGCTCGTCGCCCGCCTCCAGGGAGTCCTCCCGGGAGGGGGTGAGGACGCGGGTGCCGCGGATGATGGTGACCAGGGAGGTGTCCTCGGGCCACTCCACGTCGCCGACCTGGGTGCCGGCCAGGGCCGACTCCTCGGGGAGGGTCAGCTCGACGAGGTTGGCGTCGCCGTGGCTGAAGCGGAGCAGACGGACCAGGTCGCCGACGCTCACCGCCTCCTCGACCAGGGCCGACATCAGACGCGGGGTGGAGACGGCGACGTCCACGCCCCAGGACTCGTTGAACAGCCACTCGTTCTTCGGGTTGTTGACGCGGGCCACGACGCGCGGGACGCCGTACTCCGTCTTGGCCAGCAGCGAGACGACCAGGTTGACCTTGTCGTCGCCCGTCGCGGCGATCACCACGTTGCAGCGCTGGAGCGCCGCCTCGTCCAGGGACGTGATCTCGCAGGCGTCGGCGAGCAGCCACTCCGCCTGCGGGACGCGCTCGACCGAGATGGCGGTCGGCGCCTTGTCGATGAGCAGGACCTCGTGGCCGTTCTCCAGCAGTTCGCCCGCGATCGAGCGGCCGACCGCGCCGGCACCGGCAATGGCGACCCTCATCAGTGACCGCCCTCCTCTTCGGGACCCTTGGCGAACGCCGCCTCGACCTTGTCGACCTCGTCGGCGCGCATCATCACGTGCACCAGATCGCCCTCCTGCAACACCGTCTGCGAGGTGGGCAGGATCGCCTCGCCGAGCCGGGTCAGGAACGCCACGCGGACGCCCGTCTCCTCCTGCAACTTGCTGATCTTGTGACCGACCCAGGCGCTCGAGGCGTGCACCTCGGCGAGCTGGACACCGCCGGTGGGGTCGCGCCACAACGGCTCGGCACCCGAGGGGAGCAGACGGCGCAGCATCTGGTCGGCCGTCCAGCGGACCGTGGCTACGGTGGGGATGCCCAGGCGTTGGTAGACCTCGGCGCGGCGGGGGTCGTAGATCCGGGCCGCGACGTTCTCGATGCCGAACATCTCGCGGGCCACGCGGGCGGCGATGATGTTCGAGTTGTCGCCGCTGGAGACGGCGGCGAACGCGCCGGCCTCCTCGATGCCCGCCTCGCGCAGGGTGTCCTGGTCGAAGCCGACCCCGGTGACCCGGCGACCACCGAACGAGGAGCCCAGTCGTCGGAAGGCGGTGGGGTCCTGGTCGATCACGGCGACCGTGTGCCCCTGTTGCTCCAGGGTCTGGGCGAGAGCGGACCCCACTCTCCCGCAGCCCATGATGACGATGTGCACGACCGTCCTTCCGGTGTGAATAGTTACTGCTCAGCCACATCAGGGTCTCAGACCGACGCCCAAGCTACACACGCGCGGTGGACGGCGGCACCCCTGTGCACGGTTGCCTCGCACCCGGGCGGTCAGCGGCGGCTGATGCTGCGGACGCTGGCCAGAGTGAGGATGCCGAGGCCGAGGAGGGCGGCTGCGGCGCCGATCAGCTGTGCGGTCGTATGCATGGGACCTCCGGGGCGGCGACGGCCGGGAAACGGCGGGTTTTCGCGGGTTTTGTCATATAGGCATGCGGATCCGGCCACCCTCGGAATCCGCAGCCGGGCGGACCGTCGATTTCACCCGTAGGGCAGATGGGGGGTGGCGGGTGGTTGCCACCGCGTTCGAACGCCTACGATCCTCTGTTGTGTCCAAACTGACCGACGTGCCCAAACGGATCCTGATCGGGCGCGCACTGCGCAGTGATCGGCTCGGGGAAACGCTGCTGCCGAAACGCATCGCCCTCCCCGTCTTCGCCTCCGACCCCCTGTCCTCGGTGGCATATGCGCCTGGCGAGGTGCTGCTGGTCCTGTCCATCGCAGGCCTGTCGGCGTACCACTTCAGCCCCTGGATCGCCCTCGCGGTGGTCGTACTGATGTTCACGGTGGTCGCCTCCTACCGGCAGAACGTGCACGCCTACCCCAGCGGCGGCGGCGACTACGAGGTGGCCAACACCAACCTGGGACCGAAGGCGGGCCTGACGGTGGCGAGCGCGCTGCTCGTCGACTACGTCCTGACCGTCGCCGTGTCGATCTCGTCGGGCATCGAGAACCTGGGCTCCGCGATCCCGTTCGTCGTCGAGCACAAGGTGGCCTGCGCGGTCGCCGTGATCGTGCTGCTGACGCTGATGAACCTGCGCGGCGTCAGGGAGTCGGGCACGCTGTTCGCGATCCCGACCTACGTGTTCGTCGCGGGCGTCTTCACCATGCTCGCCTGGGGCGCGTTCCGCGGGCTCGTCCTGGACGACACCATGCGAGCGCCGACGGCGGACTACGAGATCAAGGCCGAACACCAGGGCCTGGCGGGCTTCGCCCTGGTCTTCCTGCTGCTGCGCGCCTTCTCCTCCGGCTGCGCCGCGCTCACCGGTGTCGAGGCGATCTCCAACGGCGTCCCGGCCTTCCGCAAGCCCAAGTCCAAGAACGCGGCGACCACGCTCGCGGCGATGGGCCTGCTCGCCGTCACCATGTTCTGCGGCATCATCGCGCTCGCCTCGGCGACCGACGTCCGCATGGCCGAGAACCCGGCCGTCGACCTGGTCCGGGACGGCGTCCCGGCCGGTGCGGACTACGTCCAGAACCCGGTGATCTCCCAGGTCGCCGAGGCCGTCTTCGGCAACGGCAGCTTCCTGTTCATCGTGCTGGCCGCGGCCACCGCGCTGGTGCTTTTCCTGGCCGCGAACACCGCGTACAACGGCTTCCCGCTGCTCGGCTCGATCCTCGCCCAGGACCGCTATCTGCCCCGCCAGCTGCACACCCGCGGCGACCGCCTCGCCTTCTCCAACGGCATCGTGCTGCTCGCCGGCGCGGCCACGCTCCTGGTGTGGATCTACGGCGCCGACTCCACCCGGCTGATCCAGCTCTACATCGTCGGCGTGTTCGTGTCCTTCACGCTCAGCCAGACCGGCATGGTCCGCCACTGGAACCGCCACCTGGCCGCGGAGCGGGACCAGGCCAAGCGCCGCCGCATGATCCGCTCCCGTGCGATCAACGCCTTCGGCGCCTTCTTCACCGGCCTGGTGCTGGTGGTCGTGCTGGTCACCAAGTTCACGCACGGCGCGTGGGTGGCGCTGCTCGGCATGGTGATCTTCTACGCGACGATGTCGGCGATCCGCAGGCACTACGACCGGGTCGCCGAGGAGATCGCCGCTCCCGAGGGCCCGAGCGACGACAGCGTACGGCCGTCCCGCGTGCACTCGGTCGTGCTGATCTCCAAGATCCACCGACCGACGCTGCGGGCACTGGCGTACGCCAAGCTGATGCGCTCCGACACACTGGAGGCGCTCAGCGTCAACGTCGACCCGGCCGAGACCAAGGCGCTGCGCGAGGAGTGGGAGCGGCGCGGCATCGACGTACCGCTGAAGGTGCTGGACTCGCCGTACCGCGAGATCACGCGGCCGATCATCGAGTACGTCAAGAGCCTGCGCAAGGAGTCGCCGCGGGACGCGGTGTCCGTGATCATCCCCGAGTACGTGGTCGGCCACTGGTACGAGCAGTTGCTGCACAACCAGAGCGCGCTCCGGCTGAAGGGCCGTCTGCTGTTCACGCCGGGTGTCATGGTGACCTCGGTGCCCTACCAGCTGCAGTCCTCCGAGGTGGCGCGGCAGCGGGCCCGCAAGCGGCAGGAGTGGAACGCTCCGGGCTCGGTGCGGCGCGGTCCCGCTCAGGAGCGGGCGAAGGAGACGTCGCCACCGACGTAGACTGGTGGGCTGTTGTCCGGCCATCCCCTATTCGATGTTGTGGAGTCACCCCGCCATGCAGGCAGAACCGAAGAAGTCGCTGGTGGGGGAGGAGTACGAGGTCGAGGTCGGCCCCGTCGCCCACGGCGGGCACTGCATCGCCCGTACCGAGGAGGGCCAGGTGCTGTTCGTCCGGCACACGCTGCCCGGCGAGCGGGTCGTGGCGCGCGTGACGGAAGGCGAGGAAAGTGCGCGTTTCCTGCGGGCGGACGCGGTCTCGGTCCTGTCGCCGTCCAAGGACCGGATCGAGGCGCCCTGCCCGTACGCCGGTCCCGGCCGCTGCGGCGGCTGCGACTGGCAGCACGCCAAGCCGGGCGCCCAGCGCCGGATGAAGGGCGAGGTCGTCGCCGAGCAGTTGCAGCGGCTCGCCGGTCTCACGCCGGAGGAGGCCGGCTGGGACGGCACGGTGATGCCGGCCGAGGGTGACAAGCTGCCGGCGGGTCAGGTGCCGCAGTGGCGGACGCGCGTGCAGTACGCGGTGACCCCCGACGGTCACGCCGGTCTGCGCCGGCACCGCTCGCACGAGGTCGAGCCGATCGACCACTGCATGATCGCGGCCGAGGGCGTCAGCGAGCTGGGCATCGAGAAGCGTGACTGGACGGGCATGGAGTCCGTCGAGGCGATCGCGGCGACGGGCTCGCAGGACCGCCAGGTGATCCTGACGCCGAAGCCGGGCGCGCGGCTGCCGATCGTGGAGCTGGACAAGCCGGTCTCGGTGATGCGGGTGGAGGAGAAGGACGGCGGGGTCCACCGGGTCCACGGCCGCCCCTTCGTCCGCGAACGCGCCGACGGCCGTACCCACCGGGTCGGCAGCGGGGGCTTCTGGCAGGTGCACCCGAAGGCCGCGGACACCCTCGTGACGGCCGTGATGCAGGGCCTGCTGCCCCGCAAGGGCGAGATGGCGCTGGACCTTTACTGCGGCGTGGGGTTGTTCGCGGGGGCGTTGGCCGACCGGCTGGGCGAGAAGGGCGCGGTCCTCGGCATCGAGTCCGGCAAGCGCGCGGTGGAGGACGCCCGGCACAACCTCGCCGACTTCGACCGCGTGCGCATCGAGCAGGGCAAGGTCGAGGCTGTGCTGCCGCGCACCGGGATCACCGAGGTCGACCTGATCGTCCTGGACCCGCCGCGGGCGGGCGCCGGCCGGAAGACGGTCGAGCATCTGTCGTCGCTGGGGGCGCGGAGGATCGCGTATGTGGCTTGTGATCCGGCGGCGTTGGCGCGGGACGTGGCGTACTTCCGGGACGGTGGTTACCGGGTGCGGACGCTGCGGGTGTTCGATCTGTTTCCTATGACGCATCATGTGGAGTGCGTGGCGGTTTTGGAGCCGGTCGCGAAGGGGCGCTGATCTGCGGTTACTTCGAAGGTGACCTCGTCCGACCTGTTTCCGGACTGCCATGGAGTCCCGGACGCGATCAGCCGATGTCCGGATCACTGGCCTCTTCGAGGAGACGGGTTGCGAGGTCGTCGGCCCACTCCACGGCCCAGGAGCGGAGAGCGGTAATGGTGGCGTCATCGAGCCCATAGGCGGTGAAGGCTTCGTCGTCGGTCCACTCAGCGCCGGTGAGGTTCGACTGCAGATCCTCACGCTCGAAGCGGCCACGCGCGTGACGGCGGCCGAACTCCTCGAGCTCGGCATTGGTCCAGCGGCGGGAGGCTGCGAACACGTCGATCAGGTCGCGGGGCGCTCCGCGGTCGGCGAGGGCGCGGACTTTGTCCCGATCACGTCCTCCTCAGCGAGGACGGGCCCGTACGGGCTCTGGGCGACCGGCCGCCAGAAGATCTCCTTGAGGATGTCGACCTCGCACTCCTGCCCGGTGACCGGGTCGGTCACGGTGAAGCGGGCGGACAGCGGGGCGGTCTCCAGCGCGTGCACCTTCCAGCTGCGGGCTTCCAGGCCGGCGCGGAGCGTGGCGGCGATGTCGGCCATGGGCGCCGGGTTCTCGGTGGCGACGTCGAGGTCCTGGCTGGGGCGGTTCACGAGGCGGTGTGCCCGCACGGCGTATCCACCGGTGAGAACCAGTGGATACGGGGAACCGAGCGCGATCACATCCGCCAGGAGCCGCGTGTGCAGCTCCGGCATGTCCGTCACGCGGCTGCCCGGGTGCGGGAGGCGAGCTGGGGGAAGGCGTCTTCCCATACGGCGCGCACGGTGCGGCCGACGAGGGTGCGCAGCACCGGCCACAGCTGGAGGAGCAGGTCCTGGTTGAGGTAGCGGGGCAGGTCGTCGTGCAGGCCCTCGTGCAGGACGGTGCGGTACAGGCCCATACGCTGGCGCGGCTTGCCCAGGTCGTACGAGGTCATCCCCGACCAGGCCATGTGCAGCGGCAGATCCACGACACCGTGGGTCGGCCCGCGCAGCTCGTCCAGCGACTCCGGCAGACGGCGGCGGAACTTCTCACAGTACAGCGCGAGGTCTTCGGCGACCGCGCCCGGGAGGTCGTTCGGTGTGGGTGCGGGATGCTGCGGGCTGGAGGGCATGACTCCATTATGGCGGCGGGAGAAGCGGTGAGAGTCATGATGTGCGAGCCTGCGTCCGGAGTGAGGGGGAGCGGGCTCGTGGAGGGGAGCTGGTCGCGGCCTGCTCCGCTCGAAGATGAGGCATGGACTGTCGGCCATGACGCTCGTTTGACGCTCTGGGCGCCCGTACGCGGGGCAGCGAGCCGAGAAGGAGCGCCACGCGTTGCACCGGTCTCGGCGAGGTATCCCCGAGTCCCGGTGGCAGTGATGAGTGCCTGAAAGCCCCCGCTTCGGTCAGCGCACGATGGCGCGCAGCAGTTCCACTCCCATCTGCATCAGCTTCTGCACATCGACCCGGTGGTAGACGTATCTGCCGCTTCGCTCTGAGGTGAGCACGCCAGCCGCGCGGAGTCTGGCGAGATGCCGTGACACCTGCGGTCGGTTCATTTCCATACGGCGGGCGAGATCGGAGGTGGTGATCGCCTCGTTCACCAGATGACGGCACATGGCCAGGCGCGCCGGATCCGACAGAATGGTCAGCCGTTGCTGCATTTCGTCGATGGACGCGGGCTGGCTGTGCCAGGCCACCGGATAATGCACCACCACGGGGAAACCGGCCTCACCGCGAATGATGAGGTGCGGGCGTCCGTGAATGGTCGGGACGAGAAGGGTGCTGTTTCCCCGGACGGCGACGGTCAGATTCTGTAGTTTGTCGAAGCGCACCGCCCTGCCGCCCTGGACCGGCTGGGCGGCAGGGCTGACCGACGAGATCAGCTCGGCGAGCGGCAGCCCGCGCAGCCTCGAACGGGTCTGGTCGGCCTCCTCGCGCAGTCGGTCGTGAATACGCTCCCATTCCTCGGCGAAGAATTCCTCGACGCAGTCCGTCAATGTCCGCACCAGCACGGCGCGAAATTCCTCCGCGTCGTCGACAAGCGACCTCGCCAGCTCACCGCGTGAGAACGAGCGCGCTTCGCACGCGGCGATGAATTCGCCCGGCCGGGAAACCGCCTGCCGGGGATCGAAGTCTCCGCCCTGGATCGTGTAGGCGGCGGCCTCGACGAAATCGCGCTCCGGAAGTCGCGACAGCCGCTCGATCTCCGCATCCACGTCCGTGTCGAGCGGGCCGCTCAACGGCAGCAGCAGACGGCAGCGGCGGCGGGCCCAGAGCGGCGCGAAGCGCGTCAGCCGGGCCCGCAGATCCGGAGACAGCGCCTCGTCGGTCCGCACCAGCCACGCCCGGAATTCGAGGTGATGGTCGGGCTCCGCGAGCGCGTGCAGACAAGCCTGGAGCTCGGAGATCGGTGAGATGCCGATCTGCACGTCGGAGCTGTTCGCCCCCCTGAGGTCAAGTAGCACCGGCACCCGGTCAGCCTAGCCCGACTGTTGTCGCCCCCGCGATAACAGTGGGTTCACGCCGTGGTCAGCGGCGTAGCGTCCCCGCCCACATACAGCGATGCGAGCGATGTGAAGGAGTGCATGTGGTGGACAGTGCGGGTGGGCACGAGGTCTGGCAACGCGTATCGGAGCCGGGTTCAGGGTGGCGTCAGGTGATCTCGGTGCCGGTGCACGACGGCGTCGAACTCGTCGCGGACGTCTACGCCGCCGAGCCGGACCCGGCTCCCCGGCCGGTCCTGCTGGAGCGCACGCCCTACGGCCGCCGCAGGTCACGCGGCTCGGACGGCGCCTTCGAGTCCTGGAACCCGCCTCCGCCGGAGGCGGTGTGCCGGCGCCTCGTCGAACGCGGCTACCACGTCGTCCGTCAGGACTGTCGCGGCCGGGGCGACTCCGGTGGCGCGTTCGTGAAGTACCTCAACGAGGCGGAGGACGGCCACGACACCGTCGAGTGGATCGCCGCCCAACCGTGGTGCGACGGACGGGTGGCGACGATGGGAGTGTCCTACGCCGCACACGTGCAGACCGCGCTCGCCTCGCTGGGCACCCAGCACCTGTCCGCGATGTTCCTCGACTCCGGCGGCTTCGCGAGCGCCTACGAGACCGGCGTCCGCATGGGCGGGGCCTTCGAACTCAAGCAGGCCACCTGGGCCTTCGCCCGCGCCAAGACCAGCGCGGAGACCCTCGCCGACCCCGTCAGGGCCGCCGCGCTCGACACCGAGTCGATCGAGGAGTGGTTCCGGCACCTGCCATGGCGCCGGGGCCACTCACCCCTGCGGCACGCACCGGAGTACGAGGGCTATCTCTTCGAGCAGTGGGAGCACGGCCGCTTCGGGCCGTACTGGCAGCAGCTGGGCCTCTACGGGCGGGGACACTTCGACCGTTTCCCCGACGTGCCGAGTCTGCACATCTCCAGTTGGTACGACCCCTACATCCAGACCGCTGTCGAGAACTTCCGCGAACTCGGCGCACGCAAGACGAGCCCGGCGTATCTGGTGCTCGGGCCGTGGACCCACGGCAAGCGGAGCCTCTCGTACGCGGGGGACGTCGATTTCGGCCCCGAGGCGACGCTGGACGGCAACCTGGCGCCCGACTACGTCGAGTTCCGGGCCGACTGGTTCGACTCCCAGCTGAACCCGACGGCGTGCAAGCCCCCGGCCGTCCGGTACTTCCGGATGGGCGGCGGCTCGGGGAAGCGCAACGCCGACGGCCGGCTCGACCACGGCGGTCGCTGGCTGAGCAGCTCGACCTGGCCGCCGGAGTCGTCGTACACCTCGCGGTTCTTCCTCAACGCGGACGGCAGTCTCACCTCGGAGCGCCGAGCTGCGGGGGAGTCCCCGGAGTCCCAGGAGGCCGCGGAGGCCCCGGAGTTTCTGGAGTACGACCACGATCCCCGTGACCCGGTGCCGACGATCGGTGGGCAGGTCACGTCGGGTGAACCGGTGATGGTGGGCGGGGCCTTCGACCAGCGCCCCGACGACCGGACGTTCTCCCTGTCCCGGTCGCGGCTGCCGCTCGCCTCCCGGCCCGACGTCCTCACCTTCGAGACCGAGCCGCTGGAGAAGGACGTCGTCGTGGCCGGTCCGGTCGTCGCCCGGCTCACGGTGTCGTCGAGCGCGGCCGACACCGACTTCACCGTCAAGCTGGTCGACGTACACCCGCCGAGCGCCGACTACCCCGCCGGCTTCGCCATGAACCTCACCGACGGCATCCTCCGGTGTCGCTACCGGGACTCGTTCGAGACACCGTCACCACTCGAACCCGGGCGGATCTACGACGTGACGGTCGATGCGCCCGGCACCGCCAACCTCTTCGCCCGTGGCCACCGGATCCGGGTGGACATCAGCTCCAGCAACTTTCCCCGGTTCGACGTCAACTCCGGCACCGGCGAGCCGGAGACCACCGACCGCCGTCAGGTGATCGCGACGAACAGGGTCTTCGTCGACGGGCGCTCCACCATCACGCTGCACCTCCTCTCCGTGGAGCAGATATGAGCACCGCCTCCGCCGCCTACACCTCCGCCGCCTCCGACACGGGTCTCACCCTCGCCGCCGTCGGCGACCTCATCCTCGACGACGACGTCCTGACGCCACGCCTGGACGCGACCTCCCCCGAACTCCTCGGCCTCCTGCGCGACGCGCACGTCACGATCGGGAACTTCGAGACGACCGCGATCGACTTCGACCGCTTCGCCGGCTGGCCCGAGGCCGAACCCGGCGGATCGTGGCTGGTCACCTCGGCGCGCAGCGGAGCCGATGTCCGTGCCATGGGCATCGACATGGTGTCGCGTGCGAACAACCACGCCACCGACTGGGGCGTGGCCGGCCTTCGCTCCACCAGTGCCGTCCTCGAAGAGGCCGGACTCGTCCATGCCGGCGCCGGAGAGTCGCTCACCGCGGCCCGGGCACCGCGCTACCTCACCACCCGGCGCGGACGGGTCGCGCTCGTGTCGGCCGCGACCCGCTACCAGGCCATGTCCCTGGCCAGTGACCCGTTCGGGATCGTGCCGGCCCGCCCCGGGATCAACGGCCTGCGCACCACGAAGTGGTTCGGTGTGCGCCCCGACGAGCTCAGGTCCCTGGCCGCGATCCGGGACAGTCTGCCGCCCGCGTCCCTGCACCACACCGCCCGCAAGGCCGACGCACGGGACGGCTCGGTGACCCTCGGCGGAACCGCGTTCATCTCGTCCGAGGCCACCGGCGGCCAGGTCGGGCCGTACTGGAAGGTCGACGACGAGGACATCACCGCCTTGCGCACCAGCGTGCGCCAGGCCAAGCAGAGTGCCGATGTCGTCGCGGTCGCCCTCCACACCCACGAACCGGGCAACTACAGCGCCGAGCCGCCCCCCTTCCTCCACGACCTCGCGCACGCCGCGGTCGACGAGGGCGCCGACGTCGTCCTCGGCCACGGCCCCCACCAGTTGCGGGGGATCGAGGTGTATCGCAACCGGCCGATCTTCTATTCGCTCGGGAATTTCATCTTCATGCAGAACCGCCAATTCCCGCTGACCCGTGAGGCGTGGCGGCGCACCGGCCTGGACCCGTCGCAACACACTCCCAGCGAGATGCTCGAACAGAAACGGCTCAAGGGGCCTCTCAGTGACCGGATCTGGTACGAGAGCGTCGCGGTGTCTCTGTCGTTCGAGAACCACGGCGCATACGAGAACCAGGGCGCCGTCGACATCACGATTCACCCGGTGACCCTCACCTTCGACACACAACATCATTCCGACCGGGGAACTCCTCGACTGGCGGACGTCACTGCCGCACATGGCATCCTCAATCGACTCCGCACACTTTCCGAGGCGTACGGAACCGAAATCCTCCTTGGCAACCGTCAAGGCCGCATCCGCATCGACCGATAAGCACGCACCTCGGTAAAGGAGCCAGCGAGAAATGACTGCCCCCTCAGACGTACAGCACAGACCCCAGCGACTCACCCGGTTCCTGGACGGCGTCGAACGGATAGGCAACAAACTGCCCCATCCGTTCTGGCTGTTCTGGATCCTGGCGGTCGTCGTGGTCGCCACCAGCGCGATCATGGCCGCGGCCGGCGTCACGGTCATCGACCCGGCGACCGGTGATCCGTCCCCGGTGAAGAACGCCCTGTCGGTCGCCGCGGTCCGTGAACTCACCCTCGGTGCCGAGGAGTCGTTCCTGACCTTCGGGCCACTGGGCACCGTACTGATCATCATGATCGGCCTCGCGGTCGCCGACCGCTCGGGCATGCTCGAATCGCTGGCCCGCCACACGCTGGGCCGTGTCCGCCCCAGCCATGCCGTCTTCGCGGTCTGCGTGGCCGGGGCGATGTCGAAGTTCCTGTCCTACAGCGCCTATGTGATCCTCGTACCGCTGGCCGCGCTCGTCTTCAAGGCCGTCGGACGGTCCCCCATGCTGGGCATGATCGTGGCCTTCCTGTCGATCAACGCGGCCGGTGACGCGAACCCGTTCATCGCTCCGAGCGACGTCATCTTCGCGAAGATCGCCACCGAGGCCGCGCGGATCGTCGATCCCGGGGCGATCGTCCGGCCCACCGACAACACCTACTTCACCACCGTCTCCGCGGTCGTCCTCGCGATCGTTCTCACCGTGGTCACGGAGAAGGTTCTGTCCAAGCGTGAGCACGAACTCGTGCCCGACGACGGCGCCACCGGCCCGACCACCGGCGCCCGCTCCGACTCCGTCGCCGACGAGGTCGAACTCCGCGCGCTGCGCTGGACCGGCATCGTCGCCGCGGTCTTCTTCGGACTGCTGGTCGTAGGGATGATCCCGGCGGGCTCCCCGCTGCGTGGCGAACACGGCGCCATCCTCGATTCCACGCTCTTCAACAGCATCGCGCTGGTCCTGAGCCTGTTCTTCGTGCTCATCGGGGCCACCTACGCTCGCCTGACCGGCAAGCTCACCAGCTCGTCCGACCTGCCAACTTTCATGGCGGACGGGATCAAGTCGATCGCGCCGCTCCTGGTGCTCTTCTTCGCTGTCTCGCAATTCCTCGCGCTGTTCCAGTGGACCGGCATCAGCACCGTCGTCGCGGTACGGGGAGCGGAGGGCCTGAAGAGTCTCGACGCCCCGGTCTTCATCGTGCTCATGCTGCTCATCGCCGGTATCGCCCTGCTGAACCTGCTGATCACCAGCGGGACCGCGCTGTGGGCGCTCATCGCTCCGGTGATCGTTCCCATGACCATGCTGGTCGGGGCCAACCCGGCCACGGTCATGGCCGTCTACCGGATCGCGGACTCCTGTACCAACTCCATCACCCCGATGAGCGCGACGTTCGTCCTCACCGTCGGCTATCTGCAGACCTATCAGAAGAAGGCGGGAATCGGCACCCTGGTGTCGTTCACCCTCCCCGCCGCCATGGCGATGATGGTCGCCTGGATCGCCCTCTTCGCCATCTGGTACGCCGTGGGTCTGCCACTGGGCCCCGGCTCACCGGTCCACTGACCGGGCCGGTTCACTGACCAGGCCGGTTCCGAGGCCCCCGAGCTGTTGATCGAGATGTCTGACGTCTCAAGCACGCTGCTCGGGGGCCTCGTTGGTCATCTATCGGTGTCAGCGAGTCCACCACCCATGCCTATACCAGCGCGGTCATCCACCTGCTCGCCGCTGCCGACGTATGTCGCGCTCACTGTGCCGATCTGCGAGTCGGCCGACGAGCGGGCGCCTGCATCGGTACCCCGTTGTGCCCAGGAGACGCCTTCTTCGGGACTCGTCCGGATTTGCCCCGTGTACGCACGGCCGGATCCGAGGACTCCCGGACAACAAGCTCTGTCGGCAGGCGCCGCTGGGACGGTGCATCGCTGGTCTCACCGCGGAGGCGGGCGACGAGTAGGCGGGCGGCCTCGGCGCCCATCTGGTGGAGGGCGCTGCGAACCGTAGTCAGGGGTACGGGAAGATCCCGGGCAATGGAGATGTCGTTGAACCCTACGACGGCCACATCCGTCCCGATCTTGCGTTCAAGGTCGCGCAGAGTGCCCATGACACCGATCGCGGTCATGTCATTGACCGCGAAGATGGCCGTCGGCGGCCGTTTCTTGCGCATGAGCCTCAGCGTGGCGGTTCGGCCGCCGTCCGCGTCGAATGCGGAGTGGATAACGAGATCGCGCGTCCACACGCATCACGTCGACGCGTTCTCCTCGCCGACCTTCGGACCGGTCGCCACCTTCGGTCCCGCCGGACGATTGCGGCTGGTGCACCGCAGGATCGCGCGCTGGACGCCGGCGTGGCCGATCGACCCCGACGTCCAGGTGGTCGCCATGACCCCGTACACAGGGTTCACTCCTGGCCTCGTGCGGGCCGTCATCGAACACACGGGAGCTCGCGGGCTGGTACTCGAAGGCTTCGGTCTCGGGAACCTCCCGGGAAGCCTGACGAGCGTGGTCGGCGACCTGACGGAGAGCGGCGTGCTCGTGGTCATCGCGTCGCGTGTCATGGCAGGCGGCACGTTTCCGGTCTACGGCGGAGACGGGGGCGGGGTGGGGCTGGAGAGCGTGGGCGCAGTCTTCGCCGGTGGACTGTCGGCCGCGAAAGCACGCCTGCTGCTCATGTGCTGTCTCCCCGGCGCTTCTACGGCGGAGGCCCGCGCGAGACTGGTGCACGCCCTCGACGTCATCGACGGACGTAGTGGGGGCGAGCAGTGACGGTCGAACCGGCCGAACGATGGGCGCCGTGACGTGCTCCGCTGCGGAGTCACCGGCTCCAGTCCCGTGCACTCGCACCGCGGCCCCGGAGTGACGACTGCTTGCCGTTGCACATGTTTTTTATGACGCATTATGTGGAATGCGTGGCGATCCTGGAGCCTTCCGCGAAGAGCCTCTAACCTGCTTTTTCTCGGATTTTGCGGTTCCGGGCGAGACGGGCCGACCTGTTTTCACGGATGCACCGCGTGGAGCGTGTCGCAGGCTTACCCCATGGGTCTCACCTGCGGCCTCGCGCAGCGGTTCGCGGGTGAGGAGCGCTTTGCCTAGACCTCGTGAGAGCGATTGGGGAAACGTCTTGACGCTCGTTCGACGCTGATTCTGACGGGGCGTCATGACGCTCGCTCGGCTGTTTCCCTGCCGCGCCAATGAGGCCGCGGTCTGCCCGCCGACTGATCTCCCTCAGCACCTGCCCGGCGTGCTTGACGTGGGACAAGCCCGCGACCGACTGCTTCCCCACCTGCTCATTGCTTGGCCCTTGCTCTGATCGCTTGCTGATCTGATCAGCCCATAGGCGGGGAAAGCTTCGTCGTCGGTCCACCCGGCGCCCGTGAGATTCGACCGCAGATCCCCCTGAGCGTCATGAGGGGACGGGTTCCAGCTTGCAGCGAAAATGGCGGAGGAGCGAGGGCTGCTCGACCAAGCGGTAGCCGGGAATCCGTTCCTTGCTCTTCACTGCGGCTGCCAGGACCTCGCCGACATGATTCAGGTGACCAGGGCCGTAGGTCCTGCGGGGAAGCGCGAGCCGGACCAGTTCGTAGGGTGCCGTGGTGACCGGGGCGCCGTTCTCGTCCTCCTGGCCGAGGTAGAGCGAACCCAGTTCCACGGAGCGGATGCCGCCTTCGAGGTAGAGCTGGCAGGCGAGCGCATGGCCGGGGAAGCGATGTGCGGCGATGTGCGAAAGCAGACGGCCGGCGTTGAGGTAGAGGGCGTGCAGCCCCGGCGGTTCGATGATGCTGATGCCGGCGTCCCGGGTCAGACGGGCGAGGTGATGGGCTGCCTCAGCGCGGGATTGGAGGTATCGCGGATCGGTGACCTCGGTCAGCCCTTGGGCGATCATGTCCAGGTCCCGGCCGGCCAGGCCGCCGTAGGTGGGGAAGCCTTCCGTGGCGATGAGCAGCAACTCGCACCGCTCAGCGAGGGCGCGATCGCGCAGGCCGAGGAAGCCACCGATGTGGGCGATGCCATCCTTCTTCGCGCTCATCAGGCAACCGTCGGCCAGCCGAAATGCTTGCTCGGCGACCTGCCGCGGACTCATGTCGCGGTACGCGGGCTCGTGCTGGGTGACGAGCCAGGCGTTCTCCGCGAAGCGGGCGGCGTCGAGGAAGAGAGGAACTCCGTGTTTCCGGCACAGGGTGGCGGCTCGGGCGAGGTTGTCCATGGAAACCGGCTGGCCGGCCCCGCCGTTGTTGGTCAGTGTCATGATGACCAAAGCGATCCGGGAGGCATCCGGGCGGTGCAGGGCTTCTTCGAGGCGGTATAGGTCGACGTTACCTTTGAACGGCTCGCTGCTGTCGAGGTCCTGAGCCTCCGGGCAGGGCAGATCCACCGCCTGACAGCCACTCAGTTCCACGTTGGCGCGCGTGGTGTCGAAGTGGGTGTTGCTGACGGTGATCTGCCCGGGTGTGAGCAGCGCGGAGAAGAGAATGCGTTCCGCTGCCCGACCCTGGTGGACCGGCAGGATGCAGGGGTACGAGGTGAGGTCCCGAACCACTTCCTGGAAGTGGTAGAAGGAACGTGACCCGGCGTAGGACTCGTCGCCGGCCATGCCCGCGGCCCACTGCGCGGCCGACAGGGCACCGGTGCCGGAGTCCGTGAGCAGGTCGATCGTGACCTCGTCGGCGCGCAACCCGAACAGGTTGTAGTGCACGCGCCGCAGGGCTTGTTCCCGCTGCACTCTCGTCGTCACCGGAATCGGTTCGACGACCTTGATCCTGTACGGCTCCACAGCCTTTTCCCTTTCTGGCGCTGTCTGCTCTGTCATCCCGTGGTGCGGCACCGGAGTGCGTCGGCGACGCCATCCGTGCGCCGCCGCAGCTCTCCCTCGCACGGCGGACGGACCCCGTAAGCCTCCGGCGAGAAGTAGACCGTCACGCGGGGTGGCTGCCAGGTGCTCTGGACCAGGGACACATAGGCGATCAGTCCCAGTCCGTCGGACGGACGACGTGGCGTCATGACTGCCAGCGCGCGGTCGATGACGTCGGCGTCCATGCCGTGGCTGCGCAGAACGGTCGTGGCGCGGTCCCGGGCCACCTGGTCGTCCCGCGCGTAGTCGCGGACCGGTACGTGGACGGTGTGGCCGCTGGGGTGCTCCACGTCCCGCTCGGTGTAGGAGAAGCAGGACACCAGCGGCCGGTTGGCGAAGCGCCCGGGGCCGCCTCCCACCACTCGGCAGAACTCGCCCAACTGCTCGCCCCGGTCACTTGGCAGCAGACGGGAGACGGCATCCATGTCCGCGGCGGTGGCATCGTGGTGCGCGAGATAGACCTTCACCCGTGGGGTGTGCCAGCGGCCCAGATCCAGTGCGAAGAACCGGATGTCGTCTCTTTCGGGGCCCCGTGACGCGGCGCTTTCCCACAGCGCGGGCCATGCCCGGCCGAATCCGAACCGGGTCATCGCCTCCTGCGCGACTTCGGCGGATTGCTCTTGCCCGTGGGCTTGCGGATTGACGTACACCTTGATGCCGGGGGGCTGGTCCTGCCGCAGGTCCATCGCGCACCACAGGGCGAAGGGGCCGTGGATCGCCGCTGGGAGGAAAAGGTCCTCCACCCGGCGCAGGGGTTCGGTCGAGAAGCCCCGGCGTGTGGCCAGTGTCTCCAGGGCGCGCATGCCCAGGCGGGCGTTCTCCGCGAGCGTGGTCGCCGCGCAACCAGGTTCGACGAGGACGCGTACGGACGGCGTACTACCGGCTGTGAAGGAGAGCGAGAACTCCACCGGGGAGTGATCGTCGCAGACGAACGACGGTGAGGGCGGCCCGGCGGCCAGGGGACGCCGAGCCGCCGGCCCGAGCAGGTCCAGCAGAGGGACCTCGCAGACGCCGTCGGGGTGCCTGAATCCTGCCACGCCGCACAGTCGGCGCAGTTGTCCCTCCACATGCTCGCCCAGGGTCACATCGGCGACAACCTCCGCGGGCGTCGTCTCCGTGGGGGAGGAGTGCGGCTGTCGGGGGGTGGTCGAGGCCATGTGCGGGCTCCAGGAATGTGTGCCACGAGGTCTGGACCCACAGTCCCCGTCATCGGCCTCGCGCCGGTCACCTCCCGGTCGCGCGGCAAATACTCATAGTGGTGGTCTGGTCACTTTGCGTCCTATGATCGTGACGGCCCGGGGACGAGTGGCCGGGGGACATGGTGAGTGCGCAGTACGAGTTCAAGATCTTGGGGCCGCTCGAGGTGCGGCGCGACGGGCAGCCGGTGCGCATCGGCGCAGCCAAAGTCCGGCTGCTGCTGGCTGCGTTGCTCGCCGAGGCCAATCAAGTAGTCACCGTGGAAACGCTGGTGAACCGGCTGTGGGGCGAAAAGCCGCCCAGCCGAGCGCGCAACACGCTGCAGAACTACGTCCTGCGCCTGCGTCGCGCGCTCGACTGTCCAGCGGGCGGTGCCCCCGTGCACACCCGCCCCCACGGGTACGTGATCGAGACGGCCCCTGACACTCTGGACCTGCACCGTTTCGCCGCCCTCGTCCGCCAGGGCCGTACGGCTCTCGAGGAGGGCGCGGCGGCGCGCGCGGCCCCTCTGCTGCGAGAGGCCCTGGGTCTGTGGCGGGGAGCGCCGTTGTCCGACCTGCCCGCGCACCTCCTCCAGGGCGTCGTACCGGCACTGGACGAACGGCGGTTGGACGCCATGGAGTTGCGGATCGACGCGGATCTGGCCCTTGGCCGGGCCGCCGACGTCCTCCCGGAACTGCGTGGACTCATCGAGGAGCACCCGCTGCGCGAGCATTTCTGGGCGCAGCGGATGCTCGCGCTTTTCCGCTGCGGACGACAGGGCGAGGCGCTGGAGTGCTACCGCGTGGTGACCGCGTTGCTCGCCGAAGAGCTGGGCGTCGCTCCCGGGGCCGGGCTGCGGCAGCTCCACCAGCGGCTGCTGGCCGCAGCCCCGGACCTGGACGAGGTACGGAGAGGGAAGACGGCCCGGCTGGCCAGGGAGGGCGATCTGCCGGTCGAGATGACGACGTTCGTCGGCCGCGAAGCCCAATTGGCCCAGGTGCGCGCCCTGTTGGGGTCCGCTCGGCTCGTCACCCTCACCGGAGTGGGCGGTGTCGGCAAGACGCGGCTCGCGCTGCGGGCCGCCGCGGACATCGCATCGTCCTTCGCCGACGGGGTCCGGCTCGCGGACCTTGCCCCGCTGAGCGACGCGGACCTCCTCGACCGGGCCGTCTCTGAAGCGCTCGGACTGCGTGACCAGTCGGCGCGGCCCGCCGCGGACACCGTCGTCGGCCATCTGCGCGACCGGCGCCTGCTGCTGGTGCTCGACAACTGCGAACACCTGGTGGAGCCGGTCGCCGCGCTGGTACTGAGGCTGGCCCGCGCGGCCCCCGGACTGCGCGTCCTGGCTACGAGCCGACAGCGTCTGGGAGTGCCGGGTGAGCACGTGCTGACGGTGCCCTCGCTCACTCTGCCGGGCGCGGACGTCCATGCCAACGGCACCGTTTGCCCCGAAGTCGAAGCCGAAGCCGGTGCCGACGACCCGCTCAGCCGCTTCGAGGCCGTGAGGCTGCTCGTGGACCGTGCCTCCGGCTCGGCCCCGGCCTTCCGGCTCACCGCCCGCAACCGTGCCGCGGTCGCCCAGCTGTGCCGACGGCTCGACGGCATTCCGCTCGCCATCGAACTCGCGGCGGTACGGCTGAGCGCGATCACGGCGGAAGAGATGCTGGAGCGCCTCGACGACAGGTTCCGCCTGTTGTCCGTGCCGCAGATGCGTACGTCGACCCGCTACCGGCAGACCCTTCGCGGCGTCGTCGACTGGAGCTACGACCTTTGCACCGAGGGGGAACGCTTGCTCTGGAACCGGCTGTCCGTCTTCTCTGGCGGCTTCGACCTGGAAGCGGCGGAATCGGTCTGCGCGGGCGAGGGCGTAGCCCGCGAGGATGTACTGAACGTGCTGGCGGGGCTGGTGGACAAGTCGATCGTGGTGGTCAACAGTTCTGGCGACCGCGCCCGGTACATCATGCTGGAGACCATCCGGCAGTACGGCCAGCAGCGGCTCGATGAGACGGGCTGCACGGTGCGGCTGCGTGTCCGGCACAGCGAGTACTACCGTGCGACGGCCGTACGGGCCGGCCGCGAGTGGTGCGGGCCGCGTGAAGTCGACTGGCTGATTCGGCTGCGCACCGAACTGCCCAACCTCCGGGCCGCCCTCGACTACTGCGCCACGCGGCAGGACCGGGTCGGGGCCGGAGTCGAGATCGCCGTCAACCTGGCTCGCACGCGGTGCTGGTTCTTCAGCAGCACGCTGGGGGAGGGGCGGCACTGGCTGGAACGCCTGCTGGGCCCCGGTCCGGATGGACCACACGCGCTGGCCGGACCGAATTCGGCGGACGCCGCGGTGGCAGGGGCGCCGGCGCTGGTCGCCGGGGCGCTGGCGATGAAGGCGTGGATCGCGCTGTGCCAGGGAGACAACCCCGCCGCCGAGACGTTCCTGGCCGAATGCCGCGCTGTGGCCCACGATCTGCCGGACGGCGCGTCGGCGGCGCCGGTGACGTACATCGAGGGAGCGCACGCCATGCTCGTACGAGGTGATCCGTCCTCCGTCGCACTGCTGGGCGAGGCGCGGGAGCGGTTCCACGCGGTCGGGCAGGGTGGGGATGCTCATATGGCGACGATGCTGTGGGCCATGGCGGAGGCGTTCTTCGGCACCGGCACCTCGGCCCGGGCGGTGCGTGACGTGTACGTCGCCGAGGCCGAGGCGAGTGGCGCTGAATGGGCCCGCACCTGGGCCCAGTGGTGCACGGGGCTCGTGGAGTTGCGGCACGGCGAAGCGGAGGGGGCCCTGGCCCCCCTGCGTGAGGCTCTGGCACGGCAACGGAGTATCGGGGACAGCTGGGGACCGGTCTGGGGCCTGGAGACGCTGGCCTGGGCGGTGGCGGCCACCGGCGACTGCACCCGGGCTGCATGGCTCCTGGGCGCCGCCCACCGCATGCGGCAGGAGACGGGTGTGGCGCTGATCGGTCTGCGCCCGTTCCACGAGGCGCACCTCACTGCCGAGCGCCGGGTACGCGCGTCCCTGGGCGCCGAGGAGTACACCGCGGGCTGGTCCCGGGGGGCGTCTGCTGAGGACGGTCTGCGACTCGCACTTGACGAGGGGGAGTTTCGGGTGTGACGGAGGCGCGGTCAGGCGAGGGCATCAGGGTTGGGCCCTGAACGGCGGTCCCCGAGCCCTGCCCCCGCTGCCGCCGGGGTGCGGTTCTCCCCGGCAGACCACTGGAAACCTGCAAGCCTGTGGAGCGATCCTCTTCCGCATGGAGATCGCCCCCCCAGTGGCAGTCTCTGCTCGCAGTGTCGGATGGCTCTCTCCAACCCCATAGGGTGACGCTCGATTGACGCTCCGGTTACTGACCACCGGCCCGCTGGACTCTGGAAACCTCGGCTGACCTGCAGTTTCTTACGGGAGTTTGCTGCGTGACGTGTTTTCTATGACGCATCATGTGGGGTGCGTGGCGATCCTTGAGCCGGTGGCTAAGGGCGCCTGACCTGCCGTTACTCCGGATATGTGTAGGTTCGCGCCACCGTCGTCATATCGTGCTGCGCTGACCTGTGGCTCTTGTTCGTGTCTCACGTGATGTCCCAGGGTCTGCGTCTCAGCTCGATGACATTTCCTCAGGCCGCGTCGCTCTGCTCGCCCTGCTCCCAGGTCTGATCGAACCAGGTGATGAAGTCCTTCACGGTTCCGACCCGGGCGATGCGCTCGTGGATGGCACGCTGATCATGGCCGGGGAGAAAGTCTCCGCGGTTGATCGGCTTGCCGCATCCGCAGCTGCACTCCCGGTTGTCCAAGGGGGAGTTGAAGTAGGTGATGGGGTTCTGCTGGGCGCCGTTCGGGGCGGGCTTGCCGACATAGTGGTCGTGGACCGGGTGGGCGGGCCCGAGAATGCGGCCTTCGAACGCGCGTCGCCCATGGGGAGTGTCGACGACGCGGTCGATCTCGATGGCCTGGCGGATGATCCCACCACCACTGACGGCGGCGAAGCGTTCTCGTTCGACGCGTTCTCCGGGCATCACCCAGGTTCCTCGGGCAATCTCGTGGAGCTGTCGGTCAGACAGTCCGTCGGTCCAACCGATCTGCGATCGCCCGAAGGGGGCCCGGGCTGGGTCGACGTCCTTCTTCTTGCCCAGGGTGATCTGAATCATTGCACCTCCTTGAGACCAGCCCTTAACGGGGCCGATGGGTCTAAGGCAGCCGAGCGAGGCAAGACCTTCAATCTCCCTTGAGACGGGGTCTCGTTGTATCTCGCAAACGGTCGTGCCCCGCGGTTAGAGCGAACGCAGTACGGCACGGGCGGGTTCGAGGGCGCAGTTTTCCGCGTCCGGCTGGTGCTGGAGGAAAGCGTCGTGTGCGTGGCAGTGCTGGACGCGCGCGTGGAGCGGCGGCCGGTGCCGTCGGAGGAGAAGCCGGACGAGGGTGGTCCGGGTCTGGTGATTGTCGAGGCGCTGGCGGAGAAGTGGGAAGTGAGGCTCCGGCTGGGTGGGGCGCACAAGACCGTCTGGGCCGAGGGTCTCACTTCCCTAAGCGTGACAAACTGTCACGCCCCGGTGTGCGTGTGGGCGGCCCACAGGGTGGGTGAGCTGACCGCCAACGCCGTACGGCACGGCCATGTCCCCAGCCGGGACTTCCATCTGCTCCTGCATGTGATCGCACCCTCCCGGACGGTCAGGATCGAGGTCACCGACACCCGTACCGACCAGACGCCGCCCGGCCCGGAGGCGCTGCACGCCGCCGGTGCCGAGGACACCGGCGGCCGAGGGTTGCTCCTCGTCGCGGCGCTCGCCACCCGCTGGGGCTGGCACCTCCGGTCCGAAGGGCCGGGCAAGACGGTGTGGGCGGAGTGCGCCATGGAAGCGCCTTGATGTATCCCCGGCTGAGTCGGGAGGAATTCGGAGAGTATTCCTGGACTGAATGACTTACCTGGAGTCGAAAGACAAAGGGGACCGTAGCATGTCAGGAAAGCGGTGGCCGGGTCCAGGTATCAGGGACGGTGTGCCGCGAGGCCCGCGCGATACGGCGAAAGCTGGATTGCCTGAACCCCAATCTCCAGTCGATTAAAATACGGATCCGCCGGAATGATACCCGAAACCGGCGCTGCCTCCTGCGTCGGTGACTTCTGCCAGCCGACGCAACTCCGGGAGCCAGGACGATTCCCAGCGAGGGCATTCAAGGAGATGAGTGGGGCGCCTAAGTCGCGCTAGACACGTACATCAAGACGAACCATGGGATCACCTAAAGGGCGCGAGCCCCATGGTGACGGAGTGTCCGTAGTAGTCGCAGGGGTAACGGCCTGCCGTGGGGTCCGGGAGAGCCGGAATCAGGGCGAAGGGACACAGGTGACATGGGATCCACAAGACCGGAAGGTATGCGTAATGCAGACTGCCGAAGCGGTACTTGAAATCCTCCGTGAACGCGGCAGGCGGAACCTGCCGTGCAACGAGCTCTATCGACAGATGTTCAACCCGCAGTTGTATCTCCTGGCCCACGGCCGCATCTACTCCAACCAGGGAGCGATGACACCCGGGGCCACGGGCGAAACCGCAGACGGCATGTCCCTGGAAAAGATCGGAAGCATCATCGATGCGTTACGCCACGAGCGGTTCCGCTTCAAACCGGTCAAGCGGGTCCTCATCCCGAAAAGGAACGGTAAGACGAGGCCGCTGGGCCTGCCGCCATGGACGGACAAGCTGGTGGGCGAGGTGATGCGCCTCCTCCTGGAGGCATACTTCGAGCCCCGGTTCTCCGACCACTCACACGGTTTCCGTCCCCGACGGGGCTGCCACACCGCACTGAGCGAGGTGGCACGCACCTGGACCGGGACAACATGGTTCATCGAGGGAGACATCGCCAAGTGCTTCGACTCACTAGACCATCAAGTGATGCTCGAAACCCTGGGCGAAAAGATCCACGACAACCGGTTCCTGCGGCTCGTGCACAACATGCTCAAAGCCGGATACCTGGAAGACTGGACCTGGAACGCGACGCTCAGCGGCACGCCGCAAGGCGGGGTTTTATCCCCGGTCCTGTCCAACATCTATCTGCACAAACTGGACGTCTTTGTCGAGACAGTTCTCATGCCGGAATACACCCGTGGGAAACTCAGGGCGAGAAACCCTGAATACCGCCGGGTCGAAGCGGCTGTCCAGCGAGCACGCTGGCGCGAAGACCGCGCCGAAGTGCGCGCCCTGCGCAAGCGGCTGCACACCCTCCCGAGCCAGGACATGTCCGACCCGGGATACCGCCGCCTGCGCTACGTGCGATACGCCGACGACACCCTCATCGGGTTCACCGGACCCAAGGCCGAAGCCGAAGAAATCAAACAGCGACTGGCCCAGTTCCTTCGAGACGACCTCAAGCTGGAACTTTCCCAGGAAAAGACGCTGATCACCCACGCCAGAACCGGCGCGGCACGATTCCTCGGATATGAGATCACCGTCCGCAGGGACGACCGCAGATCGGAACGGAAAAGAGGCCGCCGGCGACAGCGCCGGTCGACCAACGGAACCGTTGCGCTGCACGTCCCCAAGGACGTGATCAAGGCCAAATGTGCCCCATACCTGGAACGCGGAAAACCCGCGCGACAGCCCTCGATGCTTCACTACGACGACTACACGCTCGTCAACATCTACGGCGCCAGGTACCGCGGAATCGTTAACTACTACCTGCTGGCCGGTGACGTCTTCCGACTGAACCGGTTGCACTGGGTCATGCAGTCCTCGCTGCTGTGCTCCCTGGCGAACAAGCACCGCTCGACCATGTCGAAGATGGCCCGCAAGTACAAGGTCACCATCGACACCCCGGCCGGGCCACGCAAGTGCCTCCAGGCAGCCACCACCCGCGCCCCGAGCAGGAAACCGCTGGTCGCACAGTTCGGTGGCATTCCACTCCAACGGCACAAGGCCGCGGTCCTGACCGACCGCGATCCTGCCCAACGCCAGCCTCGGCGAAGCGAGTTGACAAGGCGGCTGCTGGCCGGACTCTGCGAACTGTGCGGACAGACCGCACAGATCCAGGTCCACCAGATCCGCCGACTCGCCGACCTCGACCGGCTCGGACAGACGCAGCCCGACTGGGCCGTCCTCATGGCCAGGAAACGGCGCAAGACCCTCATGGTCTGCCCGCCCTGTCACGAAGGCATCCACGACGGCCGCAAAGCCGCAGTTCACGGCAGTCACTGGAGAGCCCGTTGCGGTTAACGCCGCACGACGGGTTCGGGAGGAGGCCGCTGGGAAAAGGAACAGCTCCGCTGTCACCTCGCCCGGCGGCCCACCTCACGTGCGTGTTCACGACTCCCACATGAGCTCGTGAACGGGGTGGAAGAATGTGGCGAGATGACCTCCAGCGACTACACCCCGTTCGCCCACCTCACCGCCCCCAACGCCCCCCTCTACCGCCAGGTGATGCGCGCCTTCCTCACCGCCAAGGAGCGGTTCGCGGTGCATCTGCGGCCGGAGGACGTGTACGCCGCGCTGGACGCGGGGAGCCGGCCCGCCGATGTCGACGCGGTGGTGAAGGCGCTGGACAGTCTTGTCGGCTGGGGCAATCTGCGGGCCGATCCGGACCACGCGCGGGTGACGGCGGTCGAGGACTTCTACCGTCGGCGGTTCATCTACCAGCTCACGCGGGCCGGTGAGGCGGCCGAAGCGGCGCTGGGGACGTACGACGAGGTGCTGGGGCGGCGCGGCGAACTCCAGGCGGTCGCGCTGCACGACATCGTCACGCAGCTGCGGGCGCTTCTGGTGATCGCGTCGGAGGACGAGCCCGACCCGGCCAAGGCGTCCATCGCGCTGTCCGTGCTGACGACGCGGTTCACCGATCTCGCGGACAACGCCCGTGCCTTCATGGGCTCGCTCCAGCGGACCATCGACCTGCACGACATCGAGGTCGAGGCGTTCCTCGCGTACAAGGACCGGCTGATCCAGTACCTGGAGCGGTTCATCCAGGACCTCATCACGCTCGGCGGGCGGATCGCCCTGCTGATCGGGGAGTTGGAGGAGCGGGGCCGGGTCGGGCCGCTGCTGCGGCTCGCCGCCGCCCGCGAGGCCGCCGACGCCGCTCCCGAGGACGCCGAGCACGCGGAGGCGGCGGCGTACGAGAAGTGGGCCGGCCGGTGGTCCGGGCTGGCCCAGTGGTTCGTGTCGGGGGAGGGGCGTGAGTCGCAGGCCAGGCTGCTGCGCGGGCGGGCGCTCGGGTCGATTCCGCAGCTTCTGGCGGTGGTACGGCAGTTGAACGAGCGGCGGGCCGGGCGGTCCGACCGCTCGGCCGACTTCCGCACGCTGGCGCGCTGGTTCGCCCAGGCGCCGGACGACGCGGCGCGGCACCGGCTGTGGCGGGTGGCGTTCGGGCTGCACTCCTCCCGGCACCTCACGGTCGACGCCGACACCCTCGCCGAGCGAGCGGCCTCACCGGAGCCGGCTTCGACCCCGTGGAGTGAGGCGCGACCGCTGCGGATCAGCCCGCAGTTGCGCCGTACGGGCAGTTACGAGCGGCGGGGCAAGCCGCGCAAGGTGGCCGACCGGGGCGAGGCGAAGCGCAGGCTCGCCGAGATCGCCGCCCGGCAGACGGGGGAGGCCAGGCAGGCGCGGGAGCGTCTCGTTACGGGCGGGCCGGTGCGGCTGTCTCGGCTGGGTGAACTCGATCCGCTCGCCTTCCAGTTGCTCCTGCGCCTGCTCGGCGACGCGCTCGCCACCTGGCGGCCGGGCATGACGACCACCGTGGCCACCAGTTCGGACGGCTCGATGGAGATTCGGCTGACCGCTCTCGACGACGGCTCGACCGCCGAAGTGCACACCCCCGACGGGGTGTTCAGCGGACCCGACCACCTGGTCGACATCATCGACCTGACGGTGGGGGAGCGCGGCGGTGGCAGGGCCGGTGCGCCCGCCGGGCACGTTCCCGCCTCGGTCGAGCCGAGTCCGCCGATGTCCGTGTCCGCGTCCGTGCCCGTCCCCCGGCAGGGCGGCAGCCTCCTCCAGCCCTCCCAGCCCTCGCAGCCCTCCCAGGCCGCCCAACCCTTCCCGGAGAACCGATGACCGGCCCCCTCGCCGAGGTCCTCGACGGCCAGCGCCAGGCCGAACTCCAGCGGGCCGCGCGGGCGCTGCTGAAGGAGCCGCTGCTCACCGCCGACGGGCCGTACTCCGACGAGTTCCGGCTGGTGCGCCGGCACGCCGCCGAGCTGCGGGAGTGGTTCGAGCGCAACGCCGGCTGGGCGCTGCGCACGGACGCCGACGCCGCACGGCTGCGCAAGACGCCGGGCACCCTCACCGACGCCACACACCCGGCCCGCGAGGCCGCCCGGACCGCCCTGCCCTTCACCCGCCGCCGCTACGTCCTGCTCTGCCTGACGCTGGCCGCGCTGGAGCGGGGCGAGTCACAGGTGGCACTGGGACGCCTCGCCGAGCAGGTCGTCCTGGCCGCCGCGGATCCTGAACTCGTCGCTGCCGGGATCACGTTCACCTTGGAGCGGCGCGACGAGCGCCTCGACCTCGCGGCAGTCGTACGCCTGCTGCTGCGGCTCGGTGTGCTGCGGCGGGTGGCCGGCGACGAGGAGGCGTACGTCAGCGGATCGGGGGACGTGCTGTACGACGTGCGGCGGCGCGTGCTGGCCGGGATGCCCGCGTCCCGGCGGGGCCCCTCCATGGTCGAGGCCGAGGACTTCGACGAGCGCCTGGTGGAGATGACGGCGCAGACCGCGCTCGACAGCGACGAGCTCAGGTTCCGCGCGATCCGCTGGCAGCTGACCCGCCGCCTCCTCGACGACCCGGTGCTCTACTACGACGACCTCACCGACGACGAACTCGCCTACCTCACCCGGCAGCGCGGCTTCATCACCGCGCGGATCAACGAACTGACCGGGCTGGTCGCGGAGGTTCGCGCCGAAGGCATCGCCATGGTCGATCCGCTGGACGACCTCACGGACGTACGCATGCCGGAACAGGGCACGCACGGTCACATCACCCTGCTGCTGGCAGGGCACCTGGCGAGGGCCGCCGGGCCCGTCGAACCGGCGGAACTGGCGGCCCTCGTACGGGAACTGGCCGTGGAGCACGGCGGTTTCTGGTCCAAGTCGGCGAGGGAGCCGGGAGCGGAGCCCGAACTCGTGGAGCAGGCGCTGACGAAGCTGGTGGCCCTGGGACTCGCCGAGCGCACGGAACGGGGCGTCGTGCCGCGACCGGCCCTCGCCCGGTTTGCGGTCGGCGAGCCCGTCGTCAGGGATTCAGCGCCGGCCCGCCGTACGGCCGCACCGGCGGACACGACCGTGAAGGACGAAAGGTGAACCGCGCCGTGAGCGCCCTTCCCAGCCCCGCGCCCGGCCGGTGGCGGCCCCTGCGCATCGGGCTCGTCGACCTGTTCCACTACGACGTCGAGGAGTTCTGGTTCCGCGACGGCCGGCTGCTGCTGCGCGGCAACAACGGCACCGGCAAGTCGAAGGTGCTCGCCCTCACCCTGCCGTTCCTCCTGGACGGCGACCTCTCCGCCCGCCGCGTCGAGCCCGACGGCGACCCGGGCAAACGGATGGAGTGGAACCTGCTCCTCGGCGGCGAGCACCCGCATCCCGAACGGCTCGGCTACACCTGGATCGAGTTCGGACGGCTCGACGACACCACGGGCGAGGCGCATTTCCGTACGCTGCTGTGCGGGCTGAAGGCGGTCGCCGGACGCGGCATCGCCCGCCACTGGTTCGCGGTGACGGACCAGCGGATCGGCGACGGCCTCGACCTGCTGGACGCGACCGGAACGGCGCTGTCCCGGGACCGGCTCGCGGAGGCCGTCGGCAGTCACGGCATGGTCTACGACACGGCGAAGACGTACCGCAGAGCGGTCGACGAAGCCCTCTTCGGACTCGGGGAACGGCGCTACGGCGCCCTCGTCGACCTCCTGATCCAACTGCGCCAGCCCCAGCTGTCCAAGCGCCCGAGCGAAGCCGCCCTGTCCCGGGCCCTGACCGAGGCGCTGCCGCCGATGGACCAGGCGGTCGTCGCCGACGCGGCGGAGGCGTTCAGGTCGCTGGACGAGGAGAAGGAGGAACTGCGGGCGGCCCGCGACGCCGAGCAGGCCTCCTCGGCGTTCCTCGACCACTACCGGCGCTACGCCCGCCTCGCCTCCCGGCGCCGCGCCCGCCTGCCCCGCCGCGAACACGCCCGCTACGAGCATCTCCAGCGGGAAGTCATCAAGGCGCAGACGGACCGGGACCAGGCCGTGACGGACCGCGAGGAGGCCCGGGCAAGGGGCGCCGCACTCGACGAGCGGGCCGCACGGCTGGCCGCCCAGGACGCCGCACTGCGGTCCGGGCCCGAAATGCGTGACGCCCGCGCGCTCGACCAGGCGGCGGCCGACGCCTCCCGCACGGCCGCGGAACGGGCCCGGGCCGAGGCGGACCGACGGACGGCGGCCGAAGCACACACCCGCGCCCTGGGCCGGCTCGCCACCGCGGAAGACCGGCTCACGGCAGCCCAGGAGGCCCTGGACGACATCCGGGACCGCGTGGCGGAGAGTGCCGCGGCGGCCCGGCTCGACGTCCCCAGGACGCACGGAGCCCCCGACGCGGTCCTGCGCCGGGAGGCGGAGGAGGCGACGGCGGCCCGGCGGCGCGCCGTCGAGCACGTGGCGGAGCTCGTCACGCGGGCCGAGCGGGCCGAGGAGCAGCGCAGGGCCGCCCGGCTGCGCGCCGACGAGGCCGACGAGGAGGCCGTGCACAGCGGGGAGCGGCTGGCCGAGGCGGAAGAGAACGCCGCCGGGGCGGGGCGGGCGCTGGTCACGGCCGTGCGGGAGCACCTCTCCGGGTGCGTGGAGCTGAGGGTGCACGGGCTGCCGGGGGTCCTGGACGCGGTGCAGGACTGGGTGAGCGGCCTGGACGGCCCCCTGCCGGCCCGTAAGGCGGCGGCCGAGGCACATCGCACCGCCGCCTCCCACCTGGCCGACCGGGCGGCCCGACTGGCCCACCACGAGACGGCGACAGCGGAACGGCAGCGGCTGGCCGCCGAGGAGCTGACCGCCCTCGAAACCGGCGGGGAGCGCGGCCCGTCGGCTCCCTACACCCGCACGCCCGATGTCCGGGACCGGAGCCTCGGCGCCCCGCTGTGGCGGCTCGTCGACTTCCGCCCGCACGTCACCGAGGCCGACCGCGCGGGACTGGAAGCCGCGCTGGAGGCGTCGGGGCTCCTCGACGCCTGGGTACGGCCGGACGGCTCCGCGGTCGCGGCGGACGGCCACGACGTGCTGCTCGACCCGGTCGGGCTGCTCGGCGGAGCCGGCCTCGACCGCGCGCTGTGCCCGGCGGTCGACCACACGGACGTGGGGGCCGCCGCCGTGGGGGAGGAGACGGTCGCGCGCCTGCTCGCCTCGATCGGGCTGGCCGGCAGGAACGGCGACCGCCCCGGGGCAACCTCGTGGGAGGCCGGCGGCCACGACACCTGGGTCTGCGCGGACGGGCGCTTCCGGGTCGGCGCGCTCACCGGAAGCTGGGCCAAGGACAGCGCCCAGTACGTGGGAGAAGGCGCGCGGGAACAGGCACGCCGCGCCCGGATGGGTGAACTGCGCACCGAGATCGACGCTTTGACGGCGGAACGGGAGCGCCTGGCCGAGGAGTCCCGCGCCGTGGCCGGGCGCCGCGCCGTGCTCGACGCCGAACTCGCCGCGGTACCGGGCGACGACGACCTGCGTCATGCGCACGCCCGCGTCACCGCCGCCGCCGACGCGGCCCACCGGGCCCGTGCCCGGCAGGACGAGCGGGCCGCGGAACTGGCCCTGGCGGCGGAGCGGGCCGACCGTGCGGCGGCCGAACTCGCCGAGACCGCGGCCGACCTGAACCTTCCCTCCGACCGGACGGCACTGGGCGCCGTGCGCCAGGCGCTCGCCGACCACACCGCGCTGCTCGCGGCGCTGTGGCCCGCGCTGCGCGAACGCGCGGACGCCGAACGCACGGTGACCGGCGAGCAGACGGAGACCCGCCGGGCCGAACTCCTCGTGTCCGAACTCGCGGAGCGCGCGACGCAGGCGGTCCGGGTCGCCGCGGCGGCGGACGAGCACCTCATGACACTCCGCTCCACCGTCGGAGCGGCCGTCGCCGAACTCCAGCGGCGGCTGGAGGAGACGGCCGGGGCGGCCCGCTCCTGCGAGAGCGAAAAGCGGCAGGCTCAGGCGGACTTCGGTGACGCGGACCGGCGGGCCAGTCGTGCCGAGGGGCGCATCGAGCGGCTCGCCGAGGACGTCACCGAGGCGACCGCCGCGCGCGAGGAAGCCGTCGCCGCTCTCCAGCGGTTCGCCTCGACGGGGCTGCTCGCCGTCGCCCTGCCCGACGTCGACGTACCGGACGACGACTCAGGGGCATGGGCGGCGACCCCCGCCGTCGCTCTCGCCCGCGCCGTCGAGTCCCGGCTCACCGCGGTCGACGACTCGGACGCGGCCTGGGAGCGCGTCCAGAAACGGCTGAGCGAGGAGTTCGGCAGGCTCCAGGACGCGCTGTCGCGGCACGGCCACACCGCCACCGCCCGTCCGAGCGAGGACGGCATGCGGGTCGACATCGTCTACCAGGGCCGCGAACGGGCCGTGCCCGAACTCGCCGAGGCACTGGCCGTCGAGGTCGCCGAACTGACCCGCATCCTGTCCGCACGCGAGCGGGAGATCCTTCAGACCCACCTCATCACCGAGGTCGCCGGGACACTCCAGGAACTGATCGGAGCCGCCGAACGACAGGTGAACGCGATGAACAGGGAACTGGAGGAGCGCCCGACCTCCACGGGAATGAAGCTGCGTCTGGTGTGGCGGGCGTCCCGCCGGGCCCCGCAGGGACTGGCCCAGGCACGTGAGCGACTGCGCCAGTCCGCCGACGCGTGGTCGCCCGAGGACCGGGCCGCGGTCGGCGCGTTCCTCCAGGAGCAGATCGCCCGCCGGCAGGCCGACGACAGCGCGGGCAGCTGGCTGGAGGACCTCACCGCCGCCCTCGACTACCGGGCCTGGCACGAGTTCGGTGTCGAACGTCACCAGCACGGCAAGTGGGTGCCGGCCACCGGACCCGCCTCCGGCGGTGAACGGGTACTGGCCGCGTCCGTGCCCCTGTTCGCCGCCGCCTCCTCCCACTACGCGAGTGCGGGCGGCGCCCACGCCCCGCGCCTGGTCACCCTGGACGAGGCGTTCGCCGGCGTCGACGACGACTCGCGCGCCAAGTGCCTCGGCCTGCTGCGCGCCTTCGACCTCGACGTCGTCATGACCAGCGAACGCGAATGGGCCTGCTACCCGCAGGTACCGGGCATCGCCATCGCTCAGCTCTCCCGCGTCGACGACATCGACGCCGTACTGGTGACGCGGTGGGAGTGGGACGGCAGCGACCGGCGACGCGGCCCGGAGCCCGGAGCACGAGCGGACGCGTCGACGGCGGCTTCCCACGCCGACGGGTCCGGCGAGGCGGCCGACGGGCAGGTGAGTCCCGTCGGCGATCCGGGGCGGATCATCTTCATCGACAGCCCCGGCGAACAGGAGTCCTTGTGGACATGAGTCCCGCGGCGACTCCGTCCGTCCCCAGCGGCGGGCTTCCGGGGGCCGGACGAGGGACACCGGAGGACGACGCCGTAGTGGATGTGGCGCCGACCGCGCTGCCACCGGTCGCAGACCAGGCCGGCATCGACACCGAGCGTCTTGGCCGTCTGCTCGGTGATCCCGGCCTCGCCTGGCTCGTGGACCGCGCCCGGCAGCGGATGGCACGCGGGCGGCCGCTCACCGGCTCCGTCATCCTGTCCGGCCCCGACGAATCCCAGCGCCGGGCCGCCGAGCGTCTGCTGGGACGGGCGCCACGAGCCGGTGGTTCCCTGAGCGTTCGCCTCGACACCGTGGACGCGATCCTGCGGCGCTCCGGTGTCAGCCGCGACGGACTGGCGGCCGCCGTAGTGGCCCTCACCGGCCCCGTCACACTCCGTTCGGAGGTGCGGGACAGGGAGGAACGAGCCTGGGAGGAGGCGTACGCCCCGCTCGGCACCCTCGACGCGGAGCTGGCCGACTGGGCCGAGCGGATCCGCGGGGACGGTCTCGTACGACGCCTCGCCCGCACGCCGGAAGCGGCCGGCCCCTTGGTGGAGGCTGCCGTGCGTGCGCTGCGTGCGCTGCCCGTGTCACCTCCGACGTCGCGAGCGACGTTCGCGGCACAGAACCTCTCCGGCGCCCATGCCCTGGACGAAGGGACACCGCTCGCCACTCTCGTCCTGTCCGGGATCCGTTCCCTCACCGGCTTTCCGGACGGTGCCGGTGCCGCGTGGCGGCGGGAGGCATGGGCTTCGGCGGGTCTGCTCAAGGACGACCTGTCATCGACCGTCCTCACCCTCAACCTGCGCGGTACTCCATCCCTCGACTGGATGGCCGACGCGGGTGAGCCCGCGGTACTGACGCTCCGCTCCCTCACCCGTCGCACACCGGTTGCCGCCGTCCCGGCCACGGGAACCGTCCACGTCTGCGAGAACCCGGCCGTGCTGTCCGCCGCCGCCGACGCCTTCGGCCCGAAGTGTCCGCCGCTGGTGTGCCTCCAAGGGCAGCCGTCGGCGGCCGCCCTCACCCTGCTGCGCGACCTGTCCGCGCAGGGGGCCGTCCTTCTCCACCACGGTGACTTCGACTGGGGCGGGATACGTATCGCCACGGCGCTGAGGCGCAGCCTCCCTTGGCGACCATGGCGCTACACGGCCGCCCACTACCGGGCAGCGGTGACCAGGGTGGCCGAGGCCCCCGACCTGACGGGCCCGCCCGCCGCGACTCCGTGGGATCCGGACCTGGCCGTCGCTCTCGCCGAGTGCGGTGTTCGGGTCGAGGAGGAAGCGGTGCTGGACGACTTGCTGGCGGACCTGGGGCCGGGGACCCGTTGAGGTGCGCTCCGAAACGCGGGGCGTGGTTACGCGCGGACAGCGCGGCGAGCCCAAAGCGCGCATGCTCCCGCATACCCTTCCGGCACCGCCACATCCCCCAGCGCCCACCCCGGCGGGCCGGTGCCGGGCCTGAGCCCGGTACCCACGTAGTCCCGTGCGAGATCCCGTGAGAGGCCGGTGCCGATCGCCTTGAGGTACGCCTCCTTGCGCGCCCAAGTACGGGCGAACGCCACAGGCTTGGTGTGATCGGGTTCAGCAGCCAGCTCGGCCGCTTCCTTCCGATGCAGGGAGGACGAGAGCTCCGCGACCACCTCAGGCCGGGGAACCTGTTCGATGTCCACGCCCACGGGCACATCGGCGATCCCGATCAACACGACATCGCCACTGCGGGAGATCGAGAAGTGGGCGTCTGCGCCGCGAACCGCAGGTTTCCCGTGCGGGGCGCCGCAGGATGGGCACGGTTCTCGAACCAACCGCACCGCGTCGGCGGTGACTCCCAGGCGGGCGCCCAGCAGCACCCGTACCGCCACATGCGCAACGACGTAACGCCGGCGGTCCTCGAGCCGACTGAAGGCTGCCGCACGTCGTCGTTCCGCCGGGTCGAGGACGCGGGGAGCGAGGCGGGCCGCGCGCTCCCCTTGATTCAGTGCGTTGACGAGCCACAGCGAGAGCGTGCTGCCCCAAGGGACCACCACGGTGTCAACGTACGACGCCCCACGAGAGCGGTCCAGCCGGAAAGTCTCTGTGACCTCCTCACGAGAAGTTTCCGAATGAGGTGATCTGTCCGCGTCCCGACGCCGAATCAAGAGCATGGGTGGTTCTCTTCCCGGGAGCTGACATGGTGGACAAGCCGGTGGAAACCCTGCCCTCCGTTCCGGAGGAATCCACAGCCCTCTTGGACGGGGACGGTGAACCGGCCGCAATGGAGAAGACCCTGGCCGCGGTGCTGGCCGCGGTCGTGCGGACCGAGCACGTGCCGGTCGACGGTCACTTTTTCAACGAACTGGGTGCTGACTCGTTGGTGATGGCGCACTTCTGCGCGCGGGTCAGGAAGCGCCCCGATCTGCCGTCGGTGTCGATGAAGGACGTCTATCGGTACCCGACGATCAGGAGCCTGGCGACAGCGCTCGCGGACGCCCCGCCGCCCGCTCCCCGGGCGGAGTCGGCGGCCGTGGCACCGGGAAGGGAGTCGTTCCCGGCATCCGCCACGGCCCCGGCATCCGCCACGGCCCCGGCATCCGCCACGGCCCCGGCATCCGCCACGGCCCCGGCATCCGCCACGGCCCCGGCATCCGCCACGGCCCCGGCATCGGCCCCGGCACCGTCTCCGGTGCCGGCTCAGCGCCCGGCGGGCATGCCGCAGTACGTCCTGTGCGGTGTGCTGCAGTTCCTGGCCTTTCTCGGGTACGCCTGTCTCATCGCCTTCGGCACCGCCCGGGGCTACGAGTGGATCTCCGCCGGGTCGGGTGTGCTCGACGTGTACCTGCGGTCCGTCCTGTTCGGCGGTGCGGCCTTCCTGGGGCTGTGTGCCCTTCCCGTCCTCGTGAAGTGGACGCTGGTCGGCCGGTGGAAGCCTCGGCAGATCCGTGTCTGGAGCCTTGCGTACGTCCGCTTCTGGATCGTCAAGACGCTGGTTCGGTCGGATCCCCTGGTGTTGTTCAGCGGCTCGCCGCTCTACCTGCTCTACCTCAGGGCACTGGGCGCGAAGGTCGGACGCGGTGCCGTGGTCCTCTCCCGGAGCGCGCCGGTGTGCACCGACCTGCTCACCATCGGCGACGACACGGTCATCCGGAAGGACTCGTCCTTCGCCTGTTACCGGGCCCACGCCGGACTGATCCAGACGGGACCGGTCACCCTCGGCAGGAATGTGCTGGTCAGCGAGGCCACGGTGCTCGACATCGACACATCGCTGGGGGACGGGTCCCAGCTCGGCCACGCCTCTTCGCTGCACCGTGGGCAGGCGGTGCCCGCCGGCGAGCACTGGCACGGGTCTCCGGCACAGCGGACCGACGTCGACTACCGAGTGGTGGGGCCGGCCCGCTGCGGTGCGGTACGCAGGGCCGCACACAGCGTTCTGCAGCTGCTGATCGCACTGAGCCTGTACGTGCCGTTCGCGGTCGGCGGCGTGGTCGCCCTGCTCGTCGAGATCCCGCAGCTCAGTACCGCTCTGAAGCCGGGGCCCGCGGTCTTCGCCGACGGGGCGTTCTACCGCGACACCCTGGTGTTCTCCTTCGTGCTCGTCTTCGGCGCCGTTCCCGCCGGTCTCGTCGTCCTGAGCACCGTTCCCCGCCTGCTCGGCCTGACCCTCCAGCCGGGCAGGGTCTACTGCCTGTACGGCTTTCACCACGGGGTGCACCGGACGATCGCGCTCCTGACCAACTGGAAGTTCCTCAAGCGCCTGTTCGGGGACAGTTCCTGCATCGTCCACTACCTGCGGTGGCTCGGATACGACCTTTCCCGGGTCGAGCAGACCGGGTCGAACTTCGGCACGGAGGTGAAGCACGAGACGCCGTTGCTGAGCTCCGTCGGGCGCGGGACGATGATCGCCGACGGCCTGTCGATCATGAACGCCGACTTCTCCAGTACCGCGTTCCGCGTGTCCCGGGTGTCGATCGGCCCGCGCAACTTCCTCGGCAACAGGGTCGCTTACCCCACGCGGGGCAGGACCGGCGACAACTGCCTCCTCGCGACGAAGGTGATGGTGCCCGTCGACGGGGAGGTCCGCGAGGGTGTCGGGCTGCTGGGCTCGCCCAGCTTCGAGATTCCGCGTTCGGTCCTGCGGGACAGCAGGTTCGACGGGCTCAAGCGCCGTGAGGAGCTGCGGCGCCGCCTTGCCGCCAAGAACAGGCACAACGCCGCCACCATGGGGTGGTACCTGCTGACGCGTTGGATCTACGTCTTCGCTCTCGCCCTGCTCACCTCAGGAGCCGCGGAGCTGTACGGGCCGCTCGGCGTGTCGGCGATCGCGCTGGCCGACGTCCTTGTCGTGGTGTTCACCATCGCGTACTTCGTGCTGGTCGAACGCGTCGTCACAGCGTTCCGTCCCTTGGGGCCGCTGTTCTGCTCGATCTACACACCGGACTTCTGGCGGCGTGAGCGCTACTGGAAGGTGCCGTCGGAGACGTACCTGAAGATCTTCAACGGCACCCCGTTCAAGAACGTGATCTGGCGACTGCTGGGGGTGCGGCTCGGCCGCATGGTCTTCGACGACGGCTGCTATCTGACGGAACGGGCCATGGCCGCCATCGGGGACGGCTGCACGCTCAACTCGGGGAGCGTCGTCCAGTGCCACTCGCAGGAGGACGGCGCCTTCAAGTCCGACCGGACCACGATCGGCTCCGGCTGCACGCTCGGTGTCGGCGCTTTCGTCCACTACGGCGTGACGGTGGGCGACGATGCGGTGCTTGCCCCTGACTCCTTCCTGATGAAGGGAGAGGTGGTCCCGCAGGGGGCGTGGTGGGGCGGGAATCCGGCGAGGCCGCTCCGCTCGCAGGGCGAGGAGGAGGGGAGGTAGCCCCATGACACCGATGACAACGACTGCCGAGGCCGGCCGGGAGTTCTGGCAGTGCGTGCTCACCGCCGGCGGGGTCACCACGGTCCCTCGGTGGACCCTCGACCCGGTGCCCCGCGTCGCCGAGCACGAGGCGACGCTTCCCGAGGATCTGGTGGACGCGTTGAGCCGCCTGGCGGACGATCTGGCGGTACCCCTCCGCTCGGTGTTGCTGGCCGCGCACGCCAAGGTGCTCGCCGCTCTGTCCGGGGAGCACGAGGTCACGACCGGTTACGTCGCCGTGCGGGGCGGCCGGCCGCTGCCCTGCCGACTGACCACAGAACCCCACTCGTGGCGGACGCTGGTGCTCCACACCCACCGGGCCGAGTCGGAACTGCTGCTGCACATGGACTTCCCGGTCGACGGTCTCAGGCGTGAGCTGGGCCTGCCCGGACCGTCGACCGAGGCCGTGTTCGATCCGACCGGCGACGGAGGCGAGCTCGCCGGTGATGCCGTACTGCGGCTGGAGATCCCGCGACGCGGCGATCGGCGAACGCTGCGGCTGCGGTACAGGACCGACGCGCTCGACGCGGACAGCGCCGCGAGGATCATGGGCTACCACCTCACCGCGCTCACGCTGATCGCCGCCGATCCGGACGCCGCGCACGGCCGGCAGAGCCTGCTCTCCGCCGAGGAGCGCCGCTTCCAGCTCGAAGAACTCGCCGGACCCCGCCGGGAGCTGCCCGACCACCGATTCCACGAACTGTTCGAACAACGCGTCAGGGCGCACCCGGACGCCGTAGCGGCCGTACGCGGCGACCAGCGGTGGACCTACCGGCAACTCAACGCACGGGCCAACCGGCTGGGGCGGGCCCTGCTGGCGCGGGGGCTCGGCCGCGAAGGCGTCGTCGCGGTGGTGACCGAGCGGAACCTGGACTGGATGGCCGCCGTCCTCGCGGTCTTCAAGGCCGGCGGGGTGTACCTGCCCGTCGAGCCGCACTTCCCGGCCGACCGCATCGCGACCATGCTCTCTCGTGCCGGGTGCCGGCTCGTGCTGACCGAGCCGGGCAGCACCACGATGCTCGACCGGGCCCTCGACGCGCTGCCCGCGGTCCGGGCGCTCTCCGTCGACGCGGCCTACGCGCAGGGCCACCCGGACTCCGACCTCGGCGTCGGCGTCGCACCGGACCAGCTCGCCTACATCTACTTCACCTCCGGCTCCACCGGAGAGCCCAAGGGAGCCATGTGCGAGCACGCGGGCATGCTCAACCATCTCCACGCCAAGATCGACGACCTGGGGATCGGCGAGGGACGAGTGGTCGCCCAGACCGCGCCCCAGTGCTTCGACATCTCGCTGTGGCAGCTGGCCTCCGCGCTCCTGGCCGGCGGGCGGACCCTGCTCGTGGAACAGGACGCGATCCTGGACGTCCCGCGGTTCGTCGACACGATCGCCCGCGGCGGGGTCGGCGTGCTCCAGGTCGTGCCGTCGTACCTCGACGCCGTGGTGTCCTACCTGGAGCGGCACCCGCGCGAGCTGCCGGATCTGCGGTGCGTGTCGGTCACCGGCGAGGCGCTGAAGAAGGAGCTCGTGCAGCGCTGGTTCGCGGCCCGGCCCGGTATCAGGCTGGTCAACGCGTACGGGCTGACCGAGACCTCGGACGACACCAACCACGAGGTGATGGACCGGGTACCGGACACCGAACGGATCCCCCTCGGCCGCCCCGTCAACAACGTGCACGTCTACGTCGTCGACGAGCACCTGTCACCGGTGCCGTTCGGCGCCCCCGGCGCGATCGTCTTCTCCGGGGTCTGCGTCGGCCGCGGCTACGTCAACGACCCCGAGCGCACCCGGCAGGCCTTCATGGCGGATCCGCACCACGCGGGCCGGCGGCTCTACCGGGGCGGCGACTACGGCCGCTGGGTACCCGGAGGCAAGCTGGAGTTCCTCGGCCGCCGGGACACCCAGGTCAAGATCCGCGGATTCCGCATCGAGATCGGCGAGGTCGAGAGCGCCCTGCTGCGGGCGCCCGGGGTCCGCGACAGTGCGGTGGTGGCCGTCGAGGGGGCCGGGCAGGGCGGGCGTCTGGTGGCTTTCTACTCCGGTCAAGGTCCACTGGAGGACGGCATCCTCACCGACTGGCTGGGCCGGTCGCTGCCCGTGTACATGGTCCCCTCGGAGTTCCACTGGCAGGAGAGCCTGCCCGTGACCGCCAACGGCAAGGTCGACAGGAAGGCGCTGACCGCACTCGCCGCACAGCTTGACGCCGTGCTACCCGACGTCGGATCCGGCGGCACCGAGCCCGACACGGTCGAGGAAGACCGCGACGCGCCCCGCACGCCGACCGAGCGTCGGCTGGCCGCCCTGTGGGCCCAGGTGCTCGACGTCCCGGAGTACACGATCCGCCGACCCGACCACTTCTTCGACCGCGGCGGCACCTCTCTCGCGGCGGTGCGGCTCGCGATCGCCCTGGACCGTGCCGTGGACATCGCGGACATCACGCGCCACCCCGTCCTGGCCGACCTGGCCCGCATGGTCGACGGCAGGTTCGAGCCGCCGCAGACGGTGCCGCGCTTCGCCGGGCCGCCGGCTTCCTCCTGAACCGCCACGAAAGGAGACCGAGATGCCGTCCTCGCTCCCCCTGTTCTCAACGAAATCGCTGCTCAGCGTCGACCTGCGGCCCGGCAAACCCCCCATCCTGCGCGTCGGCTCCACCGGCGATACGGCGAGCTGGGCGGCCGAGCACCGGGACGCGCTGCGCGCCGTCGTCGCCGAGCACGGTGCGGTCCTGGTCCGCGGCCTCGGGCTGAGCGACCCGGCCGAGACCGAGGCCGTCTTCCGGCGACTGGCCGGCCCTCTGATGACCGAGAGGGAGGCCTTCGCGTCCCGGCGGAGCTACTCCGACGGCGTGTACTCCTCGGCGAAGTGGCCGCCGAACCAGCCGATGTGCATGCACCACGAGCTCAGCTACACCCTGGAGTTCCCCGGCCTGATGCTGTTCGCCTGCCTCAGTGCTCCCGCCGTCGGCGGGGCGACCGCGCTGGCCGACGCACCGACCGTGCTGCACGCGCTGCCCACCGATCTCGTCGAGCGGTTCCTGAGAGAGGGCTGGCTGCTCACCCGTACCTACAACGAGGAGATCGGGGCGTCCTTGGCCGACGCCTTCGGCAGTGAGGACCGCGGGACGGTCGAGCGCTACTGCCGGGCGGCCGCGATCGAGTTCGAGTGGCAGCCCGACGGCGGACTGCGGACCTGGCAGCGCCGCAGCGCCGTGGTGCGGCACCCGGTCACCGGCCGGCGCTGCTGGTTCAACCAGATCGCGTTTCTCAACGAGTGGACGCTGGCCCCCGAAATACGCGAGTACCTGGTGGACGTCTACGGCGCCGACGGGCTGCCGTTCAACACCCGCTACGGGGACGGCGCACCGATCGGCGAGGACACCGTGCGACTCCTGAACGACGTCTACCAGTCCCACACCGTGCGCGAGCCGTGGCAGGCCGGCGACCTGATGCTCGTCGACAACGTCCGCACCGCCCACAGCAGGGAGCCGTACGAGGGGCCGCGCGAGGTGCTCGTCGCGATGACGGACGCGGTGCGCCTGGCCGACTGCTCGCCCACCGTGGAGGTGATCACCGAATGACCATCACCCGTTCCACCGCAGCGGAGTCCGCACCGGCCGGGCCGGTCACCGTGCCGCCGTTCGCGGTCGTGTCCGGCGGCCAGGTCCAGCAGGCACTGCAGGGGCGCGAGAAGCAGATCGTGGAGTTGGTCGAGGCCACCTACCGGCTGCACGGCGCCGGTGATTCGGTGAACCCGCCGTCCCGCTTCCTGCGCTTCCCCGACCGCCCGAGGGACCGGATCATCGCCCTGCCCGCCTCGATCGGCGGGGAGGCAGGAGTGGACGGCCTGAAGTGGATCTCCAGCTTCCCGCAGAACGTGGCGGCCGGAATCCCGAGGGCCTCGGCGGTACTCATCCTCAACGACCGCAACACCGGCTACCCGTTCGCCTGCATGGAAGCCTCGATCATCAGCGCCACGAGGACGGCCGCGTCGGCCGCGCTGGCGGCGGACCGGCTCAGCCGCGGGCGACCGCGCCCCACGCGTGTCGGGTTCTTCGGGGCGGGCCTGATCGCCCGCTACATCCACACCTTCCTGACCGGTACCGGCTGGTCGTTCGACGCCATCGGCGTGCACGACGTGTCCGCCGACAGCGCGGCCGGTTTCCGCTGCTACCTGGAGCAGTCCGGAGCCACCGGCTGGATCGTCGTGCACGACAGCCCCGAGCAGCTGATCCGCGGGAGCGACCTGGTGGTCTTCGCCACGGTCGCCGCCCGGCCGCACGTCCGCGATCCGTCGTGGTTCGCACACGGACCGCTCGTGCTGCACGTGTCGCTGCGCGACCTGGCTCCGGAGATCGTGCTCGCCTCGGACAACATCGTCGACGACGTCGAGCACTGCCTGCGGGCGGACACCTCCGTTCACCTGGCCGAACAACGCACGGGCAACTGCGACTTCCTGACGGGGACGCTGGCGGACGTGATGGCCGGGCGCGTGACGCCGTCGCGGGACCGGACGGTGGTGTTCTCGCCCTTCGGTCTCGGGGTGCTCGACCTGGCAGTCGGCAAGTACGTCTACGACGAGGTGGCCGGCGCCGGAGAGCTGCAGGTCGTCGACGGCTTCTTTCACGAGCTGCGCAGGTACGGATGAAGCACATCCGGCCCGGGCCGCTCTTCAATCCGCGGAGGCCATCGTGTCAGTCATATCCGCTCCCTACACCTTCAACGAGGAGGATCTCTACGTCGACCTCCAGTCGATACTGGGGCGCAGGCTCTTCCTGAAGTGCGAGGGCTTCAACTTCGCCGGCTCGATCAAGCTGAAGCCCGCGACCGAGATGGTGGAGGCCGCCGAGCAGGCGGGGGGCCTGACGCCGGAGTCGGTCCTGGTCGAGTCCTCGTCCGGAAACATGGGCGTGGCACTCAGCACGATCGCGGCGAGCAAGGGTTACCAGTTCCTGTGCGTGACGGACTCCCGCTGCAATCTGTCGACCAGGTTGCTGATGGAGGCCCTGGGCGCCCATGTGCACGTCGTCACCGAGCCGAGCACCGACGGCGGCCTCCTCCGCGCGCGGATCGACCACGTCCGTAAGCTGTGCGCCCTGGACGACCGGTACGTGTGGCTCAGCCAGTACACCAATCCGGACAACTGGAAGGCGCACTACCTCCGGACGGCGCCGGCGATAGCCCGTTCGTTCCCGGGACTGGACGTGTTGTTCGTCGGGGCCGGCACCACGGGGACGCTGATGGGCTGCGCCCGCTACTTCCGACAGTGGCACCGGCCGGTCCGGATCGTCGCGGTGGACAGCGTCGGCTCGGTGACCTTCGGCGGTGCTCCGGGACGCCGGCTGCTTCCCGGTCTGGGCATGAGCATGTGCCCTCCGCTGCTCGACGAATCCTTCGTCGACGAGGCGGTGCACGTCGAGGAGGCGGACAGCATCCGCGCCTGCCACCGCCTGGCCCGACGCGGCTTCCTGTTCGGCGGCTCCACCGGCACCGTGGTCAGCGGCGCGATGGCCTGGCTGGCGCTGCACGACACGCGTGGCCTGACCGCGGTGGCCATCGCCCCGGACCTCGGCGAGCGTTACCTCGACACCGTCTACCAGGCCAACTGGGTACGGGCCCTCTACGGCGAGGGCGTGTTCGACCCCGACGAGCCGGTCGCCGCCGGCTCCCGGGCCGCCCGCCCCGCACCACCGGTGCCCGCGCCGGGCCCCCGGGCGGGCCACCGACGCCAGGAGGACGAAGCCCGGGCCGGTGACACCACGACCGCGCGCCCGCGCGGGCCGTCACCGGGCTCCTGGACAGCCGAATCCGCCCCGCCGCGGGATGCGGACGGCGGCCGGGCCTCGGACACTGTGGGGGAGGGCGGGTGAACCCAGCAGGGCGGATCGGGGCAGACACGCAGGCGGGAGAGGGTGTGGCGAAGCGGCAGGCCCCCGGGGCCCGGCACATCGGTACATCCGAGACCGACCGACTGCTGGTGTCCGTCGCCGCCGGCAGTCAGGACGCCTTCACCCGGTTGTACGACGCGGCCGCCGGCCCGGTCTACGGAATCGCGTGCCGGGTTCTGCAAGACCCCGCGCGTGCCGAGGAAGTCGCCCAGGAGGTCATGCTGGAGGTCTGGCAGAGTGCCCCCCGCTACCGGCCCGAGAGCGGGCACGCCATGACCTGGATGATGACCATCGCCCACCATCGCGCCGTGGACAGCGTCCGCACCGCGCAGAGGTCCGCCGAACGTGAGCGCGCCGTCTCCCAGCACGAGTCGACTCCCGCCTTCGACGACGTCGTGGAGACGGTGGAGACGCTCGGGGAACGCGAACAAGTCCGCTCCTGCCTGAAAGAGCTCAGCGCCGAGCTGCGGCAGCCGGTAGTGCTCGCTTACTACCGCGGCCTGACCCATACCGAGATCGCTTCGGTGCTGTCCCTGCCGCTCGGCACCGTCAAGAGCCGCCTGCGCAGAGCACTGACCCGCCTGCGGCATTGCCTGGGAGCTCCGCCGTGACCACAGCCGACCCACACGACCTCGCCGGCGCCTATGCGGCGGACGCCCTCTCCCGGGAGGAGTGGGTGGCGTTCCGGCGACACGTCGCCGCCTGCCCCGACTGCGCCCACGAGACCGCCCGCCAGCAGGAGGCCGCGGCCTGGCTCGCCCTCGCGGCAGCCCGCACCCCGCCGCCGCGGCTGAAAGAACGTGTCCTCGCCGAGGTGGCCCGGTCTCCCCAGTACCCGCTGACGCTCCCCGGTCAGGCGGATGTGCGCCGCGGCCGGCGATCCGCGTCGCGTCTGGTGCGTCTCGCGCTGGCCGCGAGTCTGACCGCGGCCGCCGCGCTCGGCGGCCTGGCGGCCTGGCAGCACCAGGAGGTGAGGGAGACACGCCAGGAAGCCGAGAGCCACGCCGCCGACCTCGCTCGGCTCCTCGAGGCCCCCGACACCACCTTCGTCAAGAAAGGCATGGCCTACGGCGGCTCGGGCACCGTCGTGGTCTCACGCCACCTGAACCAGGCCGCCTACTTCTGCCAGGACCTCGCTCCCCTGCCCTCCGACAGGACCTACCAGTTGTGGTACGCCGCCCCCGGGGGCGAAGTCCGTCCCGCCGGGCTCCTCCCCGCCAAAGCCGGCCTCCAGGCCGTGTCCCTTCCCCCGCCCGGTACCGCCGCCTCACTTGCCATCACCGTCGAACCGAGCGCGGGCTCCGCCAAGCCCACCACCGAACCCCTCACCACATGGCCCCTCCCCGCTTCCTGAGCAACCCGCGATGTCACGTGCTGGTTCTCGCATCCCGGCGTTCGGCGCCCAGACGGGCGAAATACGCGAGGAGGTCGGGGCTGTCGCCGTGCCGCCACACACCCGGGTACGAGCCGAAGTAGGCGTCGTGGAAGCGGGTCCCGTCGGGGTCGTTCCAGAAAATACAGCGGCATGGAAGGCATGGGGCGGGTGACGATCAGCTCGCCTACCTGGTCGACCACCGGAAATCCTTCGGCGTCGTACGCAGCCTGGGCGACGCCCAGATGGGGCGCGGACAGCTCCCCGGCCCAGCCCGGCTCGTGGGGGCGCTGCCGGCGAAGCCGGAGACGACGTCCGTGCCGCCGGAGATGGACGCCAACTGGACGCGCTCGCCCATGTGGTCGCGGACCCAGGGGTAGGCGGAGGCGGGTAGCGCGGAGCCGGTGCAGCCGACGGCGCGGATCGACGACAGGTCGTGGACGGACGGGTCGATGCCGAACTTGGCCATGCCCAGGAGGTATTGAGGGCTGGTGCCGAAGAGGGTGACGCGGTGGCGGGCGGCCAGTTCCCACAGGACGTCCGGGCGGGCGGACGGGGCCGGGCTGCCGTCGTAGGTGGAGGTGGTGGCACCGGTGAGGAGGGTGGAGGCGACCAGGTTCCACATCATCCAGTGGGTGGTGGTGTACCAGAGGAGGCGGTCGCCGGGGCCCAGGTCGGAGTGGAGGCCGAGGGTCTTCAACTGCTCCAGCAGGACGCCGCCGTGGCCGTGCACGATGCCCTCGGGCAGGCCGGTGGTGCCGGAGGAGAAGACGACCCACAGGGGGTGGTCGAACGGCACGGGCGTGCAATCGAGTTGCTCGGTGCGGGTGACCGCGTCCTCCCAGGCGAGCGTCAGGGCCGGGTAGTCGCCCTGCGGCCAGGACAGGCCCACGTGGTCCACCAGCACGGTGGCCTCGAGGGTGGGCAGCGACCGCGCCAGTTCGAGGGCGGCGTCGCGGCGATCGTGGGTCGTGCCGTCGAAGAGGTAGCCGTCCGCGGCGATCAGCACCGTGGGTTCGAGCCGGCCGAAGCGGTCCGCGGCGGCCCGCGGGGCGTAGTCCTGTCCGCACACCGACCAGACGGCGCCCAGACTCGCGGCGGCGAGGAAGGCGACGATGGCGTGCGGGGTGTCGGGGAGGTAGCCCACGACCCGGTCGCCCTGGCCGATGCCCAGGCCACGCAGGGTGGCGGCGACGGAGGCGACCTGGGCGCGCAGCCGGTCGCCGGACACCTCGTAGCCGGCTCCCGTCTCGTCCAGCGCGATGATCGCCGCCTCGTAGTGACGGCTCACGCGGCGGGCGCTGCGTGACGTTCGTACGACGGTGGTCCGTCCCGAAGTTGAGAAGGAGCGGCCGCTGTTCGGGCAGCGCGGGCAGTTCCTCGGCGCGGTGCACGACCCGCACCGGGATGCCGGAGGGGTCGAGCAGGTCGACCACCTTGCCGCCGCCGGGCGCGTCCACGTCGCGCACGGCGGAGCCGGTCGCGCGGGCCAGCCGGTTCAGGTCGGCCCGCTCTGCGGCGCGGAACGCGGGGCCGATGAAACGGGATGCAGGGCCACGCCGGATCACCACGCACGGCGAGCCGGCGAGCGTGCCCCGCAGCCACAGCGCGCGCTCACCGCGGGCGGCGACCGCGAAGCCGAAGTCACGCGCGAAGACCTCCGCGCGGTCCAGGTCGGGCTTCTCGAACTCCAGCCAGGCCAGGTCGGCCACCTTGATCAGCGTAGCGCGAGCATCCAGGCGATCGCGGAGCGCGCGGACGTGGGTTTCGGCTCCTTCTACAACCACTTCGAGTCGAAGGCCGAACTGCTCGACGCGGCGGTGGTGGACGTGCTCGAGGAGTTCGGCGAGACCATCGACGAGCGCCTGCGGGGGACCGACGACCCGGCCGAGCTCGTCGCGGTGGGACTGAGGCTCAGCGTGCGGATGGTCGACTCCCACCCGGAGCTCATGCGGGTACTGCGTCACCGCGGACTCGGCCACATCCACTCCGACCGGGGGCTGGCGCCGCGAGCCCTGCGCGACCTGGAGAGCGGCGTCGCCGCGGGCCGCTTCGTCGCCGTCGACCCGACCGTGGCCCTGTCCGCGCTGGGCGGGTCCCTGCTGTCCCTGGTGGAGCTGAGGTTCGCCCGCCCCGGGATCGACGCCGACGAGGCGGCCGCCAACCTGGCGGAGATGGTCCTGCGCATGCTGGGGGTTCCTTCGGACGACGCCCGCGACATCGCCCGCCGCCCCCTGCCCGAGCGGGCGGGCTGACCGGACTACCGGTGCTCGGAAAGGTGGCGCGGGGGCCGGGGTTCAGCGGACGTCGGTGTAGGTCTCGTCCGTGGCCTCCGCCGTGACCTCCGCTCCTTCTGCGGCCGAACCTTCCGGCCGGCGCTTCCCCGCGCCGGAACGGCCGGGCAGGACCGCCAGGACGATCATGGCGCCGGCGGCCATGACGATCCCGCCGACCATGCTGGTCTGGGCGACACCATGGGCGAACGCCTGATGGACGGCGTCCACGAGGGCCTGGGCCTGCTGCGGTCCGGCGGCCGGGTCCTTCGCGACCTGCTCGGCGACCGCCAGGCCGCCGCCCACCGAGTCCTTGGCGGTGTCGAGGGCCGCGGCCGGCAACTGCCCCCCGACCAGGCCGGTCAGCTCGTCCCGGTAGCTCGTGCCGAGGAGTGAGCCGAGGACCGCGATGCCCAGGGATGCGCCGAGCTCCAGCGCGGTGTCGTTGGCGCCGCCGCCGACGCCCAGTTCGGCCTCGGGGAAGGAGTCCATGATGGCGTCCGTGGCCGGGGACACGCTCAGCCCGATCGCGAAGCCGAGCATCACCATCGGCGCCAGGAAGTCGGTGTACGTCGAGCTCTTGTCGACCTGCGTGAGCAGGAGGACCCCCGCGGTGCCGATCACCATGCCGGCGACGACCGACGTCTTCATGCCGGACAGCGGGGTCAGCCGGCCGGTGAGAGCGGCACCGACGAAGACCGCGCCGGCCAGCGGCAGCAGCCGTACGCCGGTCTCCAGCGGGCCGTAGCCCAGGAGGAACTGCAGGAACTGGGTGGAGTAGTAGATCGCGCCGAACGTACCGAAGAAGAAGAACAGCACCGCGAGCATCGACCCGCTGAAGGGCCGCAGCCGGAACTTGCGCACGTCCAGCATGGGGCGCGGGTGCCGCAGCTCCCACCACACGAAGGCCGGCAGGCCCACACCGGCGACCGCGGCCGCCGTGACGGGCCCGGCGCCCCAGCCGAAGTGCGGGCCCTCGATGGTCGCGTAGACGAGGCAGCCGACGGAGACGATGGAGAGCAGGCCGCCCACGTAGTCGATCCGGCCCACGTCCTTGGCCTTGGACGGCGGTACGAGGAAGAGCGCCCCGACGACGGCGGCGACGACGATCGGGACGTTGATCAGGAAGGTCGACCCCCAGGCGTGGTCCTCCAGCAGCCAACCGGCGACCAGGGGACCGACGGCGATCGCCAGGCCCGAGGTGGCCGTCCAGGCGGTGATGGCACGGGCCCGCTCGGCCCGCGGGAAGGTGGCGACCAGCAGGGACAGCGTGGCCGGCATCACCACGGCGGCGCCGACGCCCATGACGGCCCGGGCCGCGATCACCAGTCCGGTCCCGTCGACCAGGCTGCCCATCACCGCACCGCCGCCGAAGACCACCAGACCGGCGACCAGGGCGCCACGCCGGCTGTACTTGTCGCCGATCGCGCCCAGGACGAGCATCAGCGCGGCGTACGGGACGGTGTAGCCGTCGATGACCCACTGCAGGTCGCTGCTGCTCAGGTTCAGATCCCGGGTCATGTCCGGGGCGGCCACAATCAGCGACGTGTTCGCCATGACCACGATCAGCAGGCTCAGGCACAGCACCAGCAGGGCCCACCAGCGCCGTGCGTACGGCCCGGTCATTTTCTCGACAGGGGTCTGTGCGAGGAGGGACATCGGAGGCTCCTAAGGGGGCGAGTGCAGGGACGAATGCGGGAGGGAGTGCGGGAGGGAGTGCGAGGGCGAGTTAATTGCCCATCGATGTGCAGACTAGTTTATTGCCCACCGGTGTGCAAATATCTCGATGACCGCTACCCCGCACCGAGGTACCGACTGACATGACCAGCCCTCCCGCCCCGCACGGACCACGCCTCCGCGGGCCGCGCGCCACGCGCACCCGCATCCTCGAAGCAGCCCGTCAGGTGCTGGGTCGGGACCCCGACAGCGGCCTCGGTGCCATCGCCGAGGCCGCCGGGGTGGCGCGGCGTACCGTCTACGGCCACTTCGCCGGCCGGGCCGCGCTGATCGAGGGACTCGCCGCTGACGCCGCGGAGGCGGTGCGGCTCACGATCGCCGCCACCAGCGCCCCGCACCCGGACCCGGCAACCGCCCTGGCCCGCTTCGTCCTCACCCTGTGGCCGGTCGGCGACCGCTACCGCACCCTGATCGGACTCGCCCGGCAGGACCTCGGGGCGCGGCGAGTGAGTGAGTTGCTCGCCCCGGCCCGCGAGACCGTGACCGCGATCCTCGCCCGCGGCCAGTACCAGGGCGTCTTCCACACCAGCGTGCCGCCCGGGCCGCTCAGCAGGGCCCTCGAAGCACACCTGCTGGCCCTGCTCGACAGCGTCAACTCCGGGATATGGGCCGACGACGGCACGGGCGCCGCCACCGCGGCGCTGATCGCCGCGGGCGTCGACAGAGGCGTCGCGGCCTCAACGGTCCGCCGCTTGCACGGCGCACCGTCCGGCACGCCGTGACGTACACCCGCGCCTCCACCTGGTGGCGCCGCCGGACCGCTCGGTCACCTTCCGTCCCGGCCGCGCGGACGAAGCCTGAGAGCCGGAGCCGGAGCCGGAGCCGGAGCCGGAGCCGGAGCCGGAGCCGGAGCCGGAGTCGGCTCAGGCGTCGGCGGCTGGAACCGCGCCGACCGTCGTCGCGACGTCGTTCACCACGGCACTCGCCCGCTTCTCAGGTACCCCGGCCGCGATCAGCGTGGCGACGGCGATCCGGGTCCCGTCGTCCTCCCACGCCCCGGTGTTGACACTCTCCAGCAGGGCGATGGTGAGAGATTCCAGTCCCGCGCTGAGTACGGCCGGCGGCACATGTGTGTGAAAGACGCCGTCCCGCTGCCCCCGATCCAGGATGTCCGCGACCGCGGCACGGGCGGGAGCGAGGATCTCGGTCACCCTTTCCATGCCCAGGTCCCGGCGGGCCAGCGCGAGCAGCATCCGGTAACGGTCTCCCACGGGCCACATCGAGATCACGAACCGCGCGAGTGCGCGCTCGGCCGGTTCCTCCGGCTGCACCGCACCGGCCACCACACCCCGCAGCGCCTCGGACGCCTCCTCGGCAAGAGCCTCCAGCAGGGCGGCCCGCCCGGGAAAGTGACCGAACAGGGTCCGGCGTACGACACCGGAGGCCCGCGCGAGCTCCTCCAGGGTTATGTCCGGATTCCGTCCGAGCTCCTGGCGGGCGGTGGCCAGGATGCGTGCCCGGTTGGACCGCGAGTTGCGTCTCATCGGCTCGCGGGCCACGGGCTTGCTCAAGACAACAACCTCATCGGATCAGTACAGGAGACGTCGGAGGATGAACAGCACATCCATTCTGGCATGGCGGCACTGACACCTTGCCGGAGATTTTATGGCTACAGTGTATCCGTAAAGAGGGATGTCCGAGCAGAGGAGAGCAAGTGATGAAGGCAGCAGTGGTGACGACGGCGGGTTCTGAGCCCGAGTACCGGGACTTCCCCCGTCCCGAGGCCGGCCAGGGTGGGCAGATCGTCGACCTGGTCGCGTCCGCGATCCACCCCGTCGTGCGCGCCAAGGCGTCCGGTGAGCACTACAGCAGCACCGGGGAGTTCCCCCTGGTACCGGGGGTGGACGCGGTGGCCCGTACCGCCGACGGCACGTTGGTGTACACCGGCGACGTCGAGTCGCCCTGGGGCACGTTCGCCGAGCGGATGGCGGTCACCCTGGCCCTCCCGCTCCCGATCGGCGCCGACCCCGTCGCCGTGGCGGCGGGCGTGAACCCGGGCATGTCGTCCTGGATGCCGCTCACCGGCCACGCGGAAGAGCACGGCACGCCGGACACCGTGATGATCCTCGGGGTGACCGGGGCGGCCGGTGGCCTCGCCGTGCAGAACGCCCTGGGGCTCGGCGTACGGCGGGTGATCGGCGTGGGCCGCGGCGCGGACGCCATCAAGCGCGTCGCCGGACTCGGTGCCGAGACCGTCGAGATCGTCGGCGATCAGGGCGTGGACGCGGCAGCCATCGGTGCGGCCTTCGACGGTAAGGCGCCCGACCTCGTTCTGGACTTCCTGTGGGGTGGCGCGGCCGAGGCCGCCTTCCAGGCGCTGGTGGACCTTCCCGGCGAGGGGTCCACCAGCTATGCGGAGATCGGCTCAGCGGCCGGCGAACAGGCCACCGTGCCGGCCTCGCTGCTGCGCAGCCGCCCCTTTCGCCTCAGCGGCAGCGGCATCGGCTCCTTCGACATGCGCCGCTACTTCGCCGAGGTGGCCGTCTACGTCCAGCGCATCGCCGACGGCAAGGTGCAAGTGGACGCCCACGCCTACCCGCTCTCCCGGGTCGGCGAGGCGTGGACGGCTCCCGCGGGCCCCCGCCCGGTCCTGATCGCTGACTGACTGGTGAGGATCGGTCCCTATGGCGCAGTGCGTCTGGCCTGTTCCAGACCGTCGAGGAGCAGGTCCAGGCCGAACCGGAACTCCTCGTGCAGCGGTACGGAGGTCAGCTCGTCGGCCGCGGCCGTCGTGGCCGGGTAGGTGGCGGGGTCCAGGGATTGGTAGTAGTCCCGCAGCTGCGCCTGGTCCTCGGGGCGTGGTGTTCCGGGGCCGTGCTGCTGGATGGCGAAGCCGATCACGTAGTGGCCGACGGCGGTGAAGGTGCGGGCGGCCAGGCCGACCGGGAAACCGTGGCTCAGGAGCAGGGTGATGAGCCGTTCTCTCGCGCGGAGTCCGTTGGGGCCGACGGGAACCTGGGCCGCCAGCAAGGGCACCGCATGGGGGTGTCGGCGCAGGGTGTCGTAGAAAGTTTCCGCGGCGGCGGCCACGGCCTCCCGCCAGGACAGACCGTCCAGATCCGCGGGCGGGACGCGGGCCTCGCCCAGGATTCTGTCGGCCACGAGGGCGAGGAGTTCGTCCTTGCCGTCGAAGTGGCGGTAGAGCGTTGCCGTGCCGGAGTCCAGGGCGTCGGCGAGCATGCGCAGGGTCAGTGCCTGGATCCCGACTTCGTCGATGAGTTTCAGGGCGGTGTCGATGATCCGGCCGGCGTCCATCGGAGGGCGTCCGCGCCGGTAGGGAGGGGCCGGTTTCCGGCTCGCCCACCAGGCAGGACTACCCGGCGCCGGTGGAATCTCCGAAGCCATGAGGCGGTCATCCTTTCAGCGGCCGATCTCCGCTCCGCCTGCGTGCGTGCGTCGAGAAAGGGTATTTTTTTCGGCTCCATGGTATCCGTTAACGACACCTGTCCGGTGAACCCACGGCCCTGTGAGGCGCGCCCTCGTCAGCCCCGGCGCGGGTCGACGTGGATCTTGGGCCCCGGCCCGGCGTCGGCGGGGCGCTCGCCGGCGAGGACGGGGCCGACCTGTTCGAGGGCGACCGTCGCGGCGACGAGTGGCCTGGGGTCGACGGTTCCGTCGGCGTAGGTCCGGATGGTGGCGTCGAGGCCGGGGGAGGCGGACAGGATGCCGATCGCGGTGACGTCCTTGAGGGCGAGCGTGCGGGTGTCGATGCGGCTGGGTTCGCCGGCCAGCCCGACGTAGACGACGCGGCCGGCCGGCTCGACCGACTCCAGGGCCAGGGCGGGCAGATGGGCGGCGTTGGAGGCGTCGACGACCGCGTCGAACGGCAGATCCGGGACGGAGCCCTCCGGCCACACGTACGCGAAGCCCAGGTCGCGGGCGAAGGCCGGCGAACTGTCGGTACGGCCCATCAGGTGCACCTCCGCACCGGCGGCCCGGATGAACATCGCGGCCAGCAGGCCGATGGTGCCCGGGCCGAGCACCAGTGCCCGGTCTCCGGGGCGCGGTGCGGCGGCCTGTGCGGCGCGCAGGGCGTTGCCGCCCGGCTCCACCAGCGCGCCGAGTTCGGCGTCGACGGTGTCGGGCAGGGCGTGCAACGAGGAGGCGGGCACCGCGAGTTGTTCCGCCAGGGCGCCGGGCCGCCCGCCGCGTACGCCGACTTCCTGCCGTTTCTCGCACACGTGCTGGTGGCCCCGCAGACAGCGGCGGCAGGCGCCGCAACCCAGCATGGTGTCGCCCATGACGCGTCGGCCGACCCAGGCGGGGTCGACACCGTCGCCGACCGCCGCCACGCGCCCGGCCCACTCGTGGCCGAGCCGCATCGGGTAGGTGGAGTGGCCTTGGTGGAGGTAGGCCATCTCGCCGGTGAAGAACTCGACGTCGGTGCCGCACACGCCGACCCGCTCGACGTCGATGACGACTTCGCCGGGGGCCGCCACCGGCGCCGGGACCTCCCGCACCGCGTACTCACCCGGGGCGGTCAGTACGAAAGCGCGCATGAGGCGGGTGGTCACCGCGGCCCGAGCACATGCTGACGCTGTGTACCGAGGTGCCGAATGCCCAGTTCCATCACGTCACCGGGCCGCAGCCACACCGGCGGGGTGAGCCCCATGCCGACGCCCGGCGGGGTGCCCGTGTTGATGAGGTCGCCGGGCTCCAGGACGAGGAACTGGCTGAGGTAGTGCACGATGAAGTACGGGTCGAAGATCATCGTCTTGGTGTTGCCGTTCTGGCGGCGGACGCCGTTGACGTCCAGCCACATGTCCAGCGCGAGGACGTCGTCGATCTCGTCGGTGGTGGCCAGCCACGGACCGGCGGGGTTGAAGGTCTCGGCGGACTTGCCCTTGGCCCACTGTCCGCCCCGTTCCAGCTGGAAGGCGCGCTCGCTGACGTCGTTGACGACCACGTACCCGGCGATGGCGTCGCGGGCTTCGTCCACCGAGTCCAGGTAGCTGGTGCGTCGGCCGATCACGATGCCGAGCTCCACCTCCCAGTCGGGCTTGGTGGAGCCGCGCGGTATGCGCACGTCGTCGTGGGGGCCGATGAGAGTGTTGGGCGACTTGGTGAACAGGATCGGCTCGTCGGGCACGGGCATGCCGCTCTCGGCGGCGTGGTCGCGGTAGTTGAGGCCGATGCACAGGATCTGGTGCGGGCGGGCGATGGGGGCGCCGACGCGTTCCCCGTCGAAGCGGGACACCTGGCCCGCGGCCGCCCGCTCGGTCACGACCGGGCGGATGCGGTCGAGGCCGCCCGAGCCGAAGAACGCCTCGCCGAAGTCCGTGACGACGTCGGAGAGATCGACGTACGTCTCGTCGTCGATGCGGGCGACGGGCTTCTCGGCGCCGACGGCACCTATGCGCATGAGATACACGGGTCGGTCTCCAGGGTTGGGCGGTGGGCGGGGGCGTACAACGTGGGGGCGTACAACATGGTCACCGGTGCGGCGTGCCCAGAGGGCCGAGGGCGGCGCGGATCTCGTCGACCGCGTCGATCAGCGTGCGCAGGGGCGTCCGGTACGTCAGGGCGCTGATGCTCAGCGCGCCGGACGGGGTCGCCGGTGAGGTGGCGTAGAGGGGCAGGGCGACGCAGTTGACACCGATCTCGTTCTCCTGGTCGTCGAGGGCGTAGCCCCGTTTCCGGGTGGCCCGCAGCTCGCGGTCCAGGTCCTCGGCCGTGCACAGGGTCTGCGGCGTCCTGCGGACGAGCGGCGTGTCGCCGATCCATGCCTCGACCTGATCGAGGGTTCCCAACTCGTGGGCGAGCAGCAGCTTTCCGACGCCGGTGGCGTGGGCGGGGTTGCGGCCGCCCACCGTCGACGTCAGCCGGACGGCACCGGTGGGCGGGTCGACCTTGGCGCGGTAGACGACCTCGCGGCCGTCGAGGACCGCGTAGTGCGCCGTCTCACCGAAGCGGTGGGCCAGCGCCTCGAGCACGGGGCGGATACGGACGTGCTCCGGGCGGGCCTCGTGGTGGGCGAAGGCCATACGGAGGAACTCGTCGCCGAGCACGTAGCGGCCGCGGCTGTCCTGGTCGGCCAGGCCTGCCCGGCGGAGGGCACCCAGTGCCCGGTGCACGGTGGGCTTGGGGCTGCCGATCACCCGGGTCAGCTCTTCCAGCCCCACGCCGTCGGGATACCGGGCGAGCTCCTTGAGGACGGCGAGAACCCTGTCCGACCCCACAAGTCGGCTGTGGTCGGCGCCCGTTGCGCTGTCCTCGCCGGGGGCTGTTGATCCGTCGAACGCCTGCGTATCCTTCATGGCGTTCCAAAATTTAGACCGTCGTGTCGATTATTGGAAGGGGCTCCATGGTGAGTCTCCGCAGCGCACAGTGGTACGCGGGTCAGGACCGCAACGCCTACATCCACCGGGCGTGGATGCGCCGGGGTGCCCCCGGGGACGCCTTCACCGGCCGACCGCAGATCGCCATCGCCAACACCGCCTCGGACCTGACCCCCTGCAACGCACACCTGACCGACGTGGCCGCCTCGGTCCGCAACGGCGTGTACGAGGCGGGCGGCATCCCGCTGGACCTGCCCGTGGTGTCGCTGGGCGAGACGCAGGTCCGGCCCACCGCCATGCTCTGGCGCAACATGGCGGCGATGGCCACGGAGGAGATGCTGCGGGCCAACCCCATCGACGGCGTAGTCCTGCTCGGCGGCTGCGACAAGACGATCCCGTCGCTGCTCATGGCCGCCGCCTCGGTGGACCTGCCCGCCGTCGTCGTGCCCGGCGGCCCGATGCTGACGGGGACCTTCCGCGGCAAGCCGCTCGGCTGCGGTACCGACGTGTGGCGGCTGTCCGAGGAGGTCCGGGCAGGCACGCTCTCGCAGGAACAGTTCACCCGCTCCGAGTCGGCGATGATCCGCAGCCGCGGACACTGCAACACCATGGGCACCGCCTCGACGATGGCGCTGGTGGCGGAGGCGCTGGGCATGGTCGTCCCGGGAGTCGCCGGCACCCCGGCGCCCGACAGCCGTCTGCTGGAGGCCGCTCATGGCTCCGGCCGGCTGGCGGTGGACATGGTGTCCGCCGACCGACGACCGGGCACCTTCCTGACCAGGGCGTCCTTCCACAACGCGATCGTGGCGCTGGCCGCCGTCGGCGGGTCGACCAACGCGGTCGTCCACCTGCTGGCCATCGCCGGCCGACTCGGCATCGACCTGTCGCTGGACGACTTCGACCGTATCGGCTCACGTGTGCCCGTCCTCGTGGACCTCCAGCCGGCCGGCCGTTTCCTCATGGAGGACTTCCACCGCGCCGGCGGTCTGCTCGCCGTCCTGCGCGAGGTCCGCGACCTGCTCGACCCCCACGCGCCGACCGTCACCGGCAAGCCGCTGGTCGACCACCTCGACGACGCCCCGATCTGGGACTCCGAGGTCATCCGCACCCGCGTGAGTCCGCTCGTCGCCGAGGGCGGCATCGCCGTCCTGCGCGGCAACCTCGCCCCCGACGGGGCGCTCATCAAGCCGGCCGCCGCCTCCCGGCACCTGTTGCGCCACCGCGGCCGGGCCGTCGTCTTCGACTCGATCGAGGACTTCCACGCCCGCGTCGACGACCCGGACCTCGACGTCGACGCCGACTCCGTCCTCGTCCTGCGCGGCTGCGGCCCGAAGGGTTACCCGGGCATGCCCGAGGTGGCGAACATGCCGCTGCCGAAGAAGCTCCTTGAGCAGGGGGTCCGCGACATGGTCCGGGTCTGTGACGGCCGTATGAGCGGTACGGCCTACGGCACGGTCGTCCTGCACGTGGCGCCGGAGGCGGCGGCCGGCGGGCCGCTCGCGCTCGCCCGGACGGGGGACTTCATCAGCCTCGACGTCGAGGCCCGGCGCATCGACCTCGACGTGCCCCCCGACGAACTCGCCCGCAGGACCCCCGACGAGGCCACCGTCTCCGGCTTCGCCAGCCCCCGGCGCGGCTGGGAACGGCTCTACGTCGACCACGTCCTGCAGGCCGACACCGGCGCCGACCTTGACTTCCTCGTCGGCTCCAGCGGTTCGGAGGTGAGCCGTGAATCGCACTGAAGTGAGTCCGGGGCAGGGGAATTCCGTACCCAGGCGTGATGAGCTGCGCGTCGATGCGAGGATGAGGCGCCATGACAGCTGGGTGGTGTTCGCGCACGGTACGAGCCGCGGTGTTCGCGGCCGTCTGTGTGCTGCTCGCCGCCCTGGGGCACGTCATGATGTCCGGCAGCCACGTACCCGCGTGGGCGCTGGGCCTCGGCCTGGCCGTGACCGGCACCGCCGGCTGGTGCCTGACCGGTCGTGAGCGCGGGCTGCCGCTGATCGTCGCCGTCGTGGTCGGCACCCAGACCCTCCTCCACTCGGCGTTCTCGGTCGCCCAGTCGGGGACCGTGTGGTCCGCACCCATGGGCTCGACGCACATGGGCGGCACGCAGGCCATGGACTCCACGGCCCCCACGGCCCCCACGGCCCCCATGGACTCCATGGGCACCGGCCATATGGGCGCGAGCCATATGGATCACATGCGGGACCTGGACCTGAGCCACGCCACGGGTGGCGGCACGTCCTCGTCCGGCATGCTCGCCGCCCACCTGCTGGCCGCGCTGCTGTGCGGCCTGTGGCTGGCCCACGGCGAACGGGCCGCGTTCCGCATCCTGCGGGCCGTGGGCGGATGGCTGGCGGCGCCTCTGCGGCCGCTGCTCGCGCTGCCCGCCCCGCCGCGACCCCCGCGCCCGCGCGTGCGCCGCCGCCGCTCGGATCGGGCGCCGCGCCTTCTCCTCCTCGTCCACGCGATCACCCATCGGGGTCCGCCCCTGGGGACCGCTGTCGTCTGACGACAGCCGGCAGCCCGAGGCACAGCCCGTAAGGCGCCTCGGGCTTCAGCCGCACGCCCGCGCAGGCGTCGTACGCCCGCGCAGGCGTCGTACGCCCGCGCAGGCGTCGTACGCCCGCGCAGGCGTCGTACGGCTGGATCCTCCCCCTCACCGGGGCCAACACCCCTCACCGGGGCCACCGATGACCCGAGAAGGACACCAGGTGATCACTCCTACCGACTCCATGGACGCGTCGGCCACCGCCTGGGCGCTCGCCGCCCGTGCCGGCGACGCGGTCGCCGTCGAGCAGTTCGTCCGCGCACTGCACCGTGACGTCCTGCGCTACGTCGCCCACCTCTGCGCCGACCCCCAGGCCGTGGACGACCTGGCACAGGACACGTTCCTGCGGGCGCTCGGCAGCCTGCACCGGTTCGAGGGACGTTCCTCGGCGCGGGCCTGGCTGCTGGCCATCGCCCGCCGTTCCGTGATCGACGGCTACCGGTATGCCGCCGCCCGGCCCCGCCCGTGCGACGTGCCGGACTGGCAACTGGCGGTCGAGCGCGCCCAGCCGCGGGGCCTGCCCGGTTTCGACGACGGCGTCGCGCTGCTCGACCTGCTGGCCACGTTGCCCGACGAACGCCGGGAGGCCTTCGTCCTCACCCAACTGCTGGGCCTGCCCTACGCGGAGGCGGCCGAACTGAGCGACTGCCCCGTCGGGACGGTCCGTTCCCGGGTGGCCCGCGCCCGCGAGACGCTCATCGACCTGCTGGCCACGGCCGACGAGCCCGCGGTGCCGGCCGCCTGAGTCAGCGCGTCAGCCGGTTCCGGACCAGCCTGGCCGCCGTACCCACCGCGGCCAGGCCGGCCAGTCCCGTGAGGCCCGCCCCGGCCATGGCGAGTGCCTTGGCCGGGCGTCCCGGAGGCGCCGGCCGGACGCCGGGCGCGACGCCGTACGCGCTGCCCAGCGCGCCGGAACGGGGTGTGTCGGAACGGGCGCTGTCGGGCAGCGCGGAGGCCAGCAGCTCCGCGAGGTGCACCGCCTCGTGGCCGCCGCTGTCGAACTCGTGGATCTGCGTACGGCAGCTGAAGCCGTCCGCCAGCACCACCGTCTCAGGCGCCTCTTCCCGCAGCCGCGGCAGCAGCACGCGCTCCGCGCACGCCTCGCTGACCTCCAGGTGCCCGCACTCGAAGCCGAAGTTCCCGGCGAGTCCGCAGCAGCCGGACTCCAGCCGCTCGACGTCGACCCCGGCGCGGTGCAGCAGCCGCTCGTCGGCCGTCCAGTCCAGCACCGCGTGCTGGTGGCAGTGCACCTGGGCCAGCGCCCGCGCGGAACGGTCCGGCACCTGCGGGGGTTCGTAGCCGGGGGAGTGCTCGGTGAGCAGTTCGGCCAGCGTCACCGTCCGGTCGCACAGCCTGCGCACGTCACGGTCGCCGGGGAACAACTCGCTCGCGTCCGACCGGAACACGGCCGTACAGCTGGGCTCAAGGCCGACGACCAGGCCACCTCCCCGCACGTGGTCGGCGAGATGGCGCACGGTACGGGTCAACACGCGTTCGGCGACGGTCAGTTGCCCGGTGGAGATCCAGGTCAGCCCGCAGCACAGCGGCTCGTCGGGCAGGACCACCCGCCAGCCCGCGTGCTCCATGAGCCGTACGGCCGACTGCCCGATGTGCGGATGGAAGTGGTCGGTGAAGGTGTCCGGCCACAGCAGGACGGTCCCGCGCGCCCCGTCGCCGTACGGCTCATGGCGCGCGAACCACTGCCGCAGGGTCTGCCCGGCGAACAGCGGCACCTCCCGGTCCTCGACGCCCGCGACCGCGACGGCGGCCTTCGACAGCGGCGGGGTGTGCGTCATCGCGTTGACGACCGGGCCGAGCCGCGCGCGGCCGACGGCCTGGGCGAGGGCGGGCAGCCAGCCCATGGAGAAGTGGGCGCGGGGACGCCGCCACCCCCGGCCCACGTAGTGATGGGACAGGAACTCCGCCTTGTACGTGGCCATGTCCACGTCGGCCGGACAGTCCTTCTTGCACCCCTTGCAGGCCAGGCACAGGTCGAGCGCGTCACGCACGGCCTCGGACCGCCAGCCGTCCTGGACGGCGCTGTCGCCGTGCCCGTCGAGCATCTCGAACAGCAGCCGGGCCCGCCCGCGTGTGGAGTGCTCCTCCTCCATGGTCACCTGGTACGAGGGGCACATCACCGCGCCGCCCTTGTTGGTGTGCTGCCGGCACTTCCCCACGCCCACGCACCGGTTGGCGGCCTCCGCGAAGGACCCGCCGTCCTCGGGGAAGCGGAAGTGCAGGTCGCGGGGGTCGTACGGAGCCCAGTCACCGCCGAGGCGCAGGTTCTCGTCCAGCCGGTACGGCGCCACGACCTTCCCGGGGTTCATCCGGTCCAGCGGGTCGAACACGGCCTTCAACCGCCCGAAGGCCTCGACCAGTCGCTCTCCGAACATCCGCGGCAGCAGCTCGCCCCGGCTCTGCCCGTCGCCGTGCTCACCGGAGAAGGAGCCGCCGAACTCGGCGACCAGGTCGGCCGCCCGCTCCATGAACCGCCGGTAGGCGGCGACCCCGTCGGCGGAGTACAGGTCGAAGGGGATCCGGGTGTGCACGCAGCCCTGCCCGAAGTGGCCGTAGAGGCTGGGCCCGGTGTCGCTGAGGTAGCCGAACTCCTCGTACAGGCCGCGCAGTCGTCGCAGGTAGTCGCCGAGCCGGTCGGGCGGGACGGCCGAGTCCTCCCAGCCCTCGAAGGTGTCGGGCCGGTGCGGGACGTGCGCGGTGGCGGCGAGGCCGGCCTCGCGGACCTGCCACAGCTCCTCCTCGTGGGCCGGGTCGTCGAGGAAGGCGACTTCGGGGTCGTGCTCGGACTCGTCGAGGGCGTCCAGCATCCGGTGCGCCCGGTCCTCCGCCTCCTCGATGGTGTCCGAACCGAACTCCACCATCAGGAAGGCACATCCTTCGGGCAGTTCGGCGATCGCCTTGGGGTTGAGGTTCTTCAGCTGCTCGTCGCGGATCAGCTTGGAGTCGACGCCCTCCAGCGCGATCGGCTCGTACGGCAGGACCGCCGGCACCGCGTCCGCGGCCGTCTCGACGTCCGGGAACCCCAGTACCACCAGCGTGCGTTCCTCCACCACGGGCACCAGCTCCAGCTCCGCGCGCAGGACGGTGACCAGCGTGGACTCGCTGCCGACCAGCAGCCCGGCGACGTCGAAGCCGTGTTCCGGCAGCAGCGAGTCGAGGTTGTAGCCGGACACCCGGCGCGGGATGTCCGGGAAGCGGCGGCGGATCTCGTCGGCGTAGGTGTCGCGCAGGGCGCGCAACTGCCGGTAGACGGAGGCCCGCAGGTCGCCCTGCCGCTCGATCTCGGCGTACTCCTCGTCGCTGGTTTCCCCGCACCAGAAGCGGGTGCCGTCGTACAACAGCACTTCCAGGCGGGCGATGTTGTCGACCACCTTGCCGTGCGCCTGCGCGGTGGCCCCGCAGGAGTTGTTGCCGATCATGCCGCCGAGGGTGCAGTTCGCGTGGGTGGCGGGCTCCGGGCCGTAGCGCAGCCCGGTCGGCGCGAGCCGCCGGTTCAGCTCGTCCAGCACGATGCCGGGCTGCACGACGCAGGTGCGGGCGCTGGTGTCCACGGACTCCAGCCGGTCGCAGTACTTCGACCAGTCGATGACGACGGCGGTGTTGGTGCACTGCCCGGCCAGGCTCGTCCCGCCGCCCCGGGACAGCACGGGCACGTCGTGCTCACGGGCCACGGCCACCGCCGCGGCGGCGGCCTCGGGCGTACGGGGGACGACCACGCCGATCGGGGTCTGCCGGAAGTTCGAGGCGTCCGTGGAGTAGGCGGCCCGGCTCCCGGCGTCGAAGCGGACCTCGCCGTCGACCCGTTCACCCAGTTCGGCCTCCAGTGCTCCCACGTCGACCGCAGGTGCGGCCGGTCGCCCGGCGACGGGATCGGGCAGGTCCAGCACGCCCATGGAGCCCTCCTACGGTGGTCGGCGCGGCGTCAGCGGCGGCCGTGCCCGAGGCACGGGGCGACCGGGTACCCCTCGGCGGTGCCGACGACACGGGCTCCTATTCGGCGGGCTGCTCCTGCGCGAAGTCCGGCATCAGCGCACGCATCGCCTCGCACTGGGCGGGGCCGATGGCGCCGGCGAGGGACTTGAGGACCGTGTCGGCGAGAGGCTCGGAGGCCTCCGTCAGCAGGCGCCGGGCCTTGTCGGTGAGCGCGACCTCGACGCCCCGCTTGTCGCCGCAGACCGACCGGCGGGTGACGAGTCCGGCGTGCTGGAGGCAGGCGATCTGATAGGTGAGCCGGGTCTTCGGGCGGGCCAGCTGCTCGGCGATCCGCGTCATCCTGACGCCGCCGGGCTGCTCGGCGAGCAGGCACAGGACCAGGAACTCGTCGTGCGAGACGTCGAGCCGCTCCTTGACGACCGCGTGCAGCCGCCGCTCGACGGCCCCCGTCGCGGCCAGCATGACCATCCATGCCCGCAACTCGGGAGGCAGCAGTCCGGCGCCCTGCGCGGAGGGACATTCGGGCAGGTCATCGGGGTGCTCGTCGGGTTCGGCCATGGTCCGAGTGTACCTGTTATCCAATTTTGGACGAGGGGCCTGCGAAGGGGTTGTTCATATTTGGATAACCCGCTACGGTGAGCGTCATCCAAATTTGAACCACTGGGAACAAGGGGCATATCATGACCGTCGCCGTGGAAACCGGGACCTGGCAGCTCGACCGCACCGCCTCCACCGTCGCCCTGCGGCACAAGACGATGTGGAACCTGGTCACGGTGAAGGGCACCTTCGCCACCTTCGCCGGACAGGGCGAGGTGCGGCCCGACGGTTCGGCCGTCGGCACCATCTCCCTGGATGTCGCCTCCCTGGACACCAAGAACGCCAAGCGCGACACGCACCTGCGGGGCGCCGACTTCTTCGACGCCGACAACCACCCCGAGATCACGTTCGCGGTCCGCAGCGCCGAACTCCGCGGGAGCGACGCGGTGCACGTCGTCGGTCAGCTGACCGCGCGGGGCGTCAGCCGTCCCCTGTCCTTCACCGCGGCCCTCCGTGACGCGAGCGCCGACGCACTCACCCTGGACGTGGAATTCAGCGTGGACCGCGAGCAGTTCGGCATGGGCTGGAACCAGCTCGGCATGATCCGCGGCCTGACCACGGTCACCGCCACGCTCCGCTTCACGCGGACGGCAGCAGCCTGATGTAGGTGCTCGACAGCGTCTGCGGCGAGGGCGTGAAGGCGCGCAGCCGGACCCGCACCCCTCGGCGCGGAAGCGTGAACGTCCCGGTGAACGGCCGGATTTCGTACGTCGCCGTCGCGTGCGCGGGCAGGGCGGCCGGGCCCCGTACGACCGACCAGTACGCGTCCATGCCCTGGCCCCTCGTGAGCGTGAAGTGGGGCACGAGGGCGCTGTCGCCGGTGTTGGTGACCCGGAGGGTCAGCCGGGAGACGGCGGTCGGCGCCGCCCGCCCCACCGAGGCGACGGCCATGTGCAGCGGCGGCGTCCCCGTCGCCGCCAGCGCGGCGCTCGCCACGGCGGGGGAGAGCAGCAGCACGACCGCCGCGATCCGCGCCGGACGCCGGTGCGGCCCGGACAGCAGGCGCGGGCGCGGCTGCCACGCGCCCGCGAACTCCGGCAGCGGCGCGGTGACCGCCGCCGCCAGCCACAGCGGGGTCATCATCAGGTAGTAGCCGTCCTGCGAACGGGTCGCCAGATAGAAGGCGAGCCACGGCAGGACGGTCGCCGCGGGCCCCAGTCGCCGTACGAACAGCACGAACACCGCCAGCAGGCCGCCGAGCAGCAGCAGGCTTGCGCGGGAGTACCAGTCGAGCCGGTCGCCGCCGTCGGTGAGGTACAGCGAGACGTCCACCAGGCCCTGCCCGTGCAGCACGGCGCCCTGCGTCAGCGGCAGCGCGATGCCGTCGAGCCAGGCACCAGGCTCGCTCACGATGAAGTACGTGTTGATCAGCAGCCATACGGTGGCGGCGACCCCGGCGACCCGCAGCGCCACCAGCCCCGCCGCCCGCGCCCCTAGGGCCTGTGTCGGAAGTGGCGCCTGCCGGACGGCGTCTGGCACGCTCCCCCACTGCCTTGAGGGCGTGGGAGGTGCCCCCACTCGCCGCACCGGGCGAAAGCCCAAGTACGTCCAGTACGAGGGCTTCCGCCCGGCACGCCGAGAGCACGCACCAGACGCCGCCCGGCCCGCCCTTCGGGCGGACGACGCCACTTCCGACACAGGCCCTAGCTCCCCGCGCCGCACGGCGTAGATCCCGGCCAGCAGGAACGGCGCCAGGAACCAGGGCAGTTGCTGCGCCGCGCACGCCGCGCCCAGACAGGCCGCCTGCGCCACCCCGGCCGGGCCGAGCCGCCCGCCCCGCCCGATCCGCGGCCAGCGCACCACCACCGGCACCAGCAGGGCCAGGGCCAGGATCGCCGGATAGCCGAGCCGGCCGTACGAGGCCAGCATCCCGAAGCCGAGGCACACCATCGTCGCCGCCGGCCGCCACGGCCCGGGCAGCAGCCGCCACAGCACCACCGCGCCGACGATCAGCGCGCCCGTGCTCAGCGCCGTCGCCGCCATGCCGCCGTGCCCGAGCCACAGCAGGGGCGCGGTCAGCAGCGGGGCCAGCGGGGGATAGCCGTACGTGTAGTCGTAGCCGCCGGTCACCGTCGGGGTGCGCGCGACGGTGTGACCGAAGAGCCAGGGCCACGGCTGCCCGTAGACGGGGTGCCCGGCGACCAGCGCCCGGGCGGCCTGGGCGGTGAGGTCCGCCTCGTCGGAGCCGTTGTGGTTCATGACCCACGTACACAGGACGAGCGTCACCGCGGTGACGAGCACGCACAGGTCCACGCGCGCCAGCGACCGCGGTCGGCGTACCACCAGGGCCAGCACCCCGCACACCAGGACCGAGGCGTAGCACACGGAGATCACCGCGGCCACGACGAGCCGATGGCTCGCCGCCTGCGCCCAGACCGATCGCGTCCCGATGAAGAGACTGATGTCGGCCAGCAGGGTCAGCACGCGATGCCACTGCGCGGGGGGTTCCGGGGCGGCGGACACCGCCGGCTGCGTCCGCCGGACGGGAGCCGACAGCCGGGTATCTGTCAGGAGCACGGCACCGGACGGTAATCGTGCCCGGTGAGCGCGCCGCCGACGGAGGTGAAGAGTCCGGTGTGAGGGCGGTATGAAGACCCGGTTTGCTCCGAGGCGCGGCAGCTGTCAGTAGACGTCCCGTACGTACCGCTTGGCCGCCGCCAGCTGCTTCACCCACGCCGACGCCTCGGCCTCCGCCAGACCGCCGTGCGCCACCGCGATGTCCCGCAGCGCCCGGTCCACGTCCTTGGCCATGCGGGAGGCGTCGCCGCAGACGTAGAAGTGCGCGCCGTCCTGGAGCCAGCGCCACAGCTCGGGGCCGTGCTCCAGCATCCGGTCCTGCACGTACACCTTGTTGCGCTGGTCCCGGGAGAACGCGGTGTCGAGGCGGCTCAGGGCGCCCTCGTCGAGCAGCGCGGTCAGCTCGTCCTCGTAGTAGAAGTCGGTGGCGCGGTGCTGCTCGCCGAAGAACAGCCAGTTGGGCGCCCGGTGACCGAGCGCGAGCCGCTCCTGGAGGAAGCCGACGAAGGGCGCGACGCCCGTACCGGGACCGACCATCACCATCGGCGTCGAGGGGTCGGCGGGCGGCCGGAAGTGCGGGGAGCGCTGCACGAACACCGGCACCTCACGGTCCGGCTCGGCGTCGGCGAGGAAGGGCGAGCAGACCCCGCCGCGCGGCCGGCCGTGCAGGTTCTCGTAGCGCACCACGGACACCGTCAGCGAGACGAGGTGCGGGTCGACGAGCGGGCTGGAGGATATGGAGTACAGGCGCGGCTGGAGCTTCTTGAGGACGTCCGCCCAGTCCTGCGCGTCCGCCCGCACCGGGTGCTCCGCGAGCACGTCCACCGCCTGCCGACCCCAACTCCACTTCGCGAGCCCGTCCTTGTTGTCGGGGCGCAGCAGCCTGCGCAACTCCCGGTCGTCGCGGACGCGTTCGGCGACGAAACGCAGGAGGCCCGGGGTGATCCGGGTGATGTCCAGATGCCGGTGCAGGGCCTCGGCGAACGGGACCTCGCCGACTCCCTCCAGCGACACGGAGGCCGATCCGTCGGCCCCGGTCGCCGCCAGCCACTCCTCCACCAGCGCGGGCGAGTTGACCGGCCGCACCCCGAGCGCGTCCCCCGCCTCGTACGTCAGGGAGGACCCGCTCGTGTCGAAGGTGAACCGCCTGACCTCCTTGCCCGCGCCGGGCCCGCTGAGCAGCCGGTTGCCGACGAGTCGGGCGGTGGTGGGGGCGGGCCCGGCGGACCGGGCGGGTGCTGGAGCGGGCTCCGTCGTGGTGCTCGCGGCGGCCTGCGTCCTGGTGCCCAGCGCTGTCAGCACCTGGTCCAGCCAGGCCCCGGCCTCCGTCTCGTAGTCGGGCTCGCAGTCCGTGCGCGGCGCGAGCCGCACCGCACCCAGCTCGTCCAGCCGCGCGTCGAGCCGGCGCCCGTGCCCGCAGAAGTCGTCGTACGAGGAGTCGCCGAAGGCGAGCACGGCGTAGCGTACGCCGTCCAGGCGCGGGGCCTGTTGCCCGGCGAGCGCATCCCAGAAGCCGGTGCCGTTGTCGGGCGCGTCGCCGTCCCCGAAGGTGCTGGTGATCAGCAGCAGATCGGCGCCGGTGGGCAGCGTGCCCGGGTCGGTGTCGTCCATGCCGACGACCCTCGCCCGGTGTCCGCCGGCGGACAGCCGGTCGGCGACGGCACCGGCGAACTCCTCGGCGTTGCCGGTCTGCGAGGCCCACAGGACGACGACCTCACGGCCGCGCTGTCCCTGGTCGGTGGCCGGTGGCGTCGTCCGTGAGTACATCCCGGCGAGGACGCCGTTCACCCACATCGCGTGCTCGGGGCTGAAGGGCGCGTCCGGCGGCAGCACGGGGACACCGGGGGCGCCGGAGTCGATGCCGGCGAGGAAGCCGGTGAGGTAGAGGCGCTCCTGAGCCGTCAGGACGGGCGGCGGGGCCGGATCGAGCCCGAAGGGGTTCGCGCTCGGCGTGACGGCGGTCGGGACGATCACCTCCACGGGCGCGGGCGCAGGCTCCGCGACCCTCGTCAGCGACACCGCGCACACCTTGAACTCCGGCTGGAAGGACACCGGATCCACCGCGTCGCTCGTCACCGCGTTGACGCTCAGGTACTCCCCGAAGAGGTCGTTCCAGTGGAACGGCGCGAAGCAGGCCCCCGGCCGCACGCGGTCGGTGACCACCGCCGGCAGCACGGCCCGCCCCCGCCGCGAGGCGACCTCCACCCGGTCACCGTCGGCGATCCCCAACTCCCGCGCGTCCTCGGGATGCACCTCCACGAACGGCCCGGAGTTCAGCTTGTTGAGCTTGGCCACCTTCCCCGTCTTCGTCAGCGTGTGCCACTGGTGCTGCACCCGCCCGGTGTTCAGCACGAAGGGGAAGTCGTCGTCCGGCATCTCCGCGGCCGGCAGGTGCGGCCGCGGGTGGAAGACGGCCCGCCCGCTCGCCGTCGGGAACCGGAGTTCGCCGCCGCCCACGTACCGGATCGGATTGCGCTCCGGCCCGTCCTGAGACGCGGCCGGCCACTGCACGGGCGTCGAGCGCAGCCGCTCGTACGTCACCCCGCGCAGGTCCCACTCCGTGCCCGGGTTCCAGAAACGCCGGATCTCCTCGAAGACCTGCTCGGCACTGTCGTAGGAGAACCCCTTCTCGTACCCCATCTCCCGCGCGACGGCCGCGATGATCCGCCAGTCCGCCATCGCCTCCCCGGGCGGGTCGGACACGGCCCCGGTCAGCGTCAGGTTGCGCTCGCTGTTGACGAAGACGCCCTCCGCCTCGGTCCACATCGCGCCGGGCAGGACGACATCGGCGTACGCGTTGGTCTCGGTCTCGCCGAAGACGTCCTGCGTGACGACGAACTCGGCGGCCTCCAGGCCCTCGATCACGGTACGGCGGTTGGCGACCGAGGCGACCGGGTTGGTGCAGATGATCCAGCAGGCCTTGATCTCCCCGTCGGCCATCTTCTGGAACATCTCGACGGTGCCCTTGCCGACACCGTCCTTCCGCAGGGTCCCCGGCGGCAGCTCCCACACGTCCTCGGCGAACGCCCGCTCCTCGTCGACGAGCACCGAGCGCTGCCCGGGCAGCCCCGGGCCCATGTAGCCCATCTCACGGCCGCCCATCGCGTTCGGCTGGCCGGTGAGGGAGAAGGGCCCGCTGCCCGGACGGCAGATGGCGCCCGTGGCGAGATGCAGGTTGACCAGGGCGTTGGTGTTCCAGGTGCCGTGCGTGGACTGGTTGAGGCCCATGGTCCAGCAGCTCATCCACTCGCCGGCCTCGCCGATCAGCCGCGCCGCCTCCCGGATGTCGTCCGCGGCGAGCCCGGTGATCTCCGCGACGGCGTCCGGCGCGTAGTCGGCGAGGAACTCCCCCATCGCCTCCCAGCCCTCGGTGTGCGCGGCGATGAAGTCGGGGTCGGTGTGCCCGTTCTCGACCAGCAGGTGCAGCAGACCGTTGAGGAGGGCGAGGTCCGTACCCGGCTTGACCTGGAGGAACAGATCGGCCTTTGCGGCGGTCGCGGTGCGGCGCGGATCGACGACGATCAGCTTCGCGCCCGCCTTCACCCGCTCCGTCATCCGCAGGTACAGGATCGGATGGCAGTCGGCCATGTTCGACCCGATGACGAGGAAGGCGTCCGCCCGGTCGAAGTCCTCGTACGACCCCGGCGGCCCGTCGGCGCCGAGCGACGACTTGTAACCGGCGCCCGCGCTGGCCATGCACAGGCGCGAGTTCGACTCGATCTGGTTGGTCCGCACGAACCCCTTGGCCAGCTTGTTCGCCAGGTACTGCGCCTCCAGGCTCATCTGCCCGGAGACGTAGAAGGCGACCGCGTCCGGCCCGTGCTCGTCGATGATCGTGCGCAGCCGCCGCGCGGTATCGGCGATCGCGTCGGCCGCGGGTGTGGGCACCGGCTCCTCGCCCCGGTCGTCCCGCACCAGCGCGCTGGTCAGCCGCCCGGGCGCGGCGAGCATGTCCGCCGTGGTCGCGCCCTTGGTGCACAGCCGGCCCGCGTTCGCCGGGTGCGCCTTGTCGCCGGACGCCTTCAGGACCGTACGCCGCCCGTCCGGCCCCATCCCGACGTCGAGCACCATGCCGCAGCCCACACCGCAGTACGAGCAGACCGTGCGCACCTGCTGCGTCGTCTGCTGCGGCCTCGTCGGCTGCGTCCGGGGGCTCGTCGTCATGCCGTCGACGGTACGAATTGCCCGTTACGCCTGTGTGACACGGCTTGATCATCAGGGGTTACGCCCGCTGCACAACCGTCGCGTGACGGGTGTGAGGGCCCGTGCGCTGGGCGTATTGGGGGCGCTGCAACGGCGATGCGGGGCCGATGTGAGGTGCATCGCGATCGCGGAGCGTGTCGCTGATAGGCCGAACGGGTGACCATGCGTAAGAATTGCCCGATGCAGACAGCAGTGCGAGCCAAGGATGGAGCATGCCGGTGAACAGCCACGATGTCACCGACGAACAGTGGGAGGGGCTCGCCCAGGTCGTGCCGCTGCGGGGCCGGGACGCCTGGCCGTCCGCGGTCGACCACCGGTCCATACCGGAGGCCGAGACCGAGGCCCGGCGCCGCTTCGTCGTACTGCGCGTCAATGTGTTCGCGGACGCCCGCGAGGTCGCCGAGACGCTGATGGCGGGCGTCCCCGTACTGCTCGACCTGACCAGCGCGGAAACCGAGGTCGCCAAGCGGGTCCTGGACTTCAGCACGGGTGTCGTCTTCGGCCTGGCGAGCGGGATGCACCGAGTCGACCGCAACGTGTTCCTTCTCACCCCGGCCGGAACCGAGGTGACCGGGCTGATGGAGGGGGCGGGGATTCCCGGAGCGTGAGGTGCGTGAAGTGACAGGCCCGCCGGGACGGCGTCGCTCGATCGTAGGAACCCCTCGGGGGTGGAACGGTTCGCCTGACCTGCGCAGTCCTACGGTCCGGACATGATCGCCTCCCTCACGTCCCCAGCGTCCCCCCGCCCGTCCCCGGCACGACCCGGAGACGACGAGGACCGTCCGGACCGGCCGCGCGTGACCGAACTGCGGCTGTCCGCCTTCGCCGGCCACCGCCGCGCCAGTTTCCCGCTCGGACCGCTCACCCTGTTCGCCGGGCCCAGCGGCTGCGGCAAGACCAGCGCGCTGCGGGCCTACGAGGCACTCGCGCGGCTCGGTGGCGGGGACGGCCTCGCCGAGGTGTTCCCCGACCCGGTCGCCTGCGTGCCCGAACGGGCCCGGCCCGACGCACAGCGCCGCCGCGGCTTCCGCATCGGCTGCACGGCCGACGGCCCCGAGGGCCCGGTCCGCCTCGACGTCGCCGTACAGGCCGAGCCCGACCTGCGCATCGTGGGGGAACGGCTGGCGGCGGACGGGCTCGTCCTGCTGGAGACCGCTCTGCGCGACCCGAGCCGCCGCCAGGTGCAGGCCGCCTGGCACACGGCGGGACAGGCGTCGGTCACCCGCGCCCCGCTGCCCGACGACCGGCTCGGCACCGCGCTGCTCCCGCTGCGCGTGGCAGGCAAGACGGACGGGCAGCGCCGGGTGCTCGCCGCCGCCGAACAGATGGTGGTCGCCCTGCGCTCGGTCTTCGCCTGCGATCCCGCGCCGGACCGGATGCGCGCCCCCGTGCCGACCGGATCCGGGCGGCTGCTCGGCGGCTGCGACAACCTCGCCGAAGTGCTGCGGCGCACCCGCGCGGAATGCGGGCAGCGGCACGCGCGGCTCGTCGCCGCGGTGCGCGCCGGCTGCGCCGGCCCCGTCGCGGACGTGCTCGCCGAGCCGCTGGCCGACGGGACGGTGCGGGCGGTGCTCGACCGGGGCGACGGGATCCGGACGGAGCTCGGTCGGCTGGGCGACGGGGAGTTGAGATACGTCGCGCTCGCGCTGGTGCTGCTCACCGGGCCCGGCGTGCTGGAGCTCGACCCGGCCGGCGAGGTCCCCGCCGCCCTCCAGACGCTCACCGTGCTCGCCGACGGCCTCGACCGGGGACTGGACCCCGGGCAGCGCGGCGAGTTGCTGCGGCTCGCGGCCCGGATGTGCGAGCGCGGTCACATCCGCCTGGTCGGCGCGGTGAGCGACGCGTCGTGGGTCGCCGGGACGGACGGGATCACGGTGGTACACGTCAACTATCCGTCACTAAAGTGACGGGCTTGCACAACGGGCATCACTGGGTGTGGTGCTGCGTTTGCGTCCAGCCCCACCCCGGCGCGTGTGCTCCGGTGGTGGGACGGGGGCCGTTGACTGGGCCCCGCGTCGCCACAACTCCCAGGCACGGGCCTGGATGTTGCGGGAGCCGTTCCGGTCCGCGTGATCAACGAATCCGCAGGACCGGCACGCGAACCAGGCCTGAGAGACCCGGTTCGCCTTGTCGATGTGCCCGCACTCGGCGCAGGTGCGGGAGGTGTATGCCGGATCGACGTACACCACCGGCACCCCCGCGCGGCGGGCCTTGTACGCGATGAACGCCCCCAGCTGGGCGAACGACCAGCTGGAGTGGGCGGCCCTCCCCCACTGCCTTAAGGGCGTGGGAGGTACCCCCAGGCTTGCGAAGCCGTACCCGCTCGCGGATGCCCGTCAGATCCTCCAGGGCAATACCGCGACCGGTGCGTTCTGCCTCGGCCACCACACGTTTCGCGATCTTGTGGTTGATGTCCTTGGCCCGTCGCGCCTCCTTGCGCCTGCGCTTCTTCAGGCGGCGCTTGGCGGACGGGGTGTTCTTCTTCTGCAGCTTGCTGCGCAGATGTCGTTCACGGACCCGGCCGCGGTTGAGCTCGCGCCCGGCCATGATCTCGCCGTCGGACGTGGTGGCGATGTTCACGATGCCCAGGTGGATGCCGAGGAAGTCCACCGGATCGGTGTTCAGCGGCGCCTCGGGCACCTCACAGGTGGCATTGAGAAACCACATGCCGTCCCGGCACACCAGATCGGACTCGCCCTTCCGGTACAGGGCCAGGGTGGCCAGCTGCTCCGGGGACGCGGTGAACGCCACGTCCTTGATCCGCCCGGCCGTCGTCCAGATCGAGACCCGCCGCTCGGCGATCTGCCAGGACAGCATCCGGTCGTCATACGGCTGCGCTCCCTCAGGCCGGAAGACGACCGGCTTCTCCGTAGCCCTGCGGTACCGCTTCGAGCCGGGTTTCCCAAGGTTGCCGACCTTCAGGTTCGCCTTCAGCGTCGCGTACGCGTCGCACGTCCTCTTGATCACGTGCTGGGCCGCCTGCGCGCCCAGACCCCACCGCGCTTTCACCTCGGCGTAGGTGAGCCTGCGCAGCGCGAAGTTGCTCTTCGCATCCTCCTCGAAGGCGACCTGACTGGCCCAGGTCGCCGCCTCGTTGCAGGCGCGTAGGGTCGCCTCAAGTGCCGCCGCCTGTACGGGCGTCGGCAAGAGCTTCACCTGCACGACCAGCTTCATGATCCCGACCGTACACGCCAGTGCGAGACACCCCCACACGTTCGTAGCCGTTCATCCCATCGAGCGAATCCCGTCACATTTCGGGATACTCCCGCACCGCTCAACCCGGAACCGAAGGCTCGGCACCCGGCCGCTCCTCGGCCAGTCAACCGCAGTGATGCCGCGCCGCGGCCGCTAGGATGCGATTCCTCCCGGGGCTGAAGCCCCGGGGGTTCCTCGCAAGAATCCGCTGAAGCCGTGACAGAACCTCTCGACGTGGCGAAACTGCAGCGCAGGCTGGCCGAGTTCGCGGCCGCGCGCAACTGGCAGCCTTACCACACCCCCAAGAACCTCGTCGCCGCGCTGAGCGTGGAGGCCTCCGAACTCGTCGAGATCTTCCAGTGGTTGACGCCGGAGGAGTCGGCCCGCGTGATGGACGACCCCGACACCGCGCACCGCGTCACGGACGAGGTCGCCGACGTGCTCGCGTATCTGCTTCAGCTGTGCGAGGTGCTCGGCATCGACCCGCTGGCGGTGCTGGACGCGAAGATCGACCGGAACGAGAGGAGGTTTCCGGCACCGTAGAGCAGCAACTTCCGCTATTACTGTCAGTAATCGGATTGCCACCTGAAACCGATTACTTGTCCGCAGATTTCCGTCTTCCTCTGTCCTTTTGTCTCAAGGCCTCTCACTCTGGGTAGTGGACCAGTAGGTGGATGGACGTCGGGACAGACGGGGGCACCCCATGGACGCGGTGCGGCTCATCGTGGCGAACAGGCGAGCCCTGGCGGGAAGCGCGGACACGCCGGACGTCATGGCGGAGGTGTGGCAGGCGCAGGCCCTGGCCCAGGCGATCGGCAGCCGCCTCGCGGTCTCCGGCCCGCCGGAACTGCGCGGCGAGGCGCTGGGGTTGACCGAACTGGCGGGCAGAGGCTGCGGTGTCCTGGACCGGCCGGACATCGACGCCGAGGCCCTGCGCGCCGCCCGGCTCACCGAACTGGGCGACGCCCGCCAGGCCCTGACGTACCTCGGCGGCCTCCTCGGCGAGGTCGGCATCGCCCTCGTCGGCATCGCGAGCGCCGCGGACGACGAGGGCACGTACTGGCAGTGCATGGAGGCGATCGACGCGGCGGACGAATCGAGGGATCGGGTGCGGGAGATGCTCAGGAAGCTGGCGGACCGGGACGAGGCGCTGCCGGCGTAGCCGCGGGGTGGCCGCACGCCGGCACGGCTGCGGGCAGTCTAGCGCCGGGCCGCGCGACCCACCCCCGCCAAGCCCCCACTCCCCAGCCCCCACGCCGCCCAGCTAATAACCCCGGAAGCTCAGTCACCCTGCGGCCTGGGCGGCGGGGCCGCCCGCTCGGGGTCCTGCCGGGGGGGGGCGTCGACCCCGCGTCGGTGCAGATCGATTGGACCCGCTGACCCCCACACGCGCACGACGGTGCCCGGCCGGGCAGCTTCACCGGCCGGGCTCCCTGTCTGTCTACCGCGTGAGCCGGGTCAGGAAGCTGTCCACGAACTTCTCGACCTCGGCCCGGCTGTTGACTTCCTCGACGTTCAGGCGGTCGACGTACCTCACCCCTGCGTTCAGGAGCAGACGGCTTCGGCTGTGGTCCCGCCCGGCGTGGCCTTTGTGGTGAGGCCCGTCGATCTCGATCACCCCGGCGTAGCCGCGATACGTGATCAGCAGGTCGGGCTCAAAGGTCCAGCCCCTCACCCGCATACCACCCAGAGGCACGATCCCGATCGTCTCGTCGTCCGGCAGGGACTCCTGCCGCTCCCTGAGCACCCGGTACACGTCCAGCTCCCACTCGTTGGTGAAGCGGAGCTGATCCTCAACCGGGTGGCCCGGTTCGAGCTGCACCTTGCGCCCCTGGTTGCTTGGCTTGGGCCCGTCGGCGGTCTGAATCTGCCTGCGCCAGTCCGGGCCGAGGCGCGGGATCGACGGCCGGGCGACAAGCTCATCAACTGACTTGCTCGACCCCCACATCACGTCCCGCATCACCACGGCGATGCCTTCCAGCGCCTCTTCGTCGTACGTCGGGTACAGGCCCGGCTCCACCACAAGCACGATCCGGTAGCCCTCGTGGTCGTACTCGGTGTTCCAGAGCCTGACCTCAGCCGACGTCACATCGGCGATCATCCGCGCCGTGTCGGTCTTCCCGAGGTGATACGCGAGTACAGCGCTTGTCCCGAGCAGCCACTCACTCACCAGGGGGGCGTTCTCCGGGGTGTCGAGGGCGCGGGACATGTCCGGCGACGGCAGCTCATCACTCATGTACGGAATTGTGGCAGCCACCACCGACAACGGAAGAGTGCCGGATCACGCGGAGTTCCCGCCAACTCAGCCAGCCCGCAATGGGGTTGAGGACCAGCCGGATACGGCGGAGGCCGGCCGGGCAGCATCACCAGCCGGGCTGCGTGCTGTTGGGGGCTGCTACTCGGGGCGCTCTCGGTGACAGGGGCACCCGCACCGGCGCGCGAGCAACAGGCCACTGCCGTGGGGCAAGGGCACGTCCTTGGTCTGGCGACACTGGTCGTGCAGATCCTCGTACCCGGGCTGCTGGGCGACCGCGCACTCGGCGGACATGGCCGACGTGTCCACAGCAGGCGCGTTCACGGCGCCTCCCCTCGGCTCCGGGCGTTGGCCAGAGCCACACCCGCCGACAGCCTCTCCGCCGCCGTAGCGGGCCGAAGAGGGCCGTGCGCATCCCATTCCCGCCCGCCGCCGACCGGCCTCAGTTGCCAGTACGGGCCCTCATGCCCCATCACCTGACCGACCTTGCGCGTTGCGTCGTCGTACACCAGGTCGCCGGGCTCCGGCTCGTACGTGCTCATGGTTCCCTCGCTGTCCGGCGGGACCTCTGCCACGTCCGCCGGGTGGGCTGTACGTTGCGTCATGTCGTCGCTCCCTCGAAGCGTCGGCCACGCCCCGGGGGCCCTGCCCGGGGCCGCCGGGGTCTCTGCACGTCAACCCTGGTGCTGGCGTCCCAGCCGTTACAATTGGGCCGCCCTATAGCCCGGCCCTATATCGTTGAATTCATGGGGGAATTGACGCCCGACCTCTGGTCTCACCCACAGCTCATCGCCGCCGTCGCCGCCGAGGACTGGGGCGCGGTCCTGCGCACGTACCGGAAGCTCACCGGCCTCAGTCAGACCCGCCTCGGTGAGCGTGTTGGCCTGGTGCAGCCGGACGTGTCCGCCATCGAACGCGGTCACCGCCGGGTGACCTCCACGGAGGTGCGGCAGCGCATCGTGACCGGGCTGGACATCCCGACGGATCTCGTGCGGGTGCGCGCCGAGGCTCCGGCCGCGCCGGTCGCCGGACTGGCTCTGCCCGGCCACGGGCCCGATGACGACCTGCTGACCCGGGTGACGAGCGTGGTCGAGTCGGGACTCCGGGTCGACGCCCCCACCCTGGACTGGCTTGACCGGCTGCTGGCCGAGCACCGCCGGGCCGAGGACGAGATCGGCTCGCGCCCCCTGGTGGACGTGATGCGGCAGCAGCTCCGCACGGTGGTCGACCTGTATGCATCGGCCCGGGGACCGCTGGCCGACCGGGTGGTTCGGCTGGCCTCCGAGCACGCACAGTTCCTCGCTTGGATGGCGCAGGACCAGGGACAGACGGCCGCCGCACTCGCCTGGTACGACCGCAGCCACGAATGGGCCCTGGAGGCCGGAGACGCCAACATGGCCGCCACCGCCCTGAGCATGAAGGCGCACATGGCGTGGTCCGGTGGCCGGGGTGATCGGACCGTGCGGCTGGCCGAGGCGGCCCGGTGGTCGGCTCCCGGCACGTCTCTCGGGGTCCAGGGCATGGCCGCGCAGATGGCCGCCCGGGGCCACACGCTCAACGGCGACGGTGACGACGCCGAACGGCTTCTGGACGAGGCGCAGTGCCTCATCGGCCGGGCCGCCGAGCACCCCGAGGACGAGCCGGTCTGGATGTACTTCTACGGGGAGACCTGGTTCACCCTCCAGCGGGGCATGGCCGCCCTGCACCTCAAGAACTGGCGGGCTGCCGTCGACCACCTCACGGTCGGGCTGGACGCCCTTCCGGACGAGTACCGGCGGGACAAGACCTGGTACCGCACATGCCTGGCACACGCGTACGCCGGAGCCGGGGAAGCCGCACAGGCCCTCGCCGTCGCTCTGGAGGCCGTGCCGGACGCCTCGGCCGTCGGCCGCCCGCACTCCTGGAATGAGCTGCACTCCACGGCCGCCCTGCTGCTGCGCCGGGGTGCCCCCGAGGGGCAGCAGCTCGTGGCCGTGCTCTGCGAGTTCGACTGACGCGTCAGCCCGTCACGGCCCGAGAACCCCAAGGCAGACGGCCCGTCAGCGGTCTGATTCGGCGGCTCCGGGAGATTCATCGGGCGGAAAGCCCGCTTCGATCTTGAGGTCGGAGAGGTCCGCATTCAATGCCGCCATCAGCTCCTCCATCTGCTGCAGCAACCCCTTGGGCTGCCCAACCCCCACAGGGAGCGGCACGGTTTCTTCGGACATGACGGCCTCCTAGGCCCAGGGCCCCCAGGGAGGCCGACGCGGGTGACGATCGACGCCCCGGCGACGACCGTCCCGGTGCGGGCTCCGGACGGTCCGGCTCCGCCCGAGCCAACGATCTCCACCGGAGCGGGTCACTGGCGAGATCACCTCCGCGCGCGGCATTGACGTATTTTCACCCCGGCCGGGGACGGCCCCGCCCGGAGGGACCGCTGCGGTTGACCGATGTGCCGGCGTGCAGGATGGAGGGCATGGATCTCCGCATTTTCACCGAGCCCCAGCAGGGCGCCACCTACGACACCCTCCTCTCCGTCGCCAAGGCCACCGAAGACCTCGGTTTCGACGCGTTCTTCCGCTCTGACCACTACCTCAAGATGGGCGACGTGGACGGCCTCCCCGGCCCCACCGACGCCTGGATCACCCTCGCCGGGCTCGCCCGCGAGACCAAGCGCATACGGCTCGGCACGCTGATGACCGCCGCCCCCTTCCGGCTGCCCGGCGTGCTCGCCATCCAGGTCGCGAACGTCGACCAGATGTCGGGCGGCCGCGTCGAACTGGGCCTGGGCACGGGCTGGTTCGAGGAGGAGCACACGGCGTACGGCATCCCCTTCCCGAAGGAGAAGTTCGCCCGCCTCGAGGAGCAGTTGGAGATCGTCACCGGCCTGTGGGCGACGGAGGTCGGCGAGACCTTCGACTTCCAAGGCACCTACTACGACCTCAAGGACTCGCCCGCGCTGCCCAAGCCCGCCCAGCGGAAGGTCCCCGTGCTCGTCGGCGGCCAGGGCTCGACCCGCACCCCGCGTCTGGCCGCGCGGTACGCCGACGAGTTCAACATGCCGTTCGGCTCGCTCGAGGACACCGAGCGACAGTTCGGCCGGGTCCGCGCCGCCGCCGAGGAGGCCGGCCGCAAGGCGGACGACATCACCTACTCCAACGCCCTCGTCGTCTGCGTCGGCAAGGACGACCAGGAGGTCGCCCGCCGCGCCGCCGCGATCGGCCGTGAAGTCCCGGAGCTGAAGGACAACGGCCTGGCCGGCAGCCCCGCCGAGGTCGTCGACAAGATCGGCCGCTACCGGGAGATCGGCTGCGAGCGGCTCTACCTCCAGATCCTCGACCTCTCCGACCTGGACCACCTGGAGCTGATCTCGTCGCAGGTGCGGACGCAGGTGTCGTAGGGCGGCCGTGGCTGCGGATCGGAACGCGCCGGCTCCCCGGGCGGCGGAGCCGGCGCAACGCCCCAGAGCTCTCGGCGAAGTCCGGCGCCGCGCCGGTCATGCTGACGCCCCACCTCGACCTCGGCACCACCGGAAAGCCGGGAGTCAGCCCCTGGCGACCGGAGGAGGAGCCGCGCGGATAAACGAAAGCGCCGGTCGGCAGGGGTGTGCGATCGTATGACCGTCGTCCTGCCGAGCCCCCAGGATCACCCTCTCTGGGGGCTCTCGCGCGTACGGCACCCGTCTCGTCCACCGGCCGGAGAGGCCCTCCTATGTTCCTGACGATCAGTACCACCGGCACTCCCGAACGCCCCGCCACCGACCTCGGCTTCCTGCTGCACAAGCATCCCGAGAAGGCGCAGGCGTTCTCCACGTCCTACGGCAAGGCGCACGTCCTCTACCCGGAGGCGGACGCCGAGCGCTGCACGGCGGCGCTGCTGCTGGAGGTCGACGCGGTGGCACTGGTCCGGCGCGGCAAGGGCAAGGGACGCGGCGGCGCTCCCGACGCGGCCCTCGCGCAGTACGTCAACGACCGCCCGTACGCCGCCTCCTCGCTGCTCGCCGTGGCGCTGAGCGGCGTCTTCTCCAGCGCGATGCGGGGCGTGTGCAACGCCCGGCCCGAGCGCGCCGCCCAGCCGCTGCCGCTCGGCATCGAGGTGCCCGCGCTGCCCGCCCGGGGCGGCCCGGATCTCGTACGACGCCTCTTCGAGCCGCTCGGCTGGACGGTGACCGCCGAGCCGGTGGCGCTGGACAGCGAGTTCCCGGAGTGGGGCGACTCGCGGTACGTGCGTCTCGTACTGGAGTCCGATGCGTTGACCCTCGCCGAAGCCCTGCGCCACCTGTACGTCCTGCTCCCGGTCCTCGACGACGCCAAGCACTACTGGGTGGCGCCCGACGAGGTCGACAAGCTGCTGCGGGCCGGCGAGGGCTGGCTGCCCGCCCACCCGGAGCAGCACCTGATCACCAACCGCTACCTCTCGCGCCGCTGGTCGCTGACCCGCGAGGCCCGGGAACGCCTGGAGCTGGTGCGGCTCGCCGAGGCCGACGACAGCGAGGTCGAGGAGATCGACAACGCCGTCGAGGCGGAGACCGAGGCCGAGGAGAAGCCGACCCCACTCGCCGTGCAGCGCCGGGACGCGATCATCGCCGCGCTCCAGGAGTCCGGCGCCGCCCGCGTGCTCGACCTCGGCTGCGGGCAGGGCCAGCTGGTGCAGGCGCTGCTGAGGAACCCGCGGTTCACCGAGATCGTCGGCGTCGACGTGTCGATGCGGGCGCTCACCATCGCCTCCCGGCGCCTGAAGCTGGACCGCATGGGGGAGCGGCAGGCCTCGCGCGTCCAGCTCTTCCAGAGCTCGCTGGCCTACACCGACAACCGGCTCAAGGGGTACGACGCCGCCGTGCTCAGCGAGGTGATCGAACACCTCGACCTGCCGCGGCTGCCCGCCCTGGAGTACGCGGTGTTCGGCGCGGCCCGCCCCCGGACCGTGCTCGTGACCACGCCCAACGTCGAGTACAACGTGCGCTGGGAGAGCCTCCCGGCCGGGCACGTCCGGCACGGCGACCACCGCTTCGAGTGGACCCGCGAGGAGTTCCGCACCTGGGCGGGCGCGGTGGCCGAACGGCACGGCTACGGCGTGGAGTTCGTGCCCGTCGGACCGGACGACCCGGAGGTCGGGCCACCCACACAGATGGCCGTGTTCACCCAGAAGACCGTGAACGACAAGGAGGCGAAGGCAGCATGACGATCACTCAGAAGGGGCGGGTCCTCCCCGTCACCGACCTCTCCCTCGTCGTCCTGATCGGCGCCTCCGGTTCGGGCAAGTCCACCTTCGCCCGCCGGCACTTCAAGCCGACCGAGGTGATCTCCTCCGACTTCTGCCGCGGCCTGGTCTCCGACGACGAGAACGACCAGAGCGCCACCCGGGACGCCTTCGACGTCCTGCACTACATCGCGGGCAAGCGCCTCGCCGCCGGGCGCCGCACGGTCGTGGACGCCACCAGCGTGCAGCAGGACGCCCGCCGGCAGCTGATCGACCTGGCCAAGCAGTACGACGTGCTGCCCATCGCCATCGTGCTCGACGTGCCCGAGGACGTGTGCGCCGAGCGCAACGCCTCCCGCACCGACCGGGCCGACATGCCGCGCCGGGTCATCCAGCGCCACACCCGCGAACTCAGGCGTTCGCTCAGGCACCTGGAGCGCGAGGGCTTCCGCAAGGTGCACGTCCTGCGGGGCGTGGAGGACATCGAGAACGCCACCGTCGTCACCGAGAAGCGCTTCAACGACCTGACCCACCTCACCGGCCCCTTCGACATCGTCGGCGACATCCACGGCTGCTCCGTGGAACTGGAGGCGCTGCTCGGCAAGTTGGGCTATGTCGACGGCGTCCACCCGGAGGGCCGTACGGCGGTCTTCGTCGGCGACCTCGTCGACCGCGGCCCGGACAGCCCGGGCGTGCTGCGCCGCGTGATGTCGATGGTGACGTCGGGCAACGCCCTGTGCGTGCCCGGCAACCACGAGAACAAGTACGGCCGTTACCTCAAGGGCCGCAAGGTCCAGCACACGCACGGCCTCGCCGAGACCATCGAGCAGATGGAGGACGAGAGCGAGGAGTTCAAGCAGCGGGTGCGGGAGTTCATCGACGGACTCGTCAGCCACTACGTCCTCGACGGCGGCAAGCTGGTCGTCTGCCACGCCGGTCTGCCGGAGAAGTACCACGGCCGCACCTCCGGCCGGGTGCGCTCGCACGCGCTGTACGGCGACACCACCGGCGAGACCGACGAGTTCGGGCTGCCGGTGCGCTACCCGTGGGCGGAGGACTACCGGGGGCGCGCGGCCGTGGTGTACGGCCACACTCCGGTCCCGGACGCCACCTGGCTCAACAACACCATCTGCCTGGACACCGGCGCCGTCTTCGGCGGCAAGCTCACCGCGCTGCGCTGGCCGGAGCGCGAACTGGTCGACGTACCGGCGGAGCAGGTCTGGTACGAGCCGGCGAAGCCGCTGCGGGCCGAGGCGCCCGGTGGGCACGACGGGCGGCCGCTGGACCTCGCGGACGTGCACGGCCGCCGGGTCGTCGAGACGCGGCACCAGGGCCGCGTCTCGATTCGCGAGGAGAACGCGGCGGCGGCCCTGGAGGTCATGAGCCGCTTCGCGGTGGACCCGCGGCTGCTGCCGTACCTCCCGCCGACCATGGCCCCGACGGCGACGAGTCACGTCGAGGCCCGCGGCGGAGCCGCTAATGAGCACTTCTTGGAGCACCCGGCCGAGGCCTTCGCGCAGTACAAGGAGGACGGCGTCGCGCGGGTCGTGTGCGAGGAGAAGCACATGGGCTCGCGGGCGGTGGCGCTGGTGTGCCGGGACGCGGAGGCGGCCCGCGAGCGGTTCGGAGTCGACGGCCCGACCGGGTCGCTCTACACCCGCACCGGCCGCCCGTTCTTCGACGACGAGACCGTCACCGAAGAGATCCTCGGCCGCCTGCGCACGGCGATCGACGAGGCCGGCCTCTGGACCGAACTGGACACTGACTGGCTCCTGCTGGACGCCGAACTGATGCCGTGGTCGCTGAAGGCCGCCGGCCTGCTGCGCAGTCAGTACGCCGCCGTGGGTGCCGCGTCCGGCGCGGTGTTCCCGGGTGCGCTGGCCGCCCTGGAGGGCGCGGCGGCGCGCGGCGTCGACGTGTCGGAGCTGCTGGCCCGCCAGCGCGAACGGGCCGACGCAGCCTCGGCGTTCACCGAGGCCTACCGGCGCTACTGCTGGACCACGGACGGCCTGGACGGCGTACGCCTGGCCCCCTTCCAGATCCTCGCCGTCCAGGGCCGCAGCCTCGCCGCCCTGCCGCACGTCGAGCAGCTCGCGCTCCTCGACCGGCTGGTGGAACACGACGGCAGCGGCCTGCTGCAGACCACCCGACGGCTCTACGTCGACACCGCCGACCCCGAGTCGGTACAGGCCGGCGTCGACTGGTGGCTGGAGATGACCGGCCGGGGCGGCGAGGGCATGGTCGTCAAGCCGGTGGGCGCGGTAGTACGCAGCGAACAGGGCCGACTGGTGCAGCCCGGCATCAAATGCCGGGGCCGCGAGTACCTGCGGATCATCTACGGCCCCGAGTACACGCGTCCCGACAACCTCGCCCGCCTCCGCGGCCGGTTCCTCAACCACAAGCGCTCGCTCGCGATCCGTGAGTACGCGCTCGGCCTGGAGGCGCTGGACCGGCTGGCGGAGGGCGAGCCGCTGTGGCGGGTGCACGAGGCGGTCTTCGGCGTGCTCGCGCTGGAGTCGGAGCCGGTGGATCCACGCCTGTGACGGAAAGAATCCGGCCGAGTGTCCCAACTCGGGGGCGCTCGGCCGGACTTCGTGCCTCCAGACCTCACTCGTCCCTGGTTAACCGCCAGTTGCCGTGCTAACTTCGCAGGTCGGTCAGGCAGGCGTACCGACTCATGGGGGAAAGTCGGTGGTGACAGGCGTGGGGTTCGGCGGGCCCGAGAGGGATTCCTCGCGTGCGCAAGGCCTGGAGGTGCTGTTACAGCTCACGGCCGCCTTGTGCGAGCTGAGCTGCATGGAGGACGCGCAGGGGCGCACCCAGTTCGCGACGGTGCTCGGGGAACAACTGGGCCGACCGGTCGATGTGCGCGGCGTCCGGCTGCGCGAGGACGTGGTGGCCATGGTGCGCGCCGCGCTGAACGTGGTGGGCGGGGAACGCGTACTGGTGAGGGTGGTCGAGGTCTTCGAAGGAGCCGCGCCGGCCGACGAACTCGACCGGCTCCTCGCCCCCGCCGCACCTGCCCCCACAGCCGGGACACTGCCCGGCCCGCTCTCCGGCCACGACCAGAGCACGGCACGCTCCCTGCTGGCCGACGCCAAGGGAGAGGTGTCCGCCGCCCGGCTCCGGGACGCCCTCGTCGAGGACCTCAACGGCCTCTACCTGCCCGCCGGACTCTCCCCGGAACAGCTCTTCGCGCACGTCCTGGAGTGGAACGCGCAGCCGGACGGCCTTCCGCCCGCCGTGCTCCTGGTGGACCTGGCCGCCGGGCTCGCCGCGGTGCCCGGCCACCGCACCGCCCTGGTCAAGTGGGTCGACGGCTGGGCGCAGCGCGCCGGTCTGTCCGAGGCGGTGGGGCGGCGCCGGGCCGAACGCACCGCCTCGGTGAGCGACCCGGACATCCCGTGCTGTCTGATCGTCGCCGTGGAACCCGCCCGCGACGGCTCCGGCGAGTTCGTCGTACGTCCCTGGCTCAACACCGTGCCCGGCCACTGGGACCCGCAGCCCGGCGAGCCGGCCACCACCACCCTGGACGGCCTCGGACCGGCCGTCGAACGGGCCCTTCGGCAGGGCGCCCGGCTCTGGTCGGCCCCGCGCGATCCGGATCCGGTGGGACGCGAGCAGCCGACGTACGTGGAGTTCGTCCTTCCGTACGACCTCCTCAACCACGACGTGGCGGGGCTGAGGTTCGCCACCGGCCACGGCAGGCCGTTACCGCTCGGGCTGAAGTACGGGGTGCACCTACGCAGTCTGGAGCGGATGCGTACCGACGACGTCCTGGTCCGCAGGCAGTGGCAGGAGCGCTGGCACGCCCTGCGGCAAAACGGCGTCACGGTGCACAGCTGGAGCGGGTCGGACGCCCAGCGGCTCGACGCGTGGCACACCTCGCTCGCCGGTGAGAGCGACCACACCGCCGTGGTGCTCGACGCCCCGGCCGACACCTCGGCCCTGGAGGCGCTGAAGGCCGCCATAGCGGAGGGCATAGCGCTTGCGATCTGGGACCGCAGGGGAGTCTTCATCGAGGAGCGCAGGGAGGTCGTGACCGCGGTCTTCGCGTCCGTGCCGATCGCGGCGCAGATCCCCATGGCCATCCACCGGCTGCGCAGGAAGGCCGAGCATCCCGCCCAGAGCCCTGATCTCCTGGGGCGACACATCGCCTTCTTCTGGGACGATCCGACACGACTCGTTGACATCCAGACCGACGACGGCGATCTCGCCAGCGAGGAGGCACCGGCATGACCGCGCAGGAGCAGACGGCCCCGGACGGCTGGCGGGTCTTCCACGCCACCGGGCAGGCCCCGGCCGCAGCGCCGCAGTTGCCCTCGGCCCCGCCCTGGCGCCGGTTCCGCGGTGAACCGCTCCAGCCCGCGCCGCCGGACGACCCGCAGGCCGCGCTGCGCCGCCTGGGCCCCGACGCGGTCGCTCCCCAGCTCGGCTCGGAGGAGATCGACATCGTCAACGCCGCGCTGCTGCTGCGCCGGCCCCTCCTGATCACCGGTCCGCCCGGCATCGGCAAGTCCACGCTCGCCTATGTGATCGCGCGGGAACTGGGGCTCGGCCGGGTGCTGGAGTGGAACATAGTCAGCCGTACGACACTGCGGGACGGCCTCTACAGCCACGACGCCATGGGGCGAGCCCAGGCCATCGCCGCCTGGCAGGCCGGGCTGCGGGACACGGCGGATTCCGGACGGGCCGACGGGACCGACCGGGCACCGGCGGCGGACGCGGGGGAGACCGGAGCCCGCGATTCGTTAAAACATCGTCAACTTCCGCCCCTCCTCGGTGATTTCATCACACTCGGCCCCCTCGGCACCGCCCTGCTGCCCTACGATCGTCCCCGAGTCCTCCTCGTCGACGAGCTCGACAAGAGCGACATCGACCTGCCGAACGACCTGTTGCACGTCCTGGAGAACGGAAGTTATGACGTCCCGGAGCTGGTCCGCGACGCCGCCGACACCGCGCGCGTCCACACCAGCGACCCCGGCGGCCGCGCCGTGGTGCGGGGAGGCCGGGTCGAGTGCCGGGAGTTCCCGGTCGTGGTGATCACCAGCAACGGGGAACGGGAGTTCCCGGCGGCCTTCCGCAGGCGCTGCCTGCCGCTGGAGCTGCGCACCCCCACCCGGGAGCAGCTGCTGGCCCTGGTCGAACGGCACCTGGGGGACGGGGCGCGGGGCACGGAGGACCTGGTGGACCTGTTCCTGCAGCGGGTGCAGGCCGGTGGCGTCCACTCTCTCGACCAGTTACTCAACGCTGTCCAGATCACTACCACGGGTGGTTTCCAGGCCGACGGCAACGGGCGTAAGCTCGTGGAAATGCTCCTCCGCGACCTCGCGAAGGGCCGCTGAATGGACAACGGCTTTCCCAGGGAGCGCGCATCCGGATCCGGCGACGGCGGACCAGTGTCGGGGTCGTCGCCTCCGTCGGCGTTCCCCGAATCCGTCGAGTACGCGAGTGAGTACGGAGGTCCGTTTCCCGTTGCCCCGGAGCAGGACCCCCTGACCCGCGTGCAGCCGGACGCCGAGGCGGAGGCAGTGCCGCGCTGGCAGGAGGTCGCCGACGCGGTGTGGCTCGCCGCGTACTGGGACCACCACGGTGGCCCCGCCACGGCCCGGCAGGACGCGGCGCCGGGCCGTGGCACCGCGCGTACGGACCGGCGCCCCGCACGCTCCGAGCCGGCCGCCGACGCACACCGGCCCCAGACGCCCCCGGCTTCCGGACTTCCCTCCGCCGACGCGCACTTGGGCGGCGACCTTCGCGCGCCGGACCCGCTCGCCCCCGACGAGGACCCCGACGGGCCGCGCCCGCTGGAGCCCGGAGGGGCGGACACCGGCGGCGACTTCCGGCTGCCGCGGTCGCCGGCCACCGCCACGGCCCGGCTGTTACCCGACCCCGAGGGCCCCCGCATGCTGCACCTCGGCCGCCCGCTGCTGCCCGCCGCCGAGCCCCCGCAGCAGAGCCACGGCCGCCGCACCGCCCTGCTCGCCCGTGCCCTGCACCAGCTGGCCCGCCGCGTGCCCTCCCGCGACACCCTGGAGCTGGACGAGGAGACGACCGCCGAGCAGGGGGTCGCCGACGGCATGTGGATGCCCTTCCTCCGCCCCGCCCGTACCCCCGCCTTCGACCTGGTGCTGCTCGTCGACGACGCGCCCACCATGCGGATCTGGCAGGAGACGACCGCCCGCCTCGCCGAGGCCGCCGAGCACAGCGGCGCCTTCCGGGGCGTACGCACAGTCCGGGTGAACGTGCCGCGCACCGGAACCGCCACACTGCGCCGGGGCAGCGAGGGCGCGGCCGCGGACCCGGCCGAACTCCTCGACGGGCGCGGCGGCCGCGTCTTCCTCATCGTCACCGACGGACTCACCCACGGCTGGGCCGCCCCCGCCGCCGACGCGCTGCTCGGCCGCCTCGCCCACGCCGGCCCCACCGCACTCGTCCACCTGCTGCCGCCGCATCTGCGCCGCCGCACCTCCCTCAACCCGTACGACGCGACACTGGAGGCCGGCGGCTTCGGCGCCCCCAACGACGGCCTCGGTCACTGGGCGCCGCCCGGCGGACCCGACCCCATGCGGCCCCTGCCCGAGGCGGGCGACGGCTCCGTGCCCGTGCCCGTGCTGTCCCTGAAGCCGGGTTCCCTCGCCGCCTGGGCCGACCTCGTCACCGGGGAACGCGGAGTGCGCCGCGCCCTGCCCGTCGTCCTCGCCGGCACCCTCACCAAGGGCGCGCCCGCGCCCGGCCTGCGTGCCCCGCGCTTCTCGCGCGCCGCGGCCGCCGCTGTACGCCGCTTCTTCACCCTCGCCACGCCGGCCGCCCGCCGGCTCGCCACCCAACTCGCCGCCGTCCCGTTCGAGTTCGACCTCGTGGAACAGCTGCGGCGCCGGGTCATGCCGGAGACCGGTCCCGACCACCTCGCCGAGATCCTGATGGGCGGCCTGATCGACTGGGACAGTGCCGGCGACGGTCGGCCCGACTTCGCCGACGGAGTGCGCGAGGCGCTGCTCGCCACCACCACCCGCTCCCAACTCGCCCGCACCGTCAGCGTGGTGGGCGAACTCCCGGCCGCCGGAGAACGCGGGATCGCGCTGCGCGCCGCCCTGCTCGACCCGATGGGCACCACGCTGCCCGACCCCACCGAGCGCGGCTGGGTGCGCAGCGAACTGGCCGTCATGCGCGCGCTCTCGGGGCCGTACTCCGAACGTGCGAACCGCATCGAACCCGACCCTTCCCGACTCACGCCCGGCACGGCCGAACGGGTGGCCGCTGGTTTGTACGGAGGTGCACCCGGAGGGGTGAACCACCCGGACGGCGGCGGATCTTCCGGCGACGGAAAAGGCAGTGATCCAGCGTCGAACCTTCCTGACGCGTCTGGAGATCTAGTGCCGAGCCTGGTGACCGCGACCCAACAAGAAGCCCCGGAGGCTGAGCCGCTCATGCAGAGCACCACGACCGCAACGCCGGCCCTTCTGGTGAACGTTCCGCTCAGGAACACCTCATTCGTCGGCCGCCAGGCGCTGCTGAGGGACGTGGAGGAGCAGCTCAGCGCCCAGGACACCGCGGCCGTGCTGCCGCACGCGCTGCACGGCCTGGGCGGCGTCGGCAAGTCCCAGCTGGCGCTGGAGTACATCTACACCCACCAGCACGACTACAAGGTGATCTGCTGGATCCCCGCCGAGCGGGAAAGCCTCATCCTCGCCGGGCTGGCCGCCCTGGCGGCCCAGCTGGGCGTCGCCCCGGCGGGACAGGACGTCGGCACGCCCACCGCCAACACGGCCGTGCCCGCCGTCCTGGAGGCGCTGCGCACCGGAACGCCGTACGACAACTGGCTGCTCGTCTTCGACAACGCCGAGGACGTCGAGGTGGTGCGCCAGTACTTCCCGACCAACGGGCCGGGGAAGGTCGTCGTCACCTCCCGCAACCGCGCCTGGGAGCGGGTGGCCACCCCGCTGCCCGTCAACGTCTTCGAGCGCGAGGAGTCCATCGAGCTGCTCCAGAAGCGCTCGCCCGGCCTGTCCACCGAGGACGCGGACCGGCTCGCCGAGGCACTCGGCGACCTGCCGCTCGCCGTGGAGCAGGCGGGCGCCTGGCGCGCGGTCACCGGCATGCTCGTCGACGAGTACCTCGACCTGCTCGCCCAGCGCAGCCCGGAGATCCTCGAACTCGACCCGAACCCCGACTACCCGGTCTCCGTCGCGGCCGCCTGGGACATCTCGCTGGAGCGGATCCGGGAGAACAACCCGGGTGCCCGGCAGCTGCTCGACATCTGCGCCAGCATGGCCCCCGAGCCCATTCCGCGGTCCATGCTGCGGGGCGGCCGCGGCGTCAACATCACGGCCGAGGTCGACCCCCTGCTGCGCGAGTCCATCAAGCTGAACCGGGCCATCCGCGACCTCAGCCAGTTCTCCCTGGTCAGGGTGGACCCGCGGTCCGGCACCCTGCAGATGCACCGCCTGCTGCAGACCGTGCTCCTCGCCAAGCTGAGCACCGAGGAACGCGACCGCATGCGGGACGCCGCCCACCAGCTCCTGTCGGCCGCCAAGCCCGGGCACCACGCCTCGTCGGTGGAATGGCGCTCCTACCAGGCGCTGCTGCCCCACATCCTCACCTCCCAGGCGGTGACCAGCTCCGACACCTTCGTACGCGAGCTGGTCCACGACACCGTGCTGTTCCTCTACTACTGGGGCGACCACCAGGGCGCCGCGGACCTCGGCCGGCAGGCCTGGAACGCCTGGCTCGCGGCCTCCGGCGAGGAGGACATCCACGTCATCCGCATGGCGAAGAGCTTCGCGTTCACCCTGCGCCAGATCGGCCAGATCACCGAGGCCATCCCGCTCACCGAGAGGGCACTGGAGGTCTCCCGCCGCATCGAGGTCGACCCCGAGGACCTCATCGACTCCCTCTGCGAGATGGCCGACGCCCGCCGCTACCAGGGCCGGTTCGCGGAGGCCCGGGACCTCGGCCGGGAGGCCACGGAGCTCGCCCGGTCCCTGTTCGGGCCGGACGACCCCACCACCCTGCGGGCCACCCACAGCTGGGGCGTCGACCTGCGGCTGTGCGGGCAGTTCCGCGAGGCCCTGCCCCTGGACCAGGAGAACGCCCGGCTGCGCGAGCTGATGTACGGTCCCGACAACTTCCTCACCCTCAACTCCCTCAACGGCCTGTCCATCGACATGCGGGAGAGCGGCGACTACCCCGGCGCCCGGGACTTCCAGGAGGACGTCCACCGGCGGGCGCGCACCGCGCTCGGCGAGGAACATCCGCTCACCCTGCGCGTCGCCCGCAACCTGGCCGTGTGCCGACGCCGCGACGGGGCGCTCGCCGAGGCCGCGAAGCTCTCCGACGAGACGCTGCGGCGCTTCGTCGCCCGCTACGGGTCCGTGCACGCCGACTCGCTGTCCACGGCGATCAACCTGTCCGTCGACCAGCGCCTGGCCGGGGACCTCGACAGCTCCCGCCAGTTGGGCGAGGAGACCGCACGGCGCTATGCGACGCTCCTCGGCGAAAACCACGCGTACACGCTGCTGACCCAGGCCAATCTGGCCGCCACCCTGCGTGCGCTCGGCGCGCTCGACAGCGCGCAGGAGCTGGAGGACGCCGCGGCCGACCGGCTGGCGCAGACGCTGGGGGCCAAGCATGTGATCACGCTGACCGTCGCGGTCGGCCGGGCCAACACGGCCTACGCGCGGCTGGACTTCGACCGGGCCCACGAGATCGACCAGGCCAATGTGCCGCTGCTCGCCGAGATCGCGGGCGAGGAACACCCGCTGACCCTGTCCGTGACGGCGAACCTCGCCCTCGACCTGCGCGGCCTGGGCCGCGGCGCGGAGGCCGACGAGATGCAGCGCGAGGCGGTGGAGGGCCTCACCCGCGTGGTCCGCGCCGACCACCCCTGGCTCGTGGCGGCCCGCCAGCGCCGCCGTATCGAGTGCGACATGGCCCCGATGCCGCTGTAGCACCGGCCTAGGGCCTGTCCCCGCCGGAGGCGACACACGCGCCGGCCGGGGCGGCACCGCGTGCCGCCCCGGCCGACGCGTGTGACGGGCGCGGTCAGCCCACGTCCGCCACCGGGGCCGGTCGGGTGCCGTCCTGTGGGGTCGGCGGCGGAGGTGCGGCGGTGTCGTGGACCACGGGAGTGGGGCGGGCCCGTTCGGCCAGGCGCTGGGTCAGGAGCAGCAGCGGCTGGGTGAGAAGCGTCGTGGCGAGGGCCATGAAGACCAGGACGGTGTAGAGCGGGGTGCTCAACAGACCCGCCTGGAGACCCGCGTTGAGGGCGATGAGCTCCGTGAGGCCGCGGGCGCTCAGCAAGACGCCGACCGTGCGCGCGTCGTGTGTGTCCAGCCCGCCGAGCCGGGCCGCCACCGTGCCGCTGCCGATCTTCGTGACGACCGCCAGTGCCGTCACCATCAGCACAGCGACCCATCCCGTGGCATCCATGCTGTTCAGCGCGACCGACTGACCCGAGATCACGAAGAAGAAGGGCAGCAGCAGTGAACTGACGTCGTGCAGGGGCCGCAGCAGATCCGGATCGAGTATGCCGCCCTTCTCCCGCGGCGCCACCACACCCGCGAGCAGCGCTCCGAAGATCACATGCAGTCCGAGGAAGTGCGTCACCCACGCCGACCCGAGCGCGAAACCGAGGAGCAGAGCCAGCCGCAACGAGGGCTCCATGCGCGTCCCCCACAGCAGCCTGCGCAGCAGCGGACGGGCCGTGAGGACCATCAGGGCGACGAAGCCGGCCGCGATCGTCACCCGCCAGGGCCACGCCAGCGACTGCTCGCCGCCGCTGTCCATCAGCGTCCCGGCCAGCACCGTCCAGCCGATCACGTCGAGGATCCCGGCGGCGGACACCGCCACCACCCCGGGCACGGTACGGGCCAGACCGTTCTCCCGCACGATGGCCGTCAGCACCGGCACCGCCGTTATCGACAGGGCGACACCGGCGAACACCACCATGGCGGGGGTCAGATCGCGCGGCATGCCCAGGTCCCGTAACTGCTCCCGGAACAGCAGCGCGCAGCCGCTGCCCACGGCCATCGGCACCACGAACGCGGCCAGCGCCACGGTCACCGCCGTGCGCGCCCGGTTGCCCAGGAGCTTCAGATCCAGCTCGTAGCCCACCGCGAACAGGAACACCACCAGCGCGAACTGGGCGAACCCGGTCAGCGCCGGACCGATGCCCTCGGGGAACAACGCCTCGTGGGCGCCGGGTGCCACACTGCCCAGCAGGGAGGGACCGAGCGCTATGCCCGCCGTCAACTGGCCCACGATGTACGGCTGTTTCAGCTGCCGAGCCAGCCAGCCCGCCGCATGCGCGGCCACCAGGATCAGGGCCGAGGCACCCACGAAATGCGTGATCAGCGCGTCAGGGCTCACCGTGTCCCCCTGTTGTCCAGTTGTCGCGGCCGACGGTCCGTCCGGCCGTAAGTGGGCGTCGCACGTTTGCGGTAGCCCAACCTCCTTAGAATACTGGTAATTTGACGGCGCATCGGGAGTCGTACACACGCTGCACCAGTGTCACGGGGGGCACATTGACGGCGGTCGTCTTCATCCATGGGACCGGGGTGCGCGAACCGGGCTTCTCGGCTCTCGCGGGGCGCGTCGCGGCCGGTCTGACCGCCCTGCGCGACGGACTGCGCGTCGTGCCGTACTACTGGGGCGAGGCCCACGGCGCCACGCTCGCCGCGGGCGGGGCGAGCCTGCCACCGCCGCCGGCCGCGGCCCGCGGCCTCGCCGAGACCCCGGCCGGACCTGGCGCCGACGACGACACGGCGACCGCCTGGGCCGCCCTGTACGCCGACCCGTCCGCCGAACTCGCCCTCGCCGCGGCCGGGGCGGAACCCGTGGCCGAGCGCCCGCCCGGCTCCCTGCCGGCGCAGCAAGAGCTCCAGACGCGGCTGACCGCGCTCGCCGCCCAAGGGGACGCGCCCGCCGCCGAGTTGGGTCCCGGACTGCCCCGCGCCGCCACCGACCTGGCCGCCCATCCGCTGCTCGGCCCCGCCGCCGACGCCCTCGACCCGGACGACCTCGCGGCCCTCGCCGCCCGCAGTCTGACCGCCCGGATCGTCGCCGACGCCCTCGACGCCGACAGCCCGCTCGTGCCGGTCGGCGACACCCGGGACGCGGTCACCGACCGACTCGCCGTGGCCCTCGGCGCACCACCACGCGGCACCGAGCGCGGTGTGCGCTCCCTGATGCTGCGGGCCGCGGGCTCGGTCGCCTCCCGCGCCGCCGTACGCCGTCGGCGCGCCCTCACCGAGGCCGCCCACCCCGCCGCCGGGGACGTCCTGCGCTACCTCAGCCGCGGCGAGGCCGTCCGCGCCGCCCTGCGCGCCCTCGTCGCTGGCCTGGAGCCGCCCGTCACGCTCGTCGGGCACAGCCTGGGCGGCATCATCGCCCTGGACACACTGATCTCCGCCCCGCTGCCCCAGGTCCGGCTCCTGGTGACCGCCGGCTCACAGGGGCCCTTCCTGTACGAGTCGGGCTCGCTGCCCTCCCTCGAACACCCCGCACCCCTGCCGCCGCACGTCCCCGACTGGCTGAACCTCTACGACCCCCGCGACCTGCTCGGCCACCTGGGCGCCGGACTCTTCCCGGGACGCGTCACCGACATCGCCGTGGACAGCCGCCAGCCGTTCCCCGCCGCGCACAGCGCCTACTGGACCAACCCGGCGGTGTACCGGCACATCGCGGACCGCCTGCCGTGACCGGCCCGGTGACGTCCGTACGGCGTGTGGACCCGGCTCGTGTGCACGCCCTGATCGTCGGCATCGAGGCGTACGACGCCGGGCCGGACTGGGACCTGCCCGGGCCCGCGCGGGACGCCGTACGGTTCCACCGGCTGCTGCGGGACGCCGGGGTGCCGGACGCGCAACTCCGGCTCCATCTCGCCCCGTTGCCGCCGTACACCCCGGGCGTCGGCCACGCGCCCGCCGACCACGCCACCCTGCGCCGGGTCCTGGTGCGTGAACTGCCGCCGGCCCAGGGCGACGTCCTGTGGGTGTGGTGGGGCGGGCACGGCGTCCTCGACCGGTCCGGTCATCTGCGGCTGTTCTGCGCGGACGCCACCACCGCCGACAAGGTCGGTATCGACCTGGACTCCGCGCTCGCCCGGTACTCCGGCGACGCCGTGCCCGGCTTCGCCGAGCAGCTGTGGATCGTGGACGCCTGCGAGACCTTCGAGGAGGCCCTCGCCTTTCGGGACCCGCTGCCGCCGGACGCGCTGCCCGCCGGGCGGCGGACCCTCGCGCACCGGCAGACCGTGCTGCGCGCCGCGGGCCGAGGCCGCGCCGCCGCCAACGACCCGGTGCGCGCCACCGGGCTCTTCTCGGACGTCCTGCTCGCTCTGCTGGCGGACCGCGCCGCCGCACTGCCCGCGCCACCCGATCCGGAGGAACTGTTTCCGGCCGTACGGGGACGCATCGCGGCCCTCAGAAAGGAGGGCCGTACTCTGCAGTATCCGGAGATCCGGCTGCAGAGCCCCGAGCGCGCCGAGATCCTGCCGCCGGCGGGACCGGGCGCCGAGGAGCGCACCCGCTCGCCGCTCGCCCGGGCCGTGGACGCCCTGATGGAGTACCCGCTGATGGCCGACCCTGCCGAATGGCAGACGGTGGTCGGCGCGCTGAGCCCTCACGTCACAGGGACACTGCGCCGTCACACCAAGGCCCGCACGGATGCCACCGGCATTCTCACCGGGCTCGCCGCTCGTCATCCCGGGGCGCTGTGGGAGTTGTTCGACGCCGTGGTGTCCGTCGACGACGATCCCGAGCTGAAGAGCGAACTGGCCAAGGCCCTGCGAGAGTTGGAGGCCTCGGCGCGGCGTCCGCGCGGCAGGCGATGATCGGGTGGCGTGATCGTACGGTTTTCGATGCGGGAATCAATGGCCATGATGGATTGGACACGGGGCATCGCGTGCCACCGTGCGAGAAGGGGGACGCATCTTGGACCAGCCGCCCGCTCTGCGCAACGCCGAAGCCACCGCCCATGAGCCGGCCCCCGCGCCGGGTGCTCCCGTCCGGGAGTCGGATCTGGCGGACCTCGCGGCGCTGCCCCTGACCGCCGTGGACGGTCTCGCTCCGCTGCGCCCCGGCACCCGCCTTCTCGCCGAGGTCCTGCGATCCCGCGGCGGCATCAGGGGCGGAGGTGAGCCGGGCGGCGGTGCCCGGGCCGAATAGCCGGCGCCCCGGTGGCCGCATCCGACCGGCCGTCAGTCGGCGCCCGCCCCGACGGCAGCGCCCCGCTGGTGCCCCGGCAGGCAACGTTCGCTCCGTCGGCCGAACGTTGCCTGCCGGGACACCAGGTCCCCGCATGCCCGCCCAGCCGACCGGAGGTCCCCGGTGATGACCAGCGAGCAGCGCCCTTCTCCGTTCCGCATGCCCGAGCGGCTCTTCGCGGAGCTGGCCGCCGGAGGCGGCTCCGCCGAGGCCGTCGCCTTCCTCGAACAGGGCGAACGGGCACGACGGCTGCTGCTGCTACGGACGCTGCTGGACCACCTCGACGCGCTGCCCACCCCGCTGACCCCGGCCGCCGAGGCCTGGCGCGTGCTCAAGGAGGCGGCGGAGCGGGCACCCGAGCCGGTCGAGCGACTGCTGCTCGCGCCGACGACCGGCGGCTGGATGGCCCACATGCTCCGCCGGGTCCACGGCACGGCGACCGGCCCACCGCAGTGGGCGGAGGCGGGCCACCTGTGCGCCCTGGCGGTGACAGCAGCCCTGCACGCCGGCACGGAAACGGTCCTGCGGGTGCCGCTCACCGACGGGGGTCTGATGCTGCCGGGGCTGGGGATGGCCCGACTGGGCGATGCGGGTCGGGATGGGGGATTGACGGTCGGTCAGGCGTGTACGGGCCGGGGAGAGCTGACCCTCACCGGGGCTGGACGCGGCGGCGGTACGACGTCCCTGACGATCCGTCCGACCACGGCACCGTTACCGATCGGAGGTGGGCAACCCGCCGCAGAGGATTCCGGTCCGGTGGGCCCGGCGTCCTCCTGGCTCCCCCTGCGCACCCTCACCCATCCCGGCCCCGCCGGACCCGTCGCGATACCCCTCGACGACCTCGATCCCTACCGCGACCTGGACGATCCCGTGCCGCCCGCCCGGCTGGAGGGCGCGGAGGCGCGGGCGTGGCAGCGGCTGTTCGAGGAGGCCGTCGCGGTGCTCGCCGTGCCGGGCGGTACCGGGCCCGGCCGGATCGACCCGGCCGCGATCCGCTCCGTCGTGCCCTGGGGCCGTACCAGCACCGCGCCGCCCGCCCCGCCGGCCGTCCTGGTCTCCGCGTCCAGCGGCGACTCCTTCGGGGCCATGGTGATCGCCCGGCCCTCCCGTGCCCTCGCCCTCGCCGAGACGCTCGTCCACGAGTTCCAGCACAGCAAGCTGGCCGCCCTCCTGCACCTCTTCCCGCTGCTCGACGACGACCGGGCGGAGCGTTACTACGCCCCCTGGCGTCCCGACCCGCGCCATCTCACCGGCCTGCTGCACGGCGCGTACGCCTTCACCGGCGTCGCGGGCTTCTGGCGGGACCGCCTGGCCGGCGCTCGGGACGACCGGTCGGCCGACGAGGCCGGCTACCACTTCGCGCTGCGCCGCCTGCAGAGCCGGCTCGTGGTGCGGACCCTGCTCGTCGAGGGCCGTCTCACCGCCCAGGGCCGTGCCCTGGTGTCGGCCCTCGCCCGCACCCTGGACGGCTGGCTGCTCGAACCCGTCCCCCCGGCCGCCCGGACCCGCGCCCGTGCCGCCGCCGCGTTGCACCGCACCGAGTGGCGACTGCGCAACGTGCTTCCGGCGCCCGACGCCACGGACGCGGCCGGCACACCCCGCTTCCGCCCCGACCGCACCTCCTGGCCGGACGTGCGCACCCACGCCTTCGCCACGCCCGCCGCCCACCCGCGCACCGCCGACGAGCATCTCGCCGCCGGGAATCCGGCCGCCGCGCTCGCCGCGTACGCCGACGAACTGGCCGCCGACCCGGCCGAACCGCACGCCCTCGCGGGCTCGATCGTCGCCCGTGCCGCCCTCGGCCCGGACCGCGCCTCCCGCCGTGTGCTGGCCCGCCCGGAACTGCTCCGACAGCCACTGCCGAGCGGATGACCCGGCCCCACGCGGGTCGCCTCACCCCACCAACCGCAACCGCTCCCCGCACACCCCCACCCGCACCGACTGCCCCCACGTCAGCTCCAGGGCGTCGCTCTCCATCCCGTCCCCGAAGGCGACCAGGCGCTCGGACTCGATGGTGAGGCGGAGGCCGGCGGCGGCCGACAGTTCGCCCGCCACCAGGGACGTGCCGGTGGCCGGGGACGGCCAGGCCTCGCGGACGAACCACAGCAGCCGGTCCTCGGCGGGCTCCGGCAGCCTCGTACCTCCGCCGCGCTCCCGCCACACCGACCGGAGCCAGCCCGTCGCCCCCGTACCCGTCCCCACCAGCACCCCGGAGGAAGCCTGGGCCTCGACGACACCCCCGTCGCCCTCCAGGCCCAGGCGGTATCGGGCCGTCTGATGTCCGACGGCTCCCAGATAGATCTCGTTGAGCGCGACGATGCGCTGCGTGTCGTCGGCGACGGCCTCGACCATGGTGCGTTCCTCGACGCCCGCCGACCGGGCCAGGACGGCCGGCAGCAGTGTCGCCGCGTCCCGCGGCCGGTGCCGTACCAGCACCCCGGGATTGCGGCCGGGGTCCGTGTCGACGCCCACCACCGGCTGTCCCGCGAGGTACTTGGCGACGTTCGCCACCAGCCCGTCCTGCCCGACCACGACGACCACGTCCTCGGGAGCGAACAGGAAGCGGTCCAAGTCGGCCCGCTCCACCCGGGCTTGACGCCACGTCAGTGGTACGGCTGCGGTGACCTCGGCCAGTGCCCGCCGTGTCCGCCGGTGCCGTTCGGCGAGCTCCGCGATGTCCCGGCCGCGGGAGGAGAGGAAGAAGGCGGCCTGGCCGTGCGTGCCGTGCCGGGCCACCAACTCCTCGTACTCCGTGGTGCGGTGGACCAGCACGACTCGTGGTGCGAGGCTCACTCCCGTTCCCCGGCGCCGAGTTTCGCCAGCAGCCCGGTCAGCACGTCCGGCGAGATCGTCACGCTGTCGATGTGCGGGAGGCTCTCCGCGAGCCGCGTCCCGGTGAGCGCGTGCAGCGTCGCCACGTCCACCTCCGCGTGCACCCGCAGCCAGGCGGCCTGCGCCTGCGCCCGCGCCGCACCCACCTCACGTGCCCCTTCGGCCTCGGCGCGGGCGAGCCGTACGGAACGCGCGGCCTCGGCCTCGGCGAGCCGTACCGTCCGGGTCGCCTCCGCCTCCGCCCGCACCGCGTCCGCCGCCGCCTGTTCCTCGGCCTCGCGGCGGGCGTTCGTGCCGCGCTGGTCGACCAACCGCTCCTCGCGGCGGGCCAGTTCGATCCGGCTGGCCAGCTCGTTCTCGGCGATCGTCCGCTCCCGCTCGACCGCGACGGCCCGCCGTTCGTACGTCGCCCGGTCGGCCTCCTGCTGGATCTGCTCGCGCGCGGGAGTGCGCAGGGCGCGCTCCACCTCCGGTTCGGGACGCAGGGCCACCACCCGTACGGCCACCACCTCGATGCCCGTGGCCGGCAACCGCGGCTCCGCTTCCAGGCCCGCCGCGATCCGCTCGCGTACCGCCGCCACCCCGTCCACCAGCGCGGCCGACAGCGGCGTCCGCGCCAGCACGTCCAGCGCGTGCTGCTGGGCCGTCTCCGTCAGCAGCGTCCCCAGTTGTTCCAGCGGTGCTCCCCGCCACACGCCCGTGTCCGGGTCGATCGAGAAGTCGAGGCGCGCGGCGGCGAGGGCCGGGTCGCTGATCCGGTAGGTGACCGTCGCCTGCACCGCCACGTCCTGGAAGTCGGACGTCCGGGCGCGGAATGTCATCGCCAGTTCCCGGTCGTCGACCGGCACCTCCGACAGCGCGGCGGTCAGCGAGCGGAACCAGAAGCTCAGCCCCGGGCCGTCGTGCACCAGCCTGCCCGAGCGGTGGTGCCGGATGTGCGCCGTCGGAGCGCCCCGCAGATGGCGCAGACCGAGGCGCCGGGTGATGTCGGCCATGGAGACCCCCTCGCTGATTTCGTCAGTAAGACGATAATAGCGAGTCCTACTTGTCGTCAAGGGGACGAAAACGAGCTCGGGCGGAAACGGTCGACCAGCGGGTGAACACGGTCTGCGGTGGTCAGGATGGAGGCATGGGATTCCATGTCGACTCCGAGGCCGGGCGGCTGCGCCGCGTCATCCTGCACCGGCCGGATCTCGAGCTCAAAAGGCTCACCCCCAGCAACAAGGACGCCCTCCTCTTCGACGATGTGCTGTGGGTGCGCCGGGCGCGCGCCGAACACGACGGCTTCGCCGACGTGCTGCGCGACCGCGGGGTCGCCGTGCACCTCTTCGGCGACCTGCTCACCGAGGCCCTGGACATCCCGGCAGCCCGAGCGCTCGTCCTGGACCGGGTCTTCGACGAGAAGGAGTACGGGGTGCTCGCCACCGACCACCTCCGGACGGCCTTCGAGACGCTGCCCGCCCCGGAACTGGCCGAGGTGCTCGTCGGTGGCATGACCAAGCGGGAGTTCCTGGACGTGCACGCGGAGCCGACCTCCGTGCGCTTCCACGTCATGGAGCTCGACGAATTCCTGCTCGACCCCCTGCCCAACCACCTCTTCACCCGGGACACCTCCGCCTGGATCTACGACGGCGTCTCCATCAACGCCATGCGCTGGCCCGCCCGCCAGCGCGAGACCGTGCACTTCGAGGCGATCTACCGGCATCACCCGCTGTTCCGTGACGAGACGTTCCACGTCTGGTCCGAGGGGCAGGCCGACTACCCGTCCACCATCGAGGGCGGGGACGTCCTGGTCATCGGCAACGGCGCGGTCCTCATCGGCATGAGCGAGCGGACGACGCCCCAGGCCGTCGAGATGCTCGCGCACAAGCTGTTCGCCGCCGGCTCCGCGCAGACGATCGTGGCCCTCGACATGCCGAAACGGCGGGCCTTCATGCACCTCGACACCGTGATGACGATGGTCGACGGCGACACCTTCACCCAGTACGCGGGGCTCGGCATGCTCCGCTCGTACACCATCGAACCGGGCGTCGGCGAGGAGCTGAAGGTCACCGACCACCCGCCGGAGCACATGCATCGCGCGATCGCCGCCGCCCTCGGGCTGAGCGAGATCCGCGTCCTGACCGCGACCCAGGACGTGCACGCCGCCGAGCGTGAGCAGTGGGACGACGGCTGCAACGTACTGGCCGTCGAGCCGGGCGTCGTCGTCGCCTACGAACGCAACGCCACCACCAACACGCATCTGCGCAAGCAGGGCATCGAGGTGATAGAGATCCCCGGCAGCGAGCTGGGTCGGGGGAGGGGCGGGCCGCGGTGCATGAGCTGCCCGGTCGTACGCGAGCCTGTATAGAAATGCCGGTCATCGTATAGACTTCCAGGGTCCTTGTTCTCGTCCCTCTGGAGCGCCCCCCATGGCGACAGTCCCGACCACCCTCGCCGGCCGCCACTTCCTCAAGGAGCTGGACTTCACCGAGGGCGAGTTCCGCGGCCTGATCGAACTGGCCGCGGAACTCAAGGCCGCGAAGAAGGCGGGGGCGGAGACCCAGTACCTGCGGGGCAGGAACATCGCGCTGATCTTCGAGAAGACCTCCACGCGCACGCGCTGCGCGTTCGAGGTCGCCGCCGCCGACCAGGGCGCCTCGACGACGTACCTCGACCCCTCGGGCTCGCAGATCGGCCACAAGGAGTCCGTGAAGGACACCGCGCGGGTGCTGGGCCGGATGTACGACGCGATCGAGTACCGCGGGGACAGTCAGGCCAAGGTCGAGGAACTCGCCGCGTACGCCGGCGTGCCCGTCTACAACGGCCTCACCGACGACTGGCACCCCACCCAGATGCTCGCCGACGTGCTCACCATGACCGAGCACTGCGGCAAGGACCTCGTCGAGGACGGTTTCGTCCTCGCCTACCTCGGCGACGCCCGCCTCAACATGGGCAACTCCTACCTGATCACCGGCGCGCTGCTCGGCCTGGACGTGCGTATCGTCGCGCCCAAGGAGTACTGGCCCAGTGACGACGTCGTCGCCCGGGCCCGCGAGCTGGCCGAGGACAGCGGTGCCGCCCTCCTGCTCACCGAGTCCGTGGAGGAGGGCGTCGCGGGCGCCGACTTCGTCGCCACCGACGTCTGGGTCTCCATGGGTGAGCCCAAGGAGGTCTGGGACGAGCGGATCGCCGCGCTCGGCCCGTACGCCGTGACCATGGACGTCCTGCGCGCCACCGGCAACCCGGACGTGAAGTTCCTGCACTGCCTGCCGGCCTTCCACGACCTCGGCACCAAGATCGGGCGCGAGATCCACGAGTCCCACGGCCTTCAGTCCCTCGAGGTCACGGACGAGGTCTTCGAGTCGGCGCACTCGGTGGTCTTCGACGAGGCGGAGAACCGTATGCACACGATCAAGGCGGTCCTCGTGGCCACGCTGGCCTGATCAGGCCCTGTTCCGCGCGCTCCGCGCGAGGCCTGTCACACCGGACGCCGCTGATGCGGCACCGTCGGCAGTCTGAACCACACCGCCTTGCCCGACTGGGTGGGGCGGTGACCGCAGGACGAGCTGAGCGCGCGGATCAGCAGCAGGCCACGCCCGTGCTCCTGCCAGGGGTCGGGTTCAGTGGCCGCCGGGCGAGTGAGGTTGCCGGGCGGCACCGGGTCCGGGTCGTGCACCTCCACCTGGCAGCCGGTCGGCAGCAGCTCCACCACGAGCTCTATCGGCGCGTCGCCGGCGGTGTGCTCCACGGCGTTCGCCACCAGCTCCGCCGTGAGCAGTTCCGCGGTGTCGCTGTCGGCCCCGTGCTCCAGCTCCGCCAGCGCAGTGCGCACCAGGGCGCGGGCCACGGGCACGGCCGCGGCGGAGTGCGGCAGCGCGATGCGCCATGAGGCGGAGGCAGCGGGGCGTTCGTGCAAGGCGGGTCCGTTCATGAGCAGGCTGTCCTGCTTTCAACCTTATGAATGGTACGGGCCCACCCGGCAGAGGCGTCCGACGGGCACCGTACGGGACCGTCGGCCCCGTTGCCGGGCGGCTTACCCGGGTGAACGGCGGGCCTCGCGCGGTTGCTCCCGCCGTTACGGGGGTGTCGAGGAGCTGTGACGGATGTGACGGAGCCGGGTCGGATCCGGTCGGCCTAACGGGCCACGTATCGCGCACTCGCGACGATGGTCACGGACGATTGGCAACTTCGAAAGGCAGTGCTCCGTGAGTCCGTTCAAGGGGATCACACGCCGGCGAAGGCCGCCCCCGCATCCCGCAGCCGCTCGTGCAGCCCACGGAACACCGCCGCCGAGCGGGCGCCCGGCCAGCCCTCCGGGAGCAGGTGCGCAGGCAGCCCGGGGTCGGCGTACGGGAGGTGGCGCCAGGAATCCAGGGCGAGGAGGTAGTCGCGGTACGCCTCATCGGGCGGGGTGTCCGTGCGCCTCTCCCAGTCGTGCAGCACGCGCGCGTGGCGGTCGAGGAACGCCTCGTGCTCCTTGGCGATCCCCGCCAGGTCCCACCAACGGGCGACCGCCTCGACCGTCGGCGCGAAGCCGAGGTGCTCGCCGCGGAAGAGGTCGACGTAGGGATCGAGGCGCAGCCTTCGGAGGGTGTGCTCGGTCTCCTCGTACAGGCGTGCGGGGGCGATCCACACGCCGGGGGCGGCCGTGCCGAAGCCGAGGCCGGCCAGGCGTGAGCGCAGCACGTGCCGCTTCTGCCGCTCCGACTCCGGCACGGAGAACACGGCGAGCACCCAGCCCTCGTCCCGCGCGGGTGCCGTGGCGTAGATGCGCCGGTCGCCGTCGTCGAGCAACTGGCGGGCGTCCTGCGACAGTTCGTACCCGGCGGCGCCCCCGGCCGTGCGGGCCGGCACGAGCAGTCCACGCCGTTTGAGCCGGGACACGGACGAGCGCACGGAGGGCGCGTCCACGCCGAGGGCGGCCAGCAGCCGGATCAGCTCGGCGACGGGCACCGGGCCGGGCATGTGGCGGCCGTACGCGCCGTAGAGCGTGACGATGAGGGACCGTGGTGCATGCTGGTCGGACACGTTGATCATCTTAGGTTGTCGGTATCACTGCTGGTCACCATCGGTGCGCAGTCTGAAGCGCTGGAGCTTGCCGGTCGCGGTGCGCGGCAGCGCGTCCAGGAAGACGATCTCGCGCGGGCATTTATAGGGCGCCAGTTCGGATTTGACGAAGGCGCGCAGCGCCTCGGCGTCCCGTACGACGCCCTCCCTGACGACGGCGTAGGCCACCACGATCTGCCCGCGCGCCGCGTCGGCACGGCCGACCACCGCCGCCTCCAGCACGTCCGGGTGGCGCAGCAGCGCCTCCTCGACCTCCGGCCCGGCGATGTTGTACCCGGCGGAGATGATCATGTCGTCCGCGCGGGCCACATAGCGGAAGTAGCCATCGGGTTCGCGGACGTACGTGTCGCCGGTGATGTTCCAGCCCTCGCGCACGTACTCGCGCTGCCGCGGGTCGGCGAGGTACCGGCAGCCGACCGGCCCGCGCACGGCCAGCAGCCCGGGCTCGCCGTCGGCCACCGGCGCGCCGTCGGCGTCCTGCACGCGCGCCTGCCACCCCGGTACGGCGACACCGGTCGTCCCGGGCCTGATCTGCTCGTCGGCCGCGGAGATGAAGATGTGCAGCAGCTCGGTGGCGCCGATGCCGTTGATGAGGCGCAGGCCGGTGCGCTCGTGCCAGGCCTGCCAGGTGGCGGCGGGCAGGTTCTCGCCGGCCGAGACGCAGCGGCGCAGGCAGGAGATGTCGTACCCGTCGAGCTCGGCGAGCATCGCGCGGTACGCGGTCGGCGCGGTGAACAGCACCGACACCCGGTGTTCGGCGATCGCGGGCAACAACTGCTTGGGACCGGCCTGTTCGAGGAGGAGGGCACTGGCGCCGACGCGCATCGGGAAGATGACCAGCCCGCCGAGTCCGAAGGTGAAGCCCAGCGGGGGACTGCCGGCGAAGACATCGTCCACATGTGGTGCGAGCACATGCTTCGAGAAGGTGTCGGCGATCGCCAGCACATCCCGGTGGAAGTGCATACAGCCCTTGGGGCGGCCGGTGGTGCCGGAGGTGAAGGCGATCAGGGCCACGTCGTCGGCGGCGGTGTCCACGGCCCGGTACGGGGTGTCGGGCGCCGTCCGGTGGAACAGGTCGTCGGGGGCGTCACCGCCGTACGCCGTGATCCGCAGCCCCGGAATCTCGGCCTTGGCGAGGTCGTCGACGGCCCGGATGTCGCACAGCGCGTGCCGCACCTCGGCGATCTCGCACATGGTGCGCAACTCGTGCGGGCGCTGCTGGGCCAGCACGGTGACGGCGACCGCGCCCGCCTTCAGCACGGCCAGCCAGCAGGCGGCCAGCCACGGGGTGGTGGGGCCGCGCAGCAGGACGCGGTTGCCGGGCACGACCCCGAGGTCACGGGTGAGGAGGTGCGCGAGCCGGTCCACGCGGGCGCGGAGTGTGCCGTACGTCCATGTGTCGCCGGAGGGAGTGTGGAAGACCGGGCGGTCGTCGGGCGGGCCGTGGAGCAGCTCGGCGGCGCAGTTCAGCCGTTCGGGGTAGCGCAGCTCCGGTAGGTCGAAGCGGAGCTCGGGCCACTGGTCGGGGGGCGGGAGGTGGTCGCGCGCGAAGGTGTCGACGTGGGCCGAGACGTTCATGGCGGGTCGCCCCCTTGCCTTGGTGGGCCGCCCTGTGGGCGTCGTGGTGGCTCGGTGGTGGCTCGGTGGTGGGCTCGCACAACGAGCGTATCGTGTCGGTGACGACAGTCAATGCTGCGCGATACCGCCGGGGTGGGGGCCGCCACGGCTCTGCGGAGGGAGGACCGGCCATGCCCGCATTCTCGCTCGATCCGGCACCGCCTGGTGTGCCGAGTTGCGCACCCAGGCCGCCCAGCGGCCCCGCCCCCTCGCCGACAAGGGCGAACCGGGCCGCGTCAACCGTCCGCTCGTCGCGGAACTCGGTCAACTCGGCCTGCTGGCCCGCCTGTTCACCTCCGGAGCCGTCGACCTGTGTCTGATGCGCGAGTCCCTCGCGTACTGCTGCACCGAGGCTGAGACCGCCCTCGCCCTCCAGGGTCTGGGTGCCCATCCGGTGCACGCCCACGGCACCCCCGCCCAACGGGACCGCCGGCTGCCCCGCGCGGCCGACGGCACGGCGGTGGCCGCCTTCGCCCTGAGCGAGCCGGGCGCCGGCTCGGACGCGGCGGCACTGACACTGCCGGCGGATCCGGAGGCCTCCCGGCCGGGGGACTCACCGGGGCCAGTCATTCAACGGACGTACCCGTTCCGCCGCTGATAGAGGCCATGCAGCATGTGTTCATGGCACTGCCACTGCCACTGCCACTGCGTCGTGCGTCGCTCGGCCAACCACTCATATGGGGACGGTAACAATGCCGATCTTGACCGCAAGTGACGGTGTTGAGCTGCATTACCGGGAGAAGGGGCGCGGGAGACCGATCGTCTTCATCCCGGGTTTCACATGTACGACCCGCTTCTTCGACCGTCAGTTGGACGCGCTGTCCGATCGGTTTCGGGTGATCGTCTACGACCCGCGCGGGCAGGGCGAGTCCGAGAAGACCCGACGGGGACAGCGCGTGGGACGGCTCGCGCACGACGCGCACGACATTCTCACAGCTCTTGGCCTGTACGACGTCGTGCCCGTGGGATGGTCGCTCGGCGCCACGACGCTGCTCAGTTACCTGGACCTCTTCGGGTCCGACCGGATTCGCAAAATTTGCCTTATCGGCAGCAGCCCATCGCCCGTCAACCGCGCTGGCTGGACGAACGGTATCGGTGACGTCGCAGCCGGTGATGCCTTGCGGACCGCCTTGGAGCAGGACTTCGCCACCGTGGCGCCGGCGGCCATGCGGCAGTGGTTTCACCGGCTTCCTCCCGAGGGCGAGTTCCACATGCTCGCCAAGGAAACACTCAAGACCGCACCTGCCGAGGGAGCCGCGGCGGCGCTCTGGGATGGTCTGAACCAGAACATGTTTGACCTGCTCCCGCACATCGCCTTGCCCACACTGATCATCCACGGCGAGCACGACGCGCTCGTTCCCGTCGTCAACGCTGACGTGTTCAGGGAGAAGGTTCCCGACGTTCGCGTTGAGATCTTCGCCGATAGCGGGCATGCGCCCTTCATCGAGGAACCAGGCCGCTTCAATGAGTTGCTGAATGATTTCGCTGGGTAGTCGAAACTGTCAGTCCAACTGCATCGCTCGCGACGTCAACCCCATCTTGTGACCGACGAGCCGCGCACCTGCCGCGACCCCCTTGGCCGCCCACACCTGCTGGATGGCGTAGGCGTCCGAGATTTCCATGTCCGGGTGGTACGGCTGGGCTGCTGGATGGGCGATGTGGTCGCCCGTGGCAGCCACATGCCGAAGTCGCGCCCGGCGCTCATCACTTGATCGGCGGTCGTGGAAGCTCAGCGACCCCGCGCGCTCCACGCGGAGAGTTTGACGTGCTCCCTGGACTTTAGGCCAGGGAGCACGTCAACTGACGATCGTTGACGGCGAAGCCGCGTGTCCGGGCGTCAGCGAGAATCCGGCGCAGTTCGACGGGAGAGGCGACCGTCAGCGGCGTGAAGGATCTCATAGGTGGCCAGCACCTTCTCCTGAACCTTCTGTGGAGCGAAGGCGGGCGGCACTCGCCCACACCTGTGGGGTGCAGTGAGAACCGGCCGCCGACGCGGTGCAGGACCGGTGCGGCGCAAGCGGGTCATGACTCGTCGGTGAAGGAGTGCGCCAGCACCCATGACGGGAAGCTGGTGATCTTGGCGTCGATGACGAGCGGGGAGGTCCGTGGCCCGGAGAGCCAGTCCCGTACCTGGTCGAGGTCGTCGACGGTGCGTACGGTGACGCTGGTGCAGCCGAAGCCGCGGGCGATCGCGGCGAGGTCGGTGTCGGGGAAGACGACGGTGTCCGAGGGGTAGTCGGGGAAGTGGTGAACCTCGGCGCCGTAGGCCGCGTCGTCGTAGACGACGACCACGAGCGGGAGCGCGAGGCGCACGGCGGTGTCGAGTTCGGTCAGGCACATCATGAACCCGCCGTCGCCGATGCCGGCGACGGTGAGCCGGTCGGGTGTGGCGATCGCCGTGCCGATGGCTGCCGCGAGTGCCATGCCGATGGATTGGAAGGCCAGTGGCAGGCAGTAGCCGCGGTTGTCGGGGACCTCGAAGAACATGGCGGGGTAGCAGTTGAAATTGCCGCCGTCGGGGACGATGACGCGCTCGCGGGGGAGCAGCCGGTCCAGGGCGATGGTGAGGGTGCGGGGGTCGATGCGCTCGTCGGCGGGCGCGTCGGTTGAGGTGTCGTCGTAGGGCTCGTCCTGCCAGCGCCGCCCGGTCTTGATCCGGTCGGCCACGGCCGGGGAGCGATACCGCGGCCTCGTGGCGCCGCGGTCGGCCAGCTCCTTCGTGACCGCCAGTGCCGTCGAGGCGCAGTCGCCCTGAATACCGAGGTCGACGCGGCGGTGTCGGCCGATGGCGTCGAGGTCGAGGTCGACCTGCGCCACGGTGGTGGTGTTGCCGACGAGCTCACCGGCGCGGGTGGTCCACTGGTTGAGGCCGGCACCGAAGGACACGAGGAGGTCGGCGTCGGAGATCAGGTCCGAGGCGGTGGGGGTGGCGAAGCCGCCCATCACGTCGAGGTACCAGGTGTTGCCGGCGAACAGGCCCCGCGCGACGGCCGAGGTGGTGAGCAGGGCCCCGGCGGCCTCGGCGAGCTCCTCGAGCTCGGTCCGGGCGTCGAGCGCGCCGCGGCCGGCGACCAGCACCGGCCGCTCGGCCTGGGCCAGCAGGTCGGCCAGGCGCCGCACCCCACCGGGTGAGGCGGTGGGCAGTTCCCGTTCGGGGACCGGGGGGACGACATCGGGAGACCAGTCGAGTTCCTGCTTCTGCACGTCGAGCGCGAGGTGCAGGACCACGGTGCGCCGCTCCAGCAGGGCTCGGGAGTAGGCCCGTGCGGCGTCGGCCACCGCGGTCTGTGCGCTGTGGACGCGTTCGGAGGTGGCGCCGACGCCCCGGACCAGGAGCTCCTGTTCGATCCAGAAGTTCGAGTTGGACTGCGTGGGAGATGTGTCTCCGGTGACGACCAGGAGGGGTGTGCGGCTCTTGGCTGCTTCGGTGATGCCGGTCAGGGCGTTGGTGAGCCCGCAGCCCTGGTGGAAGCTGGCCACGCTGACCTCTCCCGTGGCCCGTGAGTAGGCGTCGGCCATCACCGCCGCGCCGTGTTCGTGGCGGGTCGCTACGAACCGGGCCCCCGTTGCGATCAGGGCGTTGGTGACGTGGAAGTTCCCGCTGCCCACCACTCCGAACACCTGACGCACGCCCAGGTGTCCCAGCGTCCGCCCGACTGCCTCCGCGACCTTCATCACGCCTTGCTCCTCTGTGTCGTCCGATGGTGCTGGTTCACGACCGCGACTTGGCCTTCACGGGCATGCGCCGGCGTTTGTGGTGTATGGAGTCGGGGACCGTGCCGGAGAGTCCTATCGCAAGCGGCCATCCGCCCTGACCGCGGTGGTGCACGGGGTTACCCCGGCGCACCATGTCCGCGAGCCGCGGCGCCCTTCTCGCCCGTCGCCGCTGCGAGGAGGAAGCGCGCCGATCGTTCGAGGAGCCCCTGCAACGCCGCGTCGTCGAGTTCGGGGAAGATATGGGTCGCGCCGGGGACCTCCTCGACTACGGCGTGGCCTCCCACAGCTCGCAGCGCCTCGGCCAGCCGGTGGCTCTGCCGGAGCGGAACGGCCGTGTCCTTGTCGCCGTGCAGGAGCAGGAAGGGCGGAGCGCCCGGCCGTACGGCGTGGACGGGGCTGGCGGCGCGAGCCGTTTCCGGCCGCTCGTCCGCGGTCGCGCCCAGCAGCCGGGCCTCCCGGGACTCCCGGCTCCGGTCGGCCTGTCCGCCGGCATCGTCGATGTCCGCCAGTAGGGCGACCAGGTCGGTCACCGGGTACCAGCAGACGGCCGCGGACACCGGCAGCGAGGTGGTCAGCGCGTGCAGCGCCGCCAGGTGCCCTCCCGCGGAGCCTCCCCAGCACACCCGGGCGTCGGTCGAGATCCCGAAGTCGCCTCGGTGCTCAGCGAGGTAGTGGGCCGCGCTTTCCACGTCCTCCAGTTGTGCCGGGAAGCGGGCTTCCCCGCTCAGCCGGTACTCCACGCTCGCCACGGCCAGGCCCAGTTGCGCGATCCGCTCGAAGAAGGACGGCTGCTGCCAGGGCGACCTGGGGACGTTCGGGCCGACTTCGAGGCCGTCGGCGCGGCTGCCGATGCGCCAGCCACCGCCATGCAGGTAGAGGCACAGGGCGACCGGCTCGGCTGGGACGTAAAGGTCCAGGGCGAGGGGACGGAACCCGAGTGGCTGCGCGTACACGACCTCCCGGAAGATGGTCACCATGTGATCACCTCCGCGGCGGCGAGCTCCTTGTCGACCTCACCGAGCCCTCTGGTGAAGACGTTCCCCATCATGTCGTCCTCCTCGATGAGTCCACGCTCGGAGCGCGGCGCACTAGGTAGCTTTCACTGGTCACGTAATAGTTGTCACGAATCAGGGTGCGGAGTTCAGGCCGGACACCTCCGGCGTCGCCGCATCGCCGGTCGTGGGAACTGTCCTCCTGGCTCGGGTGAGTCCCAGCTCGCCCGTGGGAACCCGGTGGTTCTCCGGCCCAGTCAGTACGGCCACACCGGCAGCGAGGATGATTGCCACGAACAGCCAGGCGACCGGCGGCCAGTTGTTGGGGTCGTTCTGGACGAACGACTGGGCGATGGCCGGGAGGAAACCGGTGCCGACAACGCCCAGCATGAAGCTGACCGCCATGCCGGTGAACCGGATGTGCGTCGGGAACATCTCCAGGAAGGTGGCGAGGACGACGCCGCTCTGCATGGCGAAGAAGACACCCATGATGGCGAAGCCGGCCAGGTAGATCAGCGTCCAGTTGCCCGTATGGACGGCATGGAGCCATACCGGGGTCAGCGCCGCGCAGCCTACGGCGCCGGTCACGAACACGGGTTTGCGGCCCATGCGGTCGGACAGCATCGCGAACAGTGGTTGGGTGGCGATCAAGGTGAGACTGGCGCCCGCGATCAAGCCCAGCATCGGCGACCGGCTGAGCCCGATCCCGGTGGTGGCATAGCTCAGGCCGAAGACGTACACCAGGGGGGTGGGCGCGAGGCAGAGCCCGGCCACGGCGACCCGGAGCACGGCGCGCCAGTGGCCGCGGAGCACCTCGACGAGCGGGACCTTGGTGACCGGCCCTTCTTGCTTCAGCTCCTGGTAGGTCTCGGGTTCGGCCAGCCGACGACGAAGCACGAACGTGAACGCGATGACCAGGGCGCTCAGCCAGAACGGGATCCGCCATCCCCAAGCGAGCATGGCATCGTCCGGCAGGAACGCGGTCAGCGGCAGGAACACCACGCTCGCGAGGAAGTTCCCGAACTGCGTCCCGCTGTGCGTCCAACTGGTGTAGAAAGCACGCTTGCCCTCGGGCGCGTGTTCGAAGGCCAGCAGGGCGGACCCTGCCTGCTCGCCACCCGCGGACAACCCCTGGAGCACGCGAAGCAGGACGAGGATGACCGGAGCTGCCGGGCCGATCGTCGCATAGCTCGGAATACATCCCACCAGAAAGGTGGCGATCCCCATCGTGAGCAGGATCGCGATCATGATCTTCTTGCGGCCGAACCGGTCCCCGAGGTGCCCCCACAGCACCGCACCGAACGGACGAGCGACGTAGGCGACACCGAGGCTGCTCAGCGCGAGCAGGGTGCCCTGCGCGGGGTGGGGGAAGAAAAGTCGGCCGAAAAACAGTGAGGCGGCGGTCGCGTAGAGGAAGAAGTCGTAGTACTCCAATGCGGTACCGAAGAATCCAGAGGTGGCCGCGGTACGTGCATTGCGTTTCTGAGCGACAGCCGCTGGCGCTGCAGAAGTGGACATGGCATGCTCCTGCGAGTTCAAGAAGGATCGGCGCCGTTCACTTCTTCCAAACGGTGGAGCGGCGGGCGGAAAGACGGTCAGCTGACGACGTTGCGGACGCCGGCGGGTTGTCCCAACAGGATCTGGCTGCCTGCAGGACCCGCCGACGTCCCGTCACTTCCGTGGCTAAGCATGAAAGCATTCCGGCTGATCGGGAAATGCTCTAGGTACGCAGCGCATCGAGCATCTGCAGCGCACGGTCCCAAGATTTTCTCGAAGCTTCCGCATGATAGTGATGCGGATTGAGGGGCATCGTGAAGGCGTGCCCTGCGCCCGGGTGGATCACGAATTCGCTGCCGGTGGCGTCTGCCGCTTTCTGTACCGTTTCGAGCTCCTCCGGCGGTGCAAAGTCATCCTTGTCGCCGTAATGGAACGATACTGGGCATTTCGGTTGGTCGCCGGGCCGCATGGCTTTCGACACGTAGGTGCCATGGAACGACACGGCGGCGTCGATGCCGAGCCCATCGCATGCTGCCCGCCATGCGAAGGGGCCGCCAAAGCAAAAGCCGAATACTGCGATCTTGCCGTTGCAGTTGGGATGGCTGCGAACCTCTGCGATGCCACGCCTGAGATCGCTCAGCGTCTTTGTGAAGTCGTTTCGCATGGCGCGGTCAATCGCGCGTTGCGTCTCCGGCAGGGCCAGCACGCCCGAATCCTGATCGCGCCAGAAGAAATTCGGCGCAAGCGCGACGCAGTCCCGGTTGGCGAGGTCGTCGAGCATGTTCGTCAAGTCCTGATCGATGCCGAAAATGGACGAGACCATGACCACACCTGGCCCCCTTCCTGTCTCGGTCGCGGCAAGATACGCCTCGAACTTCCCGTCCTCGGCCTCCACCTGTTTGCGAATCACGGTCATTTGTTCCCTCCCTGAATCGATCTGCAAGCGTTGCGTCCCGGTCGGCCGGTGAGCGCTGGTCCCATTTTCGGGGCCCCGGTCAGACGTAAACTTGCAGGATGTAGTCGTGGATGCCGTCGCAATCGATGAGGTCCACGCGTTGTAGGCGGATTTTGACACCCTCTGGAGTCCCCACGAGGTGGTGCGTATATGCGCCCGCGAACGACGTCACAACGTCGCGCCGGAACTGCGTCACCTGGAAACGCGAGTGAACGACGAGCTCTCCATCGCTTGTCGTGTCACCGATACGCACGTTGCCGACAATGTGACTGCTTCGCGTGATTGGCTGCTGCCCGGCGGTGCCGAAATCCATCAACCGTTCGCAACGCGCCACCATGAACGGCACGTCATCGTACATGTACGATAGTTGCGCTTTGGGGTCGGTATCGCCAGGCCGCGCCGGGATCCAATAGGCGCCATCGGGCAAGAACAAATCGATCCAAGGCGCGTAATCGCGGCTGTCGATGTATTCCGCCTGCTGGAAGAGGAAATCCTCGGCTTCGCTGCGACTGAGTCGGAGCGCCGACGTCTTTGTGGTGTTTAGCATGCTTCGATCCTCCCGATGTCGATGACGCTGCTCACTGCGCCGTCATGCACTCGCGCCAGGCCTGGTACATGTTGCGCATGCAGACTTCCGAGTTTCCAGTAAGCCCCTGCAGGCTTGTGCCGACCGGCACATCGCGATTCGCCTCTCGGCTCAAGAGCACCCATTCCGACTCGGGACCTACCAGCCCGGCATGACACCGGTAATAGGACTCGAAGTCGTCGGCCGCGACGATGTTCGACGGCGAGTTCGCGGTGTTGGCGGCTGTGATGGCCCGACTCGTGAAACTGTCCGGCGCCCCTTTGAGGCGGAAGATCCAGATCTCCAGCAACGTTTTGTCGACGCTGAGCGGACGAATAGCGCGGAGTTGCTGAAGCGACGACTGCAGGATGACAGTCGGGAAAATCAAGGCGTTATGGAAGTTTCGCTGAAGGATCGCCTCGGCGCCCTCCTTGCCGTGGCGCGCGATCAGCGACGCCTTGTATTTTTCTCCATCAGGGCCCGTCGGGTCAGGAGCGAAGGCCTTCATATCGAAGTGCCCATTCGGATGCGCCACCAGGTCAATCTTCGCCATCTGGTCGGGTTGACCGGCAAGCAACGCCGCCACTTCCAGGCCACCGGCGGAATTGACCTTGAACTTTTCAAGGCTCCGCTTCGCCGCCCGCGCCGACTGGTGATGCACGAAAGACGTGTGCATGCCGTCGCTCATATTATCGACAAAGATTTTCCAGTTGCTGTTCTGCACGGTTCGGTAGCAATCGCCGATGACCTCAACAGCACCATCCGGAGCACGGTCGACCATACTGTCGAAACTACGAAGTCCTTCGCCGGCCCAGGTCCTGAGATCGGGCCCATCCGCGACGAGCGAGGCGAACACGAATCCGCGATAGTTCTCGACGCGCGGCAGGCGCTTCATACCATTTGCGGGATTGTTCGGGTCGAAGGATGAGCCCTCATAACCGGAGCGCACAGGCACGGACCTGAGCGAGCCGTCGCCGCTGAACCGCCAGCCGTGATACATGCACATGAACCGATCCGCGTGGCCGGACCGTTCCGGACACACCAGCGCACCCTTGTGCGGGCAGCGATTCTCGAGCACATAGATTTGATCGTCGGTATGGCGCGTCATGACGACCGGCTGGCGCCCAACCTGCGTCGTGAAGTAGTCGCCCGGCTGCGGCACCTGGCTGTCGTGCCCCACATAGATCCAGGTCCGACCGAAGATACGATCCATTTCCAGTTCGAAGACATCGGGGTCTGCATACACCCGGCGGTGAACGCGTTCCGGCTCAACCAGGCTACCGAGATCGGAGTCGCTGAGTCCTGGTGAAGCGGGGCTGACAGTCATTGTTGCCTCCTCCTTGGCGATTTTATTCAAGCGCTCATTCGAACCTGTTCGGGCTCGCATTGCTCATGGAACTGAGTTGCGGCAACAACAGATGATTACGTCCGTGTTGCCATGGTGCAATGAACCTGTTCATTCAACGAACGGCGCCCGGGGCCCGGCCGGCCACCGCCTCGACCACCGCGCCGTCGATCACTGGGTCTCAGAAGACGACGGTCGTGTTGCCGTGGCGGGCCACGCGGTCCTGACACCCTTCGGTGCCGGCACCAGCCCGGCGCCCACCTCCTTCAGCTCCGGGGCCTGCTCATCGACGGCGCTCGGCAGGCCCACGCGGTGCAGCAAGGCGGCCGCGGCGAGGCCACCGATACCACCCCCGACGATGGCGACACGGAGAGTGCCAGCAGATGATGTGAGCATGGGGCGATCCTTCGCCGGCTCGGTCTACCAGGCAACCGCGGCTCTCGATGAATGAAACGAACCCTAGGCAGGTGTTCGTTCACCGGCTATAACCGTCCCGTGCCGACGACCAGCGAACCGGGGCGCAGTGTCAGCTCCCGGCTTCTGCAGGTTCTGTTCGCGTTCGGGCCGGGTCACACTCGGCTCACCTTCGCCGGGCTTGCCCGTAGGACGGGCCTGCCCGATGCCACGGTGCGCCGGTTGGCTATCGAGCTGATGGCCGCGGGCGCCCTCGATCGGGCAGTCGACGGTGTGCTCACCGTGGGGACACGGCTGTGGCAGTTGGGCACGCTGGCGCCGCTGACGGAGCCGTTGCGCACGGTGGCCATGCCGTCCATGGAGGACCTTTACATCGCCCTGCAGCAGCACGTGCAGCTCGCGGTTCTCGCGGGATCCGAGGCGGTGATCCTGGAGCGGCTGTCCAAGCCGGACGCGGTGGGCCTGGTGTCGCAGGTGGGCGGGGGGCTACCGCTTCATAGCTCGGCGGTGGGCAAGGTGCTGCTGGCCCACACCGACGGGACGCTGTTCGACGCCGTGGTGGAGCGCGGGCTCGACCCGTTCACTCCGCAGACGGTCACCGATCCTGCACAGCTCCGCCGTGAACTCGGCGAGTGCCGGCGAACGGGGACGGCGATCGTGCGTGAGGAGCTGACCGAGGGCGCGGACTCGGTTGCGACGCGGATCATGGACGCCGAGGGGCGGGTCGTCGCCGCGTTGTCGGTGGTGGTGCGTTCCGGGTCGGTGCCGCTGGCGGCGGTTGTCCCGTCAGTCGTCACCAGCGGCCCGGGGATCTCCCGCCGGTTGGGGTGGACCCCGGACGTGGGCGTCCGCGGCAAGCTCGGTGGTCGTTCATGCAGTGACGGCTATTGGGACTCCGTTAGGTTGCTCTGGCTCTTGGGGTTCTGCCTGGTGGTGGATGTTCTGGGCAGGGGGCGATGGCAGGTGGCGCAGGTGCCGGTCCAGCAGTTCAGCAGGTCCTGGATGGTGTCGAGGATCTGGTAGAGGGTGAGTGGTCCAGGCCGAGGCCGTGCTTGAGTTCCCGGTTCGTGCTCGATGCGCCAGCGGATCTTTGCCAGGCGGACCAGTTCAGTGCGTGCACGCTGGCAGTTGGCCTGCTTGCCCAGCGCTCCGCAGTACTGGTGCGCGACCGCCACCGACATCCGGCCGTCCTTGGGGAACGACACGTCATCGACCGCTCAGGCATCCGGGCCGATCTGCGGCACCATCCGCTCCGCGATCCGCCGCCGCACCGCTACCGGATCCCAGGTCGACTGGTTCACGAACTGCTGCAGGTTCTGCTCGTTGCCGTCCGGCAGCCGCTCCGCCATCGGCTGGATCGACTTACGTCGCCCGTCCGGTATCAGTCCCCGCAGACAGCAGTCACCTTCGCCCGCTGGTCCTGCGCGGCACCGACGCGAACACGTCGGCTACGAATAACGCCAGCTTCGCCCGAGCCAGGTTCACTTGATGTGCATCCACACCCTGCACACGCCCCCAAACAGGACCGCGATACAGACCTGACGGAGTCCTACTAGGCGGCAGCTACGCCCTCAGCCCTCGGAGGAGATCGTCCACCACCGATTCCTCCCAGTCCGGGCCCATCGGCCGGCCCGCGACGTGATCCGCGTACAGGGATCCGACCACGAGGCTCGTTGCCCGTTCGACATCGGTATCCGCTCGCAGCTCGCCCCGCTCGACACCGGCCCGGAGCACCTCGGCGAAATGAGAGCGGCGCGGCAGCAGCGTGCTCTCCCGGATTCGGGCGAGCAGCTCTCCCGAACTCGGCTCGTCAGCCAGGCAGTTGCCCAGGAGCGCCATACCACCGCTTTCGTAGTACTGCTGGCGCATGGCGCGCAAGTGCGCTACCAGGTCGTCCCGAACACACCCAGTGCCCTCCGGAACATGGCCGACTCGGAGGTACGCCAGCGCCGCGCCGATCATTGCGTCCTTGCTGGCCCAACGCGTGTAGACAGTGACCTTGGAGACACCTGAAACGGCGGCGACGCGATCCATCGACAGCCCGGCAAGACCCTCGGACGCCAGCACTTTGATCGTCGCCTCGAGGACAGCTTGATCCTTGGAGTGATCGCGCGCTCGACCTCGTCGCGCCCGCTGGCCTTCGCCTCTCACGGCACTCACCCTACGCGAGTTGCCGTCGCCCTCTCCACCGAGCACCACCGGCAACCCACCCCCAAGGCTTGACGTCCTCGCCGCGGGATATTTCATTTACTATACGGTTCAGTTTACGATTAGACCATGGGCTCCCCGGCTACGCCTCTGTGCGCGCACTCACCCTCGTAGGGAGTATTTGTGTCAGCCATCCGCCCCGCACCCGACGCACGACAGCCGCGAAACGGCACGCTCGCTGCCACCGCGAGCTCGGTCGCGACGGGCAGTCCCGCACGGCCTTCCACGGCTGTCGCGCCCTGTCTCACTCACCGCCGCATCCGTGAAGAAACGGCCGGCCAGCAGCCACGCGCCGGTGACCGGCGTTCCTTCATCCACCCCGCACCAGCCATCTGAGAGGAACCGCCATGACAGCGGCAACGGGAACCAGGGGAACCGCGGTGATCGCAGACCATTCCATCGAAATCACGGGCAAGGACGTGGCCGCCCTGGGAGAGGTCGCCGCACACTTCAACCCGGGAACAGCCGTCAACGTCACCTATCTCGGCAACGAGTCGCTCTCGGTCCGCATCGAGGCGTGCCGTGCGGCTCGGGGACACGGATTCCGTCCAGTTCCCCACCTCGCGGCTCGGCGCATCACCGGCGAGGCCGAGCTGCGCCAGTTCCTGAGCGCGCTGCGTGAGGTCGGAGCCAACGAGGAGGTGTTCGTGATCGGCGGCGATCCCGCGGAGCCACATGGCCCGTATGGCGACGCGCTCGCCCTGATCCGGACGGGCCTGTTGCAGGAGTACGGCGTCCGTCACGTCGGCATCACGGGTTACCCGGAGGGGCACCCTCACATCGACGACTCGGCCTTGTGGGATGCCTTGGAACACAAGATCGCGGCAGCGACCGAGCAGTCGATGCAGGTGTCGGTGACCACCCAGTTCGGCTTCAACTCCGAGACGGTGATCCAGTGGATCGAACTCGTCCGGGGGCGAGGCATCACCGTGCCGATCCGCGTCGGCGTGCCCGGCCCGGCAAGCATTCAGCGTCTGTTGGGCTACGCCCGCCGGTTCGGGGTGAAGTCGTCGGCGGGAATCGTCGGCAAGTACGGCATCTCGCTGACCCGTCTCGTCGGTTCGGCGGGCCCCGACCGATTCATCGACAGCCTCGCCGGACGGCTCACCCCCGACCACGGCCCGGTTCTCGTGCACTTCTACACCTTCGGCCACCCGGCCGCGACGGCTGCGTGGGTCTCGGCCAGGAAAGAGCGAATCCGATGATCCACACCAACGCTTCGGGCGCGGTGGAGTCACTCGGTCTGCTGCCCGACCATGCCTCGCTGATCGTGCACGGCCCCGACCGCCCCGGTATCGTGGCCGCCGTCGCCGATGTGCTCCGTGATCGCGGCGCCAACATCGTGACCCTCGGCCAGCACAGCGACAATCCCGCCGGCGGCGCGTTCTTCCAGCGCACCGTTTTCCACCTGCCCGGCTTGTCGGCGGCCTTGGCCGAGCTGGAAGCCGGGCTGGACCGCGTCGTACGCGACGGGCTGGGGCTCACCTGGCGGCTCCGCGATCTCTCGACGCCGCTGCGCGTGGGCATCCTGGCGTCGAAGTCCGACCACTGTCTGCTCGAACTGCTGTGGCGACAGCGTCGGGGCGAACTGCCGATCACGGTACCGGCGGTGATCTCCAACCACCCCGACGTGGCCGACCACGTCCGGTTCTTCGGCATCCCCTTCTTCCATGTTCCCAGCGCCGGAGCGGACCGAGAGGGCCCGGAAAAGGAGATGGCCGACCTGCTCGTCGGCAACGTCGATCTCGTCGTACTGGCCCGTTACATGCGTGTTCTGTCGGGGGACTTCCTGAACGACGTCGGCGTACCGGTGATCAACATTCACCATTCGTTCCTGCCCGCGTTCATCGGCGCCGGGCCCTACCGCAAGGCCAAGGAGCGTGGTGTGAAGCTGATCGGCGCCACCGCGCACTACGTCACCGAGGACCTCGACGAGGGCCCGATCATCGAACAGGACGTCGTCCGGGTCTCGCACGCGGAGAGCGTCGCCGAGCTGACCCGTCGCGGCGCCGATGTCGAACGCCAGGTCCTCGCACGAGCCGTGCTCTGGCACTGCCAGGACCGCGTCATCCGCCATCACAACCACACCGTCGTGCTCTGACAGCGGCATCCATATCGTCGACGTACGGAAAGGCACCACCATGACCGACCGGCCGGCACGTTCGCTCCAGGCCCTCATCGACGAGACCCCCGACCTCGTCGAGTACTTCTACAACGAATGCGCTGCTCCCCACTTCAGCCGGGCCGGAGTCGCCAAGACCGGCGCGCTGATTCCGCCTGCCTTCACCAACTGGCGCGACGAGCAGAGGGCCTGGGCCGAGACCACCGCGCTGTTCCACCAGTCCCATCACATGCCCGAGCTCTTCGTCGAAGGACCCGACGCCCTACGGCTGCTGGAACGGGTCGGTGTCAACACCTTCGGCAATTTCACCCTCGACCGCGCGAAGCAGTTCGTCGCGTGTACGCCGTCCGGCCATGTGATCGGCGACTCCATCGCCTACCGCATCGGCGAGGAGACGTACGAGCTCGTCAGCGGTATGCCGGTGCTCAACTGGGTGCAGTACCAGGCCGAGACCGGCGGGTACGACGTCAAGATCACCCGTGACAACCACTCCACCGCGAACCCGACCGGGCGTCGCGTCAACTTCCGGTTCCAGCTCGACGGACCCACCGCCGGAAAGACCTTCGCCGCGGCGATCGACGGCGACGTGCCCGACCTGGGGTTCTTCCGCACCGTCCGGGTGAAGATCGCGGGGGTCGACGTTCTGGTGCTGCGTCACGGAATGGCCGGCAACCAGGGGGTCGAACTGTCCGGGCCGTTCGAGGCGGAGAAGAAGGTGCGCGATCGCCTGCTCGAGGCGGGCGAGCCGTACGGGATCGTGCCCGTCGGCACCCAGGCCTACTTCAGCACGCCGATGTCGGGTGCCTGGATGCCCTACCCGGTGCCGGGCATCTTCAGCGGTGACGAGCTCCGCGACTACCGCGAATGGCTGCCGGCCGACACCTGGGAGGCCAGCACCCAACTCGGCGGCAGCTTCTACTCGGCGGACATCACCGACTACTACGTCACGCCGTACGACCTCGGCTACGGCCGGGTCGTCAAGTTCGACCACGACTTCATCGGCCGCGAGGCGCTCGAAGCGATCCGCCCCGAGCAGCGCCGCCAGAAGGTGGCCCTGGTGTGGGACCGGGAGGATGTGATGCGGATCCTCGGCTCCCAGTTCGGCGAGGGCCCGCGCTACAAGTCGCTGGACTTCCCGGTCGCGTACTACGCCTGGAACCAGTTCGACACGGTGACCGGAGCCGACGGCTCGACGGCCGGAGTCTCGTGCCACGCCGGCTATGTGAACCCCATCGGCGAGATGCTGTCGCTGGCCATGCTCTGCCCGGAGCACGCGACTCCTGGTACCGAGGTGACCATCACCTGGGGCGAGCCCAACGGAGGTTCGCGTAAGCCTCAGGTCGAACGCCACGAGCAGACGACCGTCCGCGCGACCGTTGCTCCCGCCCCCTACTCCCCCCAGGTGCAGCGCTCGATCCGAGCGGCACTCAGCGTCTGAACGAACCGCGTTGCGGGCTGGTGCCGACACTGCCCCGGCGTCGGCACCAGCCCGCCCTGCGAGTGAAGGAAGGCCATGGCCGTCGCCAGCAGATCATGGCGATGTTCGCCGCGGCCGACGCCCCGCTGCGGGCGCGGCAGGTGTGCGAGGCGATGGACCCTCGAGCGTGAGGCGGGCGTACGGCTGCTGCGCGAGGCGCCGTTCCGCGCCGAGTACGAGCTGATCTGGGCACTCGCAGCCCCGCGAGGGGCTGTGGGTGGGCACAACCCCACCACCGGGCCGCACGCGGCGACGAACCCCCCGGGGGCCCGGGGCGCGAGCCCCGGTTTCGGGAAGGGGCGGGATAAGGGGATCACCCACCCCCCCACCCCCCCACCGGGGCGGGCCGGGTACGTGGGGTTGCCGCCCGTTGTGCCCACCCTCCCCATAGCCTTACGACTCCTGACACAAAGAGGTTTCTGGACCTCTGGGAATGACGGTGTGTCAGTTCTCGTTGACGCTGGCTGAAGGGGGTACGAGCCAGCGTCAACGAGGAAGACCGCTGCCGGACCGTGGGAGATCGACGACGAGTTGGCGGCGCGCATCGAGCCGCTGCTGCCGGTCGTCCCGCGTAATTCGCGGCGTCCAGGTCTTAAGCGTCTGGATCGTCGCAAGGTGCTGTGCGGGATCCTGTTCGTGCTGTACACCGGGAATTCGCTGGGAGTTTCTGCCCCAGGAGCTGGGCTTCGTCGCAGCGCTGGCGGAGAGCGCTTTGGACGGGACGAGAGTGTGGGAGCCCTCCCGGGAGCACGGCTACCATGTCCGGCGCCACTTCTACGCCTCCGAGCAACTGGACGCCGGCGAGTCGGTGGTCTCCCTGGCCCGATGGCTCGGCCACTCGGACCCCGGGTTCACGCTCCGGAAGTACGCGCACTTCCTGCCCCGCGCGGGTGCCCGCGGCAGCTCCGCCATCGACGCGGTCTTCGCGTAGTCCGGACGATCGGCAGAAGCCCGGTCCTGGCCCAAATCCCCAGAGAAGTCCCAGAGGTGCCGCCGCACCCCCTCCTGACCCGCATCCACGCAGGTCAGACGGAGTGTGGCGGCATCCGTCATTCAGATGTCCCGGAAGATCTCGATCTGCGCCCCGATCGTGTTGAGACGCTCGGCGAGGTCCTCGTAACCGCGGTTGATGACGTACACATTGCGCAGCACGGACGTGCCCTCCGCCGCCATCATCGCCAGCAGGACGACCACGGCGGGCCGCAGCGCGGGCGGGCACATCATCTCGGCGGCCCTCCAGCGCGTCGGTCCTTCGACCAGCACCCGGTGCGGATCCAGGAGTTGGAGGCGGCCGCCCAGGCGGTTCAGGTCCGTCAGGTAGATCGCGCGGTTGTCGTAGACCCAGTCGTGGATCAGTGTCTTGCCCGAGGCGACCGCCGCGATGGCCGCGAAGAACGGGACGTTGTCGATGTTCAGGCCGGGGAACGGCATGGGGTGGATCTTGTCGATCGGCGCCTCCAGCTTGGAGGGCCGGACGGTGAGGTCCACCAGGCGTGTACGGCCGTTGTCGGCCCAGTACTCGGGCGTGCGGTCGTGGTCGAGGCCCATCTCCTCCAGCACCGCGAGCTCGATCTCCAGGAACTCGATCGGCACCCGGCGCACCGTCAGCTCCGACTCGGTGACGACGGCGGCGGCCAGCAGGCTCATCGCCTCGACCGGGTCCTCGGAGGGGGAGTAGTCGACGTCCACGTCGATGGTGGGCACGCCGTGCACCGTGAGGGTCGTCGTCCCGATGCCCTCGACCTTGACTCCCAGCGCCTCCAGGAAGAAACACAGGTCCTGGACCATGTAGTTGGAGGAGGCGTTGCGGATGACCGTGACGCCGTCGTGCCGGGCGGCGGCGAGCAGCGCGTTCTCGGTCACCGTGTCGCCGCGCTCGGTCAGCACGATCGGACGGCCGGGGCGGACCGACCGGTCGACCACGGCGTGGTACTGCCCCTCGGTTGCCGCGATGTCCAGCCCGAACCGGCGCAGCGCGATCATGTGCGGTTCGATGGTCCGCGTGCCGAGGTCGCAGCCGCCGGCGTACGGCAGCTTGAAGTGGTCCATGCGGTGCAGCAGCGGGCCGAAGAACATGATGATGGACCGCGTGCGTACGGCGGCCTCCGCGTCGATCGCCGCCATGTCCAGCTCGGCCGGCGGCACGATCTCCAGGTCGACGCCGTCGTTGATCCAGCGGGAGCGGACGCCGATGGAGTTGAGCACCTCCAGGAGGCGGTACACCTCCTCGATCCGGGCGACCCGGCGCAGCACCGTGCGCCCGCTGTTGAGCAGCGAGGCGCACAGCAGTGCCACGCACGCGTTCTTGCTCGTCTTCACGTCGATCGCGCCGGACAGCCGACGACCGCCGACCACCCGCAGATGCATCGGACCCGCGTAGCCCAGCGAGACGATTTCACTCTCCAGGGCTTCCCCGATGCGAGCGATCATCTCAAGGCTGATGTTTTGGTTGCCGCGTTCGATGCGATTGACGGCGCTCTGACTGGTGCCGAGCGCCTCGGCGAGCTGCGCCTGTGTCCAGCCCCGGTGCTGCCGGGCGTCACGGATGAGCTTGCCGATGCGTACGAGGTAGTCGTCTGCCATGAGGTTGAGGCTATCTCAGATATGAGATGGCACATCTCAGGGGGGTCCATTCGGGTGATGGACCGTCAATCGTGCCTGGTGAGACGCGGGTCGTCAGCGGCGCCTGGCGGTACGCGTGCGACGCCACCCGAAAGGTCCGGGCAAATCCACCGATGTCGTACGTCGCCCTGTGCTGCTATGGGTGTGCCGCGGCCCGTGCTTGCCGCCGCCGGTGGTGATGGACCAGGAGCGCCGATTGATGTTCAGCCGCACTCCGGGAAGGATTCGAAAACTCTTGCGGAACGTGAGGGGCATCGTGCCTCCTTTCGCCGGGCTCGACATGCGTGCCCTTCGCTGTCGGTTACCCCGAATGGGTGAACTGATGGGTGAACTCCACCGGTTCCCCTCACGCGCGGACCGGCCGTTCGAAGAACGTCTCCAGTACGACCGTCGCCTGAGTCCCACTCACACCCTCGATCGCGTAGAGCCGTCGCAGCACGTCCTGCAACCGCTCCGTCGTGGCCGTGCGCACCTTGACGAGGACGGAGGCGGTGCCCGCGATGGCGTGGGCCTCCTGGATCTCGGGGATGGCGGCGAAGGATGCGCTCGCGTCCCCCATCCAGGCCGACGAGTCGACCATGACGAAGGCGAGTACGCCCCGCCCGAGGGCGGCCGGGTCGACATCCACGGTCGTGCGGCGGATGACACCGCGTTCACGGAGCTTGCGTACACGGTCATGAGCCGCTCCGGCCGACAGACCGACCGCCCTGCCGAGTGCTGCGTAGGCCTGTGTGGCGTCGCGCTGCAGCTCCGCGATCAGTGCCCTGTCGATGTCGTCCACGATCTCCTTCGCCATCCCCATGCCTTCACCATATCTGGTTCGGACACACTATGATCACATCGAACGACATTCTGCTGAACTAGGAGAAGGGTTGGTCATGTCTGGTGAGATCCTCAAAAGTCTGTACGAGGTTCTGGATGAGCGCTTTCGTAAGTGCGCCGACGGCGACGCACGGCTCGAGCGGCTGCACGCCGACTGCCGCTGGGCCGAGGGGCCGCTCTACCTGCCCGCCTGGCGGCAGTTGATCTGGAGCGACATTCCCAACGACCGCCTGCTGCGCTGGGACGAGGCAACCGGCGCGATCGGCGTCTTCCGCTCCCCGGCCGGGTACGTCAACGGCAACACGCTCGACCGCGAGGGCCGACTGGTGAGCTGCGAGCAGGGCAACCGCCGGGTCACCCGCACCGAGCACGACGGCCGCGTCACCGTGCTCGCCGACCGCTTCGAGGGCAAGCGCCTCAACAGCCCGAACGACGCGGCCGTACGCTCCGACGGCTCGGTGTGGTTCACGGACCCGGACTTCGGGATCACCAGCGACTACGAGGGACACCGCGCCGAGAGCGAGATCGGCACCTGCGACGTCTATCGGATCGACCCCGTGACCGGCGGGGTGCACCGCGTCGCGGACGGTTTCGGCGGACCGAACGGCCTGGTCTTCTCGCGGGACGAAAGGCAGTTGTACGTCGCCGACACAAGAGCCGGACAGATCCGCGTCTTCGACGTGCGTCAGGACGGCACCCTCGCCAACGGCAAGGTCTTCGCCGAGCACACCGGCGGCTTCGACAACATCCGCCTCGACGACGAAGGGCGGCTGTGGGCCGCCGTGTTCGACGACGGCGTGCACTGCTACGACCCCGACGGCACCCTCATCGGAAGACTGCGCGTACCCGAGCCGGTCTCCAACGTCGCCTTCGGCGGCCCGAAGAACAACCGCCTGTTCATCACGGCGACGACCTCGCTGTACTCACTCGTGATGTCCGTGACGGGCCTGCCCCGGGTACGGTGACGGCCCGACTGAGATGGTGGGCCGGATGAAGACCCTGTCGCCTCGCGTCCTGCGCGCTCTCGAACGGTTCAACGCCGCCCACCCCTGGGATCACAACGCCCACTACCACCGCTGGATCCTGCGGCAGTTGCCGACACGCTTCCACCACGCCCTGGACATCGGCTCCGGCAGCGGCGACTTCGCAAGGCTTCTGGCGAGACGCGCCGCTGCCGTGACGGGAGTCGACTCCGATCCGGCGATCACCGCCCAGGCCCGGAAGCTGACGCCTGCCGCGCTCCCCGTGACCTTCACCGTGGCGGACGCGACAGCCGAGTTCCCCGCCGGCTCCTACGACGTCATCACGTGCGTCGCCACCATCCACCACCTGCCGTTCACCCAGACGCTCACCTGTATCCGCCGTCATCTGGCGCCGGGAGGAACCGTGGTGATCGTCGGACTGTTCCGCGCTCAGACCCCCGCGGACCACCTGCTCGGTGCTCTCGCCGTCCCGGCCAACGCGGCCATCGGCTGGCTGAAGAACAAGGGCCGCCGCTCGCCCCGGCCCCTCTCCATGACGGCCCCAACTCGCCCGGCCGACATGACCTTTGACGACATCGTCCGTGCCACCGCAGACGTACTCCCCGGCGCTCGGCTGCGACGACGGCTGTTCTGGCGCTATACGCTCGTATGGCACCACCGCTGAGCGCACTCTCATCGATGACGCCTCGGCTGCTCGGCCACCCGAGGCAACCCCGGTTCCGGGCCGCTGAAACCATCGTGAAACCGCGCTGAATGCACCCTGCCGCAACCTCTGCGGCATGACGACAACGACCCCGCACTCACTCGCCATCGCGGCCAAGGGGCTGCGCAAGGCCTACGGGGACAAGACGGTCCTCGACGGCATCGACCTGGCGGTGCCGGCCGGCACGGTCTTCTCCCTGCTCGGCCCGAACGGCGCCGGCAAGACCACCGCCGTCAAGATCCTCTCCACCCTCATCACCGCCGACGCCGGCGAACTGCACGTCGGCGGCCACGACCTGGCCACCCACCCGCAGGCCGTGCGCGCCGCGATCGGCGTCACCGGGCAGTTCTCCGCCGTCGACGGACTGATCACCGGCGAGGAGAACATGCTCCTCATGGCGGACCTGCACCACCTCTCCCGCGGCGAGGGCCGCCGCACCGCCGCCGAACTCCTCGAGCGCTTCGACCTGGTGGAGGCCGCGAAGAAGCCCGCCTCCACCTACTCCGGCGGCATGAAGCGCCGCCTCGACATCGCCATGACGCTGGTCGGCGATCCGCGGATCATCTTCCTCGACGAGCCCACCACCGGCCTCGACCCGCGCAGCCGCCACAACATGTGGGGGATCATCCGCGAACTGGTCTCCGGCGGCGTCACCGTCTTCCTCACCACCCAGTACCTGGAGGAGGCCGACGAACTCGCCGACCGCATCGCGGTGCTGAGCGACGGCAAGCTCGCCGCCGAGGGCAGCGCCGACGAGCTGAAGCGGCTCGTCCCGGGCGGGCACGTGCGGCTGCGGTTCGCCGACCCGGCCGCGTACCGGTCCGCCGCCGTCGCCCTGCGCGAGGCCACCCGGGACGACGAGGCGCTGTCGCTGCAGATCCCCAGCGACGGCAGCCAGCGCGAACTGCGCGCCATCCTCGACTGGCTGGACTCGGCAGGCGTCGAGGCGGACGAGCTGACCGTGCACACCCCCGACCTCGACGACGTGTTCTTCGCCCTCACCGGCACCGGCACCGTCCCCAACCAGCCCAAGGAGTCTGTCCGATGAGCGCCCTCTCCCTCGCCGTGCGCGACTCGTCCACGATGCTGCGCCGCAACCTTCTCCACGTCCGGCGCTACCCGTCCATGACCCTGAACCTGCTGCTCACGCCGATCATGCTGCTGCTGCTCTTCGTCTACATCTTCGGCGACGCGATGAGCGCGGGCATCGGTGGCGGCGGCGCCGACCGCTCCGACTACATCGCCTATCTCGTCCCGGGCCTCCTGCTGATGACCGTCGGCTCCACCGTGATCGGGGCCGCCATCTCCGTCTCCATGGACATGACCGAGGGCCTCCTCGCCCGCTTCCGCACGATGGCGGTCTACCGCGGGTCCGTGCTCGTCGGGCACGTCGTCGGCAGCGTGCTGCAGGTGCTCGCCAGCCTGGTCCTCGTCGGTGTCATCGCCGTGGCCATCGGCTTCCGGTCCACGGACGCCACGGCCCTGGAGTGGCTGGCGGCGTTCGGACTGATCGCGCTGTTCACCCTGGCGCTCACCTGGATCGCGGTCGGGATGGGCATGGCCAGCCCGAACCCCGAGGCGGCCGGCAACATGGCGACGCCGCTGATCCTCCTCCCGCTCATCTCGAGCGCCTTCGTCCCCATCGACGCGATCCCGGGCTGGTTCCAGCCCATCGCCGAGTACCAGCCGTTCACGCCGGCCATCGAGACCCTGCGCGGACTGCTGCTCGGCACCGAGATCGGCAACAACTGGTGGATCGCGATCGTCTGGTGCGTCGGCCTGACCGTGCTCGGCTACCGCTGGTCGACGTCGCTGTTCAACCGCGACCCGAAGTAACCGAGATGATCGCGCGGGTCGCCTCCCGCAACTCGTCCCGCCCCAGGGCGGCGTACTCCGACACCGCGTCGGCGTACGCCGCCCTGTCGGCCTCCTCGGCCGCCTTCCGGGCGCGGTCCGCCGACATCGTCGGCTGGAAATCGCGCATCACCCGCAGCCGTTGGGCCAATGCGATCATTCGTACGGCGGTGGCGTCGCCGGACGCGAGCCCCGCCATGCCGAGCGCGTGCAGCACCGTCCCGAGCACCGGGAGCTCCATGGGTGAGCCGGACGGACCGGAGAGCAGGGCCCGCAGCCCCTGCCGCAGCCGGTCGATCGGCTCCGCGACCAGCTCGAGACGCCCGGCGTGCGCGTGCGCCGTCACCGCCACCGACAGGATCTGCAGCACCCACCGGTCGAAGAAGGGGTCGCCGCCGTGTATCGAGCCGACTGCGGGCAGGGTCTGCACGGCGCTGCGCCACAAGCCGAGCCCGACCTCCGTCAGTCCGCGGGCGAGCGCGATCTCGGCGCGCCCGAGGAGCTCCATGCCGTAGTCGTCCTGCTGCGTGGTGTTGGCGCCCTCCGCCTGCCGCAGCCAGTACTCGGCCTCGTCGGGGTCGCCGCGCTGCAGGCAGGCGAGGACGAGGCCCCAGCGGACGCCGATGAGGTCGACGTGCTCGTCGCCGAGCCTCGGCAGCGCCTGGAGGGCCGCCTTGAGGTGTCCGTACGCGGCCTCGCCCTGCTCCGTCAGCAAGCACAGCTCGCTCAGCCGGGCGTGGCTCATGACTTGCAGGAACGGGTTGTCGACCGGCGCCAGTGCGGCGGTGATCCGCCGAGCCGAGGCGAGCGCGCGGTCGATGTCGTGCTCCGACTCCCAGACGTAGGTGGCGACGCACTCCGCGATGCCGGCGAGCAGCGGCTGCTCGCTCTCGCAGAGCTTGTGCAGCACTTCGTAGTCGGGCGGCAGCATCTCGGGGACCGCACTCAGCACCACCGCGATGGCGCGCAGCAGCGTGTCCGGCGGGGCCGGGGGCAGCCGCCGGAGGGTGACGAGCTGGCGTACGACGTGCGGGCCGTAGCCCATGAACAGGCTCGTCGTGCACAACACCGCGGCGGCGCGGGCGACTTCGACGTATTCGGGCTCGGGGTGGTAGTGCGACAGCGGCGGGCCGGTGTCCGCGGCGAGGGCGACGAGGCGGGGGTAGTTGGAACCGATGGACCACAGGGCGGCGAGGACGGCGGTGAGGGCGGCGATGGTGGGGCCGTCCGTACGGGCCAGGGCGTGCCGCAGGGCCAGCACGAGGTTGTCCTGCTCGGCCCTGATCCGCTCCGAGTCGGCCAGCGGCTGCGAGCCGAAGAGCCAGTCGTGGTACGCGACCCCGAAGTCCCGCGCCCAGGCGAGGAACCGACCGATGGTCTCGTCCTCCTCACCCGCCTCAGCGCACCGGGCCGCGCTGAACTCCCGTACGGTCTCCAGCATCCGGAACCGCACGCCGGCCGGAGTGTCGGCGACGGTGAGCAGCGACTGATCGGCCAACTGCTCCAGCAGAAGCAGCGCGTCCTGGCCCAGCACCTGCTCCGCCGCCTCGCCCGAGAAGCCGCCGGGAAAGACGGACAGCAGGCGCAGCGCCGCCCTGGCCTCCTCGTCGAGGAGGTTCCAGCTCCACTCCACGACCGCGTGCAGCGTACGGTGGCGCTCCGGCACGTCCCGTGCCCCGCCGCGCAGCAGCGCGAACCGGTCGCCGAGGCGGCGGGCTATCTCCGGCACCGACATCACCCGCACCCGCGCCGCGGCCAACTCCACGGCGAGCGGCAGCCCGTCGAGGTGGCGGCACAGTTCGGCCACCGCGTCCGGCGGCAGTTCCACGCCGGGCCGGGCGGCCCTGGCCCGCTGTGTGAACAGCTCGACCGAGGTGTCGAGACCGAGCTCCGGCAGCGCGTACACCGCCTCCGACGTGAGGCCCAGCGGGGCCCGGCTGGTGGCGAGCACCCGCAGGTCCTTCGAGGACGAGACCAGGGCCCGTACGAGGTCGGCGGCGCCGCGGACGACCTGCTCGCAGTTGTCCAGCGCCAGCAGCGCGGGTCCGGAGCCCAGCACGCCGAGGATGCCGGCTACCGGGTCGGCCGGGGCGTGGCCGCTGACGGCGCCGGGCCGGCCCTCGCCCGCCCCGAGCGCGGAGGCCACCTCCACGGCCACGTCCTCGTCCGCGGTGACGCCGGCGAGCGGCACGAAATGCACCACGCGCTGCTCGGCGAGGCGGCTGACGGCGTGTGCGAGCCGGGTCTTGCCGAGGCCGCCGGGGCCGACGACGGTGACGGCGCGGGAGGCGCCGAGCAGCCGCTCCACCGCCGCGATGTCCTCGTCCCGTCCCAGCAGCGGGTTCGGCTCGTGCGGCACGCCGTGCCTGACCACGGGCGCCTCGCCGCGCAGCAGCTCCTGCTGTACGGCTTTGAGCCCGCGGCCCGGATCCGTGCCGAGTTCGTCGCGCAGCTCACGGCGGTACGCCTCGTACCGCGCCAGCGCGGCGGACGGGCCCGCCGTCGCCGCCTCGCCCCGCAGCAGCTCGGCGAGCACCTCCTCGTCGCGCGGATGCTCCGCGGCGGCCACGGCCAGCGGACCGGCCGCCTCCGCGTGCCGCCCCAGCCGGGCGAGAGCGAGCGCCCGCGCGCGCACGAGCGTGCGGTGGACGGGGGCGCGCTCGATGCGTAACGCGGCTACGGGGTCGTCGGTGTCACCGGCCTCGTCAGGGGTGCCCTCCCACAGCGCGAGCCCGGCCTCGGCCGCGGCCAGCGATCCCGCGTGGTCCCCGGCCCTGGCCCGGTCCGCGCTCGCGGCGGCGTGCAGCAGCAGGGCCGAGCTGTCGACCTGATCCTCGGCGAGGGTGAGCCGGTACCCGGTCGGCGTGCTGGCGATGACGTCGGCGCCCAACTGCGCCCGCGCCCTGGACACCAGGACCTGCACCGCCTTCGCCGGCCGCTCCGGCAACTCGTCCGGCCACAGCCCTTCCACCAGCCGCTCGGTGCTGCAGCCCGTGCGCAAGTCGCCGGCGAGCAGCGCGAGGAGGTCGCGGAGCCGGGGCGCGGTGACCTCCTGTCCGCGATGGGCGACACGCGGCAGCAGGGTCAGGTCGGTAGTCACCCGTGCAGATTAGGGCCTGTCCGGCGGATCAGGTCGCAGGAAATCGGCGGCGACTGATGAACGCAGGTGAGCGGGGGCGATGGGGGTGCCCCCGCGCGAGTGTGTTCGAGCGTGGGGGAGAGTGACGACAACGCGGCAGATGGGCGTGCCAGGCCCCGCGTCTGCGGCATGATCCGCCGGACAGGCCCTAGCCAAGGGGGCGTCCGCCCGAGCTCCCTCCCGCGGGCCGAGGGGCGGTGGCCCTGGCCTGGATGCCGTCGAGGAGGTAGTCGAGGCCGAGTGTGAAGGTGGTGTCCCAGTCGTTGCCGATGAGTGGGCCGTGGGCGGCAAGGGTCGGGTAGCGATCGCGCTGGGCCTGGAGATGTTCCTGGGCGGCTCTACGTGCCGGCTCTTCGTCGCCGGCCTGCCAGGTGCCCTGCATGAGGGCGGAGCCGATCACGTAGTTGGACAGCCCGTAGGCCGCGGCGGTCAGGTGCGGTTCGGTGAAGCCGGCAGTGACCAGAGCGGCGTGCAGGAACTCGCTGCGGGCCAGGACGTTGGGGCCCATCAGCGGGCGGCCCAGCAGGGTCGTGGACCAGGGATGGCCGAGGAGGGCTGACCGCCATCTGGTGATCAGGGTGGTGATGTCCTCACGCCAGTGGCGGGATGGGCCGCCGTGCGGGATCTCGACTTCGTCGAAGATCTGGTCGAGGGCGAGATCGAGAACGTCGTCCTTGGTCTTGACGTGCCAGTACAGCGTGGTGGAGCCGGTGCCGAGGCGCTCGGCGAGCCGTCGCATGGTCAGCCGCCCGACGCCTTCCTCGTCCAGCAGAGCCACCGCTTCCGCGACGATCCGGTCCCGGCTGAGCGGGGGCGTTTCGCGTTGCGCCCGTGAAGGCCTGAGCCACACGTTTCCGGCTGTTCCTCGTCCTGCGTCGCTCGTGTCCACGGAGGCGAGTCTAGTATGTTGATCGAGCACCGGATCGACGATCCAGTCACTAGAACGTCGGTCCGGTCGGCGGTGGAGGCGGAGACGGAGGCATTCGAGGAGGCGGGGCGTCATGGGCCATATCGAAGTGGACCGCTTGACCTATCTGCTGCCTGACGGGCGGCTGCTGCTCAACGAGGTGTCCTTTCGGATCGGCGACGGGTCCAAGGCGGGGCTTGTCGGGCCGAACGGCGCCGGCAAGACCACGCTGCTGCGGCTGATCGCCGGGGATGTCCGGCCGGATGACGGAAGGGTGGTCCAGTCCGGCGGGCTCGGCGTGATGCGGCAGTTCATCGGCAGTGTCCGCGACGGTCGGACCCTCCACGACCTGCTGTTGTCGGTGGCACCGGACCGGGTGCGCGTGGCGGCCGCCGGGCTGGTGGCGGCTGAGTCGGCGTTGGTGGAGCGCGATGAGGAGCAGACCCAACTCGCCTACGCTCAGGCGATCACCGACTACAGCGATGCCGGCGGTTACGACATGGAGGTGGTCTGGGACACCTGCGCCACCGCGGCCTTGGGACTGTCCTATGACGAGGTCCGTCACCGGCCGGTGAACACCCTGTCGGGCGGCGAGCAGAAGCGGACCGTCCTGGAAGCCCTGCTGCGCGGCCCGGACCAGGTCCTGCTCCTTGACGAGCCGGACAACTACCTGGACGTGCCCGGCAAACAGTGGCTGGAGGAGCAGCTCCGGGCCACCGGAAAGACGGTGCTGCTGGTCTCCCACGACCGGCAGCTGCTGGCCAACGCGGCCGACCGGATCGTGACGGTCGAGTCGCGTGGGGCCTGGGTCCACGGCGGGGGCTTCGACAGCTACGCCCAGGGCCGCCGGGACCGTATCGCCCGGCTGGAGGAGCGCCGCCGCCGCTGGGACGAGGAACACGCCCGGCTCAAGCACCTGGTGCACAGCCTGCGCCAGACCGCGACCAACAACGACTCGGTGGCCTCCGCCTACCGAGCCGCCCGCACCCGCCTGAGCAGATTCGAGGAGGCAGGCCCGCCCGAGCGCCCGCCCAAGGAGCAGAACGTGCGGATGCGGCTGCGCGGCGGCCGCACCGGCAAACGCGCGGTCATCTGCGACAGCCTGGAGCTGACCGGTCTGATGCGGCCGTTCGACACCGAGATCTGGTACGGCGAGCGGGTGGGCGTGCTCGGCTCCAACGGCTCGGGCAAGTCCCACTTCCTCCGACTGCTGGCCGAGGCCGCGGACGGTGCTGTGCCCTCACTGCGGCACACGGGCTCGGTACGACTGGGCGCGCGGGTCGTGCCCGGCCACTTCGTACAGACCCACACCCGACCTGACCTGCACGGCCGTACCCCCGCCGAACTCGTGACGAGCCACCACTCGCTGACCTTGAACGAGGCGATGGCCGCCCTCGCCCGCTACGAACTCGCCCCGGCCGGCAGCCAGCTCTTCGAAACCCTGTCGGGCGGCCAGCAGGCCCGGCTGCAGATCCTGCTCCTCGAACTGTCCGGCGCGACGCTGCTTTTGCTCGATGAGCCCACCGACAACCTCGACCTGGCCAGTGCCGAGGCCCTCCAGCAGGGCCTGGCCGCCTTCTCCGGCACGGTCCTGGCCGTCACCCACGACCGTTGGTTCGCCGCGGACTTCGACCGCTTCCTCATCTTCGGCGCCGACGGCACCGTCTACGAGAGCGCCGAGCCGGTCTGGGACGAAGGTCGGGTCGACCGAGACGGTCCACGGAGACATCACAGGGAGGCCGGGCATGACCAACCCGGCCCCATGTACTAGAGTTATCTCGACATCGAGATATCTGCCGAGGCGTACCGCAGCCGCCCGCCGTGATCAGTCTGGCAGTAAGGCATGCCTAACTTAGCCTTACCTTAGCGGATCGGCCAAGAGGGCGTGGCGGCAGGATGCGGTGGTAAGCGCACAGAAATAAAGGAGACTGTCGTGTCGGCGAACAGCTTCGACGCCCGCAGCACGCTGCAGGTGGGCGACGAGTCGTACGAGATCTTCCGCCTGGACAAGGTGGAGGGCTCGGCCCGGCTCCCCTACAGCCTGAAGGTCCTGCTGGAGAACCTGCTCCGCACGGAGGACGGCGCGAACATCACCGCCGACCACATCCGCGCCCTTGGCGGCTGGGACTCGCAGGGCCAGCCGTCGCAGGAGATCCAGTTCACGCCGGCCCGCGTGATCATGCAGGACTTCACCGGCGTGCCCTGTGTCGTGGACCTCGCCACCATGCGTGAGGCCGTCAAGGAGCTCGGCGGCGACCCGGCGAAGGTCAACCCGCTCTCCCCGGCCGAGCTGGTCATCGACCACTCCGTCATCGCCGACAAGTTCGGCACCAACGAGGCCTTCGCGCAGAACGTCGAGCTGGAGTACGGCCGCAACCGCGAGCGCTACCAGTTCCTGCGCTGGGGCCAGACCGCCTTCGACGACTTCAAGGTCGTCCCGCCCGGCACCGGCATCGTCCACCAGGTGAACATCGAGCACCTGGCGCGCACGGTCATGGTCCGGGGCGGCCAGGCGTACCCCGACACGCTCGTCGGCACCGACTCGCACACCACCATGGTCAACGGCCTCGGCGTCCTCGGCTGGGGCGTCGGCGGCATCGAGGCCGAGGCCGCGATGCTCGGCCAGCCCGTCTCGATGCTCATCCCGCGCGTCGTCGGCTTCAAGCTCACCGGCGAGCTCACGCCCGGCACCACCGCCACCGACCTGGTGCTGACCATCACCGAGATGCTCCGCAAGCACGGCGTAGTCGGCAAGTTCGTCGAGTTCTACGGCGAGGGCGTGGCCGCCACCTCCCTCGCCAACCGCGCCACCATCGGCAACATGTCGCCGGAGTTCGGCTCCACCGCCGCGATCTTCCCGATCGACGCCGAGACCATCAAGTACCTGAAGCTGACCGGCCGCAGCGAGCAGCAGCTGGCGCTCGTCGAGGCGTACGCCAAGGAGCAGGGCCTCTGGCTCGACCCGGCCGCCGAGCCCGACTTCTCGGAGAAGCTGGAGCTCGACCTCTCCACCGTCGTCCCCTCCATCGCCGGCCCGAAGCGCCCGCAGGACCGGATCGTCCTCGCGAACGCCGCCGAGCAGTTCAAGCAGGACGTCCGCAACTACGTCAACGACGAGTACGAGGCGAGCAAGGAGTCCTTCCCGAGCTCCGACGCCCCCTCGTCGATCCCGAACGGCGCCCCCTCCCGCCCGGTCACCGTCACCGCCCCCGACGGCTCGACCTACACGCTGGACCACGGTGCCGTGACCGTCGCGGCCATCACCTCCTGCACCAACACCTCCAACCCGTACGTCATGGTCGCCGCCGCGCTCGTCGCGAAGAAGGCCGTGGAGAAGGGCCTGACCCGCAAGCCGTGGGTCAAGACCACCCTCGCCCCGGGTTCGAAGGTCGTCACCGACTACTTCGACAAGGCGGGCCTCACCCCGTACCTCGACAAGGTCGGCTTCAACCTCGTCGGCTACGGCTGCACCACCTGCATCGGCAACTCCGGCCCGCTGCCGGACGAGGTGTCCAAGGCCGTCAACGACCACGACCTCGCGGTCACCTCGGTCCTCTCCGGCAACCGGAACTTCGAGGGCCGTATCAACCCCGACGTCAAGATGAACTACCTGGCCTCCCCGCCGCTGGTCGTCGCGTACGCCCTCGCGGGCTCCATGAAGGTGGACATCACCAAGGACGCGCTCGGCACGGACCAGGAGGGCAAGCCGGTCTTCCTGTCCGACATCTGGCCGTCCGAGGCCGAGGTCAACGACGTCGTGGCGAACGCCATCGGCGAGGACATGTTCAACAAGTCCTACTCCGACGTCTTCGCCGGCGACGCCCAGTGGCAGGCGCTGCCGATCCCGACGGGCAACACCTTCGAGTGGGACGCGGAGTCGACGTACGTCCGCAAGCCCCCGTATTTCGAGGGCATGACGATGGAGACCACCCCGGTCTCCGACATCGCGGGCGCGCGCGTCCTCGCCAAGCTGGGCGACTCGGTCACCACCGACCACATCTCCCCGGCCGGCGCGATCAAGGCCGACACCCCGGCCGGCAAGTACCTCACGGAGCACGGCGTCGAGCGCCGCGACTTCAACAGCTACGGCTCGCGCCGCGGCAACCACGAGGTCATGATCCGCGGCACGTTCGCCAACATCCGCCTGCGCAACCAGATCGCGCCGGGCACCGAAGGCGGCTACACCCGCGACTTCACCCAGGACGGCGCGCCGGTCTCCTTCATCTACGACGCCTCGCGCAACTACATCGAGCAGGGCATCCCGCTGGTCGTCCTGGCCGGCAAGGAGTACGGCTCCGGCTCGTCCCGCGACTGGGCGGCCAAGGGCACGGCCCTCCTCGGCGTCAAGGCCGTCATCGCCGAGTCGTACGAGCGCATCCACCGCTCGAACCTCATCGGCATGGGTGTTCTGCCGCTCCAGTTCCCGGAGGGCCAGTCCGCCGAGTCCCTCGGCCTGACCGGCGAGGAGACCTTCTCCTTCACCGGCGTCGAAGAGCTGAACAACGGCACCACGCCGCGCACGGTCAAGGTCACCACCGACACCGGCGTCGAGTTCGACGCGGTCGTCCGCATCGACACCCCCGGTGAGGCCGACTACTACCGCAACGGCGGCATCATGCAGTACGTGCTGCGCAGCCTGATCCGCAAGTAACCCGAGTAACCCAAGTAAGCGGTACGGCAGGGCGGTTGAGGGCCGCATCCCCGGTGGCGGGGGTGCGGCCCTTCGTCGTACCCCGTTGTCGTACCCCATTGCCGTATGCGTCCCGAACCGGCCGCGTCCGCGGCAGCTCCCTCCGCACCCGCCTGCTGCTCCCAGCAGGCGGCAATTGGCAGATCTGTTCCACCGACACGATCGCGTGACCTGCGGTTTTCCCTCGCGGGGGTGGAACAGATCTGCCAATTGCCGCTTGGGCAGGCGGGCCGCCACGGGGGGCGGGGGCGGGGGGTGTGCGGTGGGCGTTTACAAGTGGGCCGGGTAGCGCTAGCTTCCCGGGATAGAGGGGTGGGAGCGCTCCCATCGAGGTGGACCGGAACCTGTCGCGGTGGCCGCTCCCGCCCCCGTCTCCCTACACGCGTCCACGCGTGCGCATCCGCACGGCCCGTACCTCAAGGAACGGACTGGACTGTCATGATCATGACAAAAACCTCGGTGTCCCCGGACTCCCCGAGACGATTACTGGCCCCCACCCGCGCCAGATCCCTCTTCCTCGTCCTGGTGGCCCTGTTCGCCACCATCCCGGCGCTCAGCCTCGTCGTCACGACAGGCGGCGAGGCGGAGGCCCACGGCACCCCGATGAAGCCCGGCAGCCGTACCTTCCTGTGCTGGCAGGACGGTCTGACCGACACCGGCGAGATCAAGCCGGTCAACCCGGCCTGCAAGAACGCGCAGCAGGTCAGCGGCACCACGCCGTTCTACAACTGGTTCTCGGTGCTGCGCTCGGACGGCGCCGGCCGCACCCGCGGCTTCGTACCGGACGGCCAGCTGTGCAGCGGCGGCAACACCAACTTCACCGGCTTCAACGCGCCCCGCGACGACTGGCCGCTCACCCACCTCACCTCGGGCGCGACGGTCGACTTCTCCTACAACGCCTGGGCCGCGCATCCGGGTTGGTTCTACGTCTACATCACCAAGGACGGCTTCGACCCCAAGAAGACGCTCACTTGGGACGACATGGAGTCGCAGCCGTTCCTGAGCGTCGACCACCCGCCGCTCAACGGCAGTCCGGGCACGGTCGAGGCCAACTACTCCTGGACCGGCAAGCTCCCGGCCGACAAGTCCGGGCGGCACATCATCTACATGGTCTGGCAGCGCTCGGACAGCCAGGAGACCTTCTACTCCTGCTCCGACGTCGTCTTCGACGGCGGAAACGGCGAGGTCACCGGCATCCACGACCCGGGCAACCCGAACGAGCCGGTGCCGGGCACCTGCACGGCCACCCGTAGGACGACCGGCAGTTGGAACGGCGGCTACCAGTCCGAGGTGACCGTCACCAACTCCGGCGACGTCCCGATGCTCGGCTGGATGGTCGACTGGACGCTGCCGAGCGGCCAGAAGGTCGAGAGCCTGTGGAGCGGCAACGCGACCTACACCGGGCAGAACGTCATGGTCCACAATGCCAACTGGAACGGCTCGCTGGATCCGGGGAAGAGTACGACGTTCGGCTACGTCGTCTCCGGCTCGGGCGGTGATACGGCGACGAGCCTGCCCTGCCGGGTCGGCTGAACGGCCGGACGGAAACTCATCTCAGCGGACCCGGTGGCGCAGCGCCCACCGGGTCCGCGCCTGTTCATCGGGTCCGCGCCTGTTCATCGGGTCCGCGCCTGTTCATCGGGTCCGCGCCTGTTCATCGGGTCCGCGCCTGTTCATCGGGTCCGCGCCTGTTCATCGGGTCCGCACCTGTTCATCGGGTCCGCACCTGTTCACCGGGTCCGCACCTGTTCACGTCGGCCCTGGGCGGCCGAACACCCCCGCCAGCCAGTCCAGTTGGCGCCGTACGTGCACCGCGTCCCCGCCCTCGTGCCCGTTGTACGGATAAGCATGGATTTCCTTGCGGGGGGCGGTGTCCGTCAGTTCCCCGTACCGGTTGAACGCCGCGTACGCCCCGCTCGGCGGGCACACCGTGTCGCGCAGGCCCACCCCGAAGTGGGCGGGGGCCTGCGCGCGCCGGGCGAAGGAGATGCCCTCCAGGTAGGAGAGCGTGCGGTACGCGGCCTGCTCGGCGCCCCGGCGCACCGACAGATACGCGGTGATCTCGCCGTACGGGCTCGCGTCGGTGAGGTCCAGCGCGCGCCGGATGCCGCACAGCAGCGGCGCGGTGATCAGTGCCGCCGCCAGGTCGGGGACCAGTCCGGCGGCGGCCAGGGCGAGGCCGCCGCCCTGGCTGTTCCCGACGGCCGCGATCCGTGAACCGTCCACCCCCGGCAGCGCGCGCACCGCCGCCACCGCCCGTACCGCGTCCGTGATCAGGCGCCGGTAGTGGTGGTCCCGCGGGGCGAGCAGGCCCCGTACTGCCGGGCCCGGGCCGCCCGGCGCGCCGGCGTGCGGGTCCGGGGTGTCGCCGCCGCAGCCGTACTGGTCGCCCTGGCCGCGGTTGTCCATCAGCAGGTGCGCGTACCCGGCGTTCACCCAGGTCAGCCGCTCGTGCGGGAGGCCGCGCCCGCGCCCGTAGCCCGCGTACTCGACGACCGCAGGCAGCGGCTCGCGTACCCCCGCCGGGCGGGTGTACCAGGCGCGGACCGGGTCGCCGGCGAAGCCGCGGAAGGTCACGTCCCAGGTGTCCGTGAGCCGTAGGCCGGACGCGACCGGCCGCACCGAGGACACCGGCTCCGTCTGCCCGGCCTCCTTCAGCGTGCCCCGCCAGAACTCGTCGAAGTCGGCGGGCTCTTCGGGCTCCGGTCGGTAGTGCTCGAGCTCCTTCAATGGCAGGTCGAACGCGGGCACGGCGGCACCTCACAGGCGTCAACGGGGCGGCTCGGTCCGATCGTTGCGGTCGCTGAGCAGAAAGTTCCGGTGTGACCGCGTCGATCCACGCCGATCCTTTCATCTCTTCCACCCATGCGCGGAGGTGAATCCAAGGCGGCACAACTGTCTTGCAGCCCCAAGGGTCCCGCATGCAGCCCCCATTGACAGCGCTTTCTGCTGCCCCTAAGTTGCCGCGAAGTTACCGGTAAGAGCTCGAAAGTTTCGGTTCCGCGTCCCATGCCACGGGAGGCCCGAGCATGAGCACGTCCACCACGTCGGCCCCACCGCCGGGCACCCAGGACCCACCGCCGGCCAGAGCCGCACCCCGTCGCCGTACGCGGAAGACCGCGCGCACCGGCTGGCGGCGGGCGCTGCGCCGCGACTGGCAGCTGTACTCGCTGGCGATCCTGCCGCTGCTGTTCTTCCTGGTCTTCCGCTATCTGCCGATGATCGGCAACGTGATCGCCTTCCGGCGCTTCGAGCCGGGCGGCTCGATCTTCGGCGAGCAGTGGGTGGGGCTGCGCTATGTGCGCATGTTCCTCACCGACCCCACCTTCTGGCAGGTGTTCCGGAACACCCTGTGGCTCGGCGGACTGACGCTCGTCTTCTGCTTCCCGATCCCGATCGTGCTGGCGCTGCTGCTCAACGAGGTGCGCCGGCGGTCCCTGAAGCGGTTCGTGCAGTCGGTGTCGTACCTTCCGCACTTCCTGTCGATCGTGATCGTCGCGGGCATCACGATGCAGATGCTCGCCACGGACGGCCCGGTCAATCATGTGCTGGGCTGGCTCGGGCACGAGCCGATCCGGTTCATCCAGGAACCCGAGTGGTTCCGCACCATCTACGTCGGCTCGGAGATCTGGCAGACCGCCGGCTGGGGCACGATCCTCTACCTCGCCGCGCTCACCACGATCGACGAGGACCTGTACGAGGCCGCGCGCATCGACGGCGCCAACCGCTGGCAGCAGATCTGGCACGTCACCCTGCCCGGCATCCGCCCCACCATGATCACGCTGCTGATCCTCAACATCGGCACGTTCCTGGCGGTCGGCTTCGAGAAGGTCCTGCTGCTGTACAACCCGCTGACGTATCCGACCGCGGACGTGGTCTCGACGTACCTCTACCGCGCCGGTGTCGAGTCCAACAGCTTCAGCTACGCCGCCGCCATCGGCCTGTTCGAGGCGATCATCGGCCTGGTACTGATCGTGTCCGCCAACCAGCTCTCGCGCCGCACAGTGGGGACGAGCCTGTGGTGAGTGTCGACCGGCCCACGCGGGGCTACCGGGTCTTCCAGGGCGTCAACGGGGTGATCCTCACCCTGGTCGTGGTCGTCACCCTGTACCCGTTCGTGAACATCATCGCCCGCTCGTTCAGCTCGGAACGCCAGATCCGGGCCGGTGAGGTGACGCTGTGGCCCAAGGGCTTCAACCTCACCACGTACAAGATCGTGCTCCAGGACTCGATGTTCTGGCGGAACTACGGCAACACCGTGCTGTACACGGTGGTGGCCACCGCCGTCGCCATGGTCCTGACGACCTGTTACGCCTACGTCCTGTCCAAGAAGCAGCTCAAGGGGCGCGGTGTGCTCGTGGGCGTCGCCGTGTTCACCATGTTCTTCACCGGCGGCCTGATCCCCAACTACGTCCTGGTCACCAGCCTCGGCCTGAAGAACAGCGTCTGGGCGATCGCCCTCCCCAACGCCATCAGCGTCTTCAACCTCCTGGTGATGAAGGCCTTCTTCGAGAGCCTGCCCACCGATCTGGAGGAGGCCGCGCAGATCGACGGCCTGAGCACGTACGGCATCCTGCTGCGGATCGTGCTGCCCCTGTCCAAGGCGGTCGTCGCCACGATGGTGCTGTTCTACTCGGTGTCCTTCTGGAACTCCTGGTTCAGCGCGTTCCTGTACATGGACAAGACCGAGCTCATGCCGGCCACCGTCTACCTGCGCAACCTCATCTCGGGCGCCACCACGGGCGGTAACGCCGGCGCCGCCACGGAGCAGCTCAGCCAGGTCGGGGCGAACATCCAGTCGGTCACGATCGTGCTCACCGCGCTGCCGATCCTCTGCGTGTATCCGTTCGTCCAGCGCTACTTCGTCTCGGGCGTGATGCTCGGCGCGGTCAAGGGCTGACGCTCCTCCCTCATATCCGCTACGGAACAAAGGAGTCTCCGTTGAAGAACACAGGGCAGCTGTCGCGGCGCCAGATCCTCTCCGCCGCAGGCTTCATAGGCCTCGCCACCCTCACCGGCTGCGGCAGCGGCGACGACGGCGGGGACAGCAAGGACCTGTCGAAGAAGCGGAACGGTGCGATGAAGGAGTACCGCGCCGGCCAGCAGTTCAAGGCCGCCAAGCCACTGTCCTTCTCGGTCCTGCACAACAACAACCCGGTCTATCCGATGAAGGACAGCTGGCTGTTCTGGAAGGAAGTCACCAAGCGCACCGGTGTGACCCTCAAGCCGGTCGACGTCCCCCTGGTGGACTACGAGAAGAAGCGCAGCGTCCTCATCGGCGCGGGCGACGCCCCGTTCCTGATCCCCAAGACCTACCACCCGGCGGAGGTCGCGTTCGTGTCGTCGGGCGCGATCCTGGCGGTGAGCGACTACGTGCACCTGATGCCGAACTTCCAGGCGAAGGTGAAGCAGTGGCGCCTGGAGCCCGAGCTCGACTCGATCCGGCAGTCCGACGGCAAGTACTACCTGCTGCCCGGCCTGCACGAGAGGCCCAAGTCCGGGTACTCGATGTCCTTCCGCACGGACGTCCTCGACAAGCTGGGCCTGTCCCTGCCCACCAACTGGGACGAGGTGTACACCGTCTTCAAGGCGATCAAGGAGGAGTACCCCGACCGCTACCCCTTCTCCGACCGCTGGAGCACCAACACCCCGTTCCCCGTGGCGGCCCTGCTCAGCTACCTCGGCCAGGCGTACGGCGTCCAGGCGGGCTGGACGTACAACAACATCAGCTTCGACACCAAGGCGCAGGAGTTCGTCTTCACCGGCGCGACGGACGGCTATCGCCAGATGGTCGAGTACGTGAGAAAACTGGTCGCCGAGAAGCTGATGGACCCGGAGAGCTTCACCCAGACCGACGACGCGGCCGTGCAGAAGCTGCTCGGCGAGAAGTCCTTCGCGATCAGCGCCAACCCGCAGGAGCTGGTGCAGAACTACCGCTACAACCTGGAGAAGCAGGTCGAGGGCGCGAAGATAGAGATGGTGCCGGTGCCGCTGGGACCGGCGGGCCCGGTGGTGCTGGGCGGCACCCGCCTGGAGAACGGCGTGATGATCTCCAGCAAGGCGCTCAAGAGCGACAGCTTCGTCGCGATGATGCAGTTCGTGGACTGGCTGTGGTACTCGGACGAGGGCCAGAAGTTCTCCAAGTGGGGCGTCGAGGGCGTCACGTACACCGAGTCCGGCGGCCGGTTCCAGCTGAAGCCCGGCATCAGCCTCATGGGGTCCGACCCGGACGCCCCGAAGGACCTGCAGAAGGACTACGGCTTCTTCAACGGCGTCTTCACCTACGGCGGCAGCTGGGCGCTGGTCTCCTCCAATTTCAGCCCGGACGAGAAGAAGTTCCAGGACGCCATGGCCCAGCGCACGGAGCTGCCCGTCGATCCGGCCCACCCGCTCCAGTCCGTCGAGCAGGAACAGGCGACGCTCTGGGACACACCGCTGCGGGACCACGTCACCCAGAACACCCTCAAGTTCGCCCTCGGCAAGCGCCCGCTGTCCGAATGGGACGCGTACGTCACCGAGTTGAAGGCGAAGAACATGGACCAGCTCGTCGACCTCCACAACAAGGCCCACGACCGCTACAAGAAGGAGAACGGGTGATCCGTGGTCGAGGAGGAGGCGCCGACGCGGTGGGACGAACGGCGGCCGCTCGGAACGGAGCCGTGATGAGCACACCCGCACCCACCTCCACCGCCTTCGGCGGCGGCCCCCTCTCCCGGGCCGCCGCCCTGATCCACACCCTGGTCACCGTCGAGGCGCTGCTGCTCGTCGCCGCCGCACCGGGCCTGGCCGGGCTGTCGCTGTTGGAGCCCGACGCCTCCAACCTCCCCCTGGCCGCCGTATGCCTGCTGCCCCTCGGCCCGGCCCTGTCCGCCGCGCTGTACGCCCTCCACCACCGCGACCGCGACCTCACCGACCTGCACCCGGCCCGCACCTACTGGCGCGGCTGGCGCCTGAACGCCGTACCGTCCCTGAAGCTGTGGGGGCCGCTGCTCGCCTGGCTGACCGTCATCGCCTTCACCCTGACCCACTTCTCCGCCACCGGGCTGCCCGGCTGGTGGGCGGTGCTGCTCGCGGCCGTCGGAGCCGGCTCCCTGCTGTGGGGCGCGCACGCGCTCGTGCTCACCTCCCTGTTCTCCTTCCGCGCCCGCGACACCGCCCGCCTGTCCGGCCACTTCCTGCTCCGGCACGGCCGCGCCACCCTGGGCGCCGCCTCGCTGCTCGTCCTGGCGGCCGGACTGACCGCCCTGCTCACCGAGGCCCTGCCCGCCCTGCTGGCCGCCCCGCTGCTGCTCTCCCTGCTGCACAGTAGCCGCCCGGTGATCGCCGAGACCCAGGAGGACTTCACCGCATGACCGTGCCCGGTACCCCCAAGATCCCGTACGGCGGTGACTACAACCCGGAGCAGTGGCCGGAGCCGGTCTGGGACGAGGACCACCGCCTGTTCACCCGGGCCGGCATCGACACCCTCACCGTCGGCGTCTTCTCCTGGTCCCTCACCCAACCGGCCGAGGAGACCTACGACTTCACGATCCTGGACCGCGTCCTCGACCGGGCCGCCGCCGAGGGCCGCCAGGTGTGCCTGGCCACCGGAACCGCCGCCCTCCCGCCCTGGCTCGCGAAGAAGTACCCCGACGTGAACCGCACCGACTTCGAGGGCCGCCGCCACCGCTACGGCCAGCGCCACAACTTCTGCCCCAGCTCACCGGCGTACCGCCGCCTCGCGACGCAGATGGCCGGTCGGCTCGCCGAACGGTACGCACAGCACCCGGCGTTGCTCGCCTGGCACATCAACAACGAGTACGGCGGCACCTGTTACTGCGACCTGTGCGCCGAGGCGTTCAGGGAATGGCTCCGGGACAAGTACGCCACCCTCGACGCCCTCAACGACGCCTGGTGCACCACCTTCTGGTCCCACGGCTACACCGCCTGGGAAGAGATCGAGCCCCCGAACGCCCTCACCGAACACTGGCGCGGCCCCGACCACACCGCCTTCCAGGGCACCACTCTCGACTACTTCCGCTTCACCACCGACGCCCTGCTCGGCTGCTTCCTCGCCGAGAAGGAGGTGATCCGCGCCCATGACCCGGACACGCCCGTCACCACCAACTTCATGGGCATGTTTCGCCCCCTCGACTACCACCGCTGGGCGCCTCACCTCGACTTCGCCTCCTGGGACAGCTACCCGCCCCTCGACGCCCCGCCGACCTGGCCCGCCCTCGCCCACGACCTGATGCGCGGCCTGAAGGACGGCGCCCCCTTCTGGCTGATGGAGCAGACCCCGTCCACGACCGCCTGCCGTGACGTCAACCCGCTGCGCAGGCCGGGGGAGTTGCGCCTCGCCACCTTCCAGGCGATCGCCCACGGAGCCGACGCCGCGCTCTACTTCCAGATGCGCGCCTCGCGCGGAGCCTGCGAGAAGTACCACGGGGCGGTCATCGGCCACGCGGGCCGCGACGACACCCGTGTCTTCCGGGAAGTCGCCGAGCTGGGACGGGAATTGGAGCTCCTGGGCTCCAGCACCCTCGGCGCCCGGACCCCCGCCCGCACCGCCCTGGTCTTCGACTGGGACAGCTGGTGGGCCCTGGAGATCTCCGACGGCCCCTCCCGGCTGGTCAAGTACCAGGAGGTGGTCCACGCCTACTACCGGGCCGCCCGCGAGGCCGGCGCCGACGTCGACGTGATCCCGCAGACCGCCGACCTCACCCCCTACGACGTGGTCCTCGCCCCCGCCCTCCACATGATCAAGGGCGACCTGGCCACCCGCCTCGAAGCCGTCGCCGCACGCGGCGGCACCGTCCTCACCACCTTCCTCTCGGGCCGCGTCGACGAACACGACCGAGCCTTCCTCACCGACGTGCCCGGCCCGCTCGCCCCCCTCATGGGCGTCCGCGTCGACGAATGGGACTCCCGCCCGCCGGAGTTCGTCCAGACCGTCCCCGAGCTGGAGGCTCAGGCACGGCTCGTCTTCGAGATCGTGCTGCCCCGAGGCGCCGAGCCGGTCGCCACGTACGGCACCGACTTCTACGCGGGCACCCCCGCCGTGACCAGGAACCGCTACGGCGACGGCGAGGGCTGGTACGTCGCCACAGCTCTCGACCAGTCAGGTGTCGACCAGGTGGTACGGCGTGTCCTGGCCCGCCACGACCTGATCGGCCCGTACACCGAGCACCCGGGCCTGGAGACCGCGACCCGCGTCACCGCCGACGGCACTCGACTCCTCTTCCTCCTCAACCACGCCCCCGAGCCGGCCCGCCTGACCGCCCACACCACCGCCACCGACCTGCTGACCGGCAAGCGGGTCGAGGAGGGCGAACCCCTGACCCTCGATCCGCTGGGCACGGCGATCCTGCGCCTTCAGTAGATGGTGCGGCGGTATGCGTCCGGCACCCCCGACTTGCGAAAGAAGTAGCTGTTGACCTGATCGCGCCATTCGCGGGCACTGCGGAGCTGTTCCTCGAACCGCTCCGCAACCCGCGCGTGGCGCGCCGGATCGACCAGGCCCGCCAGCGACGCCCATACCTCCCGGGCCTCCTCCACCTCCGCCACGCCCTCGAAGTGCGTGTCGTAGATGTGCTGGATCACCGTCTTCCCACTCTTCAGCATGTGCCCGTACGACACGTGGTGGAAGAACAGCAGCAGCTCGTCGGGGCAGGTGTCCGGCGACTCGTACAGCTCGGCCCACGGCTTGGCGTACTGCCCCGCGTACCCGGTGCCGGTGGAGCAGCTGCGATCGACCCCGACCCCGTCCCGGTCGGCGAAGTGATAGGTCCCCCACGGGCTGTACTCGTATCCGTCCACGCTCGGCCCGTAGTGGTGCCCCGGCTGCACCATGAAGCCCACCCCGAGCGGGGCGGTGTACTTCTCGTACGTCCGCCAGGAACCGTCGAGCACGGCGTGCAGCCCCGCCGCCGGACCCGTCCCGAAGGTGAGCCGGATCCACTCGTCGAGAACGCCGTCCGGATCCGCGTCCGGCTGCCAGGCCAGCCGCCCGAAGGTGTAGAGGTTCGCCTGGGCCAGCGGATGCCCGGTCCAGAACGGGTCGTCGCCGACATTGGACACGGCCACGAGCCCGCCCGCCAGCTCCCCGACGCTCGCCTCCCCGTCCGGCCGGAACCGCAGCACCTCGCTCCACATGGGCCCCAGCCAGCAGACATGCCGCTGCTGCCCGGTGTACTCCTGCGTGGCCTGCATCTCCACCGCCAGCCGCGTGCGCGGCATCGCCCCGATCAGCGGGGACACCGGCTCCCGTACCTGGAAGTCCATCGGCCCGTGCTTCACCTGGAGCACGGCGTTGGAAGCGAACCGGCCGTCCAGCGGCACGAAGTGGTCGTACGCGGCCCGGGCCCGGTCGGTCGACCGGTCCCGCCAGTCCTGGCGGTGGTTGTAGACGAAGGCCCGCCAGTGGACGGTGCCGCCGTACGGTGCGAGCGCGGCGGCCAGCGTGTTCGCCCCGTCGGCGTGGCTGCGGCCGTACGCGAACGGCCCCGGCCGGCCCTCGGAGTCCGCCTTGACGACGTAACCGCCGAAGTCCTCGATCTCCTCGTACACCCGCCGCGTGGTCTCGGCCCACCAGGCGCGCACCGATGCGTCGAGCGGATCGGCCGTGTCCAGCCCGCCGAGCACCATGGGCGCGGCGAAGCTCACCGACAGGTGTGTCCTGATGCCGTACGGCCGCAACGCGCCCGCGATCTCGGCGACTTCGCCGATCCGGTCCGTGAGCAGGTGTGCCTCGGTCTCGTGCACGTTGACGTTGTTCACCGCCACGGCGTTGATTCCACAGGCGGCCAGCAGCCTGCCGTACGCCCGCACCCGCTCCAGGTCGCCGCGCGCCCGCCCGTCCCGCCAGAACAGCGACCCGCCGGCGTATCCGCGCTCCACCTGCCCCATGACCGGGTGCATGGCCACGTTGTCCCAGTGGTCCAGCATCCGCAGCGCCAGTGCCGGACGGTGTACCTCCTGCGGGCGCTCACCCGTGAAGGCGTCCTCGCCGAACCGTACGACATGGAAGAACCCGTACAGGAGCCCGGCCTGTCCCGACGCGGTGACCGTCGTACTGCCGCCCTCGCGCTCGTACGTGAACGCCTCGGTGTCATCGGTGCCCGTCAGCTCCAGCACCAGGTCGTACGAAGGAGCGCCCGGCTCGGCGTCGCGAACTACACGACCACCGAACCGGGCGCAAGCGTCCGCCACTTCCCCGTGGACCGTCTCCACCAGCGGGCCCGATCCTCGGATCAGGGTCCGGCGGCCGCCGATCGCCCGGAAGGCCGCCGACGGCAGCCAGGCCGGGTCGACACCCTCGGGCGGGACGGGCACGGGAAGCGGCATGAGACCCCCCAACTCGGCTGCTCAGGCGAGCAGTTCGACCTCGGACACCACCGCCTCGCCGTCGACGACCAGACGGTACTTCTCGTAGTTACCCGGGGCCCTCACCGAGAACGCACGTGTTTGTCGGTCCCACGCGAAGGACTCCGCGAGGCCGCCGCGGCAGCCGTACGGTTTGCTGAGGCCTGTCCTGAGGGTCGGTAAGGCGTAGCCCCCACGGGGCATATCATCTGGGGCATGAGGCTAGGGGTGGTCACCGGCATGGACATTCACGCCGGGGTATACGGACGTCAGTCCTCCAGGCGGGGGAACAAGAGCGAGATCTCCACGGAGGACCAGCTCAAAGAGGGAGTGAGCCGTGCGCGAATGATGAACGCCGCTCGCATCGCCACGTATGAGGACCTGGGAATCAGCGCGTTCTCCGGCGAGGAGCGGCCCGACTTCGACCGCATGATCGCGGACTGTCGGACGGGCCGCCTCAACGTGATCATCGTGTACTACGTCTCGCGGTTCTCCCGCCTGGAGGTCGCTGACTCGCTCCCCGTCGTGATGGAACTCCTGAACATGGGCGTGACCATCGTGAGCATCACGGAGGGCACGTTCAAGCGGGACAACATCATGGACCTCATCCACCTGATTTTCCGGTTGGATGCGGCACACCAGGAGTCCAAGAACAAGTCCATTGCGGTCAAGCGCGCCAAGGCCACCGCCAAGGAGCTGGGCGGCTGGTCCGGCCCTGCTCCCTACGGCTTCGAGACCTATGAGGAGGTTGTGACCAGGGTTGGTGAGGACGGAAAGACCCGCTCCCTGGTGATCAAGAAGCTCCGCCCCAACACGGAAGAGTGCACCGTAGTCGCGTCCCACGTGTTCGGCCCTGTCGTCGACTACATGGACAAGCCCTATGACCCTGGGTACATGAAGTTCCACCCCGGATCCATCTCCGGCGTCACCACCAACATGAACCGCCTCTCCATCCCCACTCGCGGAGCAAAAGTCGGGAAAGAACGGGCAGGCAGTCAGTGGGACCGGAAGACGGTCGCGCGCATCCTCCAAGATCCCCGGTTCATCGGGTTCGCCGCTGAGTCGGTGTACGACAAGGAAGGCAAGGGCCGGAAGGTGACCGGGTACCGCATCCTCCGAGATGAGGAGGGCCAACCCATCCGACTCTGGGACCCCGTCATCGATCCGGCAGACTTCTGGCGCGTCCAGGATTGGCTCCAGGACCGAAAGGGCGCCAAGGGCAACGCCCGAGGAGGCTCCCTCCTGTCCGGCCTGGGGGTCGGACGCTGCCTCTGCGGGGCCACGTTCGGGCAGACCCGGTTCCCACCCACCAAGACGTACCCGGAGGGCCAGCGGGCCTACCGGTGCACCCGGGGCCAGGGCGTCACGGACGTCCACAAGGGCGCGGTGGTCATCTCCATGGACGCCCTGGACGACTACGTGGCCAGCCGCATCTTCGCTCTCATCCGGGCCGCTGAGGACGATGAGGAGGCCGCTCTGGTCCTCGTGGAGGTCACCAGACGGTATGCGAGGACCCAGGAGAACCCCGAGACGGCCGGAGAACGATCGGCCGTCCTGACAGAACGTGCAGAGCTCCGCCAAGACCTCGAGGAGTTGTACGACGAACGGGATGCCGGAGGCTTCCGGACGGAGGTTGGGCGCCGGAGGTTCCTCAAGTCGGAGGCGGGCCTGGCCGACCGGCTCGAGACCCTGGACAAGCGCATGGCGGAGCTGGAGGCCGCTGAGGATCCCAAGCTCCCCCTCCACCAGTGGCAGGCGTGGGCCCAGGACCCAGTGGGGGAGGGGAGCTGGTGGTCACGCCAGACACTGGAGGAGAAGCGGGAGTTCGTGAAGCTCTGGGTCAAGTGCATCACGATCAAGCCACTGGCACGGACCAGGGTGGCGGAGCCGATCCACCAGCGGGTGGTCATCGAGTGGCACAAGCTCACGGAGGAGCTGGACCTGGTGGCGTAGTCACTTACTGAGCTCTTTCAGCGTTGCCGCTCCAGGGTGAGGATGGCGGCGGAGATTGACGACAGGCGGTTCGGGCTGCACCACGCCCCGCGGAAGATCCGCCACGACTTCAGTCGTGCAACGCCGCGCTCGACCGGCGCCAGCGCTGCGGACAGCGCGCGGTTGACGGCTTGCTGGGTTGGCGTGAGGTCGCGGCCGGGCGGGCGTCTCTGAGGGCGTCTCCCACGGGCCGGCTCACATGCGGGCGCGGTCGGCGAGGACCGGGACGCCTTGGCGTTCGCAGATCCGGATGATCCGGTGGGTGCGGGCTGCGGTCAGGTCGTGCGCTCGGCCGGGAGGCGTGGGCGGGATCCACAGCAGCCGGCCCTAAGGAGGACGTAGTTGGGATCGGTCTCGCGCGGCACCTTGAGCAGGCCCGGTGCACGGTCGGCGAGCAGGCTGATCATCGCGGTGGTGTAGGCGTGAGCGGTGCCAGTCACCCTCGCGGGTGACGATGAGCATGGTGACCCACTCGACCAGGGCATGGGGCAGGTCGAATGCGGCAGGATAGGGAACCAACAGGGCTCCTGTGCCGGTGGTTGAGACTTCGAACACCTCCCTCAACGGCACGGGAGCCTTGTCCGTTGCGGACACCGACGCCATCAGGATCAGTGGCCACGCTGAAAGAGCCAGATGTGATTCAAGCGTGCAGTGATGTCAAGTGTGTCGCCTGTGGCATTCGGGCTTTATGTCACGGATTTTTCCGGCGCGCGACGCACAGGCCGCTCATATTTCCGCGAGGTCTCAACTCGGAAAAGACCCGCGGCCAACCTTGCATTCGATCTTGCTCCGGCACCGATAAATGGACTATACCTGTCGGCACTTCACACGATCCGCACGTCACGCTCCACTTCATGATCCACTTTTCTGCACGACCCTGCTTGACCTGACCGCGGTGCCGGGAAAGATCCGGTTCACCGCCTGAGTCCTGGAGAAGGCGAGGACTTGAGCATGGGATCCACTTCCGCCGAGAACAACGGCACCGGTGGTGTAGGCCGCCGCGATCTGATCAAGCGGTCCGCCGCGCTGGGCCTGATCTCCGTCCCCACCATGAGTTTCCTGTCCGCGTGCGCCAGCAGTGGCGGCGACGACAGCGGCGACAAGGCCAAGGCGGGCGCGAAGACCGCGAAGAACCCGCTCGGCGTGAACGAGACCGCGGGGATGGAATTCGTCCTGTTCGACGGCGGCTTCGGCAAGGAGTACGCCGAGGACGCCGTGAAGATCTACGAGAAGAACTTCCCCAAGGTCAAGGTGAAGTTCTCGGCCACCCAGAAGATCCAGTCCACCCTGCAGCCGCGCTTCAACCAGGGCACCCCGCCCGACCTCATCGACAACTCCGGCGCCGAGCAGATGGACATGGGCGTCCTGGCCGGCAAGAGCCAGCTCGCCGACCTCACCCCGCTCCTCGACGCCCCGTCCTACGACGACCCGAACAAGAAGGTCCGCGACACGCTGCGCCCCGGCATCGTGGAGATGGGCCAGCTGGACGGCGACCCGGTCTGGATCATGTACTACGCCTACACGGTGTACGGCGTCTGGTACTCGCAGAAGGCCCTGGACTCGCTGGACGAGCAGTACCCCGAGACCTGGGACCAGATGCTGGCGGTCTGCGAGAAGGCCAGGAAGAAGGGCATGGCGGGCTGGACGTACGCGGGTAAATACCCGTACTACCTGCCCTTCTCGCTCTACCCGATGATCGGCAAGGTGGGCGGCGCCGAGGTCCTCGACGCCATCGACAACCTGGAGCCGAACGCCTGGAAGCACCCGGCGGTCAAGGCGTGTTTCGAGGCCTACTACGAGCTCTACAAGAAGGGTTACGTCCTCAGGGGCACCCCCGGTCTGGACCACATCCAGTCCCAGACCGCGTGGGCCAAGGGCAAGGCGCTGTTCATCCCGAACGGCTCCTGGGTGGAGAACGAGTCGGCGAACGTCATCCCGAAGGACTTCGACCTGGCCGTCTCCGCGCCCACCGGCATCGACTCCTCCGACAAGCTGCCCTTCGGCACCATCTGGGCCTCCGGCGGTGAGCCCTTCATCGTCCCGGCCAAGGCGAAGAACGGCACCGGCGGCATGGAGCAGCTGCGCATCATGCTCAGCGAGGCGTCCTCGAAGAACTTCACCAGCAAGGTCAAGTCGCTCACCGCCTACAACGGCGGCACCGACGGCATCACCCTCACTCCCGGTCTCAAATCCGGAGTCGCGGCGCTGGAAAAGGCCGGCGACAACGTGGTGAATCCGCGTATGCAGGACTGGTACGTGCAGTTGCAGAAAGAGAAGATCGGTGTGTCCGGCCTCGGCGAGATGATGGCCGGCCGTCTCACTCCGGCCGAGGCCATCAAGAAGATCCAGGCCTTCGCCGACGAGACCGCCAAGGACACGTCGATCAAGCACTACAAGCACCAGTAACCGGCAATTCTCACGGCACCGGAGAAGCGATGCAGCACGGCAAATACCGGTTCATCGTGGGGTTTTTGTCCTTGCCCCTGGGACTGTATGCGCTCTTCGTGGTCTGGCCTTTCATCCAGTCCATCTACTACTCGTTCACGGACTGGACCGGCCTGAGCCCCGAATTCAAGATGGTCGGCCTGGACAATTACCGGAGGATGCTGGACGACGAGATCTTCTGGAAGTCCTTGCAGCACAGCTTGATGTTCGCGGTCCTGCTGCCGCTGGTGACGATCAGTCTGGCGCTGTTCTTCGCCTTCATGATCAATGTCGGCGGCCGGAGAAGGAAGGGCGGCCCGGTCATTTCCGGTGTCCGGGGCTCTTCCTTCTACAAGATCGTCTACTTCTTCCCGCAGGTGCTCTCGATCGCGATCGTCGCTCTGCTGTTCGCTTTCGCGTACAACCCGGACAGCGGTGCCATCAACTCGTTCCTGCGCGGGATCGGGCTCGACAGCATCCAGCCGCTGTGGCTGGGCGACCCGAGCCTGGCCCTGTGGTGCGTGATGGCCGTGCTGGTGTGGTCCACGGTCGGCTTCTTCGTGGTGCTGTTCTCCGCCGGCATGGCCTCCATCCCGGCGGACCTGTACGAGGCCGCGCTGCTCGACGGCGCCGGACGCGCCACGACCTTCTTCCGGATCACCCTGCCGCTGCTGTGGGACACCGTGCAGTCCGGCTGGGTCTACATGGGCATCCTCGCCCTGGGCGCCGAGTCGTTCGCGGTCGTACAGATCATGACGACCGGGCCCGGCGGTCCCGACTACTCGACCACCGTCATGGTCCTGTACGTGTACCAGAAGGCGTTCCGTGACGGGCAGGCCGCCTACGCCACCACCATCGGCGTCGCCCTGCTCGTCGTCACGCTGGCCTTCGCCGCCGTGGTGATGCGGCTGGGCCGGCGCGAGCGGCTGGAGTACTGATCAGATGAAGACGACCGAGACCCCCGCTCCCGTACCGGCCGAATCCGGTGCGCCCGTCGCCAAGGTCGACGCCCCGGCCGGCCCGCCCCCCAAGGAGAAGAAGGAGGGCACCACCCTCAACGTCTTCTCGCACGGGATCCTGGTCCTCTGGGCGATCATGGTCGTCCTGCCGCTGCTGTGGGCTGTGATGACGTCCTTCAAGGACGACAGCTCCATCTTCGGCTCGCCCTGGTCGCTGCCGGACAAGCTGCACTTCGACAACTGGTCGCGGGCCTGGACCGAGGCCAACATGAGCGACTACTTCCTCAACACCATTCTGGTGGTGGGGGGTTCGCTCATCGGCACGCTGGTGCTCGGCTCCATGGCGGCCTATGTGCTGGCCCGCTTCGACTTCCCGGGCAACCGGTTCATCTACTACTTGTTCATCGGCGGCATGAGCTTCCCGATCATGCTGGCGCTGGTCCCGCTGTTCTACGTCGTGAACAACATGGGCCTGCTGAACACGATCCACGGCCTGATCCTGGTCTACATCGCCTACTCGCTGCCGTTCACGGTGTTCTTCCTGACCGCGTTCTTCCGCACCCTGCCGACCTCGGTCGCGGAGGCGGCCTTCGTGGACGGCGCCTCGCACTCCCGGACGTTCTTCCAGATCATGCTCCCGATGGCCAGGCCCGGCCTGATCAGCGTGGGGATCTTCAACTTCCTCGGGCAGTGGAACCAGTACATGCTGCCGACGGTGCTCAACACCGACCCGGACAAGCGCGTCCTCACCCAGGGGCTGGTGCAGCTCGCGGTCAGCCAGGGGTACAAGGGTGACTGGTCGGGCCTGTTCGCGGGCCTGGTCATGGCGATGCTGCCGGTGCTCGCCGCGTACATCGTCTTCCAGCGACAGGTGGTGCAGGGACTCACCGCTGGGGCGCTCAAGTAGGGCCCGGCCCCCCGCCCGCAGGGGCGCCGCACCCGGCTTAAGGGCCTGTCCGGCGGATCATGCCGCAGACGCGGGGTCGCAGTGACACTAGCCTCCCCCACTCTCGGCTTCGCTGGAGCGGGGGGACCCCCATCGCGTCGCCCGCCGCGGCAGCGGCTGATGTCACAGCCTCCTCCGCCTTGCAGCTGGACGCTCCCCCACGCTCGAACACACTCGCGCGGGGGCACCCCCATCGCCCCCGCTCACCGGCGTTCATTGGGCGCCGCCGATTTCCTGCGACCTGATCCGCCGGACAGGCCCTAGGCGCGGCGCTCCATCGCTGTGTGCAAAGACGCGGATGCAGTTCAACCTCTTGACGGGAGGGGACCCGAACGGCTCAGCTTAGAGTTCACTAGTTGGACATATACGGGGCCTCGTCGAAGCGGTCCCGTGCGCAGGAGGTCGTCGTGGAGACTCCAGGGTCGCAGTCGTCGCTGCACCGAGCCAACCTGGAGCGGGTCGTCCGAGCCGTGCGGCTGGCCGGGTCGCTCACGCAGGCGGAGATCGCGCGGACGACGGGCCTGTCCGCGGCGACCGTGTCCAACATCGTGCGCGAGCTCAAGGACGGCGGAACCGTCGAGGTCACGCCCACATCGGCGGGCGGACGCCGGGCCCGCAGCGTCTCCCTGAGCGGGGACGCCGGCATCGTCATCGGCGTCGACTTCGGGCACACCCATCTGCGGGTGGCGGTCGGCAACCTCGCCCACCAGGTGCTCGCCGAGGAGGCCGAGCCGCTGGACGTGGACGCCTCCGCCGCGCAGGGCTTCGACCGGGCGGAACAACTGGTCACCCGGCTGATCGAGGCCACCGGGGTGGACCGCACCAAGATCGCCGGCGTGGGCCTGGGCGTCCCCGGCCCGATCGACGTCGAGTCCGGCACGCTGGGCTCGACCGCCATCCTGCCCGGCTGGACCGGCACCAAGCCCGCCGAGGAGCTGCGCGGGCGGCTCGGCGTGCCGGTGCACGTGGACAACGACGCCAACCTCGGCGCCCTCGGCGAGCTGGTCTGGGGCAGCGGCCGGGGGGTGCGGGACCTGGCGTACATCAAGGTCGCGAGCGGTGTCGGCGCGGGCCTGGTGATCAACGGCAAGATCTACCGGGGCCCCGGCGGCACAGCGGGGGAAATCGGACATATTACGCTCGACGAATCCGGCCCTGTCTGCCGCTGCGGGAACCGCGGCTGCCTGGAGACCTTCGCGGCCGCGCGCTACGTACTGCCGCTGCTCCAGTCCAGCCACGGCACCGACCTGACGATGGAGGGCGTCGTACGGCTGGCGCGGGACGGAGACCCGGGCTGCCGCCGGGTGATCGCTGACGTCGGCCGTCACATCGGCAGTGGAGTCGCCAACCTTTGCAATCTGTTGAACCCGAGCCGAGTCGTCCTCGGCGGTGATCTCGCCGAAGCCGGTGAGCTGGTGCTCGGGCCGATCCGGGAGTCCGTCGGCCGCTATGCCATTCCCAGTGCGGCGCGCCAACTCTCCATTCTTCCCGGGGCCCTTGGCGGCCGCGCCGAGGTTCTCGGAGCACTCGCGCTCGCCCTCAGTGAGATGGGTGATTCAACCCTTTTGGACAGCACGCTGCACGCTGCCACCCCTGCCTTCACTTAGAAAACGGATGGCACCGTTGCCAACCCGTTAAGGATTTACTTCTTGACGTCGCACGTATGGCCGAGTTGACTTCCAGCCACCTCGGTCGCAATGTCGCGGCCTCGTCAGGGAGGTTTCTAAGTGAACACGCGTATGCGTCGCGCCGCCGTTGCTGTTGTGGTCTCGGCCCTCGCCTTCTCGGCCGCCGCTTGCGGCAAGGCCGGTGGCGACGATTCGGACAGCAGTGGCAGCTCGGACACCAAGTCGATAGGCCTGCTGCTGCCCGACAGTGTCACCACTCGGTACGCCAAGTTCGACAAGCCGTACTTCGATGACAAGGTCAAGGCGCTCTGCGCCGACTGCAAGCTGGAGTACGCCAACGCGGCGGGCAGCGCGGCCACCCAGGCCCAGCAGGTCAGCAGCATGATCACCAAGGGCGTCAAGGTCATCGCGATCAGCGCCGTGGACTCCGCCGCCATCAAGTCGTCCATCCAGGCCGCCGTCGACAAGGGCATCAAGGTCATCGCCTACGACCGTCTCGCCCAGGGTCCCGTCTCCGCGTACGTGTCCTTCGACAACGAAAAGGTCGGCGAGCTTCAGGGCCAGTCCCTGCTCGACGCCATGGGCGCCAAGGCCACCCCGAAGTCCAAGGTCGTCATGATCAACGGTCTGGCCTCCGACCCGAACGCCGGGCTGTTCAAGAAGGGCGCCCACAAGGTCCTCGACGGCAAGGTCGACATCGCCTACGAGCAGGCCGGCGACTGGGACGACAAGATCGCCGCCCAGAAGATGTCCGCCGCCATCACGCAGCTGGGCGCGAAGAACATCGCGGGCGTCTACTCCGCCAACGACGCCATGGCCGGCGGCATCGCCACCGTCCTCAAGGGCGCCGGGATCAGCGACATCCCGCTGACCGGTCAGGACGCGGAACTCACCAGCATCCAGCGGATTCTCGCCGGCACCCAGTCAAGCACCATCTACAAGGCGTACAAGCCGGAGGCCGAAGCGGCCGCCCAGCTGGCCGTCAACCTGCTTGAGGACAAGAGCATCGACTCCCTGGCCACCACGAAGCAGACCAGTGGTTCCGGCGACGAGGTGCCCTCGCAGCTGCTGACCCCGGTCACGCTCACCAAGGACAACATCAAGGACACGGTGGTCAAGGACAAGCTCTACACCGTCGCCGAGATCTGTGCCGGGGCCTTCGCCGCCAGTTGCAAGACCGCCGGTCTGCAGTAGTCGCCGCCCCCAGGGGCAGGTCGCAGAGCCTGTCCGGTGCCCGCCCCACCTCCAGACCCCGCTGCGGGGCGGGCACCGGACGGAAGACATGACGCACGCACCCGTTGCCAACTGGCATCGGCCGTGCGCATGTTCCTCTTGTCAATCGATGCTTCTTGTCAATCGATGCTTCGAGCACAACTTTCCGCGCGTTCCCCCAAGCGCGGCATCCCCGCCGGTCAGGCGGCGAAGGAGATGGTTCACGTGTCCGCTACGCCCGTGTTGGCGTTGCGCGGAGTCTCCAAGCGATTCGGTGCGGTGCAGGCCCTCACCGATGTCGAACTGGAGGTTCACGCCGGAGAAGTCGTCGCCCTGGTCGGCGACAACGGCGCAGGAAAGTCCACCCTGGTCAAGACGATCGCGGGTGTGCACCCCATCGATGAGGGCGTCATCGAGTGGGAGGGCAAGCCGGTCAGCATCGACAAGCCGAACGACGCCCAGGGACTGGGCATCGCGACCGTCTACCAGGACCTCGCGCTGTGCGACAACCTCGATGTCGTCGGCAACCTCTACCTCGGTCGGGAACTGCTGCGCCGCGGCATCATCGACGAGGTGACGATGGAGAAGAACGCCCGCGAGCTGCTGGCCACGCTCTCCATCCGCATCCCGAGCGTGCGCATCCCGATCGCGAGCCTCTCCGGTGGCCAGCGCCAGGTTGTCGCCATCGCCCGCGCCCTGATCGGTGACCCCAAGGTCGTCATCCTCGACGAGCCCACCGCCGCCCTGGGCGTCGAGCAGACCGCGCAGGTCCTCGACCTCGTCGAGCGGCTGCGCGAGCGGGACCTCGGCGTCATCCTCATCAGCCACAACATGGCCGACGTCAAGGCGGTCGCGGACACCGTCGCCGTCCTGCGCCTGGGCAAGAACAACGGGTCCTTCTCGGTGAAGGACACCACCCACGAAGAGATCATCGCCGCGATCACCGGTGCCACGGACAACGCCGTGACCCGTCGTGCGGGGCGCACCACGGAGGCGGCAAAGTGAGTGACACGTCCAAGACCGTGAAGCAGGAACCGGAGCCGGTGTCCCAGCAGACCGTCGCCCCGGCGGACGACCCCACGGCCGCACCGGTCACCGTCGTCGACCCGCGTCTGCTGATCCGCGAAGAGGGCCTGAAGGGCTACTGGACCGAGTTCAAGCGGAAGTTGAAGGGCGGCGAGCTCGGCTCCCTGCCGGTCGTCGTCGGCCTGATCGTCATCTGGACGATCTTCCAAGTGCAGAACGACCGGTTCCTCAGCGCCGAGAACCTGTCCAACATCAGCTTCTACCTGTCGGCCACCGGCATGCTCGCCATCGGCCTGGTGTTCGTGCTGCTGCTCGGCGAGATCGACCTGTCCGTCGCCTCCGTCAGCGGCCTCGCGTCCACCCTGTTCGCCGTGTTCGTGGTCAATCACGACATGAACGCCTGGCTCAGCCTGGTCCTGACCGTCCTGATCGGGGTCGGCGTCGGTACGCTGCACGGCTGGTTCTTCGCCAAGATCGGTGTACCGGCCTTCGTGGTGACGCTGGCCGGCTTCCTCGGCTGGAACGGCCTGATGCTGTGGCTGCTCGGCTCGACCGGCACCATCAACATCCCGGACACCGGCCCGGTGCACCTCCTCGGGCAGCGCTCCTTCTTCATGGACCAGGCCATCATCGGCGCCTACCTGCTGGCCGGACTCGGGGTCGCCTCCCTGCTCGCCGGCTCGCTCATCGAGCAGCGCCGCCGCAAGGCCGCCGGGGTGCCCTTCCGTACCACCGGCGAGATCGCTCTGCGCGTCGGCGCGCTCGCCGTGGCCGCGTTCGTCGCCGCATACGTCCTGAACTCCTCCGCCGGTGTGTCCAACGCGCTGGTGATCTTCCTCGCCTGCCTGGTGATCGTGGACTTCGTGCTGCGGCGTACGCCGTTCGGCCGCAAGGTGTTCGCGGTCGGCGGCGGGGTCGAGGCGGCGCGGCGTGCGGGCATCAACGTGTCGCTGGTGCGGATCACCGTGTTCGCCATCGCGGGTGGGTTCGCGGCGATCGGCGGGATGTTCTTCGCCGGGCAGACGCAGAGTGCGTCGCTGACGTCGGGCGGCGGCAACACGCTGATGCTGGCGATCGCCGCCGCCGTCATCGGCGGTACGAGCCTCTTCGGTGGGCGCGGGTCCGTGTGGTCGGCGCTGCTGGGCATGCTGGTGATTCAGTCGATCCAGACGGGTCTTGACCTGCTGAACATGAACACCTCGATCCAGTACATGATCACCGGCGCGGTGCTGCTGGGTGCGGTCGTCATCGACTCCGTCTCCCGCAAGAGTCAGAAGGCGGCGGGGCGCGCGTAGCCCCTTGGCGTGCTGCGGTTCCGCCCTTTGAAAGAACCCGTGCCCGGTACCGATCGCGGTGCCGGGCACAGTCATGTCGTAAGTGCGGCCCATCTTGGGTACAGCCGACGCGTGATGTACGACGCACCGCCCGGGCGCCGTTCGCAAAGGCGGAACATTAGACTCAACAAGCCCGGAAACAGCTCGATCAGCTCTACTGCAAGGAGGCACGGGTGCCGCTGCTGACCCGCATCAGGGGACCGCGTGATCTGGACCGGCTCAGCCTGGAGCAGCTGGACCAGCTGGCAGAGGAGATCCGGACCTTCCTCGTCGACGCCGTCTCCAAGACCGGCGGCCACCTCGGCCCCAACCTCGGTGTGGTCGAGCTCACCATCGCCCTGCACAGGGTGTTCGACTCGCCCAAGGACAAGGTGCTCTGGGACACCGGTCACCAGTCCTACGTGCACAAGCTGCTCACCGGCCGTCAGGACTTCTCCAAGCTGAAGAAGAAGGGCGGCCTGTCCGGCTATCCCTCGCAGGCCGAGTCCGAGCACGACGTCATCGAGAACAGCCACGCGTCGACGGTCCTGGGGTGGGCCGACGGCATCGCGAAGGCCAACCAGATCCTCGAACGCGACGACCACGTGGTCGCCGTGATCGGTGACGGCGCCCTGACCGGCGGTATGGCCTGGGAGGCCCTCAACAACATCGCCGACGCCAAGGACCGCCCGCTGGTCATCGTCGTCAACGACAACGAGCGGTCGTACGCCCCCACCATCGGCGGCCTCGCGAACCACCTGGCGACCCTGCGCACCACCGACGGCTACGAGCGGTTCCTCGCCCGGACCAAGGAGGTGCTCGAGCGCACCCCGGTCGTCGGCAGGCCGCTCTACGAGACCCTGCACGGGGCGAAGAAGGGACTGAAGGACTTCATCGCGCCGCAGGGCATGTTCGAGGACCTCGGCCTGAAGTACGTCGGGCCGATCGACGGCCATGACATCGAGGCCCTGGAGTCGGCGCTCGCGCGCGCCAAGCGGTTCGGTGGCCCCGTCATCGTGCACTGCCTGACCGAGAAGGGCCGCGGCTACCAGCCCGCCCTCCAGGACGAGGCCGACCGCTTCCACGGCATCGGCCCCATCCACCCCGACACGGGCCTGCCCATCAAGGCCTCGGGCGCCGACTGGACCTCCGTCTTCGGCGAGGAGATGGTCGAACTCGGCAAGGAGCGCGAGGACATCGTCGCGATCACCGCGGCGATGCTGCAGCCGGTCGGCCTGAAGAAGTTCGCGGACGCCTTCCCGGACCGCATCTACGACGTCGGCATCGCGGAGCAGCACGGTGCCGTCTCCGCGGCGGGCCTCGCCACGGGCGGTCTGCATCCGGTCTTCGCCGTGTACGCCACCTTCCTCAACCGTGCCTTCGACCAGGTACTGATGGACGTCGCCCTGCACAAGTGCGGTGTGACGTTCGTCCTGGACCGGGCCGGCGTCACCGGCACCGACGGCGCCTCCCACAACGGCATGTGGGACATGTCGATCCTCCAGGTCGTGCCGGGGCTCCGGCTGGCCGCGCCGCGCGACGCCGACCAGGTGCGCGCGCAGCTGCGAGAGGCCGTCGAGGTCGACGACGCGCCCACCGTGGTGCGCTTCTCGAAGGGCGCCGTCGGTCCCGCCGTACCCGCTGTGGGCCGTGTGGGCGGCATGGACGTGCTGCGCGAACCCGGCACCGACACCCCCGACGTGCTCCTGGTCTCGGTCGGTGCCCTCGCCCCCATGTGCCTGGAGATCGCCTCCCTCCTCGACAAGCAGGGCATCTCCACCACCGTCGTCGACCCCCGCTGGGTCAAGCCCGTCGACGAGGCCATGGCCCCGCTCGCCGAGCGGCACCGCGTGGTCGTCACCGTCGAGGACAACTCCCGTGTCGGCGGCGTCGGCTCGACGATCGCGCAGGCCCTGCGCGACGCGGGCGTCGACGTCCCGCTGCGCGACTTCGGCATCCCACCGCGCTTCCTCGACCACGCCTCCCGCGCCGAGGTCATGGCCGAGATCGGGCTCACCGCACCCGACATCGCCCGCCAGGTCACCGGACTGGTCTCCAAGCTGGACGGCCGGTACGGCAGCACGGCCGCCCAGGTCGACTCGGTGGAGCCCGCGCGCGACTGACGCGACGCGACACGCCGAACAGCATGCCCGAACGGGCCGCGTCCCCCACTCTTCACAGTGGCGGACGCGGCCCGTTCGCGTGAATCCGCCCGCGCCGGGGCATACGGACTACGCCCCCTCTCGATCATGTCGAGGACGACACAGCGTGGGAGGTACCCGTGAGCAGCACCCTCTTCCGGACGAAGAAGGTCGAGCAGTCCATCCTCGATACCGAGGAACCAGAACACGCGCTCAAGAAATCCTTGTCCGCGCTGGATCTGACCGTCTTCGGCGTCGGCGTCATCATCGGCACCGGCATCTTCGTCCTCACCGGCACGGTGGCCAAGAACAACGCCGGACCCTCCGTCGCCCTGGCCTTCGCCGCGGCCGGCGTCGTCTGCGCGCTCGCCGCGCTCTGTTACGCCGAGTTCGCCTCCACGGTCCCGGTGGCCGGCTCCGCCTACACCTTCTCGTACGCCTCCCTCGGTGAACTGCCCGCCTGGATCATCGGCTGGGACCTGGTCCTGGAGTTCGCGCTCGGCACGGCGGTGGTCGCCGTCGGCTGGTCCGGCTACATCCAGTCGCTCATGGACAACGCGGGCTGGGAGATGCCCGCGGCGCTGGGCAGCAGAGAGGGCGCCGACGGCTTCGGCTTCGACATCCTCGCCGCCGCCCTGGTCCTGGTGCTCACCGGCATCCTCGTCCTCGGCATGAAGCTGTCCGCGCGGATCACCACGCTCGTCGTCGCCATCAAGGTGACGGTCGTCCTCGTGGTGATCATCGCGGGCGCCTTCTTCATCAAGGGCGACAACTACGACCCGTTCATCCCGAAGCCGCAGGACGTGCCGCCGGGGGAGAGCCTCCAAGCCCCGCTGATCCAGCTGTTGTTCGGCTGGGCGCCCTCCAACTTCGGCGTGATGGGCATCTTCACCGCCGCCTCCGTCGTCTTCTTCGCCTTCATCGGCTTCGACGTGGTGGCCACGGCCGCCGAGGAGACCAGGAACCCGCAGCGCGACATGCCGCGCGGCATCCTCGGCTCCCTCCTCATCTGCACGACCCTGTACGTCGCCGTGTCGATCGTCGTGACCGGCATGCAGCACTACAGCCAACTGTCCGTCGACGCGCCGCTCGCCGACGCGTTCAAGGCCACCGGGCACCCCTGGTACGCGGGATTCATCAGCTTCGGCGCGGCGGTCGGCCTGACGACCGTCTGCATGATCCTGCTCCTGGGCCAGACCCGCGTCTTCTTCGCGATGAGCCGCGACGGACTGCTGCCCCGCTTCTTCTCCCACGTCCACCCGCGCTTCAAGACCCCGCACCGCCCGACCATCCTGCTCGGCGTGGTCATCGCGATCCTCGCGGGCTTCACCCCGTTGAACGAACTCGCGGCGCTCGTGAACATCGGCACCCTGTTCGCCTTCGTGGTCGTCGCGATCGGCGTGCTCATCCTCCGCAGGACGCGCCCCGACCTGCACCGGGCCTTCCGCACGCCGTGGGTGCCGCTCATCCCGATCCTGTCGGTGTGCGCCTCGCTGTGGCTGATGCTGAACCTGCCCGCCGAGACCTGGGTCCGGTTCGGCATCTGGATGGCGGCCGGCTTCCTCGTCTACTTCCTCTACGGCCGCTCCCACAGCCGCCTCGGCCGGCAGGCGGAGACCACGGTCGGCGACGTGATGAAACCGAAGCCCGGCGACACCGAGTAACCGAGAGGATCCCTCACCGGCCCCGTATGTCCCTTTTGTTGGTGAACTGCGAGGCCGGGCAACGTGTCGGAGGGCGGCACCTTGTCACCCGGCCCAGCCGACGCCGTCAGTCCGCGCACCTCACGGCCGAACGGCCCGCGGCCCCACCACATCCGCTCCCAACTCCCGCACCCGCCCCCGCAGTTCCCGATCCGCCGTGACGACCAGAACAGGCTGCTCACCCGCACCCGCCACCAGCTCGACCATGTGATCGTCCCCACTCCCCGGCGCCGACTCCACCCGCACCCCCGGCACCGACTCCACGCCACGCGCCGCCCCCTCGACCACGAGGACGACCTCCACGGGCCCCGCGTGCCCCGGCACACCGTCCACCGCCAGCCGGTCCCGCAGCCGCTCCGCGGCCCCCCGCCGGTCCCGCCACCAACCGTCAGGTACCGACCCGACGACGTTCGCGGCGTCCACGATCACGAGCAGGGGGGAGTCGTCGTCCATACGGTCAGGGTCCCACGGCCGGTGCGCCGGAGCAGGCCGCCTCAGAGCCTGTGTCACATCCCCGGCCGGGCGCCCGCCGCCTGGCACGCACTCCCCCACTCTCGGCTCCGCTCGAGCGGGGGACCCCCATGCCGCGTTGCCGAAACGCCCACGTGGCTCCTCCCCCACGCTCGAACAACCTCGCGCGGGGGGACCCCCATCGAGGGCGCTCCGGCGCCTTGCGATCGCACGCACCAGACGACGTGCGCTGATCCGGCCGGGGATGTGACACAGGCTCTCAGTCCTCCGTCTTGCCGTCGAAGCTGGCGAAGTACGCCGCGGCCATGTCCTCCTCGCCATGCCCTTGCGCGGCAGCCCGCTCCAGCCGCGCCGCGCCCGCCGCGGCCACGTCGAGCCGGACGCCGTACCGCTCGCCCGCCTCCACGATCAGACGGGCGTCCTTGGCGGCCGTGGCCACTCCGAACTGCGCCGGGGACAGCTGGTCGTTGAGGACGAGCCCGGCCTTCGCCCGCAGGTAGCCCATGTCGAGCGGGCCACCGGCGATGGCGTCGAAGAAGTTCTGCGGATCCACGTCCAGTGCCTTCGACAGCGCCAGGACCTCGCCGGCCGCGTTGGTGGCGGCGATGACCCAGCTGTTGGCCACCAGCTTCAGCCGGGTCGCGCTGCCGGCCGCGCCGTCCTCGCCGGTCCACACCGTGCGCGCGCCGACGGCGTCGAGGACGGGCTCGACGGCTCCCCGGTGCTCGCTGGGACCGGCGGCCAGGACGAGCAGCTGTCCCGCCTCGGCGGGCTGCCGGGTGCCCAGCACCGGCGCGTCGAAGAAGACCAGACCGTGCTCGCGGGCGAAGCCGGCCAGCTCACCGATCGCCTCGATGCCGGCGGTCGTCGACTGCACCCACGCGGCGCCGGAGCGCAGCGCGGGCGCGGCCTCACGCATGGCACCCAGGGCGGCCGGACCGTCGTACAGCATGGTCAGGACGATGTCGGCGCCCTGGACGGCCTGGGCGGGGGTGTCGGTGATTTCAATGCCGTCGGCGGCGAGGGGTTCGGCCTTGGCGCGGGTGCGGTTCCAGGCGCGGACGGTGTGCCCGGCGCGGGCGAGGTTGCGGGCCATCGCGGCCCCCATGATCCCGGTGCCCAGGACGCTCACGGTGGGGGTGTCGGTCATGACGTCGGCTTCCTGTTCTCGTACGTCTTCTCGTACAGCGTCTGATACGGCCGCTCGTACGTCTTCTCGTACAGCCTGCCGCTCCGGGCCTCGACGGTGGACAGCCGGGGGTCGGAACGCGCCCCGCCCTCACCTCTGCTTAAAGTGAACTGGTGAACGGCGACTGGCTCATCCGCGGCCGCGACGGCCGGCTCAGTGTGTATCTGCCCGCGGGCGACGCCGTCCTGTGCCGAGCGGAGTGCGGACCCGGCGGCCCGTGGGACGCGCCCCGTCGCGTGGGCGGCGACCAGAAGCTGCATTCCGTGCTCGCGGTCGGCCAGGGCGCCGACGGCTACGCCCATCTGGTCTCCTGGCGGCCCACCGCCCGCGGCGAGTCCGGCCTCGTCCACTCCACGCACTTCCGGCCCCGGCTCGCCGCCCTGGACTGGAGCCCGATCGGGCACCCCGACAAGAAGGGTGAGCGCACCGGCACGCCCGCCGTCGCGGTCGACGCCCAGGGCCGCGCCCATGTCTTCGTCCGCAACAAGGGCGGCGGCGTGAGCATGCTCGGCCAGAAGGAGAAGGGCGGCTGGGGCCCGTGGCGCGACCTCAAGGGGCGTGACGTACAGGAGGAGTTGGCGGCCGTGACGGGGGAGTCCGGACACGTCGAGCTGTACGCGGCCGTCCCCGGCGGCATCCTGCACTGGCGGCAGGAGAAGCCGGGCGCAGAGCCCGTCCTGGAGGAGGCGATCGAGGCCCCGGTCCGCCCCGGCACCCTGCACGCCCTCGCCACCTCCCCGGAGAGCACCACCCTCTTCTACACCGACACCTCCGGCGACCTGTGCGCCTGGCGGCCCGGCGGCAAACCGGTCACCCTGATCGCCTCCGCCGGGCCCGGCCCGGTCTCCGCCGTCCGCTGCGAACTCGACGGCCACGACTGCACGCTGCTCGCCCAGCGCTCGGAGGGCGGCCGGGTCGCCTTCGCCGCGTACCCCACCGAGCAGGAGTCGGCCGGCGCCTGGTGGACCGAGTCGGGCCCCCAACTCCCCGCGGACGCCGAGGTGTCCCTGGCGGTGGACGAGGACGACCGGGTGGTCGCGGCCACGCTCTCCCCGGCGAGTGGACAGCTGCTCCTGACCCGCCGCAAGGACGAGCCGGGCCTGGCGTTGCGGGCCTGGCGGCCGGTCTGACGCCCGCGCAGCACGCCCCGGTTCCGGGGCGCGTGGCGTATCAGGGACCTGAGACACACGAAGGGCATGGAGGGTTGTATGGGCCGATGCGTGACGAGTGGCACTCAGGAAACTTTAAGAAGCTGTGGTTAAAAGGTGAAAATGCTTGCTAGCCTCCCTGCGTTTGTTCGAATTATCGGGAGACCGATGTAGCACCGGCACCCGGCTGACGCCGGAACGGGGTTGGGACTTGTCGTGAGCAGATCCTCCACGGTGGATCTTGTCGTTGTCGGACTCGGCTACGTGGGGCTGCCACTGGCCCGGTCCGCCGCCGCGGCGGGCCTGAAGGTGGTGGGTCTCGACCGCAGCCGACGCGTGGTCGACGGGCTGAACGCCGGGCGCTCGCACGTGGACGACATCACCGACGCCGAAGTCAGCGCCATGCTCGAGCAGGGCTTCGAGGCCACGGACCGGGCCGAGGCCATCGCGGACTGTGCCGCGGTCGTCGTATGCGTCCCGACCCCGCTCACCGACCACGGCGCCCCCGACCTCGGCGCGGTGCACGCCGCCGTGGACGACATCGCGACCCACCTCAGGGCCGGCACGCTCGTGGTGCTGGAGTCGACGACGTACCCGGGCACCACGGACGAGGTCGTCCGCCCGCGCCTGGAGGCCGGAGGTCTGCGCGTCGGCACCGACTTCCACCTCGCCTTCTCCCCGGAGCGCATCGACCCGGGCAACGCCTCCTTCGGCCTGGAGAACACGCCGAAGGTCGTCGGCGGCATCACCGCCGACTGCACCAAGGCCGCCCGTGCCCTCTACGAGCGTTTCGTGAGCCGCGTCGTGGAGGCCAAGGGCACCCGCGAGGCCGAGATGGCCAAGCTCCTGGAGAACACCTACCGGCACGTCAACATCGCGCTCGTCAACGAGATGTCGATGTTCTGCCGCGAGATCGGCGTCGACCTGTGGGACGCGATCCGCTGCGCCTCCACCAAGCCCTTCGGCTTCGCCCCCTTCTACCCGGGCCCGGGCGTCGGCGGCCACTGCATCCCGATCGACCCCAACTACCTGTCGTACAAGGTCCGTTCGCTGGGCATCCCGTTCCGCTTCGTGGAGCTGGCGCAGGAGATCAACCAGCGCATGCCGGTGCACGTGGTCAACCGCGCGGCCGACATGCTGAACGACCAGGGCAAGGCGGTCCGCGGCTCCCGCGTCCTGCTGCTCGGCGTGACGTACAAGCCGGACATCTCCGACCAGCGCGAGAGCCCGGCGATGGCCGTCGCGGAGAACCTCCTCGCGCGCGGCGCCGACCTCGTCTACTTCGACCCGCGCGTCGAGGACTGGCAGGTCGGCGGCGCGAGCGTGCGGAGCGTCGACGACTACCTCACCGAGGCCGCATCCGCCGACCTCACCATCCTGCTCCAGCCGCACCGCGAGATAGACCTGGACGCGCTCGCCGACCGTGCCCGGGCGCTCTTCGACACCCGGGGCAAGTCCGCCGATCACCCGCGGGTGGTCAAGCTGTGACTTCGGAAGATACGTTCATACCCGGAGCCGTCGACTCCGGTGGCCGTCGAGCACACCGCAAGCGCCGGCACCTGAAGGTCTCGTACTTCGTCTTCCTCGGCCTGGCCGCGCTGATCGCCACCCGGCTCAACGCCGGCTCCCTGCACCTGTACTCGATGGGCGCCATGGGCCTGTTGGCCCTGAAGATGTTCGGCGCCCTCTTCTACCGTCCGGCCAAGGCCGGGCGGGAGGAGCTGGAGTACCTGGAGAACACCTGGGTCACCGCGGTCATCCCGATCTACAACGAGGACCCGGTGATGTTCGAGCAGGGCATGCGCAGCCTCCTCGCGCAGAGCCGCCTGCCCAACGAGATCCACATCATCGACGACGCCAGCGCCAACGACTCCGGCATCAGGGCCGCGAAGAAGATGCGCCGCGAGTTCGAGGCCAAGGGCGTCAAGTACACGGTCAGCGTGCAGCCCGAGAACAAGGGCAAGCGCGAGGCGCTCGCGCTGGGCTTCGAGGCCGCGCCGTACTCGGACATCTTCCTGTGCGTCGACTCGGACACGGTCCTGTCCCGGGACACCGTCCGCGAGCTGCTGCTCCCGCTGGCCGACGAGAAGATCATGGCTTCCACGGGCATGGTCCTCGCGCTCAACCACGACAGCAACATCTTCACGCGCCTCCAAGACCTGCGCTACGGCAACTCCTTCCTCTTCGAGCGGGCCGCGTACTCGCGCCTGAAGTCGGTCCTGTGCTGCTGCGGCGCGCTCTCCGCCTACCGCGGCACGCTGGTGCGCAAGTACCTGCCGGACTTCCTCAACCAGCAGTTCCTGGGCAAGCCGGCCGTCTTCGGCGACGACCGCCGCATGACCAACTACTGCCTGATGGAAGGCCAGGTCGTCTTCCAGGAGACCGCCGTCGGCTACACGGCCGTCCCCGAGAAGCTGCCGCACTTCCTGCGCCAGCAGGTCCGCTGGAACAAGTCCTTCTTCCGCGAGTCCCTGTGGGCCTTCCGGCACCAGAAGAAGTACCGCCCGGCGTTCTGGCTGACCTGCATGGAACTGGCGCTGTGGCTGGTCTTCGGCTCGGCGATGTTCTACTCGATGGTCATCCTGCCGATCATCCACCCGGACCGGTTCGTCAACCACATCGGGGACTACCTGACCTTCATGGTCCTCATGGGGTACCTGCGCAACGTGCGGTACCTCGACTTCCCGCGCCGCGGCATGGGCTTCATCAAGCGGTTCGGCATGTTCCTGCTCGCGCCGATCTACGGCGTGATCCAGCTGACGCTGCTGACCCCGCTGCGCTTCTACGCCCTGTTCACCCTGCACAAGGGCAGTTGGGGCACCCGACAGGGCGGCGTCGAGGTGTCCGTGGCCGGCGACCACGAGGCCGATGTGACGGAGATCTTCGAGGAAGAGGACCCGTACTCCGACAAGAAGGTCACCGAGACGCTCCAGCTGATGCGCCTGGAGGGCGTGGCCCTGCGCACCCGGCCCCGCCCGACAGGCGCCATCCCCACCCAGCCGCAGCCGCTGCCCGGCTACGACGAGCAGCAGCACGTGCATGCTCCCCAGCAGCCCGTGACCTGGGGGACGCCGGCACCGGCCGGACAGCAGCAGTGGGCCGCTGATCCCTACCAACAGGGGTACAACCCTCAGCAGCAGGGCGGCTATGCGGACCCGTCCTGGCAGCAGGGCAACGGCCAGGGGCACGGACAGGGCTGGTAAGCAGCAAGACACAGAAGAGGGGCGGCCGTACGGCCGCCCCTCTTCTCGTCGGCAGGCCTCACGTGTAGTAGGCCATCGCCTCCTCGACCGTCAGCACCTGGATGCCCCGGTCGTCGATCGCCTTCATCAGTGCGGCGAGGCCGGCCTTGCCGATCTCCGTGCTGGTCGCCGGAGCGCCGTCGACGACCTTGTGCAGGCACAGGATGAGCCAGTCACCGCTGTTCGCGCAGCGGTCGAGCCGGCCGCCCGCGCCGGTCACCTTCGACAGCGCCGTACCGCCGATGCCCGTGCCGTCGTTGATGCCGGTCAGCGCCTTGAGGCGGTAAGGCATCGCCGGGGCGAAGGACTCGATCGTCTCGGAGATGATCGAGCGGGCCGTGGTGAAGTGCCGGCTCGCGATCAGGTCCACCGGAACGCCGTCCGACGTCTTCTGGAACGCTCCGTGCGGGTAGGCGAAGTGCTCGCTGGAGAAGCCGTTGCCCACCAGCCACTCGCGCAGCTTGCGGAAGTCGTCGTCCGCCTGCTCCGCGGTGAGCTTGGGATAGCTGGCGGTGTGGGTGGCGTTCGCGTAGGAGTGCCCGGCCATCTCCCAGCCCGAGTAGTCCTGCATCGAGCGCATCTGGCCGACCGTCAGGAAGCTGCCGGTGCCGATCGCGTCGGCGATGTTGTAGACCGTGCCGGAGTAGCCGAACTGGTCCATCACCGGCCGGGCCAGGTCATGGACCGATTTGTGGGAGTCGTCGAACGTGATGGAGACGACGCCCTTGGGGAAGACCGTGGCGGTGTCCGGTATCACCTCGACGGCCTGCAGCCGGTAGGTCACCGGACCGCCCGCGTTGTCGTACACGGCGAACGACATGTCGGTGAAGCCGGTCTTGGTGGACGGCGTGCCGGAGGCGGAGAGGGAGTACGTTCCGGCCGCGCTGGTGACGTCGGCCCACTGCAGGTGGACCGTCACCCACTCCCCGGACTGGACGTAGTTGGCCGCCGTCTTGGAGTGGGCGTGGAACGTCCAGGCGAAGTGGTTCGCGAGGGAGCCGCTGCCCAGGTAGAAGACCAGCTTGGACAGGTTGGTCACGTCGTCGACCCGTAAAACCAGCCTGATCATCTTGTTGGTCAGGTTCAGCGCGGTCATCCCGGTCTTGCGGACGTACGACTGCTTGCCGGTGCCGTTGGTGGTGACGCGGACCGACTGGGTCCCGCGCACGAAGGCGGACGTGTCGTTCGCCTCGGCCGACGCCGTGCCCGTGCCCCCCGGAGTCCAGCCGTGCGAGGCCTGGAACTGCTGGGACCAGGTGGCCCGGCGGTGCTTGGGGCGGCGTCCCGACGGGGCGTAGGCCGGGGGCGTGGTGAGGCCGCCGATGGCCGCCTCGGCCGCCGCAGGGGCGGCCGCGGGCTGGGCCGCCACGCTGCCCAGCCAGGCGCCGCCGCCTGCCAGCGCCACACCTCCCGTGCCGCCCATGAGCAGCGCGGCGCGCCGGCTCAGCGCGCCGTCCCGGCCACGGTGTTGCTTCTTGCTCAACGAGGTTGCTCCTTGCTCAACGAGACGCCTGAACGGTGTCGAAGTAGTTCATGCCGTTGTCGCTGTATTCCTTGACCGCGGTGTCGACTTCCTTGACGGTCAAGACGTCCTTGGCGTTGTAGTACAGCCAGTCCACCTTCATGTCCCACGCACGGTCACCCTTGAACGGCAGATCGACGAACCAGTGGTTGAAGTTGACCGACATGCCCGAGCGCGGGGCGTACTTGCCGCTGCTGGTGAAGAGCTTCTTGCCGTCCATGCGGTAGGTCACCACGTCGTCCTTGACGGTGATCATCATGGTGTGCCAGCCGGCGAGGCTCTTGTTCGTCGTGGTGTAGACGCGGTCGTTCGACTCGTGGTCGTACCAGCTCACCGTGTCGAGCTTGGGGCCGAGCCGGCCCCAACCGCCGTTCGGCAGGTACTCGTTGTCGAGCTCGCTGTACGTCTTGCCGCTGCCGCCGATGGTGTAGAAGGTCTGGTTGACGTGGTCGCCGCCCTCGCCCTCGGTCGGGTCGTCGCTGAAGTGGATCCGGGCGGCGTACGTGCCGCTGCGGAACTCGCGGCTCGCGGTGCCCAGGCTCGCCTGCCGCGTGCCGGACTTGGTGCCGTCGGTGGAGGCGCGCAGGTTGAGCACCTGGCCTTCGGCCAGGGCGTCCTTCTCGCCCGGGAACGTGACCCCGTCGGCCGACCAGGTGTCGTCGATGCCGGGGCCGCCCTTGCTGCTGCGCACCAGCCAGCCGTGCTTGAACAGCGCGGGGTCCTTGGCGCCGGTGTAGTTGAAGTTGTCGAACAGCACCCCGGCCGGGGCGTCCGGCACCGGGGCGGGCGCGGCGGACGCCTTGGCCGACGCCCCCTTCTCACCGCCGCTGTCCGGCTCGTCGCCCCAGGCGAGGACGCCCCGCTTGTAGGCCGTGACCGTCTTCGACGACTTGTAGGTGGTCTTCTCGCCGTCGAAGGAGCGGTCGTTGGACTGGTCCAGCTCCTTGTGGTCGGCGCGGAAGAGCTGGACGTCGATGCCCTTGCTGTTGCCGCCGGGCTTCAGCGTGCCGGCGGCCTGGGTGAACCGGAGCTCCAGGTAGTGGTCGGCGTGCTCGGCGGACTTGTCGAGCTTCGTGACGGTCCCGGAGATGTTCGAGCAGCCGACGGCGGCCTGGACGCAGTTGAAGGCGTACGGCGAGTCCCCGTCCGCGGTGAAGTAGTACCGCAGGGTCACATCGGCGAGTGGCAGCGGCTTCTTCGAGTCGTTGAGCACTTCGATGGACGGCTTGGCCACCTCGGCCGTGTCCGGGGTGTCGGTGCGGTAGCGGACGGTGAGCTCCGGCGGGTCCGGGTTCGCCGCCTTCCACACGGGATACAGCGCCGTGGCGCCGGCGGCGACCACACAGATCAACAGCAGCAGCCTGATCTTGGGCCAGACCCGACGTCGGGGTGGGCGGCGGCGGGTGGTCGCCACGGGAACTCCTTCGCACGACACTGAGCGGCGCGGGTGTCACAACCGTCAGGGCAATGTAAACAAGTGGTCGGATTGTGTGAGGATCCTATCCTTCCCGGCATGGGAAAGGGGGTGGGGCGCATGGATCGTTACCATGCGCCCCACCCCCCTCAGAGGTGACCAGAGGCGACCAGGGATGACGCGTTACGCCGGGACGCTCGCCACGCCCGGAGCCAGGAACTTCTTGCCGTTCACGCGCTCGGAGACACCCTCGCGGTCCAGGTACGGCGTGATGCCGCCCAGGTGGAAGGGCCAGCCCGCACCGGTGATCAGGCAGAGGTCGATGTCCTGGGCCTCGGCGACGACGCCCTCGTCGAGCATCAGGCCGATCTCCTGCGCCACCGCGTCCAACACCCGCGCCCGCACCTGCTCCTCGGTCAGCACGGTGTCGCCCTGCTTCAGCAGCGCGGCGACCTCCGGGTCCAGCTCCGGCTTGCCGCTGTCGTAGACGTAGAAACCGCGCTTGCCCGCCTCGACGACCGCCTTGAGGTTGGGGGAGACCGTGAAGCGGTCCGGGAACGCCTTGTTGAGCGTCTCGGACACGTGCAGCCCGATCGCCGGGCCGACCAGCTCCAGCAGCACCAGCGGCGACATCGGCAGACCCAGCGGTTCGACGGCGCGCTCGGCGACGTCGACCGGGGTGCCCTCGTCGATGACGTTCTGGATCTCGCCCATGAAGCGGGTCAGGATGCGGTTCACGACGAACGCCGGGGCGTCCTTGACCAGCACCGCCGTCTTCTTCAGCTTCTTGGCGACGGCGAACGCCGTGGCCAGCGAGGCCTCGTCGGTCGTCTCGCCGCGGACGATCTCCAGCAGCGGCAGCACGGCGACCGGGTTGAAGAAGTGGAAGCCGACGACCCGCTCGGGGTTCTTCAGCTTCGACGCCATCTCCGTGACCGACAGCGAGGAGGTGTTGGTGGCGAGGACCGCGTGCGCCGGAGCGACCGCCTCGACCTCCGCGAACACCTTCTGCTTGACGCCCATCTCCTCGAACACGGCCTCGATGATGAAGTCCGCGTCCGCGAAGCCCTCGGCCTTGTCCAGCACACCGGTGACCAGCGCCTTGAGGCGGTTGGCCCTGTCCTGGTTGATACGGCCCTTGCCGAGCAGCTTGTCGATCTCCGCGTGGACGTAGCCCACACCCTTGTCGACGCGCTCCTGGTCGATGTCGGTCAGCACGACCGGCACCTCCAGGCGGCGCAGGAAGAGCAGCGCGAGCTGCGAGGCCATCAGGCCCGCACCGACGACGCCCACCTTGGTGACCGGACGCGCGAGGTTCTTGTCGGGTGCGCCGGCCGGCCGCTTGCCGCGCTTCTGCACCAGGTTGAACGCGTAGATACCGGCACGCAGTTCGCCACCCATGATCAGGTCGGCGAGCGCCTTGTCCTCGGCGTCGTAGCCCTGCTGAAGGTCGCCGTTCTTGGCGGCGGCGATGATGTCGAGGGCGCGGTAGGCGGCCGGAGCGGCCCCGTGCACCTTGCTGTCCGCGATGAACCGGCCCTTGGCGACGGCCTGGTCCCAGGCCTCGCCGCGGTCGATCACCGGGCGCTCGACCTCGATGTCGCCCTTCAGCACCTGAGCCGTCCAGATCAGCGACTGCTCCAGGAAGTCCGCGCCCTCGAAGAGGGCGTCGGCGATGCCGAGGTCGAAGACCTGCCGGCCCTTGAGCTGCTTGTTCTGGTTGAGGGAGTTCTCGATGATGACCGAGACGGCCTTGTCGGCGCCGATCAGGTTCGGCAGCAGCGCGCATCCGCCCCAGCCGGGCACCAGGCCGAGGAACACCTCGGGGAGGGAGAAGGCCGCGATGGCCTTCGAGACGGTCCGGTACTGGCAGTGCAGGCCGACCTCGACGCCGCCGCCCATGGCCGCGCCGTTGTAGTACGCGAAGGTCGGGACGGCGAGGGCCGCCAGGCGCTTGAAGACCTCGTGGCCGCCCTTGCCGATGGCGAGCGCGTCCTCGTGCCTCTTCAGCAGTTCGACGCCCTTGAGGTCGGCGCCGACCGCGAAGATGAACGGCTTGCCGGTGATGCCGACACCGACGATCTCCCCGGCCGCGGCCTCCTTCTCGACCTGGTCGAGGGCGGTGTTGAGGTTCGCCAGCGAGGCCGGGCCGAAGGTGGTCGGCTTGGTGTGGTCCAGGCCGTTGTCCAGCGTGATCAGGGCGAAACGACCAGCATTGAACGGCAGATCCAGGTGGCGTACGTGCGCACTCGTGACGACCTCGTCCGGGAAGAGGTCGGACGCACCCTTCAACAGCTCAGCGGTGGTGCTCACTTGTCCCCCTCGAAGTGCGGGTTCTCCCAGATGACGGTGGCGCCCATGCCGAAGCCGACGCACATCGTGGTCAGGCCGTAGCGGACGTTCGGCTGCTCCTCGAACTGGCGGGCCAGCTGCGTCATCAGGCGGACGCCGGAGGAGGCCAGCGGGTGACCGTAGGCGATGGCGCCGCCGTACTGGTTGACGCGCTCGTCGTCGTCGGCGATGCCGTAGTGGTCGAGGAAGGCCAGGACCTGGACGGCGAAGGCCTCGTTGATCTCGAAGAGGTTGATGTCCTCGATCGACAGGCCGGCCTTGGCGAGGGCCTTCTCGGTCGCCGGGATCGGGCCGTAGCCCATGACCTCGGGCTCGACGCCCGCGAAGGCGTAGGAGACCAGGCGCATCTTCACCGGCAGGTCGTTCTCGCGGGCGAAGTCCTCGGAGGCGATGATCGAGGCGGTGGCGCCGTCGTTCAGACCGGCCGCGTTACCGGCGGTGACCCGGCCGTGCACACGGAACGGGGTCTTGAGACCGGCCAGGTTCTCCAGGGTGGTGCCCGGGCGCATCGGCTCGTCGGCGGTGACCAGGCCCCAGCCCGTCTCGCCGGCTTCCGCGTTGGTGCGACGTACGGAGATCGGCACCAGGTCCGCCTGGATCTTGCCGTTGGCGTACGCCTTGGCGGCCTTCTCCTGCGAGCGCACCGCGTACTCGTCGGCGCGCTGCTTGGTGATGTGCGGGTAGCGGTCGTGCAGGTTCTCGGCGGTCATGCCCATGAACAGGGCGGACTCGTCGACCAGCTTCTCGCTGACGAACCGCGGGTTCGGGTCCACGCCCTCGCCCATGGGGTGGCGGCCCATGTGCTCGACACCGCCGGCGATGACGGCGTCGTAGGCGCCGAAGGCGATGGAGCCGGCCGTGGTGGTCACGGCGGTCAGGGCGCCCGCGCACATGCGGTCGATGGAGTAGCCGGGCACCGACTGCGGGAGACCGGCGAGGATGCCGGCCGTGCGGCCGAGGGTGAGGCCCTGGTCACCGATCTGCGTGGTCGCGGCGATGGCGACCTCGTCGATCTTCTTCGGGTCGAGACCGGGGTTGCGGCGCAGCAGCTCCCGGATCGCCTTCACGACAAGGTCGTCGGCGCGGGTCTCGTGGTAGATGCCCTTCGGGCCCGCCTTGCCGAACGGGGTGCGGACGCCGTCGACGAAGACGACGTCCCTGACGGTACGAGGCACGATGGCTCTCCTCCAGGTGCGGGATCTGCACTGCTGCGATGCGCTGAGCGCGCGCTCAGAACCCATGCTACTTGTGGGTAACGTAGCTGCACAGTCCCCTCGGCCGGAGCGGTGAAGGTCACACTTGAGGTCACCCCTTCGGAGGAGCCGTCGAGCCCCGCGGAGTCAGTACGGGAGTCGGCACCGGATGCGACCCCGGACCCTCTCCGGTGATCACCCCGAACAGCGTCCGGGCCGCGTCGGCGCCGAATCCGTGCACGTCATGGCTCATCGCGGAGAGCGTCGGGTGCGTGAGCCGGCACAGCTGGGAGTCGTCCCAGGCCAGCAGGGAGACGTCGTCCGGCACGCTCAGGCCCATCTCGGCGGCCACCGACAGTCCGGCCACGGCCATGATGTCGTTGTCGTAGACGATCGCCGTCGGCCGGTCCGGCGGCCCGGCCGTGAGCAGCGACCGCGTCGCCCGCGCACCCGCCTCCCCGGAGTAGTCGGTGGCCACCTGCCAGGCCCCGGCCAGCTCCAGCGCGCGGGCGGCCCCGTCGAAGGCGGCGGTCCGCGCGGCGGTGTGCCCGAGGGCCGCAGCGCCCCCGACCCGGGCGATCCGCCGGTGCCCGAGCGCGGCGAGGTAGCGCACCGCCTCCGTCACCGCGGTGGCGTCCTCGGTCCACACGGAGGTGAGACCGCCGGTCAGCGACGGATGCCCGACGGCCACCACGGGCATCCCGAGCCGCTCGACCGCCGCCACCCGGGGGTCGTCCGCGCGGAAGTCGACGAGGATCGACCCGCCGATCTGCCGCCCCCGCCACCAGGACTCCTGGAGCCCGACCTCTTCCTCCATATTCCGTACGAGCCGCAGCAGCAGCGAGCAGGACCGCTCGGTCAGGACGCTCTCCACGCCCGAGATGAACTCCATGTAGAACGGTTCGAGCCCGAGCAGCCGGGCGGGCCGGCAGATCGCCAGCCCCACCACGTCCACCCGCGAGCCGGCCAGCGTCCGGGCGGTCAGGCTCGGCGCCCAGCCCAGCTCCTGCGCGGCCCGGAAGATCCGGTCCCGGGTCGCCTCCGACAGCCCCGGCTTGTGGTTGAAGGCGAGGGACACGGCCCCCTTGGACACGCCGGCGCGCGCGGCGACGTCCTTGATGGTGACGCGAGGACCTGAGAGTCCTGTCATCGGTGGGGCTCCATGCAGTACAGGGCTGATCGTGCCGTCTCGGCATCCGGAGTCTGCCAGCCGCGCACGCCGATGGTGACCCGTTCGCCGGGCAGCAGCGTGACCAGCCCCCGGTCGGCCCGCGCCGCCGGATCCAGCCGGTCGGCCTGCACCAGCAGATCCCGTACGAGGGTGTGGGCCGTCACCTCGATCCCGCCCGGCACGAGCGCGACCTCGAACTCCGGCCGGGGATACGGGATCTCGCGGTCGGGCGCCGGGAAGTGCAGGGCGCGCAGCCCTCCCCCACTCTCGACTTCGCTCGAGCGGGGGGACCCCCATGTGTCCGCGACCAGGAACTCCTTCGGCCCGACGGGCTCCAGCTCCCGGGGGACGTCGACATGGGCCACCGCCCGCCCCTCGGCGACCAGCTTCACCCTCGACTGATCGATCACCCCGCCCTCCACGGACATCCGCCGCAACGTCAGCGTGCCGGTCCACGGTTCCGCCGTTTGGTTGACGGCCGTCAACACCAGTCGGTGCTCCCGCACTTGAAGCGTGAGCAGCCGGTCCGCGTACAGCCGCCGCAGCTCGTGGTAGAGCGGCTTCTCCCGCCCGTCCCCGTCGATCGCCGCCCAGGAGGTCACCGGCCAGCAGTCGTTGAGCTGCCAGACCACCGTGCCCGCGCACACCGGCCAGTGCGACCGCCAGTGCTCGATCCCTGCGGCGACCGCGCGGGCCTGGTTGACCTGGGTGAGGTAGTGCCAGCGGTCGAAGTCCCCCTCGGGGAAGGCGAAATGCCTCTCCAGCCCGCGCCGCAGCTTGCCGTTGCCGTCGTCCGCCTTCTGGTGGTGCAACATCCCGGTGGAGTCGGGAGCGAGCTCCTCCCCGGGCAGCGCGCGCCGCAGCGTGGCATACGCGGGTGGTGCCTGCCAGCCGAACTCGGCGACGAAACGCGGCACTTCGAGCCGGTAGTCGGCGTAGTCCTCCCGGTTCCACACCTCCCACGAGTGGTGCGTGCCGTGCGCCGGATCGTTCGGATGCCGGTCCCAGGACCCCGACCACGGGCTACCCGCCGTATACGGCCGTGTCGGATCCAACTCGGCCACCACCCGCGGCAGTACGCCCAGGTAGTACCCCTCGCCCCAGGAGTCCCCGGCGAGACGCGGCTCCCATCCCCAGTCCCGGAACCCCCACAGGTTCTCGTTGTTGCCGTTCCACAGCACCAGCGAGGGATGCGGCATCAGCCGTACGACGTTCTCGCGCGCCTCCGCCTCCACCTCGCCCCGCAGCGGCTGCTCCTCGGGGTAGGCCGCGCAGGCGAAGGGGAAGTCCTGCCACACCAGCAGCCCGAGTTCGTCGCAGGCGTCGTAGAAGTCCTCGCTCTCGTAGATCCCGCCGCCCCAGATCCGCACCAGGTCCACACCGGCGTCCGCCGCCTGCCGCAGCCGCTCGCGGTACCGGTCCCGGGTGATCCGGGACGGGAACACGTCGTCCGGGATCCAGTTCACGCCCCGCGCGAAGAGCCGCTCACCGTTGACGACGAAGGTGAACCCGGTGCCGTGCGCGTCGGGCCGCCGGTCCAGTTCGACGGTCCGGAAGCCGATCCGGCGCCGCCACGCGTCCAACGCCCGGTCGCCGTGCAGAAGCATCAATTCGACCTCGTACAGCGGCTGTTCACCGTACCCGCGCGGCCACCACAGCCGCGCGTCCGGCACCTCGAGGCGTACGGTCCCGGCCGCCCCGTCGATCTCCGCCCGGGCCCGCACCCCACCGACCGTCGCCTCCACCGCGAGCGGCGCCTCGACCCTGGTCCGCTCGACCTCGACGGCCAACTCGACCCGCCCCAGGCCGCCTTCGACGGTCACCAGCGGCCGTACGCGCGCGATCCGCGCCGTCGACCACCGCTCCAGCCGCACCGGCCGCCAGATCCCGGCCGTCACCAGCGTCGGCCCCCAGTCCCAGCCGAAGGAGCAGGCCATCTTGCGGATGTACTGGTAGGGCTCGGCGTACGCGGCGGGCCGCTCGCCCACCCGCCCCCGTACGGCCTCGGCCTCGGCGTAGGCGGAGACGAACCGCACCGCGAGCCGCCCGCTGAGCCCGGTCACGTCGAAGCGGTACGAGCGGTGCATGTTCCTCGTCCGGCCGAGGACCTGTCCGTCGAGCAGGATCTCGGCCGCGGTGTCGAGACCGTCGAAGACGAGGTCGGTCTGCTCGTGCCCGTCCGTCGCCGCGAGCTCCGTCTCGTACGTCCACTCCCGCCGCCCCACCCACGCGACCTCGGTCTCGCCCAGGCCGAGAAACGGATCCGGGATCACTCCGGCCGCCAGCAGATCGGTGTGCACGCAGCCCGGCACGACAGCCGGAAGCTCAGCCTCCTCGTGCCGCAGGATCCATCCCTCGGTGAGCGGTGTGGCCTGAAGCATGCGCACTCCCTAAACCGATCAAGCCCAGTACCCGGAAATATTTCGGCATCGTTGGCGAGATAGGGACTTTACCGGTTTAGAAAACGTTGTCAGAGTTCGGAACCAGCCAACCCGGCCAACCCGCAAGTGCTCGTCCGTCCCACGAACGGAGCTGACGCACATGAACCGCCGCCGCACAGTCCTCGCCCTGGCCACCGGAGCCCTGATGCTCTCGGCGTGCACCGGCACCGGAGGCACCTCGAAGGGCGCCGACGCCAAGGCAGCTGACGATCCGTCGAAGGTCAGCGGAACCATCAAGGTCCTCACCCAGCGAACCGACCTCGTCGCCGACGGCACGATGAAGAAGTACGCCGCCGAGTTCAACAAGACGTATCCGAAGGTCAAGGTCGAGTTCGAGGCCCTCACGAACTACGAGACCGAAGTCAAGATCCGAATGAACACGGAGAACTACGGCGATGTGCTGCTGATCCCCGCGGTCATCAAGAAGGACGACTACCCGAGATTCTTCGCCTCGCTGGGCACCGAGGCGGAGCGGAGTAAGAAGTACCTGTTCACCGACTACACAACGGTCGACGGCAAGGTCTACGGCCAGAGCCCGATCGGCGTGATCCCCGGATTCCTCTACAACAAGAAGGTCTGGGAGGAGGCCGGGGTCACCCAGTGGCCCACGACCCCGGCCGAGTTCATCACCGCGCTCAAGGCGATCAAGTCCAAGACCGACGCGGTCCCGTACTACACCAACTTCGCCGCCCAGTGGCCCCTGTCCCAGTGGACGTCCGTCAACGGCTCGGTGAGCTGCGACACCCAGGCCACCGCCAAGCTCGCCGAGGGCGACCCGTGGGCCGAGGGCGCGGACCTGCGCGTCGGCGACCAGCTCCTCCACGACATCGTGCACGAGAAGCTGATCGAGAAGGACCCCACCACCACCAACTGGGAGGAGTCCAAGCCCCGGCTGGCGAAGGGTGAGCTGGCCACGCAGTGGCTCGGCACCTGGGCGATCATCCAGTTCCAGGACGCCGCCCGGAAGGCCGGCGTCAACCCCGGCGACATCGGCTTCATGCCGTTCCCGGCCCAGAAGGACGGAAAGTTCTGCGCGGTCGTCGGGCCCGACTACAACCAGGCCGTCAACGTCCACTCCAAGAACAAGCCGGCGGCCCGCGCCTGGATCGACTGGTTCACCGAGAAGTCCGGCTACGACAAGGACAACCTGGCCATCTCGCCGCTCAAGGGCGCACCCCTGCCCGAGGTGCTGAAGCCGTACGAGGACAAGGGCGTGAAGCTCCTCGAGATCGACGACGCCCAGGGAGCCCGGGTCAAGCAGATCGACAACCAGTCGGAGATCGGCATCTACGCCCCCGAGTACCGCCAGAACCTCGTCGACCTCGCGCGCGGCGCGAAGAAGGGCGACCTGGACGACTTCTTCGCCGACCTCAGCAAGCGCTGGACCGAGACGCAAGCGACCCTGGGGTCCTGATGACGGACACCACCGAGAAGGCGGCTGTGAAGGCCGCCGCGGGGGCGGCACTCGCCGCCCCCGCCCCGGCCCCCGCGCCCCGCAGGGCGCGCGTCTGGCGCGGAGTCACCCCCTGGCTCTTCCTGATCGCTCCGCTCGCCCTGCTGATCACCTTCACGTACGCGCCGATCGCCAACATGATCGCGTACAGCTTCACCGACTGGGACGGCGTCAGCCCCGAACTGCGCTACACGGGCGCCGAGAACTACACGGAGATCTTCACCAGGGAAGACCTCTTCCGGGTCTTCTTCGTCAGCGGCTACTACCTCGCCGCCTCCGCCGTCCAGATCGTCGCCGCGCTCTACTTCGCGACGATCCTGAGCTTCAACGTCCGCTTCCGGAACTTCTTCAAGGGCGTGCTCTTCTTCCCGTACCTGATCAACGGGGTCGCCATCGGCTTCGTCTTCCTCTACTTCTTCCAGGACGGCGGCACCCTCGACTCGGTACTGAGCCTGTTCGGCTACCACACCGACCACGCCTGGCTCGGCACCCCGGTCTCCGCCAACACGTCCCTCGCCGGCGTCTCGATCTGGCGCTACATGGGCCTGAACTTCGTGCTCTTCCTGGGCGCGATCCAGTCCATCCCGGGGGAGCTGTACGAGGCGGCCGAACTGGACGGCGCGAACCGCTGGCACCAGTTCCGCTACATCATCGCGCCCGGCATCAAGCCGGTCCTCACCCTGACGGTGATCCTCTCCATCTCCGGCTCGCTGTCGGTCTTCGAGGTCCCGTACATCATGACCGGCGGGGCGACCGGCACCGAGACCTTCGTGATCCAGACGCTGAACCTGGCCTTCCGGTTCAACAAGACGGGGCTCGCCTCGGCGGCCGCGGTCGTGCTGCTGCTGATCATCCTGGTGGTGACCTGGGTGCAGCGACGCCTCGTCCCCGACGACAAGGTGGACCTCACATGACGCGCCGCGCGGTGGCCCGAACGCTCGTGTACCTGTCGCTGATCGCCGCGACGCTGGTCGTCCTGCTCCCGCTCGGCGTGGTCTTCCTGACCTCCCTCAAGTCCTCGAAGGAGCTGGCGAACGGCAGCGGCGCGCTGTCGCTCCCCGACGACCTGCTCAACTTCCACAACTACGTGACGGCGTTCCAGGACGGCCGGATGCTCTCGGCGTTCGGCAACACGGCCCTCATCCTGCTGGTCGCCATCGGCGGCACGGTCCTCATCGGCTCGATGACCGCCTACGCCATCGACCGCTTCACCTTCCGCTTCAAGAAGACGGTGGTCGCGCTCTTCCTGGTCGCCGCACTCGTCCCCGGCGTCACCACCCAGGTGGCGACCTTCCAGATCGTCAACAGCTTCGGCATGTTCGACTCACTCTGGGCGCCGATCGCCCTCTACATGGGCACGGACATCGTCTCGATCTACATCTTCCTGCAGTTCGTCCGGTCCATCCCGATCTCCCTGGACGAGTCCGCCCGCCTGGACGGCGCCAACGCCTTCACGATCTACCGGAAGATCATCTTCCCGCTCCTCAAACCGGCGATCGCGACGGTCGTCATCGTGAAGGGGATCACCGTCTACAACGACTTCTACATCCCGTTCCTCTACATGCCCTCAGAGGATCTTGGCGTGATCTCGACGTCCCTGTTCCGCTTCCGGGGTCCGTACGGCGCGCACTGGGAGATCATCTCGGCGGGAGCGGTCCTGGTGATCCTGCCTACGCTGATCGTGTTCCTGAGCCTGCAGAGGTTCATCTACAACGGTTTCATGCGAGGTGCGACCAGGTGAGGTGCTTGTAGGGGCGCGGGGCTGTATCGATTCGCGGCTCCGCCGCGTGGGCGCGAGCAACCCAAGACGCCCCGCAGCCGCCGTACGACAAGACCCCCTACGGCGGCTGGGCGACGGCTACGCGGACAGCGCAGCGACAAGCACCGAAGTCACTAGCCCCACCTGCCAAGGCCGAGCCCCATACCCCTCAAGCGCCGCCCCCACCGACTCCGCATCGACAGCATTCGGCGGCTCCCAGCAAACCCGCCGTACGGTATCCGGCGCGATCAGATTCTCCTGCGGCATATTGAGCCGCTCGGCCAACGCGGACACCCCCGCCCGCGCAGCCGACAACCGCGCCGCAGCCGCAGGATCCTTGTCGGCCCAAGCCCTCGGCGGCGGCGGCCCGGTCACGGCCTGCCCCGGCTGCGGCAACTGCGCGTCGGTCAACGCCTTCGCCCGATCGACGGCGGCCTGCCACTGCTCCAGCTGCCGCCGCCCCATCCGATGCCCGAACCCGTTCAACGCGGCCAGCGCGTTCACGTTGGCCGGAAGAGAGAGCGCGGCCTCCACGATGGCCGCGTCCGACAGCACCTTGCCCGGCGACACGTCCCGCCGCTGAGCGATCCGGTCCCGGGTCTGCCACAGCTCGCGCACGACAGCGAGCTGCCGCCGCCTGCGCACCTTGTGCATCCCCGACGTACGCCGCCACGGATCCTTACGAGGCTCCGGCGGCGGAGCCGAGGCGATGGCGTCGAACTCCTGCTGCGCCCATTCCAGCTTGCCCTGCCGGTCCAGCTCCTTCTCCAGGGCGTCCCGCAGGTCGACGAGGAGCTCCACGTCCAGCGCGGCATACCGCAGCCAGGGCTCGGGCAGCGGCCGGGTCGACCAGTCGACGGCCGAATGCCCCTTCTCCAGGACGAAGCCGAGGACGCCCTCGACCATCGCGCCGAGGCCCACGCGGGGGAACCCGGCGAGCCGGCCGGCGAGCTCGGTGTCGAACAGGCGTGTGGGCAGCATGCCTATCTCGCGCAGGCAGGGAAGGTCCTGGGTGGCGGCGTGCAGCACCCACTCCACACCGGACAGCGCCTCACCGAGCCCCGACAGATCGGGGCAGGCCACGGGGTCGATCAGCGCGGTCCCGGCGCCCTCGCGACGCAGCTGCAGCAGATAGGCGCGCTGGCCGTAGCGGTAGCCGGACGCACGCTCGGCGTCGACGGCGACGGGCCCGGAGCCGGCCGCGAAGGCGGCGATCACCTCGGTGAGCGCTTCCTCGTCGGCGATCACGGGCGGAATGCCCTCGCGCGGCTCCAGCAAAGGGGTGGGCTCAGGGCCGGGCTCAGAATCAGGCGCCCCCGTAACAGAAGATCCGCCGTCGTCCGGAGGGGCGCCTCCGGTGGTTCGCAGTGAGCTGTCTGCTGCGGTCTCTTGGGCGTCGGTCACATGTCAAGGGTATCTGTGTATGGACAGCGCCCGCCGACGGAACGTTCCGTCGACGGGCGCCAGAGGGTCGCAAACCAGTCACTTCGGTGAAAGATCCGGTTCACGGCGGGATGGGTCACGTGGAGGAGGATCAGCGGCCGATCCGGTTCACGTGTGTGAATGGCGGGCGTCAGTGGATGATCCCGGTGCGCAGGGCCACCGCGACCATGCCGGCGCGGTCACCGGTGCCGAGCTTGCGGGCGATGCGGGCGAGGTGGCTCTTGACGGTCAGGGCGGACAGGCCCATCGAGACGCCGATCGCCTTGTTCGACTGGCCCTCCGCGACCAGTCGCAGCACCTCGACCTCGCGGCCGGACAGCTCACGGTAGCCACCCGGGTGACTCGGGGCACCCGGGGGGCGGCGGTGCATACGGGCGGCGGCGGCTCCGATGGGAGCGGCACCCGGTCGGGTGGGGAGCCCGATGTTCGTACGGGTGCCTGTGACGACGTAGCCCTTGACTCCGCCGGCGAGGGCATTGCGTACCGCGCCGATGTCGTCGGCGGCGGACAGGGCGAGCCCGTTGGGCCAGCCCGCGGCGCGGGTCTCCGACAGGAGGGTCAGGCCGGAGCCGTCGGGTAGGTGGACGTCGGCGACACAGATGTCGCGGGGGTTGCCGATGCGGGGACGAGCCTCCGCGACGGACGAGGCCTCGATGACGTCGCGTACACCGAGCGCCCACAAGTGGCGGGTGACGGTGGAACGGACGCGGGGGTCGGCCACGACCACCATGGCGGTCGGCTTGTTCGGGCGGTAGGCGACCAGGCTTGCGGGCTGCTCGAGGAGAACGGACACCAGGCCTCCTGGGTGGGGGACGGGGTCGGCTTTTGGGGAAGAAGCCGGGACGAATGGTGCTTTCAAGGTCACAGACGTCTTCGGCACCAGAGGCGTCCGTCTTTAGGGAATGATCACGATCTGGTGAGTAACAATTCGTGCAATTCGGACACGCGATCGATCATTCGAAGATCGAACGGTTTCGATCTGCTTCGATATGCGGCTGAAAGTGGCCGTATCGACAAAGGGATCGACAAAGGATCGACAAGGGGATCGGCGAAGGGGATCGGCGAAGGGGATCGGCAAAGGGGATCGGCGAAGGGAACGACACGCTCAGCAACCGTGCCGAAGCGGTCAGCGCGACTGCGGCCCCCGGCGCTGCGGCAGCGTCACCACCGACGCGTCCCCCGGCCCGGCCGGCGGCAGGCCCGCGACCTGGGCGAGCAGATCGCACCAGGAGGCCAGGTGCGCCGCCGTGTCCGGGACCTCGCCCAGGCCCTCCCAGGGCGTCCAGGAGGCGCGGATCTCGATCTGCGAGGCGGACGGGCGTTCGGACAGGCCGCCGAAGTAGTGGGAGCTCGCGCGCGTGACCGTGCCGCTCGGCTCGCCGAACGCCAGGCCGCGCGCGGTGAGCGCACCGGTGAGCCACGCCCAACACACGTCGGGCAGCAGCGGGTCGGCCGCCATCTCCGGCTCCAGCTCCGCGCGCACCAGCGTCACCAGCCGGAAGGTGCCCCGCCAGGCGTCGTGCCCGGCCGGGTCGTGCAGCAGCACCAGCCGGCCGTCGGCCAGGTCGTCGTCGCCGTCGACGACCGCGGCCTCCAGGGCGTACGAGAAGGGGGCGAGTCGCTGCGGCGGCCGGGTCGGCTCCACCTCGACCTGAGGCCGCGGCCGCGCGGCTCTCAGCGCGTCGACGGCCGCCCGGAAGGCCGGGGGAGCCGTACTGCTCACGTGCTCCGCGCCCTCCTCGGTGTCCTTCGCTTCGTCCATTCCGCCAGCGCCGTCCGACAGTCGTCCCTGAGCCGCAGCCATGCGGGGAAGATTAAGCGGAACGGGGCCCCGGCGCAGGGAGGGACACCCGCCTAGCGGTACGCCGCGAGCGGACACCCGTGCCGTCGTTCCCCCACGCCCGTGCGAGACTTTCCGTCGTGAGTGCCAACGCAAGCCCCACGGGCCAGCAGCCGACAGCGACGTACGAGTCCGCCTTCCTGAAGGCGTGCAGGCGCGAACCCGTGCCGCACACACCCGTGTGGTTCATGCGGCAGGCCGGGCGCTCGCTGCCGGAGTACCGCAAGGTGCGCGAGGGCATCCCGATGCTCGAGTCCTGCACCCGGCCCGAGCTGGTCTGCGAGATCACCCTCCAGCCGGTGCGCCGGCACGGCGTGGACGCGGCGATCTACTACAGCGACATCGTCGTCCCGCTCAAGGCCATCGGCATCGACCTCGACATCAAGCCGGGCATCGGCCCGGTCGTCGAGCACCCGATCCGCACCCGCGCCGACCTGGCCCAGCTGCGCGACCTGACCCCCGAGGACGTCTCCTACGTCACCGAGGCCATCGGCCTGCTGACCCGCGAGCTCGGCCCCGTCCCGCTCATCGGTTTCGCGGGCGCGCCGTTCACCCTCGCGAGCTACCTCGTCGAGGGCGGCCCGTCCCGCACGTACGAGAACGCCAAGGCGATGATGTACGGCGACCCCGAGCTGTGGGCCGACCTGCTCGACCGCCTCGCGGAGATCACGGGCGCCTTCCTGAAGGTCCAGATCGAGGCCGGCGCGAGCGCCGTCCAGCTGTTCGACTCGTGGGCCGGCGCGCTCGCCCCGGCCGACTACCGGCGCTCGGTGATGCCCGCCTCGTCGAAGGTCTTCCAGGCGGTCGCTGGGTACGGCGTCCCGCGCATCCACTTCGGCGTCGGCACCGGCGAGCTGCTGAAGCCGATGGGCGAGGCCGGCGCGGACGTCGTCGGCGTCGACTGGCGCGTCCCGCTGGACGAGGCCGCCCGCCGCGTCGGCCCCGGCAAGGCGCTCCAGGGCAACCTCGACCCGACCGTGCTGTTCTCCACCCGGGAGGCGGTCGAGGTGAAGACGCGGGAGGTTCTGGACGCGGCGGCGGGCCTCGAGGGCCATGTCTTCAACCTCGGCCACGGCGTCATGCCGGCCACCGACCCGGACGCCCTGACCCGCCTCGTGGAGTACGTCCACACGCGGACCGCTCGCTGACGTGCCCGAGCTCTGGCGGCGGTGCGGGAGGGCTCCCGACGCGTAGGGCAAAGCTTGTGACATGGATGAGGACGACAGGGCCGACAAGGAGCCGACGAAGCCGGGGGAGTCGGAGCTTTTGCCGGCCTGGGGATGCGTCGTTCTCCTGTGCTTGGTGCTGGTCGCCTTGGTGGCGTTCGGCGGAGCGATCTTCCAGGTCCTGGCCACGGCGAACGTCAGACTCGTCCACACAGCAGGCCCTGCCCCGGACACCGAGTTCAGCTCCCGTCACGTGGGCGCCGGTCTCACCGACAACGAGCGCTACACCTTCACCTGGCGGGCGCGCGACAGCCTCGAAAGCACCCTGAGCGTCCGGCGGTCGTTCTCCCTGCCCCACCTCCGCCGCGTCGACGACGTGTCGGGCCAGCTGACCGCGTACGTCCCGGCGGGCTGCACGGACCGTGCGATCCGGTGGCGGATCACCGTCAACGGGCGGGAGGCCGACGCCGGTACCTTCCGGGGGCAGCGGGCGTACGTGATCCCCACCGACTACTCCTCCGACGGCGACCTGGACACCGTCGTGGCCGCCGCCGACTGGGACGGCGGCACCGAGGCGTGCCCCAGCTTCCGGCTGGTGTGGGACACCAAGGCGCTGGAGCCGTAGACCCCCGACGAACGTGGGCGGGTGGCTATTCGTCGAAGGCGATCTCCTCGGCTCGTGCCGGAGGGAACCGCGGCCCTGGGCAGGCTCGTGTCCTGCTACGCGTGGAAGTGAAACCGGGCGAGGTTCACGGGGGAATCATGCAGATCATCGAGGTGACCGGGTATGCCGTCCGATCTGCCGTGATCACCATGAGGCGGACGGGGAAGCCACTTGAATTCGTGATCTTCCCGATGCTGCATGTGGCTTCGCCGACGTTCTACTCCCAGGTCCGCATCAGGCTCAGGGAATGCGACCTCATAGTCATGGAGGGAATCCGAGGGAATTCGGTCAGGGTGAGTGCCCTCACGCTTGCTTACCGGTTCGCCCCACGGCGTCGGCGCAACGGCCTGCAGGAGCAGCGCAATGAGCTGGTGCTTCCCGAGTCCGTACCGGTAGTCACCCCGGATGTGACCGCGGCGGAGGCGATCGAGGACCTGAAGACACTGCCGCGGTGGACGTACCTGCTTCTCATGGTCGCGGCTCCCGTGATGGGTCTGGTGTTCGCGCTGCGCGGTCCGCGCGCTTTCCTCGATGAGGACCTGGTGCTCGACGATCTGCCGTCGACGCCGCGGGCGGAGATGATGGCCGACGATCCCGTGGCGCATGCGCTGACCGGTCGGCGCGACGAACGGCTGCTCGACGCCCTCGGCCAGATCCACGCGGAGCGCGCCGACGAGGCGATCCGGGTGGCCATCGTCTACGGAGCCGGCCACGTCCCGGCGATCGTGTCGGGTCTGATGGATCGTTACGGGTACCGGCCACGTGAAGCGGAATGGCTTACCGTCCTTGTCCCGGCGTAGAGCGCCGGGCGAAACCGGTTCCACGCGGCCCGGCAGACGGCGGCGTTCCAGCGCGTCGCCACCGAGCCGGGCCAGGATGTGGGGCGGGGTGTCGGCGACCCACTTCGCGATCGCGGCCAGGGACTTCACTCCGGTCAGCACCGCGTGGGCGCCCTCTGCGCAAGGCTGGTCATTCCTCTGCGTCGCGGACCAGTAGTGCGATCTGCACCCGGTTCTCGAGCGCCAGCTTGGCGAACAGGCTGCCTACGTGCGCTTTGACGGTCGCGACGCTGATGTGCAGCCGCTTGGCGATCTCCGGGTTGCCCAGTCCGTCCGCGATGGCCCGAGCGGTTTCGCGTTCTCGTTCGGTCAGTGTGGACAGCTGTTTCCGTGCGGCTTCGCGGGATGAGTTGCGAGCGTGAGAGGACTGCGGGCCGGTGGCTGCGGCGATCACCCGTGCCGTGGCCGCTGGTGACAGCACGGGGTTGCCGTCCGCGACGGTCCGCACCGCGTCGAGAATCCGCGGCGGTTGGGTGTCCTTGAGGACGAACCCGTGTGCTCCGGCGCGCAGTGAGCCGAGCACGAGATCGTCCGAGTCGAATGTGGTGAGCATGAGCACCCGCGGCGGCGCCGGTCGGGTGAGGAGTTCCCGGGTCGCGCTGAGACCGTCACGGCCGGGCATCCGCACGTCCATGAGGACGACGTCCGGCCGCTGCTCGTCCACCACGGTGATCGCGGCGTCCCCGTCGGCCGCCTCCGCGACGACGGTCAGGTCCGGTTCGCCCTCGATGACGAGCCGCAGCGCCATCCGCACCAGTTGGTCGTCGTCGACGATGACGACACGCACCGGCTCCCGCTCGGTATCCACTCATACTCTCTTTTCGTGGGTGAGGTTCGGCCAGGGTAGTTGCGCGGTGAGGACGTATCCGTTGTCGGGTGTGGGGTGGTGGTCGAGTTTTCCGCCGGCGAGTGTGATGCGTTCGGTGAGGCCGAGCAGGCCGAATCCTGATGTCGGTGGTGGTGCGGTTGCCCTGGTGGCTGGGGAGTTGCGGACGCTGACGTCGAGTTTGTCGCCGGCCGTTCCTTCGAGGGTGATGTGTACGTGTGCGCCTGAGGCGTGTTTGGCGGCGTTGGTCAGTCCTTCCTGGACGATCCGGTAGCAGGTTCGTCCGACGACGTCGGACGGTGTTCCCGTCACGGTGGTGGCGAGCGTGACGTCCAGTCCGGATGCGCGCGCGTCGGCCACCAGGTCGGGGATTCGCTCGAGGGAGGGCTGTGGTGGTTCCGGGCGACCCGGGTCGGCCCGGAGCACGCCGAGGACGTCCCGTAGTTCTTCCAGGGCTTGGTGGGAGCCGTCGGCGATACCGCGGATCAGCACGCGGTTTTCCTCAACGCTGAGGCCGCTGCGGTGGTCCAGCACGCCGGCCTGCATGGCGACCAGGGAGATCCGGTGCGCGAGCACGTCATGCATCTCGCGGGCGATCCGGTTCCGTTCCAGGGCCCGTGCCTGCGCCGCTCGTGCGGTCTGTTCCCGTTCCGCGCTCTCCGCCCGGTCCCGCAAGGACCGCACTTCGACACGGCGCGCGCCGATGGCCATGCCCACGGCCACCGCGATGCCCGCGATCAGTGCCGGGAACGCGAGCTGGTACCACAACAAGCCGGGCGAGCTCTGGACCGGGTAGAACCCGCCGGCGAACTGTGACGCGGTCACAAGGGCCATAGCGACGACCCCGATCTCCACCGGACGGCGACGCGTGGAGAGCGAGACCAGCGCCAGAAGCGCGGCGCCGGAGGCGAGTGCCGACGCGGTCGAGGCGATCACGACCGTCATGGCGACGGCGAGCGGGAACCGCCGCCGCCACACAAGCGCCGTCAGGCAGCCGAGAGCCACCAGCGGATCACCGATGACGAACCACGAGCCCGTTTCGCCCTCCTGCCCCCGCTGCAGCACACCGACGGAGAGCCAGAGGGGTATGCCCACTGCCGCGGCCGCCACCAGCCGCCATGTCTGCTGCCACCAACCGAGCCGTGGCGCGACGTCCGTGATCACCTGGTCATTATCGCGACACCGTGCGGCCGGTGCGTCAGACCCGGGGCTGATGCGCCCTCTACCAGAGTCGCATCACCGCCTCGTCCTTGGTCGAAGACGGCTCGAGCCGCCGGGCTGATGTGCCTGCCGCGCCGCACGGACAGACTCGTTCACGTGCCGAGACAACCGGATACCAGACGGAGAAACGCGATGCGCAAGGGGGCCTGTGTGGCCCTGGAGGCGGTCGGGATGGTGATCACAGCCCTGTCCGCCCAAGCGGTGATCCGCGGTTTGCTCGACCGGGACGCCGAGCTGCTGTGGGGCATCTTCAACGGGGTCCCCGGCGGCCTCACCGGCCGGATGATCCTGCTCGGAGTCATCGCGCTCGTCGCAATGGTGTCCGGTGGCTGGGCACACACCCGCCAGAAACCGGACGCCGAGCAGGCCGGAAATCCCGGGAGAATCCGCGGCCGAGGAACGACCTGACGGCATCCGGAACGACAGACCCGCACCTACGGCATGTGCGCCGACGCGTCCCGAGGAGGGGACTTCACCGTGTACGCGCTCGGCCTGGCCGCCCTCGACCTCTACCACCCCGCCCAGATCGACGTGCTGGTCCGCATGAACGGCCGGCGTCGGGCCCTTGGGAGGACACCAGATGCACCAAAAGACCTTGTCCCTCGCCCTCGCCGCCATGGTGGCGGCGACCGCGGCGACGCTGACCGTGATTCCGGGAGTGTCGGCGGCGACGCCGGACATCGTGCGGTGGGACCCGTGCTCGGATAAGGCCGACTCACCCGGTAAGGCCGCCTCACCCCGTCTCGAGTGCTCGACACTCAAAGTTCCGCTGGACTACCGCGATCCCGACGGCCGGCAGATCGAGATCGCGATCTCCCGGCTGGCGAGCAAGAAACCGTCGCAGCGCCGCGGCGTGCTGCTGACCAATCCAGGCGGCCCCGGCATCACAGGACTCGGCTACCCGGCCGTTCTCGCCGCCTCGAAGCTGCCGCAGGAAGTGCTGGACTCCTACGACGTGATCGGCTTCGACCCGCGCGGCGCCGGCCGTAGCACGCCGGTGACCTGCGACCTGACGCCGGCACAGCAGAAACGCGGCAACGTCCCGCCGTACGCGCACACCGCGGCCGATGTCACGCGGGAGGCGCAGAACGCGCGGGCCATCGCCGAGCAGTGCGCCACCTCGCGGACGGCGTGGATGCTGCCGCACACCACCACCGCGAACACCGCGCGCGACATGGACCGGATCCGGACGGCACTGGGCGAGCCGAAGCTCTCGTACCTCGGTGGGTCCTACGGCAGCTACCTCGGTGCGGTGTACACGACGCTGTTCCCGGGGCGCAGCGACCGGATCGTGCTCGACAGCAACCTGGGCCCCGGCGGCTACGACGTCACGGCCATGCGGTCGCTCGCCCGTGGAATGGAGGACCGGTTCCCGGACTTCGCGGCGTTCGCGGCCGCGCGCCCCAAGTACGGTCTGGGCACCACACCGAAGCAGGTGACCGCGAAATTCTTCGAGCTCGCGAAGCGGTTGGAGGCGAAGCCGGTCCGGGGCATCGACGGGACGTTGTTCCGCGGGAGCACCTTCGACCGCCTCTACAGCGATGCGGATATGCCCCTGGTGGCCGAGATGTGGCAGGCACTCGACAAGGACCGGCCGCTGCCGCCCAACACCCCGCCGGTGTTGGAGAACATGGAGAACTTCATGGCTGCCCGTTTTTATGTGATCTGTGGAGATTCGCGCTGGCCGGAGACGGTCCGGGAGTATCAGCGCAATGTCGTGGCCGACCGGCAGAGGTACCCGATGCTGGGCGGGTCCGCGGCAGGCATCGGACCGTGCGCGTTCTGGCCGGACGAGCGGGTCGAGCCGCCAGTGCGCATCGGCGACCGGGGTCCGTCGAGCGTGCTCATGGTGCAGAACGAGCGCGACCCGGGGACACCCCTGGCCGGCGCCCGGGAGCTGCGGCGGGCGTTCGGGAAGCGGGCCACGATGGTGACGGCCGATCAGGGCGGACACGGTGTCTATCCGTTCGGCCCCAACACGTGCGCGAACGACGCGGTGACAGCGTTCCTGACCACCGGGCAGCGCCCGGCGCAGGACCTCGCCTGCGTGGCGGAGCCCAGCAAGTAACGGGAGCGGAAGCATGTTCAAGGAGTGGCGGCATCGTCGGGCTGTGCAGCGGGTCAAGCCCGGGGACGGGCGAGCGCTGAAGCGCTTCCGCTGGTGGCAGTCGCTTTCCCGCGCACTGTTCCATCTTCGGCTGATGAACGACGACGGCCGGCAGACGGTCTACACCGTCGACGTCAGGCATCAGAATCAGTCGTCCGGCTACGTCAAGGCCCACCTGTACCTCGATGGCAGGCATCACGCCGAGTCCAAAGTCCCTGCCGTCTTCCCCGTCCAGGGCGGCGCCGTCGAAGTCAGGACGAGCAGCTTCGGGCTCAGGCGCTGCCACTACGTCACCGCCGAGGGGGCCGAGTTCCAGCTCATCCCGGACCCGGCCTCCGCCGAGGGGCGCCGCGCGCGCCTCGACCGATCGCACCCCGCGCTGAGCCGCTGGATCGGCTTCCTCTCGCTGATCATGCTGGTCATCGGCCTGGCTCTCCTGATCCTTCAGCTCGCCGAACAGGTCACCCGGGCGCCGGAGGGCCTCGCCCAGTACGTCGGGACCTTCACCTCGCCCATCGATCTACCGGCATGGGGCAACGCCGTGGTCGGGCTCTGTGCTGTGGCGGCCAGCACCGAGCGGGCGCTGCGGCTGCGCTACAACGGGCTGCTCGACGGCGGGGCGGGCTGACCCCTCGGTGGCCTGGGCCGCTCGCGCGAAGGAAGTTCGAGCTCACCGAGCTCCAGGGCGCGGCCAGTCGCTGCGCTACTCGTACCTGTCGAGCAGGGCCGTCGGGGGCGGCTGGGGCACATGAGCGTCGACCATGTGTCGAAGCATGTCGGAGCGGAAAGGCGTTCGGCCGGACGAGAGGTCACCGGTGGCCCTGTCCGACCGGCAGATACGCCAGGCGGTGTCCTGGCTGGTGGCCAGCCCCCTACAAGACGAAAGGACTGTCGCGAGGATGACAGCGATGGCCATGAGAGAAGGCCCCATCGTTCGACCGCTGGGCGCATTCGAGCGGACCATTGATTTCTACATGCACCGCAACCCGGTCCAGTTCTCTCTGGTCGCCGAGCTGAACCGCCAAGTGTCGGCTACAAGATTGGCTTCGGCGCTGGCGGCATTACAGGATCGACATCCGCTGCTCGGGGTCGCGGTTGATCGCACCGCGCCCGAGGCTGTGTTCCGGGCATCCCAAGGCGCGCTCTCTCTCGAGGCAGCCGCCGACGGCACTCCGTGGCAATCCGTCGTCGCCGCCGAGCAGACGCGGCCGATCCCTCCGACACCAGGCCCTCTGGCACGTGCCGTACTTGTCCCACGAGAGTCGGGGTGCGCCGTAGTGCTCACGTTCGCTCACCAGATCGCCGACGGGATCGGCGGTCTGCGGGCTCTGCTGGACCTGGTGGCGGCTCTGAGTGGTGAGGATTTGGCCCCGGGCAACGTTCCACAAGCGCAGGAGGAACTCCTCGCCCATGTGGGCGGAGCGGCGGACACCGGCGACGCTGCGACGGGAACGCCTGGCGAGGATGACGAGCGCATGAGCGCCGTCGGCGAGCTCCTGCCTTTCTCCGGGCGCAGGCCACACGTCGATGCTCTCGCCTTGGACCGGGGACTGACCACGCGGCTTGTCCGTCGCTGTCGCTTGGAGCGCACATCCGTGCATGCCGCGCTCTGCGCTGCGGCCACGGTGGTACTCCACCGACGAGGGCGCGAGTTCGTTCGCGTCCTGAGCCCGGTGGACCTGCGCCGTGCGGTCGGCGTGTCCGACGAAATGGTCGTCCGATTCGCAGGCGCCCGGACGGGCAGAGCCGCGCATGATGCGAACGACTTCTGGACGCTTGCTCGTCATACCCGTGGACCGCTGTCTCGTCAGCGCACACCGAACGCGCTCAAGGCCGGTTCTACGGCTCTCGCAGAGCATCCCCCAACGAGCTGTAGCGACGCCGAGGCAGCTGCGGATGACAGAGCTGACCCACGAACCTGTCGCCGGGCTCGTCCCAGAGACGGGCGCTGTACTGGCCGAAGCCTGCGCCGAGTCACCTGGCCGATGAGTGTGTCCATCCGCCACGGATTCGCCCGCTACCCGCCGAACTGGCCGCGGTCGACGGCGAACACGAACTCATCGGCCCAGCACACCAGAAGCAGAAGGCATCGCCCCCGGTCGGCGGTCCTCCCGCAGAGGGCACCGGCGTCCCCGACGACGAAGGAGAACGTGACTGATGACCAGCACCGACAGCGGGTTGCCCCGACGGTCCCTACTGGCCGGCGCCGCCGGCCTGGGAGCGGCGGCGGCCCTGCCCGCGGCCACTGCGCAGGCGACGCACGGGTCGGCAGGGCCTGCGCCGGCCGAGGCTGCGTCGCTGGGGCGCTACCCGTCGAACTGGCCCGATCCCGAGCCCTACGGACTGGCCGACACCCGGCCGGACCTGTGGCCGCGCGAGGACAACTCCTTCGTCCTCCCTCTCGAACTGCGCCCCCGTGACGAGCAACTCGGCCGGGTATGGATGCGTGACACCTACGTCAACTGCTTCGTCGTCGACGGCCGCCCGGTCTATGTCGCCACGGGCACCACCAACGCGCCCGGACTCGACGGCCCCGCCCCCTGGAACGACGGCATCTTCGTGTGGGTGTCCTCTTCCCTTGAGGGGCCGTGGACGCCGGCCGACACCACCGGCATCCGGCCCGGCGCCGAGAAGGGCAAGGTGTGGTCACCGGAGTTCGCCGACGAGAACCGGCCGGGACGCACGGTCGTCGCTCCCTGGCAGGAGTACTGGTACGACGACCGGTTCGGCAAGCGCGGCGAGGTCTGGGCCCCGGAGCTGCACTACGTCCGCGGGAGGTGGTACATCGTCGCGTGCATGGGCGACCACTCCCGCAAGGTCGGCTCGTTCATGCTCGTCAGCGAGGGCGCGGTCGAGGGCCCGTACCGGCTCATCGAGGGCAACGTCGAAAAGCCCTTCGGCGAGCCGGTCATCGGCGGGCCGGACTTCATCGAGCCGGGCGCCTACTTCCACATCGACGGCAGCCTCTACTCCGAGGGCGAAGAGGCGTGGCTCGTGCTGCACAACGACCTGTACGCCAGGTTCCGGGACGACATGGAGGACATCGTCCCGACCACGAACCTCCCGAAGTTCCAGCAGAAGCCCTACTCACCCGAGCCGTACCTCGAAGGCGCCTACGTGTTCAAGTATGAGGGCAGGTACTACCTCCTCCAGGCCGCCTGGGACCGGACGTCGGCCAATCCCGACGGCACCAGGCGGTACGCCTACGACAAGCCCGGACCGGGCCGTCGGCAGCACCAGTACGACGCGGTCGTCGCCGTCTCGGACACCTTCGAGGGCCCGTACTCCGAGCGGTGGACCGCGGGTGTCGGCGCCGGCCACAGCAACTTCTTCGTGGACCACCACGGCCGCCCGTGGTCGACGTTCTTCCGCAACCCGAGCGCCGGCTACTGGTCGGATCCGTCACGCGAAGCCGACGCCGCCGTCCCCGGTGTCGTGCGGCTGGAATGGATCGGCCCGGCGGGCAATCGCCTGTACGTCAAGCGCCGGACACTTCCATGGACCCAGCACAGCGATCGCACCGAACCCGGGAGGTGAGGCTCCCGGGAGATGGCTTGTTGACCGAGATCAACCATCGGTCATGGGCTGCCGAGCTGAGCCATCAGGCCGCCGGCCCGCACGGTGGACCCGAGCCACGCTTTCGGGCCGTCGGCCGTTGTGGGACTCGCGTCGAGGCCGGCTTCGCCTTCTCACCAGCCCGGCCGTGCCCGCCTGCCGAACAGCAGGCCGCGCGGCTCCGGTGGCGGCGGTGTTCCGGGGCGCAGCGGCCAGGCGATCAGCATGCCGGCGAGGAAGCCGACGATGTGCGCCGCGTACGCCACCGTCCCGGCGTCGGACACGCCCTCGCCGGACGAGTACACCGCCTGGAGCACGAACCAGAAGCCCAGCACCAGCCAGGCCGGCAGCCGCAGCGGCAGGAAGATCAGGAACGGCACGAGGACCCAGACCCTGGCCTTCGGGTAGAGCACCAGATACGCGCCGAGGACCCCGGCGATGGCTCCCGACGCGCCGATCAGCGGGTCGGCCGAGTCGGCGTTGAGGAGGGCGAAGCCGTACGAGGCCGCGTAGCCGCAGGCGGCGTAGAACAGCGCGAAGCGGATGTGGCCCATCCGGTCCTCGATGTTGTTGCCGAAGATCAGCAGGAACAGCATGTTGCCCAGCAGGTGCAGCCAGCCGCCGTGCAGGAACATCGCCGTGAGGACGGACAGTTCGGGGGACTTGTCGTAACTCGGCGGCCCGACCACGCAGCCCGCCCCTTGCGGGCCCACCCCGACGTCGCCCGTGGGGACCAGTCGCGGCATCTGATGGTGGATCAACTCCCGTGGCACCGCCGCGTAATGGTCCAGGAACGCCTGGAGGTTGCAGAGCTGGGCCAGGTGGCTGTCCCCCGCCACGGAGCCGGCGAGGCCGGGCGTGGAGAGGAAGACGAAGACGTTCGCGGCGATCAGCGCGTACGTCACCCAGGGGGTGCGGCGCGCCGGGTTCACGTCATGGACGGGGATGACCACAAGGAAGTAGTGCCCCTGATGCGGGCGGCGAATCGGTGAACGCCGCCGTCCGCGCGTGCGTATGTGTCCTCAACCGCCCGCGGCACGGGGAAGGCGGGTCGCGGGGACGACGTGAGGAACAGGCGATGAACGACCGAGTTACTCCTCCGATGGTGGCGACGCCCGACGGGGAAGCCGAGATCGCGGTGGTGCTGCGGCTGCCGTGGGAGGACGTGGCCAGGCTCGGCCAGGAGGCCGGGCGGCTGGCCACGCAGAAGCAGCGGCCGGTCACTCTCGACGAGGCGGTGAGCCATCGGCTGCGGTCGAGCGCGACGGGGGCCGCGCATGCGAGGCCGGCGGGGGCGCAGCCGGCTGCCGCGATGCCGTCCAGTGCGTCGGTGTCGTCGCTGCCCGCTCGGCCGCCGGCCGAGCAGGCTCGACAGGCTATCGATCGGATCAATGGGACGGCGTAGGGGGCTGTTGCGATAGTGCCGTAGGGGGCTACAGGGCGTTTTCCTGGACAGCCTTCGCAGCTTTGCGGGCTGCTACCAGTATCGGGTCCCATACAGGTGAGAACGGCGGCGCGTACCCCAGGTCCAGGGACGTCATCCGGTCCACCGTCATCCCGGCCGTCAGGGCCACCGCGGCGATGTCGACCCGCTTGCCGGCGCCTTCCCTGCCGACGATCTGCACGCCGAGCAGCCGTCCCGTGCGGCGTTCGGCGAGCATCTTGACCGTCATGGGGGAGGCGCCGGGGTAGTAGCCGGCGCGGCTGGTCGACTCGATCGTCACCGTTTCGAACTGGAGGCCGACGCGGCGGGCGTCCTTCTCGCGCAGGCCCGTGCGGGCGATCTCCAGGTCGCAGACCTTGCTCACCGCCGTGCCGACCACGCCGGGGAAGGTGGCGTAGCCGCCGGCGGCGTTGGTGCCGATGACCTGGCCGTGCTTATTGGCGTGGGTGCCGAGGGCGATGTGCCGTTCCTGCCCGGAGACCAGGTCGAGGACCTCCACGCAGTCGCCGCCGGCCCAGACGTTCTCGTACCCGCGCACCCGCATCGCCAGGTCCGTCAGCAGCCCGCGGTGAGCCCCCAGGGGCAGCCCCGCCGCCTCGGCGAGCGCCGTGTCGGGGCGTACGCCGATGCCGAGCACGACCACGTCCGCCGGGTACTCGGCGTCCTGCGTCGCGACCGCCCGCACCCGGCCGTCCTGGCCCGTCAGCAGCTTGGTCACCTCCGCGTCGTTCACCATGGTGATGCCCAGGCCCTCCATGGCCCCGTGCACCAGGCGGCCCATGTCCGGGTCGAGCGTGGACATCGGTTCGCTGCCGCGGTTGACGACCGTCACCTCGTACCCGCGGTTGATGAGCGCCTCGGCCATCTCGACGCCGATGTAGCCCGCGCCGACCACGACCGCGCGGCGGCCACGCGTGCGTGCCAGCGTGTCCAGGAGCGCCTGGCCGTCGTCGAGCGTCTGCACGCCGTGCACGCCGGGCGCGTCGACACCCGGCAGGTGCGGGCGGATCGGGCGGGCCCCGGTCGCGATCACGAGTTTGTCGTACGACGTCCAGGACTCGGCGCCGGAATCCACGTCACGCGCGCGTACCCGCCCGCGGGCCACGTCGATCTCCGTGACCTCCGTCCGCATGCGCAGATCGATGTCCCGCGCGCGGTGCTCCTCGGCCGTGCGGGCGATCAACCGGTCGCGGTCGGAGACTTCGCCGCCCACCCAGTAAGGGATGCCGCACGCCGAGAAGGAGGTGAAGTGACCGCGCTCGAAGGCCACGATCTCCAGCTCGTCCGGGCGCTTCAGCCGGCGTGCCTGCGACGCCGCGGACATGCCCGCGGCGTCGCCGCCGATCACGACCAGACGCTCTGCCCCACGGCTCGTTCCGCTCATGCTCACGCTCATGCGAACACGCTACGGGGCGGGGCATTTCGGTGCTGCCCGGTCCGGTTCAGTTCTCCTCGTCGCCTTCCCGCGGGTGCGTGGGCTCCGGTGCCTGCCGGGCCGTCGGCAGCGGGCCCAGCGCGGTCATCGCCGACGCGGCGGCCGGCCGGCGCGGCAGCCGGGGCCGTACGATCCGCAGCCACACCAGCACGATCAGCGCGATGACCGCCGCGAACGGCAGCACCGCGCCGAGCACCACCACGATCCAGCGCAGCATCGTCACGAACGCGTCCCAGCCGCCCGCCACGGCGTCCACGAAGCCGGGGTCGTCGTCCTCCTGTGCGGCCTTCTTCACCGGAGTCTCGGACAGGGAGAGGGTGATGGTGGCCAGGCTGGTGCGGTCCTTCAGGGACGCCTGCTGGGCCAGCAGCGCCTCCAGATCGGCCTCCCGCCTGCTCAGTTCCCCCTCCAGGGTCACCACGTCGCTGAGCTTGGTGGCCTGGTCCATCAGTTCCCGCACCCGCGCCACACTGGCCCGCTGCGACTTGATGCGGCTGTCCACGTCGACGACCTGGTCGGTGACGTCCTGCGCCTTCGCGGTGCGTTCGAGGAGCTTGCCCGCGCCCTGGAGGTCGGTGAGGACCTCGTCGTACTCGTCGACGGGCACACGCAGCACGACCCGGGTGCGCTCGCGGCCCTCCTCGTCCCGGGTGGTGGACTCGTCGCCGACGTAGCCGCCCGCGTTCTCGGTGGTGCTGCGGGCCGCGTCGAGGGCCTTCGGCACGTCCTTGACCTGCACGGTGAGGGAGGCGGTGCGGATGATGTGGCTCGCGGTGAGCTTGGGCGGCGCGGTGGCCTTGGCGCCGCTCGCACCGTTGCCGCTGTCCGCCGCAGCGCCCGGGGCGGCCTCCTTCGCGCCCGACTGGGCGAGGCTGCTGTCGCCGCCGGAGTCGCTGTCGGCGCCGCCGCTGCAGCCGGTGAGCGCGAGGGCCGCGGCCAGCAGGATTCCGGCCAGGGCCTGAACAGGTCGTACGGAACGTCGTGCGCGCATGTGGGCGTACCCCCGAGGGTCGTCGTGACGACTGACGCTCCTTCGACGCCGGGACCGGCCGGGACGTTTGCCTTCGACGGTCCCGATGCGGTCACGGTCAGGACTCGTGAAGGACACCGGGGTGCCGCGGGAGTGTCAGTGGGGTCTGAGAAAGTGGGGACATGAGCGCAACAGGTGCGGGTCGGGTCGTCGTCATCGGTGCGGGCATCGCGGGACTGGCCGCTGCCCACCGGCTGTTGCGGAGCGGTGCGAGAGTGACCGTGCTGGAGGCGTCGGACCGCGTCGGCGGCAAGCTGCTGCCCGGCGAGATCGCTGGCGCGCGCGTCGACTTCGGCGCCGAGTCGATGCTCGCCCGCCGCCCGGAGGCCGTGGCCCTCGCCCGCGAGGTCGGCCTCACCGACCGCCTCCAGCCGCCCGCCACCGCGACCGCCTCCCTGTGGACCCGCGGCGCCCTGCGCCCCATGCCCAAGGGACACGTCATGGGTGTCCCCGGCACAGCGTCCGCCCTCTCCGGTGTGCTGTCCGACGAGGGCCTCACCCGCATCGAGCGCGACGCCGACCTGCCCCGCACGGAGATCGGCGACGACGTCGCCGTCGGGGAGTACGTGGCGGCGCGGCTGGGCCGCGAGGTCGTCGACCGCCTCGTCGAGCCGCTGCTGGGCGGGGTCTACGCGGGCGACGCGTACCGCATCTCGATGCGCTCGGCGGTCCCGCAGCTCTTCCAGGCCGCGCGGACGCACGACTCCCTGACCGAGGCGGTCCGCGAGATCCAGGCCAAGGCCGCTGCCAACCAGCAGACCGGGCCGGTGTTCATGGGCATCGAGGGCGGCGTGGGCACCCTTCCGCTCGCGGTCGCGGAGGCGGTGCGGGCACGCGGGGGCGAGATCCTCACCGGGGTGCCGGTGACGGAGCTGCGCAGAGTGGGGCCGACGGGGGCGGAAGACGCGGGCGAGCTGCCGTTCGGCCGTGGCGGGGCGGCCGCTGAGAGCCGCGCGGTGCGGGCGGAGGACGAGGCAGGGGACGAGGCGGTGGACCAGGCGAGCGGGGCCCACGCGGCCAAGTCCCCCGTCTCCGACGCCCCGCCGGCTCACCGCCCCGCGGCAGCCCAGCCGCCCGCGACCTGGCGGATCGTCGCCGGTGATCGTGTGCTGTACGCGGACGCCGTCGTCGTCGCCGTCCCCGCCCCGGCCGCCGCAGGACTCCTGCGCGCCGAGGCCCCCGAAGCCGCCGCCGAACTGGCCGGCGTCGAGTACGCCTCCATGGCCCTGGTCACCCTCGCCTACCGCCGCGACGAGATCTCCCTCCCCGAGGGCAGCGGCTTCCTCGTGCCGCCCGTCGACGGACGCACCATCAAGGCGTCGACCTTCGCCTCCCAGAAGTGGGGCTGGATCGCCGACGAGAACCCGGACCTGGTCGTCCTGCGCACCTCCGTCGGGCGGTACGGCGAGACGGAGATCCTCCGGCGCGAGGACACCGGCCTGGTGGACGTCTCGCGGCACGACCTCCAGCAGGCCACCGGCCTGGACGCCACCCCCGTCGAAACCCGCGTCACCCGGTGGACCGACGGCCTGCCCCAGTACCCCGTCGGCCACCACGCGCGCGTGGCCCGCATCCGCGAGCACGTCGGCAAGCTGCCGGGCCTGGCGGTGTGCGGCGCGCCGTACGACGGCGTGGGCATCCCCGCCTGCATCGCGAGCGCGTACGCGGCCGTCGACCAGATCCAGGGTGACCTGCGAGCTGCGCAGGAGCTCACCGCCGCCCCGGTGCGGAGTCTGCACGGAGGAGCGGGAGAATAAGGACCATGAGTGACGACGCCCCCACCACCGAGTCCGCCAGGATCCCGAACAAGGGCAAGCTGGCCAAGGACCTCAACGAGGTCATTCGCTACACCCTCTGGTCCGTCTTCAAGCTGAAGGACGTACTCCCCGAGGACCGCGCGGGCTACGCCGACGAGGTCCAGGACCTGTTCGACCAGCTCGCCGCCAAGGACGTGACGATCCGCGGCACGTACGACGTGTCGGGCCTGCGCGCCGACGCCGACCTCATGATCTGGTGGCACGCGGAGACCAGCGACCAGCTCCAGGAGGCGTACAACCTCTTCCGCCGCACCAAGCTGGGCCGCGCCCTGGAGCCGGTGTGGTCGAACATGGCGCTGCACCGCCCCGCCGAGTTCAACCGCTCGCACATCCCGGCGTTCCTCGCCGACGAGACGCCCCGCAACTACGTCAGCGTCTACCCCTTCGTACGCTCGTACGACTGGTACCTGCTGCCCGACGAGGACCGTCGCCGCATGCTCGCCGACCACGGCAAGATGGCCCGCGGCTTCGCGGACGTGCGCGCCAACACGGTCGCCTCGTTCTCGCTGGGCGACTACGAGTGGATCCTCGCCTTCGAGGCCGACGAGCTCTACCGCATCGTCGACCTCATGCGCCACCTGCGCGGCTCGGAGGCCCGGAGGCACGTCCGCGAGGAGGTGCCGTTCTTCACCGGGCGACGCAAGTCCGTGGCCGAGCTGGTCTCGGGCCTGGCCTGATCAGCGTGGGGGCATGGCGGCGGCCGGCACCTTCTTGACGTCGGCCGCCGACTTCGGGCTCGGTTCGGGGCGCGGTGCGCAGGACGCGCGCCGCGTCGGCAGGTCGCCCCGCAGCAGATACGCCTCGACGTGCCCGTTGACGCAGGGGTTCGGGCCGCCCGCGATGCCGTGCGTGCCCGAGCCCCGCTCGGTCACCAGCACCGAACCCGACAGGCGCCGGTGCAGTTCCAGGGCTCCGTCGTACGGCGTGGCCGCGTCCCGCTCGGCGGCCAGGATCAGCGTCGGCGGCAGCTCACCCCGCCCGGTCCGCACGTCGAGGGGCTGCTGCCGAGGCGCCGGCCAGTAGGCGCACGGCAGATTCATCCACACGTTGTCCCAGGTCTCGAAGGGCGCGATCCGCGCGAGCCGCGTGTTGTCCCGGTCCCACACGCTCCAGTCCGTCGGCCAGGGCGCGTCGTTGCACTCGACGGCTGTGTAGACCGCGTGGGTGTTCTCCGCCTCGGCCGCCCCCTGCGGATGCGGCCCGGCCTGCTCGATCAGCGGCTTCGGGTCGCCCTTCAGATACGCCGACAGCGCGTACGCGCGCTGCGGCCAGTAGTCGTCGTAGTACCCCGCCGACAGGAACGCGCCCTGCAACTGCGCGGGCCCGACCTTCCCGCCCGCCGGCTTCACCGCCAGCCGCGCCCGTGCCTTCTCGTAGCTGCGCAGCACCTCCTGAGCCGTGTCGCCCAGTCCGTACACGTCGTCGTGCCGGGCGATCCACTCCCGGATGTCCTCCCAGCGGCCCTCGAACGCGGCAGACTGGTGGAGGTTGTTGCGGTACCAGATCTGCTCGGGGTCCGGGTTCACCGCCGAGTCGAACACCATCCGCCGTACGTGCGAGGGGAACAGGGTCGCGTACAGCGCCCCGAAGTACGTGCCGTACGACGCGCCCATGAACGTCAGCCTGTGCTCGCCCAGCGCGGCGCGCAGGACGTCCAGGTCCCGGGCGTTGTTCAGGGACGTGTAGTGCCGCAGCGAACCGCCCGCACGCTGGGCGCAGCCGCGCGCGTACGCCTTCGCCTGCGCGATGCGCTCCCGCTTGTACGACTCCGAGGGGTGCGTCGGCGCCTGCGAGGGCGCCTGGAGGAACTGCTTGGGGTCCTTGCAGGACAGGGGCGCCGAGCGGCCCACCCCGCGCGGGGCGTAGCCGATGAGGTCGTACGCCGCCGCGATCCGCTTCCACTCGGGGAGCACACCGACCAGCGGGAAGTACATGCCGGTGGCGCCCGGACCGCCCGGGTTGTAGACCAGGGCGCCCTGCCGGGGCACCCGGCGCTTGCTGTTGGACGGGTCCTTGTGGGTGGCGCGCATACGGCTGACGGTCAGTTTGATCTGCTTGCCGTGCGGACGGGCGTAGTCGAGCGGGACGGACACCGTGCCGCACTGCACATGGTCCGGCATCTCCGGCTCCGCCGTGCACTTCCCGAACGCGATGCCCTCCGCCTCGGCGCGCGCGGCGGCCACCGCGGTGCCGCGCAGTTCGGCCGCGACCGGCATGGCCGGGGCGCCGTCGGCCGGGGCGGCCGGGGCGGCCGCGAGTGTGGTCAGGAGCAAGGACCCGGCGGCCGAGTAGAGGGCGGGGGCTCTCATCGCGTATCCCTTCGGTGCACGGCAGCAACAAAGGGGATATTTCGGGCACCGGTTGACGAAGGCAAGCACCGTGGGCCCGGTGTCGCTGTCAATGCCTCCGTGCGCCCCCCTTTCTCTCAGGGGGTCTCGGAGGGTCTCGTGGGCTCTCGTGGGCTCTCGGGGGCTCTCAGGTTTTTCTCGGGTTCTCTCAGGAATTGCTGAGAGTCTCGGGTGGTGGGCTGGTGGCGGGTGGGGGGAGCGGGTAGCTCGGTGTCGGTGCGGGGGTGACCGGGGTCGGCGGGTTCGGGTCGGCGATCGGGCCGGGTGGGGCCGGGGAGTTGGTGAGCGGGGGAGTGCTGCCGGCGACCATGTCCCGGGCGAGTGCGTCGAAGTCGACGTAGCCGGTGGCCTCCAGGACCTTGATGTGGTCCAGTACGGTCGCGTTCGCGTCGTCGGCGAGGGTCCGGACGAGGGAGTTGCGGGTGCTCGCCCGTACCTGGGCGACGACCGAGAAGACCTTGCCGTGCGCCAGCCGCAGGATGTTGGCGAACTCGCGGTCGTACTCGACGCTCTGTGCCGAGTTCAGGGTGGCGAGCCACTGTTTTTGCTGGTCGGTGGGCTCGTTGGGCAGTTCCAGGCCGAGCTCGGAGGCGACGTCGCGGACCCGTTCGTCCAGGAAGGTGTGGCCTTCGACGAGGTGCCGGCCCGCCGTCCGTACGGCCGGGGTGGTGCCCTTCTGCTGTGCCTGCTGGCCGGCGGGCAGCTCCCACAGGCCGGCCAGCCGGACCTTTGTGACGAAGTCCCGGTCGAGGGCGGACAGCGGACCGTATCGCGTCGACACGGTCTCGGCGTTCAGTACGTCCAGGCCTGTACCTGACCTGTCTTCGTACGACCAGATCGGGAAGATCAGCGCGACGAGGGTCGCCGTCAGGCCGGTGATGATGATCCCGGTCCCGCTGAATATTCCTCGGCCGTTGATGGGGGGTCGGGGTCGCATGGTGCCTCCTGCTTGCGGCACCGCACGCTAGTGCGTTTCGGGTGCGGGATTGGCATGTTACTGCCGGGTCTACGCCAACTGTCGTACGGGGGTGAATGGTTGTTTCGGGGGTGAGGTGGGGTGAATGGGGGAGGGATTGTGGGGTGCATACGGTGTAAAGGGTGGTGAACCGGGTGGGGTGGCTGGGCTGTGGGACAGGGGTGTTAGCCCCGGCACACCTGGTGGGGGGAGGGGGTGGGGGTGGGTGCTTAGGGGGGAGCGGGGAGGGGCGTAGGGCGGGTGGGCAGTTGGTCGGGGGTGCGGCTGGGGGGCGCCGGGTGTTTCTCGCCCCCGCCGCCCCTACCCGTCCCATCACCAGGGGCTCCGCCCCTTCGACCCCGCCAGGGGGCTCAGCCCCCTGGACCCCCGGCCTATGCCCACCCACCACCCGACTCGGTACCTCGAGAGGTGACCCTCCTGGGGCTCCGCCCCAGACCCCGGCGGGGACTGCGTCCCCTGCACCCCTGGCGAGGCTCCGCCCCGAACCCCGGCGGGCTTCGCCCTGTGGACCTCTCACGGGGCTTCGCCCCTGCACCCCTATCGCGGCTCCGCCCCGGGCCCCGCGCGGGGACTGCGTCCCCTGCACCCCTCACGGGGCTCCGCCCTGCCACGCCCGCTGGCGCTCCGCCCAGCCACCACCCGGCTCAAGCGCTGAAGAGCGGTCCAAGAAGTGAGGGCGCCTGGCTGGCTGCGGTCGGCGTGGCCTTCTTGGTCAGCGGCGCAGTAGTACCCGTCGCGTCGCGCGTGCCAGTCGGGCCGTCGGGCGTGGTGGGCGGGGTGCCGGGCCCGAGCGCTCCAGCCACCAGTCCCGAAGTTGCCGCCGTGTCCCCGCATCTTCCAGGCGCCCGGCGAGCAGCAGGTGCTCGGCGAAGTTCAGGGCGTCGCGGCGGTAGCCGTCGGTCATCGGGTGGCCGTGGGCGTAGACGAGGAAGGCGGGGCGGTAGTCGGTGCCGAGAATGTCCGGGAGTTCGGGCGCGACCTTCGACACCACGTCCGCTCGCTTTCCCGCCAGGGCCCGCGCCTGCATGCCGAGCCGTACCCGGTCGAATCCCTCGGGGACGGGCGTCCCCGCGACCAGCGCGGACAGCAGCGCGGTCTGCGCGAGGGCGAGGCGCTGGCGGGTGGGGGCGGTGGGGTCGGCGGCCGGATCGGTGGGGGCGTCTGCCGCTGTCGTCGTCGGCGGTGTGACAGGGGCGGCCGGGGTCGTGCGGGTGGTGGCCTTCGCGCCGCCCTTCTCCAGTGCCTCCCGTATCGCCTCCAGCTCCCCTTCCAGTTCCGTCGCTTCGGGGAAGTTCTCGTCCCGTTCGAGCAGGACGCCCGGCGGGGAGACCCGGGAGGCGAGGTCGGTCAGGATGTCGAGGACCGGGCGCGGGACGGGGTGGGCGTGGCTGTCGTGCCAGACGCCGTCGCGTTCGAAGCCGCCCGCGACATGGACGTACGCGATGGCCTCCAGGGGGAGTTCGGCGAGCGCCGCCGCCGGGTCCTCGCCGCGGTTGACGTGGTTGGTGTGGAGGTTCGCCACGTCGATGAGGAGGCGCACGCCCGTGCGGTCGGCCAGCTCGTACAGGAACTGCCCCTCGGTCATCTCCTCGCCGGGCCAGGAGATGAGGGCGGCGATGTTCTCGACGGCGAGCGGCACCGGCAGCGCGTCCTGCGCGATGCGGACGTTCTCGCACAGCACGTCGAGGGCGTCGCGAGTGCGGGGGACGGGCAGCAGGTGGCCCGCCTCCAGGCGGGGGGAGGCGGTCAGCGGGCCGCCCGCCCGGACGAACGCGATGTGCTCGGTGAGCAGGGGGGAGTTCAGCGCCTCGGCCCGTTCGGCCAGGGCGGTCAGCCGCCCGGAGTCCGGGCGGTCCGCGCCGCCGAGGCCGAGCGAGACGCCGTGCGGGACCACCGTCACCCCGCGTTCGCGCAGGCGCAGCAGCGACTGAGGGAGGTGGCCGGGGCACACGTTCTCGGCCACGACCTCGACCCAGTCGATGCCCGGCATCCGTTCCACGGCGTCCGCGATCTCCGGTCGCCACCCGATGCCCGTCCCCAGTCGCTCCATGGTCCCCTCCTCGGTTTCCTCCGGATACGCGGTGCGCCTCCTCGGGCGTGACGGGGGTATGGCCCCGGCGCCCGCGCCCGAACCCCGCCGCGGGAACGTTCAGAGCAACATTTGAGGTTCGGCGCGGGTGTCGCTCGGCCAGTGCCAGGAGATACGAGGAGGGCGGCCGGGCCGTTCAACGGCCGGTGAAGGACGAGGGAGCGGTGATCAGTACTCCAGCGGTGATCAGTACTCCAGCTCCGGGCGCAGGCGCAGCGGGCCACCGACCGCGTGGAGGTGCCGCAGGACCTGGGCGTAGGAGTCGAAGAGCCCGGTCTCGTGGTAGGCGATGCCGTGCCGGGCGCAGAACGAGCGGACGATCTCCTGGGCATGGCGCAGGCCGGGCCGCGGCATGGAGGGGAACAGGTGGTGCTCGATCTGGTAGTTCAGCCCGCCGAGCGCGAAGTCGGTGAACCGTCCGCCGCGGATGTTGCGTGACGTCAGGACCTGCCGACGCAGGAAGTCGACCTTGTCGTCCTTGGCGAACATGGCCATGCCCTTGTGGTTCGGGGCGAACGAGCACCCCATGTACAGCCCGAACAGTCCTTGGTGCACAGCGAGGAAGCACACGGCCTGGAGGGGAGACAGGACCAGGAACAGCGCGGCGAGATATCCGCCGAGATGCGCCGTCAGCATGGCCGCCTCGCCCAGCTTGGTCGCGCGCGAGGTCGCGGTGCCGGTGCGCTCGAGCAGCGCCCGTACGCCGGCGACGTGCAGGGCGAGTCCTTCCAGCAGCAGCATGGGGAAGAACAGCCAGGCCTGGTGGCGGGCCAGCCAGGCGTACGCTCCGCTGCGGACGCGGGCGTGGTCCTCGGTGAAGGCGATCGCGCCGTCGGCGATGTCGGGGTCGCGGTCGATGTAGTTGGGGTGGGAGTGGTGCCGGTTGTGCTTGGAGATCCACCAGCCGTAGCTGAGGCCGATCAGCAGGTCCGCGTGCACGCGACCGATCAGGTTGTTGACGCGCTTGGAGCGGGCGATCTGGTGGTGTCCGGCGTCGTGTCCGATGAACCCGGTCTGGGTGAACATCACCGCGAGGAAGGCGGCGGTCAGCAGCTGCCACCACGACTGTCCGATCAGGGCGAACGCGGTCCAGCCGGCGGCCAGCAGGAGCAGGTTCCCTCCGACCTTGACGGAGTAGTAGCCCGGGCGCCGCTTCAGCAGCCCGCTCTGCTTCACCTCGCGGGAGAGTGCGGCGTAGTCGCTGCCCCGGCCGACGGGCTGGGGTTCGGTGATCTCGGCGTATTCGGCCGGATCGGTGCTCCGGGCGCTGATCTCAGTGGTCACAGGGTTCCTTTCGGGGGCACGGCGCTGCCTGGTCGGCGCCGGGGGACGAGGCGCCGGATACGGCACCCGTGGGGAAGCAGCACGATGCAGGCCCGCGGCGCGGGCCTGCATCGGTGAGGGTGAGGGTGTCCTCTGAGCGCCTCAGAGCGCGCGGACCTGTTCGGCCTGCATGCCCCTGGGGCCCTGGGTGGCGGTGAACTCCACCCGCTGGTTCTCCTCCAGAGAGCGGAAGCCACCCGTGTCGATCGCCGAGTGGTGGACGAAGAGGTCGGCGCCGCCCTCATCGGGGGCGATGAAGCCGAAACCCTTGTCCGGGTTGAACCACTTCACGGTTCCTTGAGCCATGTGATGTCTCCTTCGAGATGGCGAGTAGTGCGGGAAACGCGCGTTCGCGCGAACCCGGGCTGCTGGTCGCCAGCCGTCGAAGAAAACCCCCGAAAACGACGAAGCGCCCGCTGTCAGAACTCCGCGGGCGCTCACACGTTCGCAAACTTCAACTACAACCATCGGCTCCAACGTAGCGAGCGCCGGCAAAGTTCCCGGGCGGGCGGGGAAAGCTCCAAGGACGCCCCGACGGGTCGGCTCCAGGGCCGGAACGGGTCGGCTCCGGGGCCGGAGGGGAGTACGGTTGCGGCACTGAGCGCACCTCGTTCCGGCACCTCGCGCACGCCCTGAACCGATCAAAAGGATGCTGGACGCATGTATTCACAGGACGCGATCTCCGGCCGCCGCCGCGGCCGCCCCGAACCGACCGCCGAGATGCTCTCCGGGCTGGCCTGCCTCATCTGCGGCACCGACTACCGGAGCCGGCCGGACGTGGAGGCGGTGGTGGTCTCGCACCGCGACGACAGGCAGCTGCTTGCCTGCCACGGGACGTGCGCCCGGATGGCGAGCGGGTCGGTCACCGGTCTGGACGAGACGCCCCTCCCGCTGGCCGAGCGCGTGCGCAGGCATGAGGGCGACGGCTCCTGAGCCGTCCGTCCCACTCCCCTCAGCGCCAGGTGATCGGCCGACGCGCGTCGGCCGGCAAGGCGCTGACGCGGTCGTATCCCTCGACCGCGACGGTTGTGCCGGGCGCGATCTCCGTGAACCCCGCGTCCCGCACCAACGGCAGCCCGCTCCTGGTGAGGTCCCGCCAACGGCCCTCGGCGGCGGGGCGCACGGCGAGCGGGAACCCCGCCTCGCGCCAGGCGGCCCGCTCCACGTCCGACAGCTCCCACCAGGCGAGCTGGGCACCGTGTCCGGCCTGCGCCATCGACTTGCCGGCCGACATCTCCAGGTCCGGGTTCAGCCAGAGCACCGGCGCCGACCCGTCCGCGTCCACCGGCGGCTCCGGGTCGTCGAGGTCGGTACCGGAGACCTGGAGCCGGGCCAGGTCCTTGGGCCAGCCGTCCAGCGGTACGGGCGGGAAGACCCGCACCTCGGCCGACTCGCCGGTGACCGTGATCCCGGGCAGTGCCTCGGCCCGCCGCCACTCCGCTCCGCGGGCTCGCCGCACGACCTTCCGGATCCGCGCGTCCTGCCAGTCCCGCACGGCCTGAGCCCACTCGCCGTCACCGAGGGACCGCTCGTCACTGAGCATGACGAGTACGGCGCGCGCGGCGGTCTCCAGGGCGTCGGTACGGGCGGGCGGTGCGGCTCGTTCGATACGGACGACCAGGGGCAGCACGAACTGCGGTGCGTGGTCGCGTGTGCTCCGCTCGGACCGGAAGGGGCTGTCATTCACAGGCGTCGGATCAAGGCTCACGCGTCCAGTCTGCCAACCTGGGCGAGCGTCACCCCGAGCAGGCCGTCCGCTGGCCTCCTGCCTCCCCCACTCTCGGCTTCGCTCGAGCGGGGGGACCCCCAGCACACAGGGCAGAGCGTGATGCCCTTGTACGACTCCGGGTACTCCGTCGGCTCACGGCACAGCACGCAATCCGCGTACGGAGGCCCCTCTGCCTTGGGCGGCCTGGTCGCGTCGATCAGGCAGTAGTCGTCCTCGCTCATACGTTCAGCGTAGGCCGGTCACCGCCGGACGGCCGCCGCCCCGATCAGCTCGGACACCTTCACGAACCGGAAGCCCTGCCGACGCAGCTCCGGCACGATGGTCCGTACCGCCCGCTCGGTCGCCGGGGCGGCGCTGCGCGTGCAGTGCAGGACGACGACCGACCCCGGCCGCACCCCCTTGAGGACCTGCCGGGCCACCGCGTCCGCGTCCGTCGCGAAGGCGTCCCCGCCGACCACGTCCCACTGCACGGCGGTGACGCCGGTCGGGGTCAGCGCCTTCAGGGCCCGCCGGTCGTAACACCCGCCGGGGAAGCGGAAGTACGGCATCGGCTCCGGTACCCCGGCCTTCCGGAAGGCGGCGTACGCCCGCTCCACGTCCGCGCGCATCCGGTCCTCGGAGACGGTCGGCAGTCCGTAGCAGTCGTCGGTGAAGGCGTAGTGGCTGTACGAGTGGTTCGCGACCTCGAAGAGCGGGTCCTGCCCGATGGACCGGGCCTGCACCGGGTACTGCTCGGCCCACCGGCCCGTCATGAACACCGTGGCCGGCACCTTCAGCGCCCGCAGTGTCGCGATCAGCCGTGGATTGTCGAACCGCTCGCCCGCCGCCGCCCGCGGCCCCTGCCCGGCGGTCATGTCGGCGTCGAAGGTGAGCGCGACGGTCCTGCCGTGCGTCCGGGGGCCGTTCTCGAAGACGGGCGTCAGGCCCGCGGGGCCGGGTGCGAGGGTCGGTGGCCGGGACGGGGCCGTGGCGGGCGCGGAGGGAGCCGGGCGCGCGACCCGGGGGGCCTGGGCGGTGCCGCAGGCGGCGAGGGAGGCGAGGGCGGCGCTCAGGGCGCAGGCGGCGGTGCCGCGTCGCACAAGAGTGATCATCGTATGAATGTATGGCGATATGACTTATATGTGCGTCAGCACCGCCGGAGCGTCACCCGCTCAGATCTCCCGTTGCTCCAACGCCCGCGTCGCCGGCCCCTGCACCACCTTGCCGTCCGTGTCGAAGCGGGAGCCGTGGCAGGGGCACTCCCAGGCGCGTTCGGCGGCGTTGAAGGAGACCAGGCAGCCCATGTGGGTGCAGCGCGCGGACAGGGCGTGCAGGTGGCCGCCCTCGTCCCGGTACACCGCGAGCCGGCCGCCGCCGGTGCGTACGACCGCGCCCTCGCCCGGCGGCAGGGCCTCGACCGGCGGCGGAGGCCGCAGCCGGTCGCCGACGAAGTGACGGGCGACCTGCGCCTGGTGCTTGAGGAACGACGGCGCCTCGCGCACGGTCGAGCGCAGTCGGCGCGGGTCGTACAGCTCGCTCCACGCGCACTCCTCGCCGGTGATCAGCGCGGTGAGCAGCCGGCCCGCCATCATCCCGCCGCTCATGCCCCAGCCGCCGAAGCCGGTGGCGACGTACGCGTGGTGCGCGCCCGGGTGCAGCGGGCCCACCAGCGGCACGGTGTCGGTCGGGTCGTTGTCCTGGGTGGCCCAGGCGTGGGTGAGGGTGACGTCGGGGAAGTGCTCGGCGGCCCAGTCGGCCAGGTGCTGGAAGCGGGAGCGGGTGTCTCCGGTGCCGGGCGTGAAGTGCTCCCCGGTGACGATCAGCAGCCGCTGCTCCCCGTGCGGTGCCGTGCGGACCGAGCGCGTGCCCTCCTCCGGGGTGATGTACATGCCGTCGGGGTCCCGGCCGGCGTCGATGGTCCCGGCGACGACCAGCTCGCGGCGCGGGGAGAGGCGGGTGAACAGCAGGGCGCGGTCGAAGACCGGGTAGTGCGTGGCGACCACGACGTCCCCGGCGGTCACCGTGGCTCCCGTGTCGGTCGTCAGCCGGCACGGCTCGCCCTCCTCCAGACCGATGACGGTGGTGTGCTCGTGGATGTGCCCGCCGTGGGCGAGCAGGTCGTCGGCGAGGGCCAGCAGGTACTTGCGCGGATGGAACTGCGCCTGTCCGGTGACCCGCACCGCGCCCGCCACCGGGAACGGCAGCCCGGTCTCCGTCACGAACGACGCCGGCAGCCCCGCCTCCCGCGCCGCATCCGCCTCGGCTCGCAGCTCCGCCACGTGGCCCGCTTCGCGGGCGTACGTGTACGCGCTCCGCTCCTCCCAGTTGCAGTCGACGCCCAGCTCGGCCACGACGCCGGCGGCCCGCTCGATCGCCTCCGTCTGCGAGCGGGCGTACAGCCGCGCCCCCTCGGGGCCCCGGGTGCGCCGCAGCTTGTCGTAGATCAGGGTGTGCAGCACGGTGACCTTGGCGGTGGTGTGCCCGGTGACGCCGGCCGCGACCCGGTCGGCCTCCAGCACCGCCACCTCGCGCCCGGCCCGCGCCAGCTCCCACGCCGTGCTCAGCCCGGCGACACCGGCGCCGATCACGGCCACGTCGACCCGGAGGTCGTTCTCCAGCACGGTCCGGTCCGGGCCGGGCGCGGTCTGGAGCCAGTACGAGCCGCTGACGTGCGGATGCTCTGTCATGCGGGCCGGGTACCCCGACCGGGCCGGTTCACTGCGCGAGCAGCCGCCGACGGCACTCGGCCACGTCGAAGTCCGCCTTCGGGTAGCGCGGGTCCAGCGCCCGCAGGTGCTCCAGGAGCAGCCGGCTCACCGCCCAGTTCCGGTACCACTTGCGGTCCGCCGGGACCAGGTACCAGGGGGCGTACGGCGTCGAGCAGCGCTCCAGGACGATCTCGTACGCCTTCTGGTACGCGGGCCACAGCGCGCGGTCGTCTATGTCGGACGGGTCGAACTTCCAGTGCTTGTCGGGACGGTCGAGGCGCTTGAGCAGGCGGCGGCGCTGCTGGTCGTAGGAGATGTGCAGGAAGCACTTGATCACGGTCACGCCGTCGTCGGCCAGGGACTTCTCGAAGCGGTTGATCTCGTCGTAGCGGCGTTCGAGCTCGGCGCGCGGGGCGAGCTCGCGGACGCGGGCGATCAGGACGTCCTCGTAGTGCGAGCGGTCGAAGATGCCCAGCTCTCCCGGCTGGGGCAGCGCCTTCTCGATCCGCCACAGGAAGGAGTGCCGGCGCTCCTCGGGCGTGGGTGCCTTGAACGCGTGGATCCGGCAGCCCGACGGGTTGAACAGGCCGATGACGTGCTTGACCGTGCCGCCCTTGCCGCTGGTGTCCATGCCCTGCAGCACCAGCAGGACCCGCCGCCGGTCACCGGCCGTGCTCGCCGCCCACAGACGTTCCTGGAGGTCGGCCAAAGGCTTGCCGAGTTCGGCGGTGGCCGCCTTGCCCGCCGCCTTGCCCTTCGGGCCGCCGGGGGTGCCGCGGGCGTCGTACGCGGCCAGGTCGACCGGTTCGCCGCCGGGCACGCGCAGCAGCTCGCGGAGATCGAGGCCGTCGCGGTGCTTGTGCTCGGCCATGCGGCACCCCCTTCCCTTCCCGCGCCGCTGCTACTGCCTACGCCACGGCCCCGTCACCGCGAACGTCGTCCCGGGCGTGTAGCAGTTCACGTACATCGTCCTGCCGTCCGGGGAGAAGGTGACACCGGCGAACTCGCCCCACTCGGGTTCTTCCGGACTCCCTGTGTTCTGGCGGCCGCGGGCCATCGCGTAGACCTCGCCGCGCCGGGTGACGCGGTAGACGTGCTGGGCGCCGTTGCCGTCCTCGCAGACCATCAGGCCGCCGCTGGGGGCGAGGCAGATGTTGTCCGGGGACTCGCCGGGGAGCTGGACGTCGGTGTCGGGGCCGAAGACGATCACGAGGGTCAGGCGGCGCGCAGAGGGGTCGTAGCGCCAGATCTGGCCGTAGTGGTCGGCCGCCGAACCCTCCGCGCTGCGCGCGAACGAGGACACGAAGTACACGCACGTCCCGCCCCAGTAGCACCCCTCCAGCTTCTGCGCGTGCGTGATGCCCTGCGGGCCGAAGTCCTGGTGACGGATGGGGGTTTCGGCGGCCAGGGGGTCCGGTACGTCCACCCACTCGATGCCGTCGAAGCAGGCGTCCGTCTCCCGGATGGAGGACAGGTCGGGTACGCCGGGCACGCGCATCGCCTGGAGCCGGCCGCCCGCGCGCAGCGAACCGAGGCCGCGCAGCGGCTTGTCGGGCAGGAAGCGGTAGAAGAGGCCGAAGGGCCGCTCGAAGGCGTCCTCCGTCTCGTAGACGATGCCGCGCCTGGGATCGACGGCGATCGCCTCGTGCTGGAAGCGGCCCATAGCGGTCAGCGGTACGGCGCCGGAGCGATGGGGGTCCCCCCGCGCGAGCGAAGCCGAGCGTGGGGGAGGGGCGGCCGGATGTACCTCGAAGATGAACCCGTGGTCCTTGGTGTAGCCGTTGGTGCCCGCCTTGTCCTCGGTCTCCTGGCAGGTCAGCCAGGTGCCCCAAGGGGTGGGCCCGCCCGCGCAGTTGACGGCCGTACCGGCGATCGCGACCCGCTCCGACAGCACGTTGTTGCCGCCGTCCAGCGTCAGGGCCGTACAGCCGCCCTTGCCCGCCGGGTCGTAGGTGAGCCCCTTGACCGTCGGGACGGGGATCTTCGCGGTGTTGCGGTTCTCGTGGTTGCGGACCAGGTGGACCCGGCCGCTGTGCCTGCCCGCGGAACGCCCGGCGAAGGCGGCCATCCCGTCGTGGTTGGAGGGGACGCGGCCCTCGCCGGAGCGATGGGGGTCCCCCCGCGCGAGCGAAGCCGAGCGTGGGGGAGGGTCGCCCTCGCGGGAGAGCACCTGGTAGCGGAAACCTTTCGGCAGGTCGAGCAGGCCGGCCGGGTCGGGGACCAGAGGGCCGTATCCGGTGTGGCCGAGGTCCTGTGCGGCGGCGGTGCCCGCGAAGAGGTCGGAGAGGTTTCCGGCGAAGGCGATCGAGACGCCCAGCGCTCCGGCGCCGGCGAGTACCTGACGGCGTGTCGTGGACACGGATTCGGACATGGGGCAGCAACCTTCCTGCTGGCGGACAGGAACTGTGACCCCGCCGTGTCTATCACCTGCCGAGAGCCACGGGAACAACGCGCGTAGAACGTGTCACTTCCCGACCGACTTCCCGATCGACTGCCCGAGCGTTTTCTCGATCGACTCATCCATCGGCTGCTGGGGCGGCTCCTGATGTGCCCTTTCCAGGAACCGCAGCAGTTCCACCGGGAACGGCAGCACGAGCGTCGAGTTCTTCTCGGCGGCGACCGCCACCACCGTCTGCAACAGCCGCAGCTGAAGCGCGGCGGGCTGCTCCGACATCACCCCGGCGGCCTCCGCCAGCTTCTTGGACGCCTGCAGCTCCGCGTCCGCGTTGATGATCCGGGCCCGCCGCTCGCGGTCGGCCTCCGCCTGCCGGGCCATGGAGCGCTTCATCGTCTCCGGCAGGGACACGTCCTTGATCTCGACCCGGTCGACCTGGACGCCCCAGCCGACGGCCGGGCTGTCGATCATCAGCTCCAGCCCCTGGTTGAGCTTCTCCCGGTTGGAGAGCAGGTCGTCCAGGTCGCTCTTGCCGATGATCGAACGCAGGGAGGTCTGCGCCATCTGCGAGACCGCGTACTTGTAGTCCTCGACCTTGATCAGCGCGTTCACCGCGTCGACCACCTTGAAGTACACGACCGCGTCCACGCGCACGGTCACGTTGTCACGGGTGATGCCCTCCTGGGCCGGTACCGGCATCGTGACGATCTGCAGGTTGACTTTGTGCAGCCGGTCCACGAACGGGACGATCAAGGTGAATCCGGGGGCCCGTACGTCTCCCGCCAGCCGCCCGAGCCGGAGGACCACCCCGCGCTCGTACTGCTTGACCACCCGCGCCGCCGCGGCGACGTAGAGAACTCCCACCGACCCGACCGCCGCGGCCGCTCCCAACAGTTCTGCGAGCATCCCGGCCTCCTCGCCCAGAGGTCCGTTGTGTCTGCTCCTGTAACGATATGCCTGGTGCCCGGTCCGGGGCCATGACGAGCCCCGGACCGGGCACCTGTGCGCTTGCTGACGGCGCGGTGGCGGTCACCGCGTTACGGCGCGGCCGCCTTCACCGGCTCCGGCTCGGTGACCCGTACCGGTTCCGTGCCGACCGAGCTGTGCCGCTCGGCCCAGTTCTCCAGCGCCGTACGGCAGGCGTGGTCGAGGTGGTGCAGCCCGGACAGGTCCAGCTCGACCGGGCGGTCCTGGGGCAGTGCCTCCAGGCTGTCGAGGATCTTCGGCAGCCTGAGGAAGGTCGCGTTGCCCGACAGGTACGCCTGGATGGGGCCGGCGCCCTTGTCTATGACCTCCATCTTCAGGTGCGAGGCCTCCCAGGCGGTCTTGACCACGGACAGGGCCAGACCGATCAGCACGCCCTCGAACATGTTCACCGCGACGATGGACACGGCCGTGACCATCAGGATCAGCGCCTCACCGCGGTGCTCCCGCCACAGCGAAACGATCTCGCGGAAGGGGATCAGCTTCCAGCCCGCGTGGACCAGGATGCCGGCGAGCGCGGGCAGCGGGATCAGCGCCAGGGTCGACGGCAGCAGTGCCGCGAACAGCAGCAGCCACACGCCGTGCAGGACCCGGGACGCCTTGGTCTTCGCGCCCGCCTGGACGTTGGCGGAGCTGCGCACGATGACCGCGGTCATCGGCAGCGCGCCGAGCGCACCGCACACCGTGTTGCCCACGCCCTGGGCCATGAGCTCCTTGTCGTACTCGGTGCGCGGACCGTCGTGCAGCCGGTCCACGGCGGCGGCGCTGAACAGGCTCTCGGCGGAGGCGATCAGGGTGAAGGCCGCGATCGTGCCGAAGATGGCCGGGTTGGCCAGTTCGCCGAAGGCGTCCGTGCCCGGCGGCTGGATGGATTCCAGCAGACCGTTCACCTCGACGGTGGCGATCGACAGGCCGAAGACCTGGGTGACGGCGGTCGCCAGTACCACCGCGGCGAGCGCGCCCGGCACCAGCTGCGCCTTCTTCGGCATCCGCTTCCACAGCACGAGCACCGCGATGGTGCCCGCGCCGACCGCGAGCGAGGTGAGCGCCACCGTGCTGCCGAGGGCGTCGGCGGCGGCCCCGGGCAGTCCGGTGATCTTGTCGAGGCCGGAGGTGGGAGCCTTCAGCCCTGCTGCCGAGTACAGCTGGCCCGCGATGAGCACGAGTCCGATGCCGGCCAGCATGCCCTCGACGACCGAGACGGATATCGCCCGGAACCAGCGCCCCAGCTTCAGGGCGCCCATGGCCAGTTGGAGCAGTCCGGCGGCCAGCACGATGACCCCGAGCGCGGGGAGCCCGAACTCGTTCACCGCTTCGAAGACCAGCACGGTCAGACCCGCGGCCGGTCCGGAGACCTGGAGGCTGCTGCCCCGCATGAAGCCGGTGACGAGGCCGCCGACGATGCCGGTGACCAGGCCGAGTTCGGCCGGGACCCCGGAGGCGACCGCCACGCCGACGCACAGCGGCAGGGCGACGAGGAAGACGACGAGAGAGGCGGCGAAGTCCTGCCGCAGATAAGGGAACCTGGTGGTTGCAGTTCGATTCTCCACGGCGGTCCTCACAGTGCCCGGAAGGTGTCGGAGGACACGTCGTGGGTCATCACTGACCCCGTGTGCACTTCGTAGTACCAGGCGTGCAAGGTCAGTTGACCACTCGCCAGCTTCTTGTCGATGAACGGGTACGACCGCAGCCGCAGCACCTGAGCCAGGATGTGGCTCTGCACGCCCTCGGCGACGGTCGGGTCCTCGACGGTGCCCGCCGGGCGCGGGGTGGCGTGCGTGAGCCAGTCGCGCACGGCCGGTACGGAGGTCAGGTCGTCGCCGCGGACCAGGGCGCCCACGGCGCCGCAGTGCGAGTGGCCGCAGACCACGATGTCGTCGACGCCCAGCACCTCCACCGCGTACTCGATGGTGGCCGCCTCGCTGGTGGGGTGCTCGGAGGCGTACGGGGGGACGATGTTGCCCGCGGTGCGCAGCTCGAAGAGCTCGCCGGGGCGGGCGCCCGTGATCAGGGCCGGGACGACCCTGGAATCGGAGCAGGTGATGAACAGGACCTGCGGGGACTGGCCTTCGGCCAGCTTGGCGAACTCCTCAGGGCGCTGTCCGAACGTGCGGGCGTTGTCGATGAGGGGCTGCATAAGTGGTGACTCCTCCTGGCGTGCCGCGATGGCGCGTCGGGGTTACCTGGCGCGCCTCAAGGGCGCGCAGGCTTACATGACAGAGGTGGGGGACTGCTGTGCTGTCAGCAGCTCTGCTGTCAGCAGCGAAAGACCTGAAGTGCGGCCGGAGAGTGCGCTGTCGAGGGTCTCGACGTGGTGAGCGCGACGCCCGTGAGGCGTCTGTCCGTGTCCGCGCGGTCCTGCGTCGGCACCGGGCGCTCGGGCGCCTCGGGGGCGAAGTCGATGGCACGGTGCCGGTCGCGGGGTCGCAGGGGACCGGTCGGGTCCTCTGCGGGGTCGCAGTGCCGGAACGTGGCGGTCTCGTCGCGGAGAGCCTTGGCGGACAGTTTGATTCCGGGCTGAGCTTTGGCCTCGACTTGACGCGCCGTATGCGCGGATGCGAACTGCTCGGTAGGTGCGAAGAACGGGAGGGCGAGCAGGGCGGCGGCGAGGATCGCTACCACGGTCCGTACCGTCGTACCTCTGAACATGCGCCTCCCTCCAGGTAGTTCGCAGCCTCTAGGTCGCACCAACGGTTGGTCAACGACTGGTCAAGAAACACCTTAGCCCGGCAAAGTTGTTTGCAGGGTTAACTTAACGTTTCAGACCTGAAGAGAGGCTGAAGCCTGCGCGTTGCGTGGCGCGAACTGGCCCTTGACCTGGGGAGGTTGGTCGGTTAAGCGGGGTCGACGAGTCCCTTGGCGTCGCGGGCCAGGGCGGTGAGGCGGGAGATCGCCCGGAAGTACTTCTTGCGGTAGCCGCCGTTCAGCATCTCCTCGCTGAACAGCCGGTCGAAGGGCAGCCCCGAGGCCAGGACCGGAACCTCACGGTCGTAGAGCCGGTCCGCGAGGACGACGAGCCTGAGGGCCGTCGACTGGTCGGGAATCGGCCCGACGTCGGTGAGACACACCGCCTTCAGGCCGTCGGTCAGCGCGCCGTACCGGCTGGGGTGGATGCGGGCGAGGTGCTCCAGCAGCTGCGGGAAGGCGTCGAGCGAGGCGCCCTCGGTGGCGTGCGCGGCCTTGGTCACCTGCTCGTCGGAGTACGGCGCCGGGGCCTCGGGCAGGCCGCGGTGGCGGTAGTCCTCGCCGTCGATGCGCAGGGCGCGGAAGTGCGCCGACAGGCCCTGGATCTCGCGCAGGAAGTCGGCGGAGGCGAAGCGGCCCTCGCCGAGCTTGCCCGGCAGGGTGTTGGAGGTGGCGGCGAGGGCGACGCCCGCGTCGACGAGCTTGCCGAGCAGGGTGGAGACGAGGACGGTGTCGCCGGGGTCGTCCAGTTCGAACTCGTCGATGCAGAGCAGACGGTGGCCGGAAAGGGTCTGCACCGTCTTCTGGAAACCGAGGGCGCCGACCAGGTTGGTCAGCTCCACGAACGTGCCGAACGCCTTGAGCGCGGGCTCGGCGGGCGTGGCGTGCCAGAGGGAGGCCAGCAGGTGGGTCTTGCCGACGCCGTAGCCGCCGTCGAGGTAGACGCCGCGAGGCCCGGCCGGGGTCTTCGGCGCCTTGGCCTTCCCGAAGCCCTTGCCGAAGCCCAGGAAGCCGCGCTTGGTCTTGCCGGCCCCGGAGGCGTGCGCCCCGCCCAGCCCGGCCGCGAAGCCCTCGAGAACCCGCACGGCCTCGGTCTGGCTGGGCTGGTCCGGGTCCGGGATGTACGTGCTGAAGCGCACCGAGTCGAACCGCGGCGGCGGCACCATCTCGGCGACCAGCCGGTCCGCGGGGACGTGCGGCTCACGGGCGCACAGGGACAGCGGAGCGGTCTGCGCTATGGGGCCGAATCCGGACGCGGCGGGGGAGGTAGGCACGGTTACCCATGCTAAGGGGCGTGCCACACTGCACGACATGCGACGCCTGTTCCCTGTGACCGACGAAACAGCGGCCCGGAACCGGGGTGAGGCCGAGTGGAGCCTTGCCGAGCTGGCCGGGGCCTACGCCTATCCCGCGCTCGGGCCCGAGGGCGGTGGCGGTGGGCCGGTGGTCTGGCTGCGGGCCAACATGGTCTCCACGCTCGACGGGGCCGGCCAGCACGAGGGCCATTCCCAGCCCATCTCCAGCGTGGCCGACATGCGGATCTTCGGCGTCCTGCGGGCCCTCGCGGACGTGGTGGTGGTCGGTGCCCAAACGGTACGCCAGGAGGGGTACCGCCCGGCACGCGCGCGTGCGGAGTTCGCCGGGATGCGGGCGGCGGCCGGGCAGGGGCCCGCGCCCGCGATCGCCGTGGTCAGCGCCAGCCTGAACCTGGACTTCACCCTCCCGCTGTTCACCTCGCCGCTCGTGCCCACCCTGGTCCTCACCGGGGCCGCGGCCGCCCCGGACCGGATAGCGGCGGCAGAGAAGGCGGGCGCCCAGGTGGTGGTCGCCGGGGACGGCGTCGGCGTGGAGCCCGCCCGCGCCGTACGGGCCCTCGCCGAGCTCGGGCACACCCGGCTGCTGACGGAGGGCGGACCACGCCTGCTCGGCCAGCTGGTGGCCGCCGAAGTCCTCGACGAGCTCTGTCTGACCGTGTCCCCGATGCTCACCGTCGGCGACGCGCAGCGGATCACGGGCGGGCCCTCCGTCGCGGTTCCGCACCGGTTCGGGCTGGTGTCGCTGCTGGAGGAGGACGGTTTCCTCTTCAGCCGGTACCAGCGGTCCTGAGGCGGCCGGGCAGAGGGCCGGGCAGGCGGCCGGTCCCGACATAGGTGGAATCTTCCGTTCCGTTCACCTTTCGGCGGGCACACTGATTCCGGCAGTACCCGTGCGATCGCGGGGCAGGATGGTTTCCGCAGGGCCTGCACGGCCCACGGAGGAGAAGGGGCGCCTGGTGTTCACAAGCGTATTGATGATCGAGAAGGCCCTCACGTCCGCCGACGTGGAGTTCGTCACCGGCTTGCACGGGGAGGAGAAGGTCGCCTTCCACGTGCTGCTGCAGCCACGCGGCGAGCAGGCGGACCGGCTGCTGCGCGCCATCGACGACGTCGCGCTCGGCGCGATCGACGAGGCGGCGCGGGAGTTGGAGACGCCGGAGGGGGAGGAGGCGAAGAGCCTCGGCCAGCAGGCCCTGGAGGTGTCCCTCACCGCCCTGCGCGCGGCCGGCAGTGACGCGGTGGGGCGGCTGATCGAGGACCATCCGCTGGACGCGCTGAAGGCGTTGGTCGACGAGATCGACGTGGACGAGGTGATCGTGCTGACCGATCCCCACTACGTGGAGGAGTTCTTCCACCGGGACTGGGCGTCGCGGGCGCGGCACAAGGTGGGGGTCCCGGTGCTGAAGTTGTTCTCGCACAGCAAGGCGTGAGCGTTCCCGTTGACCTATTGCGCGCGCAATAGGTCAGTAGGGTGGTCGCCGAACGTTCGCCGCACGAGCACGCACAGGAGACACGCATGGCACCCGGCCTTCCCACCGCCATGGACCGACCGCACTTCATCGGCATCGGCGGCGCCGGGATGTCGGGCATCGCGAAGATTCTGGCGCAGCGTGGGGCGAAGGTCGCCGGCAGTGATGCCAAGGAGTCCGCGACCGCCGAGGCGCTGCGGGCGCTGGGCGTGACCGTGCACATCGGGCACGCGGCGGAGCATCTGGCGTCCGACGCCACCTGCGTCGTCGTGTCCTCGGCGATCCGGGCCGACAATCCGGAGCTCGCGCGGGCGGCCGAGCTGAGTGTCCCGGTGGTCCACCGGTCGGACGCCCTCGCCCGCCTGATGGACGGCCTGCGTCCGATCGCGGTGGCCGGCACGCACGGCAAGACCACCACGACCTCGATGCTGGCGGTGTCGCTGAGCGAGCTCGGCCTGCGGCCGTCGTACGCCATCGGCGGCGATCTGGACGCGCCCGGCTCCAACGCCCTGCACGGCGAGGGCGAGATCTTCGTCGCCGAGGCGGACGAATCGGACCGCAGCTTCCACAAGTACGCCCCCGAGGTCGCCATCGTCCTCAACGTCGAGCTCGACCACCACGCCAACTACGCGTCCATGGAGGAGATCTACGAGTCCTTCGAGACGTTCGCCGGCAAGATCGTGCCCGGCGGCACACTGGTGATCACGGCGGACCACGAGGGCGCTCGGGAGCTGACGCGGCGGCTGGCCGGGTCGGTGAAGACGGTGACGTACGGGGAGTCGGCGGACGCGGACGTACGGATCCTGTCGGTGACGGCCCAGGGGCTGAAGAGCGAGGTCACCGTCGTCCTGGACGGCGTGGAGCGCACCTTCGCGGTCTCCGTCCCCGGCCGCCACTACGCGCACAACGCCGTGGCCGCGCTGGCCGCGGGCGTGGCGCTGGGCGTCCCGGCCGCCGAGCTGGCCCCGGCCATCGCCGCGTACACGGGCGTCAAGCGGCGCCTGCAGCTGAAGGGCGAGGCGGCCGGTGTCCAGGTCATCGACTCCTACGCCCACCACCCGACGGAGATGACGGCGGACCTGGAGGCGATGCGCGCGGCGGCCGGTGACGCCCGCATCCTGGTCGTCTTCCAGCCCCACCTGTTCTCCCGGACGCAGGAGCTGGGCAAGGAGATGGGCGAGGCCCTCGCGCTGGCGGACGCCTCGGTCGTCCTCGACATCTACCCGGCCCGCGAGGACCCGATCCCGGGCGTGACGAGCGAGCTGATCATCGAGGCGGCGCGGATCGCGGGCGCGGAGGTGACGCCGGTCCACGACAAGGCGGAGGTGCCCGCGGTCGTGGCGGGAATGGCCAAGGCCGGTGATCTCGTTCTCACCATGGGCGCGGGCGATGTGACGGACCTCGGCCCGCGGATCCTGGACCGTCTGTCGAAGTGATCGAAGTGATCGAAGTGATCGAAGTGAGGGGCTGAGGCTCATGTCGTACGACATCGAGAAGCCGGACGAGCAGTGGCGCGCGGAGCTGACCCCGGCCGAGTACGCCGTACTGCGCAAGGCCGGTACGGAGCCCGCCTTCACCGGTGAGTACACCGACACCAAGACCAAGGGCGTCTACTCCTGCCGGGCCTGCGGGGCCGAGCTCTTCACCTCGGACACGAAGTTCGAGTCGCACTGCGGCTGGCCGTCCTTCTACGACCCGCGCGACTCGGACGCGGTGGAGCTCATCGAGGACCGGTCGCACGGGATGGTGCGGACCGAGGTGCGGTGTGCGCGGTGCGGATCGCATCTCGGGCACGTGTTCGAGGGTGAGGGCTATGCGACGCCCACGGACCAGCGGTACTGCATCAACTCCATCTCGCTGCGGTTGATGGCGGACGAGAAGTGACCGGAAGCCGCTGATCGTAGTGGCCGGTGAGTTGAATGATGCCCCGTGCGGAGGTTCCGCGCGGGGCATTGGTACGAAGTGGCCATGACGCCCCCTCTGGAGCCCGTGGCCGGGTCACCGAACGAAGCCAGTTGCCGTCGGCGGAGGGGGTCGACACTCGTGCAGACAAGTAAGGGGATGGCTCGATTCCGAGGTGAACCCCGCCGAGGTTCGCCTGCTTCGGAAGGATCATGGCGCCGTGGTCCGGAAGCGGGCCCGGAAGGTGGGGGCGTAGTCGCCTCACTCGCGGATCAGGTGGGGTCGGATCCGTGTACATCGGTGTGTTTGATGAGGTATGGCGCCAACGTCGCGGCCACAACAGGGGACCGAAGGTAGGGGGCCACTCGGTGGAAGTCGAAGGGGGCGATGCTGTCTGTGAGATCGAGATCGACCGCCGGGAAGCGCCGCTTGAGGGGGCGGGGGACGGCGACGATGTCCCCGTGATCGGACAGGTTGACCCACCGGCGCACCCCTGGCGGCCGTTCGCCGGTGTCGGCGAGCGGAGCTGGTGACAGGCGGTCGAAGACTCCATGGCGGAGTGCGAGCGGGGAGCCGAGTGTCAGGAGCAGGTCGACTTCGAGTTCCGGGTGGGAGTGGAAGGCCTCGTAGGCCACGACGCTTCCGAGGGAGTGGGCGATGACCACGCGGGCGCCCGTCGAGGAGATGACGCCTGCGACCTCCTCTCGGGCCGCGGCGCGGGCAGCGTCGTCCGGCCCGCCGAGATAGCGCGTGACGTCGCGGAAGAACGTGGCGATGAACGCGCGGGTCAGACGGCCGTCGAGGCTCAGATGCTCGGAGATCGCGGAGACGAGTTGTCGGAGCGGAACGGCCAGGCGTCCCTGAGCCGTTGCGGGAGGCGGAAGCCTCAGGCCCAGGGACTCGTCCAGCGATTCCGCCCAGTGGGCGATGTCCTCGGCCAGGTGGGGATGCTCGCGCTCCAGCTGATCGAGGTCCTCGGAACCTTGCGCGACGGGCCTGCCGTGGTGGAGATGGTGGGCGTAGTAGGCGTACGTGACAGGGACGTGCTCGGCGGCGAGGTCCTTGGCCCAGACGGCCGAGCGGGCGGTGACGATATCGGCCGGTGAGAGTGCGGACCGGTAGTGGCCTACGCCGTGTACGGCCACGAAGGCGTTCATCGCGGTGAAGCCGGCCTGGCTGCTGACGGCCTGAGTCAGGGCATCGCCCAGCGAGGCGGCGGTAGTCGCGGGGTCGTGATCGGGCTCCAGGAGGACATAGGCGTACTCCTTCTCCAGTGCCTCAGCCACCCGTTGTGCGTTCGGTGCCGCATAGGTGAGCTGCTGCCACTGCGGGGGTGTGTCGTCGGCGGGGTCCGCGGCAGGTCCTTCGATGCCGACCACCAACGCCTGACGCCGCATTGCGCATCCCCCCGTCCTCATGAACTCCCCTGATTTTTCGATGAATTGTGCCAGTCGGCGGCCGGTGCCGAGAGAGGCTCCAACAACGGCGGATCATGTCGGTAAGCGCGGCAGAGCATTATTCAGCCCCGCTGAACGGCCTGCCGCCGGGAAGTCCACTTCGGGTTGGTCCGGCCGCCACTTGAACCTTCGTAATACGCGTCATACGCTACCAATATGGCGAAGACGCGGATCAGTATCAGTCTGGAGAAGGCACAGGCCGAGCGGATCAGGCAGCATGCGGAGCGGGCGGGTATGGACGTCTCGGCGTACCTGGTGCACGCGGCGACGCGGCAGATGGCGGAGAGCGATGCCATAGAGGAGCAGTTCGCGGGGGTGGACGCACTGATCGCGCGGGCGGAAGAAGCGGCTGGTGCGATTGCGGCGGAGCCGACGGCCTCGGCGGGGGAGCTGACCGAGCAGGAGCGCCGAGAGGTCGAGGAGGCGCTGGCGCTGGTGCGAGGTGAGGATCGGCGGGGAAGCCGGACGTCGGGGCACGCCGCGTGAGTGGGCGGGTGCCGGTGTACGACTCCGGCATGCTGATCGCTCTCGCCGACCGAAAGGCCAAAGCGGTTGGCCTGCACGAAGGGCTGCGCACCTCCGAGCACCGTGCACTGGTGCTCGGTCCTGTTCTGGCACAGGTCTGGCGTCCCGAACCGGCCCTGGTGCACGCTCTGGCCGGGGCATTGAAGGGGTGCACGGTCCCGCAGGCCCGGTCGGCCGAGCCCGCGATGCGGGAGACGAAGGCGGGTCGGCCGGAGTGTCTGGCCTGCGTGACCGGCCCGGATGTCACCGATTGGCGGCGCATCGGGACGGCGCTCGGGCAGGCGGCACTGCCGGCGAAGAAGCGGCCGGACGCGGTTGATGCGTGGGTGGCGCTGGCCGCTGCCCGGCACGGCAGCGCGGTGATCTTCACCAGTGACCCGGATGACATCCACGCGTACCTGGAAGTGCTGCAGCCGCCGGACGTTCATGTCGTCCCGGTGTGAGCGTGGCGCAAGTGAATTTCTGTGGCTCCTGACGTGTGACGGGTCACGGCTGGCTCCTTCTACGACCCGCGCGACTCGGACGCGGTGGAGCTCATCGAGGATCGGTCGCACGGGATGGTGCGGACCGAGGTGCGGTGCGCCCGCTGCGGGTCGCATCTCGGGCACGTGTTCGAGGGTGAGGGCTATGCGACGCCCACGGACCAGCGGTACTGCATCAACTCCATCTCGCTGCGGTTGAGTCCGGACGAGGCCTGAGGGGCAGGCGGTTCTCCGGGCGGTTCACAGCACCTTGCGGTGGACGAGCGTCGAGAGGACGAAGGCGCCCGGGAGCAGAGGCAGCCACACCGTCACGACGCGGTAGCCGATGACCGTCGCCGTGGCCAGGCCCAGCGGCGCGCCGAACGCGGCCATGGTGAAGACCAGCGCCGCGTCCACGGGGCCGATGCCGCCGGGCGCGGGGACCGCGCCGACCGCGGTGCTGGCGGCGAGGAACGCGAAGGCGACCTGGGCCCAGGTCATGGGCAGGCCGAGCGAGGCCCCGACGCAGAAGATCACGCTCGCCTGGAGGAGCGGGGTGGCGGCCGCCCCGCCCCACAGGGCGAGCACGCGGCTGGGCATGGTGTGCAGTCGGCGTGCGTCCGTCAGAGCGGTCCGTACGAAGGTGAGGGCCGGGCGGCGCAGCGGTGGTACGGCCGTCACGAGGAGCGGCGGTGCGGTGAGGCCGATCGCCAGCGCCCCGGCGGCGATGAGCAGGGTCCGCCGGTCCGGGACCAGTTGGTCCAGCCGTAGCAGGTCGGGGAAGGCCAGCAGGAAGACCAGGAACACCGCGGTCTTCGCGACCGGCCTGACCAGCGAGTACAGCGCGAGCGACGCGGCGGCCCGCGAGAGCGGAATCCCGCGCCCCTGCAGAAAGCGCACGGTGACGGCGTGGGCGCCGATGCTCGCCGGGAGCACGTGGTTGGCGGCACCGGCGGCGAACTGCGAGGCGAGCAGCAACCCCGGCGGAAGCCGGTCCGCGATGGCGCCCTGCCGGACACATGCCGCGCACACCCAGCCCAGGCAGGTGAAGAGGACCGCGGCCAGCAGCCACCAGGGGTCGGCGGAGGCGAGCCGGGCGGCACCGTCGTACACGGTGCGCCAGTCGATCGCCGCCCACGCCGCGATCAGCAGGAGCGGCAGCAGACTCAGCAGCCTGGGGAGGAGGCGTGCGGTGGGGGAGGAGGAGTGGGGAGGGGAGGCGTCAGGGCAGGCGGAGGCGTCAGGGCGGGCGGAGGCGTCAGGGCGGGCGGAGGCCGGGGAGGCCGAGGCCGGCACCGGGGAGGGGGCGGCCGGGGAGGCGGCGGGGAGCGGCCCGGGGAGATCGTCGAGCGGGAGCAGGGACACAGCGCACGTCGTCCTTCCGCGTCGACGCCCCGCCGGGTGTGCGGGGCGTGACGGATCGAGGCGAGGCAGGGGGCACAGATGGGGACGGTGAAAACGTTCCCGTCCCGTGTGACGCCCCGGTGTCCGGGAGCCGAAGGGGCGCGGGCGGGTCGGCGACGGGGTGCGCCGCGGTCCCAGGCGCCGGCGTGCCGGAGGTGTCGACCTTGCCGAGATACCGCATCCCTGTCCTGAATCGTTGATCCATACACCTGTTGACTTTTGGTTGAATGAGCCAGAGTATGTCGAAGGTGACCCATATCGACTCCATGCCCGTCAGCACCGCTCTCCCCGTCGATCTGGACGAGGCCGTACACCGCTGTCTGGTCGCGGGATTCGACGGCACCACGGCTGTCCCGGACACCCTGAAACGGCTCGTCGACCGCGGCCTCGGCGGGGTCATCCTGTTCACGCGCAACGTGCGGGACGCCGAGCAGGTGCGCCGGCTCACCGACACGCTGCGGGCCCTGCGCCCCGACCTGCTCGTGGGCATCGACAACGAGGGCGGCGGCATCGGCCACCTCGTGGACGCGGGCGCCCCGGACGTCCCCGGCTGCTACGCCCTCGGCGTCGCCGACGACCCGGACCTCACCGCCCGCTGCGCCGACGCGCTCGCCGGTCACCTGGCCACGCTCGGCATCACCGCCTCCTACGCCCCCGTCGCCGACGTCCAGCGGCACCCGGACAACCCGATCGTGCGCACCCGCTCCTTCGGCACCGACCCGGAGCTGGTCTCCCGCCATGTACGGGCCTGGATCGCCGCCACCGAGGCACGCGGCATCGCCTCCTGCGCCAAGCACTTCCCCGGGCACGGCGGCACCGTGACCGACAGCCACCACGAGATGGCGGTCGACCCGCGGCCGTACGACGAACTCGATCTCGCGCCCTTCCGGGCCGCGATCGCCGCGGGTGTGCCGATGCTGATGAGCGCCCACGTCGTCTTCCCCGAGCTGGACGCCAACCGCCCCGCCACCCTCAGCCGCCGCATCCTGGGCGACCTGCTCCGCCAGGATCTCGGCTACGAGGGCGTCCTGGTCAGCGACGCGCTGGAGATGAAGGCGATCGCCGACCGCTACGGCGAGGCGGCCGGGGCGCGGATCGCCCTGGCCGCGGGGGCGGACCAGGTCATCGTCGCCGTACCGGACCTGGAGGTCACCCTGTCCTGCCGGGACACCGTGCTCGGCGCGCTGCGCTCCGGTGTGCTGCCCGAGGAGCGCGTGGAGGAGGCCGCGGGGCGGGTGCGGCGGCTCGCCGAGCGGTACGCGACTCCCGCGCCCGAGGTCGCCGCGTGGGACGCGGGGGCCGGGCTGGACGCGGCGCGCCGGGCCGTACGGAGCCGGGGCGGGGCGGCGCCCGTGCGAGGCGCCCATGTCGTCGACCTGTTCCCGCCGCCGCATCCGGCGCTCAACTGGGGCGGCGAGGACCTGCTGAGCGAGCTGCGCGCCGTCGACCCCACGGCCGCGGGCACGTCGGTCGCCGGGGAGCCGGCGGACCCCGCCGCCCTCGTCGACGGGATCGTGCGCGTGTCCCGGCGCGCGCCGCTGGTCGTCGCCACCTGCGACGCCGGACTGCATCCCTGGCAGCGGCACCTGCGGGACGCCCTGCTGGCCCGGCGGCCGGACGCGGTACGCGTGGCCACCGGGCTGCCGGAGGACGACGGCCTGTGCTCCTACGGGCGCGGGCGGGTCAATCTGCGGGCGCTGGCGGAGGCGCTGGCGGGCGCGTAAGGGGTCATGGCAGCCTTACTCATGGCAGCTGTGGCAGCTGTGGCAGCTATGGCAGCCGTACGGCGTCCTTGATCCCGCGCGCCGCCAAGTACGCGGCGTCCTCCGCCCGCTCGGCCAGTACCACTGCCGGGCGGACGCCCTCCGTGCGCAGTCGCATCCACGCCTCGAAGTACGCGCCTCCCGGACCGGACACGGACCGGCTGCCCGGCGCGCAGTCCAGGACCAGAGCGGTGTCGCGCGGCTGCGGGGACGGCGGCTGCGCGCGCAGGTCGGCGACCGTCGCGGCGAGGGCCTCGGCGATCGGCTTGGGGCGGCCCGCCGAGTCGAACAGACCCAGGGTGTACTCCAGTTCCGGATAGTCGGCCAGGGAGCGGTCCACGTCGTGGGAGCACCACCACGTCACGCCCCACAGCGTCGCGCACCCGGCCGCGTTCCGTACGGTCGCCCGCGCGAACTCCGGCGCGTCGGCGGCCGGGATGTGCGGCTCCGGCGCGCCCGTCTCCTGGACCCAGACGGGCCGGGACGGGTCCTCGGCGTAGGCCGTGGCGAGTTCCGTGCCGTACTCGGCGAGGTGCAGCACCTGCGGGGAGCGGGGGCCGTAGCGGCGGGCGCAGTCGCCGGAGAACACCCACGGGTGGACGGTGGTCAGGTCGCCCTTGCGGGCCGAGGCCTCGGGGGTGAAGGGGTGGTCGTCGCCGTACCAGGCGGCGTCGTAGGCGGAGTGCGTGGCCAGGTGGCCGGGGTGCAGGCCCTCGCGGGTGGCGGCCAGCAGGGTGTCGAGGTAGTGGTCCACCTGCGCGACCGTCGCCGGGTTGTGCTCGACCATGTTGTTGAGCTCGTTGCCGAGTTGGAGACCGAGGAGGTTCGGGCGGTCGGCGAGGGCGTGGCCCAGGGTACGGAGCAGGTCGGCCTGGGCGGCGATGGCCTCGGGGTCGGTGAACACGTTGCGGTGGTGCCAGCTGCGGGTCCACTCCGGGTAGAAGTCGAAGCTGGACAGGTGGCCCTGCACGCCGTCCACGAGGACGTCGAGGCCGGCTTCGGCCGCCAGGTCGACGAGCCGCACCAGCTGGTCGACGGCCGCCGGGCGGATGAGCGTGCGGTTGGGCTGGAGGAGCGGCCAGAGGTGGAAGACGCGGATGTGGTCGAGGCCGAGCCCGGCTATCTGCTCCAGGTCCTCGCGGGCGTGCGCGGGGTCGAAGTCGTGCCAGGAGTGGAACCAGCCGCGGCGGGGCGTGTAGTTGACGCCGAAACGGAGCGTATGGATGGGATCCTCCCCGGGGACTGACCTTGTGCTGCGCGAATGTATCAACCACCATACTCAGTGATGGGTAATGATTTGAACCAGAAACTCGTCGTCGGCCTCGACGCGGGCGGCACCCGCACGCGTGCCGTGCTGGCCGTCGCCGAGGACGGGCGCTGGCTGGCCGAGGGCGCCGCCGGACCCGGCAACGCCCTGACGGTGCCGGTGCTGCAGCTCACCGACCACCTGACCGAGGCGCTCGCCCGTGCCGTCCCGGAGGAGGCGCGCGGCAGGGTCGTCGCGGTGGCCGGCGGTTTCGCGGGCGCCACGGCCGCCTCCCCGGACGACCCCGGGCACGTCAACGCCCGGTCCGCCCTCACCGAGGCCCTGCGACGGCTGGGCATGCCGGCCGGGCCGATCGGCATCAGCAGCGACATCGAGGCGGCGTTCGCCTCCGCGCCCGGTACCCCGGCCGACGGGCTGGCCCTGGTGGCCGGCACCGGCGCGGTCGCGATGCGCATCACCGACCGCCGTGGCACGGCCACCGTCGACGGCGACGGCTGGCTGCTCGGCGACGACGGCAGCGGCTTCTGGATCGGACGCGCGGCGGTACGGGCGGGGCTGCGGATGGCGGACGGGCGGGGGCCGGCGACGGTACTGGCGGCGTCGGTCGGGCGAGCGCTGGGACTGCCGGGCGAGGTTCTGCCGGGCGGCCGTTTCCTGTCGTACGACGAAGGTGGCGCCGTGGACGCCGACTCGTACGGCGAAGGACGCGCCGTGGACGCCGACTCGTACGGCGAAGGACGGGCCGTGGACGCCGACTCGTACGGCAAAGGCGGCGCCGTGCACGCCGACGCGTACGGCGAAGGACGCGCCGTGGACGCCGACTGGTCCCGCGCCCGACGCGAGGCCTACCGGATGCACCTGCTCCCCGCCGTCATGGCCGAGCCTCCGATCCGGCTCGCCCGCCTCGCCCCACTGGTGGCCGGGGCGGCGGCTGAGAAGGACGCCGTCGCGGTGGCGATCCTGGACGAGGCGGCCGACGCCCTGACCGACACGATCAGGGCGTTGGACCCCGGCCCGGGAGAACCGCTCGTCGCCACCGGTGGTCTGCTGGGTCCCGACGGCCCCCTGACCGCACGCCTGACCGGCCGCCTCGCGACCCTCGGGCTGACGCTCGCCTGGGTGGCCGACGGCTGCCGGGGCGCCGTGGCTCTCGCCCGCCTCGCCCACCGCGGCGGCAGCCGGTGACCGCCACGGGGCAGGAGGCCCCCGCCCTGTACCGCGACCCGGCCGCCCCCCTCGACGCCCGCGTCCGGGACCTGCTCTCCCGGATGACCCCGCGGGAGAAGGTCGGTCAGCTCAACCAGCGGATGTACGGCTGGGACGCCTACCGCCGCACCCCCGACGGCGGCTTCGAGCTGACCGACGCCCTGTACGCCGAGACCGAGCGCTTCGCCGGACTCGGCGCCCTCTACGGACTCCAGCGCGCCGACGCCTGGTCGGGCGTCGACCACGCGGGCGGGCCCGGTACGCGGGACGGCGCGGACCTCGCCGCCCTGGTGCAGCGGCATGTCGTCGAGCGGAGCCGGCTCGGCATCCCGGCGCTGTTCGTCGAGGAGGTGCCGCACGGGCACATGGCCCTCGACGGCACCGTGCTCCCCGTCAACCTTGCCGTCGGCGCCACTTGGGACCCCGGGCTGTACGAACGCGCCGCCGCCCACGCCGCCGCCGAACTGCGTGCCCGAGGCGGCCACGTGGCTCTCGTCTCCGCCCTCGACATCGCCCGCGATCCCCGCTGGGGCCGGACCGAGGAGTGCTTCGGCGAGGACCCGTACCTCGCGGCCCGCCTCACGGAGGCACTCGTACGCGGCATGCAGGGTGAGTCCGCCGAGTACTTCGCCGCCGACAAGGCGCCCGTCGTCCTGAAGCACTTCGCCGGGCAGGGCGCCACCGTCGGCGGCCGCAACTCCGCCGAGTCCGAACTCGGGGCCCGGGAACTCCACGAGATCCACCTCCCCGCCGCCCGCGCCGGCGTCCGCGCCGGGGCCGCCGCCGTCATGGCCGCGTACAACGAGGTCGACGGGATGCCCTGCTCCGGCAACCGCGCCCTGCTCACCGAACTCCTCAGAGACCGCTGGGGCTTCGACGGGCTCGTCATGGCGGACGGCCTCGCCGTGGACCGCTTGGCCCGCATCACCGGAGACGCGGTGTCCGCGGGCGCCCTCGCGCTCGACGCCGGTGTCGACCTGAGCCTGTGGGACGAGGGCTTCACCCACCTGGAGGAGGCGGTCGAGCGGGGGCTGGTGAGCGAGGACGTCCTCGACGCGGCCGTCGCCCGTGTCCTGCGGCTCAAGTTCCGTCTGGGGCTGTTCGAACGGCACAGCGCGCAGACGCCCGTTCCGGCACACGGCCGAGACGGCCGAGACGGCCGAGACGGCCGAGAGGTGAGTACGGCACTCGCCCGCGCCGCGGTCACCCTCCTGCACAACGACGCCGGTGCCCTGCCCATCCCGGCGAGCGTCTCCCGTATCGCCGTCCTCGGACCCCAATCCGCCACCACCGCCCACCAGTTGGGCGACTACACCGCCCCACAGCGCCCCGGCACCGGCACGAGTGTGCTCGACGGTCTACGGCGGCTCGCCCCGCCCGGCGTCGAGATCCGCCACGCCCGCGGCTGTGCGCTCACCGGCGACGACCTCTCCGGCATACCCGAGGCGGTCGCCGCGGCCGCCGCCTCCGACGTGGCCCTGCTAGTGCTGGGCGGCAGCAGCGCGCGCACGCCCGACACCGGCTTCGCCGCCAACGGCGCCGCGCTCACCGCCGTGTCCGAGATGACCTGCGGCGAAGGCGTCGACCTCGCCGGACTGCGGCTCGGGACGGCCCAGCACGCCCTGCTCGACGCCGTCACCGCGACCGGCACACCCACCGTCGTCGTCCTGATCCAGGGCCGCCCGCACGCCGTCCCCGAGGCGGCGGAGCGCGCGGCGGCGCTGCTCACCGCCTGGTACCCGGGCCCGTGGGGCGGCGAGGCGATCGCCGAGGTCCTGCTGGGCATCGAGGAGCCGACCGGCCGACTCCCCGTCTCCGTTCCGCGCTCGGTGGCCCAACTCCCCGTCTACTACAACCACAAGGACATCGAGTACGGCGGCTACGTGGACGAGAGCGCCATGCCGCTCTACTCCTTCGGTCACGGGCTGTCGTACACGAGCTTCGAGTACGGCCCGCCGCTCCTGACGGGGCGCACGGTCGAGGTCGACGTCACCAACACCGGGGGCCGGTGCGGGCGCACGGTCGTGCAGGTCTATCTGAGACGCCTGATCACGTCCGTCTGGCCGCGCACCCTCGAACTGTGCGCGTTCGAGGGCGCCGACCTCGCGCCGGGCGAGCGCCGTACGGTCACCCTGACCCTCGAAGAAGACCAACTGGCCCAGGCCGACACCGTCGAGATCCGCGTCGCCGAGTCGGCCCGGGCCGCGCTGACCGCCGTACCCGCTGTGCTGCACGTCAGAACTTGACGGCCCCTGAAGACACGCCCTTGTAGAACCACCGCTGTGTGATCACGAACAGCACCAGCACCGGTATCACCGAGATCACCGAACCTGCCATCACCATCCGCTGGTCGTAGCCGAAGGACGAGGTCTGGAGCCGGGACAGACCCAGTGTGAGCGTCATGTTGTGCTCCGAGCGCAGCACGATCAACGGCCACAGGAAGTCGTCCCAGGCGCTGATGAAGGTGTTGATGACCACCACCATGATCGCGCCCCAGGCGGACGGCAGGTACAGGTACCTGAAGCGCTGCCACTCGTTCGCGCCGTCGAGCATCGCCGAGTCCTCGATCTCGCGCGGCACCGCCAGGAACGCGCCGCGCATCAGCAGGACGTTGATGGCGCCGACGAACCCGGGCAGCCACACGCCCGCCAGGCTGTCGACCAGACCCAGGTCGCGGATGCTCAGGAACAGCGACACCATGATCGACTCGAAGGGGAACATCATGGAGGCGACCAGCACCACCCAGACCGCCCTGCGGCCCTTCCAGCCGGGCTTGGAGAGCATGTAGCCGGCCGTGGTGGAGAACACCAGCTGACTGGTGACCGACAGCACGACCACGATCATGCTGTTCTTGATGTACGTGGCCACCGGCACCTGCTCGAAGACCGTCCGGTAGGCCCGCAGGGTCGGGTGCTGCGGCAGCAGGGAGGCGTTCGCCCCGAAGACGTCCTCACTGGTGCTCTTCAGCGAGGCCAGGAACTGCCACAGCAGCGGCCCGACGGTGAGGCCGAGCACGAGGAACAGCAGCAGGTAGCGGACGACCAGCTCCCGGGGGCGGCCGTAGTCCCGCCAGCGGGGCATCAGGCGCCGGCGCTTCTCCACGGCCGTGGTCATGCCTCGTCCTCCTTCGTCAGGCGCTGCGCCAGCAGGGTCAGCCCCAGCGTCAGCAGGAACAGGGCCACGCTGACCGCCGAGCCGTAACCGGCGTTGCCGGTCATCGGGTCCAGGCCGACGTCCCGGATGTAGAAGGGCAGGGTGCGGTCGGCGCCGCCGGGGCCGCCCGTGGCGCTGCCGAGCATGTAGATCTCCGTGAACACCCGCAGCGAGCCGATGCCGGTGAGCGTGCCGACGAGCATCATGGCCTGCCGCACGCCGGGGACGGTGATGTGCCAGAAGCGGCGGACGGCGCCGGCCCCGTCGATGGACGCCGCCTCGTGCAGCTCCTTCGGCACGTTCCCGAGCGCGGCCAGGTAGAAGACCATGTACCAGCCCAGCCCCTTCCACAGGGTCAGGCCCATCGCGGACAGCAGGATCAGCCAGGAGTCGGACAGGAACGGGATGGCGCTCTTGATCAGATGGGCCTTCTCCAGCCACGTGTTGACCAGCCCGTCGTCGGCCAGCAGCCACTGCCAGCTCAGACCCACGACCACGCTGGAGGCGAGCACCGGTGTGTAGAAGGCCGACCGGAAGAACCCGATGCCGGGCAGGTTCTTCTCCACCAGGACGGCCAGCATCAGCGGCAGCAGCACCATCAGCGGCACCACGATCAGCGCGTACAGGATGCTGTTGCGGGTCGCCAGCCAGAAGTCGGAGTCGTCCAGCATCCGCGTGTAGTTGGACAGCCCGACGAAGCTCGCGGCACCGCCGAGCGGCTTGGCATTGGTGAACGACAACAGGAGGGTGTTGAGGAACGGGAACACCCCGAAGACCACCGCGCAGAGGATCGCGGGAGCGGTCCACAGCCAGGGCAGCCACCAACGGCGGTACATCGCCGCTCCGTTGGCGCCCGGAGCGGGGCCGGGCAGCAGGGCCCGGCGGAGCCGGCGTATACGGGACGGGGCCGCGCCCGGCACGGAGGCTGCGCTCCCCGCACCGGGCACGGACACCGGCTTCGTGATCTGCGTCGCCATCAGCTGCTCTGCTTCAGCAGCTCGTTCGCCTTGGCCTGGGCGTCCTTCACCGCCTGTGCCGGGCTCTTCTTGCCCTGCATCGCCAGCTGCACCTGGCCCACGATGGCGTTCTGCACGGCCGTGGAGAAGTTGGTCTGGTAGGCGGTGGCCGTCTTGAGCTGCTCGGCGACGAGCTTGCGGGCCTCGGAGAACGGATCGCTGCCGCTGACGTTCTGGAAGAACGGGTCGTCCAGCGAGGCGGTGGTCGTCGGGAAGATCACGACGCTCGGGTCCTTGCACCAGGCCGTCTGGTTCTGGGCGTTGGTGAGGAACTTCGCGAACGCCAGCGCTGTTGGGGCGTTCTTGCTGGTCGCGGCGGTCGCTATGTACTGCGGGGCACCGGTGGTGTGGCCGAGCGCGTCGAAGGGCTGCTGGCCGACGCCGGTCTTGGCGTAGATCGACGGGCTGTTCTGCTTCACGAAGCGCACGAAGCTCGGGTTCGTGGAGCCGTAGGCGACCTTGCCCTGGCTGTACAGCGTGGAGGGGTCGTTGTTGGAGGACAGCGAGTCCTTCGGCATGGCGCCCGCCTTGTACAGCTTGGCCATCCAGGCGACCCACTCGGCGGTCCGCGGGTCGTCGGCGAAGACGGCGGACTTGCCGTCGGCGGACAGCATCTTGATGTTCATCTGGTCCCAGTCGGCCGGGATCCGCCACACCGGGTTGGCCATCGTCGCGTAGTACTCGCCCTTGGCCGCCTTGGCGATCTTCTCGTAGTCGGCGAACAGGCCGAACATGGTCGTCGGCGGCTTCGCCGGGTCGATCCCGGCCTTCGCCAGCAGGTCCTTGTTGTACGTCAGGACGACGCCGCCGGTGTACCAGGGCAGCACGCTGTGCACCGTCGCGCCCGAGGAGTCCTTCATGGTGCTGGACTTCCAGAACGCCGGGACGAAGGGCTTCGCGGCGTCGGGGTCCTTGACGCCCAGGTTGAGCAGGTAGCCGGCCTTGGTGAGGGAGGTCGCGGTGGGGGAGTCGACGTTGATCACGTCCGGCAGGGTGCAGGCCTGGGCGTCGGCGACGGTGCGCTGGCCGAAGGTCGCGTCGCCGGGGTCGTCGATCCACTTGACCGTGGTGTCGGGGTGGGCCTTCTCGAACGCCTTGATCACCCCGTTGAAGAAGCCCCCGAAGTCCTTCTTCAAGTTGGTCGTCTGGAAGGTGATCTTGCCCTTGACCTCGCCGGAGAGCTTCCCCGACCCGACGTTGCCCTTGTCGACCTTGCAGCCGCCGGCGGTGGCGTCGCCGCTGTCGGAGCCGCCGGAGAGGCCGCATCCGGCGGCGGTCAGCGAAAGAACGGCGATACAGGTCAGGGTGCGGGTCAGTCTTCTTGCACGCATGTGATGGGCCCTCCTGCGACCGGGCGAAGTCAGGGATGGTGTTGGTTCAATGAACCAACTTCGACTCCGATTGATGAAAATGTGGACCAGAATTCATCGGAGGTCAATGGTTTGCCGTGTTGCGTTTCGGTTCCGTGGGAGATCAGTGCCGGTGTTCGTGGTCCGGGTGGGACGGATCGCCCGGGTGCTCGTGCCCGTGCGCGTACACCACACCGGCACGAGCCCGGTCCAGCCAGTCGAAGAAGGCCCGTCGGCCGCCCGCCCGCCGCAGCTCCCGCACGATGCCGCCGCGCACGTCCTCGTACTGCAGGAAGTCCGCCTCCGCCGCCCCGCCGAAGGGGTCGACGCCGCGCCGGAGCGCCTGCGGGGTGAGGAAGCGGTCCCGGTTGCGGTCGTAGTAGTCGTGTACGGCCGCTTCCGGGACGTGCTGCTCGCGCTCCAGCTCCGCCAGCAGCACGCGCGCCGCCGGGGAGTGGGCGAGCGCCGCCGCGACGATGCTGCCGAGGTCGGCGACGTCGGTCTCGGCCACGGCGAGCACCTGGGCCGGCGACACCTGCGAAGGGGGTTTCAGTCCCCGGTCCGCGCAGGCCCGGCGGGCGAGTTCGTCGGTGACCACGACCTGGGTCGCCCAGCGCCGCCGCTGCCGTTCGGCGCGGGCGAGGGACTCGGGGCGGGTCTCGCGGTCGCGGGCCGGGACGGCCTTCAGCAGGGCGTCCACGCGGTCCCGTGGGACCGCCTCCCCCTGCACCAGGGCCGCATGCTCGGTCATGGCGTCACCTCCAGCACGATCGCCTCCGTGTAGGCGACGCAGCCGTGCCAGGCGACCTTCGCCATCAGCCAGTACGACCCCGGCGGCACCGCCGAACCGTCCACCTCGATGACGCACTCGAGCTCCTGACCGCCGGCCACGGTGAACCCCTGGCAGCCCGGCCCGACCCCCGGCCAGGTGCCCCAGGACGACACGGCCCACAGCTGCCCGCCGACCGGCCCCCGGGTGGTGTTGCGCACGGTCACCGGAACCCGGGCCCGCTCGCCCTCGCGTACGGTGACCCGCTCCACGCCCAGGCGGGACACCAGCGTCGGCCCGGTGTGCCCGCCGGGTACGTCGAGGGCCACGGCGTCCTCGTACGTCTGCCCGCCGTACGACAGCCGCGCGGCCAGCCAGTGGCGGCCGGGTGCGGCGTCCGGCGGGGGCGTCACCGTGACCTCGGCCAGGGTGAACCCGCCCGGGCCCAACGCGTAGGGCAGTTCGGCGGGTTGGGCGGACCAGCCGGGCGGCACCTCGAAGGTCACCGTGCCCGACACCGGCGCGTCGGTCAGCTCCGAGCCGACCCGGACGGTCGTGGTGACGGGGCCGGAGGCGGTGAGCGCGGCGGGCGAGAGGTAGACGGCGACGGGCATGTTGCCGCGCGGGGCGGGGCCGGAGTTGTGGAGCCAGTATCGGGTGTGCACGGGCTGGGCGGGCTCGTGCGCGGCGACGCCGGGGCCGGGGTCCTGCCCAGGTCCCGCCGAGGGCGTGGCCAGGACGGTGGCCACCTCGAAGCCGGTCAGACCGACGTCCAGGACCCCGTCCCCGCCCGGCGCCAGCGGTTCCCCGGGCCGCTCCAGCACGTCCGCACGAGCGCCCCGCGTCCACTCCACCGGCCCGCGCACCCGCGCCCGCACCGGCCGTCCGTTCACCTCGTGCATCCGGACGACGACACCGCGCCCCGGGTCGGCGGGCGCCCCGCTGCCCCGGGCGAGCGGGGAGCCGAGGGGCTTGAGGGCGTCGAGCAGTACCTCGCGGGCGGGCTCCAGCGTCAGCAGGGAGGCGGCCCTGGGCAGCGGCGCGGGTGCCTCGGCGCCGGTCCGCGGCCGGGCGGTGAGCGGATGGTTGAACTCGTGGCCGCGCGCGGGCAGCCGGAGTTCACGCCAGTCGCCGTGACCCGCCACGACGGCGTACTCGAAGGTGTGCGACCAGCGCTGGAGCTGGAACGCCGAACCGTCGGGAGCCGTACGGCGCGGCGGGTCGACCCAGATGCCGGACGGCCAGCCGGTGCAGGAGCGCATCAGGGACATGTAGAGGTCGCCGGAGGCGGTGACCACACAGCCGGGCGTGCCCCGGTTGAGGACGGCGAAGCCGCGCCCGTCCCAGGCGTCGCCCGGCGGCAGCGCCTCGCCGCCGCCCGCCGCCGTGGCCGTGACGGTCGCGTCGTCCAGGTCGGCGATCAGCGTGTCGACCGCCTTGGCGTCGTCCTCGGGGCGGGCGCCCGCCACCACCAGCAGCGGCAGCCGTTCGAGGTCCCGCAGATCGGCACCCGGCACCCACTCCTCGCGCAGCCCCGCGCGCGGAGCCACCCATACGGCGGCCACCCCGCGCTCGGTCAGCCGGCGTCGCAGCTCCCGCCCGGCGGCCGGGTCCCAGCCCAGCGCCTCGGCGACCACGGAGTTGCGGTCCGGGCCGCCGATCGCGATCCGGATGTCGGGGAGGTTGGAGTCGACCTCCAGGTCGCCGTACCGGGGGCCGCCCGCGATCGTCGAGGTCGCGGTGACGCCCGCGCGGACGAGGGCCGCCGCGAGCGGGGTGCCGAGGTCACCGGCGGCGTCCCAGTCCGGGTACACCAGCTCGGCGACTCCGATGGCGCGCTGGCCGAGGTAGGCGCCGGAGTCGTCGTGGACCGCGACCCGCGCGGTGGAGCCGAGGCCGAACCAGGTGTTCGCCGGGTTGTCCAGCGTCCACGGGAACCGCTCGCTGTCCACCTCCACGAACCCGAACCCGCGCCCGATCACCGCGTCCGCCACCTCGTGCACCGGCAGCCCGCCCCGCACGTCGGACGGCCAGCGCACCCGGATGAGCCGGTCGGCGCCGTCGTAGCCGTCGATGGTGGTGGACACGTCGAGCCGGTCGACGCCCGTCCACAGACACAGCCTCTGTGTGTACCGGAACAGGCCGAGGTCGGCGGTGACGGTGAGGCGGGACCCGGCCGGAGAGTGTTCCACCGTCACGGAAGCCGTCACGTTCCGGCTGCGGGCGACGGTGGTGCCGGTCGGGGTCAGATGCCACGGCCCCTCGCCGAAGCGGGGGTGCCTCGGGTACTCCTCCTGGACGACGAGTTCGTTGCCGATGTCGCCGGGGCGCAGCAGCTCCCGGCCGCCCTCGGCCTCGGCGAGCGCCCGCAGGCCGCTGACGCCGCCGCCGCGCGCCGGGTCGACCGTCACCTCGTAGAACTCGTTGCGGATCGTCGTCCCCTCGCCCGGGGCCCAGCCGGGTACGGAACCCTCGCCGAGCGGGAGCGCCTTGAGCCCGATGCCCGGCACCTCCGGCACGACGACCCGCAGCCGCCCGTCGTCGTCGCGTACCGCGGGCAGCGGCCGGCGGGTGTCGTCCAGCGGGACCCGCCCGGGATCGGCGACCGTCAGCACGTCCCGCCGCTGCCAGCTCGCGGAGTTGAAGACGACCAGGTCGGGGCCATCGCCCGGGGCGACCCGGTCGGCGAGGGCGCCGGTGGCGTCGGCGTGCACGGTCTCGGCGAGGTCGGCGAGCTCCCGCCAGCCGGTGAGCAGGTCGATGTAGACCTGGTCGGACTCGGAGCCGGTGATGGCGTCGTGGTGGGCGCCGTAGATCAGCTGCCGCCAGGCCTTGTCGAGCGCCGCGTCGGGATAGGGGTGCCCGGTGACGAGCGAGGCGAGCGTCGCCCAGGCCTCGGCGTCGGCGAGCAGCGTCTCGCCGTACCGCTGGGCCTGCTTGGTGTCGATGTAGGAGACGTCCTTGCCGGTGTAGACCGGGTTCATGTCGCGGGTCTGCGGGGAGGCCTTGCGGCCCTCCGCGTCGAGCTCGGCGCGGACGGCGGCGAAGAAGTCCCGGGGGATCGCGCTGACGAAGCGCGGCCAGACGTATCGGGCGTTCCAGTCCCGGTGGATCCCCATGACCCAGCGGCACGGCGGCGCGTAGTCCCCGCCGACGGGGAGCAGCACGTTCCGGGTGAGCGCGACCTTCTTCAGCCCCTTGAACAGCTTGAGCGCGGCCGCCTCCGCCTCGGGCAGGGTCGGCGCGTTGTCGATCGCCCAGCCGGCGCCGTAGTGGTTGACCATGTACGCGGTCAGCAGCCCGCGCCCCGAGGGGGCGATCCAGCTGAACTCCGCCGGGAACTGCATCCGCTGCGGATCCCGCGGCTCCTCGCCGAACACCGACAGCGTCGGCCCCCACTGGTGGAACGGCCCGCGCGCCCACGAACTGGAGGTGACGCCCGCGTCCGCCATCAGCCCCGGGAACTGCGGATCGTGCCCGAAGGCGTCCAGCTGCCAGGCGGTTTCGGGCGTGGCTCCCAGGATCGCGCGCTGGAAGCCGTCGCCGTAGAGAGCGTTGCGGACGGTCGCCTCGGCGCCGGTGAGGTTGGTGTTGGGCTCGTTGTAGGTGCCGCCCATGATCTCGACGCGGCCGGTGCGGATCAGCTCCCGCAGGAAGGCCCGCTCCTCGGGGAAGGCGTCCCAGTACGGCTTGAGGTAGTCGACCTCCGCGAGCACGAAGGTGTACGCCGGGTCGCGCCGCGCCAGATCGCAGTGCGCCCGCACCAGGCTCATCCCGGACTGGCCGCGCGAGTCGAAGGTGCGGGCGGGCAGGCCGGTGGCGGCGGGGTCGTCGGCGACGTCCCAGGTCTCGGTGTAGGCGGCCTGGGTGTTCCACCAGACGGGGTCGTAGTGGAAGTGGCTGACCATGAACATCGTCCAGCCGGGTTCGGCGACGGTGAACTCAGCGGTGTGGTGGGCGAGTCGGTCTCCGTCGGCGGCGGTCACCGTGATCTCGCGGCTCTCGCCGGGAGTGAGACCGTCGGCCGTCACGGGTATCTCGGCGCGCACGGTGCCGTCGTCGGCCGCCGTCGCCTGTGTCTGACCGGCGAGGCCGGGGCCCTCGACCGTGAGGCGGACGGTCCGGCCGGGAGTGTGGCTCAGCTCGACGGCCACCACCTGGCGCGGCTGCGCGGTGGTTCCGACGAAAAGCTCGGTCGACTCGACAGAAGTCACGCGCATGGGAGGGGCTCCTACGAGGATGCTCGGCGGGGCCCCATCGTGGCACCGAAGGGATGGTTCAAACAACCATCTTCGCGTTTCCTCGGTGGTTCATCCATGCATGCCCGGTCATGATCACCGTGCGCGGCGTGACTTCACCGCATGCTGCGGGGTGATGTGGTCGGTCAGCGCCAGTGAGGCGCTCGCGCGCTGGTAGGAGAGCTGGGCGACCCGGACGTACAGGCAGTCGATGAGGACGAGCACGGAGTGCCGGCCGCCGATGCTGCCGGTGCGGAAGCTGGTCTCCGAGGACGAGGAGATCAGCCGGATGTCGGCGGTCCGGGCGAGCGGCGAGCGCGGATCGGCGGTGAGCGCCACCGTCGTCGCTCCGCGCTCCTTGGCCAGCTCGAACGGTTCGATGGTCTCGCGGGTCGCGCCGGAGTGCGAGATGCCGATGGCGACGTCGGCCGGGGTGAGCAGGGCGGCGGAGGTGGTCGCGGCGTGCACCTCGGTCCAGCCGCGCACCGCGCAGCCGATGCGGAACAGCCGGGTCTCGGTCTCCTGGGCCACCGCGCCGCTGCCGCCGACGCCGTAGACGTCGATGCGCCGGGCGCGGGCCGTGGCCTGGGCCGCCCGCTCGATCGCGTCGAGGTCGATCCGCTCGATGGTCTGCTGCACCGCGCGCAGGTCCGCGCTGCCGACGACCTGCACGACCCGCTCCAGGTCGTCGTCCGGGGAGATGTCCGGGCCGATTTCCGCGGTGCCCCAGTCGGAGACCTCGCCGCGGCCGCGCTCCTGGGCCAGCTCGATCAGCAGATGCTGGTAGGAGTCGAGGCCGATCGCACGGCAGAAACGGGTCACCGTCGCCTGGGAGGTGCCGGTGCGGCGGCCCAGCTCGGCGGCCGAACAGTGGGTGACGGCGGCCGGATCCTCCAGGATCAGCTCGCCGACCTTCCGCAGGGAGCCGGCCAGCCGGGGCAGCTCGGTACGGATCAGGGTGGTGACGTCGGTCGGGGGCATGGCAAGAATGTATCAGCCACCGTTCACCGGGCAGATTGAATACCAGGACCGTCCTGTGATTTATTGATTCACCGATGGAGATATACAGGGTGGTTCAATCCATCAGCTAGGGAGTGTCGCGTGTCCGTCGAGTCCGTCAGCGCCCAGGGGTTCGCGCGCGAGAGCCTGGCCGTCCTCCAGCATGTCACCGAGTCCGCCCGCGACGACGTGACACGCGCCGCCGAGCTGATCGCCGAGTGCGTGCGCACGGAGGGCGTGATCCACGCCTTCGGCACCGGCCACTCCCAGGCGATCGTGCTCGAACTGGCCGGCCGCGCGGGCGGGTTGGTGCCCACCAACCGACTGAGCATCGCCGACCTCGTCCTGTACGGCGGCGACGACCCGAGCGTCCTCGACGACCCGCTCCTCGAGCGCCAGGCGGGTGTGGCCGCGCGGATCTACGACCTCGCCGCCCCGCATCCCCAGGACCTCTTCGTCGTCATCTCCAACTCCGGCGTCAACAGCGTGGTCGTGGAGATGGCCCTGCACGCCAAGGCGCAGGGACACCGCGTCCTGGCCATCACCTCCCTCACCCATACGCGGGCCGTCCCCGCCGCCCACTCCAGCGGCAAGAAGCTCGTCGACCTCGCCGACGTCGTCCTCGACAACGCGGCCCCGCGCGGCGACGCCCTCCTGGAACTGCCCGGCGGCGGCGCCGTGTGCGCCCTGTCCACGCTCACCGGCGTGATGCTGGTGCAGATGGCGGTCGCGCAGGCGTCGGCCCTGCTGCTCGCCGCCGGGGAGCGGCCGCCGGTCTATGTCTCGGCCAACGTGCCCGGCGGCTTCGAGGGCAACCTGGAGCTGGAGAAGCGGTACGCCGGACGGATCCGGCGCACCGCGAGCTGACCTACTCGACGCTCTCCACGGGCAGCGGCGTCAGCGCGACGGCCAGCGGATAGGCGCCGGTCGTCAGGGGCGCCCGGGTGGTGCCCGAGGCCGTGTCGACCGGTACCAGGACGTTCCCGTCGGCCGTCGTGACGTACGCCGTACGGCCGTTCCAGTCCAGGCTCACGTCGAAGGCCGACCTGCCGACCTCGACGCTTGTCCCGGGGGCGCCGGTGACCGTGTCGACGGGGGTGACCGCGCTGCCGGTGCTGGGGCTGACCCACAGGGTGCGGCCGTCCGGAGAGAGAGCCAGGCCGTAGGCCTGGCCGGTGACCAGGAACGTCGCCTCGGTGTCGTTCGTGGCGGTGTCGATGGGGGTGACGGTCGAGCCGCCGGAGTTGGACACGTAGACCGTCTTCCCGTCGGGCGCGGCCACGACGTTGAAGGGGCGAGGGCCCACGGCGACGGCGGTTTCGGCCTTCCCGGTGGAGAGGTCGACCGGGGTGACGGTGTTGTCGTGGATGTCGGCCACGTACAGCGTCCGGCCGTCGGGTGTGATCGCCATGTTCTCCGGCCCGGAGCCGACCGGGACGGGGGCGCCCGCTGTCAGCGTGGTGGTGTCGAGGGGCTGGACGGTACCGTCCGTGTAGTTGGCGACCCAGAGTGTGCCGCCGTCGGGCGTGAGCGCGAGGCCGGCCGGGACGCGGCCGACGGCGACCGTGGCGGTGACGGTGTTCTCGGCGACGTCGATGACGCTGACGGTGTTCGAGCCCTGGTTGGCGGCGTAGGCGGTACGGCCGTCGGCACTGACGACCACCTCGCCGGGGTTGTCGCCGACGGCGATGTCGGTGCTCTTGCCGGAGCCGAGGTCGATGGAACTGACCGACGCCCCGCTGAAGTTGGCGGTGAGGGCCTTGAACGTGCCTGTTCCCTGGCTCACTTGTACCGGAATCGCGCGGTCGAGGACGCCGTCGCCCGACACCACCACGGAGTGGACGCCCGGGGTGGCCGCGGTCAGGGTGACGGAGGCCGAGGCGCTGCCCCCGGCCGGCACGGTCACCGTCCCCTCGGCGGGCGAGGCGGTGACACCCTCGGGCACGTCGAGCTTCCAGGTGACGCTCTTCGCCGCAGTGGACCGCTTGTCGGACAGGGCAAGGGTCACCGTCTGTGAGGCGCCGGGTTTCAAGGAGAGGGAGGCGGGAGCGAAGGCGGCGTCGACGCCGGGGTCGGGGGCGTTGTCCAGCATCGTCGTATAGAGGAACTGGTCCATGACACCCGGCGAGACCTGCTCCGGGATGGCGTCCAGTGCCTTGCGCTGCGCCCTGAGCCTGTTCCAGTACGTGGTGACGGCGTCTGTGTCGCCCCGCTTGTTGGCGAGCAGCAGGTCCACGGCGGTCTCGCCCGCGGTGCCGTAGCGGCCGAGCTTGTCGAGCCAGGCGGAGGTTTCCTCCAGGAAGCCGGGGTTGTCGAGGCGGGCGCGCAACTCGGCGGGCGTGGCGGCCATCTCGGCGAAGTAGGACGTCAGACGCTCGGCCGCGCGGTCGAGTCCGCTGTCCTGCTCGTAGGCGGTACGGAAGTCGGCGATGAGCCGGGTGAGGGTGGGGGACTCGGTCGCGTCGAGCTGGGACGAGTAGTTGTTCTCGGCGAAGACCCGCAGCCATTTCTCGCTGTCGGGCCCGGCGAGATCGCGGACCGAGGCGAGGAAGGCGGCCCGGGGATCGTAGGCGTCCGGGTTCCACAGATAGGCGGCCGAGGTGAACAGGGCGATCCGGCTGGCCTCGCCCTGGACCATCGGGTTGGCGGTCACACCGGTCGCGGCGCTCGCCACACCGGGCTCGCGACCCGTGTAGGGGCCGAGCAGCAGACGGCTGGTGACGTAGTCGTTGACCGGGTAGTTGTCCCAGACCAGGATCGGGTGGCCGTACACCTCGCGCGCCCGCGCGACCTGGTCGGCGGTGATGGTCGGCGCGATCACGCCGACGCCGGTCCACTCCACGACCACGGACGGGTCCAGCTTCTCGCGCAGTGCCTTCTTGTAGGGGGAGTCGGCGAGGTCGGAGTACTCGGTCGGGACCATCTCCAAGGGGCGCAGGTCGGCGTGCCCGGCGGTGAAGTCCTGCCAGACCCGGTTGAGCAGATGGGCCTGCGCGGCACCGGCCGCCCCGCCCCCGCTCCCGAACTCCTTCTCGTCCTCGGCGCAGTTCCACTTGGTGTAGCTGATGTCGTCCAGCGGGATCGCGAAGGAACGGACGCCGATGGCGTACAGCGAGTCGAACTTCCGGGTGAGGGCCGCGATGTCGGCCTCGGAGGAGTAGCAGACGGACAGCCCGGGGGAGAGGGCGTAGGTGAAACGGACGTGGTTGGCGTCGGCCCGGTCGACCAGTTCCTTCATCCGGTCCAAGGCGGCCGGCGGGTACGGGTCGCGCCAGCGGGCGCGCAGATACTCGTCGTCCTTGGGCGAGTAGACGTAGACGTTCTGCTTCGTACGGCCGTAGAAGTCGAGTTGACCGAGCCGCTCGGCGTGCGTCCAGGGTGTGCCGTAGAAGCCCTCGACGACTCCGCGCAGCGCGGCCGTAGGCCAGTCGCGGACGGTGACTTCGGGCAACCGGTCGCCAGTGGTGACCAGTTGGCGCAGGGTCTGGGCGGCGTAGAAGGTGCCGGTGGTGTCGACGCCGGAGAGGGCGAGGAGGGACCGGCCGTCCTTACGGCCGGACGCCAGGACGTAACCGCCGGAGGTGAGGCCGTCGGGGGACGAGGCGGCGAGTTGCTTCAGCGCCTTCCCAGTGGCGCTGTTCTCGTCCGGCCCTCCGAGGTAGACGGTCAGGCCTGCGGCGGGAGGTTTTTCACCGGCGTCGACCGTGGTGATCCGGTCGGCTCCGGCGTCCCGCAGGACGGCCTCCACGACACGGCGGGCGGAGGGGTCGGTGCCGGGGCCGACGACTTCTACGACCCGGTCGGGGATGGTGAGTTGGCCGGGTTTCGTGTGCATGGTCTGGGGTGTCGGCCAGACCTGGGGTGCGGCTGGGGGTGGTTCCGCCGACGCGTGTGCGGAGGGGAGGGTGAGACCCACGGCCAGCAGGAGGGCCGTGGCCGTACGTCTGAAGCGAGGGGGTGGAAGCACGGGGTTCTCCTCCGGAGGCCGAGGCGAAGTGGGTGAATGCATCCACCGAGTGATGGTAGGGGTGTTGAATAGATCATTCAATGGTGGCCGGAGCGACGTACCGCCGTGGAGTTGCCGCGGCCGTCGAAACGCTCAATGCCTGTGTTTCAGCCGTCGGTTCGCATGACGCGACGCCGGTCGGTGGATGCCGGTCGCCTGCGGCCGCCTGCCCAGAAGAACACCGAGACGAAGACGATGGCCAGGACGGCCGGCAGTACGAACCACAGGGTGCCCATGACCGCGAAAAACGCCGTCGCTGTCCCGGCGCCGATCGCGGCCGCGGTGAGACCTCCTCGTGCCCCGGGCAACCCCTCATACGCGTCGGCGAATTGTCGGCGCACCTCGTTTTCCGCCAGGCGTTCCACGTCACCGCGCGTCGCGATGAACTCATTGGACGAATGCAAGCTCTCCCGCACGGCAGTGAACTCGATGTCCCACATGTAGCCGGTTTCATCCGGTGGATCCAGCGTTCGCCTCCGGCTGCGGCCGAACAGAGCCGAGAGTCGGCTGTCCGCCATTCTTCGGGCTGCAGACACGTGAGACCTCCCTGTTGTCAGTCGGCTCCGAGAGCAGCCGCGAGCAGGTCTGCATACAGCAGGAGTTCGCGCACGTCCCGAGGAGTGAAGCCTGAACTCGGCGCGGCGGACGGCATTTTTCCATCCATTGCCAAGATGCCGATTACTGCCTTGTTCACCTTCACTTGGACCACGGCAACCCGCTCGTCGGGGACAGAAGGCGCCGTTCTGTTGAAGGGGGAAGCAGTGTTGCCTCGCACGAGGACCATCCCGTCCTTCGCGATCAACTCAAGTGCGGGATAGGCGGGTTCACCGCTGTCAACTTCTGGTATGGCCGACGCCGGCCACTGGGACACGAGTTTGAACAGGCGAGTAGTGGAGTCCCACGAGTAGAAGACTCCACGGGTTCCCTCAGCGATCTCCGACACCCCTACCGCGATCGACTGGTCCAGTCGCCCTCTGCGCACGTCCCGCTCCGCCGAGGGAAGCGTTCGGTCTGCGATGACAGCGGCCTGAGCGGCGTTCGGAGCCAGATTGGCGACCAGGTTCTCGTAGTTCATCTCCGCTTGAGTCGCCAACTGTTTCATTCTGTCGCGGTACGCCGACAGCCTGACTCGCTCACTGTTCCCGACGTACACGGCAATCGCGGAAGATGTGACGCCGGCTACGATCCAGTACCGCTGATTTTCCCCCTCTTTCCCTCCGAAGATGCTGGAGGTGAAGGCGAGCGCGGTGAAGAAAACGGCAGCCGCGCCGAGGGTGATGTTGATGACGCGGTCTTTTGTCTCTGGCGACATGCTCCCCCTGATGACCTGTGCGTCACGCGCTGCTCAGCCCCTGCTCATCGTGCCCAGAGCCTCCCACCCCATGCCGGGCAGGACAAGCTGGTCGGAGAAGCTCGCCGTCTGATGATCGCGGCCGTCACCACCCCGTCAACAACAGGTGGTTGAGCGACAACGCCAGCACCGCCTGCCCGACCAGCCACCCCCGCACCCCCGTCAGCCACGCACAAGCCGGCAGCAGCCACACCGCGAACGGCAGCCAGATCCGTTCCGTCTCCGCCTTGCTCATGCCGGACAGGTCGGCGACGAGCAGGGCCAGGAGAGCTGCCACCACGAGCACGGCGAGGCGGACGGCGGGGCGGGAGCGGCGGTGGGTGAGGTTGGTGGCGGTTCGGCGTAGGGCCGCCACCGTCGCCGGGCCCACGATGAGCACCGTGCACGCCAGGTTCGCCCAGACCCAGTAGCCGTACGGCCGGACCCCGCCCGCGCCCTGGTAGTAGCGGCGGACCAGCAGTCGGTACGCCTCCCACCAGTCGAAGCCGAGGGCGGTGAACGTGACGGGGACGACCAGGAAGCCGGCCAGGACGAAGGGGAGCGGGCGCCATCGGTTCGAGCCCAGGAGGAGGACGGCGGCCGCGATCACGGCGAACAGCGTCAGGCCGTACGAGAGGTACATGGTCAGGCCGAACAGCAGCCCGGACGCGAGGCCGGTCCACCCCGGCCGGCGTCCCGTCACCGCAAGCGCGAGGAACGCCACCGCCCACGCCGTGACCGCCGCGAAGTAGCCGTCGGCGGACGTGCCCACCCACACGGCGGCCGGAGCCAGGATCAGGAAGGGCGCGGCTCGGCGGGCGAGGGATTCGTCGGCCAGGATGCGTACGGTGATCAGCACCGCGACCGCGGCCGTCGTGCCGACGGTGATGCACCAGGCTCCGGCCCAGCCCCCGCCGCCCAGGCCGATCCGGTCGAGCAGGACGAACGTGAGCGTGGCCCCCGGGGGATGCCCGGCGACATGGGCCGGCCAGTTGTCCGGCGCGTCGATCAGGATGTGGCCGTTGAAGCCCCGGAGGGCCGCGGGGATGTCCTGGAACCGGTCGATGACCCGGAGGTATTCGTTCTTGGTCGTCAGCTGCTCGGCGACACCCCGGTGCCAGCCGTCGACCAGGGCCAGCGACCACGTCCAGGCCAGGCCGGCGCCCCAGGTGGCGAGGAGCAGCGCGCGCCAGGGCAGCCGGACGGCGAGGGAGGGACCGTACGCCACCATGGCGACCGCGACGGCGAGCGCGGCCGGGGTGCCGGGGCCGACGTGCGGGTGCCAGGTCGCCAGCAGTGGCGGCCAGCCGACGCGGAGCGTGCCGTACCGGTGCTGGATGGCGGTGCCGATGACGATGGCGGCCGTCACGAGGAGCGCGGCGGCCAGGGCCGCGTACAGGTCACGTCTCAGATCGCGGTTCACGCGCAAACGCTAGGCCGCGGGGCCTCGCCCGGACGGCTGACAAGGGCGAACGTCAGAGTTTCGTCATGGTTCGCGGGCCCGCCTCGGGGGTGGTGCGGGCCTACGGTCGGGGCATGGCACGCTCTCCCTTCTCGCCCGCGTTCTGGCGCAGCCCCCTGCGCGGCCCCTGGTTCACCTCCGTGCTCGGCGTCGTGCTGCTCGGCGGGATCACCGTGCTGTTCGTGACCGGGCTGCTGTCGTACGCGGCCTACAACCCGGACCTGTCGCCCGTGAACGACAAGACCCCGGACAAGGGGATCCTCGGGTTCTACCTCTTCTCCTGGCCGACCGACCCGCACTGGCTGTACCGGCTGATCCAAGGCGTCCACGTCACCCTCGGGATCGTGCTGATCCCCGTCCTGCTGGCCAAGCTGTGGTCGGTCGTGCCGAAGCTGTTCACGCTGCCGCCCGCGCGGTCGGTCGCGCACGCGCTGGAGCGGATCTTGCTGCTGCTTCTGGTCGGCGGAGCGCTGTTCGAGTTCGTCACCGGTGTGCTCAACGTGCAGCTCGACTACATCTTCCCCGGCTCCTTCTATCCGCTGCACTTCTACGGCGCCTGGGTGTTCTTCGCCGCGTTCGTCGTGCACGCGGTGCTGAAGACGCCTGCGGCTCTGCACAATCTGCGTCGACTTCGTCAACCGGGTGAAGGAGAAAGCGAGTTGACAGCTCTGCGGCCCGCCGAGCCCACCGTGTCCCGGCGCGGTGCCCTCGGGCTGGTCGGCGGAGGCTCGCTGCTGCTTTTCGTCACCACGGTCGGGCAGAACTTCGACGGGGCGCTGCGCAGGACCGCCCTCCTCGCACCGCACGGCGGCGCCGATCCGGGTACGGGGCCGTCCGGGTTCCAGGTCAACAAGACGGCCGCGTACGCGGGGATCAGGGAGGCGGAGACGAGCGAGGAGGCCTGGCGGCTGGTCGTCGTGGGGCGCACCGGAACCGTTCGGCTCAGCCGGGCCGATCTGCTTCAACTACCGTTGCACAGCGCCGCGTTGCCCATCGCGTGCGTGGAGGGCTGGTCGACCTCCGACCAGTGGTGGCGCGGCGTACGGCTGCGGGATCTCGCCGCGCTCGTCGGGTACGACGATCCGCCCGACGTCTTCGTCGAGTCGCTGCAACGGCGTGGCGCTTTCCGGCGGGCCGCCCTGCGCGCCAACCAGGTCGCCGACCCGCGCTCCCTGCTCGCCCTGTTCGTCAACGGCGAGGACCTGACCCCTGATCACGGGCACCCGGCGCGGATCATCGTGCCGGCCGCACCCGGTGTGCTCAACACCAAGTGGGTGGCCCGGATGACTTTCGGAAAGCTGTGAGGAGACCTGTGAAGAGACCTGTGAGGAGACCTGTGAGGAGACCTGTGATGCGAGTCAGGATCCCTCTCGGCAGTCCCCTCCAACTGCTCCTGCTCGTCTGCTCGTTCGCCCTCGCCGCGTACGCGGGCGTCCGGCTGCTGGAGGGGGACTGGTTCGGGGTCACGCTGTGGTTCGTGGGAGCCGCCCTGCTCCACGACCTGGTGCTGCTGCCGGTGTACGGCACGCTCGACCGTGGCCTGGTCAGGGCGGCGGGCCCTCGCCACGAGGGGGTCGCGTACGTCCGTGTGCCCGCCGCCCTCTCCGGGCTGCTCCTGCTCGTGTGGTTTCCGCTGATCAGCGGGCGGGTGGCGGGGCGCTACGCCGGTGTCACCGGTATGTCCACGGACGGTTATCTCGCCCGTTGGCTGCTGCTGACGGCCGCGCTGTTCGGCGGTTCGGCGCTGCTGTTCGTGCTGCGGCTGCGCAGGGCGACGAAGCAACGCCCGCCGGCCGCCCACTGATCGACGGAACGCCAGCCCGCGCCGCCCGCGTGCCGCAGCAGGGCCGGGGTGCCGAGCCGGGCCCACGGGAACGGCGTGCCGGCGGCCCCTCGGGCGTCGGTGACATGGACTTGGACCCGCTCGTCGAGGTCCAGGTCCGGCACCGTCTCGGCGATCAACAGGCCACCGGGGAGGAGGAGTTGGGCCATCCGGTCGAGCAAGGCCCTCGGGTCGCCGCCGATGCCGATGTTGCCGTCGATGAGGAGGGCGGTGCCCCAGCGGCCCTCGCCGGGGAGCGGGTCGAAGACGGAGCGGCGCAGCGCCTGGCCGCCGAGCCGCACGGTGCACGCCACGGCCGCCTCGCTGACGTCGATGCCCAGGACCCGCCGACCCCGTCCGCCCAGCGCCGCCACCAGCCGCCCCGGCCCGCAGCCCACATCCAGCACCGCGCCCTCGCAGCGCCGCAGCACCTCCAGGTCGGCCATGTCGGCGTCCGCACACCAGCGCTCCACCTCCAGCGGCAGCAGCCAGCCGTCGGCCCGGCGCAGGAAGAGGGGCCCCTGGCCGGTGCGCAGGGCGGCGGTATAGGGGTCGGCGGACCAGGGACGGTCGTCGACGAGGGCGCCCGACCAACGCCGGCCGGTGCCGGTCGCGGCGCCTGGCCGCGGTGCGTGCGGGTCTGCCAGGGCATCCGGCCGCCGCCTGTTCGCGTCCGTCGGGTGGTCTGGCCGCTGCTTGTCGGTCGAGGTGCCTGGTCGGTGCCGGTTGGTGTTGGTCGTGGTGCTTGGCCACGGTGTGTTGGGGTCCGTCGGGGCATCCGGCCGCCGCCCGTTCGCATCGGGCGAGGTGCCTGGCCGGTGCCCGTCGGGCGGTGTGCTTGGCCGGTGCCGGTTGGTGTCGGTCGTGGTGCCTGGCCACGGTGCGTTCGCGTCCGTCGGGTGGTCTGGACCCCGCTTGTCGGTCGAGGTGCCCGACCAACGGCGGCCGGTGTCGGTCGCGGCGCCTGGCCGCGGTGCGTTCGGGTCCTTCGGGTCCGTCGGGGCATCGGGCCGCGGTGCGTTCGGGGCATCGGGCCGACGCCCGTCCGCGTCCGTCGGAGCGCTCGGCCAATGTCCGTCCGTCTCCGTCGCGTCCCCCGGTCGCCGCTCGTCCGTCTCCGTCGCGTCCCGCGGTCGCCGCTCGTCGGTGTCCGTGGCGGCCCTCGGCCCCCGGCCATCCGTCTCCGTCGCGGGTCCCGTTCGGCGGCCGGCCGGGTCGGTGCCCGGTTGCCTCGGGATCCGCGGGGGTGTCGTCGTCCGGATCGTGGTCATCGGCCCTCGGCCGTCGTGAGTCGGGCCAGTTGTGCGGCGAAGCGTCCGCCGGGGGCCGACTTGGCGACCAGGTCGGCGTCGTGTGCCGTGTCCACGTCCCGCAGCGGGGGCAGGTCCCGTACCCGCAGCCCGTCGAGCCGCGCACGCTGTGCGGCACCCGTCTGCGGCGTCGACATCGGCACGCCCCGCAGCAGCGCGGGGTCCGGCTCGGCCAGGCCCAGTGCCCAGAAGCCGCCGTCCTCGGCGGGACCGAAGTACGCGTCGCAGTCCGCGAAGTCGACCGTGAGCAGCTCCGGGGTCACCTGGGGTGTGTCCATGCCGATGAGGAGTGCGGGGCCGTCGCAGTCCGCGAAGGCCGCGGCCAGTCGTTCGTCGAGGCCGCCCGCGCACTGCCGTACGACCTCGAAACCGGGCGGCAGCCACGGGCCGGGCATGCCCTCCAGGACCAGCACCCGGCGTCGCGCGGGCGTCCGCGCGACCGTGTCCAGGGTGTCCGTCAGGGCCGCCTCCGCGAGCGCGGCCGCCTCGTGAGGGGTGAAGGGTGGGGTCAGCCGGGTCTTCACCCGGCCGGGGCGGGGTTCCTTGGCGATGACGAGGACCGTGGTCGACGGTGTCACGTGCATACCCCCTTCTCCGCCAGCACGCGGCTCATGTCCCGTACCGCCTGCCAGGTGCCGCGCCAGGTGCCGGTCACCTTGGAGGCGCCGGCCCGCGGGCGGTACGGGACGTCGTGTTCGGTGATGCGCCAGCCTGCGTCGGCGGCGCGGACGACCATCTGGAGCGGGTAGCCGCTGCGCCGGTCCGTGAGGCCGAGGTCGAGCAGCGGCTCGCGCCGGGCGGCGCGCAGCGGGCCGAGGTCGTGCAGCCGCAGGCCGGTGCGGCGGCGGAGCAGGCGGGCGAGGGCCAGGTTGCCCGTCCGGGCGTGCAGCGGCCAGGCACCTCGGGCCTGCGGGCGGCGCCGCCCGAGGACCAGGTCCGCGTCCCCGGCCAGGATCTCGCGCACGAACGGCACCAGGTCGGCCGGGTCGAGCGAGGCGTCGCAGTCGCAGAAGCAGACGACGTCGGCCGCGGCGGCGGTCAGCCCCGCGTGGCAGGCGGCGCCGAATCCGCGCCGCTCCTCACGGACGACGGTCGCGCCGAGGGAGTGGGCGATACGGGCCGAGCCGTCCGTGGACCCGTTGTCCACGACGATCGCCCGCCAGCCGGGCGGGATGCGCCCGAGCACCCAGGGCAGCGCCTCGGCCTCGTCGAGACAGGGGAGTACGACGTCCACGGACGTGGGGCACGGAACGGAATCGGAATCGGGATCAGGTTCGGGTTCGGGTTCGGAATCGGGATCGGAAGAGGGCGTCACGGCTCTCACCTTACGAGCGCGAAACGGGCATAACGGACTCCAGCTCCTTACGAAACAAGGACGTCGGAGGCGGAGGGCCGCGCCCGGGCGCGGAGGGTGCGAGGCTGGCGGCATGGAGCAGCAGCAGCCGTACGCGCAGGCCGGGGCCCGGGTCCTCGTCGTCGACGACGACCCCACGGTCGCCGAGGTCGTCTCCGGATACCTCGACCGGGCCGGATACGTCGTGGACCGCGCCGGCGACGGGCCCGACGCGCTCGCCCGGGCCGCCGCGCACTGGCCGGACCTCGTCGTCCTGGACCTGATGCTGCCGGGCATGGACGGCCTCGAAGTCTGCCGCCGGATGCGCGGGCGCGGACCCGTGCCGGTCATCATGCTCACCGCGCGCGGCGACGAGGACGACCGCATCCTCGGCCTGGAGGTCGGCGCCGACGACTACGTCACCAAGCCCTTCAGCCCCCGCGAGTTGGTTCTGCGCGTGGAGTCCGTGCTGCGCCGCGCCCGCCCCGCCCAGCCGGCCGGCGTCCTGCGCGCGGCAGGGCTGAGCGTCGACCCGTCGGCCCGCCGCGCCGCCAAGCACGGCACGGAACTCGCCCTCACCATCCGCGAGTTCGACCTCCTCGCCTTCTTCCTTCGTCACCCGGGCCGCGTCTTCGGCCGCGAGGACCTGATGCGCGAGGTGTGGGGCTGGGACTTCGGCGACCTGTCGACCGTGACCGTCCATGTCCGGCGGCTGCGGGGGAAGGTCGAGGACGACCCGGCCAGGCCCCGGCTGATCCAGACCGTGTGGGGCGTGGGCTACCGCTTCGACAGCGCCCCCGAGGAGGCCTGACCGTGCGCGACACCCTCCTCATCGCCCTCTTCGCCTTCCTCGGTGCCGCCGCGGCCGGCCTGCTCGGTGCGTGGGTGCTGCTGCTGATCCGGCGGCGCTCGGTGGTCACGCACCTCGCCGTGGTCACCACCGTCGCCGTCACCGCGATGCTCGCGGGCACCCTCGCGGTCGCGCAGGCGATGTTCCTGTCCGCGCACGACCTGAAGGTCGTCACCACCGTCGTCGCCATGGCCGCCGTGGTCTCCCTGGCCACCGCCCTGCTGCTGGGCCGCTGGGTCGTCGCCCGCAGCCGGGCCCTCACGCTCGCCGCCCGCTCCTTCGGCGACGGCGGCGGCTTCACCTCGCCCGACGGCCCGGCGACCGCCGAACTGGCCGCGCTGAGCCGCGAGTTGGAGGCCACCAGCGCCAGGCTCGCCGAGTCCCGGGAACGCGAGCGCGCCCTGGAGACCTCCCGGCGCGAACTCGTCGCCTGGATCTCGCACGACCTGCGCACCCCTCTCGCCGGGCTGCGCGCGATGTCCGAGGCCCTGGAGGACGGGGTCGCCGCCGACCCTCAGCGCTATCTGCGGCAGATCCGCACGGAGGTCGAGCGCCTCAACGACATGGTGGGCGACCTCTTCGAGCTCTCCCGCATCCACGCGGGCACGCTGGCGCTGAGCCCGAGCCGGATCTCCCTCTACGACCTCGTCGGCGACGCCCTCGCGGGCGCCGACCCGCTGGCGCGCGAGCACGGCGTACGGCTGGTGGGGAGCCGGGTCGAGCCCCTGCCCGTCGAGGTGGACGGCAAGGAGATGAGCCGGGTCCTGGGCAACCTGCTCGTCAACGCCATCCGCCGCACCCCCGCCGACGGTACGGTCGCCATCGCCGCCGAGCGCTCGCCCGAGGGCATCGTGCTGTCCGTCACGGACGGCTGCGGCGGCATCCCCGAGGAGGACCTGCCCCGCGTCTTCGACACCGGCTGGCGCGGCACGCACGCCCGGACGCCGCCGGCCGGCGCGGGCCTGGGCCTCGCCATCGTCCGGGGCATCGTGGAAGCGCACCAGGGCCGGGCCACCGTACGCAACATCCCGGGCGGCTGCCGCTTCGAGGTGACGCTGCCGACGGCGGAGGTGTGAGTGCCGGGGGTACGGCACCCAGGGCGCCGTATCCCTCGATCCCCCTCGATCCCCCCTCAGTCCGCCCGCAATCCCGCCCGGGCGAACTCCCGCATCCCCTGCTCGAACCCCACCTCGGCCTTCCACTCCAACTCGGCCCGCAGCCGCGCCGAGTCCGCCGTGATGTGCCGTACGTCCCCCAGCCGGTACTCCCCGGTGACGACCGGCTCGGGGCCCCCGTACGCCGCCGCCAGCGCCCGGGCCATCTCGCCGACCGTGTGCGGCTCGCCGCTGCCGGTGTTGTACGCCGTGAGCTCGCCCGGGCGTGAACTCGCCTCCAGCGCCGCCACGTTGGCCGCGGCCACGTCCCGTACGTGCACGAAGTCCCGCCGCTGGCGGCCGTCCTCGAAGACGCGCGGGGCCTCGCCGCGGGCCAGCGCCGAGCGGAAGAAGGAGGCGACGCCCGCGTAGGGGGTGTCGCGGGGCATGCCCGGCCCGTACACGTTGTGGTAGCGCAGCGACACCGCCGACCCGTCCGTGGCCCGGGCCCACGCCGCGGCCAGGTGCTCCTGGGCGAGCTTGGTGGTCGCGTACACGTTGCGCGGATCGACCGGGGCGTCCTCCCCGACCAGCCCGGGCGACAGCTCGGACCCGCACTCCGGGCAGACCGGTTCGAAGCGCCCCGCGTCCAGGTCGGCGACGGCACGCGGTCCCGGCCGGAAGGTCCCGTGCCGGGGGCAGTCGTACCTGCCCTCCCCGTACACCACCATCGACCCGGCCAGCACCAGCCGTCGTACGCCCGCGTCGGCCATGGCGGTCAGCAGCACGGCCGTACCGAGGTCGTTGTGGGAGACGTACTCGGCGGCGTCGCGGAAGCCGACGCCCAGGCCGACCATCGCGGCCTGGTGGCAGACGGCGTCCACGCCGGTCAGGGCCTTGCGGACCGAATGGGGGCTGCGTACGTCCGCCGCCGGTTCGGACCGGACGTCGTACACGACGGGCTCGTGCCCGCGGGCCCGGAGCGCCTCGACGACATGGGACCCGATGAATCCGGCACCGCCGGTGACCAGTACACGCATACGCTCACGCTAGGGCCGTGAGCAGCCCGGACGACCGGGCCGCGCCCCTCACGTCACGGCTTCGTAAGACTCGTGGAGCTCAGCGGCAGCACCACCGTGAAGACGGTCGCCCCGGGCCGGCTGCTCACCTCGATCGTGCCGCCGTGCGCCCGGACCAGGGAGTTCGCGACCGCGAGACCCAGGCCGCTGCCGCCGCGGTCGCGGCTGCGGGCCTTGTCGACGCGGTAGAAGCGGTCGAAGACGCGGTCACGGTCGGCGGGCGGGATGCCGGGGCCCGTGTCCGCCACGCGCACCAGCGCCCGGCCGGACTCGACGCCGACGGTCAGGGTCACCTCCGTGCCCGCCGGTGTGTGGACCGCGGCGTTGGTGAGCAGGTTGTCGAGGACCTGGCGGATGCGCTGCGGGTCCAGACGCAGCTTCAGCGCCTCGGCGCCGGTCCGCACCGTCAGCGGGTGGTGCGGGTGGCCGGCGCGGAAGGCGTCGGCCGCGTGCTCGGCCAGCTCCACCAGATCCGCCTCCACCGGCCGCAGCGGGGCCTCCACCTCGGCCGCGTCCAGGCGGGCGAGCAGCAGCAGGTCGTCAAGGAGGACGCCCATCCTGGCCGCCTCCGCGCGCAGCCGGGCCAGGTGCTTGTCGCGTTCCTCGGGGGCGTTGGCGGCGGCGTACTGGAAGAGGTCCGCGTAGCCCCGTACGGACATCAGCGGGGTGCGCAGCTCGTGCGAGGCGTCCGCGACGAAGCGGCGCAGCCGCTGCTCGGCCTCCGCGCGCACGGCGAGGGAGTCGTCGATGTGCTCCAGCATCGTGTTGAACGCCGTGCGCAGCTCGTCCACCTCCGGGCCGCCGTCCCGGCCGTCCGCGCGCAGCGGCAGCCGGGCCGCCGACTCCGTGAGGTCGTGCGAGGTGATGCCGTGGGCCGTCGAGGCCATGTCGCTGAGCGGCTTCAAGCCGCGCCGCAGCATCTTCCGGCCGAAGATCACCAGCGCCAGCAGCGCGAGCCCGAACGTGACGGCCTGGATCGTGATCAGCCGCGTGACGGTGTCGTCGATGCCGTCCATCGGGGCGGCGCTCACCAGGAGCACCCCCGGTTCGACCTCGCAGGCGCGCAGTCGGTAGGTGCCCTCGCCCTTGAGGTGCTCGGTGCGCAGGAGTTCCTTGGGCGAGCCGGTCTGGGCCTGGGCCAGGGCATCGAAATCGTCGATGTCCTTCGGCGTGTCGCCGGCGTTCTCGGGCTTGCGCAGCACGGGTGTGCCGTCCGACACGTCGTACACGGCGTAGTACCAGCGGTAGTACCGCTTTCCCTGAAGCGTGCCGGTGTCCGCGATGCTCTTGGACTGGGCGATCTGGGCGTGCGTCAACTGGTCGTTGAGCTGGGCCGACAGATAGTCCCGCATGTACGTCGTCAGGGCCGTGCCGACGACGGCGAACACGACCAGCGCCAGGGCGCCCAGGCCCAGGGCCAGCCGGGTGCCCAGGCGCAGCCTGCCGTAGGCGCGCCTCAGCCTGTGGATCACTCGGCGGCCTGCCGGATCACGTACCCGAAGCCCCGCACGGTGTGGATCAGTGGCGCCCTGCCGTCGTCGGGCTCGTCGAGCTTGCGGCGCAGCCGGCTGACGACCAGCTCCACCACGTTCGAGCGGCCGCCGAAGCCGTACTCCCACACATGGTCCAGGATCTGCGCCTTGGTCAGCACGGTCGGCGACTTGCGCATCAGATAGCGCAGCACCTCGTACTCGGTCGGCGTCAGCGTGACCAGCTTGTCGCCGCGCCGCACCTCGCGGGTGTCCTCGTCCATCGTCAGATCCGCCACTTGGAGCACCGACCGCTGGAACCCGGGCCCGGCGCTGCGCCGCAGCACGGTCCGCAGCCGGGCCATCAGCTCCTCCACCGCGAACGGCTTGACCAGGTAGTCGTCACCGCCCCGGGTCAGTCCCGCCACCCGGTCGGCGACGGCGTCCCGGGCCGTGAGGAACACCACGGGCACCATCGTGCCCGAGCGGCGCAGCCGGTCCAGCACGCCGAAACCGTCGAGGTCTGGCAGCATCAGATCGAGCACCACGATGTCCGGATGGAACTCCGCGGCGCGGCTCAGCGCCTCCTCACCGGAGTTCGCCGTGACCGCGTCCCAGCCCTCATAGCGGGCGACCGTCGCGACGAGATCGGCGATCGGCGGGTCATCGTCCACGACGAGGAGTCGTACTTTTTCCACCTCCATATAGTGCTGCACCCGATCCCGATGGCGGAGCGCCGGGGGCCTCCGTGGCCACATCGATAACCACTTGAAAGTTGCACGACAGTGAATCGACAGCTGTCACCGGAGAAGCTCAGTACCCCGGACCCGATCAAGGAGCCTGTCCCGTGACTGCCGTCCAATCGCCCCCTGCGCCCCCCACGGCGATAAAACGCCCCAGGGTGGTGGCCCGCACGGGCCTGTACGCCGTGCTGGCCGCGAACGTGGCCGTGGTGACGTTCTTCTTCACCCAGGCCGGGTTCGCCTCCAACGCCCTTATCGTGCTGGGCCGGCTGGCCGGTCTGTACGGCGCGCTCCTGATGGCCTTCCAGCTGGTCCTGGTGGCCCGCCTGCCCTGGCTGGACCGCCGCATCGGCATGGACCGGCTGACCTCCTGGCACCGCCGGACCGGCTTCGGCATCCTGTTCACGCTGCTGGCGCACGCCGTCTTCATCGTCTTCGGCTACGCCCAGTCGTCGGACCTTGACCCGGTCAACCAGCTCGTGGACCTCGCCGAGACCACCGAGGGCGTGCTCCGCGCGGTCGTCGCGCTGGCGATCATCATCGTCGTGGGCGCCGTCTCGGGCCGCTACGCCCGGCGCCGGCTGGCCTACGAGACGTGGCACTTCATCCACCTGTACACGTACGTCGCCGTGCTGCTGGCCTTCACCCACCAGGTCGCGGTCGGTACGACCTTCACCTCGTCGTCCGCAGCCACGTCGTACTGGTACGGCGTATGGGGCGTCGCGCTCGGCTCGGTGTTCGTGGGCCGGCTGGTGCTCCCCGTGTGGCGGAACTGGCGACACCAGCTGCGCGTCACGGCGGTCGTCCCCGAGTCCGACAACGTCGTCTCGATCTACATGTCCGGCCGCGACCTGGACCGGCTGCCCGCGCGGGCCGGCCAGTTCTTCCTGTGGCGCTTCCTGACCCGGGACCGCTGGTGGCAGGCCAACCCGTTCTCCCTGTCGGCCGCCCCCGACGGCCGCACGCTGCGGCTGACCGCCAAGGCGGCCGGCGCCGGCAGCGCCGCCCTGCGGCACGTGAAGGTCGGCACACGCGTCTTCGCCGAGGGCCCCTACGGCGCCTTCACCGCGATGCACCGCACCCGGCCGGAGGCCGTGCTCATCGCCGGCGGCGTCGGCGTCACCCCCATCCGCGCCCTCCTGGAGGAGCTGCAGGGCCACGCCGTCGTCATCTACCGCGTCGCCACCGACCGGGACGCCGTCCTCTACGACGAGCTGCGGGACCTCGCCCTCGCCAAGGGCGCCGAGCTGCACCTGGTGACCGGGCCGCCCGTGCCCGACAAGCTGGCGCCGGGCGAACTTGCGGGGCTCGTGCCGGACATCGCCGACCGGGACGTCTTCCTGTGCGGACCGCCGCCCATGATGAACGCGGTGCTGGGCAGCCTGCGCGAGCTGAACGTGCCCAAGCCGCAGATCCACTTCGAGCGCTTCAGCCTGGCGGGATGAGGAAGAGACCGTGAAACGAGCGATCCCCATTCTGGTCCTGAGCGTCGCGGGCCTGATCCCGGTCTGGCGCTACGAACCGTCGGTCGGCGGGACGTCCACGACCGAGGTCACCGCGCCCGCCCCGTCCGCGTCCGCCGCCCCGGGCAGCTCCTCGAAGGTCGTCGCGGGCACGACGGTGAACACCGAGAAGGGCCCCGTCCAGGTCGAGGTCACCTTCGACGGCGAGAAGATCACCGCCGTGAAGATGCTCCAGCAGCCGAACCATCCGCAGACCACGGCGGCGGTGCCGAAGCTGATCGCGGAGACCTTGGAGGCGCAGAGCGCGGACATCGACACGGTGTCCGGTGCGACGATCACCACCGAGGGCTACAAGAAGTCCCTCCAGGCCGCGATCGACGAGAACGGGACGGCTGCCTCCGCCTCGCCCTCGCCCGCCTCCGCGAATCAGGTCGTCGCGGGTCCGACGGTCGACACGGAGAAGGGCCCGGTCCAGGTCGAGGTGACCTTCGCGGGCGACAGGATCGGCTCGGTGCGCATGCTCCAGCAGCCGAACCACCCGCAGACGACCGCCGCCGTGCCGAAGCTGATCGCGCAGACGCTTCAGGCGCAGAGCGCGGACACCGACACGGTGTCCGGCGCGACGATCACCAGCGACGGCTACCGGGAGTCGCTCCAGGCCGCCCTCGACGGCAAGGGCGCCTGACCGTGCGGCGCGTCGAGCACGTCATGGGCTTCCCGGTGTCCCTGCGGGTCGACGACGGGGGCATCCCCGAGCCGGCCGTGGACGCGGTCTTCGCGTGGCTGCGCGAGGTCGACGCCCGGTTCAGCCCCTTCAAGCCCGACAGCGAGGTGTCCCGGCTGGACCGGGGCGAGCTGTCGGAGATCGGCGCGGATCTGCGGGAGGTCCTCGACCTCTGCGAGCACTACCGGATCGCCACCGGCGGCGCCTTCGACGTACGGCTGCCCGGCCGCGGCCTCGACCCCTGCGCGGTGGTCAAGGGCTGGTCGGTGGAGCGGGCGGCCGAGCTGCTGACGGCGGCCGGCGCGACGCGCTTCTGCCTCAACGCCGGCGGTGACGTGGTCGCCGCCGGCGGCCCCTGGCGGGTGGGGGTACGGCACCCCGAACACGCCGACAAGCTGTGCACCGTCCTCGACCTCAGCGACGGCGCGGTCGCGACCTCCGCGCGCTACGAGCGCGGCGACCACATCATCGACGGCCGCACCGGGCGCCCGGCGACCGGCCTGCTCAGCCTGACCGTCGTCGCCCCGACCCTGACGGAGGCGGACTCGGTCGCCACGGCGGCGTTCGCGATGGGCGCGGAGGGCGTCGACTGGGCCGCGGGACTCGAGGGTTGTGAGGTGTTCGCGGTGGACGGCGAGCGCCGGGTCCTGCGGACGCCCGGGTTTCCGGTGGCGGGGGAGCGGTCGGCGGCGGCGTGACGGGCCGAAGCGGTGGGCGGGCCACGACCGGCGGCCCGCCCCGGGTGCGGTGGCGCAGCGCCCGCCACGATCCCGCAACACAAGCCGTCTAGACTCTCCCGGGCAACGGCCCCCGCGACCAGCTCCTGTCTGAATGCGGGCAACTTCAGCCAGACCCGAAGGGTATTCGGCGCTTTGATACGGATAGATTCAGTCACCAAGCGGTACCCGGACGGCACGGTGGCGGTCGACCGGCTCTCGTTGGAGATACCCGACCGCTCGATCACCGTCCTCGTCGGGCCGTCGGGCTGCGGGAAGACGACCACCCTGCGCATGATCAACCGGATGGTCGAGCCCACCGAGGGCACCATCCTCCTCGACGACCAGGACATCACGCGGCAGCCGGTCAACACGCTGCGCCGGTCCATGGGGTACGTCATCCAGAACGCCGGACTCTTCCAGCACCGCACGATCATCGACAACATCGCCACCGTGCCCCGCATGCTCGGCTGGGGCAAGGACAAGGCACGGGCCCGCGCCCGGGAGCTGATGGAGCGGGTCGGCCTCGACGCCGCGCTCGCCAAGCGGTACCCGTACCAGCTGTCCGGCGGACAGCAGCAGCGTGTCGGTGTCGCGCGGGCACTCGCCGCCGATCCCCCGGTGCTGCTGATGGACGAGCCGTTCTCGGCCGTCGACCCCGTGGTGCGCAAGGGCCTTCAGGACGAACTCCTCCGCATTCAGGAGGAGTTGGGCAAGACCATCGTCTTCGTCACGCACGACATCGACGAGGCCGTCAAGATCGGCACGATGGTCGCCGTGATGCGCACCGGCGGCAAGCTCGCCCAGTTCGCGCCGCCCGCCGAACTGCTGTCCCACCCCGCGGACGCCTTCGTCGAGGACTTCCTCGGCGCCGACCGCGGCATCCGGCGGCTGTCCTTCTTCCCCTCCGCCGGCCTGGAGCTGCTGACCGCGCCGATCGTCGCGATCGACTCCACCGCCGAGCAGATCGCCGCCCGCGACACGGCCGACGCCCCCTACCTCCTCGTCACGGACCTGGACGGCAAGCCGCTCGGCTGGAGCGAGCCGGACGGGCTGACCGCCGGGGACGTCCGGCGGGAGGAACTCCTGCCGTACGGGCGGCCGTTCGCGGCCGGGACGGACTCGCTGCGGGCCGCCCTCGACTGCGCGGTGCTCTCGCCCACCGGCTGGGCCGTCGCCGTGGACGCCGACGGCCGGGCGACCGGGGTCGTCTCCCAGCAGACCATCGGAGAGGCGATCCGCGGCGCCCACGCGGAGGGGCGTACGGCGGACGGCCGTACGCAGGACAAGGTCGCGAAGGCCGCCCGATGAGTGGCTTCTTCGACATCCCCAGCGACCTCCAGCACAGCTGGCTCGGCCTGATCGGCCTGCACCTGCGGGAGGCCCTGCTGCCGGTGCTGGCCGGGCTGGTCCTCGCCCTGCCGCTCGCCCAACTGTGCGTGCGCTTCCGCTGGTTGTACCCGCCGGTGCTGTGGGTGACGACCGTGCTGTACGCCATCCCCTCGCTGGCCTTCTTCGTCGTCCTCATCGACTACACCGGCCAGACCGAGCTCACCGTGATGATCCCGCTCGCCGTCTACAGCCTGGTGGTATTGGTCCCGGCGATCGTCGACGGCGTGCGGTCGGTGCCCCAGGAGACGCTGGCCGCAGCCACCGCCATGGGCTTCGGGCCCCTGCGCCGTTACGTGCAGGTGCAGTTGCCGATCGCGGTGCCCGCCATCATCGCGGGGCTGCGCATCGCGGTCGTCTCCAGCATCAGCCTCGTCAGCGTCGGCACACTGATCGGCAACCAGGGCGCGCTGGGCAACCTGCTCGCCGACGCGATGTTCTACCACCGGCCCGAACTGGCGGTGAACTCCGTCGTGACCACGGCCGTCCTGGCCATCCTCATCGACGCCCTGCTGGTGGGTGTGCGCATCCTGCTGACGCCCTGGATGCCGCGCGGCGGGACCACCAAACCCAAGGCCGACCGGCCCGACCCGGCCGCCCTCGCCCTGGAGGACGCAGCCCGGTGAACGTCCTGAACTTCATCAACGCCTTCTTCAGCGACAGCGCCCACTGGAAGGGCTACGACGGCATCCCCACCCGCCTGGGGGAGCACGTCTGGTACTCCGTCCTGGCGCTCGCCATCGCCGCCGGCATCGGCCTGCCCGTGGGCCTGTGGACCGGGCACACCGGCCGCGGCGGCAACGCGCTCGCGCTCATCGCCACCGCCGCCCGCGCCCTGCCCAGCTTCGGCCTGCTGGTGCTGATGTTCGTCGTGCTCGGACTCGGCCTGCTGCCCGTGATGATCCCGCTGGTCGTCCTCGCCATCCCGCCGATCCTGGTCACCACCTACGAGGCGATGCGCTCCGTCGACCCGTCCCCGGTGGACGCCGCCCGCGGCATGGGCATGCAGGAGAGCCGCATCCTGCTCCAGGTGGAGCTCCCGGTGGCGCTCCCGCTGATCCTCAGCGGCCTGCGCTCGGCGGCCATCCAGATCGTCTCCACGGCCACCATCGCCGCGTACGTCTCCCTCGGCGGCCTCGGCCGGTACATCGTCGACGGCCTCTACCAGCGCAACTACGAGAAGGTCGTCGGCGGCGCCACCCTGGTCGCCGTGATGGCGCTGGTGACGCTGGGACTGTTCTGGGCGGTGAACCGGATCGCGGTGTCGCCGGGGGTGCGGAGGAGCAACTGACGGCCGGGGGCCGGGGATTGGCCCCGGCCCCCTCCTCGTACCTCAGCTCTCGGTGCGCGCCAGCGCCTGTTCCAGTACGACGAGCAGGGCGTCGCGGACCGAGCCGCGCTCGCGGGCGTCGAACACCACGACCGGGACGCGGTCGTTGATGTCGAGGGCCCAGCGGACCTGGTCCAGGGTGTGCTCGACCTGGCCGTCGAAGGCGTTGACGGCCACCGCGAACGGGATCCGCTGGTGCTCGAAGTAGTCGACGGCCGCATAGCAGTCGTCGAGGCGGCGGGTGTCGACGATGACGAGCCCGCCGACCGCGCCCTCGACGATGTCGTCCCACATGAAGCCGAACCGCTCCTGCCCGGGCGTGCCGAACAGGTACAGCTTCAGGGTGGGGTCGATGGTGATGCAGCCGAAGTCCATCGCGACCGTGGTCGTGGTCTTGCGCGGGGTGTGGCTGAGGTCGTCCACGCCCGCAGCCACTTCGGTGATGGCGGCCTCGGTGGTCAGCGGCTCGATCTCGGAGATCGAGCCGACGGCGGTGGTCTTGCCCACGCCGAAGCCGCCCGCGATCACCATCTTGACCGGCAGCGGTGGCCGTACGGCCGCGGCCTGCGCGGCCCCGGCGAGGGTGGCCGGTTCAGTCGGTGTCACGGAGTACCCCTCGGGAGTCGGGGATGGCCCGGAGGCCATCGATAACCCTTCGCAGGACGGATGCGTCATGGGTGGCGTCGGAGTCGGGCACGTGCACCGTCAACTGCCCCGCCGTGCGCAGGTCCTCGGCGAGGATCCGGACCACGTTGAGGTGCAGCCGCAGCCGGGCCGCGATCTCCGCGATGGACTGCGGCCGCCGGCAGGCGGCGACGATGTCGTGTTGCTCGAAGGAGAGCCGGTCGAGCGCGTCGAGCCCGTCGACGGTGGCCACCACCTGGGTCTCGACGGGCATCGTCCGGCCGGATGTGCTGGGTGCCACCCGGCCGGCGGTGACCAGGAACGGCCGTACGGCGGCGACGGGGCCGACCGGGTCCTGGCCCGGGGGCGTGCCGCCGTCCTCGCCTGCACCTCTCGAAGCGCGGCCGTCCGCCATGGCTGTGTGTCTTCCTCCTCGGCCGGGCGGCGCCCGGTCAGCGCTTCGACGCGGCGCCGACGCTGTTCTTCAGTTCGAGTACGAGCTGGGGGCTGAGCGCGGCACCGGCGCGGTTGGCGAACAGTGTCATCTCGTAGGCGATGTTGCCGAGCTTGGCCTCCTTGTCGGTGACGACGCCGAGGACGGCGCCGCTGCCGATCGCGGCGACCAGGACGTGGCCGCCCTCCAGGTCGATGATGACCTTGTTCAGACCGCCGAGTCCGTAGTTGCCGGAAGCACCGGCGGCCAGGCTGGTGATGCCGGAGACGATCGCGGCGAGGCGCTCGGAGTCGGCGTGCTCGCGCAGCTCGGACACGGCGATGAGCAGCCCGTCCGACGACACGGCGATGGCGTCGACGACGCCCGCCGTCTCGGTCGCGAAACGATTCAACAGCCACGTGAAGTCGGCTGCGGCGGCCTGCAGTTCGGCCGGCGTGGTGCCTCCCGTCGGAGTGTCACCTGTCGACGTGCTCACTGCTCCACTCCTTCCGGGGAGTTGTGCTGGTCGTGCGGGTGGCTACGCCGTCGTAGCCGTTGCTGTGGACGCTGTCGTCGCCGTCTTCGCTGTCGCGGTGGGCGCGTTCCACGGCCGCCTCGAACTCGTCGAGCGCGGCCCGGACGGCGTCCGCGTCGGCGGGCTGGGGCGCGGCCCGGCGTGCGGCCTGCTGGTCGGGGTCGGCACCGAAGGTCGTACGGAGGGTGGCCCCGCGGACACGGCGGCGCAGGGGGCGGGAGCCGGCGGGGTCGCCTGGGGGTGGGGTGCCGTCCGGGCCGGACGCGGGCGAGGCGGCCGAACTGCCGGTCGGGGGCGTGTCGCGCCGGGGGCGTCTACGGGGGAGCGGCCCGGGGTCGGCATCGGCCGAAACGGTGCCGACCGAGGTCGCGGCCATGCCCTCGCTCGCCGTCGGCGTGGCACCATTGTCCCTCGCTTCGGCGGTCGGTGTGCCGCCCCCTTCGGACGCCGCACCAAGTGTTGCCGTCCCTGACTTCGACGTGGAACCGCCGGAGAGCAGCGTCCCCGGACCCGAAGCCGTTACCGGCCTCGATCCCCTCGCCGAACCGCCGGAGGCAACCCCCGCCGAACCGCCGGAGGCAACCGCCACCGGGCTCATCGTCAGCAGCAACGACGACGGGATGGACACCTCGGCCGTGACACCACCTCCCGGCGTACGGGACAGGGTCACGGTCACCTCCCAGCGGCGCGCCAGCGTGCCCACCACGAACAGGCCCAGCACCCTCGTCGGGACCACGTCCAGGCGTTCGCGGCGGATCAGCCGGGCGTTCTCCTCGGCGAGTCGCTCGGCGCTCATGCCCAGGCCGTGGTCGGTGACCACGACCAGCGCGCCCTCGGCGTCGTCCTTGACCGTCACCTCGACGGGGCTGCCCGCCGGCGAGAACGACACCGCGTTCTCCACCAGTTCGGCCACCATCAGCGTGAGGTCGCCGATGATGTCGGGCTCCACCATGACCTCGGTCGCGGCACGCAGATGCACCCGCTGGAAGCCTTCGATCTGGCCGAGCGCCGCCCGTACGACGTTGGTGAGCGCCAGCGGGCCGGAGTCGAGGACCGTTTCGCGGATGCCGGCGAGCAGCATCAGGCTGTCCGCGTTGCGGCGCAGGCGGACCGCGATGTGGTCGATGCTGTACAACCGCTCCAGCAGCGCCGGGTCGGTCTCGCCCCGTTCCACCGCGTCGATCAGGGCCAGTTGCCGCGTGGTCAGGTTGCTGACCCTGCGGCCCACGTTGCCGAACATCTCGGCGACGTTGCGGCGGCTGAGCACCTGGCGTTCCAGCAGCGCGGACGCCGTGCTCTGCACGTGGTTGAAGGCCTCCGCGAGATCGCCGATCTCGTCCTTCGCGGTGACCGGCACCTCGCGCAGCCGGGGCGGTCCGTCGTCCTCGGCGTCGTCGTCCGCCACCCGCGCCAGCTCGCGGCCGGCGACGTCGGCGACCTGCCGGGCCGCGCCGGTGAGCGCCTGCACGGGCCGGACCACCGAGCGCCGTACCAGCTCCGCGAAGGCGATCCAGACGACGAAGCCGAACAGCGCCAGGGCCAGCAGCAGGATCGCGCGCCAGCCGGCTTCGCTGGAGGCGTGGTCGGCCCGGTCGGCGATCTGGTCGATGAGTGACGCGGTGATCTCCAGCCGGGTCTGGGACTGCTCGCGGTAGGCGGGGTAGGAGGCGAGGGCCTCGTTGAAGGTCTCGCGGATCCGCTCGGGCGTACCGGCCTGGAGATTGCTGGGGTCGATCTGCAGCTCGGCGTAGTGGCGGCCGATGGTCCCTTGGGCGGAGTTGTGCTCGATGCCGCCGAGCTCATTGGCCTGCGCCTCGGTGGCGAACCGCGCGAAGCGGTCGGCCTGGTGGTCGTACTCGTTCTCGGCGCCGACCGCGCCGATGAACTCGATGAGGGCGTTGCTGTCGCCGGTGCGCGCGGAGAAGACGGCCGTCTCGAAGGCGCTGTGGGCGGCGTCGGCGCGCAGCAGGGAGTCCAGCAGGCTGCCGGTGAACGTACCGGCGAGGTCCTCGTTGTGGTCCAGACCGAGGCCGTCGATGAGCCCCTGGGAGGCGTTGGTGTAGGCCGGGTCGATGTTGTCGGCGGGCAGATAGCCCTGTGCGACGGTGTCGCGCAGGCTGCTGAGGCCGTTGATCTCCCTCAGGGCCTGCGCCTCGGTGTCCGGGAGCCGGTCGCCGAAGGTCTCGCGCACCTTCTCGACCTGGGAGTCCACCGCGGCCTGCGCCTTGCGGTACTCGGCGGTGGAGGGGCGGGTGCCGGGGCCGGCGGCCTCATGGCGCACGGACAGCAGGATGGCCTGCTGGTGCTCGGTCTCCACCCGGTCCACGAGCTCCGCGACGTGCGCGCTGTCCCGGACGAGCTGGGCCGCCGCGTCGGCGTCCCGGGCCTGGCCCACCTGGTCGGCGATGAGGTAGGCGAGCAGGGCGGCGACCACGGCGAGCGGCACACCGACCAGGACGTTGAGCTTGCGGCGGAACGGCCGGCGGTCGGCGAACCCCCGTATGCCACCGTGGAGCGGTGACGGCGACGGCGACGGTGCCGGTGTCGACTCGGCGGGTGCGCCCACCTCATTCGTGGACACCAGGCCTCCTTCGTGGGGGTCTCACGGCGCGCGAGCAACTCGAGGAACTCACGTGACCATTTCTGATCGGTACGGTCGGTGCTGGGTCAGAGCACCGAGGCAAGTGTGAAACGACACCGAGTGTGATGTCACTGGTGCAAGACAACACCGCTGCGGCCCCCGCACGCCACTGTGACCGGCGCCAACTTCGGCGAGACTACAGTCTCTTCGGACACTCGATCGCGCCACCCTCAGTCAAGAATCCGTTACAACCCGACGAGGTTCGGTGGGTTCGGTGGCGGCCCGTTCATATTTCCGTCACAAGCGGCCACGTATTGAAGCCAATCGGTGACCAGGCTGCTCTTGACTGACCGAGAACCCGCTGGATTGGATCAGCTTAAGTGCTTTCGTAGAGCCTTCGTAGAGCCTTCGCAGCGCATTCGCGCGGGCCTCATGAACCCCCAGATGAACCCCCCAGAGTCCGGAACGGGAATCGTGACTTCTACCGCCCCACACAGCAGGTCCTTCAGGAGACATCCCGGCGTGGCCGTCGTCGCGCTCGCCGCCGCAACGGCCCTGCTGGCGGGATGTGGCTCCTCCGACAACGACACGTCCGACCCGCTCGCGAACGACAAGGCGGACAGTGGCACCGTCGTCGTCGGCTCCAACAACTTCGCCGAGAGCATCCTGCTCGCCGACATCTACGGCGAGGCCCTGAAGGCCAAGGGCGTCAAGGTCACCTACAAGCCCAACATCGGCAGCCGCGAGACCACCTACGGCCTGCTGAAGAACGGCTCCATCACGGTCCTGCCCGAGTACAACGGCTCGCTGCTCGCCTACCTGGACCCCAAGGCGGAGCAGAAGTCCGTCGAGGCCGTGAACGCGGCCGCGAAGGCCAAGCTCGACTCGAAGCTGACGCTGCTGGAGTCGGCGCCCGCCGAGGACAAGGACTCCGTCAGCATCAACGCGGAGACCGCGAAGAAGTACAACCTGACCTCGCAGTCCACGCTCGCGGACCTCAAGGACATCGCCCCGGAGCTGGTCATCGGCGGTTCGCCGGAGTTCCAGACCCGGCAGCAGGGCCTGTTGGGCCTGGAGTCCGCGTACGGCCTGAAGTTCAAGTCCTTCAAGGCGCTCGACGCGGGCGGCCCGCTGACCCAGGCGGCGCTGACGAAGAACACCGTGCAGGCCGCGGACATCTTCACCACGGACCCGACCATCACCAAGGAGAAGTTCGTCGTCCTCCAGGACCCGAAGAACCTCTTCGGCTTCGCGAACGTGACCCCGCTGGTGTACAAGTCCGGTCTCTCCCAGGAGGGTGTGGCCGCGCTGAACGAGGTGTCGGCCAAGCTGGACACCAAGGCGCTGCTGGACATGGACTCCCAGGTGCAGCTGGAGAACAAGGACCCGCTGGACGTCGCCAAGACCTGGCTGAAGTCGGTCGGCCTGAGCTGACGTCCGCGCCTTGGGCATGACAGCGGACAAAACCGCTGCCGGTCCTGGCGGAGTCGTGGCCGCTACGGCGACTCCGCCAGGACGGGAGCGCTCGGCTCAGTAGCCGACGTGGAACGTGGCGTCCTGCCGCTCCGTGCTCGTCGACACGGGGTCGATCCGCAAAGCGAAGTTCGCGTGCCGGATGTAGCGGGTCGGGTTGTTGTACGAGCGGAAGGACGACCAGGAGCTGTCGGCCAGCCCCGCCACCCGGTGGAAGGTGGCGTCCGCGGCGAACGTCGACGTGCCGTCGTTCGCGTCCAGCCGCAGCTCGTAGTTGTAGTGCCGCAGGTACCGCGTCGGGAAGTTGACCGACTGGAAGGACACGCCCGAGGAGTCCGCGAGGCCCGGCACGAGCTTCCACTGGGAGTCGGGGTACGGGTCGAAGGGGTACTCGTCGATCCGGCCCGCGTAGGCGCTGTGCCGGACGTAACGGGCCGGGTGGTTGTAGGACTTGAGCCGGTTCCAGGCGGCCTCGAGCATGGTCGTGGACTCGGTGAAGTAGGCCATGACGTACGCCGAGTCGGCGGCGTGGGCGGTTCCCGCGCCGAGGGTCAGGGCGCCGGTCCCGGCGAGCGGGAGGGTCGCGGCCAGGCCGAGGACGTGTCTGCGGGAGGGGTGGGGCATCGGCTCTCCAGGGGGGGTGCGGGCCTTCTGGTCGATCCTGTCGATATACCGAACAGAGTTCGGTGAATCGACCAGAAGGTAGGAGAGCCCCGAGTACGCGTCAATCACGGTGTCAGCCTTGGCGGATTCCCGCCACTTCGCCGCGGGCAGGGGGCTTCTGATGGATCTCCGCGGCGTCGCGACGCCCGGCACGCACTCTCGCCGCACCGGACGAAAGCCCTAGTAGCTCCTCCCCCACGCTCGGCTCCGCTCGCGCGGGGGGACCCCCATCGAGGACTTCCGCCCGGCACGCCGAGAGCACGCACCGAACGCCGCTCCTTCTTCCACGGAGATCCATCAGAAGCCCCCTAGTTCCGCCCGCACCCGCGCCGCCGCCCCGATCGTCACCGCGTCCTCGCCGAGCAGCGCGGGCAGGACCCGCACCGGGTGCCCGCTGACCGGCGGTTCGGCGGACAGGGTGCGCTCGATCGACGGCTCGACGAGCGCCCAGGAGCGGCCGACGCCCCCGCCGATCACGAAGGTCGTGACGTCCAGCAGGCCCGCCGTGACGAGGATCGCCCGGGCCACGGCGGCGCCCGCCGCCTCGTACACGGCGATCGCGTCCGGGTCGCTCGCCCCCGCCGCCTCGGCCACCTCCCGGGCGCTGAGGGACAGCCCGGTCCGCTCCCCGTACCGCGCCGCGATCGCCCGCCCGGACGCCTCGGTCTCCAGGTGGCCGCGCCCGCCGCAGGTGCACGGCCGGTCGCCGAAGCCGGGGACGTGCCCGATCTCGCCCGCCGCGCCGTGCGGCCCGTCGTACAGCACGCCGTCCAGCCACAGTGCCCCGCCCACCCCGGTGCCCAGGGTCATGCCGAGCACGTGCGGCTCGCCCGCGACCGCACCGGCCGCCGCCTCGCCGCACAGGAACGCGTTGACGTCGTTGTCCAGGAACGCCGGCACCCCCAGCGCCTCCTCGACGGCCGCCGTCACCGCGAATCCGGCCCACCCCCGGAAGGAGTCGCTCGCCACCAGGACCCGTCCGGCCCGCGCGTCCACCACACCCGCCGCGCCGATCCCGACGCCGAGCAGCCGCGCGGACGTACGGCCGAGCAGCAGCCGTACGGCGTCCAGCGCGGCGCCGACCATCGCGGCCCCGCCCTCGGCCGCCGGTGTGGGCACCTCGACGCGGTCGACGACCGTCAGGTCCTCCTCGCACAGCGCCACTTGGGTCGTCGTCCCGCCGATGTCGACACCGGCGACCAGGTGCGTCACGCGGTGGCCTCCGTCTCCAGGGACTCCCTGCGGCGGCGCTGTACCACCGGATCCGGCACCGGCACCGCCGCGATGAGCCGGCGCGTGTACTCGGTCTCCGGACGCAGCAGGGTGGACATCGTCGGCCCCTGCTCCTCGATCCGCCCCGCCCGCAGGACGACGACCCGCTGGGCGAACTCCTGCACCACGGCCAGATCGTGCGACACGAACAGACAGGCGAACCCCAGCTCGCGCTGCAACTCGGCGATCACCTCCAGGACCGTCCGCTGCACGCTCACGTCCAGCGCGCTCGTCGGCTCGTCCGCGACCAGCAGCCGCGGCCGCAGCACCAGCGCCCGGGCGAGACTCACCCGCTGCCGCTGACCACCCGACAGCTCACGCGGCCCACGCCCCGCCAACTCCCGGGAGAACCGCACGAGTTCCAGCGCCTGAGCGACCCGCTCCCGCCGCTCGGCCGCCGGCATGCCCCGCCGGTGCGTCCGCAGCGGTTCGGCCACGCACTCCGCCACACTCATCCGCGCGTCGAGCGAGGCCACCGGATCCTGGAGCACCACGCCCACGCCGGAGAGCAGCCTCCGGCGCGCCCGGCCCCGAGCCCGCCCGAGGTCCGCGCCGAAGAGCGACACCGAGCCGGCGGCGGGCGGGACGAGCCCGAGCGCGACGCGGGCGGCCGTCGACTTGCCCGACCCCGACTCGCCGACGAGGCCGACCGTCTCGCCGGGGCGGACATCGAGCGACACGCCTTCAAGGGCCCGTACGGTACGGCGGCCACGGCCGAAGCGCACGGACACATCCCGGAGTCGGACCACCGGAACAGCCCCCTCGTCGGCGCCGCCGACCGGGGGAGGAGGCGCCTCGCCGCTGACCGTCAGCCGGGGCACCGCCGCCAGCAGCCGCCGCGTGTACTCGTGCCTCGGCCGCAGCAGCACCTCCTCCACCGACCCCGTCTCCACCACCTCGCCCCGCAGCATCACGGCCACCCGGTCGGCGAAGTCGGCGACCACGCCCATGTTGTGCGTGACCAGCAGTACGCCCGTGCCCGTGTCGGCCGCCAGCCCTCGTAGCAGATCGAGGACGTCGGCCTGCACGGTGACGTCGAGTGCGGTCGTCGGTTCGTCCGCGATCAGCAGCCCCGGCGAGTTCGCGATCGCCATGGCGATGACGACCCGCTGCCGCTGCCCGCCCGACAGCTGGAACGGGAACGCGGACACCCGCAGCTCCGGCTCCGGAATGCCGACCCGACGCAGGAGTTCCACCGCCTCACGGGCGGCCTCCGCGCGCGAGACGGGCCGGTGGTTGCGTACGACTTCCGCTATCTGCCGGCCCACTCGGGTCAGCGGATCCAGTGCGGTCGCCGGCTCCTGGAACACCATCGACGCGGTACGGCCGCGCAGCCGCGCCAGTTCCGCCTCACCGGCCCCGACGATCTCCGTGCCGTCGACGGTCACCCGCCCCGACGCCCGCGCGTTCCCGGGCAGCAGCCCCATCGCGGCGAGCGCCACGGTCGACTTGCCGGAGCCGGACTCGCCGACCAGTGCGAGGGTCTCGCCGGGCCGGACGTGCAGGGACACGTCCCGCACGGCGGGCACCTCGCCCGTGTCCGTCGAGAAGGTCACCCCGAGGTCCTCGATCCGAAGGATGTTCATCCCCGTCCCCTCACGTCGAAGGCGTCGCGCAGCCCGTCGCCGATCGCGTTGAACGCGCACACGACGAGGATGATCGCGAGGCCCGGCGGAACGATCAGCCACCAGCGCCCGGAGTACGCGGCCGTCAGACCGGCCGACAGCATGCCGCCCCAGTCGGTCGACGGCGGCTGGACGCCCAGGCCCAGATACGACACGTAGGCGACGAGCAGAATGGCGTCGGCGACCTGGAAGGTGGCCGCGACCACGATCGTCGACACCGAGTTCGGCAGGATGTGCCGGGCGATCGCCCGGCCGTGCGTGCCGCCGGTGGCGCGCAGCGTCAGCACGTAGTCGCGGTTCTTGAGCGTGAGCGTCTCCGCCCGCACGAGCCGGGACGGCACCAGCCAGGACACCAGGCCGAGGATGACGATCAGGCCGAGCGTGTCCGGCGTCGTGATCGCGGAGACGACCAGCAGGATGAACAGCGCGGGGATCGCGATCCCGGCGTCCACCACCCGCATCATCACCGCGTCCACCCAGCCGCCGGCGTAGCCCGCGACCGCGCCCCACAGCGTGCCGATGACGGTGGCGAGGAGCCCGGCGGCCAGCCCGACGAGCAGCGAGACCCGGCCGCCGTACATCAGCCGCCCGAGCTCGTCGTGTCCGACGGCGTCGGTGCCCAGCCAATGGGCGCCGCCGGGCGGAAGGTTGACCTGGGTGAGGTCCGTGTGCGTCTGGTCGGTGGAGTACAGCAGCGGGCCGACGAAACAGAACAGCAGAAACAGCACGACCACCGTGAGTCCCGCCACCGCGAGCCTGTTGCGGGCGAACCGGCGCAGCGACAGCCGGTAGCCCGCGACCGGTTCCGCGACCACGGTCGTGTGGAGTACGGCAGTCATACCCGGCCCGCCTTCACTCGGGGATCGACGATCCGCTGCACGACATCCGCGAGCAACGTGCCCACGACCGTCGCGACGGAGATGACGAGAACGCAGCCGAGCAGCACCGGATAGTCCGAGGACTGCGCGGCGCTCCAGAACAGCAGCCCCATGCCCGGGTAGTTGAACAGCTGCTCGACCACGAGCGCGCCGCCGAACAGCACGGGCACGTAGTAGCCGAGCATCGCGACGACCGGGGTGAGGGAGTTGCGGAACACGTGCCTGAAGAGGATCGCCCGCTGCCGCGCACCACCGGCCCGCGCGGTGCGGACGTAGTCCTCGGAGAGGTTCTCCAGGGTCGCGGCCCGCATGTACCGGCTGAACACGGCCACCATGGAGGCGGCCCCTGTGACCACCGGCAGCACGAGGGCGGCCGGGTCCGTGAACACCTGGGCCAGTGTGTCCCCTTGGGGCGCCTGCGAGGGGAACCAGCGCAGGGTCTGGGTGAAGAGCAGCACCAGGATCAGCCCCAGGAAGTACACCGGCGTCGAGTACGCGACGAAGCTCAGCGTGGTGATGACGTAGTCGGCCGGCTTGTTGCGCCGCACCGCCTGCCACATGCCGAGCGGGATCGCCAGCAGCAGCCCGAGAAGCGCGGACAGCACGGTCAGCACCAGGGTTTTCGGCAGGCGCTGCTCGATCAGCCGGGAGACGGCCTCGTTCAGCGTGTACGACGTGCCGAGGTCGCCGTGGACCAACGTGTCGAGGTAGTAGACGTACTGGACGGGCAGCGGCCGGTCCAGGCCCTGTTCGTGGTTGAACGCGGCGATCTGCTCGGCCGTCGCCTGCGGGCCGAGGATCCCGCGTGCGGGACCCCCGGGCAGCGCGTGCAGCAGGCAGAAGACCACGATCGTGACGATGAGGATCACGGCCAGGGACTGGAGGAGCCGTCGGGCGAGGTAGAGGAGGGTGTCCATGCGAGGGCCTCAGCTGGTCCACTTCCACTGCGCCGGATGGAAGTTGGCGAGGGAGTCCTGGGAGAAGCCGCCGAGGCCGTTCCTGACGACGGAGACCTGGTAGACGGGCTCCGGCAGCCAGATCACCGGCAGGTCCTTGGCGAGGGCCGCGCTGTAGCCCTGGATCGCCTGGTTCGAACTCGACGTCGTGGACGCGGAGATGAGCTTGTCCACCTCCGGGTTGGAGTAGTTGCCGAAGTTCGAGCCGCCCTGGGACTGGAACAGCGAGTCGCCGGTCGGGAAGGCGGAGAAGTACCAGCTGCCCGCCGTACCGAAGAAGGACAGCTGCCACTTGCAGATCGACTGGTCGGAGGTGCACTGCGGGGTCTGCGACAGCACCGAGTTCACGGGCGCGGTCTTGATGGAGAACTTGATGCCGGTCTTCGCGAGCGAGGACTGGATCGCGCTCATCATGTTGTCCGTCACCGTCGACCCGGACTGCGACAGCACCCCCATCTCGAACTTTGCTCCCTCGGCGACCCCTTCACCGCACTGGGAGGCGCCGCTGCCCGGGCCGGTGCAGGTCATGACGCCGCCCTGCTCGGTCCAGCCGTGGTCGGTCAGCAGCTTGCGGGCGGCCGACGTGGAGAACGGATACGGGTTGTTCTTCTGCGCGGGCGAGACGAAGTCCGAGGCCTGCCCCTGCGGGATCGGCCCGTAGCCGGGCACCGCCGTCCCGTTGAAGACGACCTTCGCCAGACTGCCCTGGTCGATCGAGTGCTGCACGGCCTGGCGGGCGTACAGCTGCTTGAACACCGCGCCCATCGCCGGGTTGTTGAAGTTGTACGGCATGTAGGTGATCGCCCAGCCCGACCACGGCTTCACCTCGTAGCCCTGCGCGGTGAAGCTGTCCTTCTGGTCGAGGTCGGTCGCCTCGATGTAGCCGTAGTCGACGCTGCCGGAGCGCAGCGCGTTCTTCTCGGCGTCCGCCGTGGTGAAGGGCAGCAGGTTCACCGTGGGGATGCCCGGCTTCTCGCCGCCGTCGTACTTCTTGTTGGCGGTGAGCACGACCTTGCCGGCGGTCGAGAAGGACTTGACCGCGTAAGGGCCGCTGATGGTCTTCCAGAGGGGGTCGGTGGCATAGCGGGAGATGTTCTTCGCGGCCGAATTGAGGTTCTTCCAGACCTGCTGGGGGCTGCCGCCCTTGTCCCAGGCGTGCTGGGGCAGCGGCGTGACCTCGTTCAGCTCGTTGGCCAGCATCCACTGGGAGTTGTAGCTTTTGTCGAACGTGATCGTGAAGTGGCGGTCGTCGACGGTCTTGAAGGACGTCCAGTTGTCCGGCGCCTGACCGGGGTTGTAGCCCGCCCACTCCTTCTTGTTCGCCTTGATGAGGTCGAACCAGAACTGCACGTCGCGCGAGGTGATGGGCTTGCCGTCGCTCCAATGCCGGTCGCCGAGCGTGATGGTGACGCTCTTTCCGTCGGCGGCGAAGTCGGCGGCGGTGGCGATGGACGCCTTCTTGTTCCAGGCGATCCGGCCGGTGGAGCCGTCGTACGCGACGAGCCGCTCCCACAGACTGTCCGCGATCGAGCGGTTGTTGGTATTCAGATGGGCCGCCGTGCCGATCGGCAGGATCCAGTTCGGCGTGAAGTTCGCGGGCAGCGCGTAGTCGATCGAGTCCTGCGACCCGGACGACGTGCCGCTCGACCCGGAGCAGCCCGCGAGCAGCAGCGTGCCCGCGCTGAGGGCGGCACCGGCGAGACGTCTGGTGCGGGCAGGGGACATGGCTCTCCTCGGGAACAGAAGCAAGGGGTGGAGGCAGGGGGTGGAGCCAGTGAACGCCCCGACTGTTCGAAGAAACAGGCGCACAGCTGTAAAAAGTCTGTTTCTGCTGATCTGGAAATAGCCAGGAAAGAGCTCAACTGGCCTACGCTCGCTGTCCCGGCCGCCGATGACGGAAGTAACTTCGTCCATGCCTGAAAAAAGTGCCTCGCTCACCCGGCGCGTCCTCGAACTCCTCGCCTCCGGGCAGGCGTCGACGCGCACGGAGCTCGCAGCCCTGCTCGGCGCCGCGCCGTCGACGGTCTCGTTCGCGGTGAGCAAGCTGCTGGACTACGGGCTGGTCGCCGAGGAGGGCACGCTGTCCTCCACCGGCGGACGCCCGCGCAAGGTGCTGCGGCTCGGCGGCAGCGACGGATACGCCGTGGCGGCCGAACTCGGCGGCAGACACGCCCACGTGGGAGTCGTCCACCCCGGCGGCGGCCTCACCGACGTCTCCAGCGTGCCCTTCGCCACGGCCGACGGTCCCGAGGCAGCGCTGCCCGGCCTGGCCGAGACCCTCGAAGGCCTCGCCGACGGTCACGGGCGGGAGTTGCTGCGGGGCGTCGGCCTGTGCCTGCCGGGGCCGGTCGACGTCGAATCGGGCCTCGTGACGCTGCCCGCGCGCATGCCCGGCTGGAACAGGTTCCCCGTACGGGACTGGCTTCAGGACCGCTTCGGAGTTCCGGTGGCCATCGAGAACGACGCCAACTGCATGGCCGTCGGCGAGCACAGCGTCCGGCCCGCCGAGCAGCGCCAGGCCATCATGGTCAAGGCCGGGTCCGGGATCGGCGCGGGCGTCATCGCCGACGGGCGGCTGTACCGGGGCGGCACCGGCGCCGCCGGCGAGATCACCCACGTCCGCGTCGAGGCCGCCCACGACACGCCCTGCTCCTGCGGCAACACCGGCTGCCTGGAGACCGTCGCCTCCGGCGCCGCCCTCGTCCGCATCCTGCGCGAGCGCGGCCTCGACGTGACGTCCACCGAGGACGTCGTACGGCTCGCCATCGACGCCGACCCCGAGGCGACCCGCGCGGTCCGCCAGGCCGGCCGCTACCTCGGCCAGGTACTCGCCGCGAACGTCAACTTCTTCAACCCCGACGCCGTGTACCTCGGCGGCATCCTCTCCACGCTGGAGCCGTTCGTCGCGGCCGTCCGCAGCCAGTTGTACGAGGGCTGCCACCCGCTCGTCACCCAGCAACTGGTCATCGAGCGGGCCGGCCTCGGCGCCGACGCCGGTCTGGTCGGCGCGGGCCAGTTCGCGTTGCAGCGGGCGCTGGCGCGGGCGCTGCACGCGGTGACCGGCACCCACCACCCCTGACTTCCGGAGCAGCCATGTCGCCCTCCCGTCCCGTGATCGCCGTCGCCGGACTCGGCATCGAGTCGTCGACCTTCTCCCCGGCCCGCACCGAGGCCGCCGCCTTCCACCCCCAGCGCGGCGCGGACGTCCTGACGCGCTATCCCTTCCTCGCCCCGGGACAGCCCTTGCGCGAAGCCGCCGACTGGCGCGGCGCCCTCGTCGGCAAGGCGCTGCCCGGCGGCACGGTCACGGCCGCCGCGTACGCCGAACTGACCGCCGAGCTCCTCGACCGGCTACGGCGGTCGGGGCCCCTCGACGGCCTCTGGTACGACATCCACGGCGCGATGACCGTCGAGGGGCTGGACGACGCCGAGGCCGAACTCCTGCACCGCATCCGCGAGGTGGTCGGCCCGGACGTCGTCGTCTCGACCTCCATGGACCTGCACGGCAACGTCTCCCGCGACCTCGTCCACCGCACCGACCTGATCACCTGCTACCGCATGGCCCCGCACGAGGACGCCATGGACACCAAGGAACGCGCCGCCCGCAACCTCGTGGACCTGCTGACGAGCGGCGCTCCCCGCCCGGTCAAGGCCTGGATCCCGGTGCCCGTGCTGCTGGCCGGCGAGCAGACCTCCACCCGTATCGAACCCGCGAAGAGCGTGTACGCGGCCGTCGACGAGGTGGAGGCGGCGAACGGGGTGACGGACGCGGCGATCTGGGTCGGCTACGCCTGGGCGGACGAACCGCGCAACCGGGCGGCGGTCGTCGTCACGGGCCCCTCTTCGGCGGCCGTCACCGCCGGTGCCGAGCGCCTGGCCCGCGGCTTCTGGGACGCCCGGCACGACTTCGCGTTCGTCGCGCCGACGGGCACGCTGGACGAGTGCCTCGACGCGGCGCTCGCCTCCGCGGCCAGGCCGTACTTCATCAGCGACACCGGCGACAACCCGACCGCCGGCGGAGCCGGAGACGTCACCTGGGGACTCGAACAGGTCCTCACCCGACCGGAGTTCAAGGACCCGTCCGGCCCTACGGTCGTCTACGCCTCGCTTCCGGGCCCGGCCGCCGTCGACACGGCCGTGCGGGCAGGCCGCGGCGCGACCGTCACCGTCACCGCGGGCGCGGAGGTCGACGACCGGCACGCGGGCCCGCTCACCCTGACCGGCACGGTCCACGCGATCCGGCACGGCGACCGGGATGCGGAGGTCGAGGTGGTGCTGCGGGTGGGGAGCGTGCACGTGATCCTCACCCGGCTGCGCAAGCCGTACCACCACGAACACGACTTCACCGACCTGGAGTTGAGCCCCCGCACGGCCGACGTCGTGATCGTCAAGATCGGCTATCTGGAGCCCGAGCTGTTCGCCATGGCCGCCGACTGGAAGATGGCGCTCACCCCGGGCGGCGTCGACCAGGAACTGACCCGCCTCGGCCACCACCGCGTCCGCCGGCCCCTGTTCCCGTTCGACCCGGAGATGCCCGAGCCGGACCTCACGGCCCGGATCGTGCCGCCTTCGAACGATCCGCTCACCGTGCTTGACGCATAGACAGGTCCTACTCCTGGATCGCCGCGGCGATCAACTGGTCGATCAACGCGATGAGTACGTCACGGCACGACCCGCGCTCCCGCGCGTCGCACAACAGCACCGGGACGTGCTCCGGCAGCGCCAGGGACTCCCGGATCTCCTCGGGCGGATACGGATGCTTCCCGAAGAAGCCGTTGACACCGACCACGAACGGGATGCCCCGCCGCTCGAAGAAGTCCACGGCGGCGAAGCTCGCCTGAGGTCTGCGGACGTCGATGAGGACGACGGCGCCCAGCGCGCCGACGGCCAGGTCGTTCCACATGAACCAGAACCGCTGCTGGCCGGGCGTACCGAACAGGTACAGCACCAACTGCTCGCTGATCGTGATCCGGCCGAAGTCCAGGGCCACGGTCGTGGCCCGCTTGTCCTCGATGCCGGCGAGGTCGTCGACGTCCAGACCGGCGACGGTCAGCGGTTCCTCGGTGCGCAGCGGGACGATCTCGCTCACCGACCCGACCATCGTGGTCTTGCCGACGCCGAAGCCCCCGGCGATCAGGATCTTGACGGTGTCGGGCGCCTCGGGCTTCTCCCGGGTGGCGGAGTCACAGCCGGCCAAGGCCGTCCCTCACTTTCTGCAGAAGTTCCAGGTCCGGGGTGGTGCGAGTGACCGGATGCGGCGGGTGGGCGGTGATCAGACCGGCCTCCAGCAGATCGCAGAGCATGATCACGACCACGCTCACCGGCAGGTCGAGCAGGGCGGCGAGCTCCGCCACGGCAACCGGCCGGGCACACCGGCGCAGGATCCGTGCCTGCTCGGGCTGCGGCCTGGGGGCCCGCTCCGGCGGCGGATCCACCGCGGTCACCGTCGTGATGAGGGTGAAGTCGGCGCGGCTGGGGCGAGTGCGTCCGCCGGTCAGGGCGAAGGGCCGTACCAGACGGCCCGCCGCGTCGCTTCCGCTCACCTCACTCGCCGGAGGCGGGCATGGGGCCCACGCCCGGCCGTGGTGCCGCGCTGAGGTGCTCGCCGATCTTCTTCACCAGCATGTTCATCTGGTACGCCACCACGCCGACGTCCGCGTTCGGTCCGGTCAGCACGACGAGGTGGGCGCCGGGCCCGGCGGAGGTCAGGATCAGATAACTCTTGGCCATCTCGATGAGCGCCTGGCGCACCGGGCCGCCCCGGAAGTCCATGCTGACGCCCTTGCTGAGGCTCATCAGTCCGGAGGCGGTCGCCGCCAGCCGCTCGGCGTCGTCGCGCAGGAAGCCCGTGGACTTGCTGACGACCAGTCCGTCCTCGGAGAGCACGACGGCTTGGTTCACGTCGGCGACCCGATCCACGAGTCCGGTGAGCAGCTGGTCGAGCTGGGTGTGCGTGGCGGGAGTGGCGCGTGTCATGGCGGTGTCCTTCATGAGCGGTCGGTGTGGGGAGCCGAGGTGGTGGCGGCCGGGGCCGGGGTGGGGACGTCCGGTGCGGCCGGTCTGTCTGCGTCGTGTGGCGCGTGCTTGTCGTAGGGCACGTGCTGGTCGTGCGGCGCTTGCTCGTCTTCCGGTGCCTGTCTGCCGGACGGTGCCTGTTCGTCGTACGGGGCCCTGCCGGACGGTGCCTGTTCGTCGTACGGGGCCTGTCTGCCGGACGGTGTCTGTCTGTCGGACGGTGCCTGTTCGTCGTACGGCTTCTGCTGGTCGTCCGGCGTCGGCTCGTCGTCGTCCCGTGCCCGGAACGTTCCACGCTGGAAGCCGGCGAGCGAGGAGGCGGCGCGTTCCGCGGTGAAGTCGTCGCAGTCGTCGGTGTCGTCCTCGGCGGCCGGCGACGACTCATCGAGCAGTTCGACCGCCAGGCTGGTCTGCGGCACCCGGCGGGGCAGCGGGGCCAGCCCGTCGGAACGGGGGACGAGAGCGGGGGCAGAGGCGGAGACCGGGGCGGGCAGGGGCCGCGACATCCGGGTGGGTTCGGAGTCCTTCGTGTCCTGCTCCCCCTGCTTGTCCTGCCCGTCCCGCTTGTTCTGCTTGTTCTGCTTGTCCTCCGTGCCCTTCGGGTCCGCCGGGTCGGTGCCGGGGCCCTCGGGCACCACTATGTCGTGCGGGATCAGCACGATCGCCGTCGTTCCGCCGTACGGCGAGGAGCGCAGGGTGACGGCGATGCCGTGCCGTTTGGCGAGCCGTGAGATCACGAACATGCCGAGCCGCAGGTCGTCGGCGAGCGCCACCACGTCGAACTTCGGCGACTCGGCCAACTGGGCGTTGAACGAGGCGTAGTCCTCCTCGGACATGCCGAGACCCCGGTCCTCGACCTCGACGGCCAGACCCTTGGCCACCATCCCCGCCCGCACCCCGACGGGGCTGGACGCGGGGGAGTACGAGGTGGCGTTGTCGATGAGTTCGGCCAGCAGGTGGATCACGTCGGCCACCGCGGGCGGGGCGAGGCACACCTCCTCGTCGGTGTGCACCTCCACCCGCTGGTACTCGGCGACCTCGCCGACCGCGCTGCGCAGGATGTCGATCAGCGCGACCGGCTCGGTCCAGCTGCGCCGCGGCTGCTCGCCGCTGATGATGACGAGGTTCTCCTCGTAGCGGCGCAACTGGCTCGCCGTGGAGTCCAGTTGGTACAGGCCCTGGAGGACGTTCGGGTCCTGGTGCTCGCGCTCCAGCGCGTCCAGCTGGCTGAGCTGGAGGTTGACCAGGTTCTGGCTCTGCCGGGCGATGCCCAGGATCACCTTCTGGAAGCCGCGCCGGGTGTCGGCGAGTTCCACGGCGGTCACCACCGCCGTGCGCTGCGCGGTGTTGAACGCCTGCGCCACCTGCCCGAGTTCGTCGGAGCCGTAGTCCAGTTCGGGCGCCGCCAGGTCCACGTCGACCTTCTCGCCCCGGTCCAGCCGGGTCACCACGTCGGGCAACCGCTCCCGGGCCAGACCGAGGGTGGCTTCCCTGAGGCCGCGCAGCCGCCGGGACAGGGAGCGGGTGATCCGCCAGGACATACCGACGCACAGCAGCAGGGCGACCAGTCCGCCGGCGCTCAGGGAGGCGGCCTTCACCAGCAGCCCGTCGGCCTCGTCGGCGCTGCGCGTGAGCAGCGCCGACGTCTGCTGCTCGATCAGGGCCGAGTACTGGGCGGAGACCTTGTCCAGCGCGGCGGTCCACTGCCTTCGCGCGTCAGGCAGGGTGACCCGTCCCGCGGTGCCGACCGACCGGGCCGCGATCACCTGGTCCTCGATGCTCTGCAGGGTCTGCCAGTCCTTGCCCTGCAGGATCCGCTCGGTCTGCGTCTTCACGCTGCCGCGCAGCGAGGGGACGACCTGGTCCTCGATGACCCAGCGGCGCGTGCTCACCAGCTCGGCGAACTCGGTCCAGGCCTTCTCGTCGAGCTGCCCGGACGGCCAGGCCAGGGTGAGGTGCGTGTCCTCCTGGGCGACCAGCTCCGCCGCGTGCTCCAGTGCGATCAGCGGACCGGCCTGCGAGGTGAGGTCGCCGTCGTCGACCTGGGAGAGCTCCTGGAAGGCGTGGATCTGGTCGTCGATGATCGAGGTGTACTGGTCCAGCGCCTGCTCGGCGCTGATGTCGGTGGGGTCGTCCACTTGACCCCTGTAGTACTCCAGGCTGCTCACCGACGCGACGACCGAGTACAGGCGGTCCGCGATCCGGTCGGGGGCCTTCTGGATCGCGTCGGAACGGCTCGCGAGTTTCGCGACCGCCTCGTCCGTCTCCTTGCGCGCCCGGTCCAGGGCGGCCCGGGAGCCGGGCACCGAGGCCAGCCAGGCCGCCGACAGCCCGCGTTCCCGTTGCAGCGCGAGCGTGGCGTCGGTGCCCATGGCGCCGGTCGACTTGCTCAGCTCCGTCTGCGACCGGAGCCGGAGCCCCTCCGAGAACATCTGCGTCGTCGTCACACCCCACATGGCGGCGAGGGTGACGCTCGGGACCAGCGCCAGCAGGATGAGGGAGAGACGTATGGAGCCCAGTCGGCGACGCCGGGCGCGTGTCCGTGGAGACATGGTCGTCCTTGGCGGTCAGCGGGGGAGCGGGGAGGGTTTCGAAGGGTATGGGATGGCCGGTGGCGGGGGCCGCCGGAGCCCCGGTCAGCGGGTTCCGGCGGCGGCGAACTGCGCGACCGAGGCGACGTTGGACCGGGTGACGAACGCCGGACCGGTGAGCACGGGAGCCACACCGCCGCCGCTGAGGTTGCCGTTGGTCTTGTACAGCCAGAGCGAGTCGACGGCGAGGTAGCCCTGCAGATACGGCTGCTGGTCCACCGCGAACTGCACCTGCCCGCTCCGCACGGCCTTGACCATGTCCTTGTTGAGGTCGAAGGTCGCGACGCGGGCCCTGCTGCCCGCATCCCGCACCGATTTGACCGCGTCCAGCGCGAACTGCGCGCCCAGCGTGACCACTTCGTCGATGGAGGGGTCCTGCCGGAGACTGGCCGTGACGGTGGCGTTCACCGCGTTCTTGTCGGTGCCCTCCACGTAGAGCAGGTCGGTCTGGCCGTCGAACGTCTTCTTCACGCCGGCGCAGCGCGCCTCCAGGCCGACGTTGCCCCGCTCGTGGATGACGCACAGCGTGTGCTTGGCCTTGAGGCCGTCCAGCCTGTCGCCGACGGCCCGGCCCGCGAGGCTCTCGTCCTGGCCGAAGTACTCCAGCAGGCCCTGGGATCGCCAGGCGTCGATACCGGAGTTGAGGCCGACCACCGGTATGCCGGCCGCTCTGGCCTCGGCGACCGGGCCCCTCATGGCCGCCGGCTTGGCCAGGGTCACCGCGATGCCGTCCACCTTGCCGCGGACGGCGTCCCGCACCAGGGCCGCCTGCTTGGTCGGGTCGGAGTCGTTTCCGTACGTCAGGTCGATGTCGTCCTTGGCGGCCGCCGCCCGGGCGCCCTTCTGCACCAGGTCCCAGAAGGCGTCCCCTTCGCCGCCGTGGGTGATCAGGGCGACCTTGATCCGGCCGGTGTCGGCCTTGCCCGCTGCCTCCGCGTCCGAATCGAGCCGTGCGTCACCGGAGCCGGTGCAGCCGGCGAGGAGCAGACAGGCGGCGACGGCCAGGGCCGCGGCGCGGACGGACAGGGAAGAGGCCTGAGGTGGGAGGGAAGTGTTCATGAAGTGCGGCACCTCGCTGTGCGGCCGAGCAAGTGGAACGCGAAAGCGCGGCCGAGACGCAGGCTGTGTACCCCGACCGGGTGACTTTCACTGGCTCGGAGCCAACCGTGTGTGACCGCCGGTAGTCAAGTGATCTGCCCCTGGTAGCGGGTTCTTGCTGCCGCATCGTGATGATCTTTCCACTGGGAATACTTTTCGGACACCGTACGGCTCAGGCCACGGCGGATGCCGTGTGCAGCCGGTGCGTGCCGGATGCCGTACCCAGGCGGGCCGTTGCCGATGCCGTATCGCGCCGGGCCGTCAGGGCTTGCGCGCCACCGCCCCGTACATCGCGATGTCCGCGTCCCGGAGTACCTCGGTGCCCGTGCCGTCCGGATGCCACTTGTGCACCTGGACGATGCCCGGCTCGACGAGATCCAGTCCCGCGAAGAACTCCTCGGCCTCGTAGAGGGTGCGCAGCCGCATCGGCATGCCCCGGGCCGCGTACTCGCGGGCGACCCGGCCGACCTCCTCCGGGGCGAACTCGGCGGTGCCGATGGACATCGCGAGGTAACTGCCCGAGGGGAGCGGGTCGAGGAGGCGGCGGACGATGCCGACGGCGTCGTCCTCGTCCATCATGAAGTGGACGATCGCGATGACGGTGAGCGCGACCGGCTGCGTCGGATCGAGGGTCGCCCGCAGTTCGGGAGCGTCCAGGATGCTCGCCGGGTCGCGCATGTCCGCCTCGATGTACGCCGTCCGCCCCTCCGGCGTGCTGTTCAGCAGGTCCTGGGAGAGTCTGAGGACGAGCGGGTCGTTGTCGACGTACACGACCCGGGCCCCGGGGGACACCGACTGGGCGATCTCGTGGATGTTGGGGGAGGTGGGAATGCCGGTGCCGATGTCGAGGAACTGGCGTATCCCCGCCTCCTCGGCGAGATGGCGCACCGCGCGGTTCATGAAGTCGCGGTTGGCCCGCATGTGGACGGGCAGTGCGGGCCACTCGCGGCACATGGCGTCGCCGGCCTCCCGGTCCGCCGGGTAGTGGTCCTTGCCGCCGATGATGTAGTCGTAGATCCGCGCGGAGTGCGCGCTCCCGGTGTCGATGTCTTGTTCCATGCACCTCCCTTCCCATGCTCGGCTCGCGTCTAATCGCCTGCGGGCTGGGCGGCCGCCAGTCGGTGAACCCCCTTCGCCTCCCGAGCCTGCCTCCGCCGCTGCCGCCGGCTCACGCGCGGCTCCTGGTCGGGCAGCCACCCGAAGGCCAGGCAACTGCCCACGGCGCCGAGCAGGAGACCGACGAAGAAGCCGCCCAGGTTCGAGGTGACCCAGGAACCCAGGGACAGCAGGATGCCGACGATCGAGTAGAACAGCCGCTGGGCGGGATTGAAGAGGATCAGAAGCCCGAGCAGCAGCATCAGGGTCGGCACGAGGTAGCCGGCCAGACCCTGCATGCCGACGTGCAGGACGACCTTCATCGACGCCTTCAGGGTGAGCAGGATCTCCGCGCCGCCCAGGGCGAGCAGCAGCCCGCCCCAGAACGGCCGGGCGGCCCGCCAGCGCCGGAAGGCGGACCGCATGCCCTGACGTGCCTGGTCCGGCATCAGCAGGCCTTGTCGCTGAAGCCGAGCTTCAGGCCCGGCAGCTTGAACACCCCTGCCGTGGTCGCGTAGTTGGTCTGCCGCAGATCGCCGATGTACACGGTGTCGGACTGCTGGCTGAAGACGCCGATGGGGCCCCGGCCCTTCGGACCGGCCTTGTTCAGCTCGCTGGCGTCGTTGCCGATCTCGATGTTCGTGAAGGCGGCGTCGCCCGACAGCTCGGTCGAGTCGGTGGTCAGATCGTGCGCCACGACCTTGTCCTTCCCGCCGCCCGCGGTGATCCGCAGGTTGATGCCGCCCAGGTCCACGCTCTGGCACAGCTTGGTGAGGGTCGCGTCCTTGATCACGGAGGTGACGACGAGCACCTCGCCGCCGGTGTTCCCCGCGTTGGGGCTGTCCGGCGCCATGCGGTCGAGGCCGCCGTACTGCTCGAATCCGGTGCCCTTGAGCTCGGTCGCGGTGACCGTGAACGGCATACCGGAGATCGCGAACTGCACGCCCAGCGCCCCCTCGGCGGTCAGGACCAGCAGACCCGCGGCGACCGCGGTGGCCGGCACCGCCATGATCGCGGCACGGCGCGCCCGGACCCGCCCGCGTCTTCGGGGACCGCCGGAGAGGTCGGGCACTTGGGTTGAGGACAAGGACATGTGCTGCTCCCGTGGGCATAGTGAATGCGGTTGGGCTTCAGTCGGCACGTTGTCCTGGCGCGGACAGCGAACTGCGGCGCACGCCTCCTCACAACTCCCGGGGGATGCAAGGGACTTCGCGTTACGCGTCAGTAGCCGCCGAGGAAGTTACCGCTGGTTACATTAAGGGTCAAGCAAGTTGTGGAAAAAGAGTGTCGATTGTGTGCCGCACGCGCCGCCTCTCGCACAACGTCCTTACACCACCTTGACGTTGACGGTCCATCAGGTCTACAACTCTCCCTGGCTTCCCCAGATCCGTGGCGCCGGATCCAGCCGCCTTCCCGGACGTTCTGTCCAGCGCGGGCACTTCACTGCCCGCAACCGAACCCTCAAGGCACCCCTCAAGGCACCCCTCAAGGCACCCCTCAAGCCACCCCGAAACGGTCGCTTCCCCCTGCTCAGGAATGAGGCACCCGCATGCGTACGAGATCCCTCCTTGCCATAGCCGGAGCCGTCGCCGCTCTCACCCTCCCCGCCGCCCCCGCATCGGCGGCCGACACCGCCGACAACGCGGTCCTCACCACCGGCAGCGCCGGAGGTACGGCCGTGGCGGTCGGCGACGTCCTCACCGCGCCGCTGGCCAGTGGCACCGCCGCCACGCTCTACTCCAGCGCGACCGGCACCAGCGGCATCTCCTGCACGTCCTCGCAGTTCACCGCCACCGTCACCGACAACCCCGCGGCGCCCGGCACGGCCACCGAGTCGCTCGACGCGCACACGTTCGCCAGCGGCAGCTGCTCCGCCAACGTGGTCGGCGTGCTCGGCGTCACCAGCATCACGGTCAACAACCTGCCGTACACCACCTCGGTGGCCTCCGACGGCACCGTCACGGTGACCGCGGCGAGCGGTTCCGCCATCCAGACCACGGTCGTGCTGCGCACCCTGCTCGGCAGCATCAACTGCGTCTACCAGACGCCGAGCCTGGTCGGCACCGCCAGCAACGACGGCAACAGCATCACCTTCACCAACCAGCAGTTCACCCGGACGTCCGGTTCCTCGCTGTGCTTCGCCAACGGCTACTTCACCGCGAAGTACGCCCCGGTGTCCGACGGCGACGCGCAGGTCTACGTCAACTGAGGATCCCCCGCCCGGCGGTCACCGCCGACGCAACCGCAGCGCCAGGGCGGCGCCCCCGGTGAGCACCAGCACCCCGGCGGCGCCGCCCGCCATCATGGGCGCGGACACACCGGAGCCGCGCTCGGCGGTGGAGGCGACCGGGGTGCTGCCGGAGGTGTCCTGGGCGCCCGCGGCCGTGGACGCCCGGTCTGCCGGCGACTCAGTGGCCTGCGCACGGCCGCGCTCCGCCGTGGGCGACGGGCTGCCGCTCGCGGGCGCCTTGCCGCTGTCCGCGCCGGCGCCGCCGTCCCCGGTGGCCGGAGTCGGACTCCCGCCACCGGAGCCCGCGCCGGCCCCCGTGCCGGCCTCCGGGAACACCACGTCCGAGCACGAGTAGTACGTGTCCGGCGTACTGCTGTTCTGCCAGACCGTGTACAGCACATGCCGGCCCGTCCGGTCCGACGGCAGCGTCGCCCTGATCCGGTACGCCCCGTCCGTCAGCGCCGGGTCCTTCACCTCCGCGAACGGCTGCTCCGGCAGGTCGGCCCAGGTCAGCGGCTTCGCCGGGTCGTATCCGGGCTTGGTGAGGTAGAGGCGGAACGTGCCGGTGTGCGGGATCGTCGAGACGTACCGCATGCCCAGGGTCGCGCCCGGGGTCAGCCGGGTCGACGGCCAGTCGGAGCGGGCGAGGTCGAGCCCCTGGTAGGCGGGCAGACCGCCGCTGCACAGCTTCCCGTCGGGGACCGTCTGCCGGTCCCGGCCGTTCACGTTCGCGATCCGCAGGTTGTCCCAGGCGGTGAAGGGCGCCCCGTTCGCGGCGACGGCCGCCCGGCATGCCGCGGACCCGGTCGCGTCCCCGTCGGGCGAGCAGGCGAAGACCCGGCTGACGGGATCCGTCGGAGCACCGTGCGCCTGGGCGGGTGCCGCCGCCCACAGGCCCAGCAGCAGAGGGCTCGCGGCGGCGACCGCCAGGGCGGCGGCGCGGTGTGCGGTCATCCGGGGCATCCGGAACGTCTCCTCTGCCGGAACGGGAACGGTCTGCCTTCATCCAGAACGGTGCGTCCATCCAGAACGGTCTGCGTTCACTCAGAACGGTCTGCACTCATCCAGTACGGGACACCGGCCCAGCGCGTTCACGAGAACCCCGATGCCTGCAAAGCGGATCAATCCCGGTCAACTCCTCGACATCGAGGGTGGGTTTCCGGCCGGATCGAGGGTTTCCCCTGTATCCGGATGACCTGCTCTTTGCCTATCGTTCGACCACTGCTGACCCACAGGTAACCCCGAACGGGTCGCACCGCGCACCAGGCCGGCCGCCGTGCGCCGTTTCGCACCATCGCCACGCGCGCCTTCGCTTTCACCCCCCGCCGCTTCACCGACGAAGCGAATCGACTGCTGCTCCGCGCTGCCCGGAGCACGGCCACGAAAGGCAAGCCCTTGCGTACCTCCCCTTCGCTCAGACGGAAGCTGATATCCGTCGCCGCCGTCTCCGCCGCCCTGCTGGCCACCGGCACGGCCTCCGTCGCCGTCGCCCAGGAGGCCGCGCCCCAGGACACGGCCGCCGTCCCGGCCGCGCTCACCGAGGCCGCCCCGGGCACCCCGGCCGAGCGCCTCATCGTCGGCTACAAGTCCGGCGCCGCCGAGGCCAAGTCGAACACGGCCGCCGAGGCCGACGCGACGGCCAAGGGCAAGGACTCCGGCGAGGACCTCGACTTCCAGCGCCGCCTCGGCACCGGTGCCGCCCTGGTCGACCTGGGCGAGGACCTCACCAAGGCCGATGTGGCCGACGTCGTCGCCGAGTTCAAGGCCGACCCGCAGGTCGCCTACGTCGTACCGGACCGCCTGAACACGCGGAAGGCCGATCCGAACGACACCGAGTACGCCAAGCAGTGGGACCTGTTCGAGTCCACGGCCGGCATGAACGTGCCCGGCGCCTGGAACACCACGACCGGCACCGGTGTCACCGTCGCCGTCATCGACACCGGCTACGTCGCCCACTCCGACCTCGCCGCGAACATCGTCGGCGGCTACGACTTCATCGCCGACACCGCCGTCTCCGTCGACGGCAACGGCCGCGACAGTGACCCGGCCGACCCGGGTGACTGGTACAACGCCAACGAGTGCGGCTCCGGCGTCCCGGCCAGCAACTCCTCCTGGCACGGCACGCACGTCGCCGGCACCATCGCCGCCGCCACGAACAACAGCAAGGGCGTCGCGGGCATCGCCTACGGCGCGAAGATCTCGCCGGTGCGCGTGCTCGGCAAGTGCGGCGGCTACGACTCCGACATCATCGACGCCATCACCTGGGCGTCCGGCGGCACCGTCTCCGGTGTGCCCGCCAACTCCAACGTCGCCAAGGTCATCAACATGAGCCTGGGCGGTGGCGGAGCCTGCACCACCGCGACCCAGAGCGCGATCAACGGCGCCGTGAACCGCGGCACCACCGTCGTCGTCGCGGCGGGCAACAGCAACGACAACGCCGCCAACTACTCGCCGGCCAGCTGCAGCAACGTCATCAGCGTCGCCGCGACCAACCGCTCCGGCGCCAAGGCCTCCTACTCCAACTTCGGCTCCCTGGTGGACATCTCGGCGCCCGGCGGCCAGACCAGCACCGGCACCGCCAACGGCATCCTGTCCACGCTCAACTCCGGTACGAAGACGCCGTCCTCGGAGTCGTACGCCTACTACCAGGGCACCAGCATGGCCACCCCGCACATCGCGGGCCTGGTCGCGCTGATGAAGTCGGCGAACTCCTCGCTGACCCCGGCGCAGATCGAGACCGCCATCAAGAACAACGCCCGTGCCCTGCCGGGCGCCTGCTCCGGCGGCTGCGGCGCGGGACTGGCGGACGCGGCCAAGACGGTGGCGGCCGTGAGCGGCTCCGGCGGTTCGACCGGCGGCACCACCTTCTCCAGCACCACCGCCGTGTCCATCCCGGACAACGGCTCGGCCGTGGAGTCCTCCATCGCCGTCAGCGGCCGCAGCGGCAGCGCCCCCTCGGCCCTCCAGGTCGGTGTCGACATCACCCACACCTACCGCGGTGACCTGGTCATCGACCTGGTCGCTCCGGACGGTACGGCGTACCGCCTGAAGGCCGCGAGCAGCTCGGACTCCGCGGACAACGTCAGCACCACCTACACCGTGAACGCCTCCTCCGAGACGGCCAACGGCACCTGGAAGCTGCGCGTCCAGGACACCGCCGCCCAGGACACGGGCCGGATCAACGGCTGGAAGCTCACCTTCTGAGCCGACAGCCGGCCAGTGCCCTGTCGGGGCACTGGACAGGCGGGCGGGCCGGCCGGTGCGGATGGGGCACCGGCCGGCCCGCCGTACGTCATGCGCGAAACGCCGAGACGTGGTCGGCGGCCCAGTCCCGGAAGGTCCGCGCGGGCCGGCCCAGCACCTCGCCGACCGTCGGCTCCACGTGACCCTTCGCCCCGTCCTGTCCGCGGGCGGCACTCTCCACCAGGGCATGGGCCAGCGGCTCCGGATAGCGGGCCAGCAGCCCGGTCAGTGCCTGGTCATCGGTCAGCTCGACGAATGTCAGGGGGCGTGCCAGCAACTCCCCGAGGATCTCCGTCTGGTGCACGGCGCTCAGGGCGGCGGGCCCGGTGAGTGCATACGCCCGCCCCACGTGTTCCCCCGGATCCGCCAGGGCCCGCGCCGCCACGTCGGCGATGTCCCGCGGATCGACGGTCGCGTTCCGTGAGGTGCCGTGAAGCGCCCGGACCACGCCCTCCTCCCGGACGGAGCGGGCCCAGCTCAGGGTGTTGGACATGAAGGCACGCGGCCGCAGAAACGTCCACGGCAGGCCCGACGCGCGCAGCGACTCCTCGCTGTCACGCTGCCACCGGGTGATCAGGTCGGTGGCCCCGGGATCGGCCACCGCCTGGGCCGACAGCTTCACGACATGACGTACCCCCGCCGTACGGGCGGCCGTCACGAAGTTCTCGTCCTGGTCGGGCGCCAGCGGGTTCGCGGTGACGAGCAGTGCGGACCGTACGCCGGTCAGCGCCTCGCGCAGGCTGCCGGGGTCGTCGAAGTTCCCGCCCACGGCCTCGATTCCGGGGCCCGTGACAAGGGCGCGGCGCGGGTCACGGGTGAGCAGGCGGAGCGGCCCGGTGCCGGACAGACGCTCGGCCACCAGCCGCCCGACGGTACCGGTGGCCCCCGTCACCAGGATCACGGCACGGGGACCGAGGCGAGGATACGGACCCCGCGGTCGGCTCTGCTGTCCAGGCCGAGCAACAGCCCCGGCACCGCGATGCTGGGCAGAATGTGGGACCACAGGACGGAGATCCGGTACCCGAGATCCGCCCGGTCGGTCAGCGCCCGCGACATCAGCTGGATGCCCGCGAAGCCCCCCACCAGTAGCTCCACCGTGTCCTGCGGCTTCACCGTGGGCAGCAACTCACCCTGGGCCTCCGCCTGTTCCATGAGCACCGTCAGCCGCTCCGCCCACTGCCGGAACGGTCCGGTGTGATCGACCCCGGGCGGCGTCGCCTGGTCCACCGTCAGCCGCACGCTGCCCCGCAGCAGGGGATCGGTCAGCAGCCGCTGCCCCACCACGAAGGTCATGTCGATGATCTCCTGCAACTTGCAGGGCTGCGGCGGCACGGCCCCGAACGGCACCTGCTCGTCCAGCACCGCCTGGGCGAGCGACTCCTTGGACGGGAAGTGGAAGTACAGGGCGCCCTTGGTGACTTCGGCCCGCTCGAGGACCATGGCGATGGTCGTGGACGTGTAGCCGTGCTCGTCGAAGACCGCGCCCGCCGCTTCCAGGATCGCGCTGCGCGTCCTGATGGCGCGTTCCTGTTGTGCCATAAGAGCCCCTCCGCTGCGCCCGGTTGGCCGGTTCCCGTGAATCGTGTGCCGCAGTGGCCCCGATCATAGAGTGCTGCCGACTGATCTCATTGAAAACAAACCGGTCGGCTCGTACTCTAACGCTCACCGAAGTGGACGTTTCACCGTCTGCAACTGGCCTTCGGGGACCGTAGGGAGAGACATGCCTCAACCGCGGCAGCTTGCCGAAACTCCGTCCATGACGGCGACCGTCCCCCGCCAACTCGTCCACCGCGCGGCGGTCGCGGAGACCTTTCTCACCGGCTGGAGCGGGACAGCGGCCGACCGGTTCTCGGTGTCGGCCCAGTGGCCGCGCGCCCACGGATTACACGTGTCGCCGGACCGGTCCGCCTACGACCCCCTGCTCGTCGTGGAGACCGTGCGGCAGAGCGGAACGCTGATCGCGCACACCGAGTACGACGTGCCGCTGGACCACCACTTCGTGCTCCAGGAGTTCGAAGTCGAGACGGTTCCCCAGCACTTGGCCGTGGGATCGGTCCCCGCCGAGCTGGTCGTCGAACTCGCCTTCGTCGACGTCCAGTACCGGGGCCGCCGCCCGGTGGGCGCCCGCTACACGGCGGACGTGCTGCGCGGCGGGGAACGCGTGGCCACAGCGTCGAACGTCGTGTTCACCTGCACCAGCGAGCCCGTCTACCGCCGGCTGCGCGGCGGCCGTACCCCCGCCACCGTCTCCCCTCTGCCGCTGCCGCCCGCGCTGCCGGCCGCCGTGGTGGGCCGCGCGCTGCCCGCGGACGTCGTCCTCGCCCCGGCCGACCGCCCCGACCGCTGGCAACTGCGAGTAGATACCGCGCATCCCGTTTTCTTCGACCATCCGCTGGACCATGTGCCCGGCATGCTGCTCCTCGAGGCCGTCCGTCAGGCCGTACGGGCCCACACCTCGGGCACCCGGTCGCCCGTGGCGTTCCACATCACCTTCCACCGGTACGCCGAACTGGATATGCCCACGTGGATCGAGGTGCGGGACGGGGACGGCACCGACGTACAAGTCGTCGGAAGGCAGGGAGAGTCGGCGGTCTTCGAGTGCGCCGTCGGTACCGCCCAGTGGTGAGCTATCGTGTACAGGGAGTAGGAAACAAACGGCATGACCCGTTCTTTCCCGTCCCAGGAGTGTTCCGTCGATGCCGAGGCAGTTACGCGCAGAGCAGACCCGCGCGACGATCATCACGGCCGCCGCCGACCTGTTCGACCGGCACGGCTACGAATCGACCAGCCTGAGTGACATCGTCGAGCACGCCCAAGTCACCAAGGGCGCCCTGTACTTCCACTTCGCGGCGAAGGAGGACCTCGCCCACGCGATCATGGAGCTGCAGTCCCGTGTCTCGCGCCAGATGGCCAGCGAGACGGACGCCCGGGGGTACTCCTCGCTGGAGGCGCTGATGCGCATCACCTTCGGCATAGCGCGCCTGTCCGTCGAGGACCCGATTCCGCGGGCGGGCCTCCGGCTGGCCACCGGGGGAGTCCCGGTGCGCCCACCGCTGCGGCACCCCTTCACCGAGTGGCTGGACCTCGCCTCCCGCAAGTTCCTCGGCGCGGTCAAGGAGGCGGACCTCCACCCGGACACCGACATCGATGCCGCCGCCCACTCCCTCGTCTTCTCCTTCGTGGGCACGCGCGTCGTGAGCCGCTCCCTCGAACCCATGACACGCCAGCCGCGCAGACTCGCCGAGATGTGGCACGTGATGATCCGGGGCCTGGTGCCGGTCCCCCGCAGGGCCCGCTATCTGACCCTGGTGAGCCAGCTGGAGCGGGAGATCAGGGCGGTGTGACGGGCGCGAGGGGCGGATCCGGCGGGCGCGAGGGGCGATCCGACGGGCACGAGGACGCTGGGGCGGGCGCGCTACGGTGAGGCGTATGCCCGACACCCCGCCCGCCCCCGTGCTCCTCGGCAACGAACCCGGCTCCTTCCCCCACGGCGTGCTCGCCGAGCGGCATCCCGCCATCATCCGGCAGGTGCGGGAGGCCTTCCCGTACGGCCCCGAGCAGCACAGGGCCCTCGACGCGCTGCTCGCGAGCTGCACCAAGGGCGTCATCGAACCCCTGCCCGCCGAGGCGCACGACCGGGACCGCTGGAAGGCCTGGGGCATGGACGCGTACACGGGCCGGTCCTGGTTCGACGTGCCCTGGCTGTGGTCCGAGAGCCACTTCTACCGCCGGCTCCTCGACGCCGTCGGCTACTTCGGCCCCGGTCCCTGGCAGGGCATCGACCCCTTCCGCCCCTTCAAGCTCGCCGAGCTCGACTCCCCGGAGACGGACGAGGAGCTGGCCGCGCTCGACGCCCTGGCCGACCGGCCCGCCGGCGAACAGGCCGAGGCCCTGCTGCACGGCTCACTGTGGGGCAACCGCGCCGACCTCGGCTTCCGGCTCTCCGACGCCGGCGCCGAGGGCCGGGCCGCCGTCCCGAGCCTGGTCGCCGACGACAGCGCCGCCCTCCGGCCGCTCCTCACCGGCGCGGACACCCTGTGCCTGATCGCCGACAACGCGGGCCGCGAGCTGATCCCCGACCTGCTCCTCATCGCCCACCTCCTGGCCCACGGGCGTATCGAGCGGGCCGTCCTGCACGTCAAGCCGTACCCCTACTACGTCTCCGACGCCACGACCGCCGACGTGGTCGACGCGCTGCGCCGGCTGGTGAGAGCGCCGGGCGAGGCCGCGTCGTACGGCCGCCGCCTGTGGGACGCGATGGCCGACGGCCGCCTCACCGTCCGCGCCCACCCCTTCTCCTGCGCCCCGCTGCCGTACGCCGAGATGCCCGACGACCTCCGCGAGGAGCTCGCCGCGGCCACGGTGACCGTCGTGAAGGGTGACCTCAACTACCGCCGTCTCGTGGACGACCGCAGGTGGCCGCCGACCACGCCGTTCGCCGCCGTCACCGGCCATTTCCCAGGCCCGGTCGCCGCGCTGCGCACCCTGAAGTCCGATGTGATCACCGGCCTGGACGCCGGAACGGAGGCCGCGCTGGTCGCCGCCGAAGGACAGCGCTGGCGGACCGGCGGGACCCATGCGCTGATCCAGGTCCGGCCCTGAGGAGCGTTATGCTGCCGACGTGTACCGGTGGGCTGCCCTACGTCCCGCCGACGGGCAGCGAAAGAGGACGTCATTGACCCCGCGGTACCTGCGCAATCCAGGGGAGCCCGTCTACGACGTGGACGCACGGCGCTATGTCGACGTCACGGTCAGGGCACCCGGGGGTGCGCGCCTCCGGCAAGGCGGGATGGGGTACGCCGAAGTTCGGGGCGTGGATGACGATCGGGCGGGTCAGCGCGGAGAACTCCGGTACGAACGCGGTGAGTTGGTCCGGCAGTGACGGATCCCGTGCCAGCAGCGCACGGAGCGTCGCGTCCCACTCCTCCCGCTGTTCCCGCAGGATGATCTCCTGCCGGCCGGGCGGTGCCGCGTCGATCGCGGCCCGCACCTGGTCCAGCCGCTCCACGTCTTCCCGCCGCAGGATCCGCGCGATGCGCTGCCGGGCCGCCTGCCACGCGTCCGTGGTCATCAGCCCGACCATCGTGCCCGCGGCGGCGGCAGCGGTCTGGGTGAACAACTCTGCCCCGAACATCGAGGGCCCCCTGTCGGCACACACCTCGACGGCTACGTCCGAAACCCCTCTACCGACTCCAGGATCTCATGTCGCCTGCAAAGGGAGGGAGTTGAGAGGACATCGCCCCCCTTTACCCGAGGCGTATGTCCTGCCAGACCAGCCGGTGGTCCGAGGTCGGTACCGTCGTGCCGTTTCCGACCAGCCGGTACAGCGGGTCGTCGGACGTCGGCCAGAAGACGCCGTTCGCGCCCGGTACGAGCCCCTGCGAGGGGATGACGTGGTCGACGCGCAGGTTGCCGGGAGCGGTGTCGCCGAAGTCGGACGTGTCGTACGCCGGGTCGCCCTGGTGCGAGGCGTTGGCGCCGCCCTGGAGCCGCGCCGCCTCCACGCCGCCCGCGCTCGCCGGAGGCGTGGCCGGCAGCCGCACCGCCGGGTGGTCGAGCAGCAGGCGTACGGCGTGGTCGTAGCTGTCGCCGTCGTACGGGTCGGCGTTCAGGTCGCCCGCGATCACGAACCGCGCCCCGGGCCGCAGCCCGCCGCGCCGGCCCTTGTCGTCGTACAGATAGGCGCCGCGCCGACGGCCGCCGATGTAGTCGGCCCACAGCCGGATCTCGTCGTGGTTGCGCCGGCCGTTGCGGTCCTCGGGGCCGTCGAAGGTGGGCGGCGTCGGGTGCGACACCAGGAAGTGCACGCTCTCGTGGCCGACGCGCACCGGCACGTCCCAGTGGCTCTTGGAGGACAGCCGCAGGACCGCCCTGGCCGCGTCGCCGTAGTAGCCCTCGGGCATGACGTTGCCCGGCATGTCCCTCCACAGGAAGTGCTGGAAGGTACGCACCGCGCGGGTGTCGATCGGGTACTTGGAGAGCACGAGCATGCCGTACTGCCCGGGGAAGAAGCCGTATCCGAACGCGTCCTGGCCGTAGGCGTCCGAACCGGGCGTCGTCACCGCTCCGTTCTTCCCGTCGAGGTCCACACCGGACGCCACGCCCGTGTTCACCGGGCCGGTGAAGTGGTACGGGAAGCGGACCGGCCTCGCGCCGTTCTGCCCGACCGCCAGGTAGTTGCGCAGGAACAGGCTTGCCGCCGTGCCGCGGTCGTCGTGATCGAACTCGTTGACCAGCAGGACGTCCGGGTCGACGCGCTGGATGGTCTCGGCGACATTGCGCGCCTGCGCGTTGTCCGGGGTGGACAGGTCCGTGATCAGCGCGCCTTGAGTACCGCGGTTCAGGGACGCGTTGAACGTGGCGAACCGGACCGTGCGCCCGGGCCGGCCGGTCGCCGACGCGGGGAGTGCGGTCGCGCCGGCCAGTGCCGTACCGGCGAAGGCGGCAAGTGCCGTGCGACGGGAGAGAGTTCCGCGGTGGTGGTGCTGGCGGTCCTGGTCGTCCTGATGGCTCATCGGGGCTCCGGGGAGGGAGGGGACACATGAACGGTTGAAGTCTGCGCGCGTAGAGGTGAACGTCACAAGGTCCGGCGAGAACTCCCGGATTCACTCACGATTCACGCGATGGTGTGATCATGTCCCGGCGTGCGGATGCCGCCCGAGGGCCGTGGGTAGGGCCCCGGCCATGACGCAGCAGCCCTTCGAACTCCCGCACTTCTACATGCCGTATCCCGCGCGGCTGAACCCGCACGTCGACGAGGCCCGCGCCCATTCGACCGCCTGGGCGCGCGAGATGGGCATGCTGGAGGGGTCCGGGATCTGGGAGCAGGCCGACCTGGACGCCCACGACTACGGCCTGCTCTGCGCCTACACCCACCCCGAATGTGACGGCCCCGCCCTGTCGCTCATCACCGACTGGTACGTGTGGGTCTTCTTCTTCGACGACCACTTCCTGGAGACCTTCAAGCGCACCCAGGACCGCGCCGGCGGCAAGGCCTACCTGGACCGGCTGCCGCTGTTCATGCCGATGGACCTGTCGACCCCGATGCCCGAGCCGCAGAACCCGGTGGAGGCCGGGCTCGCCGACCTGTGGACACGCACCGTGCCGTCGATGTCCGCCGACTGGCGCCGCCGCTTCGCCGTCGCCACCGAGCACCTGCTCAACGAGTCCCTGTGGGAGCTGTCCAACATCAACGAGGGGCGGATCGCCAACCCCGTCGAGTACATCGAGATGCGCCGCAAGGTGGGCGGCGCGCCCTGGTCCGCCGGTCTGGTGGAGTACGCGACCGCCGAAGTGCCGGCGGCCGTCGCCGGGTCGAGGCCGCTGAGGGTGCTGATGGAGACCTTCTCCGACGCCGTGCACCTGCGCAACGACCTGTTCTCCTACCAGCGGGAGGTCGAGGACGAGGGAGAGCTGAGCAACGGCGTGCTCGTCCTGGAGACCTTCTTCGGCTGCACCACCCAGGAGGCCGCCGACACCGTCAACGACGTCCTCACCTCGCGCCTGCACCAGTTCGAGCACACCGCGTTCACCGAGGTGCCCGCGGTCGCCCTGGAGAACGGCCTCACCCCGGACGAGGTCGCCGCCGTCGCCAAGTACACGCAGGGCTTGCAGGACTGGCAGTCCGGCGGCCACGAGTGGCACATGCGCTCCAGCCGGTACATGAACGCGCGGGCCGAGTCCACCAAGCCGTGGCAGGGCCTCACCGGACAGGGCACCTCCGCCTCCGACGTCGGCGCGCTGCTCGCGGCGGCCGGCGCCGAGCGCCTGCGCTCCTACACGCACGTGCCGTACCAGAAGGTCGGCCCGTCCCTGCTGCCCGACTTCCACATGCCCTTCGAGGTCGAACTCAGCCCGCACCTGGCCGCGGCCCGCCCCCGCCTCACCGCCTGGGCGCACCGCATGGGCATCCTCCAGGAGGGCGTCTGGGACGAGGACAAGCTCGCCGCGTACGACCTCCCGCTGTGCTCGGCGGGCCTCGACCCGGACGCGACCCCCGAGGCCCTGGACCTCAGCGCGCAGTGGCTCACCTGGGGGACGTACGGCGACGACTACTACCCGCTCGTCTTCGGCCACCGCCGCGACCTGGCCGCCGCCCGCGTGACCACGCGGCGCCTGTCGGACTGCATGCCCGTCGCCGGCGAGGAGGTCCCCGTCCCGGCCAACGGCATGGAGCGCGCACTGATCGACCTGTGGGCGCGTACGACGGCGGAGATGACCCCCGAGGCGCGGCGCACCCTGAAGGACGCGGTGAACGTGATGACGGAGAGCTGGGTGTGGGAGCTGTCCAACCAGCTCCAGAACCGCGTCCCCGACCCCGTCGACTACCTGGAGATGCGGCGGGCGACCTTCGGTTCCGACCTCACCCTGAGCCTGTGCCGCATGGGCCACGGCCCCGCCGTCCCGCCGGAGGTGTACCGCAGCGGCCCCGTCCGCTCGCTGGAGAACGCCGCCGTGGACTACGCCTGCCTGCTCAACGACGTCTTCTCGTACCAGAAGGAGATCGAGTACGAGGGCGAGATCCACAACGCGATCCTCGTCGTGCAGAACTTCTTCGGCATCGACTACCCGACCGCGCTCGGCGTCGTGGCCGACCTGATGAACCAGCGGATGCAGCAGTTCGAACACGTCGCCGCGCACGAACTGCCCGTCGTGTACGAGGACTTCGGGCTGAGTGACGAGGCACGCGAGATCATGGGCAACTACGTGCTCGACCTGCAGAACTGGATGGCGGGCATCCTGAACTGGCACCGCGAGGTCGACCGCTACAAGGCCGACTACCTCGCCCGCCGCGCCCACGGCTTCCTCCCGGACCGGCCGCCGGCGCTGCCGGTCGGCTGAGGCCCCGCACCGGCTGCACAGGCACAGGCAGACACAGACAGGCACAGACAGGCGCAACGGGACTTCCCGCTTCCGCATGCGGTTTCCCAACCTTCTCGTCCGGAATGCGACCGACATCGTCGAGAGGATCACCGAGGGAATCACGCAGAAGGAAACGGAGGAGGCGCCCGCTCCGGGCGAACTCGCGCCGTACGCGGCGCCGTTGACCGTCCCGCCCGTCCTGCGGCCCGCGTCCGACGACGTGCTCCGCGAGACGGAGATCGCCCTTCGCCCGACCTGGGTACGCCTGCACCCGCAGCTCCCGCCGACCCTGATGTGGGGGTACGACGGGCAGGTGCCGGGCCCGACCATCGAGGTGCGGCGCGGACAGCGCGTCCGCATCGCCTGGACCAACCGCATCCCGAAGGGCAGCGAGTACCCGGTCACCTCCGTCGAGGTGCCCGTCCGCCCGCAAGGCGCGCCGCCCGCCACCACCGAGCCCGGCCGTGAGGGCGTCAAGCCCAACGAGGACGTGGCCGCCCTGCCCGCCTGGTCGGTGACCCACCTGCACGGAGCGCAGACGGGCGGCGGCAACGACGGCTGGGCCGACAACGCCGTCGGATTCGGCGACGCCCAGCTCTCCGAATACCCGAACGACCACCAGGCGGTGCAGTGGTGGTACCACGACCACGCCATGAACATCACCCGGTGGAACGTGATGACGGGCCTGTACGGCACCTACCTCGTCCGTGACGACGAGGAGGACGCCCTCCATCTCCCCTCCGGGGAGCGGGAGATCCCGCTGCTGCTCGCCGACCGCAACCTCGACACCGACGAGGACGGCCGTCTCAACGGCCGGCTGCTGCACAAGACCATCGTCGTCAACCCGGCACACCCGGAGACGGGCAAGCCGGTGACCCTGCCGTTCGCCGGCCCGTACACCACGGTCAACGGCCGCGTCTGGCCGTACGCCGACGTGGACGCCGGCTGGTACCGATTCCGGCTGGTCAACGCTTCGAACGCGCGCATCTTCGACCTCGTCCTGGTGGACGAGGACGACAACCCGGTCCCGGGCGTCGTGCACCAGATCGGCAGTGACGGCGGGCTGCTGCCGCGCCCCGTGCCGATCGACTTCGACGGCGCCCTGCCCACGCTGACCGCCGCGCCGGCCGAGCGCTTCGACCTGCTGGTCGACTTCCGCGCCTTCGCGGGCCGCAGGCTGCGCCTGGTCAACAAGGGCCCCAACCAGCCGGCGGGCGTGCCCGACCCGGTGGGCGGCGTGCGCTACCCGGCGGTCATGGAGTTCCGGGTCCGCGAGGGCTGCGAGGCCGACACCTTCGAGCTGCCCGAAGTGCTCTCCGGCTCCTTCCGCCGGCTCACGCACGACGTCGGGCACGGCCACCGGCTGATCGTCCTCACCCCGCCCAACACCAAGGGCGCCGGAGGACACCCGGAGATCTGGGAGATGACCGAGGTCGAGGACCCGAGCGGCATCGCCTTCCCCACGGACGGCATCATCCAGATCACCGGACCGGACGGCACCACGAAGACGTACCGGCGCACGGCACGGACGTTCAACGACGCCCTCGGCTTCACCATCGCCGAGGGCAGCCACGAACAGTGGAGCTTCCTCAACCTCGCGCCGATTCCCCACCCGATGCACATCCACCTGGCCGACTTCCAGGCACTGGGACGGGACGCGTACGTCGTGACGGGCTTCGACGCGGCGGCGGGCGGCACCCGCACCCCGATCACGTACGACCCGGCGACCACGATCCCGCCGGCACCCAACGAGCTCGGTCACAAGGACACCTACCGGGTGCCCGGGAACCAGATGCTGCGCATCATGGGCAGGTTCGACGGCGCGTACGGCCGGTTCATGTACCACTGCCACTTCCTCGAGCACGAGGACATGGGCATGATGCGGCCCTTCGTCGTCATGCCGCCCGAGGCCCTGAAGTTCGACCACGGCGGGGCGCACGGCGGCCATGGGGAGGGCCACACCGGCTGACGTCCGCCTGCCTGCCGCGTCACACCGGAAGGCCCTGACGATACGTCACAGAGCGGCGGCCATCAGCAGCTGACCGTGGTCCCGGGCTGCTACGTGACCACGCGGAAGTGGCTGGTGAGCCGCCCCTGGTCGTCCAGCACATGGAAGGCCAGCCCGACCGGCGCCTCCCGGTCCGCCACCTGCTCGCCCTCCCAGGGCAGCCGCAGGGTCCAGGTCACGCCCGGCCCGACGACCAGTGGCCGGCCGGCGAAGGCGGTGGCGGCGGGCGTGTGCGCGTGCCCGGTGATCAGCCCGGCGATCTCGGGCCGCCGCTGCATGAGGGCGGCCAGGCGGTCCGGTCGGCCCAGCTGGTAGGAGTCGGGCAGAGGATGGTGCAGCGCGACCGGCGGGTGGTGGAAGGCCAGGACCGCCGGGAGGGCCCCGTCGAGCTCGTCCAGCGTCGCCTCGATCCAGTCGTACGTCTCCTCGTCCAGCGCTCCTTCGTCGTGGCCGGGAATGCTGGAGTCGCACATCAGCACGGCGCCGTCGTCGAAGACGTGCGCGCTGTTGACCGGCCCGTCGGCCGCGGGCCGGCCCAGCAGGGCCTTGCGGTACGTCGCCCGGCTGTCGTGGTTGCCCGGACAGGTGAGCACCGGGAACGGCGCGTCGCCGTCACGCAGCCCGAGGACGCGGGCCGCCTCCTCGTACTCCGCCTCCGTGCCGTGGTCCGCGATGTCTCCGGTCACCAGCAGGGCGTCCACCCGCCCCGGCAGCCGCCACAGCCGGTCGCGCACCCGCTCGGCGCGCTCCGTCGCCCGCGCGGTCCCGTCCAGATGCAGATCGCTGATGTGTGCGAGTACGAGCACGGCCGTACGCCTCCCCGAGTAGACCTTAATGGCATACCCGGATCCAAGCATTAGAGCTAATGGATGCACAAGGCTTGCCCGTTAGATCTCGAAACACGTGACAACCGGCTCGCGCCGCCCGAGCCATCCGGGCAGGATGCTCCCCGTAGTCTCTTCACCCGCACAGGGAGGCCCGGATGACCGGCAGCACGCGCGCGCCCTTCACCGCCGACGACTACAGGACCCGTATGGAGCGCGCCGCGCGAGCGGCCGCCGACGCGGGTCTCGCCGGGCTCCTGGTGGCCCCGGGACCGGACCTGGTCTGGCTCACCGGCTACACGCCCACCGCGACCACCGAACGACTCACCCTGCTCGTCCTCGCCCCCGGCCAGGACCCCGTCCTCGTCGTCCCCACCCTGGAGGCCCCGGACGCCGCGCAGGCGGCCGGCGCGCCCGCGCTGACCCTGCGGGACTGGACCGACGGCAAGGATCCCTACGCCGCCACGGCCGCCCTTCTCGACGACAGTGGCCGCTTCGGGGTCAGCGACAACGCCTGGGCCATGCACCTGCTGGGTCTGCAGGAGGCCCTGCCCGGCACCTCCTACGCCTCCCTCACGGAGGCCCTGCCGATGCTCCGGGCCGTCAAGGACGCGGCGGAGCTGGAGCTGCTGGCGGCCGCGGGAGCGGCCGCGGACGCGACGTTCGAGGAGATCCGGAAGGTTCCCTTCGCCGGCCGCAGGGAGTCCGAGGTCGCCGCGGACCTTTCGCGATCGCTGCGCCGGCACGGACACTCCCAGGTCGACTTCACGATCGTCGCCTCCGGCCCGAACGGTGCCAACCCGCACCACGAGGTGGGCGACCGGGTGATCGAGCGCGGTGACATGGTGGTCCTGGACTTCGGCGGCCTCAAGGACGGCTACGGCTCCGACACCTCCCGTACGGTCCACGTCGGCGAGCCCACCGACGAGGAGCGCCGGGTGCACGACCTCGTGCGCGAGGCCCAGGAGGCGGGCTTCCGGGCGGTGCGGCCCGGCGTCGCCTGCCAGGAGGTCGACCGGGCCGCCCGCGCGGTCATCGCCGACGCCGGGTACGGCGAGTACTTCATCCACCGCACCGGTCACGGCATCGGCGTCACCACGCATGAGCCGCCGTACATGATCGAGGGCGAACGGCAGCCCCTCGTGCCCGGCATGTGCTTCTCCGTGGAGCCCGGCATCTATCTGCCCGGCCGTTTCGGGGTACGCATCGAGGACATCGTCACGGTCACCGAGGACGGCGGCCGCCGCCTCAACGACACCAGCCGCGACATGGTCATAGTGGACTGACGCGGTACCAGGAGCCCTCCGCACGATCACACGATCACCAACGACTACGGCGCGATCATGACCCAGGCACCGACACCCACCGCGGACACCGTCCGCCGACTGGTCCGTTCCCTGCTCAAGGAGGGCGCGGCCGGTGCGGACGGCAGCGCCGGACCCGAGATCCGGCCCGTCGCCGAGGGCGGCGAGCACTCCACGTGGTGGGTCGGTACGCGCCACGTGCTGCGCCTCGCCCCCGACCGCGAGGCCGCCGTCCGCCGGCGCCGCGAGCTGCGCCTGCGTGACCTCGTACGCCCGTACCTGCCGATCGCGGTCCCCACCAGCGTGGCGCACGGCGAGTGGGCGCCCGGGCTGACGTACACCCTGGACACCAAGGTGCCCGGCGGCTCGGCGGAGGAGCACGACGTGTCCGCCGTCGGCGAGGCCGACCTGGCCGGGCTGCTCGCGGGGCTGCGCGAGGTGCCCGTGCGGCAGGCCGAGGCGCTCGGCGTGCCGCGCGCCGCCCCGCGCTCCCTGGAGCGGCTGCGCCGGGAGGCCGGCCGCGCCGCCGAACGCCTCGCCGCGGCTGACGAGTTCGACCCGGGCCGCCTGCACCAGTTCCCGATGCCGGCCGCGGTCCAGCTCGCCGCCCAGTCCGGCACGGCGGTCCTCGTCCACCACGGCCTCAGGGGCGAACACCTCGTGGTCAGCGCCGACGGCCGGGTACGCGGCGTCCTGGACTGGAGCGAGGCGGTCATCGGCGACCCCGCCGAGGACATCGCCGGCCTCGCACGCGCCGTCGGCTCCCCGGCCGCCGTCCGCGCCGCCACCCTCGCCGGCTACGCCGCCCGCCCCTGCCTGCGCGGCCTCTGGCTCGCCCGCTGCGACGCCGTCATCCACCTCGCCGCCGGCCTGGCAGGCCGCGACACGGCCCCGTCGCCCCTCCTCAGAACCCGACTGCGGCGCGCCTGGGAGGCGATCCTGCTGGAGCGGGTGACGGAACTGCGGGACGACGACCCGGACGCCGCCGACGACGTCCTGTGAGGGACGGCCCGGCTCGGCGGAGCCGGCTTCTCACTCCTGCAGCAACACCACGCACGACTCCCCGGGCACGTGCAGCAGCCCGCCCGCGCCCGGGGCCTCGACGGGCTCCCACGCGGCGAGCACGCGCGCGGGGCGGGTGCCCAGGGGGATGGCCGCCGGTTCCTTGGCGAGGTTCACGGCGACGCGGACGTCTCCGCGCCGGAAGGCCAGCCAGCGCTCCCGCTCGTCGTAGGCCACCTTGGTGTCGGCGAGGTCGGGATCGGTGAGGTCCGCCTGTTCGTGCCGCAGGGCGATGAGCCGGCGGTACCAGGCCAGCACGCGCGCGTGGGGATCACGTTCGGGCTCGGCCCAGTCGAGGCAGGAGCGGTCACGGGTCGCCGGGTCCTGCGGATCGGGGACGTCCTCCTCGGCCCAGCCGTGCGCGGCGAACTCGCGGCGCCTGCCCCGCCGTACGGCCTCGGCGAGCGCGGGATCGGTGTGGTCGGTGAAGAACTGCCAGGGCGTGCCCGCAGCCCACTCCTCACCCATGAACAGCATCGGCGTGAAGGGGGCGGTCAGGGTCAGTGTGGCCGCGCAGGCCAGCAGGCCGGGGGAGACCAGGGCCGCCAGGCGGTCTCCCTGGGCGCGGTTGCCCACCTGGTCGTGGGTCTGGCTGTAGCCGAGGAGCCGGTGCGCCGCCGCGCGCGCGCGGTCCAGGGGGCGCCCGTGGTGCCGGCCCCGGAAGCTCGAGTACGTGCCGTCGTGGAAGTAGCCGCCCGTGAGTGTCTTGGCGAGCGCGGCGAAGGGGGCGCGCGCGAAGTCGGCGTAGTAGCCCTTCGACTCGCCGGTCAGCGCGGTGTGCAGGGCGTGGTGGAAGTCGTCGTTCCACTGCGCGTGCAGACCGAGGCCGCCCTCCGCGCGCGGGGTGACCAGACGCGGGTCGTTCAGGTCCGACTCGGCGATCAGGAACAGCGGCCGGCCCAGATCGGCGGACAGGGCGTCCACGGCCGTCGACAGCTCCTCCAGGAAGGTGCACGCGCGTGTGTCCGCCAGCGCGTGCACCGCGTCCAGCCGCAGCCCGTCGATCCGGTAGTCCCGCAGCCACGCCAGCGCGCTGCCCAGCAGGAACGCACGTACCTCGTCCGAGCCGGGCGCGTCCAGGTTCACGGCGGAACCCCAGGGGGTGTGGTGCGTGTCCGTGAAGTACGGGCCGAACCGAGGGAGGTAGTTGCCGGAGGGCCCCAGGTGGTTGTGCACCACGTCCAGGACCACGCCCAGGCCGAGCTCATGGGCCCGGTCGACGAAGCGTTTCAGTGCCTCGGGGCCGCCGTACGGCTCGTGCACGGCCCACAGCGAGACCCCCTCGTATCCCCAGCCGTGCCGCCCGGGGAAGGGGCACAGCGGCATCAACTGGACGTGCGTGACACCCAGTTCCACGAGGTGCCCGAGCCGCTCGGCGGCCGCGTCCAGAGTGCCCTCGCGCGTGTACGTGCCCACGTGCAGCTCGTACAGCACCGCACCCGGCAGCGGACGACCCGCCCACTCGGTGCGCCACGCGTACCGGTCGTGCTCGACGACCGCGCTGAGCCCGTCGGGGCCGTCCGGCTGCCGGCGCGAGCGCGGGTCCGGCAACACGGGTCCGTCGTCCAGCGCGAAGCCGTACCGCGTGCCGTCCCGCGCCTCGGCCTCTGCCCACCACCATCCCGCGCGCTCCGGATCGCGCTCCAACGCGCGCGTGGCGCCGTCGCACTGGAGCGTGACGCGATCGGCCTGCGGTGCCCACACCTCGAACTGCACGGACGGTTCCCCTTCGTCTGCTCACCGGGATGTAGCCCCGTCCATGGTGCTTCAAACGCGATCAATGCGCTTCTGAATCCGCCCCATTGCGGCAGGTGTCGTCCGGTACGCGCGCGTGGCGGCCGTTTCCGCGTCTTCTGGACACCCGGCGTTCACTGCCCGACAATCACGAGCGTGACGTCGTCCTTCGAGTTCAACACGTACCCCGCGCGGCTGTCCGACGCGGAGCGCGACAAGGCGCTGAAGGTGCTTCGTGACGGCGTCGCCATGGGCCGCCTGTCGCACGACACGTTCATCCGGCGCATGGAGCTGGCGCTCACCGCCCGCCGCCTGGACGAGCTCGCCGCGCTCACCGCCGACCTGCCCAAGGACAGCCGCGTCTCGCGCCTGGTGTTCGGCACCGTCGAGGCGGTCTCCGGCTTCACCGTACGGCTGCGCAGGGCCTGGCAGGCCGAGCGGCTCCCCAAGCTGCTCCTGCCGCATCCCGCGGGCGGCCACGCCCTGCGCATAGGCCGCGACCCCGCCAATGGGCTCAGGCTGACCCACGAGACGGTGTCCCGGGTGCACGCCGAGCTCAGCCGCCAGGGCGGCATGTGGGTGCTGCGGGACCTCGGTTCGACCAACGGTACGACGGTGAACGGGCGGCGGGTCATCGGCGCGGCGGTCGTCCGCGAGGGCGACCAGGTCGGGTTCGGCCAGATCGCGTTCCGGCTCTCGGCCCACTGAGCCGGCGCTCGGCTCCGGCCGGGCTTCACCCCGCCGGTATCCGGGCTTCACCCGCCGGTATCCGGGCTTCACCCGCTGGTATGGGCCAAGCCCCTTTGCGCTTCGCGGTGTTGACGAACCCGTCAACTCGTGACTGACTGTGCGTACACCATGCACATCAGGTGAACCGACGGCACCACATGTGGAGGTGCGCCCTGCCGCCACTCCTCCGCTACCCGACCGTCGACGAGCTCGGCGCCAGGGCGGCCGCGCTCGTCGCGCGCCACCCGGGGGACGCCCGGCTGCGCCAGGTGGGCACCTCTCGCGCGGGCACGCCCCTGTGGCTGCTCTCCGTCGGCCACGGCAGCCGCCAGGCCCTCGCCGTCGCAGGTCCGCACGCCAACGAGCCCGTGGGCGGCGCCACCGTCCTGCGGCTGGCCGAGCGGGCTCTCGCCGACCCCACGCTCACCTCCGGTGCCGACGCCACCTGGAACCTGCTGCTGTGCCTCGACCCCGACGGCCTGCGCCGCAACGAGCGCTGGCTGCGCGGCCCCTACACCCTCGGCCACTACTTCCGGAACTTCTTCCGGCCCGGCTTCCTGGAGCAGCCCGAGTGGCTCCCCGACGGCGCGGCCGGCGCCGTACTCCCGGAGACCCGCACTCTGCTCGAACTCCAGGACGAACTGCGGCCCTTCTTCCAGTGCTCCCTGCACGGCGTCGACGTCGGCGGCGGCTTCGTCGAGCTCACCCGCGACCTGCCCGGCCTCGCCCACCGCGTCGCGGACACCGCGGCCCGCCTCGGCATACCGCGCGAACTCGGCCCGTACGACACCCTGTACTGGCCGAACCTCGGGCCCGCCGTCTACCGAATACCGCCCCCGCGCCCGAGCGGCCTGGCCGCGGCCATCACCGAGGCCGCCGTCGAGTCGACGTGGTTCCACCCGCACCGGCACGGCACCGTGACCGCCGTCGTCGAGGCGCCCATGTGGGGCGTGGCCGCGGTGGAGGACGACGGCCCGCCCGCCGACGCGGCCGCGGTACTGCGCACCGTCAGCCACACCCTGCGCCACGACGCCCGGCTCCTGGATCGGCTCCTCGCCCGGATCCGGCCCCATGTCTCGACGACGCCCGGCGCGGCGCGCCTGCTCGCCCCGGTCGAGGACTATTTGCTCGTCTGCCCCGGCCTCGCCGACGCGTGGGACCCCGAGGTCGCCTCCGGCCCGCGCCCCCTTCCGCCCCTGAACAGCGCCCACCTGACCGCCCTGCGCATCGCCGGCCGGCGGCTGGCCCTGCGCACGGCGGGACTGCTGCACCAGCTCGTGACGCGCTCCGGCGCCGATCCGGCCGGTGTGCTGCCGGAGCTGGACCGGCTGGTCGACGAGTGGTGCGCCGACTACCACGACGGCTGCCAGGCGCGCTGGATCCCGGTGGCACGCCAGGTGGAGTACCAGTCGCGGGTGGTGCTCGCCGCGTTCTCGCTCGCCGGTCGGTACGCGCCCGCGTGCTCCCGTTCGGGTGAGTCGGGGTGGGGTTCCCAGCCCGCCGTGCCGATGCATCGGGAATGACGTACACCACGTACACCACCACAGTGACAGCGGTACGGGCCGGTCTGCTGGCTGCGGCCGCCCTCGTCCTCGCCACCGCGGCCCCGGTCGCGGCGACGCCTCAGGAGCCCGCCGGTGTCAGCTGGCTCTTCGTCACCGTCACCAGAGGCGAAGCCCGCGCCGGCGACGCGCCCGGCACCCTGCTGCTGTGCGACCCGCCCCAGGGCCACAGCCGCGCCGCCGAGGCGTGCGCGCAACTCCACTCGGCCCACGGCGACCTGCGCGCCATCAAGGCGAAGGACACCTACTGCCCGATGATCTACGCCCCGGTGACCGCCCACGCGCGCGGGCAGTGGAACGGACGGCCGGTGGACTACACGGAGACCTTCTCGAACGCGTGCGTGATGGGCGCACGGACCGGAGCGATCTTCGCGCTGGACGGATCGCGCCCAAGCCGCAGTGGCGGCGTCGCACACGCGCGTGGGGCGTGAGTCTCCGCGGGGCTGCTCACGCGCGTGTGTGGCGGCGGGCTGTTGAACGACTGAGTCCGTACGGCCGCTCATGTCGCCCGATCGCGCGCGTGCAGCGCAGCCGCGACGACCGTGCGGGACTGGTGCTCGACCTGATGCTCCAGAGGCACCCAGCGGGCCCGGAAGCGCTCCGCGAAGGCGTGGCTCCAGGTCGACACGAGCCGTTCGAGACGCGGCGCCGCACGGTCGTCGGTCTCCTGAAGGACCCGCATCAGCATCGCCGCCGCCCGTAACGGCAACCGGCGTCCGAACGCGTCCACGCTGCCGACGTACGCCCTCGAGCCGTTGACGGGCGTGGTGTGCGTCCAGTCCGCGGCCAGCCCCGGCACCAGCTCCAGCCCCCATCGCGCGGCCCGCAGCAGGGGTCCGGCGGTGCCGTCGAGACGGGGCAGCGCGTCGGCGAGGACCCGCTCGACCTGCCGTGTGTCCCGCAGCAGCCGGTCCGCCAGCTGCCGCATCGCCGCGGCCGGGGCCGGGTGCGGCGCCGGATCGTCGACCAGGTCGCTCGCCCACATCGGTACCTCCACGACCGCGGTCAGGCCGCCGTACCGGTGGACGTGGTACCAGGTGCTGCACCGCGCGTCGTCCGGCATGCTCGGGTACGCCGCGCCCGCCCCCGGCGCGGGCATCACGTGCACGCCGGGCCCGGAGGCGGGCCAGCCCGCGGCGTCCGAGGCGCCCGTCTCCACCGGTATGTTCAGCTCCGCCGCGGACTTGGCGAACGGCTCGGCGAGGCCCGGGACGTCCTTCGTCAACTGCACCCAGCTGCCGCCCACGTCGGTCCCGTGCAGGGTCACCTGGAGGAAGGGGCGCAGCTCGTCGATGATCCCGGTCAGGGCGCGCGTCTCGGGCGGGAGCCGATCGGGCGGCAGCTCGGACGGCGACCACTCCGGCTGCTCCGGTCCCGGCGGCCGGTAGAAGCCGAGGTGGTAGTCGAACAGGCTGCGCGGCGCGGGAGTCACATGCAGGCTCGCCCCGTCCGGGTCCGCGCACAGCAGGAAGTGCCAGGACGTACCGTCCCTCAACTTCCGGTCGTTCAAGGTTCGCTCGGCGACCGAGAGGAGGGTTGCGCCCCCGGTCGGCTCGTTGGAGTGGGCGCCCGCGACGACCAGCACGGCGCGCCGGGCACGGCCCACGGACAGCAGGTGGAGCGGCCTGCCCGCCCGGGAAACTCCGATCTGTCTCAGGATGCACACGCCGGGCCGTTGAGCGGCCAACGCCCTCGCGGACACGACGAGTTCGGTCACGGTGGGGTAGCGCGGCTCCGGCAGAACACTCACCCCCGTCACATCCGCCCGGCTTCGCAATCCGCAGTACCCCACGCTCTGATTGACGTGTCAAGGACACGGTGGGGGAGGCTCCAGGGGGCGCCCGGATGCATTTGCCGTCGGCGGGTGGGGCGGTACGGGCAGACGGGGCTGTCGGCATCGGGTTGCCGGGATAACAGGACCCGGCAGCCGTGCCGCCAGGACCAGAACTCAGGCCCACAGCACCGGCGCGAAGGGCACGTCGCCGCCCGTCACCACACGCCGGCTGTCCGACGCGAGCCCCGGGAGCGTGTGCGGGCGTGAGCGGGGCGCCAGGGTGATTGCCCGGCGCGCGGTGAGGCCATGCACGCGGGGGCCGCCCGGATTTCGGCGGCCCCTACGATCACTTCGCCGCGTACGTGACGAAGTCGGCCCAGGCGGTGGGGGAGAGCGCGAGCTGGGGGCCGTCCTTGTCCTTGGAGTCGCGGACGTGGATGCGGCTGGGGTGGGTGGCGACTTCGATGCAGTCGCCGGAACCGCTGCTGCTGTAGCTGCTCTTGAACCAAGCCAGTTCGGACGTGCTCATAGGTCTCCTCGCATCCGTTGCAACAGGCTCACGGAGTCCTCGATGCTGAGAGCCTGTGAACGCATCCTGGCATACCGGCTCTGAAGCACGCTGATTGCCTTCGCGTCGGAGATGAGCTGCCCGCTTTCCGGGGCCTCCATGTAGGCGAACCACTTGTGCTGCGGGGTCTCCAACAGCTGCATCGGCCCGTGCAGTCCGGCATGTGACCTCCGCACCAACGGCATGATCTGGATCTCGACGTTCCGCAACTCCGTGATGTCCAGCAGGTGAGCGATGGCACCCCGGGTGACCTCCACCCCGCCGGTCCCGCGCAGGAGCACGTGCTCCTCGATGATGAAGCTGAACGCGGTGTTCTGCCGCTCCCGCAGCAACTGCTGACGCTCCGCCCGGGCGGCCCAGTTGGCTTCGATCTGCTCGTCGTTCAGTGGTGGCAACTCGTCGACGAACAGTTGGCGTGCGTAGGCCTCCGTCTGCAACAGACCCGGGATCATCCTGCACTCGTACGTGTAGAGGGTGATCGCCATCTTCTCCAGCCCGGCCCACCGACGAAACCAGGCCGCCAACCCCGGCTGCCGCGCCAGACACCCCGCAGCCTTCCGCAGGGCTCCCGTGTTCCCCAGCGCCCCCTCCGCCGCCTCCACGAAGTCCACGTCGGGCATCCGCCTCCCCAATTCCACGGACGCCACCGTGTGTTTCGAGAACCCCACCAGCCTCCCGAACTCCTCCCTGCTCAACTCATGATGCTCACGCAGCGCCTGCACGACCGCCCCGAACGTCCGCAGACTGTCCGACGGTTCCGGCTCCCCGCTGCCCGCACCCACCCGTCCGTCGACCACCATTGGTCACCTCCCGCGCACATAGTCACGGGCAGTCACCAGTACTGTCCAGTCCGTAACCGCGTACGCTCGCGCGGCGTACGCGGCTTCCACCTGGAGAAGTGCCCCTCACACCCGCCACATTGGCGGCATGACAGCATGCCCCACCCCCCAACCTCCGGTTACCGTACGTGTGTTCACCCAGCGCCTCAGCGCCACCCCACGCGGCGCCCGCCTCGCCCGACACCTCGCCCTGACCCAGTTGCACACCTGGGGCATCCCCCACGGCACGGACGTCTCGGACACCGTCGCGTTGATCGTCGCCGAGCTGGCGACGAACGCCGTCATCCACGGGCGCGTACCCGGCCGGGACTTCGAGCTGCGGCTCGCGCTCGTGCCGGGCAGCGTCCGCATCGAGGTCAGCGACACCTGTCCGGAGCCTCATCCGCCCGCTTCCAGCGCCGTATCCGCCCCGCATCCGCTCGAAGAAACCGGTCGCGGCCTGCTCCTCGTCGACGCGCTCGCCGCCCGCTGGGAGGCGGTGGACAGGGAGCCGTCACCGGGGAAGACGGTGTGCGCCGAGGTGGACGTGCCCGGGTGGCTGGGACTCATCAGAACTGCTCCGGCGTAGCCGATCACCGCAGCGCCGACGCCACCAGCCCCCGGAGCTCCTCCTCCGTCACGGCACCACCGTGCACCAGACGGTCGAAGACCAGCCCGTCCACGCAGGTGAGCAGAGTGACCGTACGCTCCTCCGCATCGCCCACGCCCGCGGCGGACAGGAAATCCCGCACCGCCCGCAGCGCCGCGTTCGCGCGCGGGGCGAGGATCTCCCGCAGCTCCGCATGGTGCACGCTCTCGAGCGCGCACGCGTACCGCGCGAGGGAGCGGCGCCGCCCGTCCCCGGTGAGCCGTTCCGCGCAGAAGGCGCTGAGGGCGGCCACCAACTCGTCCGCGTCACGCGGTACCGGTGTCGTCTCGCCGAGCTCCTGAAGTTCCGCCTGGTCCAGGTCGACCAGCCGTCGGACCAGTGCCGTCAGCAGGGCCTGGCGCGTACGGAAGTATGCCGAGGTCGTCCCCGGAGGGAACCCGGCCGCCCGGTCGACCGCGCGGTGGGTCAGGCCTCGCATCCCCGTTTCGGCGAGCACGGTGATCGCCGCGTCGGCGAGGAGAGTACGGCGTTCAGTGGGCACCCCCCTTTCTACACCTGTAGAGCTGGGGAAAGTATTCTCCTTCTACACCTGTAGAAGGAGAGGGGTACGGCATGGGCGGAACCGCAGTCGTGGCCGGCGGCGGCATCGGCGGGCTGGCAGTCGCCCTCGGGCTCCGCCGCGTCGGATGGGACGTGAGCGTCGTCGAGCGCGCCCCCGTCCTCGCGGACGTCGGCGCGGGAATCTCCCTGCACGCCAACGGTCTGCGCGCCTTGGACGTCCTGGGCGTCGGCCAGGCGGTGCGGGCGGCAGCGCGGCCGCAGTACACCGGCGGCACCCGCACTCCCGACGGCGGATGGCTGTCCCGGATGGACGGGGCGGCTCTCGAACGCGAGCTGGGCACGCCCATCGTCGGCATCCCGCGCGCCGACCTGCACCGCCTCCTGCGCGCGGCCCTGCCCGCAGAGTGCCTGGTCGTCGGAGCCGAGGTGACCACCGTCGACCGCACCGAGCCCGGCCGGGTACGGATACCCCTCGACGACGGCGTCCTGGACGCGGACCTCCTCGTCGCAGCCGACGGAGTCAACAGCCGCCTGCGGACACAGCTCTTCCCCGCTCACCCCGGCCCTGCCTACAGCGGCTCGACCGTCCTGCGGGCCATCACCGAGCACCCCGTCGACGCCCTGAGCACCGACTTCGCGGTGACCTGGGGACCCGGCGCCGAGTTCGGGCACGTCGTTTTCGCCGACGGTCGTGCGGAGTGGCATGCGGTGCTGAACTCAGCGGCCGGAGTCCGCCACGACGACCCCCTCGCCGCCATGCGCCGACGCTTCCGCGACTGGCACGATCCGATCCCCCGCCTGCTGGACGCGACCCGCCCCGACGCCGTCCTGCACCACGACATCCGGGAGCTGGTGACCCCGCTGCCCTCCTTCGCCGTCGGCCGGATCGCCCTCCTCGGTGACGCCGCGCACGCCATGACCCCGAACCTCGGCCAGGGCGCCTGCCAGGCACTGGAGGACGCCGCCGTCCTGGCCGCCGCGCTCGCCGCCGAGCCCACGGTCGAGTCGGCACTCACCCGTTACGACACCCAACGCCGCCCGCGCAGCCAGTCCGTCGCTCGCGCCGCCCGCCAAGCGGGGCGCATGGGGCAGCAACTGACACACTCCATGGCGATCGCCCTGCGCAACACCGCCCTCCGACTCGCCCCGTCGGGGGTGACGGTCCGGGCCATCCTGCGCCACGCCGACTGGAAGCCACCGCGGCTGAGTTGACTTGGACGGGCGGCTTCCGGTCAATTTGAGGGGCTTGAAATCACCCCTCCATGCACACGTTCTTCACATGCCCTACACAGGTAACTCCTCATGTGACCACGGCATTTGCGCTTGCCATGTCGTGAAGAGCCGCGCCATGGACGCCCCTCGTTCCGCGTCCGGGCGGCGAGGTCGGCCGTTGTCGTGCCCTGCTGACCGGCGAGTAAGGTGAAAACCGCACGTACACGTGAGGGGCCTTGACCCGGCCCTGCCGTGACGCGCGCACGTCATTCGGCGACCGGGGGAACAGTGCCGTCACGGGGAGGTTTCGTCATGCCGCGAGACCGGCTCATTGTGAACGCCCTCTTTGTCGCTGATGCCTGCTGCCCCCGCTCCCGCGCCGGGACAGCGGGCTGACCCGCGCGCATCGCCACCGTTCTCTTCAGGCGGTCACTCCCGCCTGCCCTCGCTCGCTACGAAGGATGCCCCTTTGCGATTCAGACCGGGATTGTTCAACCCCCGATCACGTACATCCGCAGCGTTAACCTCTGCCGTCACGTCCGTCGCCGCGTTAGCCGTTCTCGGTGGCGTGGCCGTCCAGCCGAGCCAGCTCGGCCGGTACGCCGAACAGCGCGTGGCCGCGGCGAGCGACTCGTACGACGGCTACGACACCAAAGCGGCCGAGCAGCTGCGCGAGGATCAGTGTGCGGCCGCTGACGCCCTGCGCAAGGGCGGGCCCAAGATGTTCGCCCTCGCGCAGGACGCCATCGGGCTGCCGCCCGATCAGCTCCACGAGAAGCTCAAGCGGGACCTCTACGACAACAAGACCCCGCTGCACCAGGCACACGCTGCGGACAGCGCCAGCAGCGACCAGTGGGTCAAGAAGGTCAATGACCAGGAGCACGCGTTTTCCACCGCCGTCAGCGGCTTGAGCTTCTACCCTGACGCACCGCAGGGAGAGGACAAGATCTACGACCAGACCGGGCTGCTTCCGTGGCTGTGGCAGTCGTACTTCAAGTCGGTCGACTTGTTGCTCCCGGCCCCGTTCTACGATCCGTCGCCCACCGCCGACGACAAGACGAAGGCCGCCGCGCTCACGATCGGCGACCAGCTGTACGCCACCGGGGGCACGCCGGAGGAGCAGCAGGCGTGGGCGCTGTGGAAGAAGAACTCCGGGAAGATCGAACCCAACAACTTGTTCGTTCCCCGGGTGTTCGCCGATGACGCCCGTATCTTCCTGTCCTCGGGCGGCTTCCCTCGCACGGCTCCGGCCCAGGACACCCCGGAGTTCCGCGTCGCGGTCGAGGACTTGAAGGCCCGCTTCGCGTCGTGTGCGTGGCACGACCCGATCGACCCGAACCGGGTTCTGGGCAAGGAGGTGGCGCAGGCGTCGGCCGAGTGGCAGCGGGAGATCGCCTCGCAGGCCACGCAGAGGCAGCAGATCCTCGGTGCCAGCGCCACCGCCACGAAGGCGTTGCAGGACGGCACGTTCATCCTGGGTCAGGTCCTGGGCCAGTCGTGGCTCGCGGACTACGCCACCCGCTGGCAGGACTACTGGTCCGCCGGCGGGTTGGGCTGGATCGGCGACAGCTATGTGACGATCGAGGTGCCGGGCGCGAAGGGCAACTGTCTGGACGTTGCGGGCGGTGGAAAGACCAACGGCACGCCGGTCCAGATCTACACCTGCAACAACGGCGCGTCCCAGCAGTGGACGCTCGAGGGCAGCGAGGACGACCTCTACCTCCGCAATGTCGGCTCGCAGAAGTGCCTGGACGTGGCCGGGAACGCGTCGGCGAACGGCACGAAGATCCAGATATCGGACTGCTACAAGTCCAAGGGGCAGTCGTGGAAGGGCGATGTCCGTGCCACCGCGCCCCTGAAGAGCGTGAGCACGGGTAAGTGCCTGGACCTGAGCGCGTTCACCAAGAGCACGGACGCGCGGCTGTGGGACTGCAAGGACGCCAGTTCGCAGAAGTTCCTGATCAAGCCGTCCGGTCACAAGGGCACGGACAGTCCCTTGTATCCGGACAAGGCGGAGTTCGACAAGGCGAAGAAGGTCGTCACCGACAGCCAGGCTGCGGCGAAAAAGAATCTGGCCGCGCTCAAGACCCAGCTGGAGAACGCCAAGAAGGCGGCCACGGTCTCCGATGCGGCCGAGCAGGCGGCGTACGGCATCGCGGATGCCGCTGGTGCCCCGCGGGGCCGCGGGCTTCTGGTCGGTCAGCAGAAGGCACAGGTCACCAAGGGATCTGTAGCGGCGCTGACGGCCATGGTGAAGGCCAGTGAGACCGCCGAGGCCGCGACCAGGGCTGCCGCAGGCGACAGCGCGACGATCACCCAGCGCGCGCTCGCGCAGGCCGCGCAGGTCAACGCCGAGTTCCGTAAGGAGGCCGCGCACACGGCCGAGTTGCAGGCGAAGGCCGCGGCGGACGCGGCCAAGCTGCACCGCGACAACGCCAAGAAGGACAAGGAAACCGCCGAGGCGAAGCTCGCCGTCGCGCTGAAGGCTGAGGGCGACGCGAAGGCGGCAGCCGCCGACGCGCGCGCCGAGCGGCTCGCGGCCGAGGCCGAGGAGAAGACGGCCAAGGCGGAGAAGGACACCGCCGCCGCCAAGCAGGCCGAGGCCAACCAGCACAAGCAGACCGCGCAGGCCGAGGCGGCGAACGCGAAGGACGCCAAGGAGAAGGCCGAAGCCGCCGAGGCGACCGCGGTCGCGCGGAAGAACGATGCGGTCAAGTCCCGCGACAAGGCCCGCGATCTGCGGGACGACGCCTGGGACGCCGAGCAGAAGGCGGACGCCGCCCGCGCCAAGGCCGACGCGAAGGAGGCGTTCGCCCAGGCGCACGAGTCCGACAGCAACGCCCAGGAGTCCAGGGCGGCAGCGGACGCGGCGTCCGCGCACGCCGACGACGCCGAGGCGGCCGCCGGCCGGGCCCGGACGGCAGCCGACGCCGCCACCCAGGCGGCAGCCGAGGCGGACGCCGCAGCCACCCGCGCCGAAGCGGCCGCCAAGCGGGCCCGCTCCCACGCGGACGCCGCCCAGGCCGCGAAATTGAAGGCGGACGCCGCGGTGAAGACCGCGACCAGCGCCGTGGCCGACGCCATCGAAGCGTCCCAGCATGCCTCCTTGGAGGCCAAGGCGGCCGTCAAGCTGGCGGACGAGGCGGAGAAACTGGCCAAGACCGCCAAGTCCCAGGCGGACGAGGCGAAGAAGGAGGCCGCCAAGGCCCTGGCCGCCTCGGCGAAGGCCGCGGGCTTCGCGTATGTCACCGCGCAGGCCGCCGCCGACGCGGGCAACGCCGCCGCCCAGGTCGCCAAGCCGGCCAACGACGCGATCCAGCTCGGCTCCCCCTACGTCGACACCGACTCGGCCGCCGGCCTGGTCGTGCTGACCGGGCAGGCGGCGAAGTCGATCGCGGACCAGCAGAAGGCCGTCGCCGACGCCCACGCCAAGAACGCGCAGGCGGAAGCAGCCGCGGCCAAGAACCTCGCCGAACAGGCACAGGGCGACGTGAAGATCGCCTATCAGCACGCGGCCAACGCCGCCACCCACGCGGCCACCGCCCGCACCTACTCCAAGGAGGCCCTCGGCTACGCGGCCGACGCCGCCGCAGCCGCATCAAAGGCCTCGGCGTCACTGGCCCGCACCATCGAGTACGACCGCCAGGCCACGGCCGACGCCTCCGCCGCCGACCAGGCGGCCGGACGTGCCGAGGGCTACGCCAGGGACGCCCGCGCCTCCGCTGACCAGGCCGCGCTCGACGCCCAGGCCGCCCGCGACGCCGCAGCCGCGGCCGAGCAGTCCGCCAAGGACGCACGCGCCGCCGCCGACCGCGCCGACGCCGCCGCCACCGAGGCCGAACAAGCGGCCAAGGACGCGCTGAAGTACGCCGAGGAGGCCCAGAAGGCAGCCGAGGAAGCGGCACGCAACGCCGCGAACAAGCAGGTTTCGACCGGGGCGGGCACCGGAGTCGGCGGCACGTGGTACGTCGTCGACGAGGACAGTATCGAGATCACCGACGCCAAGCAGCACGAACCCTGCGTCATCGACATCGGCTTCGAAGGCTGCACCACCACGTTTACGGTCACCTTCAGCGCGGTGGTCGACTTCTTCCTCTGTACCAACCCGGACACGACGGCCAGTGCCGACGGCTGCCCGTCGGCGGACACGTTGCTCATCGAGAGCAAGCGCATCCCAGGTCTGAAGAAGGACGTCACCCGCTACTTCTCCAAGCTGGAACTCATCCAGCAGACCCTCACCTACAAGCTCATCAAGGCGGTCCTGGTCCAGGACTTCGTCGACTGCTGGCACGGCAGCGCCAGCGGCTGCGCCTGGGCCCTGAGCAACTTCATCCCCGGCAAGGCGTTGGGCACGGTCTTCGACGGGATCCGAGCTCTGGACGCCGCCATGAAGACCGGTGCCGGGGTCCGTGACGCGTTACATGCCCTCAAAGCCCTCGACCTGGACCCCGGGACCCTCGCCAAGCTCAACGCCATCATCAACGCCCACGAAGACCTGTACACCGCCTGCAAGGTGAACAGCTTCCCTGGTACCACCAAGGTGCTGATGGCGGACGGCTCACACCGGCCCATCAGCCAGGTGGGCGTGGGGGACCTCGTCAAGGCCACGGACCCGGTTTCCGGCAAGTTGCGGGCCCGACAGGTCACCGACACCTTCAAGCACGACACGCAGCGGCTGGTGGACATCGCCGTTGCCGACGGGGGGAGGCTGGCGAGCACCGCCGGTCACAAGTTCTACGTGGTGGACCGCGGGTGGACGCTGGTCTCCGACCTGCGCGTCGGCGACCGCCTGCGCACCCCAGACGGCTCCGTCCGCGCGGTGACCGCCCTCGACGACCGCTCGGGCCTGGCTCCGCGCATGGTATACGACCTCACGGTCGACGACCTGCACACGTTCTTCGTGCTGGCGGGCGCCGCTCCGGTCCTCGTCCATAACTGCAAGGTGGCGTTGGGGTGGCAGAGAAATGGGAAGCTCGACGAGTGGGCCCAGCTGCCCGAGAACAAGTTCCATACCTTCTCCAACGTGGCCCCGAGGGACTTCGCCAGGATCGCGGAAATGGCCATCGCCGACCCGAGCGTGACGCTGCACATCAACATGACGGGACTGGCCGAACAAGGAACCTTCATAGATGCTGCCCAGCGTGGCCTGAAGGGCGGTGAGGGCGGAGCCGCTGCCACGGACTACGAGATGTCCATGATCGCGAGGGCACTCGCCAATGGTCAGCGTCCGTGGAGTTCGATCAAGTTCTACTCCCCGTCGGGTCCGGGTGGAGCCATGCGACTGGATCCCCCGACACCTATGCCGGATCTATCGGTGCTGAAGGGAGACCTTGACCCAGTGAAGGGCTCGGTCATCGGCTACTGCCACTGCTGAGGAATCGACTATGGATACCCACTGGAAAGACCTGTACCCGGACGTGACCGCTGCGGGCGGCCTCGTATCGGCGATGAAAGAGGCCGCAAAGCTGGGCAGAGGCGAAATCTGGCCAGTGCCCTCGGCCACCGACACCATCGTTATCGAGACTGCAAGGGGTCTCGTGTCGGTCGTTCCCGCGACCGAGGAGCGTCTGTTCCGTGTGCGTGTCCATATTCCCGGGTTCACCTGGGACGTTCCCGGGTTCACCTGGGAGATCGGCTCGACGGACGATCTGGGGTTGCTGGTGGACGCGGTCGCCGCATGGCGGGAAGGTGTGCCGTTCGACGAGTTGGCGGCGAGATTCACGTTCCTGGAGCTCGACGAATTCGCCAGGGCGCTCGAGAGGGGAGAGCCCACTTCTTCGCAGTGGGCCGACCTTCTGTCGACCGAATTCCACCGGAGGCAATGGAACCTTCTGCGTCGCCTCCACACGGACGAGGTACTACGGCACATGTTCCCGACGATCTCGCACGGTGCTGTCCGCCTGCGCGTGGACCTGTTCGACGGAGCGAGCCGTCAGGTCCTGGTGCATGAGCTGGACGGGGAGCGTTATGAGGTTCTCGCCGGGGAGCTCGGGGCCGCCTGGGTCGAGGTGCAGACCGGTGATCTGATCGCCTACCTTCGAGCTGCCTTGAACCAACAGTGATCTCGACAGATCGATGAAGTCGAAACCCCGCCAGGTAATCCCTGGCGGGGTTTCGGTGCTTCAGCTGCGGACCAGACCGACGGCAACGTCAGCGGACGTCTTATCCAACCCGCTCCAGCAAAGCCACCGGCACCCCCTCAAAAAGCTCCCCCACCCGCACGTGCCCCACGAACTCCCGCCCAGGATCCACCACATCCACCCACCGCCCCGGCGGCAACGCCAACACCGTCTCCCGCCATCCCCCCGCCTCCGCCAACCGCAGCGACAGCCGGGTCACAGCGGTGAGCACCGCCCCAGAGCGCACGAACGCCACACAGTGGGCAGCCGCCGGACCCTCGGCGGTCAGGGGCGTGTACGTCGCCGAGTCACCGAAGACCTCCGGCCGCCGCGCCCGCAGCCGTAGCGCCGCCCGCGTCAGCGCACCCTTGTCGCCGGGGTCCGACGGCGGGAAGCTCACGGGCCGCCGGTTGTCCGGGTCCACCAGAGCCAGGTACTCGGCCTCCGTGCCCTGGTAGACGTCCGGCACGCCCGGCATCGTCAGATGGAGCAAGGCCGTGCCCAGCACGTTCGCCCGGATGTGCTGGGCCAGCGAGTCCCGGAAGGCGGCCACCCGCTCGCCCGGCGCCCCGCACGGACCGGCCGTCACGAACGACGCCACCGCCTCCTCGTACGGCGGCTCCTGCTCCGTCCAGCTCGTGTACAGCCCGGCCTCGCGCACGTGCTTCAGCAGGGCCCCCTGGACGCGTTCCGCGGCGGCCGGACCCAGCCCGAACACCGTCTGCCAGGCCGCCCACGCCAGTTGCGCGTCCGGCACGCCCTCCCCGGTGCGCGTCACCTCGGCCAGTACGTCCGCCCACCGCTGCGGGCACTCGGTGAGCACGGCCAGCGCCGCCCGTACATCTGCACTGCGCTTGGTGTCGTGCGTCGACACCACGGTGCCGGTCGCCGGCCAGTCGCGCTGCACGCGCGCGCAGTAGGCGTGGAAGTCCTCCGGCGGCACGGCCGGGCTCCCCGGGTTTCCGCCCACCTCGGTCGCCGACAGCAGCGGCACATAGCGGTAGTACGCCGTGTCCTCCACGGACTTGGCCCGCAGGGCCGATGCCGTCTGCGCGAACCGCGTCCGGAACTCCACGTGTCCGGGCTCGTCGCCGTACCGTCCGAGCACCAAGTCCCGTACGACGTCGACCGCGCCGGCCTCCTCGGGGACGACGAAGGCGAGCCGGGCCTCGGCCGCGGCCTCCTCGGTCACGATCCGGGCCGCGTCACCGGAGGCGTACGGCCGGTAGACCTCCAGGCGGACGAGGAGCTCCTGCAGCGCGGTGCGCAGCGCCCAGGGCGCGCGGTCGCGCAGGGCGGGTTCCGGCGAGGTGACGCAGACACGGGTCGCCACCCGGGTCAGCCGGTCGATCTCAGTGGCCAGTTCGTGCGTGAGCACCTTGTACGCCGCCCTGCGTACCGTCGCCTCCCAGTCCCCGCCCCGGTCCGTCTGCGGCGCCGCGAACCTGCGGTACTGGCCGAGGAGTTCGCCGAAACCCGCCGGGTCGGTGAAGAGGCCGTCGATGTGCCGCAGCGCGTCGTAACCTGTGGTGCCGGCGACGGGCCAGGAGGCCGGCAGCGGCTCCCCGTCCGCGAGGATCTTCTCCACGACCGTCCAGCGGCCGCCGGTCGCCTCGTGCAGCCGCAGCAGGTAGGCGTCGGGGTCGGCGAGCCCGTCGGGGTGGTCGACGCGCAGGCCGTCGATGACGCCCTCGTGGAGCAGTGCGAGGATCTTGGCGTGCGTGGCCTCGAAGACCTCGGGGTCCTCCACCCGGACCCCGATGAGCTCCGAGATGCTGAAGAAGCGGCGGTAGTTGAGGTCGGTACGGGCCAGGCGCCACCACACCGGCCGGTACCACTGCGCGTCCAGCAGCTGCGGCATGGGCAGATCCTCGGTGGCCTCGCGGAGCGGGAACACATGGTCGTAGTAGCGCAGGAGGTTCCCGTCGACCTCCAGGCGTTCCAGCTCCGCCCCGAGCGGTCCCCCGAGCACCGGCAGCAGCACCTGGCCGCCCTGTGCCTCCCAGTCGATGTCGAACCAGCGCGCGTACGGCGACTTGGGGCCCTCGCGCAGCACCTCCCACAGGGCGCGGTTGTGGCGTGGGGCCATGGCCATGTGGTTCGGCACGATGTCCACGACCAGGCCGAGCCCGTGCTCCCGTGCGGTGCCCGCCAGCGCCCGCAGTCCCTCCTCACCGCCCAGCTCCTCGCGCACGCGCGCGTGGTCCACGACGTCGTAGCCGTGCGGGGAGCCGGGCACGGCCTCCAGGACGGGGGACAGGTGCAGGTGCGAGACGCCGAGCGAGGCCAGATACGGCACGACCGCCGCCGCGGCCTCGAACGGGAACTCGGGCTGCAGCTGCAGCCGGTACGTGGCCGTCGGCACCGCCGGGTCAGGTCGCTCAGGTGTCATGCAGCCTACGTACCCGCCCGGCAGCGTTTCGTGTCACCGATCCCTCCATGTGCACCACACCCCCTAGACGGGCCGCCGCAACACCGCCATGCTCCGGTCCACCAGCGTCAGCCGGTCCCCGGCCTGCACCTTCGCTCCCGTGCCCGGCACCCCGTCCGCGCGGGCCGTGTCGACGACCACCTCCCACTGCCGGCCGTGGTTGACCGGCACCTCGAAGTCGAGGGTTTTGGGCGAGGCGTTGAACATCAGCAGGAACGAGTCGTCGGTGATCCGCTCACCGCGCGCACCGGGCTCGGAGATCGCGTTGCCGTTCAGGAACACCGTCAGCGCCGACGCCTGCGCCCGGTCCCAGTCCCGCTGGGTCATCTCCTTGCCCTCCGGGGTGAACCAGGCGATGTCCGACAGCTCGTCGTGGGTGCCCTCGACGGGCCGGCCGTGGAAGAAGCGGCGCCGGCGGAGAACCGGATGGTCCTTGCGCAGCCACACCATCGCGCGCGTGAAGTCCAGCATTTCCTGGCTGAGGCCCTCGCCGTCGGGCCACTCCACCCAGGCCAGCTCGCTGTCCTGGCAGTACGCGTTGTTGTTGCCGCGCTGCGTGCGCGCCACCTCGTCGCCGTGGCTGATCATCGGCACGCCCTGGGACAGCATCAGCGTCGCGATGAAGTTCCGCATTTGCCGGGCGCGCAGCTCCAGCACGGCCGGGTCGTCGGTCTCGCCCTCCACACCGCAGTTCCAGGACCGGTTGTGGCTCTCGCCGTCGCGGTTGTCCTCGCCGTTGGCGTGGTTGTGCTTGTCGTTGTACGAGACGAGGTCGTGCAGTGGGAACCCGTCGTGGCAGGTCACGAAGTTGATGGAGGCCAGTGGGCGGCGGCCGTCGTCCTGGTAGAGGTCCGACGAGCCGGTCAGCCGGGACGCGAACTCCGCCAGCGTGCGCGGCTCGCCGCGCCACAGGTCCCGTACGGTGTCGCGGTACTTGCCGTTCCACTCGGTCCACAGCGGCGGGAAGTTGCCCACCTGGTAGCCGCCCTCGCCCACGTCCCACGGCTCGGCGATCAGCTTCACCTGGGAGACCACCGGGTCCTGCTGCACCAGGTCGAAGAACGACGACAGCCGGTCCACCTCGTGGAACTGCCGTGCCAGGGTGGCCGCGAGGTCGAAGCGGAACCCGTCGACGTGCATCTCGGTGACCCAGTACCGCAGCGAGTCCATGATCAGCTGCAGGACGTGCGGGGACCGCATGAGCAGCGAGTTCCCGGTCCCCGTGGTGTCCATGTAATAGCGGGGATCGTCCGCCAGGCGGTAGTACTGCGGGTTGTCCAGGCCCTTGAAGGACAGCGTCGGGCCCAGGTGGTTGCCCTCGGCGGTGTGGTTGTAGACCACGTCCAGGATGACCTCGATACCGGCCTCGTGCAGCGCCCGCACCGCCGACTTGAACTCCAGGACCTGCTGGCCGCGGTCGCCCCAGGAGGCGTACGCGTTGTGCGGGGCGAAGAAGCCGATGGTGTTGTAGCCCCAGTAGTTGTTCAGGCCCATGTCGACCAGCCGGTGGTCGTTCACGAACTGGTGTACGGGCATCAGCTCCAGCGCCGTGACGCCCAGCTCGGTCAGGTGCTCGATGATCGCCGGGTGCGCGAGGGCGGCGTAGGTGCCGCGCAGCTCCTCCGGCAGGCCCGGGTGCCGCATCGTGAGGCCCTTGACATGGGCCTCGTAGATCACCGTGTGGTGGTACTCGGTGCGCGGCCGCCGGTCGTCGCCCCAGTCGAAGTACGGGTTGACCACGACCGACGTCATCGTGTGCGGCGCCGAGTCCAGGTCGTTGCGCTTGTCGGGCGCGTCGAAGTGGTAGCCGTAGACCTCCTCGCCCCAGCGGATCGAACCGCTGATCGCACGCGCGTACGGATCGAGGAGCAGCTTCGCCGAGTTGCAGCGCAGGCCGCGCTCGGGGGCGTACGGACCGTGCGCACGGAACCCGTATCGCTGTCCCGGCATGACGCCAGGCAGGTACGCGTGCCGCACGAAGGCGTCGCTCTCCCGCAGTTCCACCGCCGTCTCCGAGCCGTCGTCGTGCAGCAGACACAGCTCTACTCGGTCCGCGGCCTCCGTGAAGACCGCGAAGTTGGTGCCGGCGCCGTCGTACGTGGCACCGAGTGGATATGCCTCTCCAGGCCAGACCTGCATGGATACGACTCTTTCAGGTGTCCCGCGCCGCTGGGGCGCCTTGGCGTCGAGTGTCCCCGAAAGTGATGGAACCACCTATGACTTACGTCCCTCTTACCGGGCGACCAGTGCATACCCAGGTCAATGACCCCGGTATGCCGAACCAGTGGGGCAAACACATACTCCCGTGAATGTTCGGGGAGTAGGGGGAAGATGTGCGCGAGACAGTGCACCGCCATCTGGGAAAGGTGGTGGCCGGTGCGGCCATCGCGGTGGCCTCGACCGCCGTGATGGTCGCGATCACCCTGCCGGGGGCGGCGGGGGCCGATGAAACGGATGCCGGACGGGCGGGCAGCCAGTCCACGCAACAGGCAGGGCAGGAAGCGGGACAGGGGCAGGGTCAGGGTGCGGCCGTCGCGCCCGGTGTCGTCGAGCAGGCCCCGGCCGAGGGTGAGAAGGGCAAGGGCAGCGATCCGCTGACCGACGACGAGATCGAGCGGGTCGAACAGATCGCCGTGAACCGGCAGCTGTTCAACGCCAGCGAGAACGTCGAGGGCGAGCGCGGGCCGCAGCGCCTCACCGTCGGCCTCGCCGAGCCGGAGGCCGACCAGGCCGACACCTCGGACGAGCCCCGGCGTGCCGACGTGACGTACTACGACTACCGGGACGACACCCTCGTCACCAAGACCGTCGATCTCGACGCCGGCAAGGTCGTCCAGACCACCGAGCAGAGGGGCGTCCAGCCGCCGCCGAGCCGGGCCGAGAGCATCGAGGCGGCGAGCCTCCTGATCGCCGACCCGCTGGGCGCGGGCCTCAAGGCGGACTACAAGGACGCCACCGGCAAGGAGCTCACCTCCCCGGACCAGCTGAAGCTGAGCGGCGGCGTCTACCGGTCCACGCCGGGTGCACAGCCCGCCGCACTGGACAAGTGCGGCGAGCACCGCTGCGTGCGGTTGTTCCCGAAGGTCAAGAACGGGCCGTGGATCGACACCAGGTCGCTGGTGATCGACCTGAGCACCCGCAAGGTCGCCGAGCTCGACCGCTGACCCGGCCTCCGTCCGACCTTCGTCCGACCTTCGTCCACCTTTCGAACCTGCACCTCCTGCAAGGGAGCCACTTCTTCATGCGTGTGAACAGAATCAGCCGTACCCGTAAGCGGCCGGCCGCCCTCGGCCTCGCCGTGGCCGCGCTGGCCGCCGGTCTGACGACCGGCACGGGACCGGCCGCCGCCCAGCCGAGGGCGGCCGCCGCGCCGGCTGCCGACTGCAGTGCCGCCTACCGCATCGAGCAGAAGCTCTCCACCGGCACGACCTGGCGGATGTGCTGGCGCTACGACGGCATGGCCGGCCTCATCCTGGACGACGTGTCCTACCAGCCCAAGGGCGAGACCAAGCCGATCAAGGTCCTCAACAGCGCCCGGCTCGGCCAGATCCACGTCCCGTACGACGACGGCAAGGAGGAGTACGACGACCTGACGGGCCAGGACTTCGCCAAGGACCTGATGCCCCTGGCGCCCGCCGAGTGCCCCGGCGGCACCATCAAGACCGTCAAGGTCCCGGACTACTACGAGGGCGAGAACCCGAACGTCAAGGGCCTGTGCACCATCACGCGCTCCCGCGGCCACGCCTACCGCATGCAGAGCGACGAAGGGAACAAGGTCTACCAGGCCCAGGGCAAGGACCTCCTCGTCTACACGGTCAACCAGGTCGGCTGGTACGAGTACATGACCGAGTGGCGCTTCCAGGACGACGGCACGATCAACATGAACGTCGGCGCGACGGGCAGCCTCTCCCCGTTCGACTACGACGCGGGCGACGGGCGAGGCTGGCCCATCGGCAAGGGCCCCAGGGCCAAGGCCACCAGCCACAGCCACAACGCCTTCTGGCGGCTCGACTTCGCCCTCGACGGCTCCACCAAGAACCGCGTCGAGCAGTACGACTCGGTCGTCACCCCCCGCGGCCGGCTGACCCCGACCACGAAGACCACCCGCACCAAGGTCACCAAGGAAAGCGCCGGCGACTCCAAGGCCTATCGCTGGTGGCGCATGGTCAGCGCGGCCGGCAAGAACAAGGACTGGCACGCGCGGTCGTACGAGATCGTCCCCGGCCCCACCACCCGCTACCCGGGCCGCAGCTTCACCAAGCACGACGTGTACTTCACCCAGTACAACAAGTGCGAGCTGTTCGCCAGCAACAACCCGCGCTGCGACCGGACCCACCCCAAGTCCGTCGACAAGTGGGTGAACGGGCAGACCCTCACCCACCCCGTGGCCTGGGTGAACGTCGGCTTCCACCACATAGCCCGGGACGAGGACCAGCAGCCCATGCCGGTCCACTGGCAGGGCTTCTCCATCGCCCCGCGTGACGTCACCGCTATGAATCCGCTCACTCCGCCCGCGCTCGCCGGTGAGAACGGGCGCCCGCAGGACGGCAGTTGAGAAACTACCGGCCCACGGGTCGGTAGTTGAGAAACTACCTGTCCATCCGGCTGCACCGCCGACCGCTCCCGGAGTACCCTTCCTTGATCGTTGACAAGGCGGGTGCTCGGGGGAGCGGAAGGCGGTGCGCGGGTGGGCTCGGGAGGGCTGGAGCTGCCCCCTGGTGACGACGGTCACGAGGGGCACTCCACAGACGTCCCGCCCGGCACGGTGTCGCTCGCCCGGCCGATGGACGCGGGTGCCATCGGGCCGGAGCTGAACTGGGACGCCGACGCCTGGCGCGAGGTGCGTACGCGCGCCCAGCGGGCCGGCCGGGCCTACATCTGGCTGAACCTCGTCGAACAGCGGCTGCGCGCCGTCGTGGCCGCCGTTCTGCGCCCCATCTACGAACCCGTCCACGGCCAGGACGACTGGGTCGTCGCCGCTGCCGGACCCGCCGGGCAGGAGTGGGTCCAGCGCGCGGTCGCCGTCCGGGAAGTCAGCCGCCGCAAGGGCTACCTGCTCGACCCGGCCGACGACAACGTCCTCAGCTTTCTCACCCTGCCGCAGCTGCGCGAGCTGATGGTGCAGCACTGGCCGTGCTTCGAGCCCTACTTCGACGAGCGCAGGGACGTCGAGCTCGCCCTGGACGAGCTGGAGGTCACCCGCAACGTCGTCTCCCGCAACCGGGCCCTGTCCGAGGCCGTCCTCGGCCAGGCCGAGCGCGCCTCGGCCCGGCTGCTGGAGATTCTCGGCACGGGCAGCGACGTGCCGTCCGCCCGCCGGCTGCCCGTCGACGCGGTCGAGGACCTCGTCGGCGACCGCTACGCGGACGTGGTCGCGGTGCATCCCGACCGGGTGCGGCTGCTGCGCCAGTTCCCGGCCGAGGACATCTTCGGCAGCGCCCGCCGCCTCGACGCCATCGGCATCGGCCTCAACCTGCTCGTGCAGAACTTCTCCGGCCGCCGCCTGGTGCGCCTGGCCGAGTCCGGCTGCCGGGTGCGGCTGCTGTTCCTGAACCCGGCCTCCAGCGCGGTCAAGCGGCGCGAGCGCGAACTGGGCATCAAGCGGGGCGAGCTGAGCCGCGCCGCCGAGATGAACATCCTGCACATGCGCCGGGTGCGCTCGAAGCTGCGCGACCCCGGCGCCTTCGAGATCCAGGTCTACGACGAGACGCCTCGCTTCACCGCCTACCTCGTCGACGGCGACGGCTCGGACGGCATCGCCGTGGTGCAGTCCTATCTGCGCCGGTCGCGCGGCATGGAGGCGCCGGTGCTGGTCCTGCGCGGCGGGGGCAAGCTGGTGAAGCCGGGCGAAGCGGACGAGATTGGACTGTTTCCGACCTATCGCGAGGAGTTCGAGCTGGCTTGGGCGGATTCGCGACCGGTCTCCTGAAGCCGCCGGCCTCGGAATCTCCGAATTCTTGGGTGGATTCGCTCTGTGTGTCCTGAACTGTCCCTCCGGCTAAGCGGAATGCCATCCTCTGATTGTCAGTGGCTCATGGGATCGTGGAGACCACTGGGGGAAAGCACCACCAAGAAGGGGGACGGCCCATGGGCTGGCACCAGGAGCTGCTGATCGGCTTCGACCTGGAGACGACCGGGACCGATCCGCGCGAGGCGCGCATCGTCACGGCGGCCGTGATCGAGGTCCGGGGCGGGCAGCCCATAGGGCACCGGGAGTGGCTGGCGGATCCGGGCGTGGAGATCCCGGCGGACGCGGTCGCGGTGCACGGGATCAGCAACGAGCGCGCGACCGCCGAGGGCAGGCCGGCCGACCAAGTGGCGGACGCCGTCGCGGACGTCCTGGTGGCGTACTGGAAGACGGGCGTGCCGGTCGTCGCCTACAACGCGGCCTTCGACCTCTCGCTGCTCTCCGCCGAACTGCGCAGGCACGGTCTGCCGTCCCTGCGGGAGCGCCTCGGCATCGACCCCGCGCCGGTCATCGACCCGTACACGATCGACCGCTGGGCCGACCGCTACCGCCGAGGCAAGCGCAACCTCGAAGCGGTCTGCACGGAGTACGGCGTCCCGCTCGACTCCGCCCACGACGCCTCGGCCGACGCGCTGGCCGCGGCCCGGCTGGCCTGCGCGATAGCCGGTCGCCACCCCAAGGTCGCGGCCCTCGGCCCGGCGGAGCTGCACCGCCGCCAGATCGAGTGGTACGCCGAGTGGGCGGCGGACTTCCAGAGCTTCCTGCGGCGCAAGGGCGACGCGGCAGCGGTGGTGGACGGCAGGTGGCCCCTGCGGGAGTTCGCCGACGAGCCGGTGTGAGGAGGGCCGTCACCTGGGCGCTCAGAACGAATACCACCGCACCGACTCGTCCCCCTCCCGCAACGACGCCACCCGCCGCTCGAACTCGACCAACGCCTTCGGATTGCTCGGCGCATGCTGCGCGACCCACGCGCAACTCGCCGTCTCCCGCGCACCCCGCAGCACCGAACAGCCCGACCACTCCCGCACATCCCAGCCGTACGCCGAGGTGAACGAGTCGTAAGCCGCGGCAGGTATCCCATAGCGGTCGCGGGAGAGCGCCATGACCACCAGATCGTGCTCGCGCAGGTCGGCGGAGAAGGTCTCCAGGTCGACCAGGACCGGTCCGTCAGAGCCGACGTGGACGTTGCGGGGGAGGGCGTCGCCGTGGATCGGGCCCGGTGGCAGATGAGGCGTCAACGCCGCCGCGGCCGTCGCGAAGCCGTCGCGCCGCTCGCGCAGGTACACCGCGTCGGCCGGGTCGATCGCGTCGCCCGCGAGACGCAGCCAGCGTTCCACTCCGCCCAGCAGGTCACGGGGCGGCAGCTCGAAGGGAGGGGCGGGCAGGGCGTGGACGAGCCGTAGCAGTTCGGCCAGATCCCGTGGCTCGGCGGGCCGTACGGAATCGGGCAGCCGGTGCCACACGGTCACCGGGTGTCCCTCGACCAGCAGCGCCTTGGGCTCCGCCGCCCGCACCGCGGGCACGCCCGCCTCCGCGAGCCACACCGCGGTGTCCTGTTCGCGGCGGGCCCGGTCGAGGAGTTCGGCGTCCCGGCCCACCTTGACGACCAGGTCACCGGCGGCGAACACCGCGTTCTCACCCAGGGCGAGCAGCCGCGCGTCCCGCGCCCGGCCGGGCAGTACGCCGGCCTCGGCCAGTACGTCACGCGCCCGTGGTTCGTCCATCTCTCGGCCTCCCGGTCCTCGTATGCCTCGGACGAACGGCGTCGGGTTCCCGCCATCCGTCTGTCCTGATCCCGTCACCTCGCCCGACAGTCTCGCATTCGCACAGGTCGGACCACATGCGCGGTGCCTTGACGAGGCATACCCCCACCACGACCATGACGGAGGCCCGCCGGGTCCAGATCGTCACGAGCCGCGGTGAAGGAGCCGATCACGTGACAGTGGTGACCGCGACGAAGCGGTCGGCGCAGGGCGCGCCACGCGCCGACGGGGGCCGGAGGCCTCCCGACCACGGGGCCTGGTTCCTGGTCCTGCCCGCGCTGATCCCGATCCTGGTGCTGAGCGTCGGACCGTTGCTGTACGGGATTCTGCTGGCCTTCACCGACGCCCAGTCGGGCCGGACCGAGCCCACCCAGTGGATCGGCGGTCTCAACTTCCGGGACCTGCTGCACGACACGCTGTTCTGGGAGTCGTTCCGGATCGGCCTGGTCTGGGCGGTCGGGGTGACCGTCCCGCAGTTCCTGCTCGCGCTCGGCCTCGCCCTCCTGCTCAACCAGGAGCTCAAGCTGCGCTGGCTGGCCCGCGCCCTGGCGATCATCCCCTGGGCCATGCCGGAGGTGGTCGTCGGCGTGATGTGGCGGCTCGTCTACAACCCGGACGCGGGCGTCCTCAACGAGACCCTGCGCGGCCTCGGCCTGGGCGACGGCCGTGACTGGCTCAGCGGCCTTGCGACCGCCCTGCCAGCGGTGATCGTCGTCGGCGTCTGGGCCGGCATGCCCCAGACGACGGTCGCCCTGCTCGCCGGCCTGCAGAACACCCCGCGCGAACTCCACGAGGCGGCCGCGATGGACGGCGCCGGCGCCTGGCGCCGCTTCCGTACGGTCACCTGGCCGACCCTTCGCCCCGCCGCCCTCGCGATCACCGCCCTCAACTTTATTTGGAACTTCAACTCCTTCGCCTTGGTCTACGTCCTGACCAGCGGCGGCCCCGGCGGCCGCACCCGCCTGCCCATGCTCTTCGCCTACGAAGAGGCCTTCCGCTACGGCCAGTTCGGCTACGCGGCAGCGATGGGCTGCGTGATGGTGGCGGTGGTCTCCGTACTCCTCGCCCTCTTCCTGGTGCGGCGGCTCAAGGGAGGCGACGACACATGAGGACCAGCACCGGCAGCCGGGTCGGCCAGTACCTCGCCCTGCTCGCGTATCTCGTCTTCCTCGCCTTCCCTTTCCTCTGGCTGGTCTCCACCGCCTTCAAGTCGCCCCGCGAACTGGGCAGTCCGCATCCCACCTGGATCCCCGAGGACCCGACCCTCGACAACTTCCGGCAGGCCTTCGACGAGCAGCCGCTGCTGCGCGCCGCGGGCAACTCCCTGCTCGCCGCGCTCGGCGCCGCGCTGATCGCCGTACTGATCGCGACTCCGCTGGCGTACGTCATGGCCCGGCACCGCAGCCGGCTCGCGAAGGCCGCGACCGGATGGGTGGTGGTCAGCCAGGCGTTCCCGCTCGTGCTGGTGATCATCCCGCTGTTCCTGGTGCTGAAGAACCTGCGGCTGATCAACTCCCTGGCGGGGCTGGTGCTGGTGTACGTCGTGTGGGCGCTGCCGTTCGCGCTGTGGATGCTCGTGGGGTACGTCCGTGCCGTGCCCGCCGAGCTGGAGGAGGCGGCGGCGGTCGACGGGGCCGGGCGGGTGCGGACGCTGGTGTCGGTGATCGCGCCGCTGCTCGCGCCGGGGATCGTGGCGACGGCGCTGTTCGCGTTCATCACCGCGTGGAACGAGTTCTTCTTCGCGCTGGTGCTGCTGAAGACGCCCGAGAAGCAGACCCTGCCGGTCGTCCTCACCCACTTCATCGGCGCGGAGGGCGTCGCCGACCTCGGCCCGCTGGCCGCCGCGGCCTTCCTCGCCACCCTTCCCTCACTGGTCGTCTTCGCGATCATCCAACGAAGGATCACGAGCGGCATGCTGGCCGGGGCGGTGAAGAGCTGATGCGCGTCGGAATCGCGGGCGTCCTCGCCCTGGTCCTGCTGCTCGCCGGCTGCACGGGCGGCGGCAGCGACTCCGCGAGCGGCGGCCGGATCACCCTCCGCTTCCAGTCCCTGGCCTGGCAGGAGGAGTCCGTCGAGGCAAACAAGGAGCTCGTGAAGGAGTGGAACGCGACCCATCCGGACGTCAAGATCGAGTATGTCCAGGGCAGTTGGGACAGCGTCCACGACCAGCTCCTCACCTCCTTCGAGGGCGGTGAGGCACCCGACATCATCCACGACGCCTCCGACGACCTCGCGGACTTCGCCTACGGCGGCTATCTCGCCGACCTGACCGACCTGCTGCCCGCCCGGCTCAAGGCGGACATCCCGCAGCGCAGTTGGGACACGGCGACCTTCGGCGACGGGATCCACGGCGTGCCGTTCCTCCAGGAGCCGCGAGTGCTCATCGCCAACGCCACCTGGCTGAAGGAGTCCGGCGTACGGATCCCCACGCCTGAACAGCCGTGGAGCTGGCCGGAGTTCCGGCGGATCACCGAGCGGCTCAGCGGCGACGGCAAGTACGGCGTGGCCTGGCCGCTCAAGGAACCCGTCTCCGCCACGCTCAACCTGTCGCTGTCGGCGGGCGGCCGGCTCTTCCACCGGGGCGCGGACGGCAAGGTCACCGTCAGGTTCGGAAAAGCCGACGAGACAGTGCCCCGCACCATCCATGACCAGGCGAACACCGACCGCAGCGCCTCACCCACCACCCTCGGCAGCGGCGGATCCGACACCCTGCCCGGCTTCTTCGGCGGCAAGTACGCGATGGTCCCGCTCGGGTTCTCGTACCGCCAGCAGATCGCCCAGCAGGCACCGAAGGGCTTCGACTGGCAGGTGCTGCCCGCCCCGGCCGGCGCCGACGGGCTCACCCAGGGCGTCAGCCCGCAGACCCTGTCCGTCGCCGAGGACAGCCCGCACAAGAAGGAGGCCGTGGAGTTCATCGACTTCCTGCTCCGGCCGCGGAACATGGTCCGGCTGGCCCTGGGCGACTGGATGCTGCCCACCGGCACCCAGGCCCTCAAGGACCCCGCCCTGCACACCGCGAAGGACGGCTGGGCCACCGGCACCGCCCTCGCCGCGCATCTGCGACCGGCGCCCGCACAGTCGGTCCGGGGCTATCCGGAGTGGAAGGACAAGGTCGCCACACCCGCGTTCCAGGAGTACTACAGCGGGGCGATCGGGCTGGAGGAGCTGCGCGAACGCCTTGAAGAGGACGGCAACCTGGTGCTCGCCCGGTACCAGCGCTGAGCCCGCTTCAGGGAATGGCAGGCCCGGTGATGTACCGCCCCTCCTCGTCGTACGGCCAGACATTGGGCACGCAACCGTGCATCCCCTTGATCTGCTGCATCATCGCGGGGGCCGGTTTCCCCGGGCCGGGGCAGTCGACGTGGCCGTGGCCGAGGAAGTGGCCGACCTCGTGGTTGATGATCAGCGCTCGGTAGGCCGTCACGTCCTTGGCGTAGACGGGAGTCGCCAGCAGCCAGCGTTCGAGGTTGACCATCACGTTCTCGGACACGCTGCAGTTGAGCTCGCCGCCGGTGTCCAGCCCGTACTGCCCGCAGATCTTGTCCACGGTCCCGGGCGTCGCGACCCGTACGGCGAAGTCGGTGGCGCCGCCCGCGACCCGCTGGAACGCCGAGTCACCGTCCGCCGTCCAGCCGCGCCGGTCGGCCAGAACGCGCTCCACCTGCTCGGCGACGTCCGCGGCGGACAGATCGATGCCGTCCTCGACGTCGACCCGGTAACGCAGGGTCGTACCCGTCCCGGCCTTGGCGCTGGTGCCGGACGCGGTGGTGAAGGTGCCCGGGCCCGTGGCCGGGATGGTGGGTTTGACGGGCGTGGACGGACTGGGTGAGGGCTTGGGGCTGCGCGTCGGCCGTGCGGCGGGGGCCGTGCTGGATTCGACCGGCTTGGCCTGCTCGGTGGAGCGGGAGTCCTTCGGAGCGTCTTGCGGAGACGTCCATCCCACGGCCGCGAAACCGGCGGCACCCAGGACGGTCAGCGCGGCCAGACCGCCCCACACCTGCCCCTTCCGGCCGCGCGCCGACGCGTGCGCGGGGCCGTTCGTACGGCGGCGGCTGCGGGACGGGGTTGTTTTGTGCGCGGTCATGGTCGTTCAGGTTGTGACGGGCATGTGATCGGACCTGGTTCGAATGGCAACGAATTGGTAACGGAGGTTTGTTGAAGGATCGATACTGAGCACATGCCACGAGTTCTGCTGATCGAAGACGACCGCGCCGTCCGGGAGGGTGTCGGCCTCGCGCTGCGTCGTCAGGGCCACGAGGTCGCCGCCGCCGAGACGGGGGAGGACGGGCTGGAGCGGCTGCGGTCGTTCCGGCCGGACGTCGTGGTGCTGGACCTGATGCTGCCCGGCATGCCGGGCCTGGACGTGTGCCGGGGGATGCGCGCCCTCGACCAGACACTGCCGATCATCATGGCGACCGCGCGGGGCGACGACGAGGACATCGTCGTAGGGCTGGAGGCCGGGGCCGACGACTACGTGGTCAAGCCCGTACAGGCCCGGGTGCTGGAGGCGCGCATCCGTGCCGTGCTGCGCCGGGCGGCCGGCGCGCCCGCCGACGAAGGCATACCGAAGATCGACACACACGGGGACCTGGCCATCGACCGGGCCGGGCTCTCGGTCACCTGGCAGGGCGAGCCGGTCGCGCTCGCCCCCTCCGAACTGCGGCTGCTGCTGACCCTGTCCGCCTCGCCCGGCCAGGTGTTCAGCCGGCAGCAACTCCTGGAGGCGGTCTGGGAGCACAGCTTCCACGGCGACGCGCGCCTGGTGGACGCCTGCGTCAAACGGCTGCGCGCCAAAATGGGCGAACCCCCGCGCGAGCCGCGCTACATCCAGACCGTGCGCGGTTTCGGCTACCGGTTCGCCTCCCGGTGAGGCTCTCGGCGAGAACCCGGGTCAGAGCCCCGCAACTGCGGGGCTTGCGCATGCGGTTGGTGGTGGCGTTCGCCCTCGTCGCCGCGCTCACCGCCGCCACCACCGGCGCCCTGACCTTCCGGGAGGCACGCACCGGAGTCCTCCAGCAGAGCCAGGACACCGTGATCAAACTGCTGCGCACCCACGTGGACCGGTTCGCCCCTGAGCTCGGCATTCCCCCGGGCGAGGCCGAACTGCGGCGGTTCGCGTCCGACGTGGCCGCCGCCGAACCGTCCGGGACCTGGCGGGTGCTGGTCGCCTACGACGGGCTGAGCGCCACCTCCGCCCCCGACGACCCGTTCGCGGAACTGACGTCCGACCTGCGCGAGGCCGTCGACTCCAGCACGGCCACCGTCTTCCAGCGGGTGAACAGCGGCGACCACACCTCCCTCGTCGTCGGCATGTCGGTCATCTACGCCATGCCCGAAGAGGAAGGCCGGATCGCGTCCGGCGTGCAGGTCTTCCTGGCGGTGCCGCAGGCCACGGAACAGGCGTACGTCGACGCCCTGGTCAGCGCCGTCCAACGGGCCACCGTGCCCGCCCTGGGCCTCGCCGTGCTGCTCGCGCTGCTCGCCGCCCGCGGAGTGCTGCGGCCGGTGCGCGCACTGCGCCACGCCACCCGCAGCATCGCCGAGGGGCGGCTGGACACCCGGCTCGCGGTCGAGGGCTCCGACGAACTCGCCGACCTGTCCCACACGTTCAACGAGACCGCCGCCGCCCTGGAGGAGTCGGTCGCCGAACTGCGCGGCATGGAGGCCAGGGCCCGCCGGTTCGCCGCGGACGTCTCGCACGAACTGCGCACCCCGCTCGCCGCCATGTCGGCGGTCACCGACGTCCTCGACGAGGACGCCGCCGGCCTCGACCCCGACACCGCCACCGCGGTCCGGCTGATCAGCGAGGAGACCGTGAAACTGACCCGGCTGGTGGACGACCTGATGGAGATCTCCCGCTTCGACGCGGGCGCGGCCGTGCCGCACCTGGACGAGATCGACCTCGCCGAGTCGCTGCGGCGCACGCTCGCCTCCCGCGCCTGGACCGACCTGGTCGACACCCGGCTGCCGCCGCCCGACGCCCTGCGCGGACGGGTCGACCCGCGCCGCCTCGACGTGATCGTCGCGAACCTCGTCGGCAACGCCCTCCGGCACGGCGCCCGACCGGTCGAACTGCGCTTGTACGAGGGCGAAGACCCCGGGTCGGCCGTGATCGAAGTGCTGGACAGCGGACCCGGCATCCCGGGCGACGTGCTGCCCCACGTCTTCGAGCGCTTCTACAAGTCCGACACCGCCCGCACCCGGACCGAGGGCAGCGGCCTGGGCCTCGCCATCACCGCGGAGAACGTCCGGGTGCACGGCGGCACCGTCCGGGCGGCGAACCGTGCGGAGGGCGGCGCCGTCTTCAGCGTCGAACTCCCGCTGTGGCGGGACACGTTGCCGCAGGAGGACCGATCTTGAGAGCTGTATGCCGATTCGCGTCGCTGGTGCTGCCGGCGCTCTCCGCCCTCGTCTCCTGCGGCATCCCCGCGACCGGCGTGGTGGAGGTGGGCGGGCCCGCGAGCGGGATCGTGCCGACGGTACGGGTCTACTTCGTGGCGGACGGCACCCTGGTCGCAGTCCCCCGCAGAACCGTCGCCCCGGTCGACGTCGCGTCGGCCGTGGACGTGCTGCTCCAGGGCCCGACCGACGCGGAACGCGCCAAGCGCCTGACCACGCTGCTGCCGTCGCCCGGACCGCTGCCGACGGCCGTCCCGTCCCCGCTGCCGTCGGGCCTCGCCGCGCAGGTGCCGCAAGCGGCGGAGACGCCGGACCTCGTGAAGGTGTCCACGCGGGGCGACCGGGTTTCCCTCGAACTGTCCGCCGAGGTGAACGACCTCGCGGCAGCCCAGCTGATCTGCACGGCCGTGGGGGCGCGAAACGTCGCCGACCCCGGGGGCGATCCCGTGCCGGTCACCGTCACGGGCCCGGACGGCCGCCGCGTGGAGGAGGCTGCCGTGGACTGCCCCGGCGAGTGACCGGCAGTCCCGGATATTCAGTTGCACGAGACGTCTCGTCTCGTCTACTGTCGACACCATGACCACCCCCCGCGCCCACATCGCCATGTTCTCCATCGCCGCCCACGGCCACGTGAACCCGAGCCTCGAGGTGATCCGCGAGCTCGTCGCGCGCGGGCACCGGGTCACGTACGCCATTCCGCCCGTGTTCGCCGAGAAGGTCGCCGGGACCGGTGCCGAGGTGAAGCTCTGGACGTCGACGCTGCCCTCGCCCGACGACGACCCGGCGGCCTGGGGCACCACCCTGCTGGACAACGTGGAGCCCTTCCTGGCCGACGCGATCCAGGCGCTCCCGCAGCTGATCGAGGCGTACGAGGGCGACGAACCCGACCTCGTGCTGCACGACATCACCTCCTACCCGGCCCGTGTCCTCGCCCACCGCTGGGGCGTGCCCGCGATCTCCCTGTCACCGAACCTCGTCGCCTGGGACGGCTATGAGGAGGAGGTCGCCGAGCCGATGTGGGAGGAGCCGAAGAAGACCGAGCGCGGACAGGCCTACTACGCCCGCTTCCATGCCTGGCTGGAGGAGAACGGGATCACCGAGCACCCGGACCCGTTCCTCGGCCGTCCCGCCCGCTCCCTCGTCCTGATCCCCAGGGCGTTGCAGCCGAACGCCGACCGGGTCGACGAGACCGTGCACACCTTCGTCGGCGCCTGCCAGGGCGACCGCGGCGCGGAGGGCGACTGGCAGCGGCCCGCCGGCGCCGAGAAGGTGGTCCTCGTCTCGCTCGGGTCCGCCTTCACCAAGCTGCCGGACTTCTACCGGGAGTGCGTCGAGGCCTTCGGCGATCTGCCGGGCTGGCACCTGGTGCTCCAGATCGGCAAGCACGTCGACCCCGCCGAGCTGGGCGACGTACCGGCGAACGTCGAAGTGCGGTCCTGGGTACCGCAGTTGACGATCCTGAAGCAGGCCGACCTGTTCGTCACGCACGCCGGTGCGGGCGGCAGCCAGGAGGGCCTGGCCACGGCCACGCCGATGATCGCCGTACCGCAGGGCGTGGACCAGTTCGGCAACGCGGACATGCTCCAGGGCCTCGGCGTCGCCCGCCACCTTCCGACCGAGGAGGCGACCGCCGAGGCCCTGCGGGAGGCCGCCCTCGCGCTGGTCGACGACCCCGAGGTCGCCCGGCGGCTGCAGGAGATCCAGGCGGAGATGGCCCAGGAGGGCGGCACGAAGCGAGCGGCCGACCTCATCGAGGCCGAACTGCCCGCGTAACACGCGCGAGAAGAGGGCCCGTTGACTCCCCCGGAGTCAACGGGCCCTCGGTCATGAAGGGTTCGCACCCTTATGTGACGGGTTCACACCCTCGCGGAGCCGTTCAGACCCCCAGTCGCTCACCCTCGTCGTCCCGGGCCACGGGCCGGGCCACGGCCTCGGGCGACTCGTCGTGGGTGAGGTCCGGCATCCGGTGCAGCCACTTCGGCAGGTACCAGTTGCGCTCGCCGAGCAGCGCCATCACCGCGGGGAGCAGCACACCCCGGATGATCGTCGCGTCGATGAGCACCGCGGCCGCGAGGCCGACGCCCATCTGCTTCATGGACTGCATGGACAGCGTGCCGAAGATCGCGAAGACGGCGACCATGATCACCGCGGCGCTGGTCACGACACCGGCGGTGGTGACCACACCGTGCTTGATGGCCTCGTTCGTCGTACGGCCGCGCATCCGTGCCTCGCGGATCCGCGAGACCACGAACACGTGGTAGTCCATCGACAGGCCGAACAGGATCACGAAGAGGAACAGCGGCAGCCAGGTGATGATGGCGCCGACGCCCTCCGCACCCACCAGCGAGGCACCCCAGCCGTGCTGGAAGACCCCGACGAGGATGCCGTAGGCCGCGCCCACAGACAGCAGGTTGAGCACGATCGAGGTGATCGCGATCGTCAGCGAGCGGAACGACAGCAGCATCAGCGCGAAGGCGAAGACCACGACGAACGCGAAGACCGGGACGACGGCTCCGGCCAGCTGGTCGTTGAAGTCCTTCGACCCGGCCACCTGTCCGGTGATCGGCGCCTCGACGCCGTCGACCTTGCCGAGCGTGGCGGGCCGCACCTCGTCGCGCAGCTTCTCCAGGTTCTCGCCGGCCTTGTCCAGGTCGGAGCCGCCGACCAGCGGGACGTAGACGAAGGCGAGGTTCTGGCTGTCGTGCAGCTTGATCTCGACCGGGCCGCGCGAGGCGCCGGAAGCGACCGCCCGCTCCTTGAACTCGGCCAGGGCGCCCCGTACCTCGGGCGCGTTGATGTCGTCCGCCTTGACGACGACCTCGGCCGGCTCGGAGCCGCCCGGGAAGGCGTCGTTGACCCGGTTGTACGTCTGCACGATCGGCAGCGAGTCGCCGAACTCCTGGTCCAGGGTGAGGTTCTGCGTCTTCATGCCGACCGCCGGCGCGGCGATCGCGAGCAGTGCGCCGGCCGCCACGACGACCGAGATGACGGGCCGCGCGAGCACGCCCTTCAGTACGGCCGTCCAGAACCGGCTCTCGTCGTTGCCGCCGCCCCGGCGACGCCGCCGCAGGAACGGAATACGGCCCTTCTCGACCCGCCCGCCCAGCAGTGAGAGCAGCGCGGGCAGCACGGTCACCGATCCGACCATGGCGACCGCCACGACCATCAGCGACGCCAGGCCCATGGCCTCGAACTCGGCGAGCCCGGTGAACAGCATGCCCGCCATCGCCACGCACACCGTGACACCCGAGACGATGATCGCGCGGCCACTGGTGGCGGCGGCCACCCGCAGCGCCGTCTGGGGGTCCCGTCCCGCCTCGCGTTCCTCGCGCTCGCGGCGCAGGTAGAACAGGCAGTAGTCGACGCCTACGGCCAGACCGACCAGGAGCATCACGGAATTGGCGGTCTCACTCATCGGCATCACATGACTGACCAGGCCCATCAGGCCCATCGTCGCCATGATCGCGGTGATCGCCAGCAGCACCGGCAGCAGGGCCGCCACCAGCGCGCCGAAGGCGATGAGCAGGATGCCGAGGGCCACGGGCACGGCGGAGTACTCGGCCTTCTGGAAGTCGTCGCCGAACGCGTCGTCGAACGTCTTCATCATGCTGGCGCCGCCGATCTCCTCGATCCGCAGCGACTCGTGGTCCTTCTGGACGTCCTCGACGGCGTTCAGCACCGGCTCGACCCGCTCGCCCGCGGTGTCGGAGTCGCCGCGCATGTCGAACTGCACCAGCGCGCTGCGGCCGTCCTTCGAGATCGTGTCCGTGTCGTACGGCGAAGTCACGTCCGTGACCTTGCCGGTCTTGTCCACGGCCTCCATGACCGCGGTGACCGCGGCACGGAACTCGGCGTCCGTGGCCTTGACGCCGCCGTCCTTCGCCTGGATCAGTACGGTCTCACTGGCCGGTTCGTCGATCCCGGCGTCCTTGATGATCCGGGCGGCCGTGTGCGTCTCGCCCGGCAGCCCGTCGCTCTGGTCGACATCGACCCGCCCCGCCGCCGACCCGAGCCCCATCGCCAGGACGACGAACAGCACCCAGATGCCGACGGCAGCCCATCGATGCTGGGCACTCCAACCGCCGGCCCGGGCGGCCAACCCCCGTACCCGTGTATCTCCGTTCCCCATGACGGGCTTGCCCCCTTGTGAGCGGTGGCAGCCCCCTGCCGCCACCTTTCGCTTCGAAGGTATGGGCCGGATAAAGCCATCTCGTCGTGCTGCCCGGTGAAGCATGACGGGCCCGAATCATCCCCTCGGCCCCCGGGCTCTCCCCACTGGGGAGGATGATGGTCCCTTACATCTACCTGGCCTTCTCGGGGACGACGAGCAGAGTGTCCGGTCCGCCGTCCGTGCCCCGCTTTGCCGTGACGAGAACCTGTTGAATGAGTCACAGGTGCGTGCTGCGGTTGAATCTCGCCCTCCGCATCGGCCAGAGTTCCGCACAGTCCGCCCGCGCGGACACGGCCGTCGTGCCCACCCCCACGGGGCACGACGGCCGCCTTATCGTGTGCGGATGACGACGAGGTATGCGGCGCTGCTGCGCGGAATCAACGTGGGCGGCAGCAAGAAGGTGCCGATGGCCGAACTGCGCGCGCTCTTGGCGGGCCTCGGCCACACGGGCGTCCGTACCTATCTGCAAAGCGGCCAGGCCGTGTTCACCGGCGACCACGGCGACGAGGAGTCCCTGGCCGCCGAGCTCACGCAGGCGATCGAGAAGCGTTTCGGCTTCACGGTCGACGTGATCGTCCGCGACCACGCCTATCTGAAGGCGGTCGCCGAGGCCTGCCCCTTCCCGGCCGCCGAGCTGGAGGCCAAGCAGCTGCACGTCACGTACTTCTCCGCCCCGGTCGACGCCGAACGCTTCGCGGAGATCGACCGAGCCGCCTACCTCCCGGAGGAGTTCCGCCTCGGCGACCGCGCCCTCTACCTCTACGCCCCGAACGGTCTGGGCCGCTCCAAGCTCGCCGAGCACCTCTCCAAGCCCCGGCTGAACAAGGGCGTGATCGCCACCAGCCGCAACTGGAACACCGTGCTCAAGCTGGTGGAGCTGACCGAGTAGCTGTCGGAAGCGCCGAATCGAGCATCTCCTGCGTGAGCTGGGTGGTCTCACGCGGTGCCAGGCAGAACAGATGACCGGCGGGGTCGACGAACACCCGGAACCGGTCGCCGCCGGGCTGCTGCTCGGGCACGAGCGCACCGAGCCGTTCGAGCCGCCGCTCCATCTCCTGAAGGCCCTCGTCCACGGCGAACTCCAGATGCTGGCGGCGCGGGGCGGCCGGGTCCGGCCAGCGGAGCGGCCGCGGATTGCCCACCCGCTGGAAGTGCAGCCGTACGCTCCCGCCCTCCAGGACGAGTACGGCGACGTCGCCCTCGTCGAAGACGATCCGTCGCCCGCCGAGAAAGCCCTGGTAGAAGCGGGCCAGCTGATCGGCGTCGGGGCAGTCGAGCGTCACGGCGTAGAAGGTCGCGGTCATACGAGGAGCGTAGGTGTGTCGCGTTTGTTCAAGCGGTCTCGGCACGCCCTCCTTAGCGTGACGTGCATGAACAAGGACGACCTCTACCCGTACATGACCGAATGCGCCGCCGAGGCGGCCCGCGTCGCGCGCGGTGTCACGGCCGCGCGGCTCGGCGATCCCACCCACTGCTCCGACTGGGACGTCCGCGCCCTGGTCAACCACTGGGTCCTGTACACCTCGCACGGCCTGGAGCACCGCGCCCTGCGCAAGCAGCTCCCCGAGGAGCTGACCGCCCGCGACTTCGCCGCCGAGAATGACTGGGCCGAGGCGTACGCCGCCCAGCTGGACCGCGCGGTCGCCGCCTGGGCCGATCCGGCGGTGTGGGAGGGCGAGGTGGACCTGGGCATGGGGAGCCTGCCCGCCCCCGAGCTCGCCTCAATGATCATCAAGGAGACGGCCGTGCACGGCTGGGACGTCGCCACGGCCACCGGCCAGGAGTTCCGCGTCTCGGACGGCGCCGCCCGCCTGATCCTCGACGTGGTCGTCACCCACGGCGACCTCTACCGGCAGTACGACGGCTTCGCCGACCCTGTACCGCTGCCGGACGACGCACCCGTGTTCGACCGTGCCCTCGCCGCGAGCGGCCGGGACCCGCGCCGGCGTGCCCTGGGGACGCCGGGCCGCTGACCACGGCGTGCGACTCCCTCGGGTCGACTCGCGTGAACTCCGGGACAAGCGGCGCCGGTTGTCCCTAGGGTGAAGCGCGCGAGATCGTGGGGGAAGGGCAGGTCACCGTGGCGGGCAGAGCGTTGCCGTCGTTGCCGCAGTACCGCAAGGACGGAGTGACACGACGGCTGTGCGCGTCGGTCCATCTCGACGACGCGTTCGCCCACGAGGTCGACCGCGAACTCACCGGCGACCGGCTGACCGCGATCGGGCTGTCCCTCGGCATCAACTTCGTGGCCCTCGCCCGGCACGCGCGCGCGGCCGTACGCCGCCGCGCCGCGCTCGACCGCCAACTGGCCGGGCTGGGCGCCGCGTTGGTGACCGCCGTACTGGTCGCCCTCTGGGGACTCGTCAGCGGCCACGGATCGGTCGCCCAGGTCGGGATCTACGGCCCGCTGGGCGTCCTCGCGGCCGCGTGGTGGCTGGTCCACCGAGCGGAGTCCAGGGCCCGCGCGACGGCGCAGCACGTGTTCCGGGACCCGGACAAGGCGGAGACGCTCGCTCCGCCCGTGGAACCGCAGGCGGAGGCCTGGCTGCACGAGCTCAAGCGCGCCAACGTCCTGCCGTACGCCGACAGGGCGGCCCTCGACAATCCGTTCGTCGGCAGCGGCGACGAACTCAGGGAAGTCGTCTGGCAGCCCATCGACGTCAGCAAGCCCGCCGAGGCGCCGGGCGGCGGCAAGCTCCCGATGCGCCCCTTCGACGCGATCGACCTCCACACGTACGTGGCCCGCCAGATGGAGTCCATCTCCGGCCTGGACGGTCTGCGCGCCAGGAACCGGCTCTACGTCCTCGGCAGCCACGCCTATCTGCTGCCCGAACTGCTGCCCGACCGCACCCGGCGGCCGCGCGCCCAGATCCCCAAGCAGTTCGTCCAGGCGGGCCTGCAGAACCCCGGCGCCGGCATGCGGACCCACCTGTGCCTGGAGCGGGTCGGCGAGGGCGGGCGGCTCATCGTCTCCATGTACCTGCGGGCGATCCTCAACCGGCCCAGCCTGACCTGGGAGGTCTCCGTCTACGCGATTCCTCCGCTCGGCGCCCGCTTCTACCGGCTGGACCGGCTGCCGGTGGCCCGCTTCGACCGCTGGTGGAGCCTCGTCAGGTACGCCACCTCGTCCACCTGGCCCGAACTGCGCGGCGCCCCGCGGCGCATCCGTGCGCGGGCCCGGCAGCGGCGCGGCTCCGCCAAGTACCTGAGGAGACTGCGCCGGGACATCACCGACCAGCATGTGATCCACGACTGCGGCGCTCCCGGCAGCCTGCGCGAGCGGATCGGCGACTGGAGCCAGGCGGGCTACAACGAGCGCACCGACGCGGCGGACTTCCTGAACCGACTCCAGCAGGGCGTGCTCACAGCGACCGAGCGCTTCCTGAAGGACCACAACGTCGACACCAGCTCCTTCGACAAGGCGCAGCAGATCATCAACACCCAGACCTACAACATCAACAACGTCAACGGCCCGAGCAACATCGGCCCTCACGGCCAGATCAACAACCCGAACGGCCCACAGGGGAACGGGCCTTCGGGTCCGGGCGGCGGCACCCCGCCCAAGCCCTGACCCAAGCCCTGACCCGGGCCGGAACAGGAGTCGGCACATGAGCACGTACAACATCAACAACGTCAACGGCCCCGCCAACCTCGGCGACCACGGCCGTATCGAGGTCAACAACGGGATGGACGCGGCCGCCGTCCTGCGCGTGGCCGACCAGCTGGTGGAGCGGCTGCGCGGCGAGAACCCGGCGCTCGTCACTCAGGCGGAGGTCATCCAGGGCGAGCTGGTGCAGGCCGGGCAGGAGGGGCGGCCCGCCGACCGCGGCCGTATCCGCTCCGCCCTGGAGACCATCAGCATCGGCGTCGCGGCGGGCAGCGGCGGCCTCGCCCTCGCCCAGGAACTCGGCCGAATCCTCGGCCTGTGACGCCGGCCCCAGGTGTATTGATCACGAGCGCCTGTGACGCGGGGCGCCCCGCGTCACAGGCCGCCCGGGATCACTTCGCCCGGACCACCGCCCGCACCCCGGCCCCCAGATCCAGCTCCAGGCCTGAGCGCAGCGGAACCGTCTGGCCGGGGTCGATCTGCTGCGGGGTGCCGTCGGAGCGGGTGGCCGACCAGGGCTCCTTCGAGCGGTTGGTGATGCCGAAGCGGCCCGGCTTGGAGGGGTGTTCGACCAGCTCGGCGACCAGGGTCTCGTCGGAGCAGTCGTGCCGGGTCGGCTCCGGAAGGAGATGGTGGGCCTGCACCCGGGCCGCCCGCCGCAGCCGGATGTGGTGCTCCGCGCGCGGCGGCGGCGTGGTCACCGTCAGCCGCGGCGGCAGCACCAGCTGGGCGCCACAGCCCCAGCAGGCGCGCGCCGGCGGGTTCTCGCCCGGCTCCGTCATGTTCTGCCGCCCGCAGGAGGCGCACTCGACCACGGAGTCCAGCACCGCCCGCAGCGCGTCACGCCACTCCGACTCGCGCACCCGGGCCGCCGGGTCGCGCAGGCCGGTCGTGAAGCCGCGCCGGAACAGCTCCCGCAGCGTCCCGGCCGCCGCGTCCCAGGTGGCCAGCACGGTCGTGTGCTCCATCGGGTCGGGCGCGTTGGAGTCGTCGGCCGGGTCGAAGACGAACAGCGGGCTCTTGCCGTACAGCTTGCGCTCCGCCGCCTCGTCCAGGCAGTGGATGCCCAGCTCCCGCTTGCCCTTGAGCGGATGATGGTTCATCAGCAGCATGAACAGCAGCACGGCGAGCGAGTGCAGATCGGACTGGGTGCCCGGCCGCGCGCCCGGATCGCCGCGCACCAGCTCCGGCGCCATGAACTCCATCGTCCCCGAGATGCCGGTGGCGTCCCCCTCCACCACCGCGTTGTCGTTGTCGCACACCAGCACGTCACCGGTGTCCGGGTCGAAGAAGATGTTGCCCCAGGAGATGTCCCGGTAGGCGATCCCGCGCGAGTGCAGCGCCTGGTACGCCTCCACCGTGTACAGGCACGCCGTCAGCAACGCTCTCGTGCTGGTGCGCAGTTGGCGCCGGAACAGCGCGGGCAGTCCCTTGAAGCGCTGCGGACGCAGCCCCATCAGGTACCCGAACGAACCGCGGTACGCCGGCACGTACGCCTGTGGCCACAGGAACCGGTCGTCATCGAAGTCCCGGGACACCAGCTCCCGTACGATCGCCTCCTGGTCCGGCGTCGCGCACGTCGGGTAGTACCACTTGAGGGCCTTCTCCCCGCTCGGTGTCCTGACCCGGTACACCTCGCCCTGGCCGCCCGCGCCCAGCATGTCGACGACCTCGACCTCGTCGCCGTTCTCCGCGGTCAGGCGCATACCGCTGTCGAGCATGCCGCTCATCTACGTCTCCGTCTTCCGTTCCGTTTCCATGGGTTCCGTGGGGTCCATGGGGAGGGTGTCCCGTACCGCGTGCGTGCGGCGCAGCGCGGCCGTCAGGGTCGTGTCGTCCCCGGAGTACCGCGAGGCCTGCCGCAGCCAGCCGGGCAGCGCGGCCCGTACCTCCGCACTGCCCTCCGCGGTCAGGCGGCCGTCGAGACCCGTCACGAACTCCCGGTAGCCGTCGGCCGACGCGAAGCTCTTCGACAGCCCGTCCGTCGACAGCACCACCAGCCGCGGCGTGCGTGCCTCGTCGAACACCGGCGCCCAGTGCATCCGCATCGCCCGCCAGGCCTCACGGCCGCACAGGGACTCCGTCTCGTCGCCCAGGTCCTCCTGGGCGGGGGCCAGCGGCCGGCGCAGCGCGCCGTCGTGCTCGACCACCGCCAGGTCCCCGTCGCCGATCTGCCAGGCCACGAACAGCCACGGCGTGAGCACGGCACCGATCAGCGTCGTGCCGTACAGCACCAGCTTCTCGTCGCACGAAGGCTCCCGCGCCCCGTCGTCGGCCACCGGGCGGTGCCGCGTCCAGTGACCCAGCGCCGCCTCCCGCCAGTCGTGCACCAGGGCGCGCGGGAAGCCGTCCCGGGCATACGCCATCAGCCGTGCCAGCCGCCCGGGTTCATGGCAGTCGCGGGCCGCCCGGCCGAAGGAGGCCGCGAGGTTCGTGAAGCGGTCCACGGCGAACCGGGCACCGAGCTCGCTGCGCGCGTGCGCGGCCGAGCCGTGCCCGTCGGCCACCGCCAGGACGAGCGGGTCGTCGCCGGAACCGGCGCCCTCGCAGGCGTACCAGTCCTGGTTGCACCGCTTGCCGACGCCCTGGACGCTGTCGCCCAGCGTCTCCCAACGTCGCACCCCGAGCGTCACCACACGTCGTCGTCATCGTCGTCGTCCAGGACCGGCGGCGCGTACGGCTGCTTCACCATCGTGACGGCCGGGTCCGCCGAGCCCGCCACCGGCTGCGAGGCCGCCTTCACCGCCGCCGTGGACGCCCACCGGATGGCCGCCGCCAGCTGTTTGGGGCTGTTGGCGTCCAGCGGCTGGAGCTCGGGGTTGCCGAGGAACTCCTGCAGCACGCCACGGTCCGCGTCCGCGCCGATCGCGATGGCGACCCGCACCGCCTTGCGGCCCCACGGCGTCGCGTCGATCGCCTTCAGGCCCGCCTTCCAGTCGTCCGTGGGCACGCCGTCCGACACCAGCGCCAGCACCGGCTTCAGCGCCCGCTCCGGCATCGGCGGGCTCTGCAGCTCCCGCGAGACCAGGTTCAGCGCCTCGCCGAGGTTGGTCATACCGTCCACCTCGACGTCCTGCCAGGTGAAGTCGTCGACCGGGACCGGCGTCTGGTGGTGCCACCGGGCCGTGGTGGAGAAGGTGATGGTGCGCAGCAGCAGTTGCGCCGCGGGGTTGTCGTGCGCCACCGACCGCATCTCCGGAACGGCTTCCCGGATGGCGTAGTTGAGCCGGGCGATCTTCTCGCCCTGCATCGAGTACGAGCAGTCGAGGAGCCAGATGAAGTGAACCGGCCGGTTGGCCATGGGCCCGCCGGGAATGTCGCTCACTCGGTGTCCTTTCGTGGAGTGGTGAAGCGGTCTTTACGGCAGCAGCAGCCATACGGCGTACGCCGCGGCGCCCGTCGTCAGGACGAGGGAGGCGACGAACAGGCCCGCCGCCATCCGCCGTCCGCGTCCGATGGCTGGTGTCACCTTGGTCATGCCGGGCTCTTCTCCCGTTCGGTGTTCGCGCGCAGTCTGATCCTGCGCTCCTTGCCGCCGGCGCCGCCCGGCCCGAGCAGCGCACCGGTCCCGAGCCCCGAGGCCGCGAGCAGCCACAGCACCGGCTCGGCTGCCCGGCGCTGCTCGCTCTCCAGCGGGCCGGTCCCGGTGGCCGCACGGGCACTCACGGCCCAGTAACGCGCCGCACGGAAGTCGTGGCCGAGGGCCCGGACCAGCCCGCCGAGCCCGATCTCCGCCAGCCAGCCGTCGATCCGCGCACCGGGCACGGGCAGCGAGACCAACTGGTCGAGGACGTCCCGCTTGGTGACGACGGCGGCCACGGACAGCCGTCCGCGCCGGCCGGTCAGGGCCGCGAGCTCGCCCGTCAGGCGCTGGTACGTCTCCCACGGCCCCTGCGCCGAGGGGCGCGCCGCCCCGGCCCGCGCGGCGTCGTCGGCGCCGAGCCGGCCCCGCACCTTGGGATCGGCCAGCACGTCGGCGACGAGCACGACGCCGTCCGCGTGCGCGAGGTACTGCTGGGCCCGCACCCGCTCGGCGTCGCTCACCGACTCGCCCATCGGGTCGTACAGATACAGCAGCCTGCGCCGCCGCCCGCGGCTCACGGTCAGCATCAGGGCGCGCGGCTGCCCGCCGGTCGTCGCGTGCGCCCAACCGGTGCTGTTCAGCTCCTGGCTGAGGTCGACGTGCGCGCGGCGGTCGTCGGCGGAGGCGTACTCGACCGTGAGGTCGCCGCGCCGCGCCCAGGCGTGCAGCCCCTCCACCATGGCCGCCATCAGCATCGTCTTGCCGGACGAGGTGCCGCCGACGAGCGGCGCGTGCACGACGCGCGTGGTGCCGACCGTCTCCGGCAGGTACCGGTCGCAGTGCGGGCACAGGGCCGTCAGCCGCTCCCGCCCCGCGAGCCGGGTCGCAGGCAGCCGGTGCCCACACGTGCAGACGTGCCACAGCACGCCGTACCGGCCGGGCCGCAACTCACCGTGCGGCGCCCGGCAGTTCGGGCAACGATGCACGGCCAGCGGGACGGGCCGGTAGCAGCCGGGGTAGGGGCACTTGACGCGGATGCCCCGGGCCAGCGCCCAGCCGCGCTCCACACCCCGCAACACCGGCACGGCCGCCGCGCAGCCCAGCCACACCAGGGCGAGCAGCAGCGCGAAGACGGCCAGTACGGCGCCGAGCAGGACGGTGGCGACCACGGCGGCCACGAACGCGCCCACGACCGTGCCGGGCGCCACGAACACCATCATGAGCAAGCGGGTGGCCGGCATCTCGCCGGGCTTGCCGGAGGGGCGCCGGCCGCGGAACAGGTTCCGGGTGATCCGCTCCAGCCACGGGTCGGAGAACGCCGTCCAGATCACCCGCATCCCGTAGCCCGCGGCCGACACCGCGTCCACGCGCAACTGCCGCCACCAGTACCCGAGATGAGCGGGCTCGCCCGGTCCGACGAGCGGTACGCGGTGGTCGGCGCGGCCGGTCTGCCAGGGCCCGAGCCCGCGCCAGACGGCGCTCCCACCGATCCACAGGAACTGCCACAGCGCGCTGCCCAGACACACCCCGGCGGCGACGAGCGCGGTCCAGCCGAACACCGGGAACACCGCTGTCATGACGTTGACGCTCATCTGTGGCCTCCCCCGGACGGCGGCTCGATGTCCCCGGGCCATCCGGCGGCCGGCTCGGCGCGCCGGCCGCGCCCGGACAGCCGTCCCGCGAGCCGCCCGAGCGCGCCGGGACGGTTCCAGGAACGCCACGCGTCGAGCTTGCCCCGCCCCGCGCGGCCCAGCGCCGCCTCGATCTCGGCGTGGTCCTCGGCGGGCAGTACCCGCACGACCGGCCGCAGCACCTTGGTCAGCAGGGTGGTGCGCGTGGCGTCCCAGTCGGGGTGGGTGCCGGGGTAGGCGCTCCAGTCGCAGAAGCGGGCGGCGACGTACGACGGCACGGTCCGCAGCCGGTCGCCCACGCGGTCCGAGCGCCCGACGCGCTCGTACGCCGCGAGCAGGCCGGGCTCGGCCGACCTGGCCAGGGAGTAGACCTCGTTCTCGGGAGCCGTCCCCTCCAACAGCCGCCGGGCGAGCGCGCCGTGGACCCGCTCGGTCACCGTGTCCGGAACGGGTTCGGTCGCCGAGTCCCGCAGCGCCAGCACCCGGTCGACCCACTGCTCGCCCTCGCCCTCGGTGCCGAGCAGGCCCGCGAACTCCAGCAGGAGCAGGGCCGAACGCTGCCCGGGCCGCAGTTCCGTACTGAAGCAGCGCAGCAGGTCGGTGGCGAGGACCGGGACGCCGGGGTCGTCCGCGGGCGCGGCGAGGGCGGCCTCGATCAGCAGGTCCCGGGTGCCGGCCGCGCGGTGGGTGTCGGAACCCAGCTGGTTCAGCAGCAGGCTCGCCTCCTGCCCGGACGGCAGCGCGCCGGCCCACACCAGCCCGAGCGCGGTGCGCAACACGGCCGTGTCGGCGTGCGGGGAGACCCCCGCGGTCCGCAGGACGCCGTGGAAGCGCGCGAGCCGGTCGCCCGGGGCGTCGGAGGGCGTCGCCGTGACGCACATGCGCAGGTGCGGGAAGCCGGGCTGCAGTGTGACGGGCAGTTCCGACCCGGCCAGCTTCCGGGCGGCGACCACCGGATCGGCGGCGGCCAGCGCGTCCAGAGCACCGAAGAGCGCGATACGCAGGGCGGGGTGCCCGTGCACGGCGTCGAGGAGAGCGGGCGGGCAGGGGGCGGCGATGCCGTCTTCGCGGCCTGCCACGCCGGAGGCCCCGTCCGAGTCCTCGCCCACCAGCTCCCGCGCCAGCCGTCCGGCCAGGTCCGGGAGCAGGTCCTGGCAGTCGATGTCCAGCAGGTCGGCGACGTGCAGCAGGGCGAGCGGCCGTCCGGCGGCCGGTTCGTGCGGGTCCGCGAGGCCGGCGCGCAGCGCGGGTGCCAGCTCACGGGCGAGATCGGCGCGCGCCTGCGGGGTGAGCGACCCGGCGCCGAGCGTGGGCACGGGCCCGCGGCCGAGCACGGCCGAGGCCAGCACGCGGGCGGCGAGCGGAGCGGACACGGCCGTCGGCACCTGCCCCTCGAGTCGCGCCAACAGCGCGCCCAGAGCGGTCTGTTCGTCGTCCGGGGGAGGGGGCGCGGGAGTGTCGACGGCCGTGGCCGACGGGGCCCGTGCCACCGAGCCCGGGTGCGGGACGGCATGATGCGGTACGTCATCGTGCGCGGCCTCGGCACCAGGACGCCGTACGTCAGCACGCTCGAGCCCGGCACCGAGCCGCCGTACGCTCCCGACACCCCCCGCACAGAGCCCCTCCACCAGCGCGCCCAGCGTCGCGTCGGGCAGTGTGTCCGCGTGGTCGGCCGCCCAGCGTGCGGCGACCGCGCGGGCGTCGGTGCGCAGGGCGATGCCCGAGGTGAGCGCGGCCACGGCGAGGGGGCCGAGGTCCTCGGCGTCGCGGAACAGCTCGGGCCGCCCGGCACACCAGATCCGGGCGCACACGTCCGCCCAGACGTCCGTGACCGGCTCGGACGGCGCATGCCCGGTGCAGTCGTGCACCCGGTAGCGGTGGTCGTGGGCGACCGACTCCGACGACGGCAGCGCGCCGATGATCTGCTGGCGGGCCTGCTGCGGGCGGCGCGTGTACGTGGTGAAGGTCAGCCGGTGCGCCTGTTCGCGCGGCAGCACCGTACAGGCGAGCGCGATCCACTGGGCCACGTCGGCGCTGTCGTGCTCCACGATCACGAGCTGTCCGGTGTCCGGGTCCGCCGCGAGAGCCCGCAGATCGGCGAAGAAGGCCGCGAGCCGATCCGCCCGGGACACCGCGAACGCGACCAGCCCCTCCTTGCGGAGCAGGCCGGACGGCTCGAAGCGGTCGACCGGCTCGGGCCGGCCGCCCGGGGGAGTGGCGTCGGCCCAGCGTGGTGACTCCCACGCGGTGATGGGCAGGGCACCGTCCGGCAGCCGCGTCCCGGCGGGCAGATGGACGGCGTGCGCGTGGAAGTTGCCCCAACGCCCGCTGTAGTCGGCCCCGGTGTACACGCTGCGGCTCAGCAGCCGCCCTCCGTCGGCGAGTTCGCTGAAGCTGAAGGCCTTGGGGAAGTTCTTGAGCTGTTCGGCGTCGGGCCGGGCCGGGAAGTCACGCGGTGGCTCGTACCCGATCACCTGTTCCGCCTCCCGCAGCAGCCCCTGCGGGACGCCCGCGCTGACCGCGGTGAACCGGAAGCCCGACCCGTCGGGTCCGGGCGGAGCCGAGGTGTAGTGCAGCTGGGCGAGGGTCACTTGACTCGTCCCTTCCCCGTGGCGCGGACCGGCAGCAGCCCGCGCTGGGCGAGCAGCCACAGCAGCGGATCCTCCACCCGCACCGGCTGCGGCCCCGACTTGGGTACGTCCGCGGGGGCGTCCGCGGGCGGTGGCGCCCCGAGCGCCGAGAGGCCGAACAGCGACAACCGGGCGAAGTCCAGCTCGAGTTGGCGCAGCAGCGCGCCCGAGTCCCAGTCCGTCATCAGGGAGCGGATCTCCTCGTGCACGGCGAGCCGGTCGTCCTCGTCGAAGGCGCCGTCCGTGTGCGGGGCGTTGTGCAGCAGCGGCGAGTGCGGGTCGAGCAGGGACCCCAGCATGTCCGTCTTGGTGATGGCCACCGCGATCGGCGTGGCGACCCGGCCCCGCGAACCGCCCTTGCCGTGGGCGCGCAGCTGTACGGCCAGGTCGGCGGCGATCTGCTGCGGAGGCGTCTCCACCACGGGCAGCTCGGGCCCGTCGGTGACGGGCAACCGGTCGCGCACGGAGCCGAGTTGCAGCGGATCGACCAGCAGGACGATGCCGTCGGCGGCGCTGAGATAACGGGTGTAGCGGTCCATGGCCTCGGCGCCGGCGAGATCCTCGCCGGCCGCGTCGAAGAACACCAGCGTGGTGTGCCGGGTGCCGCTGCCCAGTCTGCCGCGGCGGGGCACGCTGAGCCGGTACAGGAGCGGGTCGTTGAAGCCGAGGGCGGCCGGCCGGGTGGCGTCCGGCAGTCGCAGCCGCTCGTACAGGTCCTCGGCCATCTCCTTGTCCCGCTGCTGCGTGCTCTGTCCCATCGCCGCCAGGGAGGCTCCGTAGGCCTGACCGACGCGCTGGTTCAACTCGTTGACCAGGACGGAGACATAGGTGCTCTTGCCCGAGGCCTTCGGCCCGACCAGGGCGATGATGCGGCTGTCCTGGTCGCAGTAGTCGCTCGGCAGGTCGTTGTGGCAGGACCCGCACACCCGGACGGTCGTGCCCACCCCGCACCCGGGGCACGGCACGCTGCTGCCGGCCGAGCCGCCGCGCAGCCCGGACGCGAGCGCGCCCACGCCCCGCGCCGGGGTGAAGACGGGCCCGCGCATCCGCATCGCGGGCGGCACGCTCGGCCCCATGAACCCCGCCCAGACGTCGTCGCGTTCGGGGCCGCAGGGCGAGCCGCCGCGGACGCCGTTCGGGCTCATCAGACAGCGGTAGGGCAGCTTGGCCGCCGACGCGCGGGCGAAGCAGTAGGGACAGATGACGGTCGTCATGCTCAGCGCACCACCAGGGTCGCGGGGGAGGGTTCTTCGAGTCGCACCGAGGCCGCCCGCTCGCCCAGCAGGAAGCCGCGCAGCGTGTACGGCGCCGGGCAGGGCGCGGGCGGCAGCTCCAGCTCGACCGTGCCGTGGCGGGTGAGATCGGTACCGGGGACGCGCAGCACGGTAGTGCCATCGGCCGCGTTCCGGGGCCGCAGGGTGCCGCTCCGGGCGACGCACACGAACTCGGGCGCGTCCGGCGGGGCGCCGCCCGGCGCGGAGAGCGTGACCCGCAGCCGGGCGGCCCGGCCCCGACCGAGCAACCGGCGTGGCGCGCGGACCAGTTGATAGCCGATGGCCGCATCGGGCGGCAGCACCACCTCGGCGACGGGAGCCGGTACGACGACGGCCCCGGGGTCCCGGGGCGCGGCCACGACGCGGACACGGACGCCCCCGGGGCCGACCGGCAACCGCAGTCCGCCTCGGCGGTAGGCGTGGGCGGTCACGGTTCGGGTGCGGCCGGCGGGCTCGGTGACCCTCTGGGTGCCGGCCCGCGTAGCCCCGCCCGGCTCCGCCGGCTCCTCCGTCAGGTCTGCCCAGCTGACGGTGAGATGACCGGCCCCGTCCGGCCAGTCGAGGCTGACCCGGGCCTGTCCGTCCGGCAGCCGTCGGGCGGCCAGGCCCCTCACGTGCGCGAGCGCCTCGACGTCGACGACGGGTCCGGCCAGCGCGCGCTCGCCGAGCACGGCGACGGCGGCGACCCGGGCGTACGCGCCGGGCGGCGGGCACAATGCCCGGACGTTGTCAGGCTTGTCCGGCCAGGGCAGCCGCGGCGGCAGGTCCGACGTGCGCAGCTCGGTGCCGGGCCGAGGAGCCTCGCCGGGCCATTCCACCAGGCGGACCTCCGCATCCCGGCCACCGGTCCAGTCGAAGCACACGCCCGTATCCTCGGGGCGTGCGGTGAGCGTACGGACCGGATCGGGCCAGGGGTGCACCGTACGGGTGACGCGGATGCCCGGCGAGTAGACCAGGTCTCCGCCAGGAACCCGGTATCCGCACGCGATCCGGAACGCGTGGACGCCGGTCGGCAAGCCGGTCGCGGTGAACCCCTCGGGACGGGAGCCCAGCGGCTCGGCCGCACCGGAGGACGGCCCCGTGTGCTCGACCGCCACCTCGACGGCACCCGGCGGCCGCCGCCACGAGCAGTCGACGCGCTCCGGCCCGTCCGTCAGGCTCACCTCGGTCACCTCCGGGGCGACCAGCACCCGGTGCGACACGAGCGGCGGCCCGTCCACGCGTCCGTCCCGCAAGGGCAGGGCGGCATAGCGGACCGTCGTGCCGAGGGCGGCCTCCTCGTCCCGGGCCGTGCCGCCCCGCGCGGAGACCTCGCGCACCCGGTGCGCACCCTGTTCGGTGCGGTACAGGCACAACAGCCGCCAGTCGCGGTCCGCGACCCCCTGTGGGTCCCAGGCCAACTCGACGCGATCGGCGGCGAGTTCGGCGTGCAGAGGAGCCCGTCGGCCACCGCGCGGCCGGTGCAGGCGGACCAGTCCGCCCAGCGCCCGCCGGTCGTCCGCGGCCTCCCGCAGCGCACGCAGGAACTGAGCACTCGCCGCCTCCGTGTCCCCGCGTTCCTCGGCGCCGCGGGCCGCGAGCAGGGCCGCGTCCACCGCGGCCAACCGAGCGGTCAGCGCCGTACGCACCGCCTCCAGGCCCGCGTCACCGCCGCCCGTCGGCAGTCGCTCCAGCAGGCCGCGCACCCGGTGCAGCCGATCACGCTCCCAGGCGTCGGCGACGGATTCCGCGGCACCGCGCTGCCGCGGGGTGAGGACGGGCCGCAGTCGAGCCGCCGCCACCATCCCGGCCACCTCATCGGCGTGAATCCCCAACTCGGCGGCAACCCGGGGCCGTTCCGCCTCCGGACGGTCCTGCAACAGGCCGATCAGCTGATACAGCACCACCCGGCGCAGCGCCGACGGATCGCGCCGGTGCAGCCCGGCCAGCAACCCCGCGAGCCCGGCCGTCGCAGTAGCCGCACGAGCGAGGTCGTCCAGCAAAGGGCCGTCCACCCGCCGCGCACCGCGCGGCCCGGACGGCACGTACAGCCCGTCGAGAACCCGCAGCCCGCCACCCGAACCGGTCAGCGCCTCACCGAGGTGCCGTAATCCGGCCGCCTGCTGGGCGGCGGTGAGCTCGGCGTACGCGGGGACGAGGGGGCTCAGCGGCAGCCCGGTGAGCGCCTGCGGCAGCCCCAGGTGATGCCCGAACTCCCGACCCGCCACGTGCGCCGCTCTCCCCCGACCGATTCTTCGAGGGACCATCCCAGCAGATCTCCGGCCGGGACGAGGCGACTTTTCCGGAATCCGAGCAGGTCGGAAAGTCAGGAAGACCGCACGTCAGGCACTGACCGCGGCCGCCATCGGCATCCGCGCCGCGTCGTACCGCTCCAGCAGCACCCGCGCCACCTCCGGCGCCGGCCCGAGCACCGCGGCCAGTACGTCCGCCTCGGCGGCGCCCCGCGCGATGCGGTCGGGAAGAAACCCCGGGGCGAGGACGTACGGCGCGACCGCGACCTTCGAGCAGCCCAGCGCCCGAAGCGACCGCACCGCGTCCTCGGTGCGGGGAAGGGATGCGGAGGCGAACGCAGGCCGCACGGCGCACCAACCGGTGTGCCGCCACTCCCGCGCGATTTCAGCGATCACTGCGATCGCCTCCGGGTCGGTGGACCCCGCCGAGGCCAGCACGACCCCGGTCGAGGACTTGTCGGCGGGCGTCAACCCCGCCTCGTACAGACGCCGCTCCAGAGCGGTCAGCAGCAGCGGCGACGGGCCGAGCACCTCCGCCTGCCGGATCCGCAGCCGCGACGGCGCGTCCCGCAGTACGGCGGGGATGTCCGCCTTCGCGTGGAAGGCGCGCGTCAGCAACAGCGGCAGGGCTACGACGTCCCGCACACCCTCCGCCGCCAGGGCCTCCAGCACGCCCCGCACGGAAGGGACGTTGAAGTCCAGGAAGCCGGTCTCCACCCGCAGGCCGGGCCGCAGCCGCCGTACGCGACGCACCAGGGCGTGCACGGTAGCGGCATGCCGCGGATCACGGCTGCCGTGGGCGACCACCACGAGGACGGGTTGAACCGGCTTCCGATACATGGGACTTCAGCTCTTCACCAGCAGACCGCGGCTGCGCAGCACCCACCGCTCCAGCGGGCTGAAGATCAGCAGGTCGATGGCGATGCCGACGAACAGGATGAGCAGGATGGCCTCGAACACCATGGCCATGTCGCTGGCGTTGCGGCCGTTCTCCAGCAGCTGGCCGAGGCCGACGCCGAGGTCGGGGAAGGACGCGATGATCTCGGCCGCCATCAGCGACCGCCAGGAGAACGCCCAGCCCTGCTTCAGACCGGCCACATAGCCGGGCAGCGCGGCCGGCAGCGTGATGAACCAGGTGCCCTTCAGTCCCGTCGCCCCCATCGTGCGGCCCGCGCGCAGGAACAGCGGCGACACCTGGTCGACGCCGGACACCAGGCCGTTGGCGATGGAGGGCACGGCGCCGAGCAGGATCACCGCGTACATCATCGAGTTGTTCAGGCCCAGCCAGAGCACGGCCGGCGGCACCCAGGCCACCGACGGCAGCGACTGCAGGCCGGACAGGATCGGGCCGATGGCCGCACGCACGAACTTCACCCGGGCCACCAGCAGACCCAGCGGGGTGCCGATGACCAGCGCGAACAGGAAGCCCAGCAGACCGCGCGAGACGCTGGTCCAGATGTAGCCGAGCAGCTCGCCCTGCAGCCACGCCTGGTGCACGACGTTCCACACGTCGCCCGGTGAGGCCATCTTCGTCGGGTCGTCGACGACGTGGTAGGTGATCTGCCAGCCCACCAGGACCACCGCGATCGCGATGATCGGCGGCATGATCTTGTTGACGAAGGTCTGCCGGAAGGGCGTACGGCCGGTGACCGAGACCTCCAGGGCGTCCAGACCCGCCTCCAGGCCGTCCAGCCCGTACCCCTGGGCGTTGCCCCGGGGCTTTCCCTCGGTGCTCTTGGTCTCAGTGCTGGCCATGGCGGCGGATCTCCCCACGCAGTACTTCGGTGATCTCGACGGACAGCTCCGCGACGGGGGCGTCCTCGATGCGGCGCGGCTGCGCAATGTCCACGGTCCACTCGCGCGCGATCCGGCCCGGCCGGGAGGACAGCAGGACGACCCGCTGGGCGAGCCGTACCGCCTCGCGCACGTTGTGCGTGACGAAGAGGACGGAGACCCCGGTCTCCGCCCAGATCCGGGTGATCTCGTCGTGCAGCACGTCCCGCGTGATGGCGTCCAGCGCGGCGAACGGCTCGTCCATCAGCAGCAGCTTGCTCTCCTGCGCGAGCGCGCGGGCCAGTGCGACGCGCTGGCGCATACCGCCCGACAGCTCGTGCACCCGCTTGCCGTACGCGCCCTTCAGCCGGACGAGTTCGAGCAGCTCCTCCGCCTTCTCGCGCCGCTCGTTCTTCGGAACTCCCCGGAGCCTGAGGGCGAGTTCGATGTTCTTGCCCGCGGTCAGCCACGGGAAGAGGGCGTGCTCCTGGAACATCAGCGCCGGGCGGCCGTCCGTCGTGATGCCGCCCGCGCTGGGCTCGTCGAGCCCCGCCACCAGGTTCAGCAGCGTGGACTTGCCGCAGCCCGAGGCACCCAAGAGGGTGACGAACTCGCCCGGAGTGACATCGAGGTTGATGTCGTCCAGCACGAGCTGCTGCCCGGCGGGGCCCGCGAACGACTTCGAGACGTGCTCGATGCGGGCGGCGTACTCGGCGGTCTCGGTACCGTCGGCGGCCTTGGCGAGGGTCGTGGCCATGGTCGTCACCTCCTGGGAACTCATCGGGGTCGTTCGATCAGCCGACGCCGAGACCGGCGTCGTCGACCGGGCTTGCGCCCTCGGCCTTGAGGACCTTGTTGAGCAGCGTGAGGTCGTAGATGCCCTTCAGGTCGGGCTTCTGAAGCAGGCCGGCCTTGACCGCGTGCTCCGCCTCGGTGTTGAGGGTGGAGGCCAGCGGGTCGTCGGTGAACTGGATCGACTTCCAGGCCGGGTCCAGGACGTCCGCCGGGAGGGCCTTGCCGGAGTCGGTCTCCAGCTGCTTGTTCGCCGAGGCCTTCGCCTCGTCCGGGTGCGCGTTGATCCACTTGTTGGTCTCGACCGAGGCCTTCAGCACCGCCTCGACGGCCTTCGGGTGCTGCTTGAGGAATTCCTGCCGCACGATGATGTTCGTGATCACGAACTTCTTGTCCGGCCACAGCGTCGCCTCGTCCAGCAGCACCTTGCCGCCCTCGGCGACCAGCTTCGACGCGGTCGGCTCCGGCACCCAGGCACCATCGACGGAACCGGCCTTGAAGGCGTCCGGGGTGACCTTGTTGTCACTGCGTACGACCGTGACGTCGCCCTCGCCGCTCTGCGGGTCGACCTTCCATCCTTGGTCCGCGATCCAGTTGAGGAAGGCCACGTCCTGCGTGTTGCCCAGCTGGGGAGTGGCGATCTTCTTGCCCTTGATGTCCTTCAGGGACTTGATCTTGTCCGGATTGACCACGAGCTTCACACCGCCGGACGCCGAACCGCCGATGATGCGCAGGTTCTTGCCCTGGGACTTGACGTAACCGTTGATCGCCGGGGAGGGGCCGATCCAGCCGATGTCGAGGGAACCCGAGTTGAGCGCCTCGATCTCGGAGGGGCCGGCGTTGAAGATCGCGGGGTCGACCTTGGTGGCCCCCAGCTCCTTCTGGAAGAAGCCCTTCTGCATTCCGACCAGCGCGGTCGCGTGGGTCAGGTTGCCGAAGTAGCCGATCTTGACGGAGTCGAGACCGTCGATCTTCTTCGCCCCGGCGGCGACCTTGGCGGTGCCGTCGTCCTTGGCCTGGGAGCCGTAGCCGCAGGCGGCGAGGGCGAGCAGGGGGAGCGTGGCGATCGCGATCATCCCGCGGCGCAGGAAGGCGGATCGGTTGGCAGGCACGGGAGGTGTTCCTCTCGTTGGCCCGGCGGTCACGGTCTCAGGTCGTGGCCGGGAGCTCGGCAGGTTTTCGTCTACGGCGGTGGGGGGTGCGGGCGCGCGAGCGGTGCGCGTACGTCAGCGCACACATCGCGCCACTCCGCCCTGCCCGCTGCCGAGAGCACCGCTGCCGACGCGGCCGCCCTCCTTCGCGAACGTGGAGTAGTAGTCGGTGGAGTTCATGCTCAGAAGTCCCACCCGTCGTCCTCGGCCGCGTCCTTGACGGGCTCCGGGGAGGCGAACGACTCGCCGACCATGCCGGCGGTGAGCGTGGTGCCGTCGTTCGGGTCGATGAGGATGAACGAACCGGTGCGCCGCGAGTCGGCGTAGGAGTCGACCGGCAGCGGCTCGGCGGTACGGATCTTCACCCGGCCGATGTCGTTGGCGACGAGCTGCCCCGGGTGCGGGTGCAAGGACAGGTCGGCGAGCGTGAGCCGGGACGGGATGTCCTTCACGATCGCCTTGACCGTGCGGGTGCCGTGCTTGAGCAGCACGCGGTGGCCGACGGTGAGCGGCGCGTCGGCCACGTGGCAGACGGTGGCCTCGATGTCCTGGGTGGTCGGCGGCGCGTCCTTGCTGGGCACGATCAGGTCGCCGCGCGAGATGTCGATGTCGTCCTGAAGCAGGAGAGTGACCGACTGCGTGGTCCAGGCGACGTCGACCGGCTCGCCCAGGAGGTCGATGCCGGAGATCTTCGTCGAACGGCCGGACGGCAGGACCGTGATCTGCTCGCCGACGTGGAAGGAACCCGCCGCGATCTGGCCCGCGTAGCCCCGGTAGTCCGGGTTCTCGGCGGTCTGCGGCCGGATCACGTACTGCACGGGAAGGCGGGCGTGGCAGTGGCTCAGGTCGTGGGCGACCGGGACCGTCTCCAGGTGCTCCAGGACGGTCGGGCCGCCGTACCAGTCCATGTTCGCGGACGGTTCCACGACGTTGTCGCCGGCCAGCGCCGAGATCGGGATCGCGGTGACCTCCGGGACGCCCAGTTCGAGCGCGTACGCCGTGAACTCCTCGGCGATCGCGGCGAACACGGACTCCTGGTAGTCGACCAGGTCCATCTTGTTCACGGCGAGGACCACGTGCGGCACCCGCAGCAGCGCGGCGAGCGCGGCGTGCCGGCGGGTCTGCTCGACGACGCCGTTGCGGGCGTCGATCAGGATCACCGTCAGCTCGGCGGTGGAGGCGCCGGTGACCATGTTGCGGGTGTACTGCACATGGCCGGGGGTGTCGGCGAGGATGAACCGCCTGCGCGGGGTGGCGAAGTAGCGGTAGGCCACGTCGATCGTGATGCCCTGCTCGCGCTCGGCCCGCAGCCCGTCAGTAAGCAGCGCCAGGTCGGGACCTTCCTGACCGCGGTCCGCGGAGGCGCGCTCCACCGCCTCCAACTGGTCGGTGAGGATCGACTTGGAGTCGTGCAGCAGGCGTCCGACGAGCGTGGACTTGCCGTCGTCGACGGAGCCCGCGGTGGCGAACCGCAGCAGGGTGGTGGCCGAGAGTTCCTCGGTCGTGAGCGTGCTCATGTTTAGAAGTACCCCTCGCGCTTGCGGTCTTCCATCGCGGCCTCGGAGAGCTTGTCGTCGGCGCGCGTCGCGCCCCGCTCGGTCAGCCGGGAGGCGGCGATCTCCGTGATCACGGCGTCCAGCGTGGTGGCGTCCGAGTCGACGGCACCCGTGCAGGACATGTCACCCACGGTGCGGTAGCGGACGAGGCGCTTCTCGACACTCTCGCCGTCCTTCGGCCCGCCCCACTCACCGGCGGTCAGCCACATGCCGGCCCGCTGGAACACCTCGCGCTCATGGGCGAAGTAGATCTCCGGCAGCTCGATGCCCTCGCGGGCGATGTACTGCCAGACGTCCAGTTCGGTCCAGTTGGACAGCGGGAAGACGCGGACGTGCTCGCCGGGGGCGTGCCGGCCGTTGTACAGGTTCCACAGCTCGGGCCGCTGCCGGCGCGGGTCCCACTGCGAGAACTCGTCCCGGAGGCTGAACACCCGCTCCTTGGCGCGGGCCTTCTCCTCGTCGCGACGGCCACCGCCGAACACCGCGTCGAACTTCTCGCTCTGGATCTTCTCGGTCAGCGGAAGGGTCTGCAGCGGGTTGCGGGTCCCGTCGGGGCGTTCGCGCAGCACACCGCGGTCGATGTAGTCCTGTACGGAGGCCACATGGAGGCGCAGCCCGTGCTTCTCGACCGTGCGGTCTCGGTAGTCGAGGACCTCGGGGAAGTTGTGCCCGGTGTCCACGTGCAGCAGGGAGAAGGGGATCGGGGCGGGGGTGAACGCCTTCAGCGCCAGATGCAGCATGACGATGGAGTCCTTGCCGCCGGAGAAGAGAATCACCGGCCGCTCGAACTCGCCCGCCACCTCGCGGAAGATGTGCACCGCCTCGGACTCCAGCGCGTCCAGGTGCGAGAGGGCGTACGAGGAATCCGTACCTTCATCGCCCCCCGCCACCGTGGCTACGGTCGTCGTCATGCCAGTCCCCTTTCGGTGAGCAGCGAGTGGACCGCCGCGGCGGACTCCTGCACGGTCTGGTGCTGCGACTCGATCCGCAGGTCGGGCGACTCGGGCTCCTCGTACGGGTCGTCGACGCCGGTCAGCCCGGACAGTTCGCCCGCGGCCTGCTTGGCGTACAGACCCTTCACGTCCCGTACGGAGCACACCTCGACCGGAGTCGCCACGTGCACCTCCACGTACGCCGACCCGCTCTCCTGGTGGCGCTTGCGCACGGCTTCGCGGCTGTCCGCGTAGGGCGCGATGACCGGGACGAGCGCCTTGACGCCGTTGCGGGCGAGCAGTTCGGCGACGAAGCCGATGCGCTGCACGTTGGTGTGCCGGTCCTCGCGGCTGAAGCCGAGGCCCGCCGAGATGAACTCGCGGATCTCGTCGCCGTCGAGCACCTCGACGAGGTGGCCCTCCGCACGGAGCCGGCCGGCCAGCTCGTGCGCGATGGTGGTCTTGCCGGCACTCGGCAGACCCGTGAGCCAGATGGTGGCTCCGGTCGTCACGTGTGTCTCCTGACGTGTCTCGGTGATCGTCATCCGTGCAGCCCGCACTCGGTCTTGGACCGGCCCGCCCAGCGGCCGGCGCGCGCGTCCTCGCCCTCCAGGACGCGGCGGGTGCAGGGAGCGCAGCCGACGGAGGCGTAACCGTCCATCAGCAGCGGGTTGGTCAGGACGCCGTGTTCGGCGACGTACGCGTCCACGTCGTCCTGGGTCCAGCGGGCGATCGGGGAGATCTTGACCTTCTGCCGCTTGTCGTCCCAGCCGACGACCGGGGTGTCGGCCCGGGTCGGGGACTCGTCGCGGCGCAGACCGGTCGCCCAGGCCAGGTAGTTCTTCAGCCCCCGCTCCAGAGGCTCCACCTTGCGCATGGCGCAGCACAGGTCGGGGTCGCGGTCGTGCAGCTTGGGGCCGTACTCCGCGTCCTGCTCGGCGACCGTCCGGCGCGGGGTGAGCGTGATGACGTTGACGTCCATCACGGCCTCGACCGCGTCCCGGGTGCCGATGGTTTCCGGGAAGTGGTAGCCGGTGTCGAGGAAGACGACGTCGACGCCCTTCAGCACGCGGGACGCCAGGTGGGCGACGACCGCGTCCTCCATCGAGGAGGTCACGCAGAACTGCTTGCCGAAGGTGTCGACCGCCCACTGGAGGATCTCCAGCGCGGTGGCGTTCTCCAGGTCGCGGCCCGCCTGTTCGGCGAGCGCCTTGAGATCCGCTGTCGTGCGCTCTTCCTGAGTCGTGGTCATATCTGATCTCCCCCTGCCTCGGTGGGTCGAAGTCCGCGGGCGAGCAGCCCGAGGAACTTCAACTGGAATGCGCGGTTGCACGCCGCGCATTCCCACGCGCCGTGGCTGCCTTCCAGGGCTTCGCTCGGACGAAGGTCCTCGTCACCGCAGTAGGGGCAGTAGAAGGGGGCGGCCCGCTCACTCATGACAACGCCTCCTCGGAAGCCCGCGCGGCCCACGTCGCGAACCGCTCGCCGTCCTCGCGCTCGGCCTGGAACCGCTTCAGGACGCGCTCCACGTAGTCGGGCAGTTCCTCCGCCGTGACCTTCAGGCCGCGCACCTTGCGGCCGAAGCCGGCCTCCAGACCGAGCGCGCCGCCCAGGTGCACCTGGTAGCCCTCGACCTGCTCGCCCTGATCGTTGAGGACGAGCTGGCCCTTGAGACCGATGTCCGCCACCTGGATACGCGCGCAGGCGTTCGGGCAGCCGTTGAGGTTGATGGTGATCGGCTCGTCGAAGTCCGGGATACGGCGCTCCAGCTCGTCGATCAGCGAGGCGCCGCGCGCCTTGGTCTCGACGATGGCGAGCTTGCAGTACTCGATGCCGGTGCAGGCCATCGTGCCGCGCCGGAAGGGGGAGGGCTTGGCCGTCAGGTCGAGCGCCTCCAGGGCCTCGACCAGCGACTGGACCTGCGCCTCCTCGACGTCGAGCACGATCATCTTCTGCTCGACGGTGGTGCGGACCCGGCCCGAGCCGTGCGCCTCGGCGAGCTCGGCGATCTTCGTGAGCGTGGCGCCGTCGACGCGGCCGACGCGCGGGGCGAAACCGACGTAGAAGCGGCCGTCGTTCTGCCGGTGCACGCCGACGTGGTCGCGCCAGCGCTCCACGGGCTGGGCGGGGGCGGGGCCGTCGACCAGCTCGCGCTTGAGGTACTCGTCCTGAAGGACCTGGCGGAACTTCTCCGGCCCCCAGTCGGCGACCAGGAACTTCAGGCGGGCGCGGGTGCGCAGCCGCCGGTAGCCGTGGTCGCGGAAGATCGAGATGACGCCCTCGTAGACGTCCGGGACCTCGTCCAGCGGCACCCAGGCGCCGAGCCGGACGCCGATCTTCGGGTTGGTGGACAGGCCGCCGCCGACCCACAGGTCGAAGCCGGGGCCGTGCTCGGGGTGGTTCACGCCGACGAAGGCGACGTCGTTGATCTCGTGCGCCACGTCGAGCAGCGGCGAGCCGGAGATCGCGGACTTGAACTTGCGGGGCAGGTTCGAGAAGTCCTTGTTGCCGATGATGCGGCGCTGGATCTCCTCGATCGCCGGGGTGCCGTCGATGATCTCGTCCGCGGCGATCCCGGCGACGGGCGAGCCGAGGACGACGCGGGGCGTGTCACCGCAGGCCTCGGTGGTGGACAGGCCGACCGCCTCGAGCCGGTTCCAGATCTCGGGCACGTCCTCGATCCGGATCCAGTGGTACTGCACGTTCTGCCGGTCCGTGATGTCGGCGGTCCCGCGCGCGAACTCCTGCGAGATCTCCCCGATCACGCGCAGCTGCCGCGTGGTCAGCCGGCCGCCGTCGATGCGGACCCGCAGCATGAAGTACTCGTCGTCCAGCTCCTCCGGCTCCAGGATCGCGGTCTTGCCGCCGTCGATCCCGGGCTTGCGCTGGGTGTACAGGCCCCACCAGCGCATCCGGCCGCGCAGGTCGTTCGGGTCGATGGAGTCGAAGCCGCGCTTGGAGTAGATCGTCTCAATGCGTGTCCGCACATTGAGACCGTCGTCGTCCTTCTTGAACTGCTCGTTGCCGTTCAGCGGGGTGAAGTGCCCCGCGGCCCACTGGCCTTCACCGCGGTGACGGCTCACCTTGCGGCGGGGAGTCGCGGCGGCAGGCTTCTGCGGGTTGGCGGCCATGGTTGATACGTCCTTCGGGACAGGCGGGAAAGCGGCTCTGACCTGCGCATACGGGCGCATGGGCATAAGGGCGCGTCTTTGCGCGGAATGAGAGGGGAAGTCAGGAATTGTCGGGCGGGGCTGGGGCTGTCAGCTTGCCGGACAGATGGCGCTGGACATGCGGCCGAGGTCGACGTGCCGCCGACTCACCAAGGCAATCCCAGTTCCAGACATGACGGAAGCGTGTCATGGCGATCTGGACACAGTCCAGCTTTGTCCGCGATGCGGACATCCTTGTCCCAAAAAGTGAGACAAGCGTGGTGTCGGTCACACCCGGCGGACCGCACGGTGTCCGCGCAGGTCAGACGGGGTACGCCCCAGGCCAGGGTCCCGGCGCGGTGACCTGCGGTTCCTCCTCGACCTCGGTGTCGAAGAGCTTGAAGCCACGGCGCAGATAGTTGTCCAACGCGTGCTCGCTGTCCAGGCTGCATGTATGCAGCCACACCCGCTTGGTCGGCGTCCGTCCGGGCCAGCGGTCCGCGAGGTCCCAGGCGCGCGCGGCGCCGTACGACAGCAGGTGCCCGCCGATCCGCCGCCCGCGGAAGGCCGGGATCAGCCCGAAGTAGACGATCTCCACGACCCCGTCGTCCTGCGGCTCCAGCTCCGCGTACCCCGCGGGCGTCCCCCGGTCGTGGGCCACCCACGTCTCCACGCCCGGCCGGTCCAGATGCTCCTGCCACCGCGCGTACGTCCAGCCCAGCCGGTCGATCCAGTTGATGTCCCCGCCCACGGACGCGTACAGGAAACGGCTGAACTCGGGCGAGGGCACCTCGGAGCGGACGATCCGCACGTCCCCCTGCGGCACGGCGGCCGGGAGGAGGTCGGTGGGGGCGGTCTGCTCCAGGGACCAGGTGGTCACGGGGATGTTGGCCATGATGGTCAGGGAATCATCTATCCCAGTGATCTGTCGATCGAGCCCAGCGGCAGCGCGAACAGCGTCTGCCCCGACTGGGACCAGACCTCGCCGGTCGCCTCCCAGTAGGACAGGGACTCCGTCCGCGCGCTCCAGCAGCGGTTGGTCTCATCGGTACCGCACTCGGTGGCCCGCCCGCCGTCCCCGTCCGGGCGCCACAGCGTGCCCCGCCCGTCCGGTTCGGCCGCGGCCCGGCTCACGTACCACCGGGAGTCGTACGACAGCACGCCCCCGCTGCCGGCCGCCTTCGTCTCGTACGCCTCCACGGCCTTCGCCTGCCCGGCCGCGTCCGTGGCCAGCAGCCCGCCGCGGTCCGGCTCCGAGCTGAAGGAGTAACGCCACAGGCGGGCGGCCCGGTCGCCGCCCTCGGGCGTCCGCTCGCTCGCGACCAGGCTGTCCGGCGCCGTGCTGCGGTCGAGGGCGATGCTCGCGGGGCGTACGGCGGCACCACCGCCGGTCAGCCGGTACGAGCCGACGGCGGGCAGCACGTACCGGGAGCCGTGCGCCGACCAGCCGCCGCGCACCCGGCCGACGGCGTCGCCGACGACGGTGGCGCGCTGGACGCGGTTCATGTCGTACACGTACAGCGCGTCCCCGTCGCCGTCGTCGGTGGTGACCAGCAGCTTGTCCTGGTACCAGACCATGCCGGTCAGCCGGGAGGCGAGCCCCCGGTAGTCGCGGCCGCCGTCCACCGGCACGACGAGGAGCACCCAGCTGTAGCCGAGGCGGTCCGGGTCGTTAGCGTCGACGAAGGCGACGCGGGCCAGGCCGCGGCCGGTCGTGTCCGTGTCCTGGGTCCAGCCGGAGAGGATCACGCGGTTGGCGCCCCAGACGCCGTCGTCGTCGGCGTCCCCGGAGGTGGTGACCGCGCCGGGCCGCCAGGACCGGGTGTCGGCCGTGTCCCAGCAGTAGGCGCGGGTGGCGGCGGGCTCGACGGGCAGCGCCTCCCGCTCGGCGGTCGTGCAGCCGGACGCGTCGCGCAGGGTGTGGTCGGCGCCGGCGAGGACCGCGCCGACCCCGACGGGTCGGCCCATCGAGGAGGCGAGCCGGTCCAGCGTGCGCCGCGGCACCTGGTGCTCCGTCAGCCGCAGCGCGTCGGTCCCGGCGGACGCGGCGAGGGGCTTGAGTTTCCCGGGGGCGTCCCCGTCCGTGGCCTGGGAGGCGCTGATCATGGTGGCGGCGGCGGTCAGCGCGAGGGCGGTCCCGGCCAGGAACGCGCGCAGCGCTTGGCCCCGCTTGCGCCGACGGTGTCTGCCACGATGTTTCATTGCATCCTCCCGAGGCGGGCCAACTGCGCCTGATGATCCGTACGTTGACCGAGGAGCAGATGGGGTGGCCCGTACAGGGATGCTACGGCAGTCGGGCGCCGTCGGGGACGAAGACCTTGCAATTATGCGGAAGATGCACCCTGAGATCGTTCAAATCGCCTCAACCCACCACGCCACGCCCCGGACGGAGGCATACAGCCGGAGGGACGCAATCCGCCCACAGACCCCGCCAAGTTGCAACCCCCTGCGACCCTGGTGGACCGCCCGGCCGTGTTTGAAACTTGAGCGACGCCGCCGCGCGCGGCGTCCGCGGCTCGAAGGGGCCCAAGGGCGGGGGTGGTGCCGTGTCGGCGCAGCACCACCTCCGCCGCGCGCGTGCGCGGGTCAGGCCACCGGCCGGGCCCGCTCCACCACCGACGCCAGGTCCAGGCTGTGCGGCAGCGTCCCGAAGGCCGCGCCCCCGTCGCCGCCCAGGCGCGCGGCGCAGAACGCGTCGGCGACCTCCGGCGGGGCGTACCGCACGAGCAGCGACCCCTGGAGCACCAGCGCCAGCCGCTCGGCCAGTCGCCGCGCCCGGCCCTCGATGCCCTCCAGGTCGGCGAGTTCGGTCAGCAGGTCCTTGATCGCCCCGTCCAGACGGTGGTCGGCACCGCGGGCCTTTCCGACCTCCTGCAGATAGGCGTTCAAAGCCTGCGGTTCGCGCTGCAACGCGCGCAGCACGTCGAGGGCCTGGACGTTGCCGGCGCCCTCCCAGATCGAGTTCAGCGGCGACTCGCGCACCAGCCGGGGCAGCCCGGACTCCTCGACGTACCCGTTGCCGCCCAGGCACTCCGCGGCCTCGACCGCCACCGGCGCACACCGCTTGGTCACCCAGTACTTCGCGGCCGGTACGGCGATCCGCAGCAGCGCCCGCTCCTGCTCGCCGCCGTCGTCGTAGGCCGCGGCGAGCCGGAGCGCGAGCGTGGTCGCCGCCTCCGACTCCAGGGCCAGATCGGCCAGGACGTTGCGCATCAGCGGCTTGTCGACCAGCTTGCCGCCGAACACCTCGCGGTAGGAGCAGTGGTGGATCGCCTGCGCGACGGCCTGCCGCATCAGCCCGGCCGAACCGAGCACGCAGTCGAGCCGGGTCGCCGCCACCATCTCGATGATGGTGCGCACCCCACGCCCCTCCTCGCCGACCCGGCGGGCCCAGGTCCCGTCGAACTCGACCTCGCTGGAGGCGTTGGACCGGTTGCCCAGCTTGTCCTTCAGCCGCTGGATCATGAAGACGTTGCGGGTGCCGTCCTCCAGCACGCGCGGCACCAGGAAGCAGGTCAGCCCTTCCGGAGCCTGGGCGAGGACCAGGAACCCGTCCGACATGGGTGCCGAGCAGAACCACTTGTGCCCGGTCAGCGCGTACGTCCCGTCCTCGGCGAGCGGCGTGGCGGCCGTCGTGTTGGCGCGTACGTCGCTGCCGCCCTGCTTCTCCGTCATGCCCATCCCGAACAGCGCCCCGGCCTTGAGGCGCGCGGGCCGCAGCTCACGGTCGTAGACCGTGGACGTCAGCCGGGGCTCCCACTCGGCGGCGAGCCCGGGGTCGGCCCGCAGGGCGGGTACCGCCGCGTGGGTCATCGACAGGGGACAGCAGTTGCCCGCGTCGACCTGCGTCCACACCAGGAACCCGGCCGCCCGCCGCACATGCCCGCCGGGCCGCACCCAGGCCGCGGTCAGCCCCGCCGAGACGCCCTTGCCGAGCAGCCGGTGCCAGGAGGGATGGAAGTCGACCTCGTCGATCCGGTGGCCGTACCGGTCGTGCGTGCGCGGTTCCGGCGGATGCTCGTTCGCCTGCGCCCCCCACTCCTGGACCTGCGCGGAGCCCGAGGCCCGGCCGAGCGCCGCGAGCTCGTCGCGCGCCTCGTCGAGCAGCTCCGGATCGAGGTGCCGCTCCACCGCCGCGGTCAGGGCATGGTCGGCGGTGAAGACGTCGTACCCGACCAGCGGCGGAGGCTGATTGGTCACGCTGTGGGTGCTGCCTGCCATGTCTGCGAACCTACCCAACGCGGCGGAGGTCACCACCATGACACGTAAGCCACCCCTGCCGCTCAGGCCAGGCCCGCCAGGGCCGCCGGCGCCTCCGGCTCGGTGAGGTCGGCCGGCCAGCCCTCCCGGTACACCGTGTCGAGGTAGCGATCGCCCAGGTCCGGGGCGATCGCCACCGCCGTGAGGTGCCGTCGGCCGGAGTGCCGGGCCAGCCACTGATCCGCCCCGCTGACCACCGTTCCGGTGGAGCCGCCGAACAGGAAGCCCCGCCCCGCCAGCCGGCGGCACACGCGGAGGGCGTCCGGCTCCTCGACGCGGACCACGTCGTCCACGTACGACTCGTCCAGCAGCGGCGGCGGCACGCTCGTGCCCAGGCCGGGGATCATCCGGCGGCCCGGGGCCCCGCCGAAGCTCACCGAGCCGACGCTGTCGACGGCGACCACCCGCACCCGGCGCCGCCACTGCCAGAACCAGCGGGCGCAGCCCATCAGGGTCCCGGTCGTGCCCGCCCCGACGAACAGGACGTCCAGGTCCGGGAAGCGGCGGGCGATGGCGGGCGCGGTCGTGCGGTAGTGCGCCCGCCAGTTCCCGGCGTTCGTGTACTGGTTGAGCCACACGTACCGCTCGTCGGCGGCGCACAGCGCGCTCACGTAGGCCAGCCGGGCGCCCAGGAACCCCCCGTGCGCGTCCGGCTCGTCGATGACGTGGACGTGGCTGCCGAGCGCCTCCATCAGCCGGATCGTCGGCAGATTGCAGCGCGCGTCGGTCACGCACAGGAACCGGTGCCCCCGGCTCGCCGCGATCACGCTCAGTGCCACGCCCAGATTCCCGGACGAGGACTCGATCAGCACCGAGCCCGGCCGCAGCAGGCCGTCGCGTTCGGCGGCCGCCACCATCTCGGCGGCGGCCTTCAGCTTGACCGACCCGGCGAAGTTGAACCCCTCGCACTTCAGGTACAGCGGCAGCCCCAGCGCGGCCCGCAGGTCGACGTAGAGCTCCTCCTCGTTGAACTGCGCGGGATCGGATATCACGGGCATGGTCTCCCCCTCTTCGTGCGCCACCGTGCTCGCCGGTCAGCCGTACCGGCGCAGCTCGTGGAAGAACCCGTCGACGACGTTCAGCCCGCCCCGCCGGGCCACCTTGTCGTGGACGAACCTGCCGACCGCGAGGTCGAGCACCCCCAGCCCGAAGGGCGAGAACACCACCGTGCGGTCCGCCGGGACGCTCACCCGCCCGGTCAGTACGTCGTTCAGCGTGCCGTCGATGAACGCCCGGCTCCCGGTGAGCCGTTCGACCAGATGCGGCGAGGTCTCGGCCTTCAGACAGTGCTCGACGTCGTCGACGAAGTTGGCGGACGCGAGCAGGATCCTCGGATCGAGGTCGCGCAGCGACACGTGCAGCACCAGCGGGTGGTGCGCGAACCACGACAGTTCGCGGACGTGGGGTGCGGCGGCGATCGTCGCGAAGACCAGCAGGTCGCAGGAGCGGATGAGGGATTCGGCCGTGGAGTGCACGGTGATACGGCCCTTGGCGCCCGACCGTTCCAGATAGCCCCGGAACCCCGCCGCGCTGTCGGCGGCCAGGTCGTACACCCCCGTCTCCTCGAACTCCCAGCCGGTGGCGGTGAGATGGGTGTGGATGTAGCGGGCGATCAGACCGGTTCCGATGAAACCGACCCGCCGCGGCCGGATGCGCCCCGCGCTGAGCCGGTCGGCCGCCAGCGCCGCCGAGGACGCCGTACGGGTGGCGCTGATGACCGAACTCTCCAGACAGGCGTACGGATAGCCGGTGTCGGGGTCGTTGAGGATCAGCACGGCCGACGCCCGCGGCAGCCCCGACCGCGTGTTCTCCGGAAAGCTGGAGATCCACTTCAGGCCGTCCACCCGCAGCGGTCCGCCGAGCGACGCGGGCAGCGCGATGATCCGGGAGGACGGGCGGTCCGGGAAGCGCAGGAAGTACGACGGCGGGTTCACCGAGTCGCCGGCGCCGTGCAGCCGGTACACGGTCTCGACGAGCTCGGCGATCTCTGACTCCCGCCCCTGAAGGGCCTGTTGCACCTGTTCGCCGGAGATCACGGCGAACGGCGGGGCCCCGACGGCGCTCATGCGGCCCTCACCCAGCACTCGGACAGCCGCACCGGGTCGCCCAGCGCCGCCAGCACCTCGCGCGGGCCGTCGAAGGGCTCCCTGCCGTGCGCGGTACGGACGTTGTCGACGAGCAGCAGATCGCCGGAGCGCCACGGTTCGCGCACGGTGTGGGCCTCGTAGACCTCGTTGATCGCGCGGACGACGTCCTCGCCGATCGGATCGCCGTTCCCGAACCGGGTGTTGAAGGGCAGCCCGTCGGGCCCGAACACGTCCAGCAGGTACTCGCGGACCTCGGGTTCCATCGTCCACTCGTTGAGGAAGGCGATCTGGTTGAACCAGCAGCGGCGGCCGCTCGCCGGATGGCGGACCACGGCACCGCGGTGCTGCCGGGTGCGCAGCGAGCCGTCGGGCTGCCAGGCGCAGTCGATGGCATGCGTACGGCAGTACCGTTCGACGGCGTCGCGGTCGTCGGTGCCGAACGCCTCGGCGACCGAGGCCCCGATCTCGTCGTTGTACGTCCGCGTCAGCAGCCAGCCCTCCCGCTCGAACCGCGCGGCCAGTGCGGCCGGCAGCGCGTCGAGCACGGCCGCCGCGTCGGCCAGTCCGGTCGCGCCGCCCGAGGCGGGCGCCTCCAGGCAGGCGAACAGCAGCAGGCCGGGGAACTCCAGCGCGTAACTCAGCTCGTGGTGCTGGCACATCTGCTGGTTCGCCGGCCACTTGGTGGAGGAGTACACGCCGTCCGCGTAACGGCGCCGGGGCGCGAACGGCTCCCGGTCGGGCATCAGGCGGTCGGCCAGCCGCCGGAAGACGGCCCCCGCCGAGGCGGGGTCACTCAGGCCGAGCCCGCGGACCAGGACCGCGCCGTGCCCGGCGACGACGGCCCGCAGCGCGGCACGGTGTCCGGCCACCCAGCCCGCGGGGTCGCCACCGGCATCGGCATGCAGAAGGGGAGGACGGCCCGGGGCCGGATCGAGATCCGGGAGCAGGGTCGGAGACGAGGACGACGACATCTCGGTGTTCCTTTCAGCGGTGCACTCGGCGGTGCGGTCGGCGGTGCACTCGGCGGTGCGGTCGGACTCAGCGGTGCGGTCGGACTCAGCGGTGCGGTCGAGCCGTGTCGAGCAGCCCCGCCAGGTCCGCGAGGACCGGACGGCGGGTGACGTCCTGGAGGGTGATCGCCCGGTCCAGGGCGATCACCAGCTTCACGGCGGCCAGCGAGGTGCCGCCGCGGTCGAAGAAGTGGTCGAGGCGGCCGATCCGGTCCGCGGGGATGCCGAGCACCTCGGCCCAGGCGGCCGCCATCCGCCGCTCGCCCGGCGTGGCGGGCACGTCCTTGCCCGCGTCCAGGGCCTGTGCCGAAAGTGGCGTCGTCCGCCCGAAGGGCGGGCCGGGCGCCCCGCCGCGATGGGGGTCCCCCCGCTCGAGCGAAGCCGAGAGTGGGGGAGGCTGATGACTGCGTTGGTGCGTGCTCTCGGCGTGCCGGGCGGAAGGCCCCGTCGATGGACCGGATGTACTTGGGCTTTCGCCCGGTGCGGCGAGTGGGGGCACCTCCCACGCCCTTAAGGCAGTGGGGGAGCGTGCCGGGCGTCGCTCGGCAGGCGCCACTTTCGGCACAGGCCCTGGCTCCTCGGCGAGCGATGTGAGCGTCCTGCGGTCGGTCTTGCCGTTGGCGGTCAGTGGCAGGGCCTGACGCCAGTGGACGACCGAGGGCACCATGTACGCGGGCAGCGACGCGGCCAGCCGCTCCCGCACCACGTCCGCGCCGACCGGTTCCGGGCCGGCGCAGAACGCCACCAGCTGTGCGCCCCGGACGACGACCACCGCGCCGTCCCGGACGCCGGGGACCCGCAGCAGCGCGTTCTCGATCTCGCCGATCTCGATCCGGAAGCCCCGGATCTTCACCTGGCTGTCCCGCCGCCCGAGGAACTCCAGCTTCCCGTCGGGCAGCCAGCGCCCGTGGTCCCCGCTGCGGTACAGCCGCTCCCCGGGCCGGTACGGGTCCTCGGTGAAGGCCGCCGCGGTCCGCTCGGGATCGTTGACGTACCCACGCCCGACACAGACCCCGGAGAACACGATCTCGCCGGGCGCCCCCAGCGGTACGGGCACCAGTCGCTCGTCGACGACGTACACCCGCACGTTGGCGATCGGCCGCCCGAGCGGCACCCGTTCCCCGTCCGGCACCCGGTGCATCACCTCGTGGTTGGTGTCGTCGCAGGTCTCCGTCAGCCCGTACGCGTTGACGAGTGGGATCGCGGGCCGAGCGGTGAACCAGCGCTGCACCAGCTCCTTCTTCACCGCCTCCCCGGTCACGGACACACAGCGCAGGTCGGGCAGCTCGCGCGGCCGCTGGGCCAACTCGGCCATTACGGCGTCGAGATACGACGGCACGACCTGAAGCACGTTGACCCGGCCCCGCTCCACCGTGTCCACGAACCGGGCCACGTCCAGGACCGTCTCCTGTTCCACCAGCAGGGTCCGCCCGCCGGCCAGCGGCGCCGCCAGCAGCTGCCACAGCGAGATGTCGAAGCACTGCGGCGCGGTCTGCGCGACCACGTCCCCGGCGCCGATCCCGAGGTCGTCGAGCTTGGCGAGCACGTGGTTGAGGAAACCGGCGTGCTCGCACATGGCGCCCTTGGGCTCGCCGGTGGAGCCGGAGGTGAAGTAGATGTAGGCGAGTCGGTCCGCCGGGACGGGGACGCCGAGATTGGTGTCCGGGTGTCCCTCGGCGTAGGCCGCGTCCACGAACAGGGCCGTCCGGTTCGGTGCCGGCGACCGCAGCGCGGCGGCACTGCCGCGCTCGGTCAGGACCAGCTCGCAGCCCGCCCGGTCCAGCGTCGCCGCGATGCGCCCGGCCGGGAAGTGCGGCTCGACCGGCAGATACACGCCGCCCGCCTTGAGCACGGCCAGCACGGCCGCCATCCAGTCCAGGTTCCGTTCCATCACCACGGCGACGACACCCTCGCGACGCAGCCCGCGGGCCAGCAGGGCCCGCCCCAACTGGTTGGCCCGGGCATTGAGTTCGCCGTACGTCCACTGCCGCTCACCCTGTACGGCGGCCACGGCATCCGGATCGGCCGCCGCCCGCCCCTCGAACAACTCATGGACCCGGCGGTCGGGCAGTTCGCGGCGCGGTCCGGCCAACTCGTCGACCTGGAACCGCAGTTCAGCCTCGGACAGCAGACTCCGCCGCTCCGGGTCGGCGAGGGCGGTCAGGTGGTACCCCGCGATGCGGGCGGCGGCCTCGGCGTCCAGGACGTCGGTGCGGTACCGCAGACGCAGGGTGCCGTCCGTGACGTACGCGTCCAGCCCGGTGTCCTCGGCCGGTACGTCCTCGCCGGACAGCGCGGCGAGGACCTTGGTGTGAGCGGCCGCCAGGGCGGCGGGCCCCGCCTCCACACCCTCCGGCAGCGGCACCTTGTACTCCGCCGCACCCGGCACCGGATCAAGCGTCCAGCGCGGAATCGTCTCCATGACTGTGTTCCCCCTTCATGGTTTCCCCCTTCACGCGTGCCGTGGCGCGACCGCCGGATTCCCGCCCCAGTGCGCCCCCGGCGGCATCTCCTCGCCCTTCATCAGGAAGGAGTCGGGGGCGAGGACGGCGCCGTCCCCCATCACGACGCCGTAGTGCACCAGCGCGCCGACCTGGAGCGTGCAGCCGGCGCCGATCGTGATGTGCTCGGACTTGAAGGTGCCGTCCTCCTGGGAGTGGGCCTGCACCTTGGTGTGGGCGGCCAGCGTGCAGTCGTCGCCGATCGCGGTGAGCGTGCGCTCGGTGATGACGCAGCCGTCGTCGAAGACCCGGTGGCCCAGCCGGACGCCCAGCAGCCGCCAGACCACGTTCTTGAACGGCGTCCCGTTGAGCAGGACGAGGTGCCGGTCGGGCACCTTCCACAGCCGCTCGTGCCACCAGAAGGACGGCTCGTAGATCGAGCACAGCTGCGGCCGCAGCGGACGGAAACGGCCGATCAGCCGCTCCACCAGGACGTAGTAGCCGACGGTGAACAGCTGGCCCACGATCAGGGTGGCGCCGATCAGCAGGCCGCCGCCGAGGGTGCCTTCACCGCCGTGGAGATCGACGGCGGCGAAGCCGAGCACGGTGAGCGCGAACCAGTGCAGCCACCGGACGAACAGGAACAGCCCCATCGAGCGCAGGTTGGAGCGGTTCTTCGCGGCCAGGCGGCGGCGCAGCTCGTCGCCCTCGCGGAGGTGGTCGAAGCGGCTGTCGCGCTCCACCGAGCGTGGGATCTCGAAGCAGGGCGAGCCGAGCAGGCCCACGTTCTCGCGGACCTCGCCGTCGAGCGGGACCATCACCTTGGTCGCCAGCAGACAGTTGTCGCCGGTGCGGCCGCCCGCGGGGTAGACGATGTGGTTGCCGAGGAAGTTGCGCGGCCCGATCGTGGCGCGCGAGACGCGGAAGGACGTACCGGAGAAGTCGGCGTTGACGATCGACAGCCCGTCGGCGACCATCGTGCCGCTTCCCACGGTGGCCAGGTACGGCGTCTCGTGCCGCACCTCCGTGCCGAAGTTGGAGCCGGTCTGCTCGACGTGCGAGAGGTCGTAGCCGAGGGCCCGCAGGTAGGGGACGATGTACGAGCTGTCGCCGCACAGCCACTTGAAGAAGCGGATGTTGGTCAGGCGGGCGACGGCGCGCTGCACCGAGTAGTGGAAGCCGTAGAGCGGGTAGACCCGGTCGGGGCGCAGGAACGGTTTCAGCAGGCGCGGGAGCAGGGTCACCGCGGCGAGGCCGAGGACCACGTAGGCCGCGAACACGGCGAGGGACAGAGCGAGAGCCTCGGCGAGGAAGCGGGCCGTGGACATGTCCCGGGAGGCCGTGTCGAGCGCGGGCACGAGCGTGAGCAGCAGGTGGGCGCCCCCGACGGCGAGCGGGACGTACAGCAGGAGCGTCTGGAGCAGGGCGGCCAGGGCGTAGGCGGCCCTGCGGGCGGTCGAGCAGGGCGCCGGAGGGACCCGGACGTAGTCGACGTGGGTGGGCTGGGCGGGGGAGCCGTGCCATCGCTGCCCGGCCGGGACCGCGCGGCCGCCGTACAGGGCGGAGGAGTGGCCGAGCTGGGCGCCGTCGCCCATCGAGGTGCCGATGTCGAGGACGGTCTGCTCGCCGACGTGGACCCCGCTGCCGAGGGTGACGGGGCCGGTGCGGATCCGGCCGGCCAGCGCCTGGTAGCAGAGGAAGTGGCAGTCCTTGCGGATCAACGTGCCGGCGCCGACGGTCAGCAGGTCGGTGCAGACCGGCACCGAGCGGGAGAGGATCGTGACGCCCGCGCCGATCCGCGCGCCGAGCGCCCGCAGGTACAGCACGTACAGCGGGTTGCCGACGAACAGGATCATCGGGCTGGCGTGCAGCAGCGCCTTGACGGTCCAGAAACGGACGTAGGCCAGGCTCCAGACCGGGAATTCCGTCCGCCTCCAGCGGCCGACGAGCACCCATTTCGCCACCACCGGCAGCATGCAGGCGCCGACGAACAACGCGCCGCCGAAGACCACGGAGCGCGAGTAGACCCCGGCCGCACCGTCGCCGCCGGACACCCATGCGTACCCCCGGGCAATGGCCGTCCCGGCGAGGAGGCAGTAGGCCGCGAAGACGGCGAACTGCAGGGTCCCGCACAGGACATGACGTGCCGTGCTGCCCGGCTCGGGGCGCTGTGCCGTGACCGCCGGCGTGGCACCGGCCGGCGTCTCGGCGAGCGCCGCCGCCAGCAGGCGGATCGTCGGATGGCCGTAGACGTCCTTCATGGACACCGACGGCAGATCGGGGCGTTTTCTGACCCGGGCGCAGAAATGGGCCATGACGAGCGAGTTGGCGCCGAGGTCGTCGAAGAAGTGGCTGTCGACCGGTATGTGTTCCCGGCGTACGACACCGGCCAGCACCTCGGCGAGAACGCTTTCGGTGCCGGCGCCGTGTTGTCCCCCCACGGGCGCTCCTTGATGGTGTTCCTGATGCGTCGAACATGAAATGAGAGAAAAGAAACAAGAGGAGAATGTGATGCCCGCGAGAAAGGAGTGGAGGTGCTATGTATACGGCTCAAATTCTTTCGGCACGTTCATGAACGGTTCAAGGGTGTTTCGGTCATTGACGCTTTTACGACGGCGCACGCCGAACCGATCATCTCGACGCATGGTTCCGCTTTCCGTGCGACCGGGGAGCTCACCGAAATACCGGTGTAATGCGCTGGCGCCGGTTCCGTTTTCCGCTGCCGAACATTTCGGCCAACGCGGACATGACAGAAAAATGGTTCGATTTACACTCGAGCGAGTGGACGCATTCACGAGGAACGGGCACCGGGAGATGAGCGCGGCCAGGCACGACGGCTACCGTTGGGTCGTGCAGCCAGCAAGTGAATCCCCTCAGCCGTCCGTCGGCCGCCTCCATCGGGCGCGTGCCCTCTACCGGAACGTCTCGAAGCGCAGGACCGCCTGGCTGCTGCTCAAGGACACCGTCAACTCGTGCATCGAGTACCGCATTCTGGGCCTCGCGGCCGAGGCCGCGTTCTTCACCCTGCTGTCCGTGCCGCCGCTGCTGCTCAGCATGATCGGGCTGCTCGGCTACGTCGACGACTGGACCGGCGCCGACACCATCGCGAGCCTGGAGACCAACATCCTGGAGGCCTCGCGCACGGTCCTGTCCGACAAGGGCGTGACGCAGATCGCCGAGCCGATCCTGCACGACGCCATGAAGGGCGGCCGGCCCGACGTCATCTCCATCGGCTTCCTGTTCGCCCTGTGGTCCGGCTCCCGCGCGGTGAACGTCTTCATAGACACCATCACCGTGATGTACGGCCTCGACGGCGTCCGGGGCATCGTGAAGACCCGCCTGATGGCCTTCCTGCTCTTCATCGTGGCGCTGCTGATCGGCTCGATCGTGCTGCCGCTGATGGTGGCGGGGCCGGACGCGGTCGTGGACATCGTGCCGTGGTCGACGACCGTCGTACAGGTGCTCTACTGGCCCGTCGTCATCGTGCTGTCCATCGTCTTCCTGACGACGCTGTACCACGTGTCCGTGCCTGTGCGCTCCCCGTGGATCGAGGACGTGCCCGGCGCGCTGGTCGCCCTCGGCATGTGGGTGCTCGGCAGCTTCCTGCTGCGCATCTACCTCACCAGCACCGTCGAGGGCCCCACCATCTACGGCTCCCTCGCCGCCCCCGTCGCCGTACTGCTGTGGATCGGCGTGTCCGCCTTCGCCGTCCTCGTCGGGGCCGCCGTCAACGCCGCCATCGACCGGGTCTGGCCGGCCGCCGCCACGGCCGCGGCCCGCGACGCCAACGAACGCCTGCGCGAGGCACAGGTCGCCGAGTACGTCGCCCGAGCGGCCGCGGCACGGGAGGCCGACCCCGACGACCCGGACATGCCGTCGGAGTTCCCGGAGCGGTGGTCGCGGTTTTTGCCGCCGGAGGATGTGACGTCGCGACTACGCCCTCCGGCGAAGAACGGAACCAAGCAAGGGGACAATTCAGCGCCGGGTGAGTAAATGTCCCTCAGGGGCGAGCGCTTCCCGCTACCCCTCCCACGTCCCCTCCGCCGCGGCCTCCCGCGCGAAGTCGGTGAAGTCCCGTGCCTCACGCCCAAGCACCTGACGCACAGCGTCGGTGACATGCGCGTTACGCCCATCCAGCGTGCTCTCGAACACCTCCACCAACGCCTCCACCTCCTCCGCCGGCACCCCGAACTCGGCCAGCGTCTCCCCATACGCCCGCACCGGAACCGGCGTATAGACAAACTTCCTGCCGACCGCCTCCGAGATCTCCCCGACCGCCTCCCGCCAGGTCAGCGACCGCGCCCCCGTGACCTCCAGCGTCCGCCCCACATACCGGTCCCCGGACCTCAGCACCGCCACCACGACATCCGCGATGTCCCGCACATCGACGAACGGCTCCCGCACCTCACCGCCCGGGAACACCAGCTCCCCCTGCCGCAGCCCCTCCACCAGCGGACCCTCGCTGAAGTTCTGCATGAACCACGAGGCCCGTACGACCGTCCAGTCCGCGCCCGACGACTTCAGCGCCTCCTCGGCCGGCACCGCGAGCTCCGCGCCGCGCGCCGACAGCAGCACCAGCCGTCGTACCCCGAGCCCGACCGCCTCCCGGGCGAGGGCCCCGACCGCCTCGGCGGCCGCGGGGGCGCCGACGTCGGACGGGTACACGAGGTACGCCGCGTCGGCGCCCCGCAGGGTCTGCGCCCACGTCGTCGGGTCCTGCCAGTCGAAGCCCCGGGCGCGGGACGCGGGCCGCACCGTGAGTCCCGCCGCCGCGGCGGCCCGGGCCACGCGACCGCCCGTACGCCCCGAGGCGCCGGTCACCACCACCGTCATGTCCTGAGTGTTCGCCGTGTCCACCGTGATCTGCGTGTTTTCCGTCATGCCTCCAGTCAACGGCGGCCCGCCCCAACAGCCCATCGCTGAACGGCTCATTCCCATACGCGCGCGTCTACGCTGGCATCATGGACGCTCCCCCACGCTCGAATGCGCTCACGCGGGGGGACCCCCTTGCAGGCCTCCTGGAGGGCCCTCGCGCACGAGGCGCCTTCATGATCCGCGCGTGTTTCGAGCCGCCGTGGGCCGTGCGCGTGGAGGACCGGGCTCCGCTGACGGTCATGCTCCTGGTCCGCGGCGACGCCTGGATCGTCCCGGACACGGGGGAGCGGGTCCGGCTGCGGGCCGGCGACCTCGCCATCGCGCGCGGCCCGGCCCCGTACACCTGCGCCGACGACCCGGACACGGCCCCGCAGGCGCTGATCCTGCCGGGCGGCGTCTGCAGCTACCCCGACGGCCGGGACCTGAACGGCTCCATGGACCTCGGTGTCCGCACCTGGGGCGACCGGCTGGACGGCTCCACGGTGGTGCTGATCGGTACGTACCAGATGGAGGGCGAGATCAACGGCCGGCTGCTGGACGCGCTGCCGCCGCTGCTCACCCTCACCAGCGACGTGTGGCAGTGCCCGCTCACCCCGCTCCTGACGGAGGAGATCGTGCGGGACGAGCCGGGCCAGGAGGTCGTCCTGGACCGGCTGCTCGACCTGCTGGTCATCGCCGCGCTCAGGGCCTGGTTCTCCCGCCCCGAGGCGGAACCGCCCGCCTGGTACGCGGCGCTCGCGGACCCGGTGGTCGGCCGCGTGCTGCGCCTGGTGCAGGACGATCCCGCCCACCCCTGGACGGTGGCCTCGCTCGCCACCAAGGCCGGGGTGTCCCGGGCCGCGCTGGCCCGCCGCTTCACGGACCTCGTGGGCGAGCCCCCGATGACGTACCTCACCGGCTGGCGCCTCGCCCTCGCCGCGGACCGGCTGCGCGACACGGACGACACCCTGGACGCGATCGCCCGCCAGGTGGGGTACGGCAGTGCGTTCGCCCTGTCCAGCGCGTTCAAGCGGGTGTACGGGGTGAGCCCGCAGGAGCATCGGACGCGGGCGGCGTAGCCTGGCGTACGTGTACGCGGAGAGGCCTTCCCGACTGGCGGGCGCGGTCGTGTGGACGAACACCCCGTCCGGTGCCGGCCCGGGACGCGTCCTGCCCGACGGCTGCATGGACCTGCTGTGGAATGAGGGACGGCTGCTCGTCGCCGGGCCCGACACGCGCGCGTACGTCACCCAGGGCGACCCGAGCAGCTGGGCGGGCGTCCGTTTCCACCCGGGCACCGCACCCGCGCTGCTGGGCGTGCCCGCGCACGAACTGCGCGACCGGCGGGTGGACTTGGCCGACCTGCGCCCGGCCCCGGAGGTGCGGCGCCTCACCGCGCGGGTGAACGCGGCCGCCGACCCGGCGGGCGGGCTCGAAGAGGTGGCGCTGCGGTGGGTCTCCGGCGCCGAACCCCTCGACCCGCTGCTGCGGCACCTCGTGGCCGCCCTCGACGCGGGCCGTCCCGTCGCCGCGACCGCCGACGAACTCGGCCTGGGTGCCCGTCAGTTGCACCGCCGCTCACTGGCCGCCTTCGGCTACGGCCCCAAGACGCTGGCCCGGGTCCTGCGACTGCAGCGCGCCCTCGCCCTGGCCCGCGCCGGGGTGCCCTTCGCGGACACGGCGGCGCGGACCGGGTTCGCCGACCAGGCCCATCTGGCCCGGGACGTACGGGAGTTGGCGGGCCTGCCGTTGCGCGAGCTACTGGCCCGCACCGGGTAGCGGCGCGAACAGGTCGACGCCGTTGCCGTCCGGGTCGAGCAGGCTCGCGTACCGCTGTCCCCAGTCGGCGTCCCACGGCTTGAGCTCGCCGTGGTACCCGGCGCCCACCATCTCCTCGTACACGGAGTCGACCTCGGACGGGCTCTCGCACAGCAGAGCCAGCGCGGTGCGCCCGCCCCCGGTCGGCGGCTGCCACTGAGGCATGAACGAGCGGACGATCTCCTCGCTGTCGAGCATCAGCCGCAGCCCGCCCGGCAGTTCGGCCTCGGCGTGCGGCTGCTCCTCGGCGCCCTCGGGGAAGGCGAATCCGAGGCGGCGGTAGAAGGTGACGGAGGCGGCCATGTCGGAGGCCACCATGCCGATCGCATCGAATCGTGGAGTCATGCGGCCACCGTAGGCAGGGGCGCGCGGACCCGTCTTGAAGAAAACGGACGTCTCCCGCCGCTCACCCGAACGTCCGCTCATCCGAACGTCCGCTCACCCGAACTTCACGGGCCCGTTCGGTGAGTCCACCGTGAAGGAGATCCCGACCGGCCCGGTGGTGAGGGTGAGCGAGGTGCCGACGGCGGACAGCAGGGGACGGATCTCGTCCGGGTCGGGGGCGCTCGCGGACACCGCCAGCAGGGGAGTGGCCGGCAAGCCCGACGCGGTCGGATGGGCTGAGGCACTCCAGTCGATGAGGAACGGCACCAGGCCCGAGGGATGCGCCATGTCCCCGTCGGTCAGGCGCCACCGCAGGAGGGTGCCGTCCGGTCTGCGGCGGCTCATCGGGTGCACGTGGCCGGGGTCGTAGCCCTGCGCCCGGGCCGCTGCGACCGCCGCGTCCAGATCGGGCGGACTGATCGCCCACGTCACCGTCCGGGGCCCGGAGAGAGCGTCGACGTCGAAGGGACGCGGCTGCCCGGGCGCGGTCTGCTCCGGATCGGGCCCGATGATCTCCAGGTAACTGCTGCCCCCCAGGGACACCAGATGATTCCGGGTGCCCAGACCGACGTGCACACCGCCGGGAGCGGGCGTCACACCGGTGCGCCGGGCGAAGTCGGCGACCGTCGCCGCCAGATCGGGGGTCGCGAGGACGAGGTGGTCCAGCAGCGCGGGGATGGCATTCATGGCGGCCGAGGCTACGCGCTACGCGCTGAGGGTGTACACGCACCGGTATGGATCGGGGTCGCGGGGGACCTGCAGCACATCCCCGCGACCTCGATCTGTTGCGATGTTTCAGTGAACGACGACGCCGCTGCTGTCCACCCTGTTGACCGCCGCGCACGACGGACAGCGCACCGCCGTGACGTTCTGGTAGCGCACGCCGTCGTACCACTCGTGGGAACACTTCCCGCACTGGACCGTGACGACGAAGTTGTCGCCCCGCCCTCGGGCGGCCCCGATGACCCCGGTCGTGTTCGCGACGGAGACGAGCCGGCCTGGACATTCCGCGCGCGTGATGTCCAGTTGCCACGGCAACAGCTGTTCCAGGTACAGGCCGTCGATGTCCTTGCCCCAGTTGCCCTGGGGCGTCTCGACGACGTAGTAGAAGAGCTCCTGCGTGACCTCGTGTTCCTCCAGCAGGTACCGCTTGGCCTTCTCGGTGTCGTTGCCTCGGAAGACGATGTACTGCGCGTTCCCCTTTCTGAGGCTGCTGTAGCCGGGTTCCAGACCCGCCGCCGCGGCCCTCTCCTGGGCCGCGTCGGCCTCTTCCCTGTTCGCGTAGACCAGCATCGGTCCCGTTGTGTCGTCGCTGGTCCGACGCCGCTTGAACCAACCCATCCGTCCACCTTCGAGCGTGCCCGACAAGGCCGTGATCGTACGGCCGTGCCCGTGGGAGGGGTCCCGACCTTCACTCGTAGGTGATGGTGCCGTCCTCGTCCATCGACGGATGGATCTTCATGGGCCCGTACTCGTCCCCGTCCGAGGGACGCGGCGTCTCCGGTCCGTCCGGTCCCGTACGCAGCAGGCGGCCGACGCGGCAGATCCGGAAGGCGCGTCCCTCGAAGCGGAAGTCGTCGGCGCGTTCGAGCGCCCGGTACTCCTCGGCCGCCTTCGCGTACCGGGCCTTCTTCTCGTCGTCGAACTGGTACAGCAGGGCCCACACCTCGGACAGGCCGCTGTAGAGCAGGCGCCGGGCGTCGTGCGGGGTGGACATGAGGACGCCGCGTGGCTGCCAGCCGTGTCCGTCGCGCTCGCCCACGCCGAATCCGGTGGGCAGCAGGACGATGTCGGGATGGGTCGCGACCGCCCGCTTGGAGTCCGCGCGGACGTCGGAGGGGAAGCGGAAGCCCGTGTACGCGAAGTCCCGCAGCCCCAGTTTCAGCGCGCCCGCCGCCGGGCCGTCCACGCGGTCCGGGTCGAGCACGAAATCGACGTCGGGCGACGGAGTGTCACGCGCCTGCCGGTCCCACGATCGCTCCACCGGCTCCGCATCGGTGGGCCGGGGCGGCTCCAGCCCGTCGTCCCCGACCCGGGCGAACTCGTCCCCGCGCACGATCCGGTAGCGCACCCCGCACGCCTCGACCTCGTTCACCGGCTCCCGCTCCAGCACCGCCACGGCCGCCAGCAGTTCCCGCCGTACGGCCGGGTCGTCGGTGTCGTCCTTCGCGGTGAACCACAGATACGAGTTCAGCCCGTCCCGGGCCATCTGCGGCATCCCGTCCACCACGGGCTTCACCAGCCGCCACTGCGGCCCGACCGCCGGATCCTGCCGGGCGACCCCGAACACCGGCCCGCGCAGAGCGAGGTGGGGGTAACGCCGGGTGGCCTCCAACGCGTCGGCCTCCCGCACCCACGCGGCGGGGTCGTCGCGCTGGATCAACTCCTCGTGCAGCGCCTGGATCTGTTGCTGCCAGTCATCACTCATGCACGCATTGTTGCGGGGTGCGTGCGCCGACGAGGGCCGAACCGACTCAACAACCGGGGTTGTTGGGTAGCTTCAGGAAGGCGGTCCAGGTGGCCGGGGTGACGGTGAGGTGCGGTGCGGTGGGGGTTTTGGAGTCGCGGATGTGGATGGTGGTGGGCTGGAGGGCGACCTCGACGCAGGCGCCGCCCTCGCCGCTGCTGTAGCTGGACTTGAACCATTCAAGTGCGGTGCCGCTCATTGCTCTCCCAGAAGACGGTCCAACAAGTCCCTCGTGTCCTCGGTGTTGAGGGCCTGCGTCCGCAGCATCGCATATTTCTGGGTCAGGATCCCCACCTCGTCAGGATCGGCGATCAAGGTGCTGCCGCGCTGGGTCTCGCTGTACGCCAGCCGCTGGTGTTCCGGGGTTTCCAGCAGGATGAACGGCCCTTCGAGCCCAGCGTGAGAGGTGCGGCCCAGTGGCAGGATCTGAAGCGCGAGACCGGGCAGTTCGGTGTACTCCCGAAGGTGCCGCAGCTGCTCGACGTACACGTCCTTCCCGCCCAGGTGGTCTCGCAGAGCTGCCTCCCAGACCACGAAGCTCATCATCGGGGGCACCTTGCGGTGCAGGATCTCCCGGCGCTCGACACGTGCCGCCACGAACTGCTCGATCTCGTCCTCGTCGAAGACCGGCACACGATTACGGAAGACCGCCCGTGCGTACCTCTCCGTCTGGAGCAGACCGGGGACCAGCAGGCTCTCGTACCACGAGATCGCGATCGCTTCCCGTTCCCGATCCAGGTACTCCTCCGCCCACAGCGGAATGAGATCCACCTCCGGCATCCTGCTCAACGCGGTCGCCAACGCCCCCTTCGTCCCGAGGAGTTCGTCCAGCTGCTCCGACGAGATCCAACTTGAGCGGCCGTCTGCCCTGCTCGATGGAGGCGATCTGCTGCTCGCCCACCACGAACTGCTCACCCAGTGACTTCTGTGTATATCCGGCGGCCTCCCGGAAGAGGGCGAGCAGTGCGCCCACCATCTTCATCGCCGAGGCGTTCCTCCGTGATCGTCGAGTCGTGCTCATGCGGTCCAACTCCCCACCCGCGCGCGTACGTTCACCGTCGCGCACCCGTACAGACCAGCTGTACGGGTGCGCACACTGTCACATCATGGCCACGGAGTGTGACTCTCGCCACGTGAACATCGAAACTCAACCCCCGTCCCCACGCGAGCGCTTCTACCGTCGCGAGCGTCAGTCCGTCCCGGCCGCCCGCGCGTTCACGCGCGACGCCCTCGCCGACTGGGGCGCGTGGGAACGGGCGTACGACATCGTGCTGTGCGTCAGTGAACTCGCGACCAACGCCCTCGTGCACGGCGTTCCGCCGGGCCGCGGCTTCCTGCTGCGGCTGCTGCCGATGCCGTACGACGCCGGGGTCCGCGTCGAGGTGCACGACAGTGGCGGTGGCGTACCGGCCGTACCGCTGTCGCAGCAGGTGCGGGAACCGGACGAGGGTGGACGCGGGCTCTTGTTGGTGTCGGAGCTGGCGGACAAGTGGGGGGTGGGGGAGCGGGCCCCGGGGAAGATCGTGTGGTGCGAGTTCAGCGCCGGTTGCCGGTGAAGGGCGCCGGACGTGCCCCTGCACGTGACTCTACGTGGCGGAGCCCGCCGCGGCCCCCGTCCTGAGGTCGGCGCCCCAGCGCTCGACCTCGGCGGCGAGGTCGAGCGGTCGGGGCGCCATGTCCTCGGTGGTCGGCCATCCCTCGCGCGGCACCCGCCACAAAACCTCGAACTCGTTGCCGTCGGGGTCCTTGGCGTAGAGGGACTTCGACATCCGGTGGTCGGACGCGCCGACCAGCGCCCCGTGCTCGGTGAGCCGTCGCGCCGTCTCGGCGAGCTCGCCGAGCGTGCCGACCTCCCAGGCGAGGTGGTAGAGCCCCACCCCGCCCCGCTGCGGTCCCGGCGCCTGCGCGCCGAGCGCGAAGAGTCCCAGATCGTGGTCGTTGTCGCTGTCCGGGGCCCGCAGGAAGGCGGCCCGGCCGGGCATCAGGTGGGCTGTTTCAAAACCGAGTACGTCGGTGTAGAAGCCGACGGCACGGTCGACGTCCCGGATGTAGAGAACCGCGTGGTTGAGTCGACGTACGGACATGATGGGCTTCCCGTCACCTGTTGTGCTAGTTGCGGACGAGCAGGACGACACTGGCCGTCAGGCCACCGAGTACCACCGCGGCGACTCCGTACGCGAGCCGGTGGGCGCGCAGGACGGGCAGGAAGCGGTCGGCGGCGATGCGGCCGGGCCCGGTCAGCGCCAGCCCGGCGGCGGCGGCCGCCACGAGGACGTCGAGCTCCACGCCTCCGTCCTGGTCCATCATGAAGAAGCCGCCGCCCCAGTTCACGGCCATCGCGTTGAGCATCGTGCCGAAAACGGCGGCGCCGGCCAGCGGGGTGAGCAGGCCGAGGGCGAGGCCCAGCCCGCCCAGGGTCTCGGAGAGCCCGGCGACGAGCGCCATGGTCTTGCCGGACGGGTAGCCGCTCAGCTCGAAGAACTGGCCCGTGCCTTCGAGGCCGCCGCCCCCGAACCAGCCGAACAGCTTCTGCGTGCCGTGTCCGACCAGGAGGAAGCCCAGCGCGAGGCGCAGGATCAGCAGTCCCGCGTCGTAGGCGTGCAGGGGGGCGTGCTTCGCGGCGGTGGGGGAGAGGCCGGCGGTGGATGGGCGGGTGTCGAGTGTGGGGGTCACCGGGGCGGAACCTTTCTGAGGGGTCTTCCGAAGCTCTGGTTGAAACTTCAAGCGTTACCTCATGACTGTAGCTGATGCTTAAAACTTAAAGCAACAGGACTGGCCGACGCCGGCTCCGTCCCACCCCGTCCCACCACCGACATGCACGCCCGCCGGCCACTGCCGCAGGACAGCGACCTCGGCCGGGCGATCGCCGTCCTCGCCCGCGCCCAGCAGGACACTCTGTGGAACCGGCAGCAGATCGCCAATCAACTCCGCGCCCTTCTGCGCGAGTACTACCCCGTTGCCTTGGAAGCCTTCGCCACCTGGACCAACGGCCTGTGCCGCCCCGAAGCCCGCGAACTGCTCAGGGCCGTACCGACTCCCTCTCGGTCGCGCGGCTGACGCGCACCCAGCTCAAGGCCGCTTGCAAACGTGCCGGCCGCAAGCGGGGCATCCGAGGCCGACCGCGTCCGCGACGTCTTCCGCGCCGAGTGGGCCCACCAGCCGCCGTTGGTCGAAGAGGCGCTCGGCAAGCAGATGCTCGCCCTTCTCATCCAGTTGGAAACCGCCTGCACCGCAGCCGACGACCTCGCCGGGGCGGTGGAAGAGGCGTTCCCTCAGCACCCGGACGCCGAGATCCTGCTGAGCTTCCCCGGACTCGGCATCCAGCTCGCCGCCCGGATCCTGGCTGAGATCGGGGACGACCGCACCCGCTTCGCCGACGCCCGCGGCCTGAAGGCATACGCAGGCTCCTCGCCCATCACCAGGGCTTCCGGCAAGAAGTCGGCCATCACACGGCGGTGGGTGAAGAACGACCGGCTCAACCACGCTGGCTACATCTGGGCCTTCGCCTCACTCCGAGCATCCGCCGGAGCCAACGCCCACTACCGGCGACGACGCCAGCGCGGCGACTGGCACGCCGCAGCCCAGCGCAACCTCTTCAACCGCATGATTGGCCAGCTCTACCATTGCCTAGAGCACCGCAAGCTGTTCGAGGAACAGACCGCGTTCCCCACCGAACTCGCCGCCGGGGCTTGACGCGTTGACATCGTGAGGTGTCTGCCTTCATGCCAGCCAGCGCCGATCACTCGATCGAGACTCCCGTTCGACGCACAGCCCTCAAGATCGGAACGACAACAGCCACTCACCCAGCCGCAGCTCACCCAGGTCTGGGCCGACCGCGGCTACGCCGGCGAACTCGGGCCGACTATCGGTCCATCGCCAAGCCACGTGTGGAGCCCGTATCGCTGGTTTGAGATGCGTAGTGCCTGCCCCTTTTGGAAGAACCAGGTCTTCACCCGGCAGGCACCGTATCTTTGATGAGTCGGTCCACAACGCATTCCAAGCGACCCGCAGAGGCGAATGCTCTACATTGTCGTTGTGCCGACGTCCCTTGACGTCTGATCTTCTCGGTAAGCTGCCGAACAGTATCCCAATCGCCGAGGTCACGCAAAGCGATCTCCAGGTATTCCAGAAGCCTGCGCAGGAGTACATCGGCCGGCATGAGTTCACCTGTTCTAACATCAATGAGAGCATCGTTCAATCCGCTGCGTGCAGACTTCCAGGTTGCGGCGCGAAGCAATTCAGGTCGGGCTGGCATGTGCGGCAAACCATTTTCAATTTCACGCATGCACGTGAGGACGAGGGCTCTGCACAAGCCGGCCTGCAGCACGGTGTCACCCGGATCTGTGCAGGCGTCGGCAATACGAAATTCCAGGGTGTTGAACTTAATTCCGAGTCGGACATCCCAATACACGTGTCCCTCATCGAGAATTGCGCCTGATTTGATCAGTGTTTGGATGGTATCGACATATTGCGTATGCGAGTTGTGAACCGGAGGGGGGCCTGCTACAGGGAATCCTCCCCACAGGAGACTCCGATAACTTTGATATCCCGTACTGAAGCCTTCATAAAATGGAGAGCTGGCCGAAATGGCGAGGAGGGAGGGGAGCCAGTCGAGCACCCGATTGAGTACTTGGACTGCTAGATCTCGATCCTTGATACCGATATGAACATGACAGCCGCAGGTGAGTCGCCGGTGGACGACGTCATGATAGTGCTGGGAGATTTCCTCGTACCTGACCTTTTTAGTCGTCCTGGCGATCCGCCAGTCAGCTGTGGGCAGGGTTCCAGCTGAAACTACGGACAAGCCACCTTCGGAAGCAGCACGTGCGAGGGTCTTCCGGAGATCCTGCACTTCTGTACGCACCTGGCTCAGATCTTCACACACGCCAGTTCGCGATTCGACCACGGCTTCTTGAAATTCGCGATCAAATCCCCGAATATCCCCACCTTCGAGCTCCTCGAAATTGGGAATCCCCTGTAGTGCTAGATCTCGAGTTCTTGGATCTACAACGAAAAACTCTTCTTCAACCCCAATTGTCAGCATGGTTCCTACTCTACACCGCGGCCACCTGCAGCCACACCGGTGTGTCTAGTTTCATTTAGTGATCAGACGTCTTGGTGAAACACTTGGGGATGGGTGAGCGTCCTATGGTTTCCGGGTTTGTCTTAATGATATTAAGTTCCCATTGTGGCGGCTGAGGTGGCAAGCAGCAAGTGCCGCACAATCGGTGCAAGTTCTCTTTTCGTGTGGTAGTCTCCGCACCTACCTCTATTGCGGAATTTAGTCCACCGAAAGGGTTAATTCTCCGTCGGTCGAGATTGCCTGGCACCGAGGGGTGGAATGGTCCGCTTGCAGGAAAAGTCGACAGGCAACGGAGGGCTGGCGTGAGCGTGTATCCATTCGAAGATTGCCGGATCGACGAGTTGTGCTACTTGATGGCACAGCAAAACTTCGCCCACCTGCCGTCCGTCAAAGTGCGTGAGTTGTTGCTGCAACGAAACCCCCAAGCTCTAAGTGATTTTTCTGATTTCCAAGACAGCTGGTCCCGCCTCACCCATGACGGATATATGGCGGACGGAGGCACCTACCGTAAGCGGCGATACGCCACACTCAGTGTGGCGCCATCAGAGCTAAATCTCAAGATGGAACCACACCAGCCGCACTACCAAAGCACTTCATACAATCACCTAAATGGGGGAATTGAGCGATGGTTTGATCCAGCAGAAGAGTCTGTCATGCAGGGCCAAACCATGTCGTCTCTTCTGAAGTTCGGATGCGAGATTTTCAGTCGACTTTCACCCTATTCTGCCTGGCACGTGGAAGTGCACCAGTTTCGCATCGAAGCAGGAAGTGACACGAAGGGACTCCCCACGCCCGAGGGTACGCATCGCGATGGCGTTAGTTTCGTGATGATGATGCTGGTACACCGTGAGAACGCGCAGGGGGGACAGACCATCATCTCGGATCCGGAAGGAAACTCCATCCGCGAGTCCACGCTTGAAGAACCCCTGGAGATGTTGCTCGTCAATGACGAGCGTGTCCGCCATGCCGTCACACCAGTCGGGCCATTGGACAAGACCAGGCCCGCCACACGCGACGTGCTCGTAGCCACGTACCGCTACAAGCTCGCCGCGGAAATGTGAGGGAAAGCAGAGCTCTTCGTCCGTGACGATGGGCCATGCATAAACAGCGCCTCGACATCAAGTGCATGATTACCGGCGGCCACGCCCGTGCGGGCCAGCGCGCTCGAGTCATGCCACCGCGTACAACAAGAGACGGACGAGGCGTTCTCCACCTTCTACCGCGAAACCATCCGGCCTCTGGTGGGGTTCTTGGTAAATCAGGGCACCACCGTGCACCTCGCCGCGGATATTGCCCAAGACACCATGGCCGCCGCTTGTCTTGGCCTGGACGCTGGCCGGCTTCACTCCCACCGACATCGCCGACCACCTCGGCCTCACGGCCGAAGCGATACGCGCCAGTCTGAAAAACAGCCCGCCGCGCTACAGCCGCCCGAATCAAAGGACCTGTCGCTGTCTTGGTGGCAGGCCTCCCAGCAGGGGCAGCGTCGTGCTGGGCTTCCCATTCCGCGATGGCGTCCGGGCGGGATAGCAGGGACGTCGGCTCGGGTACTTCTTCGACGGACTCCTCCTCGGCGGAGGCGATCTTGCGACACTGGAGCGACCTGCGCGCACCCAAAGCATGGGCATACACAGTGGCCTCCCGCGCTCTGGTCCTGTTCTCGGCTGTGCTTAGCTGACTAGGCGTCATTCCCCGGGCCAGGTCGGCCTGGCGGACCTTGCCGAACAGCTCGGCGCCGAACTCCTGCTTGGCGTGGCGATAGAGCCCCGAGGTCCGGTAACCCTGCAGGAATTCGTAGCTCGGCCGCACCACTCTGGCAAGGAGCAGGCAGCCTAGCCTCGATCGTTCATGAGTCCTCGTCGGTGTGCTGACGGGGACTCGGCGTTTGTGTGGTGCGGTCTTTTTGGGGCTGGGGCAGGGTGAGGGTCCGGCTCTCGCGTCGGATGGGCGCCGGGTTCCACTTCACCGGTGTCGTGGTGCGGGTCGTCGGGACGGTCGATGTGGCTGGTCAACCGGGGTTCGGCAGGGCGTGGAGCCTGAGGATCGCATGGCTGATGACGGCGGTCCAGGGCCATCGGGCGGGCAGGCGGAGCCAGCGGCGACGGCCGGTGTTCACGAGCTGCGCGGCAGCGGAGAACAGCCGCAGCCGGAGCTTCTTGGGTTCCCAGCGGCGGGCATCGCCGGTCAGCGCGAGCATCGGCATCCAGGCGAGGAGGTCAAGTGCCAGGGACACGATCTCCAGCCAGATCCGGTTCTGTGCCGTGTCGTGCAGGGGCAGGTTGCGCAGGCCGGTTTCGCGGGCGTTTCGGATGCGGTCCTCGCAGCGGGCCCGCCTGCGGTGACGCAGTTCGAGGTCGGCGAGCTGGCCGCCTTTGGTGTTGGTGGCGAAGCAGGTCAGCCGCAGTCCGTCGAGGTCGGTGAAGCGCAACTGGGCGCCGGGGTGCGGGCGTTCCTTGCGGACGATCAGCCGCAGGCCCGTGGGCCAGGTGCTCAGGTCGGGCATGTCGGTGATCTCTGCGACCCAGGCTCCGGGCCGTTCGGTGCTGCCCGCGTCGTAGGCCGGCGTCCACGCCTTCTTCGGGATCTTCAGCACGGCCTGATGGATGGCGTCGGTGATGGCCATTCCAACGGAATACGACAGCCATCGCCTGCGCCGGGAGAGCCAGTCGAGGAAGGCATGGGTGCCGTCGCCGGAGTCGGTACGGATCAGCGTCTGCCGTCCCCGCCGCAGACGTTGGGGCAGCTGAGCCAGGGCGAGTTGGGCGGTTGCGATGTGGTCGGCGGCGGTGTTGGAGCCCGCGTTGCCGGGCCGCAGCAGAGCCGCCACCGGCTCCCCGGACCCGGCTGGGCCGTGATCGACGAACGCGACGAGCGGATGATGACCGAAGGTCTAGTTCCAGGTCGCGGTGGCGTCCTGCTTCTCGGAGTACGCGAGGACCAGCACCCCGTCGATGTCCACGATCACCTGGCCGGCGGCGGCTGGACTGCTTGCCCCGGCCAACTCCCAGACCTGCTGACGCACTTCGGAACGTGCGCCCCGGATCGCCGCAAGAGCTCTCGATCCGGACGCGGCGAGCGCGTCGACGAGGCGGGAGACGGCGTGGAGCAGGTGGTGCTCCATCGTGGTGACCGCGCCCGCGGACGGGTCGACCGAGTGCACCACGGGGTCGTGTCGGATCGGTGGCCACCGATCCGAACACCGCCGGCTCGGCCCGCAGCATGCCGACGTCGGCCAGGCAGTCGCCGCCGAGTGCGACGGCCAGCGCCACATCTCGCATGTCTCATGGGGATGTCGAGCCCCCGGGGCGCTGGCAGCGGGTGATCAAGTGGCGGCGCCGCCAGATCAAGGTCGTGAGCAGGCGATTCTTGCTCGGAGTTGCCTATGGCGCCGGGTCGGGATGCGTAAGTCTGATCATCTTGGGGGCTCAGCGCCGCCTTTGAACGGCGTCTTGGCGGGGGCCCGTACAGGCCTTCGCCGGTCTCTGTCACCCTCATTCGATGACCGCCCAAGGTATGGGCACGTGGTGTGCGCCTCTGTGCCGCTGGCACGCAACACTGCGTTGACAGCGTGGCGTTGTCAGCACGGCATTGTGCCGGGAGGGTGAGGGGCATGACCAACACCGACAAGCCGACTTGTCCGCCCCGGCCGGTCCCATACGTAATGGAGGAGGAACAGGCCGAACTGCTCGCCCGGCTCTCCGGTCGCTACGCCGACGCCCTTGCCCGAGGTCCGGGACCGCGCTCCGGAGGCTTCAGTGCCCGCGCTGCTGCACGCGGTCCAGGCCCACCGAACCCGTCGGCTGATCGAAGCCGATCCGCGCTGGCAGAAGACCACGGGGCGCATCGTGGATCTCGAAGACCGCGCCGATGACGTCGCCGCCGCTCTGGCGCTGCTGCGGGTAGCCCGCGCTGACCTGGAGGGCGCTCTGCTGCTGGCCGCCCGCTTCGCCAGCACGAGCACCGGCAGGCCCCTGCTGACGTTCAAGAAGATCGCCGCCGCCAAGGCGTCCTGGACGGACAAGGGTGTGCGCGACAAGGTCGGCGCCACCAATCACCCATTGCCTGAACTGCTGCACGCTTCACTCGACGCGGGCCTGACGCTCGTTCGGTTCGCCGAGGGCCGGGTCCCCACGCCAACTGTGTTGGAGATCAAGGGCACCAAGTCCCGGTGATCCAGTTGAATACCAAGCTAAGCGCGCGGGCCCGGGCCGCCCGGCCCCGCCGTGCTCGCCCGCTCCACCAGCCGCGTCGACAACTCCGTCCGCGTGCTCTCCGGGCGGTCGCCCTGCATCATGCGGACCAGTAGGTGCAGGGCCGTGGCCGCCATTTCCGACAGGGGCTGGCGGACCGTCGTGAGGGACGGAGTGAGCCAGCGGGCCTCGGGAAGGTCGTCGAAGCCGACCACGCTCATGTCGTCGGGCACCCTCAACCCCCGCTCGGACAGGGCCTCGTAGACACCCAGCGCCATCCGGTCCGAGCAGACGAAGACGGCCGTGGGCGGTTCGGGGAGGTCGAGGAGTTCCAGCATGCGGCGGCGGGCGATCGTTTCGTCGAAGCCCGCGTGGCGGATGTACTCCGGGTGGTGACGGGCCCCCGCCGACGCGAGTGCCGAGCGGTAGCCGGCGACCCGCGCGCTGCTGCACATCTTGCGCTGGTGACCGGCGATCACGGCGATGCGCTCGTGGCCCAGCGAGAGCAGGTGCTCGGTCGCGGTCACCCCGCCGTGCCAGTTCGCCGCGCCCACCGACACCACGCCGGCCGGCGGTTCGAGCACCGGGTCGATCATCACGTACGGGATGCGGTGCTGGTCCAGCCAGGCGTACTGCGACTCCGTCAGCTCGGCCAGGTTGAACAGCACTCCGGACGAGCCGCGGGCGATGAGCTTGTCGAGCCAGCCGCGTTCCGGGCGGCTGCTGCGGGTCCTGGTCAGGCCGGCCGACACCACCACCTCCAGGCCCGCGTCGTGCGCCGCGGCCTCCACCCCGTGCAGCACCGCCCCCGACCAGGAACTGTCCAACGAGTGGACGACGAGGTCGACCAGGCCCGACGACTTCGCCGCGTCGAAGCGGGGTCTGCGGACATAGCCGAGCCGGTCCAGTGCCTCCGTCACCCGGCGGCGGGTCTCGGGAGCGACGTCCTCCCGGCCGTTGACGACCTTGGAGGCGGTGGGCACGGAGACCCCCGCCTCCCGGGCCACGACCGCAAGGGTCGGCCCGGCCGTCACGCTCGCGCTCCCCGTACGGACCATCGGGAACCACCTCTCCGGCCCGCCCGAGGGCCATGAAAGTTTCGACCAGCGCTGCTTCCGCGGGTCGGGAGACCGAACGGATAGTAAGCGCTTCCTACCCTAGGTTCGCCAGCAATACCTCGGGAAGAGGCAGGACTCCGCAGGACTGCGCGGGCCCGCACTTTCGAAACTCCGAACAGTGGTTGCGTCAGTCGGGCAAGCACTCCAGCCGGAAGCCCGTGAAGTCGGCCGTGAAGGCCGCGTCGACCAGGTCCACGGCATGGATACCGGCCATCGACCCGGTGAAACGCAGTTTGGACCCGTAGTCGTCGGAGAGCTTGCTGAAGTCCAGCGCAGGTCCGACCGGCGTACGCACCCCGTCCCGGACGTACCAGAACCGCGCCTGGGCGCCCTCGACCGTCACGCCGAGCGTCAGCGGTCCTTCCGCGTCGACGTCGACGACGGCCGCCTGCCGCGTGCCGAACTCCTCGCGTTCCACCAGACTGAGCACCGTACGGCCGCCGCCGTCCCGCCACTGCTGCCCGCGCTGTTCCTCGCCCTCGGGCTCGGCCCAGGTCAGGTCGAGGGAGAGATAGGCCTCCGTGTTGTACCAGAGCACCAGCCCGGCGGCCTGTGTGAACGTCCGCGGCCGCGCCTCGACGGTGACCTCGGCCTCCGTACGGTGCTCGGTGATCGGCTGGGCGAGCAGACTGTGCGCCCAGCGCGACTCGGGTCCGTGCCGGCCGCGCAGCCGGATCCAGCCGGGGCGGGTGATGGCGTCCGCCCAGGACGGGTCGGGAGCGGCGCGCAGGGTGCGCCATGGCCAGCCCAACGGGTCGGCGGGGTCGGTGAGGTGGGACGCGGAAGGCTCTGGATCCGCAGATACGTCGGCCTCCGGATCCGTCGGTACGTCGACCTCGACCACAGGATGCACACCCCCGTGGCGCATCCTCGGCCGGCCCGCCGCGTCCCATGTCACCGCCTGGACCGCCGTCTCCCGGCCCAGCGTGCAGCGTGGCCCGTCGGGTGTGTGCACCGGACGGGCCGTCAGATGGCTCAGCACCCAGTCGCCGCCCGGCGTCTGCACCAGCTCCGCGTGCCCCGCCTTCTGCAACGGCAGCGACGGATCGTCCCGGGACGTCAGCAGCGGACGGTCGTCGAGTTCGAACGGGCCGGTGAGCCTGCGACTGCGGGCCATCAGCACGCCGTGCTCGAAACCTGTGCCTCCTTCCGCCAGTACGAGGTGGTACCAGCCGTCACGCTTCAGCAACTTCGGCCCTTCGATGAGCCGTTCGTGCTGGAGCAGCAGGTGCGTGTCACCGGCGGGAGCGAGCGTCTCCCGGTCCAGCTCCGTGACGACGATCCCGGCGAAGCGGCGGCCGCCCGGGCGGTGGTCGTTCTGAAGGTTGAGCAGCCACAGCCTGCCCTCCTCGTGGAAGAGCGCCGGGTCGAAGCCGTGGCTCGCGATGCGACGCGGCGGCGTCCACTTGCCGCCCACCTCCGTCGCCGTACTGACGTACGTGTCCGTGTCGAAGTAGGGCCTGCCCACGGAGTGCACGATCGAGTAGACCACCCAGAACCGTTCGCCGTCCCAGCTCAGCGACGGCGCCCAGATGCCGCCCGAGTCGGGGACGCCGGACAGCGAGTCGTCCGGGACCGCGCCCCGGACGTGACCGGCGTACTCCCAGTGCGCCAGGTCCCGGGAGCGGTGGATCGGGATGGTCGGGAACCACTCGAAGGAGCTCGTGGCCACGTAGTACCAGTCGCCGACGCGGACGAGCGAGGGGTCCGGGGCGAAGCCGCGGAGGACGGGGTTGCGCAGCAGGGTCACGGCAAGGCTCCCTGGATGTCGGTCACTTGAGGGCCCCCAGCGTCACGCCCGAACGCCAGTAGCGGCGCATCGCGACCATCATGATCGCCATCGGCACGATGGACAGCAGCGCGCCGGTCAGTACCAGGCTGGTCAGGTCGACGCCGGACTCCAGGCGCTTGCCGGACCAGTTGTACAGGCCCAGGTTCAGGGTCCAGTTCTCCTCGCCGCGCAGCACGGTGAGGGGGAGGAAGAAGGCGTTCCAGGTGTTGACGAAGGCCAGCAGGAAGACCGTCGCGCCGCCCGTCGTCATCATCCGCAGCACGATGCTGAAGAAGATCCGCAGCTCGCCCGCGCCGTCGATGCGGGCCGCCTCCAGGAGTTCGAAGGGGATCGTGGCCTCGGTGTACACCTTGGCCAGGTACACGCTGAACGGGTTGATCAGGCAGGGGATCAGCATCGCCCAGGGCGTGTCGACCAGGCCGATCTCCGAGAACAGCAGGTACAGGGGGAGCGTGAGCAGGGCGATCGGGATCAGGAACGAACCCACCACGCACGCGAACACCAGGTTGCGGCCGGGGAAGTCGAAGCGGGCCAGGCCGTAGCCCGTCGCGAGGGCGAGCAGTGTGCCGCCGAGGGAGCCGACGCCCGCGTACAGGAACGAGTTGGCCGTCCAGCGCAGGAAGATGCCGTCCTCGTACGTGAACAGCTGCTGCAGGTTGTCCCACAGGTGCCAGCCGGAGAACCACAGGCCGTTGCTCTGGTACAGGCCCGTGCGGTCCTTGGTCGAGGCGACGATCAGCCACCACACCGGGAACAGGCTGTAGGCGCTGGCCAGGATCAGACCGATGAGGAGGAAGCGCTGGCCGCCGCGTGAACGACTCGCCGGATCCGGCCTTTTGAGGCGCCCGACCTGGTGCGTCTTCGTACGTTCTTCGGTGAGCGTCATCAGTCGGCCTCCTTCGAGGTGAGCCGGTAGAACAGGAAGGAGGCGACGCCGAGGATCAGGGCGAGCAGCACCGACAGGGAAGCGGCGTAGTGGTAGTTGCCGGCGTTGAACGCCTGGTTGTAGATGATCATGATCGGGGTGAAGCTGTCACTGACCGTCTGCGGGGTGATGTTCCTGAACAGCGCGGGCTCGTTGAAGATCTGCAGCATCTGGATGATCGAGAGCATGCCGGTCAGTACCAGCGCCCCCCGCACGTGCGGGATCTTGATGCTCAGCGCGATGCGCTTCTCGGAGGCGCCGTCCAGGCGCGCGGCCTCGAACAGCTCGCGGGGCACGCCCTGGAGCGCAGAGTAGATGATCACCATGTTGTAGCCGATGCCGTGCCAGGTCAGCAGGTTGCCGATGGACGGCCACACCATCGAGGGCGCGAAGAAGTTCCAGTCGAAGCCGAACACCTCGCCCAGCGGCGTCAGCGGGCCGACGTCGGGGCTGTAGAGGTTGATCCACACCAGGGCGGCGACCACCCCGGGGATCATGTACGGCACCAGCAGCATGATCCGGAACCGGCTCGCCACCTTGGAGGTGAGCGCGTCCAGGAACAGCGCCATGAGGAGGCTGATGAGCAGCATCACCGGGATCTGCACGCAGGCGAACAGCACCACCCGCAGTACCGAGCCCATGAACGCCGAGTCGGTCAGGCCCTGCTGGTAGTTGTCGAGGCCGACGAACTTCTCCGTCGAGCCGCCGAGCCCGAGCCCGGACTGCTGCACACGGAACAGCGACTGGTAGACCGCGTAGCCGATGGGGAGCAGGTAGAGGAAGACGAAGCCGAGCTGGAAGGGCACCGTGAAGGCGGCACCCTTCCAGCGCAGAGAGCGAATCATCGGACGTTGCCTCAGCCCTTGACGCTGATGTTGCGGGACTTCAGGTCGTCGACCGTCCACTTCTGCATGTGCGCGAGCAGGTCGGTCACCTTCTGCTCCTTGCTGACGACCTTGGCCCAGCCGGCCTGCATCTCGGTGAACATCGCGGTCCAGTTCGGCCCGTAGACCCAGTCGGTGGTGACGGTGCCCAGGCTGTCGGTGACGATCTTCTTGGCCGGCTCGTAGTTCTTGCCGAGCAGCTTCTCGGAGATCGCCTCACCGACGTAGGTGTTGCTGTCCTTCAGCGCCGGCATCACGCCGTTGCCGGTCTCCGGGCTCGCCATCGTCTTGACCGCGTCGGTGTTCGTGGACATCCACAGCGCCGCCTCGGCGGCCTGCTCCTGGTGCTCGCAGTCCTTGGTCACCAGGGTCACGCTGCCGGTGAGGTTGGTGCCGGCCGGAGTCTTGGCCGGCTCGCCGGTGAACGTCGGCCAGGGGGACAGGGCCCAGTCGCCGAAGGACTTGGTGAAGTTCTGCACCATGCCGGCCATCTGCCAGGTGGAGATCTGCCGGGTGGCGGTGCCGCCGTTGTCGTAGTTGCGCTGCACGGCCGCGTAGTCGGCGAAGGACAGCTTGGAGTTCAGGTCGTTGTCGATGATCTCCTGGATCACCTTGGCGGCCTTCAGGGTGCCCTCGTCCTGGAAGTCCACCTTCCAGGCGTTGCCGTCGACGGAGTACCAGTGCGCCCCGGCCTGCATGGCGAGCACCTCCAGGGTGCTCGGATCCTCACCGGCGTAGTTGGTGATCTTGACGCCGTGCTTCTTCAGCTCCTTGCCCGCGGCGATGAACTCGTCCCAGGTGGCGGGGGCCTTGATGCCGTACTTCTGGAAGAGGTCGGTGCGGTAGATCGTGAAGTTCGGCGAGGAGCTGGTCGGGACGCCGTACATCTTGCCCTGCACCTGCGCGCTCGCCCAGGAACCGGCGTTGAACTTGTCCTTCTCGCCCTCGACGTACTTCGTGATGTCGGCGAGCGCGTCCTGCGAGACCCAGCTGGTGACGTACTCGGCGGTGTTCTGCACCAGGCAGGGCGGGTTGCCGGCCTTGACCGCGTTGGTCAGCTGCTTCTGCATGGTCAGCTGGTCGGTGACCTTTGTGTACTTGAGCTGGATGTCCTTGTGCGAGGCGTTGAACGCCTTCACCACGGCCTCCTGGCCGTTGGCCCAGCCCCAGAAGGGGAGGGTGACCGGACCGGAGGACGCGTCGTCCCCGGAGTCCGAGCCGCCTCCGCAGGCGGAGAGCAGACCTGTCAGCGCGAGACCCGCGACAGCGGCACGGGCGAACCTTCTCCGGGGGCTGGTGAAGTTCATCTGACGTGTTCCTTCGGAAAGTAGGGCGCTCTCAGAGAGAGACCAGAGAGGGGAGTGTTCGGCGGCTCGGCGCCGGCCGGGAACGACGGCCGGGGAATCATCGGCTCGCGGTTGCGGGGGGTACGGCCAAGCGGAAGCTGTAGTAAGCGGTTCCTGGGACGGTAGGCCGACGGTCCTGCTCATAGCAAGAGGTGCGCGGCAATTTGTTACGCCGGTTTGTCCGTGGGGTTATGTCCGGGCGCAGGTCGGCCGTGCGTCTGTCGGACGGAATGTGCGCAGGTCAGACCTCTGTGGCCAGGATCCCTGCGGCTTGGCACGGCTAACCGCATGGTGTCCGGGCAATGATGAAAACACTCAGGAAAACGTTTACGAAACGACCTCCTGTGGCGGCACACGTCATGCCCGCCGGGCAGGCGGTCGCACGGAGTTCCGTACGACGACATGGGTGCCCAGCACCAGATGGTCGCCGTCAGTGCCCCTGCGGCGGCCCGAGCCGCCCTCGCGCCGGTCGGCGACCGCGCGCAGGGCCACCCTGCCCATCTCCTCGTAGGGCACGTGCACGGTGGTCAGCTGGGGCGTGAGCTGGGACGCGAGCGGGATGTCGTCGTAGCCGACGATCGAGACGTCCTCGGGCACGCGCAGTCCGGCCGCGCGCAGCGCCTGCATCGCGCCCGCGGCGACCACGTCGGTCCCGGCGAGCACCGCCGTGAAGTCCAGCCCCTCGCGCAGGCTCTCCTCGACGGCGTCGTACCCGTGCTCGTAGTCGTACGGCCCGTGCCGCACCATGCCCGCGTCGAAGGGCACGCCGTAGGCCTCGAAGGCCCGTTGGGCGCCCTTGAGCCGGCCCTGGGCGGTGGTGAGCTCGGCGTGGCCCGGCAGCACCAGGACCTTGCGGTGACCGGCCGACAGCAGATGGCTGGCCATCGCATACGCCCCGCCCTCGTTGTCGTAGTCGACCGTCGTGGCCGGTACGTCGCCCTCCAGGGGAGGCCTCCCCACCAGCACGAGGTGGGAGCCGGCCGCGTCCAGGGAACGGGCGAAGCGGGCCATGCGCAGCTGGTACTCGTCGTAGTCGTAGGCGCCGCCGAGCAGGACCACCGCGGCGACCCCCTGCTGGCGCATGAGGTTGACCAGCGCGAGTTCCCGCTCCGGGTCGTCCCCGGTGGTGCCGACCAGGGAGAGCCAGCCGCGCAGGGTGGCGGCGCCCTCGACGCCCTTGGCGACGTGGGCGAAGGCGGCGCCGGTGATGTTGTTGATGAGGATCGCCACCGTGGGCGTGCCGCCGCCGGCGAGGGAGCGGGCGTGGGCGTTGGTGACGTAGTCGAGGTCCTGGACGACCTTCATCACCCGGCGGCGCAGGTCCTCCGAGACCGGGTAGTTGCCCGACAGGACGCGCGACACGCTCGCGACGGAGACGCCCGCACGCTGAGCCACGTCACGGATCGTGGCCCGTCCGGCGTCGCCGACCGCCTTGCGCTGACTCACCGTTGCGGCTCCTTCACCGTTGGGACCGACTCGCCCGGCGACTGGGCCAGGGGGTGCCTGGCGGGTCCTGCCGGGATCCGTGGGACGCCCCTCGCCCCCGCGCCGGTGGCGAAACCGTATCCCATTGTTTCTCCGGGTGGTCGCCTCGCGTCGGCCGCGGCTTCACGCCACACGGGCCAGGTCCGAGTGCCGCACCTCATGGGCCGGCGGCAGGCCTCCCACCAGGCGTTCCAGTTCCTCCACGACGATACGGCCGAGGCGTTCCAGCTCGTTGCCGAGCGAGCCCGCGATGTGCGGGGTGAGGAAGACGTTGGGCAGGCGGTAGAGCGGGGAGCCGGCGGGCAGTGGCTCGGGCTCGGTGACGTCGAGGATCGCGTGCAGCCGGCCGGAGACCAGCTCGTCGGTGAGCGCGTCGGGGTCGACCAGGGCGCCGCGGGAGGTGTTGATCAGCACGCCGCCGTCCTGGATGAGGGCCAGTCGCTCGCCGTCGAGCATGCGGTAGGTCTCGGGGATGTCGGGGGCGTGCAGGGTGACGATGTCGCTGTGCCGGAGCAGGTCCTCCAGCGGCAGCAGTTCGGCGCCCAGGGCGGCGGCCTCGGCGGGGCTGACGTACGGGTCGTGCAGGAGTACCGCGAAGTCGAACGGCCGCAGGAGCTCCAGCAGCCGTCTGCCCACCCGGGACGCGCCGATGACCCCGATCCGGCGGCCGACGTTGCCCGTGGTGGCCGTCTCGGCGGGGGTCGGGTAGGCGTGGGTGCCGCGGAAGCGCTCGCGGTGCGTGAACGTGTCCTTCCCGGCGAGCAGGATCATGGCGAGCGTGTACTCCGCGACCGGCAGGGCGTTGCCGGTCACCGCGCTGGAGACGGTGATGCCGCGTTCCCACAGGGCCCCGCTGACCAGGGAGCGGACCGAACCGGCCGCGTGCAGGACCGTACGCAGCCGGGGGGTGGCGGCGAGGACGCCGGCGTCGAGCTGGGGACAGCCCCAGCCGGTGATCAGGACCTCGGCCTCGGCCAGGGCTTCGGCCGCCTTCGGGTCGGCGAAGTCCTGGACGACGAGCGCGGCGTCGAGGTCGGCCGCCCGGGTCAGCCGGGCCATGAGCGGCGGCGGGAAGAGCAGTGGGAGGTGCACGGGATCCATCGCGAACACGGCCCTTGGAGGCTGCGGGCTGGGCATGTCTCTCCTGACAACACACTTGGTGGAAACATTTTCTGAAAGCGTCTTCTACCGTAGGTCTGGCAGCGAGGGACGGTCAATCGGCAGGATGGACTACCGAGCGCGGCAGTCGGTTGACTGGAAACGGTCGCCGGGGTGGCGGATGGGTTGGAAACGCTTACTGAGCGTTCCCGGCCGTTTCCGGGTCCCTCGGTGGATCGATCGGCTCTCGCTCCGGCGCAGCAACCGGTTCCCGCGCAGCTGGCCGGAGATCGCTGTCCAGGACCTGTGTCCTCTGCGCGGGCCGGGCCGCGTTCCCCCGGTCCCGTTCGACCGGTCGGCCTGTGACGCCGAGGTTACAGAGTCCTTTCGAAAGTTGGTCAAGACTCTTGACGCAGTTTCCGGACAGGAAGAAGCTCCTCCTCAACGCACGACAACCGGTTGCCGAGCCCGGAACGTGGCCGAATCCAAACCCGATCCATGGTCGAAATCCCGAACAGAACGAAGCAGGAGGTGGCGCGATTCATGCGTCCACATGCTGGTGCTTCCCTGAGCCGCCGCCGTTTTCTCTCCCTCTCGGCAGCCGGCGCCGCGACCGGCGCGGCGGCGTTGAGCGGCTGTGCGATGCAGGTGTCGACCGGGGTCAGCGGATCGGGCGAGACCGTCACCGTGATGGTCAACTCCGGGGACATCCTCCCGGAGCAGGTGCAGCAGGCGAAGAAAGACCTCGGCATCAAGATCGTTCTGGTGAAGTACGACATCACCAAGCTGATCGCGATGCTCACCAGCGGCAACCCGCCCGACCTGGTGCGCGGCGTCGGCGCCGTGGACGCGCCGTTCTTCGCCGCCCGGGACGTGGCCGAGGAGCTGGACCCCTACTTCTCCCGGAGCAGCGTCCTCAAGCCGGCCGACCTGGACCCCGTCAACGACCTCTGGCGGTACGACGGCCGGGTCCAGGGCAAGGGCCCGCGCTACGGCATGGCGAAGGACTTCTCCCAGGACTCCATGTACTGGTACAACACCGCGGCCTTCGACAAGGGCGGTGTCGACTATCCGGCGGAGACCGAGCCGGCCACGTACGAGGAGTGGATGGACAAGGCCAAGCGCCTCGTGCAGCGCAAGAGCGGCCAGACCACCGTCTTCGGCGGCAGCTACCAGGGCCTCACCCGGGCCACGCTCCTGGCGACCATGACGGCCTCCGCCGGCGGCAGCCTCTTCAACGACGACTTCTCCCGGGTCGACTTCACCACCCTCGAGGCCCGCAAGGCCCTGGCCTGGTACATCGACTACTGCAAGACCAAGGTCGGGCCGAGCCCCATCCAGCCCGACCCCAACGGCTGGGACGGGCCCACCTACCAGGCCGGGCGGCTGGCCATGTCGAACTCCGGCTACTGGCTGGGCGGCATGATCGGCACCGACAAGAAGCTGGCGGAGGTCTCCCGCCTGGCACCCGCCCCGGTCTTCGCGGGCGGCCCGCGGATCAGCGCCTGCCAGAGCGGCACCGGCCTGTGGATGCCGCGCGGGGCGAAGAACAAGGACGCCGCATGGCGGGTCTTCGAGTGGTTCTTCGGCGAGGAGCCGGCGAAGGCACGCGCCTCAGGCGGCTGGGGCATCCCCACGCTGAAGTCACTGAGGCCGCTGATGCCGGCCAAGGAGGACTACCAGAAGCGGGTGCTGAAGGTGCAGCAGGACGAGCTGAAGCACTTCTCGGTGATCTCCTTCACCCCCTACACCAGGGCGGACGCGATCGACGCCCTCTTCAACCAGATCGCCCCCGCCGCGATGAGCGGCCAGATCTCCGTCGACACCCTCGCCGGGCGCCTGAACTCGGCCATCAACGAGCAGCTGAAGCGCGGTAAGGAGCAAGTGGGATGACGGTCGACCAGCTCTCCTCCGTCGCGGACCGGCCGGGCGCCGCCGCGAGCGCCAGGCGCGCACCGGCCGTCGGCGGGTCGCGGACCTCCATGACCGCGCGCAGGCACCGGGCGTTCTACATGTTCACCTCGCCCTGGATCATCGGCTTCGTGCTGCTGACCATCACGCCGATGGTGTACGCGCTGTGGCTGAGCTTCACCACGTTCGACGGCATCTCGCCCAACTGGAAGTACGTCGGACTCGGCAACTACCGCGAGCTGCTGAACGATCCGGTGACCTGGGACGCGCTCGGCCGTGCGGGCCTGTTCGCGGTGACCTCGGTGCCGCTGTCGATCATCGCGGGACTCGGCCTCGCCGTCCTGGTCAACCGGCCGATCAAGGCGCGCGGCCTGTTCCGCACGCTGCTGTATCTGCCCGCCGTGGTGCCGCCGGTGGGCGCGGGCCTCGCCTTCAAGCTCCTCTTCGACCAGAACTCCGGTGCCACCAACGGCGTCCTGACTCTCTTCGGCTTCGACGCGATCGGCTGGCTCGCCGACCCCTACGCCCGTTACGTGCTGCTGATGACGGTGCTCTGGGCCGCCGGAAACGTCATGATCATCTCGCTGGCCGGACTCCAGGACGTACCCAAGGAACTCCACGAGGCCGCCCGCATCGACGGGGCGAGCGCCTGGCGCACCTTCCGCAGCATCACCGTGCCGCTGCTGTCACCCGTCCTGCTCTTCCAGACGGTGACCGGGATGATCGCCTCGGTGCAGACCATCATGCCGCTGCTGCTGGCCCCGCTCGGCGACACGAGCGGCATCACCACGGTCCCGCAGTCCAACTACCTGTACATGATGCACGTCTTCGCGCAGTACTTCGCGCTCGGCCGCTACGGCTACGCCTCCGCGCTGCTGTGGGTGCTCTTCGTCCTGATCCTCGTCGTGACCGGCCTCATCTTCAAGTTCACGTCCGGCGCGGTGTTCTACAACGTCGACCCGGAGGCGAAGAAGTGACCGCCACTACTCTGCCGCCCAAGGCATCGACGACCGACATACGCGTGCGGGTGCGCGCCAAGCGCCTCGTCCTCTACACGGTCCTCGTCTCCGTCACCGGGCTGTTCCTCGGCCCCTTCGGCTGGCTGATCCTCTCCGGCCTGAAGACCCAGGGCGAACTGGCCGCCTCGCCCGTGCACTGGCTGCCCGAGGCCTTCCAGTGGCACAACTTCGCCGACGCCTTCAACCAGATCGACTTCCTAGGCTACGCCCGCAACTCCCTGGTCATCGCCCTCATCTATGCCACCCTCGTCACCCTCAGCTCGGCCTGGGTCGGCTTCGGTTTCGCCCGGCTCGACGCGCCCGGCAAGAAGGTGCTGTTCGGCGTCCTGCTCGGCTCGATGATGCTGCCCCAGATGGTCACCCTGCTGCCGACCTACCTGATCTTCGCCAAGGTCGGCATGGTCGACACGTACTGGCCGTGGGTGCTGTGGGGCCTCTCCGCGGCGCCGTATCTGGTCTTCCTCTTCCGGCAGTTCTTCGCGGGCATGCCGCGGGAGCTGGAGGAGGCCGCGATCGTCGACGGCTGCGGATACGCGACGATCTTCTGGCGGATCTTCCTGCCGCAGTCCTGGCCCGTGCTGTCCGCGAGCTTCATCATCGCCTTCACCTGGACCTGGGGCGACTACATCGCCCCGCAGCTGCTGCTGTCCACCGACCGCACCACGCTCGCCGTCGCCGTGATGACCACCTACGTCAGCGAGGCCGGCACGCCCGTGCCCGAACTCCAGGCCGCGGCCTCCGTGATGTACATCGTCCCGATCCTGCTGATCTTCCTCATCGCCCAGCGCGGTTTCGTCGCCGGGATGTCCACGTCCGGACTCAAGTGACCTTCTCGTATCTCTCAGCTCCCGCTTACTGAAGGAACGGCTCCATGAACGACACCCAGAGCACCGGACTGTCCCGGCGCACCCTTCTCCAGGCCGCCGGCGCCACCGCCGCCGCGTACTCCCTGATCGGCGCCGCGGCCGGTACCGCGAGAGCCGACGACACGCCCGCGGCGCCCGACAAGCTGGTGGTGTACCCCATCCCGAGCGGGGTCCCGACCAACTCGAGCTTCACCGTCAAGGCCCGTACGGCGGGCGGCGAATGGCAGACGGTGCCGGTCTACCGGGCCAGGGCGAAGCAGATCGACCCGAACACCGGCAGCGGTCCCGTCTTCAACTCCTCCGTCGCCACGTTCGACTTCGCCGGCACCGTCGAGGTCGCCGTCACCTCGTCCAAGGGCGCCATCGGCTCCGCGCGGATACGGCCGCTGTCGTCCAACACCCAGTTCACGGTGGACGGCGCCACGGTGAGCTTCACCCTCACCGAGCCCCGCAACCTCTCCATCGAGATCGACGGCGAGATCTTCAACAACCTTCAGCTGCACGCCAACCCGATCGAGTCGAACGCGCCCGACCCCGACGACCCGGACGTCATCTACTTCGGCCCGGGCCTGCACAAGACCACCGACAACGTGGTGAAGGTGCCCAGCGGCAAGACGGTCTACCTGGCCGGCGGCGCGGTGCTGACCTCCCGGGTGGAGTTCGTCAACGTCGAGAACGCCCGGCTGCGCGGCCGCGGTGTGCTGTACAACTCGCCGAGCGGTGTCCTGCTCCAGTACTCCAAGAACATCGAGATCGACGGCATCATGGTGCTCAACCCGAGCAGCGGATACTCGGTCACCGTCGGCCAGTCGAAGCAGGTCACCGTCCGCAACCTGCACTCCTACAGCCACGGCCAGTGGGGCGACGGCATCGACGTCTTCTCCAGCGAGGACGTCCTCATCGAGGGCGTCTGGATGCGCAACTCCGACGACTGCATCGCGATCTACGCCCACCGCTGGGACTACTACGGCGACTGCCGCAACATCACCGTCCGCAACTCCACCCTCTGGGCGGACGTCGCGCACCCGATCAACGTCGGCACGCACGGCAACACCGACAAGCCGGAGACCATCGAGAACCTCGTCTTCAGCGACATCGACATCCTCGACCACCGCGAACCGCAGATGGACTACCAGGGCTGCATCGCGCTCAACCCGGGCGACAGCAACCTGCTGCGCAACGTCCGCGCCCAGGACATCCGGGTGGACGACTTCCGCTGGGGCCAGCTGATCAACATGCGGATCATGTACAACAAGAAGTACAACACCTCGGCCGGACGAGGCATCGACGGGGTCTTCATCCGGAACCTGACGTACACGGGGACGCGCGCCAACCCGTCCCTCATGGTCGGCTACGACGCGGACCACGCCATCCAGAACGTCACGTTCCAGAACCTCGTCATCAACGGCAAGTTCATCGGCAACGGGATGAAGAAGCCCGGCTGGTACACGTTCACGGACATGATGCCGGCGTACGCCAACGAGCACGTGCTGAACATGCGGTTCCTGAACTCGACCGAGGCGACGTCCGCCGCCAAGCCGCAGATCACCAGCCCGGACCAGGCCACGGCCACCAAGAACCAGGTCTTCAACTACCTGATCACGGCCGGCGAGCTGCCGACGTCGTTCGGCGCCGAGGGGCTGCCGAAGGGCCTGGACATCGACACCGCCACCGGTCTCATCTCTGGCACCGCCGACGACAACGTCGGCACCTTCACGGCCACCGTCTCGGCCACCAACAGCGTGGGCACCGCGACGCAGACCGTCACCTTCACCGTCCAGCACGCCTGATGCGGAGCCTGTGAATCATGGAGTCACCCGTGTTTCCTCTCAGCCGACGCTCCTTCATCGGGGCCGCGGGGCTCGTGATCGCTGCCGGAGGCGGACTGCTGTCCGCCTCCGCCGCGGCGGCGTCGGCCCAGGACGACAAGACCCGGCACCGGGCCTTCACCCACCCCGGTCTGCTGCATACAGCCGACGACATATCGCGTATGAAAGCCGCCGTCGCGGCGCAGGAATCCCCGGTCTACGACGGCTACCTCGCGTTCGCGGCCCACGCCCGCTCGAAGCCCACGTACGCGATCCAGAACACCGGCCAGATCACCTCCTGGGGCCGGGGCCCCACCAACTTCCAGAACCAGGCCGTCGCCGACTCGGCCGCCGCCTACCAGAACGCCCTGATGTGGTGCGTCACCGGCAACCGCGCCCACGCCGACAAGGCCCGCGACATCCTCAACGCCTGGTCGGCCTCCCTGACGATGGTCACCGGTGCCGACGGTCCGCTCGGCGCCGGGCTCCAGGCCTTCAAGTTCGTCAACGCGGCCGAACTGCTCCGGCACAGCGGCTACGACGGATGGGCGGACTCCGACATCGCCCGCTGCGAGCAGTCCTTCCTGGACGTCTGGTATCCGGCGATCTCCGGCTACATGCTCTACGCCAACGGCAACTGGGACCTGACGTCCGTTCAGTCCATTCTGGCCATCGGCGTGTTCTGCGAGGAGCCCGTCCTCTTCGAGGACGCCCTGCGCTTCGCGGCGGCCGGCGCGGGCAACGGCAGCGTCCGCAACCGGATCGTCACCGACACCGGCCAGGGCCAGGAGAGCGGCCGCGACCAGGGCCACGAGCAGCTCGCCGTCGGCCTGCTGGGCGACGCGGCGCAGGTCGCCTGGAACCAGGGCGTCGACCTGTGGGGCGTCGACGGCAACCGCATCCTCGCGAACGCCGAGTACGCGGCCCGCTACAACCTCGGCGGCGACGTCCCCTTCACGCCCGACCTGGACCGCACCGGCAAGTACATCAAGACGACCGTCTCCGACAAGGTCCGCGGGAATCTGCCGCCGATCTACGAGATGTACTACGCCCACTACGCCGGCGTCCGCGGCCTCGACACCCCGTACACCAAGGCGGCCGTCTTCCGCGGCACCGGCGGCGCCCGCGTCGTCGAGGGCAGCAACGACGACCTGCCCAGCTTCGGCACCTTCGCCTACGCCGGCACCAAGGCCCCCGCGCCGACCGTGCCCACGGCACCGGCGGGCGTCACGGCGGTCGGCGACGGCACGTCCGTCACCGTGAGCTGGCTGCCGTCGGCGTGGGCGAGCACGTACACCGTCCGCCGGGCGACCAAGCCCGAGGGCCCGTACGAGGAGATCGCCACAGGCGTCGACAAGCCGGCGTACACCGACCGCGACGCGAACCCCGGCCGGACCTACCACTACACCGTCGCCGCCGCCAACTCCCAGGGCAGCAGCGGCGATTCGAGCCCGGTGTCCGCCGCCAACGGTCTGCCCGAGCCGTGGTCCACCCAGGACCTCGGCAAGGTGAAGATCCCCGGCTCCGCCGCCTTCGACGGCGAGCGGTTCGTGCTGGAGGCCTCCGGCACCGCCGACACCTACCGCCTCGCGCACCTGCCGCTGCGCGGCGACGGCGCGATCACCGCGCGGATCGTCTGGCCGCTCAGCTCGCAGTACTCCAAGATCGGCGTCACCGTCCGGGCCTCCCTGGACGCGGACGCGGCCCACGCGGCCATGCTGATCCAGGGGCTGCCGCTGCACACCTGGAGCGGGGTGTGGACGGTACGGCCGACGGCCGGGGCGTCCGTCTCCGCGACGGGCAGCACACCGGTGCCGCCCACCCAGCAGCAGACGATCACCACGTCCGCCGCTTTCCCGATCTCCAGCCTCGGCACCCTGCCGGAATCGGCGACCCCGCTGGAGGCGCCGTACGTGGAGGGCGCGGGAGACGGCTACCGGCTGCGGGCGCCGTACTGGGTACGGGTGACCCGCAAGGGTCGGTGGTGTACCGGGGCGATCTCGGCAGACGGTATACGGTGGACAGAAGTCGGTCGCACCGAGGTCGACGGTCTGTCGAATACCGCATACGCGGGTCTCGTCCTCACCTCCTGCCTCGGCGTCGACGAGGAGTACGCCGAGACCGGCACCGGCGCCTTCGACAACGTCACCGTGACCTCCACCTCGGCCGGCGAGGTCTGGTCCGTGCCGGGCCCCGGCCGCACCGCCGACGACCTGCGGGCCACCACAGGCGCCGACGCCGTCGAACTCGCCTGGACCGACCCGGACCTCTCCGCCCGCTACAAGGTGCTGCGCGCCACCGACCCCGACGGCCCGTACGTGACCGTCGCGACCGGCATCGGCCCGGTCGGGTCCGGCACCCGCATCCGGTACGCGGACGCCACCGGCACACCCGGAACGACGTACCACTACGCCGTCGCCAAGACCAACACCGCCGGACGCGGCCCCCTCTCGGAGTCCGCCGCCGCGCCGATGCCGTCACCGACACCGCCCCAACTCACCTCCGCCACCACCGCGTTCGCCAACAAGGGCATCGCCTTCCAGCACCTGCTCCGAGCCTCGCACGAGCCCATCCGGTTCACCGCGACCGGCCTGCCCGACGGGCTCCGTGTCGACCGGCGCACCGGCCTGATCTGCGGAACCCCCACGGAAACCGGCGAGTTCAAGGTCACGACCACAGCGGGCAACGCGGCCGGCGACGGCACCGGCACCCTCACCCTCACGGTCGGCACACCGCCGCCCGCCCCCTGGACGTACGGCGACCTCGGCGACGTGGTCCTCGACGACCGCGCCTTCGGCACACTCGGCGTGGTCGCCGTCCGTACCCCCGGCAGCACCGCCCACGAAGACGGGACCTTCGTGGTGCGGGGAGCCGGGACCGACCTCACCGTCAACAACCAGGGAATGACAGGCCAGTTCGTACGCCGGCCCGTCACCGGTGACTGCACGGTCACCGCCCGGCTGGTCTCCCGTACAGGGGCCACCGCCGACCGGGTGGGCCTGCTGATGGCCAAGTCGCTGTCGCCGTTCGACCAGGCGGCCGGCGTGATCGTCACGGGCGGGAGCACCGCTCAGCTCATGCTCCGCAAGACCGTGGCGGGCGCCTCCGCGTTCTCCGGCACCGCCACCGTCCAACTGCCCCTGCTGCTGCGGCTGAACCGCACCGGGACCGCCTTCGCCGCGGCCGTCTCCACCGATGACGGCGCCACCTGGACCGCCCTCGCCTCCGGCGAGGTCCCCGGCTTCGGTGACGTCCCCTACCACGTGGGCCTCGTGGTCTGCTCACGCAACCCCCTGGCCCTCGGCACCGCGAAGTTCGAAGAGGTGAGCATCACCCCCATCTAAATCCTCACGGATCGGAGATGCACCGCAATGAGCCGCACTTCCCCCCACCGGCAACTCCAGCAAACCGAGCAGAACACCGAACACAACACCGAGTTGAGCCGCCGCGGTCTGCTGAGGACCGCCGGCGGTCTCGGCGCCGCTCTCGCCCTCGGCGGCGGCGCCACGTTCGCCGCCTCCACGGCGGACGCGGCGCCCTCGACCTTCACCCACCCCGGCATGCTGCACAACTGGGGCGACATCAACCGCGCCAAGGTCAGGGTCGCGGCGGGCAACGACCCCTGGCTGTCCGGCTGGAACAAGCTGGTCGCCAACTCCCACTCCCAGTCCACCTGGGTCGCCAGGCCGCAGTCCATCGTCTACCGCGGATCGGGGACCTCGAACAACTACACCATCCTCTACAACGACATCGCCGCCGCCTACCAGAACGCACTGCGCTGGCAGATCGGCGGTACCACGGCCAACGCCGACTGCGCGGCAGCCATCTGCAACGCCTGGGCGAACACCCTCACATCCATCCAGGGCACCACGGACGCGAACCTGGCCGCCGGCATCTACGGCTGGCAGTTCGCCAACGTGGGCGAGTTGCTGCGCGGCTACGCGGGCTTCGACCTGAACAAGTTCAAGCAGATGATGCTGAACGTGTTCTACCCGATGAACCACGCCTTCCTGAGGGACCACAACTTCGCCTGCATCACCAACTACTGGGCGAACTGGGACCTGTGCAACATGGCCTCGATCATGGCCATCGGGATCCTGTGCGACGACGGCGCCAAGTACGACGAGGCCGTCAACTACTTCAAGACCGGCGCCGGAAACGGCTCCATCCAGCACGCGGTGCCGTTCCTGTACACCAACGTCGACGGCTACGACCTCGGACAGTGGCAGGAGTCCGGCCGCGACCAGGGCCACTGCATGATGGGCATGGGCCAGATGGGCGCGCTCTGCGAGATGGCCTGGAACCAGGGCGACGACCTGTACAGCTACGACAGCAGGAGGTTCTTCAAGGGAGCCCAGTACGTCGCCAAGTACAACATCGGCCAGAACGTGCCGTTCACCACTTACACGTGGGGCAGCGGACAGAACTGCGCCCAGAACTCGCAGACAGTGGTCAGCTCGGCGTCCCGGGGCCTGGTGCGCCCGGTGTGGGCCATGCTCCACTTCCACTACAACGGGCGCCTGTCCTGGAACGACCAGTACATCTCGGACATGTACTACAATCTCGTCGGGACCGAGGGCGGAGGAGGTGACTACGGCTCCACCAGCGGCGGCTTCGACCAGCTCGGCTTCGGCACGCTGATGTACGCCAAGTAGCCGCTCGCAGGCTCCGTGCACCGGAATACCGGGCGCCCTTGTGGTGCTCTGATGTTACCGGTGCACGAGCACGCGAAGGGCTGGTGGGCGGATGACGGCGGACCAGAACCCCGTGGTCAGGACTCCTCACGGGTTCGTACGCGGCCGGTACGAACACGGCGTCGCGGTGTTCCGGGGCATCCCGTACGCGGCCCCGCCCTTCGGACCCCGACGATTCCGGCCGCCCGTGCCGCCCGAGCCCTGGAACGGCGTGCGCGACGCGGGCGCATTCGGGCCGACGCCGCCGAAACCGCCGTACTCGGAGGCCTTCGCGCAGTACCTGTCCGACCCGGTCGTGCCGGGTGACGACTGCCTCAACCTGAATGTGTGGACACCGGAGCCGGGCCCTGGGGCCCGGCTCCCGGTGCTGGTGTGGCTGCACGGCGGCGCCCTCACCCGCGGCTCGTCCGCCGTGCCCGTGTACGACGGCCACTCCTTCGCCCGCGACGGCGTCGTCCTGGTCTCGGTCAACTACCGATTGGGCGTGGAGGGCTACGGACTGTTCCCGGACGCCCCCGCCAACCCCGGCCTGCGCGACCAGCTCGCCGCCCTGAAGTGGGTGCACGAGTCGATCGAGGCCTTCGGCGGCGACCCCGACCGGGTCACCCTCAGCGGCCAGTCCGCCGGGGCGATCAGCACCGGCGCCCTGCTGGCCGCACCGCAGGCCCAGGGACTGTTCCGGCGCGCGGTCCTGCAGAGCGGGCCGCCCGAGGCGAGCGACCGCGACAAGGTACGGCGGATGGTGCGCCGTATGGCGACCCGGCTGAAGATCCCCGCCACCGCCGCGGCCTTCGCCGACGTCGACCGTGACCTGCTGCTGCGCACCCAGGCCGAGGTGGGACGGCTCAGCAGCCCCGTGCTCGGCGGACCCGCCTTCGGGATCGTCGTCGACGGCGACCTCGTTCCGCGCGACCCCCTGGAAGCCCTCGTCGAAGGGGACGCGGCGCGGGGCGTCGAGCTCATGATGGGCTGGACCCGCGACGAGTACCGGCTGTGGCTGGTCCCGGGCGGCCTGCTGGAGCGCGTCGACCGGCTCGGTCCGGTCGCCCTGGCCGGCGCCATGGCCCGCTGCCATTGCGGCCACGAGGTGGTACGCGGCTACCGTGCCCTGCACCCCGAGGCCGGCACCGCCGACCTCGTCGGCCAGATGGTCACCGACCACCTGCTGCGCATCCCCCTGCACCGCCTCCCGGAGGCCCGCCCCGACCCCGCGTACGTCTACGAGTTCGCCTGGCCCTCGCTGCTGCCCGGCCTCGGCTCCTGCCACGCCCTGGAACTCGGCTTCGTCTTCGACACCGGCGAGGTCCCCGAGTCCGCCAAGCTCGCGGGCTGGGGCGCCCCGCAGGAGCTCGCCGACGCGATGCACGGGGCATGGGTGCGGTTCGCCGCCGACGGGGACCCCGGCTGGCAGCGGTGGGACGGCTCGCATCCAGTGCGGATCTTCGGCGACGGTGAACCGCATACGGTATACGGTCCGCGGGATCGTGCATTCGCGATGTGGACGGCGGACGCGGCAGCCCGGACGGCCGAGGCGGCGAGGGCCGAGCCCGGGGACGGCGTGCCCGCGGACGCGGTCCCCGCAGACGGAGTCCCTGTGGACGGCGTGCCCGCCCGGAGCGTGGAGCTGCGGTCGGTGGTACGACGGCTGCGGCTGCCCGGCTCGGTCCGCCGCGGCTGACCCGAGCCGGCGCGGACAGATCAGGAACCGGTTGCCGTCACCGAGTCGCGCACCACCACGTGCGTCCCCAGCAGCAGATGTTCGTCCGGGGTCTCCGACGTGCGGCCCAGCGCGGTGCGCACGGCGAGGCGGCCCAGTTCCTCGTAGGGCACGTGGACCGTGGTCAGGGCGGGGTGCAGGTCGCGGGCGAACGGGATGTCGTCGTAGCCGGCCAGCGAGACGTCGCCCGGCACGTCCAGGCCCGCCTCGTGCAGGGCGGTCAGCGCGCCGGCCGCGACCATGTCGGTGGCGGCCACCACCGCCGTGAACACCAGCCCGTCCTTCAGTGCCTCGCGCATCAGCCGGTGGCCGGCGTCCCGCGTGAAGTCGCCGTGCAGCAGCAGCGCGGGGTCGGGGTCCAGACCACGGGCGCGGTGCGCGGCCAGGTAGCCGCGCTCGCGGCCCTGCGCCGTGGTGTGGTCCGGCGCACCGCCGAGGAAGAGGATCCGCCGGTGGCCCTGGGCGAGGACGTGGGCGACCAGGGCGTAGGCGCCGCCCTCGTTGTCGTACTCGATGACCGTCACCGGCGCCCCGGGGCCGAGCGGCGGGCGGCCGCACAGCACCAGGCGGGAGCCCGCCGACGCCAGCGAGTCGGCCATCCGGCGCGTGCGCTCGCGGTACTCGGGGGTGTCGGCGGTGCCGCCGACCAGGATCACGGCGGCCGCCCGCTGGGAGCGCATCATCTCGACGAACTCCTGCTCGTGCCGTACATCGCCCTCCGTGCTGCACACCAGGCACAGATGGCCGAGCCGGGTCGCCTCCCGCTCCACGCCGTGCGCCATGAGCGCGAACGACGGACCGGTGATGTCCTCGAGGACGAACGCCAGCGTGGGCGTGCCGACCCCCGCGACCGCCTTGGCGCGCGCGTCCGCGACGTAGTCCAGCTCGCGGACCGCCCGCATCACGCGCGCGCGGGTCGCCGAGCTCACCGGGTAGACCCCGCCGAGCACCCGCGACACCGTCGACGCGGACACCCCCGCGCGGGCCGCCACATCCCGGATCGTGCTCCGGCTCGCGTCCTCGCTCTTCCTCGTCATTCCTGCCTCGTCCCTCTCCCCGGGCGTCATCGCCCACCCCTCGGGAACTGCGGCAACACACGTGGAAACCGGTTCCCGAACGGAGGCTAGCAGCGGGAACGAGGAACCGGCAGGAGTTGTGCGGGTGTCGGCCGGCAGGAGCTGCGCGGGTGTCGGCCGTCAGGAGTTACGCCGCCGTCAACGTCCCCGCGATCGACGCGATCGCCTCCGGCCCCACCCGGCAGCACCCGCCGATCAGCCGCGCCCCCGACTCCCGCCAGCGGCGCACCTCCTCGGGCGCGAAGGTGGAGCGGCCGGCCCAGGCGCGGGCCTCGGCGTCCCAGGTCTCGCCGCTGTTGGGGTAGACCACGACCGGCTTGCCGGTGACGCGGGCGGCGATCTCGATCGCGCGGTCGACATCCTCGGGGACACAGCAGTTCACGCCGACCGCGATGACCTCGTCCGCGTCGGCGGCCAGACCGAAGGCCTCCTCCAGGGGCTGCCCGGCGCGGGTCCGGTCGCCCGCGACGCTGTACGACAGCCAGGCCGGAACCCCGAGCCCACGCACCGCCCGCAGCAGCGCCTCGGCCTCGTCGGCGTCCGGGACCGTCTCCAGGGCGAGGACATCCGGGCCGGTGGCGGCCAGCACCTCCAGGCGGGGGCGGTGGAAGGCCTCCAGCTCGGCCACGCTCAGCCCGTACCGGCCCCGGTACTCGGAGCCGTCGGCGAGCATCGCGCCGTACGGGCCGGCCGAGGCCGCCACCCACAGCGGCCGGGTGACGCCCTTCGCCCGCGCCTCCACCGCCGCGTCGAGGGCCAACTCGATGCTCAGGCCCATCAGTTCGGCCGCCCGGTCCCGCTTGATCCCGCGCTTCGCGAAGCCCTCGAAGGTCGCCTGGTAGCTGGAGGTGATCGCCACGTCCGCGCCCGCCAGGAAGTAGGCGAGGTGCGCCTCGGTGATCGCCTCGGGCCGCTCGGCGAGCAGCCGCGCCGACCACAGCTCGTCGCTCAGGTCGTGCCCGGCGGACTCGAGCTGGTTGGACATGCCGCCGTCGAGGACGACCGTCCTCCCGGCGGCGAGCGCGTCGGCGAGGGGCGTGTCGGGGGAGGAAGGGGTGTCGCTGGTCATGCCACGACGCTAGTCGAAGCGACGGAGGGTGGGCCGTATGTGTCCATTACATGAACAGGTCGCCCAGCATGTGGGATGCCGGGTTACGATCACGCCCTCCCCGCCCCAGTTCTGCCCCGCCCCCGCCCCCGTCCCACTCCTGCCCGTGCCCCTCGCCCCCGTCCTGCCCGCCTCCGCCCCCGTCCCCAGGGAACACCGCCATGACTGCCCCCAGTTCCACCGAAGCCGCCGAGCCCGCCGAGCCCGAGTCGGACCCGGCCGCCGCCCCGCGCCGCCGTACCTTCGGACTGGCCGCCGCCACCGCCCTCGTCATGGGCAACATCATCGGCGGCGGCATCTTCGCGCTGCCCGCCACCGTCGCCCCGTACGGCGGGGTCAGCCTGCTCGCCTTCGTGGTCCTGTCGGTCGGCGCGGTGCTGCTCGCGCTGCTCTTCGGCAAGCTGGCCCGGCGCAGCCCGGTCACCGGCGGCCTGTACGTGTACCCGCGCGACGCCTTCGGCCCCTTCGCGGGCTTCCTGTCGGCATGGTCGTACTGGACGATGTGCTGGGTCAGCATCGCCGCCCTGGCCGTCGCGGTCGTCGGCTACGTCGACGTCCTGATACCGCTGCACGGCAACCACACCCTCGAAGGCCTGGTCGCCCTCGCCGCGCTGTGGCTGCCGGCCGCCGCGAACTTCGCCGGCACCCGCTGGGTCGGCACGGTCCAAGTCGTCTCCACCGTCCTGAAGTTCGTGCCGCTGCTGCTGGTCGCCACGATCGGCCTCTTCTTCATCGACACGGACAACTTCGGCCCGTTCAACGCCTCCGGCGACAGCGTCCCCGGCGCGCTGGCCGCCTCCGCCGCGCTGCTCCTCTACAGCTTCCTCGGCGTCGAGTCGGCCGCCGTCAGCGCCGGCGAGGTCAGCGACCCCGAGCGCACGGTCGGCCGCGCGAGCGTCCTCGGCACGCTGGGCTCCGCCCTCGTCTACATCCTCGGCATCATCGCCGTCTTCGGCCTGGTCCCGCACGACAAGCTGGTCGACTCCGGCGCCCCCTTCGCCGACGCCGTGAACGCCATCACCGGCGGCACCTGGGGCGGCACCGCCATCGCCCTGGTCGCCGTCGCCTCGATCACCGGCTGCCTCAACGGCTGGATCCTCCTCGCCGCGCAGATGCCGTACGCCGCCGCCCGCGACGGCCTCTTCCCGGCCCCCTTCGCCCGCGTGGGCAAGGGCGGGGTACCGGGCTTCGGCGTCTGGGCGGTAGCGGTCCTCGGCACGCTGCTCATCGCGCTCAACTACACGGCGGGCCCGGACACCACCTTCCGCGTCCTCGTCCTGATCACCACGTTCACGGGGTGTGTGCCGTACCTCCTGTCGGCCGCGGCCCAGCTGTACTGGCTGGCGAAGGGCACCCGGGAGCAGGTCCGCCCGGCCGGCCTGGTCCGCGACCTGATCGTCGCCGCCCTCTCCTTCACGTTCTCCTTCTGGCTGATCGCGGGCGCCGGCTACGCGGCCGTCTACCAGGGCGTGCTGTTCCTCTTCGCGGGCATTCCGGTGTACGTGTGGCTGCGCGGACGCGGGGCGACGGAGGAAGCCCCCGCCTAGGCTTGGGACATGTCTGACACCGAGGCCCCGGACGTCGATGCCGCCGATGCAGATGCCGATGCAGATTCCGATGTAGAGGCCGACACCGAAGGCGTGTACGCCGAAGCCCGGGAGGTGCTGGGCCCCTTCACCGGCCCGGCCTTCCTGGCGCCCGTCACCCACAACCCCAACAACGGCGTCACCGGCGGCGTCTGGGCGGTCACCGCAGGGGACCACTCCGCAGTCCTGAAGGTACTCACCCGCAACAAGCCGGCCACCGGACGCTGGGCCGCCTCCGACGACCCCCGCCACTGGAACTACTGGCGCCGCGAGGCCGACGCCTACGCCTCGGGACTCACCCAGGCCTGGCAGCCGTACGGTATCCGCGCGCCCCGGCTGCTGGCCTGCGTCGAACGGCCGGACGGCGATGTGGCGTTGTGGCTGGAGCGGGTGCGCGGCGAGCCGGCCACGAACTGGTCGATCGCACGGCACGTGGAGCACGCCCGCCGCCTGGGCGCCGCACAGGGCGCGGTCGGTGAGAGGGACGACCAACCGTGGTTCTCCCACCGCTTCCTGCGCCAGTACGTAGGCAGCAACACCCTCGGTCAGGACCTCCTCGACGAGGACGAAGCCTGGCAACAGCCCCTGGTCCGCGACCACTTCCCCGGCGGCCTGCGCCCCGCCATGGTCCGCCTCCACCACGACCGCGAGTGGTTCCTGGACGTCATGGAGTCCCTGCCCCGCGCCTTCAGCCACCTCGACATGTGGCCCGCCAACGTCCGCGCCGACGGCCCCGACAGCGCCCTGTTCGACTGGGCGTTCACCGGCGACGGCGCCCTCGGCGAGGACCTCGGCAACTACCTCCCCGACTCGGTCTTCGACCTGTTCGTCCCGGCCGCCCGCCTCCCCGAGTACACGGCGGCGGCCTACGACGCCTATCTGCACGGCCTGCGGGAGAGCGGCTGGAAGGGGGACGAGCACCTCGTACGCCTCGCGGTGTGCGCCTCCGCCGTGAAGTACGACTGGATCACGGCACTGATGCTGGCCCGCGCGGGGGAGGAGCAGCTGGACTACGGCGGCGCCCGGGCCGTGGACGCCGAACGCCGGTACCGGGAGCGGGGGTTGACGCTCGCGTTCCTGGCGGAGTGGGCGACGGAGGCGCGTGCGCTGGCCCCGCGGCTGGGATTTGCGGGGGCGCCGAGCGGCCGGTGACCCCGCGCGGCGGCTGACCGAGCTGCGCGGAGGGCACCGGCCTGACGACCGTATCTCACCCCGGTGTCACGGAGTTGTCGTGCGTTCCTGGGTGTAGGGCGGGTCAAGGGGCCAGTTCAGGGTCTCGAACCAGCCTGCCGGTTTGTTCGTCTTGGTGAGCGTGTCGAGGCTCATCGTGTTGGTGAACGTGTTGTGGTTGATGGAGAGGGTGTAGTCCCACTCATCTGCTTGTGCGCACGGTCCTTGACCGGCGACCCAGTTGACGATCGGGATGCACAGGAGCCGTATGACGCGCAAGTTGGAGGTGCGATAGTTGTGGCCGGTGCCGGCGAGATTGAGCTCCCCCTGGATTTGCTCCTGGGCGAGACTCGCTCGGAGGGTCGTGGTCTGGTTCATCATCTGCGCCGAGAATGAGGTGCCGTCCTGCCAGACGCATCCGTTGAAGTTCACCCCGACGTTGCCGATCGTGCCGTAATCGGTCTCCAGGAAGAACGTGCGGTGGGGCGTGACGCATTCGCCCGCCTGGGCCTGGCTCGGCGTGGCCGCGTTCGCGACCGGAGACCAAGCCGTGGCCAGCAATGCGGTCACGGTGCCAGCCACGAACATTCTGCGACGGCGCCTGCGGTTCTCCCTCGTTGCCTGTTGCATCAATCCTCTATGGCCTCTATGGCCTCCATGGTTGGACTCGCGGTGACCTGCGTGCCGACAGGACCACCATGACGCGGATCCCCCACGAGTCGATCTCCAGAGGAGTCTCACGCAGCTCTTACACCGCGGGACAGAGGATCCTGATGCCTCTCCACACCTGATTAATAACCTTTGGGTCATGGCCACGACGCGAGGTGCCAAAGACCCCAGCATCATGCAGTTGAAACTGTTCCTGCTGCTGGCCGAGGAGCTCCATTTCGGCCGCGCCGCCCGCCGCGCCTTCATCTCCCAGCCGGCCTTCTCACGTCACATCAGCGCCCTCGAAGGCAACCTCGGGGTCCAGCTCATCAACCGCACGACCCACACCGTCGCCCTCACCCCCGCCGGCCAGGCCCTGACCGATCAGATCCGGCTCATCGTGGACACCACCGACGAATTACGCCGCCAAGCCGAACGCGCCGCGGGCGCCGGAACCGGCCGGTTGGTCATCGGCTCCTTGGCTGCGATCACCTCGGTTGACCCCGTACCGGCGATTCTGGAGGAGGTGCGCCGACGCCTGCCCGGGGTCCGCATCCAGATATGGGGGGCCGGATTCGACGTGGCGACCGTCCTCCTCGAAGGCCTCGTGGACGCGGCATTCCTGTTCCTGCCGGTTCCCGACGGCGTTCAGCACCTGGAGCTGGAGCCCGGCCCGCGGTGTGCCGCGATGTCCACCGGCGATCCACTCGCCCAGCGCGACGGACTCACCGTGTCCGACCTGTCCGACCGGCCTCACATCGGCTGGTCGGACAGGGTTCCGAAGGTCTTCCGCGATTTCTGGGCCTGTGACCCGCGCCCGAACGGAGACCCGGTTCACTACAGTCGGCACGCGGTCAGCGACTTAGAGAGCGCACTCGCGCTGATCGCGATGGGGGAAGGAATCCAATTGCCTCCGGACCTCGCCCGCGTCCTCTACCCGCGCGCGGGAGTCTCCTACGTCCCCGTCGAGGACCTCCCGCCGGGGACGACAGCCCTGGCCTGGCCCACAGCGAAGCGCGACCATCCCTCCGTCATTGCATTGCGGCGCGCCACGCGTGCTGTGGTATCGGTGCGAAACGGCGACGCCTGATGGTGAGTTCGAGGAAGCTTGATGGTGAGTTCCACAATGCCAACGACCCGGAATTGGGACAAGTGGATCGTACAGAACTCCGACACTACTCGAATTGTTCTACAAGACCCCAAACCCAGCTCCTCTACCTCTATGAGCCCGAGCCAAATGGATCGCCGATTGAGGACGTGATCTACGGCCAATTTACGAGGGGGTGACCGAAGTCATGAGCTCTTGAGCTTGCCGCGCTTGGAGAGAGCATGCCGCCCACCCATCCGCCGCCCCCGCCGTACACGCCGGGCCGCAGGCACCATGAGCCCGATGAGCAGCCCCACGGCAAGCACATACGGCCACCAGCCCAGCCCGCCGCTCGCGGCGTTCGCGCTGCGGGTGCCGGCCGATACAGTCTCGGACGCTTCTGTCCCCGTCCCGCGAGCGGACGCCGACGGCTTCGAGGCAACCGCGCTGAGTACGACGTCGTTGCCGTCCCCGCCCCGATAGCTGATCCGGTACGTCGCATCGGCCAGCCTCAGCTTCGCCCCCTCCTTGAGCCCGCTGAACACCCCACTGGTCCTCGACCGCCCGGCGTGATCAAGCACCGTGATCTTGCGCGCAGGCCTCGTCCCGGCGGCCGACAGATCCAGCCCACCCGCCAGCCGCACCGCCCCCGTCACCTTCAATGGCCGCTCGCGCAGTACGAGTTCACCCTTCGCGCGCTGCGTGTAGTCACCGGAGACGGTGAGACCCCCTGCGACGACACCTTCGTTCGTCACCGCCCCCTTCACCGTGCCCTCGCCGGTCAGCGTGGTCGTCACCCGCAGCCCCGCCGTGCCCGCGTCCAGCCGTGCCCCCGCCGACGTGAGCCGGATCGACCTGCTGCCGGCGAGCGTCGCTCCGGAACGCAGCGCGAGGGTCCCCTTCTTGACGGTCGTCGTCCCCGTGTACGTCACCGCCGTGCCCGTCAGTGTCGTCGTCGCCGCGCCGGACTGGACGAACGCCCCCGAGCCGCTCACCCGCGACAGTGACACCGGCGTGGAGGCGTTCTGTACGACCAGCGTCCCGTCGTTCACGACTCGACGTCGCTCGCTGCCCATCAGCAGGGAACCGTCCCCCTGCTTCGACCCCAGCCGCAGCACCGCACCCTTCTCCACGGTCGTCGAGCCGTCGTAGTACTGCTTCGCCGCGAAAGTGACGTCGTTCCCGCGCGTCCCCGCGATCACGATGTCCCCGGCGCCGGGCGCGGACAGGGTGTCGTGGAAGACACCGCCGCCGATGGGGGCGCCGAGCGTCACCGGGCCGTTGTAGTCGAAGGTGAGCGTCGAACGGGAACGCGCCGCCAGCAGGTTGATGTAGACGGTCTCGGCGGTGCCCGGCATGAAGATCTTGTTCGTCGTCCCGTCGCCCCACTGGACGTTCGCGCCCTTGATGTTGGTGCCGCGCTTGTTGACGTTCTTGCGCGCGGGCGTCCAGTTCAGGGCGGGGTCGCTGAGCGAGGGGTTGGTATCGCCGCCCTGGTTCGACCAGCTGTACTGCCCGGTCAGGACGACCTTGCTGCCCGGCCGCGACTGGACGTTGATGTCACTGCCGTACTCGCGCTGGTAGAAGTCCATGCCCATGGTGACGGTCTGGCCCAGTGGGGTGTCGACCGTGAAGGTGCCCTGGTTGAGGATCTTGCGCATGTTGGGCAGTGACGTCGCGTACTCCGGGCGCCCGGCGTTCACCTGCGTGCCGTTGTCGACCACCCCGGAGAAGGAGTGGGTGCCCGACAGGTCCCAGGTGCCCCAGAGGAACCTCGGCTGGGTGATCAGCCCGGAGCCGCTGATGTTGCCCAGGTTGTAGGCGCTCCTCAGGGAGAGCCGCAGGGTGCCGTTGACCCGGATGTTGTCCTGGTTGAGCCGGAACGCCGGGGTGTTGTACGGGAAGTGGCCGATCAGGCCGGCCGTGCCGCCGTTGCCGTACTGCAGGGTGGCGCCGCGCTCGACCGTGACTGCGGGCGGGTCCGGGCTGGTGACGGTGACGTAGGGGTGGTTGCCGCCCTGCGTGCTCACCTTCTGCCGCTGCCGGGCCTTCGGCAGCGTGAAGTCGCTGTCCCTGGTCAGCACCAGGGTCCCGTTGCCGCGCACGGTGAGCGTGCCCTCGCCGCGGAACACGCCGTCGTACGTCGTCGTCCCCGAGCGCACGGTGACGACCGTGTCACCGCTGAGCGTCACGTCCCGGTCGGCGAGCACGTCGGCGGTGACGTCCCGGGCGTCGGCGGCCGCCGCCGGGGGAGCGATGACGGTGAGGGCGGCCACCGCCGCGAGGGCGCCGACGGCCGCTGCTGTCTTGTGGGTATGGCTGCGCACGTGAGCGGAGACGGGGCGGGACGGCGACCGATAACAGAAATCTGTCGACCGGATTCGGTAGGCAGCATCCGGCGGGATCGGGTAGACGGCCGACGCGATCCGATAGACGACCGACACGATCTGGTAGACGGTCGACGTGATCCGGCAGACAGTCGCCACGATCGGGCGGACAGCCGAAAGGATCCAGTAGACAGCCGAAAGGATCCGACAGCCGGCCGACAGGATCCGACAGACATCCGACAGGCATCCGACTGAGATCCGGCAGGGATCAAGCACGCTCCCCACCCGCTGAAAAGAAAGCGCATTCTTCATCCCGTCCAACCCGTTGACCTCCCCGTTCCACACCCTTACCTTTTCGGCGTTCGTCATAACAAATAGTGTTCGTAATATCGAACGCCACTCTCTGGACACCCCACCCCCGAGAGGCAGTCCGTATGAGCCGCGACAACGACCTGCCCCAAGCCACTGAAGCCCCCAGCCGCAGACTGATGCTGAAGGGTGCCCTGGCCGCGGGCGCCCTGGCGGCGGTCACCCCCGGTATCGCCCACGCCGCCCCGACCCCGAAGGCAGCCCCCTACGTGAACCCGCTCGTCCGCAACCGCGCCGACCCGCACATCCACCGTCACGCCGACGGCTTCTACTACTTCACGGCCACCGCCCCCGAGTACGACCGCATCATCCTGCGCCGCTCCCGCACCCTGAACGGCCTCGCGACCGCCGCCGAGTCCGTCATCTGGCGCAAGCACGCCAGCGGAAACATGGGCGCGCACATCTGGGCGCCGGAGATCCACCGCATCGGCGGCAAGTGGTACATCTACTTCGCCGCCGCGCCCGCCGAGAGCGTGTGGGACATCCGCATCTGGGTCCTGGAGAACGCGAGCCGCGATCCCTTCAAGGGCACCTGGGTCGAGCGCGGTCAGCTCAAGACGGCGTGGGAGACCTTCTCCCTCGACGCCACCACCTTCACCCACCGGGGCACCCGCTACCTCGCCTGGGCGCAGCACGAGCCCGGCTTGGACAACAACACGGGCATCTTCCTGTCCAAGATGGCGAACCCGTGGACCCTGACGGGCCCCCAAGTCCGGCTCTCCACCCCGGAGTTCGACTGGGAGTGCATCGGCTTCAAGGTCAACGAGGGCCCGTCGGTCATCACCCGCAACGGCCGCCTGTTCATGTCGTACTCGGCCAGCGCCACCGACGCCAACTACTGCATGGGCCTGCTGACCGCCGACGTGGACAGCGACCTCATGAACGCAGCCAGCTGGTCCAAGTCGCCCACGCCCGTCTTCACCAGCAACGACACCACCAAGCAGTACGGCCCCGGCCACAACAGCTTCACGGTCGCCGAGGACGGCCGCAGTGACGTCCTCGTCTACCACGCCCGCCAGTACAAGGAGATCAACGGCGACCCGCTGAACGACCCCAACCGCCACACCCGCATCCAGAAGCTGGGCTGGAACGCCGACGGCACCCCGAACTTCGGCATACCGGTGGCCGACACGGCCGCCGAGACGATGAAGGAGAGTGCGTGAGATGAGACGTGCCTACGCCATCCTCCTCGCCCTCTGCCTGGCGTTGCTCGGCGCCCTGGCCACCGCCGGACCCGCCCAGGCCGCACCCCAGACGATCACCAACGGCACACAGTTCACGGACACGTCGGGCAACCCCGTGCACGCCCACGGCGGCGGTGTCATCAAGGTCGGCACCTACTACTACTGGTTCGGCGAGCACCGCAACGCCGACAACACCTTCCGGTACGTGGACGCCTACCGTTCCACCGACCTGAAGAACTGGGAGTTCCGCAACCACGTCCTGACCGAGTCGAGCGCCCCCGAGCTGGCCACCGCCAACATCGAGCGCCCCAAGGTCATGTACAACGCCTCCACCGGCAAGTTCGTGATGTGGATGCACAAGGAGAACGGCACCGACTACAGCGAGGCCCGGGCCGCCGTGGCCGTCTCCGACACGGTCGACGGCAACTACACCTACCGGGGCAGCTTCCGCCCGCTCGGCCAGCACATGTCCCGTGACATCACGGTCTACGTCGACACCGACGGCGCCGGCTACATGATCTCCGCCGCCCGCGAGAACTACGACCTGCACATCTACCGGCTCACCGCCGATTACACCGGCATCGCGAGCCTGGTCGCCAACCCCTGGCCGGGCGGCCATCGCGAGGCCCCGGCGCTGTTCAAGCGGGGCGGGGTCTACTTCATGCTGACCTCGGGCGCGACCGGCTGGAACCCCAACCAGCAGCAGTACGCCACGGCCACGAACCTCGCCGGTCCCTGGTCGGCGATGAAGAACGTCGGCGACTCGACGACCTACGGTTCGCAGACCATGTACGTCCTTCCCGTGCAGGGCAGTTCGGGCACCTCGTACCTCTACATGGGCGACCGCTGGGGCAACTCCTTCGGCGGGACCGTCAACGACTCGCGGTACGTGTGGCTGCCGTTGACCTTCTCGAACTCGACCACGATGTCCATGTCCTGGTCGCCGGAGGTCACCATCGACACGGCCGCCGGGACGATCAGCGGCACGAGCGCCACCTACAACACCCTGATCGCCCGGCACAGCGGCAGGTGTGCGGACGTGACGAGCCAGTCGCTGTGGCAGGGCGCGCAGATCAAGCAGTACGACTGCAACGGCGGCAACAACCAGAAGTACTGGTTCAAGTCCGTCGGCAGCGGCTACTACCAGCTGATGGTCCGGGGCAGTTCCCTGTGCCTGCGGGAGAACGCCGACACGGTCACCCAGGAGAACTGCAGTGCCTCCGCCACCAACCAGCAGTGGTCGGTGACCACCACGGGCTCCTACGTGAACATCAAGTCCCGGGCGACCGGAGAGTGCCTGGACGTGAACGGCGCGTCCACCGCCAACTCCGCCGCGATCATCACGTACACCTGCAACGGAGCGACCAACCAGCAGTGGACACGCGGCACATGACACGTGATCAGGTCATCAGGCCAGCAGGTCGATCGCGTCGACAGAGGTTCCCGCACTGAGGAAGCCGGTCGTCCCCGAACCGCTCACCACGTCGATCCTGAGCACGTTGTACTGACTGGTGTCCGTCTTCCACGCGGACGCCGGGACGTTGTACGTGAACGTGTGGTTGTTGCCCCGGTACGAGCCGTTGGTCAGCGACCGGGTGTTCGGCTGGGTGGGCGGCGAGGGGATGGCCGACGTCCAGGTGTCGTTGACGGTGACCTGCGGGCGGCCGTTGGCGTAGGCCGTCGTCACGCCGATGCGCAGGGTGTGCGCGGCGGCGGCCTGGGCGGCGGTCAGCTTGAAGTACACGAGCAGACCGCTGTTGACGTCCTTCCACAGGTAGCAGGGGAACCCCGAGGTCTCGCTGCCGCTGCCGATCACCACGTTGCCGGTCCAGCCGGCCGCCCGGACGTCCGACGGGTGCGCGTACGTCATCAGGTCGGCGTTCTTGAAGCCGCTCGGCGTGCCGTTCCAGTCGTTGATCCGCCAGATCGCGCTCGCGTTGCTCGGGTCGTTCGAGGAGGGGATGGCGATCGAGTTGAGTGTGGTCGTCGCGCCCGCGGATACGGTCACCTGTGTGCTGTATACGGCCAACTCGCTCTTGTAGACAGTCAGCGTGTACGTCCCCGGCAGCACCCCGCCGATCGAGAAGTAGCCGTCGGACGCTCGCGCCGAGCCCCAGTACTGCGCGGCCGAGTTGGCGAGCCCGACGGTGTACGGGAGCGCGGTGTTCCGGCCCGTGATGCCGACGCCCGCCACCCGGCCCCGGCCGCTCGCGCCGACGTATCCGGAGAGGCCGAGCGAGTCCGCCCACGAGGTGGTCAGGGTGCCCGGGAACAGCGACGAGGAGGGGGCGCCGCCGTCCGTGAAGGCGATGACGTACGGGCCCTGGAGGCCGAAACGCTGGGCCTCGGTCTGGTTCTGTCCGTAGTACAGGATCTCGTACAGGCCGCCGCCGTCCGCACTCTGGTGGCGCAGGAGAGAGCGGTAGAAGGGGCCGCCGGAGGCCTTCTCGTGGTTGCTGCGCACCATCCACAGCCCGACGCCGCCGCCGCTCCAGCCGATGTAGTCGTAGTCCATCACCCGCAGCTTCGAGAAGTGCTTCGAGCGGGTCTGGCCGTCGGACTTCGCGAACACGTCCGAGGCCTCGATGGTGCTGTTCGTGTACGTGTGGGAGTCGGGCTCGTCGTTGAGGAACAGGCCCTTCTTCACCCGCACGATGTAGCGGGTCGCGGAGACGGACGTGTCGGCCTTGTTCGTCCAGAGGTAGACGTTGTTCTCGCCGCTGCGGGCCGCGTAGTAGTGCTTCAGCGTGCCGTACGCGACGGAGATCAGGATCGTCGAACCGGACTGCTTGATGCTCACGGTGGAGGTGCCGAGGCCGGACTCGATGTGCGAGTTCATGCCGCCGTAGCCCTGGTACTCCACGCCCCGGTAGACCAGCGAGGTCAGGTCGCCGTTGGTCTTGCTGACCTTGAAGACGAGGTTGGCGCCGGTGTCGACGATGTACTGCGAACCGTCGTCGGTATACCCGAAGCTCGCGGCGGACGCGCTCTGCGCGAGTGGCCCGGCGAGGGCGGCCGAACCGGCGGCCGCCGCGGTGCCGAGTACGAAGGTGCGGCGACGCACCGGCCTGTTCGCGGATCCGGACATGGGGTGCCTCCTTGGGGAGGGAGGAGAGGTGTGGGGGGTGGGGTGCTGGTGTGGTGGTTGGCAGAGTGACAGTTGAATCGATTTCGCGAAAGGGCTTTCGCGCGTCCGAAGTTGGCAATCTTGCGAATCTGCTCCAAGGTCTAGAAAGCGCTTGCCAACAGCGGTACCGTCCAGCGGCCAACCCTTGTCGCCCTGTCGCAGGAGTGTCGGAGGAGCCGAATGAGACGTTTCAACCTCGCCGTACTGGCGGCGCTGACCCTGAGCGCCGGCCTGACCGCCGTACCGGCCCAGGCCCAGGCCCATGACCGGAAACCGCTCGGGATCGAGAACTGCACCGCCAACGCCTGCCACTTCGACGTCGTGCCCGGCACGTACGACGTGAAGGTCCTCCTCGGCGGCGACGCCGAGTCGAGCACGAGCATCGGTGGTGAGACCCGGCGCGCGCTGCTCCCCGAGACGCCGGTCCCCGCCGGCGAGCGGGTCGCCCGCAGCTTCACCGTCAACGTCCGCACGCCCGAGGGCGAGCCGACCGGCCCCGAGGGCACCCCTGGCCTGGACCTCGTGCTGGGCGGCCGGGCCCCCGCGCTCGCCGACATCAAGGTCACCCCCGCCCGGCACGCCCGCCAGATCTTCCTCGTCGGCGACTCCACGGTCTGTGACCAGCCCGGCGACCCGTACTCCGGCTGGGGCCAGCAACTGCCCCAGTACCTGCGCAAGGGCGTGTCCGTCGCCAACTACGCCGACTCGGGCGAGAGCACCGTCTCGTATCTGTCCGACACGCGACTGTGGGCCACGGTCCAGCCGCAGATCCGCCGTGGCGACCTGGTCCTCGTTCAACTCGCCCACAACGACAAGACGACGGACGAGGCGACTTACCGGGCGAATCTGGAGAGCCTGGTGGCGGGCGTGCGCGAGAAGGGCGGAAAGCCGGTCCTCGTCACCCCGATCGTGCGACGCTGGTTCAACTCCGACGGCACCTTGAACAACAACACCGCGCTCCTCGTCAACGGCCTCGGCGTCGACCACCCGGCCGTCATCCGCTCGGTCGCCGCCGCAGAGGACGTGCCGCTGATCGACCTGACGGCAAAGACGAAGGCGGTCGTGGAGTCCCTGGGCGTCGAGGCCTCCAAGGCGCTGTACCTCTACAACGAGAAACGGGACAACACCCACACCTCCACCCACGGGGCCACGGTCTACGCGAACCTGGTCCGCGACGAACTCGTCGCCCAGCACCTGGTGCCGCAGGGCCAGGTCAGGGTGGGATGAACGCCTGGGGCGCTCCGACCGGAACCGGGGCGCCCCAGGTCTGAACCGTCCGAGCCGGAAAGAGAGCCATGCACCTGCCCCCCGACGACCGCACCCTCAGCCCGCACACCGGCTACACCCGCGCCCACTGGGAGGCGGCCGCCGACGCCCTACTGGCCGCCGTGGAGCCGTACGCCACCGAGGACCGCGCCCTCTACCACTTCCCCGGCGACCGCGAGAGCTGGTCCGGCCGGCTCTCCGACGGCCTGGAGGGCTACGCCCGTACGCTGCTGCTGGCGGCCTTCCGCCGCGACGAGACGGCGCTCGAGCGGTACGCCGACGGACTCGCCGCCGGCGTCTCGGGCGTCTGGCCCCGCATCGAGGACCGCAGCCAGCCGCTGGTCGAGGCGGCGTCGATCGCCCTCGCGCTGCGCCTGACACGTCCGCTGCTGTGGGACCGCCTGGACGAGGATGTACGGCAGCGGGCGGCGGCCTGGCTCGGCGACGCCCTGACGGCCGAGGCCTGGCCCTGCAACTGGGAGTTGTTCCCGGTCACGGTCGGCGGTTTCCTGCTGTCGGTCGGGTATGAACCCGAGGCGTCCCGCAAGGCGATCGACCGGGGCCTGGAGCGCATCGAGGAGTGGTACGTCGGCGACGGCTGGTACACGGACGGCGACGGCCGCAAGTTCGACTACTACAACGGCTGGGCGATGCACCTGTATCCGGTGTTGCAGGCATGGTTGGCGGATGACAGTCGACTGCTGAATGTATACGGTGGCCGGCTGGAGACCCACCTCACCGACTACGCCCGCCTGTTCGGCGGCGACGGCGCCCCCATGCACCAGGGGCGCTCTCTGACGTACCGCTTCGCGACGACGGTCCCGCTGTGGCTCGGAGCCCTGACAGGCCGTACGCCGCTGCCGCCGGGGCAGACGCGGCGCCTGGCCTCCGGCGCACTGAAGTACTTCCTCGACCGGGGCGCGGTCGACGAGCACGGCCTGCTCACCCTCGGCTGGCACGGCCCCAACGCGGCAGTCCTGCAAGGCTATTCGGGACCGGCGTCGCCGTACTGGGCGAGCAAGGGCTTCCTGGGCCTGCTGCTCCCACCGGACCACGAGGTCTGGACGGCCCCGGAGGAACCGGGCCCGGCCGAACGCACGGACGCGGTGACGCCGCTCCCCGCACCCAACTGGCTGCTCCAGTCGACGAGTTCGGACGGCGTGGTCCGCCTGCACAACCACGGCAGCGAGGATGTCCGCTACGACCCGTACTACACGCGGCTCGCGTACTCGACGGTGACGGAGCCTTCGGCATCGCCCGCCTCGTCGGTTTCATCCACCTCACCTGCCTCACCTGCCTCATCTGCCTCGTCGGCCTCGTCCGACAACAGCGTGATCGTCGGCGGCGATCCGAGCCGCACAGGCATCGAACCGCTGGGTGTCGGCGACGGGTGGGTGGCCTCGCGGCACGAGGCGGGCGGGGGAGCGCGGGTGACCAGCGTGGTACTCGCGCACGGGGCGACGGAGGTGCGGGCTCATCTGGTGACGGGCGCGGAGCCGGGAACGCCGGTGCGGGTCACCGGGTGGGCGGCGGGGGACGGCCTGCGGGCGGAACTGCTGCCCGTCCACGGCCTGAGCGACGACCTCACGGGCGTCACGGGCGACGGCGACACCCTCTTCGTAGCGCTGGCCCGCCTCACCGCCGAGCCGGACCCGGTTCCGCTGGAGGAGACGGCCATTGTGCGGGTGGAGGGGGCGGATGAGATCCATGTCCGCTGGAGCGGGGGACCCGAGGTGCGGGTCCGGGCGGCGGACGGAGCGGTCGTCGTCTCCTAGGACCTCGCGCAGCCGCTCGTACGAGGCTCGTGCAGCCCCTCGTACGAGGGCAGCCTGACGCGGCGGGATGCCCTCCCCACCTGGCAGGACTCCACCTCCCGGGCGCCTCGGTTACCGTGTCCGCGTGATCAGTATGGAATGGGACGCCCTCACCGACCGGGACCGCTTCGGCGACTGGTACCGGGAGAAGCGGGACCGGTTCGCGGACACGGCCCGGGACGCCGACTGGGACGGTCTGTTCGAGGAGTTGGGGAGACATCCTGAGCGGGTCAATCTCCCCCGGCCAGGGAATCGCAGCGGCTTCGCCCCGCTGCATCAGGCGGCCTGGCACGGCGCGGACTTCGCCGTCGTCTCCCGGCTGATCGCACATGGCGCCTGGCGCACGCAGCGCACCCGGGACGGACGGCGCGCCGTGGACGTCGCGCGGGAGCAGGGGCACACGCATCTGCTGGAGCTTCTGGAGCCGGTCGTGGTGCGGCAGCTCCCCTCCCCTCCGGATGTGCTGGAGCACCACTTCCATTCGCTGCTGCGGGAGAGAACCGGCCGCTGCTTCGAGGAGATCGAGCACCTGCTGCCGCCGCTGTCTCCCCTGACGGAGGGACCGGCCGTGGAGGCCTTTTTCCGGGTGGTCGGCATGATGGGCGGCTTCACCTACCGCCTTGGGACCTACGGCCTTGAGGAGGACGTCCTGCATGTGCACGGCCACTCGCGGATGGACGCCGACGACGGGGACCACTACCGCGTGACCACCGAGGGCTGGTCCAGGATCGAACGCAGGCGCGTGCCACCGCCTCCTCCGCCCGCCCCGCAGCACCCCGCGTCCTGACCGGCGAGGGCGTCGTCGCGGCGGTGCCTACAGCCCGAAGAGCCGTGCCCCGTTCTCGTAACAAACCCGGCGCAACCACTCATCACCCAGTCCGAGCCGTTCAAGGGCCTCGAGCTGATGGACGTACGGATAAGGGATGTTGGGGAAGTCGGACCCGAGCAGAATCCGGTCGCCGAGGTCGGCGAGCCGACCGAGTTCGGTCGCGGGGAAAGGGGTGAAGCGCTCGCTGAAATCCGTGAACACCATGGTCGTGTCCAGGCGCACCTGGTCGTACCGCTCGGCCAGGTCAAGGAAGTCGGTGTACTCCGGCATCCCCATGTGCGCCACGACCAGCGGCAGGCGCGGATGCCGGGCGAGGAGCCGCCTCACCGGCTCCGGCCCGGTGTGTTTGCCGGGTGCGGGACCCGAGCCGCAGTGCATGACCACGGGAACTCCCGCCTCCGCCAGCATCCCCCACACGGGATCGAGCAGCTCGTGAGCCGGGTCGTACGCCCCCACCTGCACATAGGACTTGAAGACCCGAGCCCCCGCCTCGACCGCCGTGCGCACATACTCCGCCACACCCTCCTCGGGATAGAGGGTGGCCGCGTGCAGACAGTCGGGCGTGCGTCCCGCAGTCGGCGTGGCTGTCCCGTTATCTGGTCGCGGGTGGAAGGGTCCGTTCGTATATGGTCCCGCCGGGTATGAACCAACCCGCTTTCTTCCGCACTGCGGGGCTCGGGTCGTTGACGTGAGACGCCTTCAAGGCTGCAATGGCGCGTGCATCGGAGTGGGCGAACTTGCCGACGAGTTCGGCAGCCATTGCCCGGACGTGCGGGTCGGGGTCTGAGATCAGGTGGTGCAGCGCGGGTTCGAGGACCCGGTCCGGGCCCGGTGCGCAGGTGTCGCTCTTGCACCGGTCACAGGCCAGAGCATGGAATGCGGCGATCCTGACACGGGCGTCGGGGTCGTCGGCCATGCGGATGAGTTCGCCCATCGACTCGGTGTCGACCAGGTGATCGAGAAGGCGGCAGCAGCCCTCACGGACGGCCGGATCCGCCTCGCGCAGGCCGGCGCGGATGGCGCTCAGTGCGTTCTCGCCGCGTCGCAGCAGCTCGCGGTATGCCGCAACGGTGCGCTGAGGATCGCCCAAGCATGAAACGAGGGCTTCGTCGTCGGTGCTGATGAACCCAAGCATGCCCTCAGTCTGGAGTCACGCGGCGAATCCCGGCAAAGGGATTTCTACGCTGGCCCCGCTATTCGGGGTGTCCAATGCGGCCGACCGCATCATCGACCACCTCGGACCCACGCACGCACTCCAGCAGCGCAAGCGGTTCCGCCAGGACACCGTGCTGATCGTGGACGGCACCCTCCTCCCCACGCGCGACCACACGACTGCAAGGCATGGGAACTGTCCGGAGTGAAAGACGCCGTCGGCCACACCACGGTCATCGCGGACGGCGGCTACCGGGGCACCGGCCTGGTCATCCCGCACCGCCGAGAAGGCTCATCGCAGTAGAGGGTGTAGTCGGGGTCTGTCGGTTTTCGAGGTCGCCGACACGGATTCCAGGCTCGGCTGCACTCCTGTCCGAGCGCGACGGGACGTGCGCCGCGGAACGAGCTATGTACCCTCGTTGTCACCGCGCAGGGAATGGATCATGCTCTGCAGGATCCGGAACGCGTCTGACTGCTCGGTCTCGGTCAGGCCGGCCAGCATTCTGGCCTCGACGGACCGGACGGCTGCGCTCGCCTTCTCGAGGCTTCGTCGGCCGCGAGGCGTGAGCCGTGTGGGAAGCACCTTCCCGACGGGTGCCTCCGCAGGCCTGGTCACGTAGCCGTCTCGCTCCAGGGCCTGGAGCAGCACGTTCATCGTCTGCCGTGTCACGAACGCGCCCCGCGCGAGCTCGGAGTTCGACAAGCCCGGTCGTTGCGCCAGCAGCTCAAGGCAGGAGTAGTGCGTCACGCTCATCCCGAGCGGCCGCAGCACTTCCTCCATGGCCGCGCGCAGGGCGCTCGACGCTTCCTTGAGCAGGTAGCCCAGTGACGTCTCCAGGTCGACGCCGACACCTTCTTGACTCATGTCAGTATTCGCGTCGCACTCCGCGACGTCATTCCCGGCACCGACCTCGCATCTGTCGCTCAGCCCGGCATCGGTGCCGCGATCTGGCTCCACGCCACCGAGGTCCAGGCCATCCACGACGCGCTCGTCGCCGACGGTCACACCATCGCCTCCGCACCGATCGACGGCCCCTTCGGCCGGACCTTCACCTTCGCCGACCCCGACGGCTACCAGGTCACGCTCCACGACCGCTCTTGATCAACCAAACGCCACCGGACGATCATCAGCGGTTGCGCCCTAGGTGTATTGATCACGAGCGTTGTTAACGCCGGCCGAGCTTGATCATGGCGCCGGCAAGACCGAACTCGCCGCCGTCATCAAGTCGATCAGCCACGGCGTCCTGGCCGGACTGCCCGAACTGAGTCGACTCGGCAGAACACTGAAACAGCGCGCCGCTGACGTGCTGGCCTACTTCGACCGACCCGGCACGTGTCACCTTCTTGGGAAGCCCCCGTCGGGCAGGATGACCCCCATGACGGGTGGGAGAGACCAACTGGCGGAACTGCTGCGCCGCGCCGGGCTGGAGATCGTGGGGGACTGGCGGGTCGAGGAGGTGCTGCCGCCCTGGTTCGCGTGGCGCCGTGTCATCGGGTTCCAGGCCGAGCCGACCGTGACCGTCCGGTCGGACCGGCCCGACCTGGTCGCCGAGCTCAACCGGCAGTGGCACCGGCTGGCGTCCGAGGCCGGGATCCTCGACGGGGACGGGGTGTTCCTGATCTCCGTCGCCGCTGCCTGGACGGGCGCCGCGGGCGGCTTGTGGACCCGGGTCCGGCTCACCGCGGAGTGGGATCTCGCCGGGGTGCTCGGCGATCGGCCCGGCCAGCCGGAGTTCCTCACGCTGGCCATGGACGGGGAGACCTTGCTGGCGGCCACGACCGAGGAGTACGACGTCTGGCTGATCGCCGAGGACCGGATCAGTGGGCGGCAGGAGGCGGCGGCGCAGGCCGCCGCCCGCGAGACACCGCAGGAAAGGGCGGACTCCTGGGCGCGGTTGTTCCAGGGGCCGGGGCCCAGCGAGAAGCTGCTGGACGCGTGGGCGCGCGGACTCTCGCTCAACCCGGTCACCCCGGACGATCTGCGCACCCGACTGTTGGACAGGTCGCACTACGCCATGCACAGGTCCATGCCGACGGCGGTCGTGGACGCGGTCCTGGCCCACCCCGACTGGAAGTTCCGGGCGCGGGCGGCCGAGGTCCAGCCGAACATCACGCCCGAGCAGTGGGCCCGCGTGATCCTCGGTGAGCAGGACGAGCGTCACCGCTGGATCCTCACGATGCTGGCCGCGGACCGTTGGGCCGAGCTCACCGAGGACACCTGCCGGAGGCTCGCCGCCGATCCGTCCCCGCGCGTCCGCTCCGAGGCCGCCCGCCTCAAGGGCCTGCCCGCGTTCCTGTCGGTCGCTCTGGCCGCCGACCCCGACCCCGGTGTGCGGTTCGTTGCCTGCCCGGCGGCCTGGCCGCATCTGGACGCCCCGGGGCGCAAGGCGCTCCTGGCCGATCCCGCGGGCAAGGTGCGCAGGGCCGCCCTGCTGCTGCATCACCAGGAGCACCCGCTGCCCCTGTCGGTCTTCGAAGCCGGCGACCTCAAGACCGACGCGCTGGAGACCTGCCGCCTGGAGCGCGACCTCGCCGAACACCTGGCACGGCACGGCGAGCCGAGCGTACGCCGTTCCCTCGCCGGCAACCCGCGCCTGGCCCCGGACCTGGCCGCCCTTCTCGGCGAAGACCCCGACGCGGATGTCCGCTTCGTGGTGTCCATACGGCCCGACATCACCGAGGAGCAGCGCGCAGGCATCAGCATCGACTTCGATCCGGGCGGCCACTACTACGCTCTCGACTGGATCGTGGCCCTCCACCACGACACCGACACCATGCGCCGCCTGGCCGCCTCCTGCCACCCCCTGGTGCGCCGAAGCGTCGCCCGGGCCCCGCACCTGCCGCCGGACGTCGTCGAACGCCTCGCCCGGGACGAGGACCGCGTCGTACAGCTCTTCCTCGCCGAATCCTGCGACGACGCACCCGCCGAGATGCTCCTGAACGTGTGGCAGTGGTGGACCGGCAGCCTCAGCACCCCCGACCGCCCGCGCGGTCACCCCAACTTCCCCCGCAGCGGTCTTCTGCGGTACGCCGACGACCCGAACCCGCGCCTGCGCAGGCTGGCCCTGGACGATCCGGAGTCGACGCCCGAGCTGGTGGAGCGGCTCAGCCGGGACGTGAGCGAGGAAGTGCGCCGCGATGCCGCGGCCGACCCACGGTTGTCGGCCGCGGCCGCCGCACGGCTGCTCGAAGACCCGCACGAGCACGTACGGCACACGGCCGCTCGCCACCCCAACCTGCCGGTGCGTGTCCTGACCCGGCTGCTGCGGGACAGCGGCGCCGCCGAGACGGCCGCCCGGAATCCCGCGCTGCCCGTCGATGTGATGCGCCGGATGGTCGAACAGATGCACTGATGGTGTGGTGCTCAGTAGATGAGACAGGCGATCCGCAGGGACCGGGATCGGGACCGGGATCGGGACCGGAACGGTTCGGCCGGCGCCGAACCGACCCGCCCGTACCGTTCCGGACATGACCGCACTCGCCCTCGCCTTCGCCGAGCTTCACCGTGCCGACCGGCCGCTGCTCCTCCTCCCCAACGCCTGGGACCACGCCTCCGCGACGGCCCTCGCGGCCAATGGATTCCGGGCCATCGGCACGACGAGCCTCGGCGTCGCCGCGGGGGCCGGGTTGCCCGACGGGGCGTCGGCGGTCCGCGACGAGACCCTGCGGCTCGCCCTCACGCTCGGCACGGAGCCGTTCCTCCTCTCCGTCGATGCGGAGGACGGCTTCAGCGAAGATCCGGACGAGGTGGGGGAGTTCGCCCGCGAGCTGTCGGCCGTCGGAGCCGTCGGCATCAACCTGGAGGACCGTCTCGGCCCCGCACCCCTGCATGCCGCGAAGATCGCCGCGGTCAAGTCGGCGGCCCCGGACCTCTTCGTCAACGCCCGCACCGACACGTACTGGCTCGGTGACGGGGACGCCGAAGCTACGAGGGCCCGCCTGGACGCCTACCAACAGGCGGGCGCCGACGGGGTGTTCGTCCCGGGCCTGACCGACCCGCCCCGCATCTCCGCCCTGGTCCGCCACCTCGACGTACCCCTCAACATCCTCTACTCACCCACCGGCCCGACCGTCCCCCACCTTGCCGACCTCGGCGTACGCCGCGTCAGCCTCGGCTCGCTGCTGTACCGGCGGGCGCTGGGCGCGGCCCTGGAGACGGTCGCGGAGATCGCGGCGGGCCGTTCACCGCAGGGCACGGCCCCGTCGTACGGCGAAGTCGTGGCGCTCAGTCGCCTCGATACGCCGGCGTCTGGGTGAGCCGCTCGGCGGCCGTACACGTCAGCGAACAGGTCAGTCATCACTCTCGCTCTCCTCACGGGGCCAGTGTTCGAGCAGTACGTGCAGGGCGTCGATCGCCTTGTCCCAGGAGGCCTGTACGGCGCGGGGGGCGCCGAAGCCGCCGGTGGACTCCAGGGCGCAGTAGCCGTGGAAGGTGGAGCGCAACAGGCGTACGGCGTCGGTGAGATCGGGTTCTTCCAGGCCGTAGGCGCGGAGCATGCCGTACGTGATCTCGGCGGTGCGGCGCAGGGCGGGGGAGTCGGCGACGAGGGACTGGTCGACGCGGATCTGGGTGGCCGCGTAGCGGCCCGGCCGCTCCAGCGCGTACTCCCGGTAGGACCCGGCGAAGGCGGCGAGCGCGTCCTTCCCCGACCGCCCCGCCACGGCCACGGCGATCCGGTCGATCAGCTCGGCCCCGGCGAGCAGCGCGACGCGGGTGCGCAGGTCCTGAAGGTTTTCGACGTGCGAGTACAGGCTCGCGTCCTTCACGCCGAAGCGGCGGGCCAGGGCGGAGAGGCTGACGTTCTCGAAGCCGACCTCGTCGGCGAGGTCGGCGGCGGCCACGGTGAGGCGGTCGGCGGTGAGTCCTGCGCGGGCCATGGGACCTCCACGGACAGAAACCTAGGGTACCTAGGAAGCATCCTAGTGCTTCGAGGTTCTAGGTTCTTGATGAATGGAAAGCAACCGCCGGACTGTGCGAGGCTGTTACGTCACCTCTGAAAGGGCTGGTCATGGGGCTCGGCATGGTTCTCGGCGACTTCTCCTCTCGCGCTTCGACGCGGGAGCGGTAGCCCTGCCTGCCCCGACACTCGTGCCCGTGCCGTAGCACGGGCCGTTCTCCCGCTCCTCGTCGAAGTGCTCTTCGTGCCCCGCACGTTCGATCACGAGGAGTACGTCGTGTCCACGATCCACTGGACCGAGAGCAACACCCCCCGTTCCGCCACTTGGCATTCCGAGAACGCGACCCCGCCTCCCGGCCGGGTCGCCGTCGCGGACGACCGTATGAAGGCCGACACCGCCCACCGTCTGGCCTGCGAAGGAACCGCCCTGCTGTGGCGGGGTGACTTCCACAACGCTCGTCAGCTGCTGCGGGCGATGGGCCGCCGCGTCGACCGGAAACCTCCCCGGCGAGGGGCCGGCCCGGCAGAGTCCTTCCACCTGTACCGCAGGGCCCGCGGCCATCGTGCCCGCGTGCTGGGCAGGCTCCTCGTTCTGCTGGACGAGGACCACTCCCTGGACCTGCGCAGAGCCCCCGATGTGCGCCTGGCCTGCACCGAGGCGTACGGTCCGCCGGCCGAGCCGACGGTGGTCTCCCTCACGGAACTGCTGGGGGTGATCGGAGCGCATCAGTGGCGCACGAAGGGGGTGGAGGTACCGGCCCTCGGCGCCCGCATCCACCCGCATTACGGCGTGTTCTCCCCGGCCAGGGGCGAGTACGTCGACCTGGTCGCGCGGGCACCGCTCCCGGTGCCGGCGGACCACGGCGCGGGTCGCCGTACCGCGTTCGACCTCGGGACGGGAACGGGAGTGCTCGCAGCCGTCCTGGCCCGCCGGGGGGTCGACCGGGTCCTGGCCACCGACATCAGTCCGCGTGCTCTGGTCTGCGCACGCGACAACGTCCGCCGACTGCGCCTCGGCGGGCGCATCGACGTGGTGGGCCCCGGCCTCTTCCCCGACGGGCGCGCGGACCTCGTCGTCTGCAACCCGCCCTGGGTTCCGGCCCGGCCCACCTCCGCCGTGGAGCAGGGCGTCTACGACCCGGGCGGCAGCATGCTCCGGAGTTTCCTCGACGGACTCACCGCCCACCTCGAACCGGGCGGTGAGGGATGGCTCGTCCTGTCGGACTTGGCGGAGCGCCTCGGACTCAGGACGCGCCGCGAACTGCCGGCAGCCATGGAGACGGCGGGCCTGCGCGTGGTGGACAGGATCGACACCGGGCCGCGGCATCCACGAGCGAGGGACACCGCTGATCCCCTCCACTCCGCCCGCACCGCCGAGATCACGTCGCTCTGGCGCCTGGCGGCCGATTGACGTCGGCAGGTGTGGACCTCCGCCCGCATACGGTATACAGAACCGTCTGGGCGGGGGTCCCCTGCGTAACCGCGTCAGCCGATCGGCGCGTACAGCACGCCCAGCTTGTCGACCTCGCTCCCCGACCGCCCGGTGAACCCGGCGATCTGCCAGCCGGACGGGGCCGTGAACGTCTTCGTGTCGGACGTCGCCGTACCGGCCGACACCGAACGGCCCTTGTCCGTCGTGAACGTCGCCGAGAACAAGCGTGTACGGCCGTCCTTCTGCCCCTGCGTCAACTTCACGGACGTGAGGTGCTCGCCGGACGCGAGGGTCAGGGACGTCGCCGTGCCGCCCGTACCGCCGTGGGAGACGGTCGTACCGCCGTCGTAGGAGAGCGACACCCCGTCCAGGCGGGATGCGCCGCGCAGCGTCAGTGTGCGGGGGGACGGTGTCGCGGGCAGGTCGTCCGCGTCGTTGAAGGCCGTGCCGTGCGGGCCGCCGAAGAAGTCGCTCGCCTTCAGGGACGAGTCGAGGGTGTAGGAGAAGTCGACCGCGTGCGGGAAGTGGTCGGAGAGGTTGCCGCCCGCGGAGTCCAGGAAGGACGCCCACTCGTTGTTGTAGCGGGTGGCCGACAGCGAGAGCAGCTTGCTGCCCCGGTAGAGGACCTTGTCCACCACCTCGCAGTCGTTCGTGGGCGCCGTCGTGGGGCACACCAGCGCGTCCGCGCCCTGCGCCGGCGCCGTTCCGCCCTTCACCAGCTTCACCCACGGGTCCGTCAGGCCGTTCTCCTCGACCAGCGTGCGGATGTTGTCGCCGGTGCGCGTGTACCGCGTGTTCGTGTCGCCCATGACGATCACCGCGTTGCCCGCGGAGTTCGCCTTGATGAAGTCGGAGAGCTGCGAGACGTTGGCGCGGCGCGCCGCCAGCGCGTCCTCGGTCGAGTCCGCGTTGGTGTGGACGTTGTACAGGTCGACGAAGACGCCCTCGGCGAGGCGCACGCGCGCCAGCGAAAAGCCCTTCGGCGTCAGGCAGTTGGTGCCCGTGCAGTTGTTCCACTTCACCCGCTGGAAGTCCTCGAAGGCGTAGTCCGAGAGGGTGTTGAGGCCGTCGCCGAACGGCACGCCGCCGCTGGTCGCGGTGCGGTGCGGGTGGTTGTCCCCGGCGTACAGGGCCGCGTGGTAGTTGAAGTCCTCCTGGACGTTCACGATGTCGTACGCCCCGAGGCGCGGGGAGATCAGCGGGGTGTTCTTCTCCGGATTGCCCGAGCTCAGGCCTTCCGGAAGGCCCGCGACGTTGTACGTCAGGACGTTGAACGACCCGGTGGTGGCGGACACCGCCGCGGTCGCGGGCGTCGTGCCGGTGGCGGCGAGGCCGGTGACGGCGAGGGTGGCGGCCGCCAGGGCGCCGAGGAGTCTTCTCATGGGGGTGTCTCTCCGGTCGGAGGAGCGGGACGGAAGGTGAACGCTGCTCAGGTTCAGTGTCAATGAGTGTGACCGGAAAGGGCAGTTGGGGAAACAGCGAAGGACGGGTCGAGCCGCCGTGTCCGGGTCGGCTGCCGATCACTCCCCGGTTGAACAAAGTTCATGTTTCGCCTCGATCCTCCACAGGCGGCGCAGTGGTGCCGCAGAAGGCAGCGGTATCCAGGAGGCGCAGCATGGGGCACGGGCATCACCACCACAGTCACGAGCACCACCACAGTCATGAGCACGGGCTCGAGCACGAGGCAGCCCCCGCCTTGCCCGCCGCCTTCGACACCTCCGTGCCCGACGAGGCCCTGACCCCCGAGCAGCAGTCGCGCCGCTCGCTGCTGCGCCGGGCGGGCCTGCTGGGCGCGGGCCTGGCGGCGGGGAGCGTGCTCGGTCAGGCGACGCCCGCCGCCGCCACCGACGGCCGCCGTACGAACGGCTTCCTCTGGCTGGCCGGCGACCACCACATCCACACCCAGTACAGCAGCGACGGCAAGTACCGCGTCGTCGACCAGGTCCGCCAGGGCGCCAGGCACGGCATGGACTGGCTGGTCATCACCGACCACGGCAGCACCACGCACGCCAAGATCGGCGTCGAGAAGGTCAACCCGGACATCAAGGAGGCCCGGGCCGCGTACGAGGACACCCTCGTCTTCCAGGGCCTGGAGTGGAACATCCCGGCCGCCGAGCACGGCACCGTCTTCGTGCACCCCGGCAAGAACGAGGTGTCCGTCCTCAAGCAGTTCGAGACCGACTACGACGGCAGCGTGAAGGGCGCCTCCGACTCCACCCCCGCCAACGAGGCCCTCGCCGTCGCGGGCCTGGCCTTCCTCGGCGAGCAGGTCCGCCGCCGCAAGGTCAAGGACGCGCTGATGCTCGCCAACCACCCGGCGCGGCGCGGTGTCGACTCCCCGCACGAGATACGCGCCTGGCGCGACGCGACCGACCCGAGCCGGCAGATCGCCGTCGGTTTCGAGGGCGCGCCCGGCCACCAGGCCGCCGGCCTCCCCGCGCCCCTCGGCATGGCCCGGGCCCGCGGCATCTACGACAACAACCCCAGCGCCAACTCCTTCGCCGGCTACCCGCTGGAGAGCTACCGCACCTGGGGCGGCTTCGACTGGATGACCGCCACCGTCGGCGGCCTGTGGGACAGCCTCCTCGCCGAGGGCAAGCCCTGGTGGATCACCGCCAACTCCGACTCCCACCAGGTGTACGCCGACACCGCCGTACGCGGCCCGGGCGGCGACTTCACCGCCAACGGCCGGTACGAGGACCCGGTCTACGGCGGCAAGATCGACATCACCCAGGGCGACTACTGGCCCGGCCAGTACAGCCGTACGCACGTCGGCGCCGACGGCTTCAACTACGCCGCCGTCATGGAGGGCATCCGCGCCGGCCGCATCTGGGTCGACCACGGGCAGCTCCTCAGCGGCCTCGACGCCCGTGTGTCCGGCGGCGGCCGCTGGGCCACGCTCGGCGGCGCCCTGCACGTGAAGAAGGGCACGAACGTCAGGCTGACGGTCGACGTGGCACTGGCCGGTGGCCCCAACTGGGCCGGATTCGTGCCCAAGTTGGCGCGCGTGGACGTCATCCAGGGCGATGTGACCGGCCCCGTCCCGGACAAGGACACGTTCACCGCGCCGACGGCCAAGGTCGTGCGGTCGTACGAGGTGAACAAGTCGACCGGCGTCGTGCGCATCGGCTACGAACTCGGGCGTGTGGAGCGCCCGTTGTACGTCCGTCTGCGCGGCACCGACGGCAACCGGTCCGCCGTCGGGGCGATGGGCGCCGCCGTCGACCCGGCCGGCCCGGCCATCGACGTGGTCGGCGACGCGGACCCGTGGCGGGACCTGTGGTTCTACTCCAACCCCGTGTGGGTCCTGCCCTCGTGACGCCGTACGCCCTCACCGTGGACGCGGGGGTCAAGGACCTGCGCGCGGCCGACCACCTGATCCATCTGCTGGCGGCCGAACTCGCCCTCCCCGAGAGCGCGTTCGGCTGCACGCACCTGGTGCGCGGAGACCGCCCGCGGGTCGCCCTGTCGTTCACCCTGCCGTCCGAGCCGCTCCTGCGCACCGCCCGGGAGCGGCTCACGGCCGGGGAGTACGAGGTGTCGCCCGGCGTCCCCGACGCGGCGGGCCGCGCGGTGATCTACCCGGGGGTCTCCTCCCTCACGGGCACACTGACGATCGCCGACGTGCTCGCGCGCTCGGCGATCGACCGGGTGACGGTTCTGGGCGCGGCGGAAGAACTCCCGCCGCACACCCGCCTGGTGACGTGGGACCACGTCCGTCCGCAGTGGCAGGACGGCGAGCTCGTCCTCACCGCCATGCCGGCGGTGGGCGGCACGCTCGTCCCCTTCGAGGTCCCGGCCCCGACCCCGTGCTGCGCTGACCACTGACGCGCCGGCAGACGGGTGGGTCGGCATTGAACGCCCTTGACCTCAAGTCGAGTTGAGGTCCTAACGTGCCGCGTACGTGATCACCCGCCCAGGACAGGAAGAGACAACGATGATCCTCGTGACCGGCGCGACCGGAAACATCGGGAGTGCTCTGCTGCGGCAGCTGCGCCGCAACGATGCCGGACCCGTGCGAGGCCTGACCCGTGACGCGGGGCGAGCCTCGTTCCCCGACGGGATCGAGGTCGTCGAGGGGGACCTCGCGCGGGCGGATTCACTGAAGGACGCGTTGGACGGGGCACGTTCGCTGTTCCTGCTGTCGGGCACGGGCGCCGAGGCGGATGTCCTCGACGCCGCACGGCACGCAGGCGTGGAGCATGTGGTGCTCGTGTCCTCGATCACGGTCGAGACCCATCCGCATCTGCCCGCCGCGCGGGAGAACCTGGCCGTGGAGCGTCTCCTCGAAGGCAGCGGCATGGCCTGGACCGTCCTCAGGCCGACGCAGTTCGCTTCCAACACCCTGTGGTGGGCGCCATCGATCCGAGAGCACGGCGTGGTCCGGGCGCCGTACGTGGATGTCGGGCTCCCGACCATCCATCCCGCCGACATCGCTGCGGTGGCCCGTACGGCGCTGACCGAGCCGGGCCACCGGGGCCGGACATACGCCCTGACGGGACCGGAGCGCGTCACGGTCCGACGCCAGGTCGCCGCCATCGCCGACGCATCGGGACGGGAGGTCTCCCTGGTGGAGATCAGCCGCCAGGAGGCCCACCGGCAGATGACCTCCTTCATGGGGGACGAGACCGCGAGCGCGGTGCTCGACCTGATGGGCGGCGACGTCAACGAGGAACTGCTGGAGGTGCGGGACACGGTCTCGCGGGTCACCGGATCCCCGGCCAGCCCCTTCCGGCAGTGGGCGGCGGAGAATGCCGCCGCCTTCGCCGCCGGGTGAGATGCCGCAACGCCGACGCCGCCGCGTGCGCCCCGCACATGCCGTGGGCGCCCGCGCCCGGTGGCGTGGCCGCCGAGCAGATGAACATGCCCGGTACGCCGGTGGCGTACGGGTCGAGGGCGGGGCGCGGCCTGGCCACGAGCTGGGTGACGGTGTTGGCGCCCGTGATGATGTCGCCGCCCACGTAGTTCGGGTTGTACTCCGCGAGCGCGGACGGGGAGCGGACCGCCGTGGCGAGGACCCGGTCGCGGAAGCCCGGGGCGAACCGTTCGATCTGGCGTACGACCGCCTCGGTGGCGTCGCCGTCGTAGCCGTGCGGTACGTGTGCGTACGTCCACACGGGGTGGACGTCGCCCTTCGACCGCTGGGGATCGGCCAGGTACTGCTGGCCGACGAGCATGAAGGGCCGCTCGGGCATCCGGCCGGCGTGGACCGCGCGTTCGACGGCGGCGACCTCCTCGAACGTGCCGCCGAGGTGCACCGTGCCCGCCCGGCGTGCGGCCTCGTGGGTCCAGGGCACGCCGCCCTCGACCGCGAAGTCCACCTTGAAGGCGGCCGGTCCGTGCCGGAACCGGCGGTAGGCGCGGGCCACCCGGGGCGGCAGCCGGTCGCCGAGGATCTCCGCGACCGCGCGCGGCGCGAGGTCGAAGAGGACCACGTCGGAAGGAGGCAACTGGGCCGCCGACCGGACGCGGACTCCGGTCTCGATCCGGCCGCCGAGCTCGGCCAGCAGCGCGGCCAGTGCGTCGGTGATCGCCCGGGAGCCGCCCTCGGCCACCGCCCAGCCGTGCCGGTGCCCGGCCGCGATGACCGAGAGCCCGATCGCGGCGGTCGCGGGCAGGTGCAGCGGGCGGAAGGCGTGCGCCGCCACCCCGCCGTACAGCGCGCGGGCGGACTCGGTGCGCCACACCCCGGCCACGGCGCGGGCGGGCAGCAGGGCCGGCAGCCCGAACCGCGCCAGCAGCAGGGGGTGGTGCGGCACGCGCGCGAGCGGGCCGAGGAAGTCCTCGGCGAGCGCGTCGAAGCCGTCGGTGAGCGGTCCGAACAACCGCCGCCACCTGCGCCCGTCGACCGGCCCGAGGCCCTCCGCCGTCTCCCGCACCGACCGGTACAGCACCCCGGCCTCGCCGGAGTCCAGCGGATGCACGCAGTCGATCTCCGGCAGGCGCCAGCGCAGGCCGTACCGGCCCAGGTCGAGCGTGCGCAGGAACGGGGAGCCCACGGCCATCGGGTGCGTCGCCGAGCAGTGGTCGTGCAGCAGGCCCGGCGTCAGCTCACTGGTGCGGGTCCCGCCGCCGATCGTGTCGGCCGCCTCCAGGACGGTGACGTCCACGCCCGCGCGGGCGAGGCGGACGGCGGCGGCGAGGCCGTTGGGACCGCTGCCCACGACGACGGCTGTGCTCATGGGGATCTCCTCGCCAATACGAAGACCACTGGTGACAGTGCCCGGTCCCCCGGTTGCTTCGGATGCCAGGTCGCCGGTCGGCGGCCCGCTGGTCCGCGAACGATCCTCGTCAAGACGGCTCGCCGCGGGCGGTACGGGGGACGGGAGCACGGTGAAGCATGCTGTCACATATGGCCAAACGTGATCTGCAGCACACTCAGAATTTGATCCTGTGGCGCCACGTTCGCGCAAACGACGATCGAAGTTCTGCTCTTTCGGTGGATGCCCAGTTCGGCAGGGGTGGCGCATGAGGCGCGAGGGGTGGCGCGGCCTGGCGCTATACATCTGTGAATTCACCCATGGCCAACAGTCAGTGGAAAGTTACCCTCCGTTAGAAAGATCTGTTCGAAGGGCTGCACGTTTGCCGGGTCGGGTCCGCTTATCTGTTCTCCAGAGCAACGATGCTCCAGGTGCCAAGCCCGCATCGGGCGGGGGACGGAGCGGTCACGGCACCGTCTGGAAGTGAAGGAAAAGAATCACTGTGAACTACGACGTAGTCAGCCTCGTGCTGGCCACCTCCGCCGCGGCGCGCTCGTTCGCGCCCGACGTGTGGTTCTTAGTGCGACGCCTGCTCGGCGCCGGAGTCCGTATCGGTGCCGGCGCCCTGAGCGAGCAGCAGCCTCAGCCCTCCGCGACAAACGCGACCACGGCTTCCTGGAACGAAGGAGGCCACCGATGACCAGCTGGCAGCCTGAACCCGCAGGACCGATGACACGCAACCCCGGCTCCCTGATGCCGCCCGAGTTCTGGGCCTTCCACGCCCGCTACGACCGGGCGTGCTTCGAGTACAGCCGGATCCACCTCGGCGGCAACGCCGTAGCAGCCCGTCGGCTGGTCGACCGCACCTTCCTGTACCTGGCGACCATCTGGCCGCGGCTGGAGGCCATGGAGACCCCCGGCGCCTACGCGTGGGCGCTGTTCAAGCAGCGTGTCCACGGCGAACTCGCCGACCAGGGCCGCAGCCCGGCCACGACCGAGACCCTGGCCTTCGAGCGGGCCATCAGGGCAGCCAGCGCGCCCCTGCTCGATGCCTTCCGCAGCGCCTTCCACGCCGAGCACGGACAGGAGATCGCCGAACTCGAGGAAGGCCTGGGCCTGTTCCGGCAGATGACACGTCTGAGCGAGCGGCAATTCGACGTGCTCGTCCTGCGCGACGTGCTCGAGTTCGACACCAAGGACACGGCTCTCATCATGGGCATCCGCGAAGCCACCGTCCGGTCCACCCGCCGCACCGCGATACACAGGCTCGCGGCCGCCATGGGGTACCGGGTCGACAGCACCCCCGACGACGACAAGGAGTGACCCCGCTGTGAACCGCACCCCGCGCAGCATCGAGGAGGCCCTGCGCCGTTCCCGCGTCTTCCAGGGCGAGTACACCTGCGCCGACCTGGCAGCGGCCCGGCACAATCTCGCCCGCGACCTGCACGAGCTGCGCTGGGTGCGGTTCCTTCACACCGCTGCACAAGGCGGTCGCCGAGCTCACCCGCTCCCCGCCGCGCTGCACGAACAGGCGGCTCACGACCTGCGCGTGCTGTGCCGCGGCACCGTCCACCACCACGGTGCCGCCCGCCGCATCACCGCCTTCGACACCGCTCGCGACCCCGACGGCGCCCTCACCTTCGCCTGCCTCCTTTACCTCGCCGACCAGGCGGAGGGCGCCCAGTTCTGGTGGCAGTACACCGCAGGCGCCGGCAGCGTCACCGCAGCCCTGTGCCTGTACCTGCTCCACCTGTGTCACGGCGACATGCGCGACGCCCAGCACTGGGCCGACCAGATCCACCGCCTCAACAGCCTGAACTGGAACAGCTACACGCCCGTGACGCACCACGCCGACACCGCCACCGGCCGCTCCGACGGCACCGGCGTCCACTACAGCCTCCCCGCACCGCCTCCCGCGGTCTCGGAACGCGCGGTCAAGGAAGTGCTCGACGAACTCGAAGCACCGCACGACGGAGGCCTCGGCCCCGTGCCCCAGCCCATCCCCGCGCTCGCCGACCACTGGGAAGACCTCGTCACCGCGTGAGCGGCACCGGAGGAGGGCGCCCAGGAAGCCCCGTAAGGTTGCCGGGGGAGGGGGAGGAGCATGACGAACGGGGCGCGGAGTGAGGAAGAGCCGGGCAGTCGGACACCGCGCGCGGCGCGGGTACCAAGTACCGACCCGCCGTCCGGTGAGAGCCGTCGACTGTGGCGGCAACGGGACTTCGGGATTTTCTGGGCCGCGCAGACCCTCTCCGTCCTCGGTGACTCCTTCGCCCTGATCGCCCTGCCGCTGCTGGTGCTGGAGGCCACCGGCTCGCTCGCGCGGATGGGGCTGCTGACGGCGGTGGGCGGGGCGGCCTCGGTGCTGGCGGCCGTGTTCGCCGGGGCGCTGGTGGACCGGGTCGACCGCCGCAGGCTCCTGATCGCCTGCGATCTGGTGCGCATGGTGCTGTACGCGGTGATCCCGCTGGTGTGGCTGTTGGGGCCGCAGGTCTGGCTGCTGTACGTCGTGCTGCCGCTGTGCGAGGCCGTCGGCATGCTGTTCGCCGTCGGCTACGTCACCGTCGTCCGCGGCCTGGTCGGCACCGAGCACCTCACGCAGGCCAACGGCCGGCTGAACGCGACCGCCGCCGCGGCGGGCGTCCTCGGACCGCTGTGCGCGGGAATGGTGGCCGCCTGGACCGGACCGGCCGCCGCGGTCGGCGTGGACGCGGCCAGCTTCGGCGTGTCGGCCGTCTGCATGCTCTTCGTACGGTTCGCCGCGCGCCCCAAGGACGACGACGGCGGCCCGGCGCGGCGGGCCGGCCTGTGGCAGGACCTGCGCGCCGGGATCGCCTTCCTCTACGGCCACCCGGTGCTGCGCTCGCTGACCGCCCTGCTGTTCGTCTTCAGCTTCCTCACCCTCGGCCTGAACGACCTGGTCATCTACCACCTCAAGCACGACCTCGGCCGAGACGACGGCACGGTCGGCACCGTCATGGCCGTCGGCGCGCTCGGCACGATCACCGGCGCGCTGCTGGTGGCCCGGGTGCGGCGCCGGCTCGGCTTCGGGCGGACCTGGACCGGTTCGGTGGCGGTGTGCGGGCTGGCCTTCGCCGGGCTGGGCTGGGCGCGGGACGTGTCCGTCGTCGCGGCGCTCAGCGCGGCCTTCCTCGCCTGCGTCGGCATGGCCGGCACCTGCTCCATGTCGCTGCGCCAGGAGGTGACCCCGGAGCCGCTGCTGGGCCGGGCCACCTCCGCCTTCTGGACCCTCCAGTACTCCGCCGCCCCGATCGGCGCCGCCGTCCTGACCTGGGCGGCGGAACGGCAGGGCACCGCGCCGGTCGGCCTGGCCGCCGGCGCGTGCTGCGTACTGATCGCGGTGGCCGGGCTGTTCACGCCGATATGGCGGTCGGGGCGGGGCTGACCAGGGCACCCCCCCAGTTAGCCCCAGTGAGCCCCTGTCAGTCCCCGCCAGCCCCTGTCAGTCCCGTCGCCCCGGCAGCAGCAAAGCCGGCACCAGGGCCAGCACGAGCAGCCCCGCCGCGACCGCGTACGCGGTGCGGAACCCCGTCGGGTCGGTGCCCGCCGAGCCCAGCACCACGGAGATCAGTGCGGTGCCGACCGACGCCCCCACCTGGGAGTTGATGTTCAGCGCGGTGCTCGCCGCGGCGATGCGGTCCTTCGGCAGGTCGCGGCTCGCGGTCGTCATCGTCGGCATCAGGACCATGCCCGAGCCGACGCCCATCACCATCCCCGCGCCGACCACCCGCCAGGCGGCGACGTCCTCCGTACCGACCTGGAGCGCCGTCAGCGCCATGCCGAGCGCCCCCACCACGATCCCGGCCGGGATCAGACGCCGAGGGGCCACCTTGTCGATGCGCCGCGCGGCGATCTGCATCGTGATGCCGACGGCGAGTCCGACCGGCGCGCCCAGCAGACCGGCGGCCGTGGCGCTGGTGTCCCGCACCTGCTGCCAGTACACCGGGGCGAGCAGCATCGACCCGAAGTAGCCGCAGGTGAACAGCGCGAGCGTACCGACGCCGACCGCGAACGTGCGGTCCCGCAGCAGCCGGAGGTCGAGCAGCGGCTCACGGACGGTCAGCGCACGCCGTACGAAGACGGTGACGAGCGCGGCACCCGCGAGCGTGGGCACGAGCGTTACGTACGAGGCGAAGTCCCCCCGCTCGCCGCCCCGCGCCAGACCGAACAGCAGCAGCGCGAGGCCCGGCGAGAGCATCAGCAGGCCCGGGACGTCCAGGCGGGGCGCCGGGGCCGCCGTGCCCGGCGCGTCGGGCACGAGCAGCTTCGCCGCCAGGACCAGCGCCAGCAGCCCCACCGGCAGGTTGACCAGGAAGATCCAGTGCCAGGAGGCGACGTCGATCAGCCAGCCGCCGAGCACCGGCCCGGCCACCGGGCCGATCAGGATGGGCAGCCCCATCAACGCCATCGCCCGCCCCATCCGCTCCCGGTCCGCGGTGCGCATCACCATCGCCATGCCGACGGGCATCAACAACCCGCCGCCGAGCCCCTGCACCGCCCGGAACGCGATCAGGCCGGCCGCGTCCTGGGCGAAGGCCGCGAGCAGCGAACCCAGCGTGAACAGCAGCAGGGCGGTCAGATAGACACGCTTGGCGCCGATCCGGCCCATCGCCCAGGCCGCCGTCGGGATGACGGCGGCGAGCGCGAGCGTGTACGCGGTCGTCGTCCACTGGATCGTCTCCAGCGGCGCGGCGAACTCCTCGGAGAGGGTACGCAGCGCCACGTTGACGATCGTCATGTCGAGCACCGACATCACCGAGCCGATGATCACGACGGCGATGGTGCGGTTCAGGGCCCGGGCGGCGGACCGCGAGGCGTCCGAGGGCGCCTCGACAGCCGGTGTCGCGGTCATTCTCCCGGCCCCCGTCAGCCCGTGTACGGCCGGGCCGCGCGCGCCGTCCGCAACGCCCGTCCCCACCAGGAGAGTTGGCCGAGCATGTCCTTGGCCGCGCCCTCGCACACGGTCTCGTCGCGCGGTGTTCCGTCCTCCGTGAGCCCCGACCACGGCCCGTGCAGGCTGACGGCGTCGCGCATCGTCATCGCGTGCAACTCGGCGAAGATCAGCCGCAGTTGCTCGACGGCCCGCAGCCCGCCGGCCAGTCCGCCGTAGGACACGAAGCCGACCGGCTTGGCCCGCCACTGCTCGTAGTGCCAGTCGATGAAGTTCTTCAGGGCGGCCGGGAAGCTGTGGTTGTACTCGGGCGTGACGACGACGAACGCGTCGGCCGCGGCCAGGCGCGGTGTGACGTCGGCCAGCGCGGCGACCGCCTCGGGGCTCGGTGTGCCGCCCCAGCCCGGCATGACCAGCGGCAGATCGACATCCGCGAGGTCGATGACGTCCAGGTTCAGGCCGGCGTCGCCCTCGGCGGTGCCCAGGAACCAGTCGGTGACGGCGCGTCCGATACGCCCCTCGCGGACGCTGCCGACGATGACGGCGACCCGCAGCGGAGCGTCTTCGCCGGTGCTGATGGTGGGTGTGGTTTCGGTGGCAGGCATGGTGGATCCCCCTCGATAGTGCCTTGGTATGCCCTCATGGGGCGGGGCGGCCGTCCGACGCGGCCTCCCCTCCGGTAAGCTACAACGAGCGTTGTAAAAAATACAACGCTCGTTGTAAGTCGAGTGGGTCGGCGAGTCGGCGAGGAGAGACCGTGGGCAGTACCAATGAGGCGCGGGTGGAGAAGGCGCGGCGCGAGGTCCCGCCCCGCAAGCTGGAGAAGCAGATGGCCATCGCGAGCGCGGCGTGCGGGGTCTTCGGACGCGAGGGCTTCGCCCGCGCCTCGGTCGACGCGCTGGCGGCCGCCGCCGGCGTCTCGACGCGCACGCTCTACAACCACTTCCCGCACGGCAAGGCCGAGCTCTTCCGTACGGTGGTCACCTGGACGTCGAGCGAGGTGCGGGACGCCCAACTCGGCCTGGTGAAGGCGATGCTGGACCCCGAACGCCCGCCCCGCCCGGAGGACCTGGAACGCGATCTCGTGGCCCTGGCCCGCGCCATGGTCGGCCTCATGACCCAATACGCGGACCATTTCGCCCTCGTCCGGCACATCCACGCCGAGGCCGACCACGTACCGCCCGAGGTCCTCGAGGCGTGGCAGGACGCCGGGCCGAGGCCGGTGGGCCGAGGCATGGCCGATGCGATGGAGAGCCTCGCCGCCGCCGGCCTGATCGACGTGCACGGCGACGCCGCCCTCGCGGGCGTCCACTTCATGTCGCTGATCTCGACGCATGTCGCGCAGCAGTCCCACTACGGCGTCCGGCCACTGCCGAAGGAGGAGACGGACCGTCTGATCAAGGGAGGTGTGGCGGCGTTTCTACGGGCCTATCGGGCTGGGTGAAGCGGTTCCGGGACGTCCGCCACCCGTCTGCCGGGAAGGGCGGCGCGGAGGCGTTGACCGTACGCCTCAGGGACGGCGAGTTGGCCCCATCGGACAGTTGCGGCAATGTCATGCACTTGACGACTCTTTGCTATTGCCACTAGACACGAGTGATCTACATGTCACCAGGGTGCTGTGTGAGGACGGGGAGTTCAAGGGGGCTCAAGCCGCACGGCCCATCACATTCCGAGCGAGAAGGGCCCACGGGGGATGGCAACACGGATGGCAACACTCCGCACGTCATTGGTCAGCACGTTGGCGACGGTCCTTGTGGTCAGCCTGATCGGAGTGGCGCCCGCGCGGCAGGACCAGAAGCCGGCGGCGGCGACGGCGGCCGCCGACATCGATCCGCGGGACGGCTGGCGGCCGAACAGCGAGAAGGACCGCGACGATTGGGCGGACGATGTCGAGGCCGGACCGGACATTTCCCTCGACCGCTCAGTGGGTTCCAAGGGTGCCTCCGGTGCGGGCGCGTGGAAGGTGGCCGGGATCGCCGACGGCTTAACGCTCAACGCCTCCCGCCTCCTGCGGGCCAACGGCGCCGACCTGTCCTGGACCCCGTACACCGGCGATGACCTTCTGGAATACCAGGTGCACCGCGGCACGGAGAAGGACTTCAAGCCCTCCGCCGCCACCCTGGTCGCCCCCCTCTCCCCGGACACCCACCGCTTCTCCGACCGTGCAGCACCGCCGGCACGTTCCGGCGACGGGCGCACGTACCACTACCTGATCGCCGCCCGCACGAAGGACGGCAGACTGCTGACCAGCCCGGACCGGTCCTTCGAACTCCCGGTCGTCGGCAGCCTTCTGAAGGCCCTGGGCGGCCAGGACGACCAAGACGGCCAGGACGACCGGGACAACCTGGAGGGTCAGGACGGCGCCGGAAGCGGACGCGACGACGGTACCCAGCTCATCCGTGCCGCCGACAAGTCGGCCACCTACTCCCTCCCCTACACCCCCACCCGTGCCATCCCCGGCCACCGCTACACCGTCGAAGCCACCCTCACCAACACCACCGACGAGGTATGGAAGGCCGACCGGCGGATGCTCTCCTACCGCTGGCACCTCGAAGGGCACGACGTCTCCAACCTCTTCAACCAGAAGGCCACCAAGCTCCCCAAGGACCTCGCCCCCGGTGAGAGCGCCACCTTCAAGGCCACGCTCCAGGTCCCCAAGCTGGCCAACCTCCTGGCCTCGCGCGTCGAGTACGAGCTCCAGTGGGACCTGCGCGACAAGCTCACCAAGCGGTGGCTCTCCGAGACCGACGACGTCCCGCCGTCCAAGCACGACGTGGTGGTCGAGAAGCCCACCTCCAACGAGCTCGGCCTGGAGCAGTTCCACTCCTACGCGGGCCGGAACACCGGCGCCAACTCCACGCTGATGGGCAATCTTCACTCGGGCAACGCCGTGTGGTCGTACAACGCCTTCAACAACCCCTCGCGCGGCTTCTCCACGTCCGCCCGCCTCGCCTACAACTCGCAGGACTTCTCCAGCAGCCCGGCGGGCCGCGGCTGGTCGCTCCAACTCGGCTCGCCCCTGCGGCTGGGCACACCCCTGCACTTCTCCCCGGCGGGACTGCTTCCGCTGAAGGTCCACATGACCGACGGGGACGGCACCACGCACGTCTTCCGCAAGGACAAGAAGAGCCACACCTGGCGAGCCCCCGCGGGCGTCAACATGCGGCTCACGCAACTGCACAAGCCGTGCCTGCCGCTGCTCTCGCGCGAGCGTGAGGCATGGGAGCTGCTGCGCCCGGACCGCACCCGGTTCCTCTTCGACTGCCAGGGCTATCCGACGGCCATGGTGGACAAGAACGGCAACCGGATGGAGTTCACCTACGAGGAGGGCCTGCTCGGCAAGAAGCTGAAGCACATCACCGACGCCGCGGGCCGTCGCACCCTCACCGTCGACTACTGGGAGACGCTCAAGGACTACCGCTGGATCGACAAGGACGGCGAGGTCCGCGACGGCAAGCTCCTGCTCAACCCGCTCATCATCGGCAAGGTCAAGAGCGTCACCGATGTCTCCGGGCGGAAGATGGAGCTGACCTACAACCAGAAGGGCCGGCTCGGCAGGCTCGAGGACGGCGCCGGCTCCGAGCAGCCCAAGGTCTTCCGCTTCGGTTACGGCCACGCCTGGGGGCTGCCGATCAGCAAGCTGGACTCGGTCACCGACCCGCGCGGGAACACCACCAAGCTCGACTATGTCTCCCCGCACGACGACGGGCAGCTCCGCTACAAGGGCGACCTGAAGGAAATCACCGACCGGCGCGGCAATCCGACCAGGTTCGCCTACGACGACCCGGACGGCCTCAAGGGCTCGTCCATCCGCAGCGAGGTCCGGGACGCCGAGGGCCACTCCACCCAGCAGCTGCTCGACGGCTACGGGCGTCCGACCGAGATCACGGACGCCAAAAAGCAGACGACCAAGCTCGGTTGGGACGCGGAGAACAACGTCACGCGTCTCGAAGAGCCCAACGGGGCCGTCAGTACCTGGAAGTACGACCAGAAAACCGGCTATCCCCTGGAGATACGGGACGCCGAGGCCGTCGAACGCGACCGGCCCGCGGCCAAGCTCGCCTATGCGAAGGGCGAGGACGGCTACATCGCCGACCTGAGCGAACGCATCAGCCCGGAGGGCCGCAAGTGGCGCTTCGGATACGACGACCGCGGCAACCTCACCTCGGTCACCGACCCCAAGGGCGTCGAGTCCGACGAGGACGGCGACTACACCACGACGTACGCCTACGACGACCTGGGCCAGCTCACCCGGGCCACCGACCCCAACGGGCACGCCACGACGTACGGCGACTACTCCCCGGTGGGCTACCCCGGGACCGAGACGGACGCGCTGGGCAACCGCACGGTGACGACGTACGACGAGCGCGGCAACGTCACGGCACTGCAGGAGGCCAACGGAGCGGAGACGACCCAGACCTACGACGTCTTCGGCCGGCCGCTGGAGAACCGGGCCCCCAAGGACCAGGACGCCGGCGAATACATCACCACTCCGGCGCCGGAGTACGACGCCAACGACAACACCGTACGGTTCACGGCCCCCAACAGGGCCTCGACCACCAGCACTTACGACGCCGCCGACCAGCTCACCTCGGAGGTCGCCCCCAAGGACGACGCCGACGCCGACGAGCGGAAGACCACCTACACCTACGACAAGGTCGGCAACCAGCTCACCAAAACCGACCCGAAGGGCAACCTCACCGAGGACCCGGACGACTACACCACGCGTACGAGCTACGACGAGAACAACCAGCCCGTCGCCGTCACCGACGCGGCCGGCAACCGGACGACGATGGCGTACGACTCGGTGGGCAACCAGATCCGGACCACCGATCCGCTCAAGAACGAGAGCGCCGACCCGGACGACTACACCAGCAAGTACACGTACGACCTGAACGGTCAGCTCACCAAGAGCACCGACGTGGCGGGCAACTCCACCGGTACCACCTACGACTGGGACGGCCTGGCCACCGTCACCACCGACGCCGACGGCAACCGCACCGAACAGGTGCTGGACGCACGCGGCGCGCTCGCCGAGTCCAGGGTCCCGCACACCAAGGACATCACCAACGTCACGCGCTACGAGTACGACGAGGCCGGCAACCAGACCAAGGAGATCACTCCGCGCGGCGTCGCCACCCCCGGCGACCCGGACGACTTCACCGCCGAGACCGTCTACGACGAGCTGAACCGGGTCAAGGAGACCCGCACCGCCTACGACCCGGACAACTCCCGGTACGACTCGCCGGACAGCACCTTCTACAGCTACGACGAGGTCGGCAACGTCTCCAGGGTGAGCGCCCCGCCCTCCTCGGGCCAGGACGACCGCAACGTCACCAGGTACTCGTACTTCGACAACGGCTGGACCAAGAGCTCCACCGACGCGTACGACATCAGGAACTCCTACGAGTACAACAACCTGGGCCAGCAGACCCAGAACACCCTCACCAGCGCGGGTGGTTCGGTCTCCCGGACCATGGACACCGCCTACTACCCGAGCGGCGCCATGAAGTCGCGTTCGGACGACGGCGTGCCCGTCGGCAAGGACGCGGTGCTGGTGGACAACTCCGACATCAACAACACCTCGCGGAAGGGGACTTGGGACACCGGCAAGTCCTCGGGCGCGTACGGCCCCGACACCCACACGCACGCCCGGGGCGACGGTGACGCGCGCTTCGCCTGGCAGCTGAACATCCCCAGGGGCGGAAAGTACGAGGTGTACGTCCGCTACCCGAAGGTGGACGACGCCGCCACCAACGCCTCCTACGAGATCAAGCACAAGGACGGCGAGACCAGGAAACGGGTCGACCAGACCGAGAACCCCGGCGCATGGCGGTCCCTCGGCGCGTACGACTTCACGGAGAACGGCGCGCAGGCCCTCACCCTCACCGATGACGCCGACGGTACGGTCGCCGCGGACGCGGTGCGTCTGGTGCGCGACAACTCCGGCGAGACCGACAGGGAAGCCAAGGACTTCGGCTACCGCTACGACGCCAACGGCAACCAGACCGAGGTCACCGACCGCAGCCCCGGCGCCGACGTCGACCGCTACACGATGGCCTACGACGGCGTGAACCAGCTGACCAAGGTCCAGGAACACGACGGCGGTTCGGTCCGCAACACCACCAGCCTGACCTACGACGCGAACGGCAACACGCTCACCACCGAGCACGATCTGACCTGGAGCAAGCTCGAGTACGACGCGCTGGACCGGGTGCAGAAGATCACCAACGCGGACTCGCCGGACGCCGGCGACAAGCAGGTCACCGAGGTCGACTACACCGCCCGCGGCGAACTGGCCCGGCAGAAGAAGCCCAACGGCAACATCGCCACGTACTCCTACTACCTCGACGGCCCCACCCGGCAGCAGCGGGAGGAGCAGTCCGGCGGCGAACTGGTCGCCTCGCACAGCCTCGAGTACAACCGCAACGGCCACAAGACACAGGACAAGGTCCGGATACGGAACGCCGACGGCGGCGGCACGAAGGACAACACCTACGCCTACTCCTACGACCCGCAGGACCGTATCTCCAAGGTCGAGAAGACCGGAGACAGCGCATCCACCGAGTCGTTCGTCCACGACGCGGCCGGAAACGTCACCAGCCAGACCGCCGACGGCCTGACCACCACCCACAGGTACGACCGCAACCGCCTGCTGACCTCAAGCGCGGGCGGCGTCTCCACGTCCTACAACTACGACCCGCTAGGCCGCCTCGACACCACCTCGAGCGGCGGAGAGGTCACCCAGAAACAGCGCTACGACGGCTTCGACCGCACGGCGTCCACGACCACGGGCACCGGGGCGGCGAAGAAGACGAAAACCTTCTCCTACGACCCCTTCGACCGCACGACGAGGGAGAGGACCAGCGGGAACGAGAGCAAAACCACCGCCTTCACGTACCTGGGGATCACCTCGAAGTCCGTACGCGAGACGGTCACCGGCGAGGGCGCCGACTCCACCTCCTCCTTCCAGTACGCGCCCTGGGGCCAGAAGCTGACCCAGATCAAGGACAAGGAGGGCGAGGCCGAGGAGACCGCGCAGTACCTCTACCACCCGCACGGCGACGTGGAGGGACTGACCAAGCCGAACGGCGACACGAAGACGACGTACGGCTACACCGCCTACGGCAAGAACGACAAGGAGCAGTTCAGCGGCATCGACAAGCCGGACGAGGACGGCGAGGAAAAGGAGGACCCGTACAACGCCTACCGCTACAACTCCATGCGCTACGACACCTCTTCGGGCTCGTACGACATGGGCTTCCGCAACTACGACCCCGGCCTCAACCGCTTCCTGACCCGCGACATGTACGGCGGCGCACTCGCCGACCTGAGCCTCACCACCGACCCGTACACCGGCAACCGCTACGCCTTCGCGGGCGGCAACCCGGTCAGCTTCGTCGAGATCGACGGCCATCTGTTCGGGTTGTCATGGTCGGACGTCGGCCACGCGACCCTGGACGTCGCGGGCCTGGTCCCGGGCTTCGGCGAGGCCGCCGACCTGGCCAACTGCGCCTGGTACGGCGCCGAGGGCAATGCCACCGACGCGGCCCTCTCCTGCGCCTCCGCCGTCCCCTTCGCGGGTTACGCGGCCAGCGCGGCCAAGGGCGCCAAGTACGGCAGCAAGGCGGTGGACGCGGCCAACACAGCGAAGAAGACCGACAAGGCGGCGGACGCGGGCGACGCCGGCCGCAAGGGCGGTGACGGCGGCAACGGGTCTGGCGGCAACCGCGGGGGCGACGGCGGTTCCACGGGTGGCGGCAACCGGGGTGGGGACAGCGGCACTTCGGGCGGCGGCAACAAGGGAGGCGGCAACAAGGGAGGCGGCGACTCCGGCGGCACAAAGGGCGGCGACACGGCCCCCGCCCCTTCCACCGCCCAGAAGGCCCCGGAGGCACCCCCGAACAGCGGCGCCACCTGCCGGGTCCCGAACAGCTTCGTGCCGGGTACGAAGGTCCTGATGGCCGACGGCAGCACGAAGCCGATCGAGGACGTCAAGGCCGGTGACAAGGTAGCCGCGTCCGATGTCGAAACGAACGACGCCCAGACCCGCACGGTCACCCGCACGATCGAGGGCGACGGCACCAAGCACCTGGTCAAGATCACCGTCGACACGGACGGCAGGGCGGGCGGCAAGACCTCCACCCTCACGGCCACCGAGGGCCACCCGTTCTGGCTGCCGGACGTCGGCCGCTGGGTGGAGGCCGGTGATCTGGAGCGCGGGCAGTGGCTGAGCACGGGGAGCGGCAGCTGGATCCAGGTCACGGCGGTCGAGGCCCGCACCACGAAGGCGACGGTCCACAACCTCACCGTCGCCGGGGCGCACACGTATCGTGTGCTGGCTGGTGCGACCCCGCTGCTGGTGCACAACTGCGGGTCTGGTCCGACCTCCGACCTCCCCACCGGGGATCTGGTCCAAGAGGTCGCCCGACGGGCGGACGCACGCATCGCCTCCACCGGAAACCGTGCCGTGGACGGATCCAGGAAGCATAAGTATGCGGAGAAGATCCTCGGCCGCTACCAGAACATCTTCGACAACCGGGGGCTCCAGCTGGAGCAGAGCTGGCTGGGTGGCGCGCCCGTTCCGCACGGAACCCCCGGCAGTGCCCGCCCTGATGTCTTCGACCCCTCGTCGGGCATCGCGTACGACTACAAGTTCACTCGCAACCCTCCGGGTATCAGCAGGGGACAATGGGACAAGAACGCCCTGAACGTCCCCGGCCTCTCTCTGACCATTCCGGTGGTGCCCTGATGACGAAACTGAAACCTGCGCAGGCGCGAGCCATCACCGCGGACTGGGCCGGGTTGTTCCCGCAGTTCACGGTCTGGCAGCCACTGCGCCTGCTGCGCCGGATCGGCCCCGTACTCCAGGGGATCACCTTGGAGCGGACCACCTCGAGCGAGGAGTACCGGCCGACGGCACATGTGCACGCGTTGACCCAGGACTTCCCGGTGATCACGCTCTCCCTGGCACACCATCTCCATCCGGTGTCCGCGGCGAGAGACACCATCGAGGTCGACCGCCATGCCGAGGAGTTCAGGGCTGCGGCAGCCCGCCTCGAAGAACGCAGCACGCTCCCGCTGCACCGCTGGCCCACCCTCGCGGAGGTCGTCCAGGCCTACCGTGACTATGCGGTCGCCCAGCAGCGGGGCCGACTGCCCGCCGGGATCCGGGAATTCGAGGACAGCGTCCTCATCCCCGCGGCGGCCGGCGACGGCAGGCTCGCGGAGGAGAGTCTGCACCTGGTCGAGGAGGCCGCCGGACGGTGGTCCTCCTACGAGGCTCCGATCGGCTGGTCGGACACGAACGAGTGGCTGAACCGGCTCCGGTCCGGTCTGCGGGACCCGGCGGGACTCGCGGCCACGGTGGAGCAGCAGATCGACAAGCACAATCTGACAAAGGTTCGGACGGAGTGACCCACATCTGAGGAATGGGACGAGCGAGGCCGGTTCTCAACCCACGCCCCGCCCGTCCAGCACCACCCGCAACGGGGCCCCAGCACGCGTACATCCGTGTGGGGGTCCCGTTCGTACACCACCAGGTCCGAATCACACCGCTTCGCTTCGTCACACGGCCTCCCCGGCACGGCCGTCGTCACGATCGCGCCGCGCGTGCTCGGCATCGAGGTCCTCCAGTTCCCCCAGAGCCGCAGCGCGCTCGCTCTCGTGCGACGCCCGGTGCCAGGCGGGCGGCCTCCCGCCCGGACAGGATCAGACGCGGATCCACCCGGCGCAGGGTGGTGAGTACGGCGACTGCCTGCGGGTCGGCGTTGGCGAGGTCGGCGAGGGGAACCGGGGCCGCCTCCGCCTCGTCCCGTGCGGACGCGGCCTCCTCAAGGGTGCCGGGCTGCTTCCGGTGCCGACGGCTTCGGCGCCGGCACCCCGGGCTGCCGCCCGGCCAGGGCGATCAGCGCCGCACGGTCAGCCGCACCAGCACGGCGGTCATCCGGGGCGGGGCGTGCAGCCGAGGAGGACCTAGGGGCACCGCGAGCAGCGCCCGCCACCTCGGCCACCGACCTCGGTTCCCGGCACAGATCCAGCACCGCGCGGTCCTTGCTCGGTCCGGAAAAGGCCTACCGGCCCGCGTGGACCGGCTCCGGACCGACTGCCACCCACCTGCTCAGTACGGCGGCGCCCAACGCCGCCACGATCAGCGACAGCAGGGCCACCCGCAGACTCGCCGCCCCCGCCAGCAGGCCGACCGCCGGGCCCGCCATCAGGAAGCCCGGCCACTGGCCGATCGTGATGACGGAGACGCCCTCGCCGGCCGGCACCCCGGGCTGTCGTCCGGCCAGGGCGATCAGCGCGGGGAGCACGCAGGCGATGCCCAGGCCGGTCACGGTGAACCCGGCGATGGCGAGTGGCAGGCCTGGACGGGCGAGGACCAGGGCCGCGCCCAGCGCCGTGGTGAGCAGCGACAGCCGTACGAAGGTGCCGCGGCCCAGCCGGGCCACGAACCGGTCGCCCAGCAGCCGCGCCACGAGGATCGCCACCGAGAAGCACGTGTACGTCGCCGCGCCGAGCGCCGAGCCCTCGCCCAGGAAGTCGGCCGTGAACACCGAACTCCACTGCGATGCCGCCCCCTCGACGAAGGACGCCAGGAACGCGATGGAGGCGAGCAGGACCAGTTGGGGAGTGAAGCGGTGCCGGAGCGGCCGGCGTTCCTCCTTGCGCTCCTCGGGGACCCCCTCCTCCGGCAGTCGGCCCGCCCACGCCAGCAGCAGTGCCCCGAGGACGCCGCTGCTGATCGCCATCTGAGCGCCCGGAGAGATGCCGGTGGCCGCCGCGAGCGTGCCGAGGGCGCCGCCCGCCAGCACCCCGCAGCTGTAGGAGGCGTGGAAGCCGGACATGAGCGGTCTGCCCTGATGGCGTTCCACGGCGACCGCGAGCGCGTTGACCGGGGTGGCCAGGAAGGTCGCGCCGACGCCCCACATCGTCAGCCCGACCACCAGCGCGGGCACGGTCGAGGCGCCCGCCAGCACGGGCGCGTTGAGCAGCACCAGCGCGGCGGCCGCCAGGCTCAGCAGACGGGAGCTCACCCGGCCGATGAGCAAAGTGATCAGCACGATCGCGACGAGATCCCCGGCGGCCGACGAGCTGCTCAACAGACCCCACCGCGCGGTGTCCACGCCGACCTGGTCCCGGATCGCGGGGATACGGGCCATCCAGCCGCCCTGCGTGGCACCGAGGATGACGAAGACCAGGCTCACAGCCAGACGCGGAGGTGATCCGGAGCGGGTGGCGGTGGTCATCCGTTCACCCCCGCGTAGTGGGCGACGCTCCACCGCCACAGCAGCCGCGCCCCCAGGTAGGCCAGCACGCCCAGCAGGGGCGAGAGCGCCGCCAGCCAGTACGGGACGCCGGTGTCGTGGCCGTGGCCGGTGAGGACGGCGGCCGGGAAGTACGCGACGAACGCGAGCGGAAGGCCGTACGTCAGGAAGCCGCCCACCGCCTTGGGCAGCACGTTCAGCGGGTAGCTGCCGAAGGTGCCGAGGAGTTCCTCCAGCCAGCTGCCCCAGTGGTCGGCGGCCGGGAAGCGCAGGGACGCACAGGTCACAGCCGTGAACAGCGCCGCCTCCAGGAACATGCCGCCGATCACGGCGGCGATCAGGTACGAGACACGGCCCGCCGTCCAGTCCAGCTCACTGCGGCTGAGCGCGCCCGCCATCAGGCCCGCCGCGACCGTCAGATCGCCGATCGCGTTGGTGGGGAAGTAGGACAGCTGGAGCTGGCGGTGCACCGGCATGGGGCGGGTCAGGTAGACGTCGATCCTGCCTTCCTGGATCTGCCGGCCGGCGCCGTGCCCCACCCGGCCCAGGAACAGCACGAAAAGCCCGTGCGCGAGCATCCGCGTCGCCGGGATCAGCAGCACCTCCGAGCTGTCCCAGCCGCCCATCCCGGTGAACCGGGACAGCAGCACCGTCGCGAACACGAGCACCGACACCTGCCAGATCGCGCCGATCGCGACCATCAGCAGGAACTCGGTGCGGTACTCCAGCTGGGCACGGAAGTTGAGACGCGTGATACGCCACGCGATCCGGACGGCATTCATAGGCATCAGCCTCCTTGGGAGATGACACGGCGGGCGGCCCGCCGCCACAGGAAACGGGTGAACAGCGCGAGCACGACCACCCACCAGGCCTGGACGGCGAGTTGGAAGCCCGCGTCCGACAGCGGGATACGGCCGATGTACAGCGACAGCGGCACGCTCAGCGTCGCCTGGAAGGGCAGGAACGAGCTCAGCGTCACGAACCAGTCCGGGAAGAACCACAGCGGCGCGTACACCCCGGACAGCAGGTTCTGCGCGAAGATCAGGATCAGCATCGCGGCGTTGTTGCGCACCGTCCAGAAGCACAGCTGGTCCAGGACGAGCATGACGTAGTACAGGACCCACTGGCCGAGCAGCAGACTGAGCGCGAACACCCCCGCCACGGCGGCGGACTTCGGCGGCTCGACCACCCCGGCCGCGAGGCAGACCGCGTATCCGCCCAGTGCCCAAGCCAGGCCGTACAGCTGCTCGCCGAGGGCGCGCAGGGCGTAGTAGCGCTGGGGCGGCATCGGGCGCAGGTACCAGTAGACGATCGTGCCGAAGTGCATGTGCTGCAGCACGGTGTCCCGGCCCGCGTACTGGTCCAACTCCCGCAGCCGGGAGGCGAGTACGGCCAGGACGGCGTATGTGACCGCCTGGTCGCGGTCGAGGCTGGCGGTGGTGCCGGTGTTCGCGTACAGACCGCTCCACAGGGACGCCACCAGCACCACCTGCACGGTCAGCCGCACCAGCACGGCGGTCATCCGGGGCGGGGCGTGCAGCTCGCCGAGCGGGGTGACGCGGGCGGTGCGCCAGGCGTGGGCGACGGCCATCACGCGTTCCCGGCGTGGACGTAGGCGGCCCGCATCACGTCCTCCAGGTCCGCCTCGTCGATGGCGACGCCCGTCACCTCGTACCGCTCGATGACCGCCTTGAGCGCCTGGTGCACGGTGGGCGCTTCGGATCCGTCGGCCCCGTCGGCCCCGTCGGGCCCGAACACCACCTGCGGACCGTCCTGCCGCAACACCGCGATCCCCGGCAGTGGTACGACGTCGGTGTGCGCGTCGGCGAGTGTCGCCCGGACCTGCCAGGTCGAACCGAACTTGCGCCGGATCTCCTCCAGGGAGCCGTCGAGCACGAGCCGGCCGTGGTTGATGAGGACGACGCGCTCGGCGAGCCGCTCGACCTCCGTCATGTCGTGCGTGGTCAGCAGGACCGTACGGCCGCGCTCCTCCACCTGGTGGCGCAGGAACTCCCGCACCTGCTCCTTGACCACGACGTCCATGCCGATGGTCGGCTCGTCGAGGAAGACGACCGGCGGATCGTGCAGCAGGGCGGCGGCGAGGTCGCTGCGTACGCGCTGGCCCAGCGAGAGGTGCCGGACCCGGGTGTCCCAGAAGGACGACAGGTCCAGCAGGTCGTCGAACTCCTTGAGGCGGGCGGCGTGTTCGGCCCTGGGCACCTCGTAGATGTCCCGGAGGATCGCGAACGACTCGCGCACCGGAAGGTCCCACCACAGCTGGGTGCGCTGCCCGAACACCGCGCCGATGTTGCGGGCGTTGCGCTCGCGCTCCACGTACGGCACCACGCCCACGACCCTCGCCTCGCCGGAGGTGGGCGTGAGGATGCCGGTGAGCATCTTGATGGTGGTGGACTTGCCGGCGCCGTTCGGGCCGAGCAGGGCGAGGAGTTCGCCGGGGGCGACGTCGAAGGTGATGTCGGAGACGGCGTGTTTGGCCACCCGCTCGGGGTTGACCAGGGAACGCAGCGCGCCGGTGAAGCCGGGGCGGCGGACGGTGGTGTGGAAGGTGCGGGACAGACCTCGGACCTCGATGCTGCCGCTCACGTCGGGAACTCCCTTGCCGGGCACGTGAAACGCGGCCGGCCGGCTGCGAAGCCGACCGGCCGCGGAGAACGTCACGACGGTGTCAGAATGTCGATCAATCGGTCAATGGATTAACCGATCACCGAGAAGACGAACGAGAACTCCGTGGGCTCGGCCTTCAGGAAGTACCGCGGCAGCGGGCCCGGACCGCAGGACTGCGAGCCGATGCCGTGCTGCCCGTGGTCGAGGTTGACCCACACCGAGTCGCCGGGTGCGAGGTCGGTCAGATGCCGCGCCGCGTCCAGCTGCTCGGTGGTCCAGCGTCGCGCGCTGAACCAGAACTCCGGGTCGCCCTCGATCCTGAGTCCGCCGATCTCCAGCCAGCGCACGTCGGCTCGCGCGCCGTTCTCCTGCGGACGGACGTACGGCGTCTGCAGATCGTCTACAGTCGACTGCCAACGGCCGACCATCGACGCCATCCTGGTGTCCGGATACGCCTCACCGGGGCCGCCGCCGAACCACTGCACACTGTCGGCGGTCGGCAGTGCGAAGCGGACGCCGAGCCGGGGCAGCGGCAATGTCCAGTCGCCCTCCGGTGCCACCGACACCGTCAGCCGCAGCCGGTCCCCGTCGGAGGTCCAGCGGTACACCGTGGCGAGGCCGACCTCGCGGGCGGCGGGCGCCACCCGGGTCCGCACCGTCAACGCGTCGTCGCCCAAGTCCACGCCGTCCAGCCGGTGCTGCATGCGGTGCAGGCCCAGCGTGCGCCACATCACCCCGTACCGGGTGTCCGTCTGCCACTCCGCGCCGTCGTCGTTGTCGGTCGGCGCCCGCCACACGTCCAGCTTCAGGCCTTCGACACAGACCCCGCCGATCGTCTTCAGCGCACCCGTACGGGCGTCGAAGGCGGCCGGGCCGAGCGTGATCCGCCCGTCGCCCCGCACGGGCCGGTCGGTCGCGGGGACGGACGGCAGCGGCCGGGCGGCCACCGCGAACTGACCCCAGGCGACCACGTGGTCCTTCGGCGCCCAGGCGGTGTCGGCGGCGAGCAGTGCCCGTACCGTCCACTGCCGCTCGCCGCCGCGCCCGTCCACGGGCGGCTCCGGCAGCTTCACCTCAGCCGACTCGCCCGCCGCCAGCGCCGGCACCGACAGGGAGCCCGACTCGACGGTCTCGCCGTCCACCTGGCACGACCACTCGAAGGCCAGCTCCGACAGGTCCGCGAAGTCGTACTTGTTGGTGATCCGTACGGTGCCGTCCGCGCCGTCGCCCTCGATGCGGACCGGCTCGATGACCTTCTTGTACTCGACGAGCCCGGGGGAGGGCTCGCGGTCGGGGAAGATCAGCCCGTCGCAGACGAAGTTGCCGTCGTGCAGCTCCTCGCCGAAGTCGCCGCCGTAGGCGTAGCCCAGCTCGGGGTGCTTGATGCCGTGGTCGATCCACTCCCAGATGAAGCCGCCCTGGAGCCGGTCGTACGACTCGAACAGCCGCTGGTAGTCGGCGAGCCCGCCGGGGCCGTTGCCCATGGCGTGCCCGTACTCGCACTGGATGAAGGGGAGCCCGCGCCTCTTCTCCGTGCCCCCGTCCAGGCCCTTGCCGATCTTCTCGACCTCGTCGTGGAAGGCGTACATGCGCGAGTACACGTCCGTGTCCCGGCAGTTCCAGTCGCCCTCGTAGTGCACCAGGCGCGAGGAGTCCCGGCCGTGGATCCACTCGGCCATCGCGGTCAGGCCGCGGCCGGTGCCGGCCTCGTTGCCCAGCGACCAGAAGACGACCGACGGGTGGTTCTTGTCGCGCTCGACCATGCGGGCGGCGCGGTCCAGGAGGGCCGGGGTCCACCGGTCGTCGTCGACGGGGTTGTCCCGCCAGTCCTGCTCGGTGAAGCCGTGGGTCTCCAGGTCGCACTCGTCGATGACCCACAGCCCGTACTCGTCGCACAGGTCGAGGAAGGCGGGGTGCGGCGGGTAGTGGGAGGTGCGGACGGCGTTGAGGTTGTGCCGCTTCATCAGCAGCACGTCCTCGCGCATGGTCTCCAGGTCGAGCGCGCGGCCCTTCTCCGGGTGCCATTCGTGCCGGTTGACGCCCTTGAAGAGGACGGGCCGGCCGTTGACCTTGATCAGGCCGTCTTCGAGGACGACCGTACGGAAGCCGATGCGCAGGGGCACCCGTTCGCCCTCGGTCGTGAGGACGCCGTCGTACAGCGTCGGCGTCTCCGCGGACCACGGCTGGACCGGCACTGTCACCGAATCGCCGGTCGCGACATCGATGTCCAGGGCGGGCACGGTCACCCGCCCGTCGACGTCGGAGTCGACGCGCAGGGTGCCCTCACCCGTGACGTGGTCGTAGGAGGCGTGCACGAAGAAGTCGAGCACGCTGCCCGCAGGCCGGTGCAGCAGCGTCACGTCACGGAAGATGCCCGGCAGCCACCACTGGTCCTGGTCCTCCAGGTAGGAACCGGCCGACCACTGGTGGACGCGGACCGCCAGTACATTGCCTACAGGCTTCAGTAGATGGCCGACCGCGAACTCGTGCGGCAGCCGGGAGCCCTTGAACTCGCCGATGTCCGTGCCGTTCAGCCAGACACGGGCGCAGGACTCCACTCCGTCGAACCGCAGGACGGCGCCGCCCTCGGACAGGGCGGGCCAGTCCTCGGGCAGGTCGAAGACCCGCAGGTGGTCACCGGTCGGGTTCTCCGAAGGGACGTGCGGCGGGTCCACCGGGAAGGGGTACAGGTGGTTGGTGTAGATGGGGGAGCCATGGCCCTGCATGACCCAGTGGCCCGGGACCGCGACCGCGGCCCAGTCCCCGGCGTCGTACCCCTCCCCGGCGAACGAGTCGTCCTCGGCGTCGGCCGTCGCCGACAGACGGAAGCGCCAGCTGCCGTTGAGCGACAGGGACTTCGCGTCCGAGGACGCGTACCAGGCGCGGGGCGGCAGGGCACCGCTGCCCGGTGAGACGTCCTCTACGTAGTCGACGGACGTGGTGGTGCGGAAAGACATCGGTCTCCTTGCTCAGCCCTTGATGCCGGTCTGGGCGATCCCCTGCACCAGCCAGCGCTGGAGGAAGAGGAACACGAACACCAGGGGCAGGATGGAAAAGGCGGTGGCCATGAAGATCAGATGGAAGACGACGGTCTGGTTGGTCATGTAGTTGGAGAGCGCGACCTGGACGGTCCACGAGCCCGGGTCCTGGCCGATGACCAGCGGCCACAGGAAGGAGTTCCACCCCTGGATGAAGGTGATGGTCGCCATCGCCGCGAAGAAGTTCAGCGAGTTGGGCACCACGATGCGCCAGTACGCGCCCCAGTAGCCCAGTCCGTCCACGCGCGCCGCCTCCTCCAGCTCCTTGGGGAACCCCAGGAAGTACTGCCGGAACAGGAAGCAGGTGAAACCACTGAACAGGCCCGGGATGATGAGACCCCGGTAGGTGTCCACCCAGCCGAGCGACGACACCAGCACGAAGCTCGGGACGAAGGTGACCGCCGTCGGGACCATCAGGGTGCCCAGGACGGCGTAGAAGACCTTGTTGGCGTGCTTGTACGGGATGCGGGCGAGACCGTAGCCCGCGAGGGAGCACACCAGCAGCACGCCGACGGTGTGCAGGGTGGCCACGATCGCCGAGTTCCACAGGGACTGGGCGAAGGGCACCGTGTCGTCGGTGAACAGTTCGCTGATGTTGCCCCACTGGATGTCCGTGGGGAAGAACTTCCAGTTCTCTCCGGTGATCTCGGCGTCGGTGGAGAGGGCGTTGCGGATCAGCAGGTAGAACGGGATCAGGAAGAGGAAGCCGGCGACTCCGGTGGCGATGTAGAGGCCGGTGGAGCTCATCACGCCGCCGCCGCCGCGCTTGGTGCGGCGGGGCTTGCCTGACGACGGCGCGGGTTCCCGCACCTCGGGCATGGTGGTGGTCACTTCGACTCCTCCCCCCTTCCGAAGCCCATGAACTTGCCCTGGAGCAGGGTCACGGCACAGATGAGCACGGTCAGGATGACCGCGCCCGCGCTGCCGGAACCGTAGTCCTGGCTCTCGCCCAAGGCCTTGTAGTACAGCTCGACGAGGGGCGGACGACCCCATGTGGTCTTCGACAGGAGGTTGAAGAACTCGTCGAAGGCCTGGTACGCGGCGACGAGCAGCAGGAGGATCACCGCGGTGGACGTGGCCCGCAGCTGGGGCAGCGTGATGTACCAGAAGGTCTGCCAGCCCGGCTTGGCGCCGTCGATGGCGGCGGCCTCGTACAGCTCGCCCGGGATGTTCTGCAGCGCCGCGATGAACAGGATCATGTAGAAGCCGGCCTGCAGCCACAGCCGCGCGGTGACGATGACCAGCCAGTACCAGGGCGGATTGGGGTCGGCCAGCCAGGCGATGTTCTCGATCCCGAACCAGCTCAGAATCGTGTTCATCAGACCGAAGCGGACGCCGCTGAAGATGGACATCTTCCAGATCAGCGAGGCGGCCACGTAACTGCACGCGGTCGGCAGGAAGAAGACCGACCGGAAGAACGCCCGCATGAAGCGCAGCCGGTTCACCAGCAGGGCCAGGCCCAGCGAGAGCGCCCAGGTGGTGGGCACGATGAACGCGGCGAAGAGGGTGAAGGTGCCGAGTGAGCCGACGAAGTCGTCGTTCGTCAGCATGTACTTGTAGTTCTCGAAGCCGACGAACTTGTCGGGCGTGACGGTGAAGCGGGCCTCGAAGAAGCTGAGCCAGAGACTCCAGAGGATCGGCGCGTAGACGAAGATCGCCAGACCGATGAGGAACGGCCCGGTGAAGAGCCAGAAGTTGAAGGTGGGGCTGCCCCGCAGACCCCGCCGCGGCTTGGCCGAGGAGGCCTTCGCCGGGGCGGGGCGCGCGACGTCGCGCGTCTTGGTCGTCGACATGTCGTGGTCCGTCCTGCGGTCTATCCGAACAGCTTCTTGAGCTCGCGGTTCACGGCCGCGTCGCACTTGTCCAGGGCGGCTTCCGGGTTCATGTTCTTGCGGACGCAGTTGGCGAAGACGTCCTCGAAGGCGGTGCGCATGGCCTGGGTCCAGCCGATGTTGTCGAAGTGCCCGAACTCGTTGAAGAGCCGGACACCCTCAGCGGCGTTGCCCGACTTGAGCTTGGTGGCCTTCTCGGCGATCGAGGTGCGCGGCGGAATGTGGAAGCCGAAGGAGGTGGCCCACTCCTCCTGGTACTCCTTCTGGTCGATCCACAGCCACTTGACGTACTCCTTGGCCGCCTCGACGTTCTTGCCCTTGGCATTGACGAACATCGACCAGCCGCCGTTGTAGACCGACTGCTTGCCGGAGTCCGTGACCTTCGGGAAGGGGAAGACCCCCCAGTCGTCGCCGAGCGCGTCCTGGATCGCCGGCATCGCCCACATGCCGCAGAACTGGATGGCACACAGTCCCTGGTTGAACGAGGAGGGGTCCCAGGACTCGGTCGGAGCGCCGAGGAGCAGATCGCCGCTGGTGAACAGCTTGCGCATCTTCTTCAGGCCCTCGACGACGCCGTCCGTGTGGTAGGCGATCTCGTTCTTCTCGTTGAGGTGCTGGGCGCCGGCCGACCAGATCAACGTGTCGTTGACGCTGTGCAGGTCGTTGCCCACGTACAGGCCCTTGACCTTGCCGGTGGTGAGCTTGGCTGCGGCCTCCATCAGCTCGTCGAGCGTGGTCGGCACGTCGACGCCTGCCTTCTCCAGCATCGACTTGCGGTAGAAGAAGAACTGCGGGTCGTCGATCATGCGGACGCCGTATATCTTCCCGTCCACCGTGTGCGACTGGATGTCGGCCGGGTTGAAGTCGTCCTTGACCGGGTTGAGGATGTCGGTCAGGTCGGCCACCTGACCGCTCTTGACCATCTGGATCTGCGGGTGGAACTCGAACAGGTCGGGCGCGTTGTCGGTGAGCAGCGTCGCGAAGAGCTTGCTCTCGAAGTCGGCGCTGGTGATCCACTGCGTGGTCACGTTCGCCTTGTCGTAGGCCTTCGCGTACTTCTTGATGGCCTGCTCGGTCCCGGCCTCACCGTAGGCGTGGAAGTACTGCGTCAGGTTCGTGCCCGAACCGCTGCCCCCGCCCCGTCCGTTGTTGCCGCCGCATGCGGCAAGCCCGCCGGCGGCGGCCAGGCCCATGGCGGCCCGCAGTACGTTGCGGCGGTCCCAGTTGCTGTTGCTCAATGCCGACATGCTGACGTCCTTGTCTGTTGTGGCCCGGATCCTGTGTACGGCTCGTGTGTCCGGATCGTGTGCGGCTTGTATCGGCTGCGGCTCGATGGCTCAGCGCCAGATGGCTCAAATGGTCTTGCGGTGCGGGACGTTAACCTTCGGCTAAGGCTTCGGCAAGGGGTTGGACGAAGTCTGCTCGAAGCGTTGTGTAGCGTTCGGGATATCGGACATGGGGAGTGGCGGGCCGCCGCACCAGCGGCCCGCACCCCGGTGGACTACTCGCGGAACCAGGCCTGGTCGGCCCCTGCGGTGCAGCTGTAAAGGGTCACTTTGCTCCCGTCGGCGGTCGCCTCACCGCTGACGACGACCACGACTGCCCCGCCCCGCCCGTGCAGACGGCGATCGCCGCCCCCGGGGCGTTCGACAAGGCACCGGAGGCACCGATGCCGTCGATGGCCTGGGCGGCGTGCGGGGAGACCTCGGCCGCCATGGGGGGAGCGGCCGAGGCGGTCGGGGTGGATACGAGGGGTCCGGAGACAGCGAGCGCGGTTGCGGCTGCCGGGAGGACCGACCTCCTCGGGTGAGGGCGAAGCATATGCATCCCTTCCGTCGTCATGAAGGTGGTGCGGTGCGGCTTCTTGCGGGGGTGGTGCGTTTGCCATTCCTCTGCCCCACCGACTGAAGGGCGCCTTCGAGCGCGAAGGTCGCGGCTCCCAGGCACACCGGGTCGGTGGGGATGGGGGAGAGGACGATCTCGGTGGCTGCCAGCGGCCGCCGCAGCGCGTGCCGGGCGACGGCCTCGCGCACTTCGGCGAGCAGCGGCTCGCCGAGGGTGGCCGCGACCCAGCTGCTGAGCACGACCACTTCCGGGTTGAACAGGTTGACCAGGTCGGCGATGCCGGCGCCGAGGTAACGGGCGGTGTCGCGGACCACCTTGAGCGCCACCGGATCGTGCGCGGCGACCCCGCGGGACAGCGCGTCGATGGTGGCGGTCTGGTCCTCCGGGTGCAGCAGCGCGCTGCGGGGGCTGAGCTCCCGCAGGTTCACCATGATGCCGGGCGCGCCGACGTACGTCTCCACGCAGCCGTGGTTGCCGCAGTGGCACAGCCGCCCGTCGAGGACCAGCGTGGTGTGCCCCCACTCGCCGGCGCTGTTGCTCACGCCCCGGTGCAGTCCGCCGCCGAGCACCAGCCCGGCGCCCACTCCGGTGCCGAGGTTGACCACCACGGCGTCCCCGCTCCCGCGCGCGGCCCCGAACCACAGCTCGGCCACCGCGCAGGCGCGCAAGGGGTTGTCCAGGTAGAGGGGGTAGGCGATGTGCTCGGTGAGCAGGTCCAGCAGCGGCACGTCGTGCCAGTCCCAGTTGGGCGCGTACTCCGAGATGCCGGTGGCGCGGTCCACCTGCCCCGGCACGCTCACCCCGACGCCGAGCACCCGCGCGCCCTCGATGCCGGCCTGCGCGACCACCGAGCCGACGGCGGCGGCGACATGGCCGACCACCTGCTCGGGCCGGCTCTCGCCGGGGCGCATGTCCTCGTCGGCGCGGGCGAGCACGTTCAGCGCGAGGTCGAACAACTCGACATGGACGTACGTCTCCGCGATGTCGACGCCGATCAACGCGCCCCCCGACGCGTTGACGGCCACGAGGCCCCGGGGGCGACCGCCCGCCGAGTCCTCGAACCCGACCTCCGTGATCATTCGGAGGTCGAGCAGCTCACCGACGAGCGTGGCGACCGTGGCGAGGCTCAGACCGGTGGCGGCCGCAAGCTCCTGCCGGGACGTGGGCGACTCGGCGATGATCTGGCGCAGCACCTCGTAGCGGTTCGCGGTGCGGATGTCACGTGATGTGCGCTTCACCGGGCCTGCCCCATCCCTTCAGCTCATGCCGGGACGACATCGGCACCGGCGCGGCGCAAGGCTATGGGCTGCGAGGACTTTCGACAAGGGCTTAGGAAAGGGGTTTTATAAAGTCAGGCGCCCAGCGCCTCCCGGACGAACGCGTTGGCGAATTTGCCGCTCGGGTCGAGGTCGCGCGCGAGGGTCCGGAAGTCGCCCAGCCGCGGATACCGACCCCGCAGCGCCTCCGCCGGTGCGGTGAACACCTTCCCCCAGTGTGGGCGGGCCTCGAAACCGTCCAGGGCTGCCTCCAGTCTCCGCACCACCGGCAGCACCGCAGCCGTGTCCTCGATCCAGGTGAAGTGCAGCGCCACGGTGTCCCGTCCGTACGCCGGGCTCAGCCACTGCTCGTCGGCGGCGACCGTACGCACCTCGCAGGTCTGCAGTACGGAGGCGACGGTCTCCCGTATCCCGTCGATCGCATACATCGCGTCGACGGCATACCGGCGCGGCAGCAGGTACTCCGACTGCAACTCGGCGCCGCTGCTCGGGACGAACTCCGCCCGGAAGTGCGGCAGCCGCTCGTGCCACGGCCCCGGCACGCCGAACTGCTCGGTGCAGTTGACCGCCGGCATCCCCGGCACCGGGTGCATCTTCTCGGTGGCGGGCGCCGCCCACGGGAAGCCGGGCAGCGGCTGGTCGGTGCGCCGCTTGAGCCAGACCTGCCGGAAGCCCGGCGCACGCCAGTCGGTGAACAGGCTGACGCTGTAGGCGCTCTCCATCACCGTCTCGAACGTCGCGAAGTCCAGCCCGGCGAGGGGGAACTCGGTGAACACATGCTGCTCGACCTCGAACGAGGTCTCCAGATCGAGGGTGAGCGCGGTGACGACACCGAGGGCGCCCAGAGAGGTCACCGCACCGCCGAACCGCTCGTCCCCCCGCCCGATGACGACCGTCGAGCCGTCGGCGGTCACGATCTCCACCTCGCGCACGACCGACGCCAGCGGACCGTTTCCGACGCCCGAGCCGTGGGTGCCGGTCGCCACCGACCCGGCCACCGAAATGTGCGGCAGGGAGGCCATGTTGGGCAGCGCGAGGCCCTGGGCGTGCACGTACCGGGCCAGCTCCGCGTACCGGACGCCGCCGCCGACCCGAACCTTCCGGGCCGCCGTGTCGACGTCGATCTCGGGCGGCAGCGCGCCCAGCGACAGCAGGACGCCGTCGGCACCCGGCTCGGCGATCTCGTTGAACGAGTGCCCGCTGCCCAGCACCCGCACCGTCGCGCTGTCGGCCACGAGGGCGCCGAGCGCGTCGAGCGAGTGCGGGCGGTGCAACTCCTTGGCGGCGTACGTGATGTTGCCCGCCCAGTTGGTGACCGTCTCCGTCATTGCTGTCGTCCCTCCCGAAGATACCTGTGCGTTGACCTTCTCATTTACCGCCACCTACCGTAGAGAGCGGTTTCTATCGCCACGTCACCGAGCCGGAGGGCCACCCACTTGACCGAGCGTCCCCAGGCACTGTTCGCCATGACCGCCGAGAACGTGCCGCTCGTCTTCCCGCCCGAGATCCTGGCGCGGCTGCGGGAGGCCGTGGACATCGACCCCGCCCTGGTGGCACAGGACCTCACCGACCCCCTCGTGGCGAAAACACTCGCCCGTACAGAGATCCTCGTCACCGGCTGGGGCTGCCCCCGCCTCGACACGGCCGTCCTCGACGCGGCCCCCCGGCTGCGCGCGGTCCTGCACTCGGCCGGCTCGGTCAAGGGCTTCGCCACGCCCGAACTGTGGCGACGCGGCATCGCCGTCTCCTCGGCGGCCGAGGCCAACGCACTGCCCGTCGCCGAGTACACGCTCGCCATGATCCTGCTGGCCGGCAAGGACGTCCTCGCCGCCCGCGACCGCCTGCGCACCGAACGCGCCTTCCCTGGCTGGGAGCTGGTCCCCGGCATCGGCAACCACGGCCGCCGCGTGGGCGTCATCGGCGCCTCCCGCATCGGCCGCCGCCTCCTCGAACTGCTGCGCCCCTTCGACCTGCGGCCCGCCCTCACCGACCCGTACGTCGACGAGACCCAGGCCGCCGCGCTCGGCGTACCGCTGCTGGAACTCGACGACCTCCTGCGCACCTCCGAGATCGTCACCCTGCACGCCCCCGAAACCCCCGAAACCCGGCAGCTGATCGGCCGCCGCGAGCTGGCCCTGATGCCCGACGGCGCGGTCCTGATCAACACCGCGCGCGGCGGCCTCGTCGACCACGACGCCCTCCTCACGGAACTGCGCGCCGGGCGCCTCACCGCGATCCTCGACGTCACCGACCCCGAACCGCTGCCCCCCGACTCACCCCTCTTCGACCTCCCGAACGCCTTCATCACCCCGCACCTCGCGGGCTCCCAGGGCAACGAGGTGGCCCGCCTGGGCGCCACGGTCGTGGAGGAGGCCGTACGGCTGCTGTCGGGTGAGCCACTCGCGTACCCGGTCGATCCGGCGGCCCTGGAGCGGGCGGCGTGAGGAGTGCGTCACCGGCGAACACCTCCGTACCGGGGCATATCGCACGGCGCGAGAGGACCCGGCACGGCTGACGCGCGGGCGTGGGCATACCGTGAGGTGTCGTACGTCCGAACCGGGAGGAGACACGGGAGATGGGCAGCCGTACCGCACTGGTCGAGGACCTGATGGAGCGATTCCCGCACGTACCGCGGGAAGCCGTCTTCAAAGAGGACCTGCTTCGCGGCGGGTTGGCCTTCGACCCATCGGCGCTCAGCGATACCGCCAACGAGGCAGCCGGCGAGGTCAAGCCGAAGTCCTACTTCATCTTCTCCTTCGACCACGGCACCCTGCCCGAGCTCGGCGAGGCCGCGCTGCGGCGCCCGCCCGAGGAGATCATCCTCACGGGAGGCCCGTACGACCTGCGCCGGACCGTCGTGTCGGTGCGCGTGAACCCGTCCTCGCCGTACCGGGTCGCGGCCGACGACGAGGGCGTCCTCGGGCTCTACCTCGACGGCAAGCGGATCGCCGACGTCGGTGTGCCGCCGATGCCGGAGTACTATCGGCACACCCTCGCCAACGGGAAGTCGGTCATGGAGGTCGCCCCCACCATCCAGTGGGGCTACCTCATCTACCTCACCGTCTTCCGGGTCTGCCAGTACTTCGGCGCCAAGGAGGAGTGCCAGTACTGCGACATCAACCACAACTGGCGCCAGCACAAGGCCGCCGGGCGCCCGTACACGGGAGTCAAGGACGTCGAGGAGGTCCTCGAGGCCCTGGAGATCATCGACCGGTACGACACCCAGAAGGCGTCCACCGCCTACACGCTCACCGGCGGCGCGATCACGTCGAAGGTCGCCGGGAGGGACGAGGCCGATTTCTACGGGCACTACGCCAAGGCCATCGAGGAGCGCTTCCCGGGGCGGTGGATCGGGAAGGTCGTCGCGCAGGCGCTGCCCAAGGACGACGTACAGCGGTTCAAGGACTACGGCGTGCAGATCTACCACCCCAACTTCGAGGTGTGGGACCGCCGGCTGTTCGAGCTGTACTGCCCGGGCAAGGAGCGCTACGTCGGCCGCGACGAGTGGCACAAGCGCATCCTCGACTCGACCGACGTCTTCGGCGCCCGCAACGTGATCCCCAACTTCGTCGCGGGTGTGGAGATGGCCGAGCCCTTCGGTTTCACGACGGTCGACGAGGCCATCGCGTCGACGACGGAGGGCCTGCGCTTCTTCATGTCGCACGGCATCACGCCCCGCTTCACCACCTGGTGCCCCGAGCCGACGACCCCGCTCGGCAAGGCCAACCCGCAGGGCGCGCCGCTGGAGTACCACATCCGCCTGCTGGAGGCCTACCGCGCCACGATGGACGACTTCGGTCTCTCCTCGCCCCCCGGCTACGGTCCGCCCGGCCCCGGCCGCGCGGTCTTCTCCGTCAGCTCCTTCATGGACAGTCTCCCGGCGGCGGAACCGGTCGAGGTGTAACGGCCGGCGTCAGCGTTCGCCCACCTCTGGCCGGCGGGCCGCGTCGACGGCCCGATCCGAGTGGACCGGCATTGATACTTTCCGGCCTTCCTTACGTATGACTGACAGAGCAACGACGAGTGGTCGCAGGAACACCGCGCGGAGGCCCCTGGGCATCGACGGACGGGTCGTCGGGGTGGTGTACTCCAACCGGTGGACGACAGGCGGGATGCGCGGCCGGGGTGTGCGAAGCCCGGTCGCGTGGCCGCCCGTCATCGGATTTGAATACCCCGCTTGTCAGTTGTGTGGGTGGCGTGAAAAGCTCGTGTCCTGCCGCGAGGTTCCCCCCAACTCCTTTGCCAGTATGGCGAGTTGACCTCGCATTCGAATGCAGGAGACCCATGCCCGACCTGCCGACTCCCCAGGACGCCGCCGAGGCCGCGCTGTTCTCCGAGTGCTGGGACGCCGTGCTCTCCTACGCCGACCTGTGCACGGCCGGTTCCACAGCGGCGACGCAGCTGGCCACGGAGGCATTCTCCCTCGGCATGCGCGAGGCCCGCGCCGCCGAGGCCGTTCCGTCCCGCAGCGCCGGCCGCCGCCCGGCCCGCCTGCCCAGGATCCCCCTGCTGCTGACCGCCGTACGCGACACGGCGGCGGCCTGGGAGACCCAGGGGCACGGCCACCGACTCGACCCCGAACTGCGCCTGTGGCTCAACTCCGACAAGGCCGCCCGCTACACCGGCCCCCCGCTCAGCCGTCCGCTCGCCCTGCGCGGACTGCGCGACCTGCAGGCGGCCGACGCGGAACTGCTGTGGCTGGCCGAGGTGGAGGCGCTGCCGCTGTCCGCGGTGGCCCGCCGGCTCGGCCTCGACCCGGCCACGGTGTCCGACGAACTCGCCGAAGTGCGCCGCCTGTTCCGGGACCGCTGCCACCGCAACCACCTCGACACGCCGATGGACGCGCAGTGCCGCAGCTACGCCCGGCTGCTCGACGCGGTCACCCGGTCACCGGCCGCGGACACCCCGAAGGACCTCTCCCGGCACCTCGCACGCTGCGTGGAGTGCGCCGAGGCCGCCGCATGCCTGCGGCTGCACGGCGGCGGGCTGCCCGCGGCGCTGGCCGGCGGAGTGATCGGCTGGGGCGGCCTCGCCTACCTGGAGCGACGCAGAAGAGCCGCCGAGGTCCGCCTCGGCGCCGGGCGCCCCGCACCGGCCGACAGTGACGGCGCGCCCCCGAACCCCGGCGCGCACAAGGCGCGCGTCGTGCGCAACGGACTCCTCGTCGCGGCCGTCCTCGTCTCGCTGCTGGCACTCGCCGTGTCGATGATGCCGGGCGGCACCGACCAGAGCGCCACCCCCAGCGACGCGTCCGACCGCGAGCCGGTGGCCGCCGACCCCGGCGTGTCCCTGCCGCCCGTCGCACCGCTGCCGTCCGGCTCCCCGAAGCCGTCGGACACCGGGCAGAAGGACAAGCCCGACGAGTCCGCCGGCAAGAACCGCGACACCACACCCCAGGGCACGTCGTCGTCCACGGCTCCCGGCGGCGACCCGGACCCCGACAAGAGTGAGCCGCCCACCTGCCGGGTCCAGTACGACCTGGTCACCGAGTGGCCCGACGGCTTCCAGGCCACCGTGACGGTGACCACCGAACGACCGCTGGACACGTGGCGCGTCGCCTGGTCCTTCCGCGACGGCCAGAAGGTCGGCCAGATGTGGGACGCGAGCTTCGCCCAGAACGACTCCCGGGTCACCGCCACGGCCGCCGACTACAACAAGTCGGTCCCCGCGGACGGCTCCCTGGCCTTCGGCTTCCTCGCGTCGTGGCAGGGCGAGAACTCACCGGCGTACGGATTCACGCTGAACGGGCATCGCTGTGCGACGGCGTGAGGGTAGGCGCGAAGGTGTGAGGGCCCGCGCGAACACGTGAGGCCGAAAATGCGTTGACCGGTCGCCGTGAGGCCGGGTTAGAGTTGCCGCGCGTCACGGCGAACCGTGTCGCCGAGCGAGCGTGTACGAGGAGGTGTCGACCGATGGCTGTCATTGCGATGGGCGCTGCCCGCATCCAGGAATCCATCAAGTCCACCTCCGTGGCCTCCGGCTGACACCTCGACTCCTTTTCTTCCGCGCGCCTGAGCGCGCGGCTGCCGGGGCCGCCCTTGTGAAGGGTCACCCTTGACTTCCACCTCTGTCTTCTCCACCTACTCCGCTCTCGCTCCCTACGGCTGGGACGAGGCATGGGCGGACGAGTTCGCCCCTTACGAGCCCGAGGGACTGCTGCCCGGACGCGTGATCCGGGTCGACCGCGGGCAGTGCGACGTGGTCACCGCCGACGGGATCGTCCGGGCGGACACCGCGTTCGTCACCCCGCACGATCCGATGCGGGTCGTGTGCACCGGCGACTGGGTCGCCGTCGAACCCGGCGGCAACCCGCGCTACGTACGGACGTATCTGCCGCGCCGTACCGCCTTCGTACGCTCCACCTCCTCCAAGCGGTCCGAGGGGCAGATCCTCGCCGCCAACGTCGACCACGCGATCGTCGCCGTGTCGCTCGCCATGGAACTCGACCTCGGCCGCATCGAGCGGTTCCTCGCCCTGGCCTGGGAGTCCGGGGCCCAGCCCGTGGTCGTGCTGACCAAGGCCGACCTCGTACCGGACGCCGTGACGCTGGCGCACCTCGTGCAGGACGTGGAGACCTCGGCACCGGGGGTGCCGGTCCTGCCGGTCAGTGCCATGGACGGGGACGGGCTCGACGTCCTGGTCGCCGTCGTCTCCGGTGGTACGTCCGTGCTGCTCGGGCAGTCCGGTGCGGGCAAGTCCACGCTCGCGAACGCGCTGCTGGGGGAGGACGTCATGGAGGTGCAGGCCACCCGGGACGCGGACGGCAAGGGCCGTCATACGACGACCACGCGCAACCTGCTCGCGCTGCCGGGCGGCGGTGTCCTGATCGACACACCCGGGCTGCGCGGCGTCGGCCTGTGGGACGCCGAGAGCGGGGTCGGGCAGGTCTTCTCCGAGATCGAGGGGCTGGCCGAACGCTGCCGGTTCCACGACTGCGCGCACGAGAGCGAGCCGGGGTGCGCGGTGCTGGCCGCGATCGACTCCGGTGAGCTGCCCGAGCGGCGGCTGGAGAGCTACCGCAAGCTCATGCGGGAGAACCAGCGGATCGTCGCCAAGACCGACGCGCGGCTCAGGGCGGAGCTCAAGCGGGACTGGAAGCGGAAGGGGGCGGTGGGCAAGGCGGCGATGGAAGCGAAGAGGGGGCGCTGGCAGTAGGGCTCCCTGGTGACCCACTTACCCATCTAACTCATCCAATCCATCCAATCCATCCAACCCATCTCCACGTCCGATTTCCGCTAGCCCTAGCCCTGGTCACCGTCGAGACTGGATGTCGTGATGGACGAAGACACCAGGTACGAAGCGGTGCGCAGTCGGGACGGGCGGTTCGACGGGGAGTTCTTCTTCGCCGTCGTGACGACCGGGATCTACTGCCGGCCCAGCTGCCCGGCGGTGACGCCGAAGCGGCACAACGTCCGGTTCTTCGCGACGGCCGCCGCCGCGCAGGGCTCGGGCTTCCGGGCCTGCCGGCGGTGCCGGCCGGACGCCGTGCCGGGCTCGGCCGAGTGGAACGTGCGGGCGGACGTCGTGGGGCGGGCCATGCGGCTCATCGGTGACGGTGTCGTCGACCGGGAGGGCGTCGCAGGGCTGGCCGCGCGGCTCGGCTACAGCGCGCGGCAGGTGCAGCGCCAGCTCACCGCCGAGCTCGGTGCCGGGCCCGTCGCCCTGGCGCGGGCCCAGCGGGCGCACACCGCGCGCGTCCTGCTGCAGACCACCGACCTGCCGATCACCCAGATCGGGTTCGCGTCCGGCTTCGCCAGTGTGCGGCAGTTCAACGACACGATGCGGGAGATCTACGCCTCGACGCCGAGCGAGCTGCGGGCCGTCGCACCGCACGGCGGCCGGGCCGCCCGGCGTACGGCCACACCGACCGCGGGGATCCCGCTGCGGCTCGCCCACCGGGGGCCGTACCAGGCGGGTGCCGTCTTCGACCTGCTGGAGGGCGAGGCCGTGGCCGGCATGGAGGAGGTGAGCGGACCGCGCGGACGGCGGACGTACCGTCGCACCCTGCGCCTTCCGCACGGCACCGGCATCGTCGCCGTCGACGAGCGGCCGGGCTCGGCGAGGTCCGCGTCCGGCGCCCATCCGGGCGGCTGGCTGGACGCCCTGCTGCACCTCACCGACCCCCGCGACCTGACCACCGCGGTCCAGCGGCTGCGACGGCTGTTCGACCTCGACGCCGATCCGTACGCCGTGGACGAGCGGCTCGGCGCCGACGCACGGCTCGCCCCGCTCGTCGCCGCCCGGCCCGGACTGCGGTCGCCCGGCGCCGCCGACCCGGAGGAGCTCGCGGTGCGGGCGCTGGTGGGGCGGACGGAGGCCGAGCGGCTGGTACGGCGATACGGCAAGGCGCTGGACGCACCCTGCGGCAGCCTCACCCACGTCTTCCCCGAACCGGCCGTCCTCGCCGAGGCCGAACCCGACGGCACCCCGGGCGCGCTCGCCGCCGCCCTCGCCGACGGTGTCGTACGCCTCGATCCGGGCGCCGACCGGGACGATGCGGAGGCGGCACTGCTCGCGCTGCCCGGGCTGGACGCCCGTACCATCGCCGCCGTCCGTACCCGCGCCCTCGGCGACCCGGACGTCGCCCCGCCCGGCCCGGGCATCCCCGACACCTGGCGCCCCTGGCGCTCATACGCCCTGCGACACCTGCGTGCGGCAGGGGAGTTGGAGTACCGATGACCACCGAGACGCACTACACCACCGAGACGCACTACACCACCGAGACGCACTACACCACCGTGGACAGCCCCGTCGGCGGGCTCCTGTTGACCGCAGGCGCGGACGGCACCCTGACCTCCCTGTCCGTGCCCGGCCAGAAGAACGGCCGTACCGTCCAGGACGGTTGGCGACACGACCCGACCCTGTTCCGCGAGGCCGAGGAACAGCTCGCCGCCTACTTCGCCGGGGAACTCAAGGAGTTCCAGCTGGCGGTGCGGAGCGAGAGCACCACCTTCCGCGAGAAGGTCTGGGCCGCCCTCGACACCGTCCCCTACGGTTCGACCACGACGTACGGCGAGATCGCCACCCGCATCGGCGCGCCCCGCGCCGCCGTACGGGCCGTCGGCGGCGCGATCGGCGCCAACCCGCTGCTGATCGTCCGCCCGTGCCACCGGGTGATCGGGGCCGACGGTTCACTGACGGGGTACGCGGGCGGGCTGGAGCGCAAGACGACGCTGCTCACGCTGGAAGGCGTCCTCTAGTCGCTCTCCTTCAGCCGCCCTCCTTCAGTCGCCCTCCTCCAGCCCCCAGCTGTGGATCCGCCGCGGATGGACCCGGATCAGCTCCTCGCTGAAGTGCGGACCCAAGTCGTGCGGACCGGCGAGGAGTTCGGCCTCGCCGCGGATGTCGATGCCGCGCACCTTCCAGGGCCTCAGGCTGACGATGTCGTCGACGACCAGGGCGATCTTCGGGTTCTTCCGCAGGTTGCGCCACTTCTTGGTGGCACCCATGGCGTAGCCGCCGATCAGGACGGTCCCGTCGTCCTGAAGGTAGAAGCCGACCGGGTTCGCCTGTGGCTGGCCGTGCTGGTCGACGGTGGCCATGCGCCCGAGCCGCTGCGACTTCAGGTACGCGAGTTCGGCCTCGCTGAATTCGGTCATGGCAGCCAGCCAACACCTCGGCTCCGCCCGGCGCATCGGATCCTCGTCCTACGTCCCGGGTCCTACGACGGGACGCACGGGCGAGGGGCTGGTTCAACCGGGGACAGGTTCTCCGGGGGACCGGTTCACCCCCACAGCACCGCCCCCAGCCACGCCCCCATGATCAGCAGGCAGGTGAACAGTTCCGCCAGCACGCTGGAGCCGCCGGAGCGCATCGCCGTCCGCAGCGCGGCCATCGCCTCGCCGTGGCGGCCGAGCCGCAGGCGTTCGCAGAGGTAGATCCCGCCTATGAAACCGGGGATCGCTCCGACCACGGGGATCAGGAAGAAGCCGATGAACGCCCCCACCCCGGCGTACACCGCCATCCGTCGGGTGGCGCCGCTCGCGCGCAGCCGTCGCGGCGGCAGTGACCAGCGCACCACCTGGGAGAGGAGCAGCGCGACGGTGCCGCCCACGAGCACGCCCCAGGCCAGTGGCTGCGGATCCTGCAGCGCCCACCACAGGACCGCGGACCACACCAGCCACGACCCCGGCACACCGGGCACCAGGACTCCGCCCACGCCGAGCAGCATGACCAGGCCGACCAGCAGGAGGTCCACCACTCCCATTGGTCCAGAGTGCCGGAGTACGGGAGAAGGCGCAGGCCGGCCATGTTCACTCGGGCCGGTCCCGGGCCACCCATCCCCGCTCGCACGCGTGCCACCCCAGCTGCAGCCGGGTCGTCACACCGCTCAGCTCCATCAGCCGCTTCACCCGGCGCTGCACGGTCCGCAGACCCAGGTCGAGCTGCTTGGCGACGCCTGCCAGCAGCTCCAGCGGCCCGCTCGCGCGCACGACCAGCGCGGTGGGCTCCGCGGTGTGCGGGGTGAGCGGCACCAAGGCGAGCGAACGGTCGGCGACCACCAGCCTGGTGGCACCAATCGCTCCCAGCACCTGGCGTCGCCCTTCCTCGCCTCCGGACCGGCGTTCGGGTGCTCACTCGGCACACCGTTCGACGCGCGGTGGCTGTCCTGATTTTCCGGATGCCCCGTTTTCACACGGCCCGTGCGGTGGACAATTGAGGGCATGAACCAGCAGGGGGGAAGGCCCACCGGTCACGAGGACGACTGGTGGGGCCAGCTGTACGACGACTCCACCGAGGACACGGGCCCCACGGCCACGCCCGACACAGTGGACGATCGGTACGCCTCGGCCGTGGAGGCCGTGGAGGCCGTGGAGGCCGTGGAGGCCGTGGAGACGGTGGACACGGTCGATGCGGTGGACGCGCCGCCGCGCCTGGCGGGGTCCGGTGTTCCGTCGCAAGGGCCCGGTACCGCCGACACCACAGAGGCCGTTGACGCCCCCCGCCGCACGGAGTTCATACGGCAGCGCGCCCCCTGGGAGCCGCCACCCGACCCTACTCCGGGCCCCGCGACCTTCCCGCCCGGACCGAAGCCACCGGGATTCGAGGCACAGACCCCCCGGGGCAGCACGCCCTCCTCGACCGGTGGCCGCATCCCGACGGAGTCCCGCACACCCACCGCGCCGGTCACCCCGGCCACGCCCCCGCCCCCGGTCACCCCGGCCACACCCCCGCCCCCGGCCGGGCCGCCTCCCCCGCCGCCTCCGTTCGGCCCACCGCGGTCGGCTGCCCCGCCGCCCACGCGAGAGGACACCGCGGAACCCTCGCGCCCCGTCGGCCCGACGCCGCAGCGCTCGCCCGCGGAGCCCTCGCACCTCGTCGAGCCCGCACCGCAGCGCCCGCCCGCCGACACCGACACCGACACCCCCGCCCCACAGGGCCCCCGCACCGCCACCCGCGTCGACCTCCCCGCGCTCCCGCCCGAGCCCGTCGACTACGTGGGCTCAGGGCCGCCCACCTACGAGGCCGAACCCACCGCCCTGCCCCCCGCCGATCCGGACGACCTCGACGATCTGGTCGCGGACACCGTCCTCGACGGAGCCCGGTACGGGCCCTGCACACTGCGGGCCGTCTCCGTCCGAGGGGACTCCGCGCGGTTCCGGGGCGAGCCGCGCCGGGACTCCCTCCTCACCGCCCGTTTCGGCTCGGGCGAGCACGCGCTGGTCCTGGTGGCGATGGCGACCGGTGCCCGCGCCACCCCGGGCGCGCACCGCGCGGCCGCCGAGGCCTGCCACTGGATCGGGCGGGCCGTCGGCCGCAGCCACGCACGGCTCGCCGAGGACATAAGGGCCGGCCGCCGCGGCGATCTGAAGTCCGGCCTGCACCGCCTCACCGACCGCAGCCTCGGCAGGCTCCGCGCCGGCGCCGCCGAGCAGGGCATCGATCCGGAGGAGTACGCGGCCACCCTGCGCTGCCTCCTGCTCCCCGCCGATCCCGGATGCCGTACGCGCGTGTTCTTCGGCGTCGGCGAGGGCGGACTGTTCCGGCTCAGGGACGGCGAGTGGCAGGACATCGAACCGCGCGTCCAGGACGTCACCGGCGAGCCCGTCGTCGGCTTCGGATCCGTGTCCTCCGAGACGCCGGAGGGCGACCGGCTCACCATGGACCTGGGCATCCCCACGCCCCCGAGCCCGTACGAGCCCGCCCCCGAACCGCTGCGTGAACCCTTCCGCTTCCGCGCCTCCGTCGCCCGCCCCGGCGACACGCTCGTGATGTGCACCGGCGGCCTGGCCGAGCCGCTGCGGGGGGAGCCGGAGCTGTGCGAGTACCTGACCGGCCGGTGGTCCGGCCCGAACCCGCCCGGCCTCGCCGCGTTCCTCGCCGACGCCCAGGTGCGGGTCAAGGGGTACTCGGACGACCGTACGGCCGCCGCCGTTTGGGAGGCGTGACCTGCGGAACGTACGCGGGCCGCATCAGTCGTACGGCGTCCACTGACGGGCCGATGTGTCGTACGTGTAGCGCGGCAGCCCCTTGATGGCGCTCGTGCGGAACGGGCGGCCGTCGTCGTCGATGCGGACCGTGCCGGTGCGGCCCTGGGAGGACCAGTCCAGCTCCAGGTACCAGCGGCAGTCGCAGCCCTCGGTCCGGGCGGTGACCAGCAGCACCTCCGGGTCCTCGGCGGAGACACGGTAGGGCAGGCGCATGGCCGGGATCGGCGTGCCCGTGTCGTTGCCGTCGACCGGGTGGGCGATGGGGCGGTCGATGTCCAGGTCGACACCGAAGTAGCGGGGGGTGACCGCTCCGCCGCAGCCGTTGTCCATGGCGTAGGCGTTGCCCGGAGCGGGGTCCGCTCGTCCGACGACCCGGACGCGCAGTGCGTCCAGGACGACGGCCGTGGAGGTCCGCCCCTGCACCGAGATCCGTACGTTCGTCTCGCGTCCGTGCACCGCGCTCTGGGTTCCCGCCCAGGTTCCGGCGTCCTGCGGGGCCGGGGGCGGAGGGACCTGCCGCGGCGGCTTGGCGATGACGTAGTCGTGACCGCAGCCCATCGCCCAGACCTGGGAGTCGGCGGTCCACGTGAGGGGGACGGCGGCGGAGGCGGCGGGCTGGTCCGGCGCGCCGTTTCCGGAGGAGGCGCGGCTCTCGGCGGGTGATTTCCCGGAGGGCTTCGCGGGGGTGCCCTCGGCCGAGGAGGAGCGAGAGGGGGAGGGGGACCGGGTGCCGGTGGAAGGGCTCGGCGACGTGGTCGAGGGGTGGTCAGGTGAGCCCGGCGCCGTCGTGCGGGACGGACCGGCAGCCTGGGACCGTGCGGGATCGTCCGCCGGGGAACGACGGTCGGACGGCAGGGCCGAGAGGCTGCCCAGGGTGGCGAGGAGCGCCGCCGCGACGGCCGTGGTCACCAGGGTGCGTCGGCGGCGGTACCAGGGGCGCGGTGGGGGAGCGGGGGCGGGATCGTCCTTCGCGCCGGATTCCTCCGACATCTGCGACGCGCCGTCCTGCGTCGGGGGCTCCGGCCGCGCGGTCTCCGTCGGTTCGACCGCCGTATCCCGTACGGCCGTCGGTTCGGTCGCCGTACGGGGCCGCTGCCGTGCCGCCACCGCCAGGAGCCATAACCGGTGTAATTCCAGCCGCTCTTGCGCCGACGCCCCGCACAACGCGGCGAACCGCTCCACCGGGGCGAAGTCCAGGGGGACGGCCTCACCGGCGCAGTAGCGGTGCAGCGTGGAGGTGTTCATGTTCAGGCGGCGGGCCAGCGAACCGTAACTGCGGTCCGTGCGCTCCTTCAGCCGTCGCAGCAGCGCGGCGAACTCCTCGACGTCCTCGTGTGGTGCCGACACCGTTCCCCCGTGTCCTCCCGACCCGGGACGGTATCCCAGGCACTCCCTGTATCTGCACGTCAGACGGGCTGGGATGGTTCCACCGTGGTGGATCCGGCGTCCCCTGTTGCGTCCGCCCGTCGTGACCGCTGATGCTCTTGGTGTCGCCCCGACCAGGGCCGGACCGACCATCCGGCGTCGTGGCGGCATCCACCCTCACGCACTTGCCACACCCATGCACTCACCCACGGGGGAACACCCATGCCCAACCGCACCCGAGCCGGCGCGCTCACCGTACTCGCCGCCGCATGCCTCGCCCTCGGTTCCGTGCTCGCCGTCCCGGCGAACGCCACCACCCAGGCACCCGGCTTCCTCTCGGCCGCCGACCTTCCGCCCCACCCCACCTCTTCCTGGACGGCCGGCAAGGTCACCGGTGGTGTACCGGAGGAAGTGGAGGTGGACAGCTGCCTGAGCATGGCGCTGCCGGGCCACGACTCCTCCTGGCACCGCGACTTCAGGACCGACGTCGACGCGAGCGCCCGTCAGATCACCGTCGTCCTGCCGGACATCCGCTCGGCGAAGGGCCTGGCCTCGCGGCTGAACCAGGACATCCGGTCCTGCTCGGAGTGGATCGAGCAGTCCGACCCGGAGATCGACGCCACCCTCGAGGACTACGGATCGCTGTCCGTCGAGGAGGGCGCCCATGTCTACGGCCTGCACACCGCGACCTCCTGGGGCGCCACCGACATCCGCCTCCTCTCCGTCGGCCGGGACGGCCGGACGGTGACGGTCGTGGACTGGGGCCAGCTGGGCGACTTCGACGATGCGCCGGTGAAGGCCTTCAAGAAGACGACCACCCGCGCGGTGAACAAGCTCCACTGACCGCGACCACCGCAAGACCGGGGCCGCCCTCCCGCACGGGGGTCGGGCGGGCGGCCCCGCGCCGGCCACGGCGGATTCCGGCCAGTTTCGCCGGCCCCGGGTGGTCGGCGCAGAGCCGGTCGCGGAGATCCGGTGCGCGCTCGCCGAGGCCGGCCGGGACGGGACGTCGGCCAGGGCTGCCCGTTCCGCGAGCGCCGTGCTTCGACAGCATCTCCACGTCCAGGAACAACTGCCACACCTCTTCGCCGAGTACAGCGAGGTCGGCAGAGCGGAATCGGTAGCCGGGTCCACCGCCCGCGATCAGGACCCGGCGGCCGACGGAGGCGCCCGCAACATGGCCGAACACCTGGTCGCCAAAGACTCGACATGACTGCCGCGTGTGCGACGGGGCATGGATCCCCGTGAACGTGTTCGAGCAGAGGGGAACCGACATCGGCACGCGGGCGGGGGTCATGAAGAGGCAGGTACGAGGAGGCGGTCCCACGGCGACAGGGGCCCTCACGGTGGAGACAGTGGGGGACGACGCCGACAACGACGACGGCGCCGGGGAGGGGGCTCCGGCGCCGCAGCTCAAGCGCAGACTCCGGCGGGCGGACCTGGGGGCGGTGCCCGAGGCGCGCAAGGCGCTGCGCGCGGTGTTGCGGCACTGGGGCAGGCCCGGTCGATCGGAGATCGCCGAACTGCTGACCAGCGAACTCGTCACCAACGCGCTCATCCACACCGACCACGACGCGGTCCTGACGGCCACCGTCGGACCCCGTGGGCTCCGGGTGGAGGTGCGGGACTTCGTGGCCCGCAGGCCCACTCCGTGCGTACCGAACGCCGACGACAGTACGCACGGCAGGGGGCTGATCCTGGTGCAGTCCCTCGCGGACGCGTGGGGTGTGCGGGCGCACGGGGTGGGGAAGGCGGTGTGGTTCGAGCTGGAGGCGGGGGTTTCCTGACCGGGCGTCAACAGACGGTATGTCTGTGGACGATGTCCAACACACGGGAGGGGGGAGCGGCTCCATGAGCCGCTCCCCCCTCCCGTGATGCCAGGCGGGCTTGTGCCCGGTGGGCCTAGCCGAACTGCTGCTCGAGGTCCTTGAGCTTGCGCTCCAAGGAGTCGAGGCGCGGCAGGGCCATTGTGTCGTCCTCCGCGGTGAGGTCGACGGTAACGGGGTCAGATCCGCTGCGGACGGGCTGCAGGGAGGGCCGTTGGCGTACGGGGGGCAGTTGCTCCGGCGTCGATATGGCAGGCTCCGCGGAGACTCGGTCGGAGGCCCGTTCCAGGGTGGCCTGCGCCTCCAGCTGCCGGCCGCGGCCGACGAAACCGCGGTGGCCCCGGCTGATCGCCTTGAGCTGCGCGCGCTCCACGCGCTCCTGCTCGCGCCGGCGCAGTCGGGCCGCCTCCTTCTGGCGCTTGTCCTCGCGCACCTCGTCGACCGCCTCGTCCAGGCTGCGCACGCCCTCCAGGAGCATCAGCGACCACGCCTTGTACGTCTCGCGCGGGGCCCGCATCCAGCGGACGGCGCGGATCTGCGGCAGCGGACGGGGCACCAGGCCCTGCTCGCGCAGGGCGGCCCGGCGGGTCTGCTTCAGCGCGCGGTCGAACAGCACGGCCGCCGACATCGACATGCCGGCGAAGAACTGCGGGGCGCCCGCGTGGTCGATGCCCCTGGGCGCGTGCACCCAGTTGAACCAGGCCGCGGCGCCCGCGAACGTCCACACGAGTATCCGGGAGCCGAGCGCCGCGTCACCGTGGCTGGCCTCGCGCACCGCGAGTACGGAGCAGAACATCGCCGCACCGTCCAGGCCGAAGGGGACGAGATACTCCCAGCCGCCGGACAGGTTCAGGTTCTGCTGGCCGAAGCCGACCAGGCCGTGAAAGGAGAGGGCGGCGGCCACCGCCGCACAGCAGAACAACAGGACGTAGGAGGCGGTGCCGTAAATGGCCTCCTTGCGCCTGCGGCGCTCCTCGCTGCGCTCCCACGAGTCGTCCGCGCTCGCGCTCTCCCCGGAGGGGCGCTTGCCGCGCGCGAGCACCGCCACCGCCGCCAGCATGCCCAGGAGCAGTACGGCGCCCGGAAGCAGCCAGTTCAGCGATATGTCGGTCAGTCTCATCTGGGGTCCCTTGCATTGGGATAGGGCGTGATAACGCCCGCCATAGTGGCCCAATCCCAACGGCCCTCAGGGGGTTTCGGGGCAAGAGGCCGCCAAGGAATTGCAAGGGGGGTGCCCAGGGCGGCGTTCTGCTCGAACTGCCGCTTGAGGGGCGGGAGTTGAGTTCGAATAAGACTACCCGTGCGGGTGGTTCCACGGAAAGTTCCCGTGACCCGTGAGAAAGTTGTGAATTGCCTGTAACCGGGCGGAAGTCTTGTTCGCGGCGATCCTACGGGATGCCCGAGTCGGCTCGGACCTGAGGGTGGCTCAACTGGCGGCGGCCGACATGAGCTTGGTGACGCGGTCCGCGTCGCTGGTCCGCGGGCAGGTGACGCAGGTGTCCTGCGGCTCCAGTGTGTAGAACATGCAGCAGCTCGCCCGGTCCCGGGTGGGCAGCGACTCGCCGTTCGGGCCGGTCAGTACGCGGAAGGCGGCCGAGCCGACGTACGGCTTGGTCGTGCCCGGCAGGAGGAGTTCCAGCTCGTGCTCGGCCCGCCGCCGCTCGTCCTCGCCGAGGAGTTCCGCGACGTACCAGAGGCTTTCCACGATCTCGTCGGTCACCATGCCCCACAGGGCGCGGCCGCGCCGGCGCGTGCGCGGGCCGAAGCCGGCCAGGACGGGTTCCATGTGCTCGGCGACGGCCGCGCGGACCTAGGGCCTGTGTCGAAAGTGGCGCCTGCCGGGCGGCGCCTGGCACGCACTCTCGCCGCGCCGGGCGAAAGCCCAAGTACATCCAGTACGAGGGCTTCCGCCCGGCACGCCGAGAGCACGCACCAGACGCCGCCCGGCCCGCCCTTCGGGCGGACGACGCCACTTTCGACACAGGCCCTAGGCCCGCAGGGCCTCCTCGTCGGGGACGGGGCGGGCGCCGGGGAGTGTCGCCGCGGGGTCGTCCGGCAGGCAGGCGAAGGGGCCGGGGCGTACGGCGAACGCCATGGGGTCCTGGGTGCGGTCGTACGAGACGTTCGTCACGGGGTGGCGGGGGACCCGGCGGTGCAGGAACCAGGGTGCGGTGATCAGGAGGCAGGCGGGCCAGGCGTAACGGTGCAGGCCGAAGCTCGCGATCACGTCGGGGCGGGCGGGGCGGCCGTGGTCCCGGAGCACTTGTGCGTCGTCCCGGGCGAGGAAGGCGTCGAGGCCGGGGCCGCCGTCCGCCAGGGCGGCGGCGGTGACCCAGCCGCCCCCTTCGGGGGCCCACTGGTCGGGGGTGAGCTCCGTGACGGTCAGGGCCGGGAGGGCTTGGGTGAGGCGGGCGTACGCGGCCGTGACGGGCGAGTGGGGGGCGGGCAGCGGCGCAGGCATACGGGACCACCGATTCGCTGACGTCTTCAGATAAGGCTTACCTTATCGAACATGATTGGGATTTGAACTGGCCGCTTCTGCCCCTAAGGTGCTTGACGGACGAGTAACAAGCCGCCGTAATGACCCCAAGTACTGATACGTCCGGAGGAGGAGCCCGTGAGGCAGGGTGTGCAGGGCTCCGCAGGGGTGGCGGCGGCGCGGGTGCCGTCGCAGGCCCGGGCCGCGGACGTGGAACGGGAGCGGGGCGCTGCCGCTGGGGCCGCGCGGGGTGAGCACACCCATGGCGAGCAGCCGATCCCGTGCCCGGGCGACGACCGCGCCCGTCCCGCTGTTCAGCGGTCCTCCGTGCAGCGGTCCTCTGTGCAGCGGTCCTCTGTGCGGGGTCAGATCGTGGACGCCCTGCGTACCGCCTTGGTGGCGGGGGAGCTGCGGCCCGGCGAGGTGTACTCCGCTCCCGCGCTCGGTGAGCGCTTCGGGGTGTCCGCGACGCCGGTGCGGGAGGCCATGCAGCAGCTCGCGCTGGAGGGGGCCGTCGAGGTCGTGCCGAATCGCGGGTTCCGGGTCGTCGAGCGGGGGACACGTGAACTGGCGGAGCTGGCGGAAGTGCGCGCGCTGATCGAGGTGCCGGTGATGCTGCGGCTGGCCCGCACGGTGCCGGCCGAGCGCTGGGCCGAGTTGCGGCCCCTCGCCGAGGCGACTGTGCGGGCCGCGTCCTCCGGTTGCCGGGCCACGTACGCGGAGTCCGACCGGGCCTTCCATCGCGCGCTGCTCGCGTTGGCGGGCAACGAGCAGCTGGTCCAGATCGCGGAGGAGCTCCATCGGCGGGCTCAGTGGCCGCTGGTGGGCGGGCCACCCGGGGTGCGGGGGCGGGCGGAGCTCGTGGCGGACGCGGCGGAGCACGTGGCGTTGCTGGACGCGTTGATCGCGCGGGACGTGGATGTGGTGCGGAGCCTGGTGGGGGAGCACTTCGCGGGAGCGTCGTGAGGCCCTGATGGGCCTCACGACGGTGCCCTTACCGGTCAGGGTTACGCGTTACGCCGCCCCCGCCGGCGGAGCCAACTGGCGGGCCAGCCAAGTCGGGACGCCTCCGAGCAGGCGGAACAGGCGGCGGGCCTCCTCGCGGAGGCGGGACGCCTCCGGCTCCGTCTCCGCGTCCGCCAGGGACGCCAGTGCCGGGGCCGTACCGACCAGGTAGCCCAACTCCTCACGGATCCGCAGGGATTCGGTGAAGCCGTGCCGGGCCTCCGCCAGTTCGCCGTCCCTCAGGGCGAGTCCGGCCAGGTGGCGCCAGGTGAAGGAGAGCAGGAGCGGGTCGGCGTGGGCCGTGGCGCCCGCGTGGGCGCGGCGGTAGGCGGCGCGTGCCGCCTGGGGGGAGCCGGTCAGGTTCTCCGCCAGCAGGCCCCGGCGGAAGTCCAGCAGGGCCCGCTGCTCGGAGCCCGGGGGGATGAGAGCCGCGGCCCGGCCGAGCGCCGCACGCGCCTCGTCGGCCCGGTCCCGTACGCCGTGCAGCGTCGCCGCGTACGCAAGTTGCCCGCGTTCACAAGCGGCCGCGCCCCGCTCGTCGTCGCCGTGGGCCAGCGCCTCGGCCGTGCGCAGCGCGTCCTCGGCCTCCTCCCAGCCCTGCTCCGTGTAAAGGCAGCGCTCCACGAAGAGGGAGGCCCGTTGCAGCGCGGCCGGTGCGGTGACCGGTTGGAGCAGGGCGGCCGCGTCGCCCCAGCAGGCGCGCGAGCGCAGCCGCCATACCGCGGTCTGGAGTGGATCGTCACCGGCGGTCGTTCCGTTACCAGACATGGCGGTATGCGCCACGTTGTCCTCCCCAAGGTCCTGTCCTTCGGATCAGCTCGGGGTCGCGGGGCTTGGCACGCACATCTGCGGCGTTGTCGTCGGTCGCCGACGCTCCGCGTCGCCCGCCGCGGTAGCGGCTGATCGACACGGCTCCTCCGCCTTGCAGCTGCACGCACCAAGCCCCGCTCACCGGCGTTGCCCGGCACCGCCCTTTCAACACCGACCTGATCCGAAGGACAGGCCCAGCACGCCATCGAGCTGTTGAGTGGTGGCGGCATCTCAGCACGAATCGACGGGCCTGGCCAAGAGGCTGGGTGAAGGATTTCACAAAGTCGTGGGATTCGGGGGGCCCGAGGTTTCAGCTCATGCGCAGTGCCAGGAAGAAGTCCAGCTTGTCCTCCAGCCGCGACAGGTCCCGGCTCGTCAACTGCTCGATCCGGCCCACCCGGTAGCGCAGCGTGTTGACGTGCAGGTGGAGGCGGGTCGCGCAGCGGGTCCAGGAGCCGTCGCAGTCGAGGAAGGCTTCCAGGGTCGGGATCAGTTCGGCGCGGTGGCGGCGGTCGTAGTCGCGCAGGGGGTCCAGGAGGCGGGCCGTGAAGGCTCGGCGGACGTCGTCCGGGACGAACGGCAGCAGCAGGACGTGGGAGGCCAGTTCCTGGTGGCCCGCCGCGCAGACCCGGCCGGGGCGGGCGGCGGCCACCCGGCGGGCGTGGCGGGCTTCCTCCAGGGCGCCGCGCAGGCCCTCCGCCGAGTGGACGGACGCGCTGACACCGAGGGTGACCCGGCCGTCGTCGTCCAGGCCGGCCGACAGGGGGTCCCGTACGGATTCCAGGAGCACGTCGGCGAGGAGGCCCGCCTCCGAGCCGTCGTGTTCCGAGGAGACCGCGGGGAGGGGGACAAGGGCGATCGCCTCGTCGCCGGTGTGGGCCACCGCGATGCGGTCCGAGGGCTCGGGGCCCGTGGCGAGCGGGTCCACCAGGATTTCCTCGAGGAGGGACTGGGCCACCGGGCCTCCTTCCGGGGCGCCGTCCCGCCATTCGACCCGGCCCACCACCACTTGCCAGTGCGGGGCCGCGCCGAGGCCGGGGAGGAGTACGGGGGCGGCCACCCTCAGGCGGGCCGCGATCTCGGCGGGGGGCGCGCCGGCCTGCACCAGTTCCAGGACCTCCTGGGCCAGGCGGCGGCGGACCGTGCGGGCCGCGTCCCTGCGGTCCCGTTCGACCGCGATGAGCTGGGTGACGCCCTGGAGGAGGTCCAGGCGTTCCTCCGGCCAGTCCCCGGCGTCCGCCTCGACGGCCAGCAGCCAGTCCGACAGGACCGTTTCGCGGACGTCCCGGGCGCCCTGCGGGGAGCGGCCGCTGCTGCGGACCGGGAAGAGGGAGTACGTCGTCGCGCCGAGCGTCACCCGGTGGGGGCCGCGTCTGCCCGTGCGGACGGCCGCCAGGTGTTCGGCCGCGAGCTTCGCGCGCACATCGGCGGACAGGCCGGGGGCGGCCTTCGGGCCCGCGATCAGGCGGCCCGCGGGGGAGAGCACCCAGGCGCGCAGGTCCAGGTCCGAGCCGAGCAGGTCCAGGACCACGTCCGGGCCGCCGCCCGCCGGGCCCGACGTCATCATGCGGCGGTGCCGGTCGACCACGGCCGCCAGGTCTCCGGCCCGCTCGCCCGAGACCTGCCGTACGACGTGTTCGGTGATCGTCGCGAAAGCCACCGATTCGTGCACCGCGAACAGCGGGAGGCGGTGGCGGGCGCAGGCCACGACCAGGTCGTCCGGGACGTCGCCCAGTTCCGCCTCGCCGGCCGCCAGCGCGGCCACGCCGGCCTGCACCAGGATGCGTACGAACGGCTCGGAGTCGGCGGCGTTCCGGCGCCAGGCCAGGCCGGTCAGGACCAGTTCCCCGCCCGAGAGATAGCGGCTGGGGTCCCTGAGGTCGGTGGTCATGACGCCGCGTACGGTGCGGTCCAGCTCGTCGTCGCCGCCGAGCAGCCTGAGGCCCAGCGCGTCGGTGTTCAGCAGTGCGCGCAGCCGCATTCTCGTCGCCGCCGTTCTTTGTCTCGAAATCTTCGATGAGTCGGGGAGGGGCGTGGGTGGGGAGCGGCCCGTTCGGCGGGCTGGTGAGCGGTGCTCGCCGTCGCCGTGGCCGTGTTCCGGCCGTGTCCCTGGTCACACGGTGTGTGTCTGGCGTTTCCACACGAAAACGGGGGTGTTTCTGATGACCTCCGTTCATACGAATCTACAAGATGACCGCCCTGGCCAGCCAACTCCTTCATGGTTTCCGTGACTGACCCGGTCGGCGGACGGCGCTGTGTACTGGCCCCACTGAGCGTGAACAGCACATGAACGAGCCGGGCCCGCCGCACACGGATTGGCTCGATCCGCACGATCCATGAGACGAAGAAGAGAGCCGGTCATGGACTTCCTTCGCCCCGCCAGCTGGGAGGAGGCGCTCGCCGCGAAAGCCGAGCACCCCACCGCTGTGCCGATCGCGGGCGGCACCGATGTGATGGTCGAGATCAACTTCGACCACCGCCGGCCCGAGTACCTCCTCGACCTCACCCGCGTCGGCGACCTCTACGAGTGGGAGGCCGCCGAGGCGAGCGTGCGGCTCGGTGCCTCCGTCCCGTACACGAAGATCATGGAGAACCTGCGCGGCGAGCTGCCGGGTCTCGCCCTCGCCTCGCACACGGTCGCCTCCCCGCAGATCCGCAACCGCGGCGGCGTCGGCGGCAACCTCGGCACCGCCTCCCCGGCCGGCGACGCCCATCCCGCTCTCCTCGCCGCGGGCGCCGAGGTCGAGGTGGAGTCGGTGCGTGGGTCGCGCCGGATCCCGATCGACGCGTTCTACACCGGCGTGAAGCGCAATGCGCTCGCCGCCGACGAGCTCATCCGGGCCGTGCACATCGACAAGGCCGACGGGCCGCAGCAGTTCTCGAAGGTCGGTACGCGCAACGCCATGGTCATCGCCGTGTGCGCGTTCGGGCTCGCGTTGCATCCGCGCAGCCGTACGGTCCGCACGGGGATCGGCTCCGCCGCGCCCACCCCCGTGCGCGCCAAGACCGCGGAGGAGTTCCTGAACGCCGCACTCGACGAGGGCGGTTTCTGGGACAACGGGAAGATCATCACCCCGTCGGTCGCCAAGCGGTTCGCGGACCTGTGCGCCGCCGCCTGCAACCCGATCGACGACGTCCGGGGCACGGCGAGCTACCGCCGGCACGCGGTCGGCGTCATGGCCCGCCGGACGCTGACCTGGACCTGGGAGTCGTACCGCGGCACCGACGGCCGGACACACCAGCAGGGGAGCGCCGCCTGATGCGCGTCAATTTCACGGTCAACGGTCGTCCGCAGGAAGCCGACGACGTGTGGGAGGGCGAGTCCCTGCTGTACGTGCTGCGGGAGCGGCTCGGGCTGCCGGGTTCCAAGAACGCCTGCGAGCAGGGCGAGTGCGGGTCGTGCACGGTCCGGCTGGACGGCGTGCCGGTGTGTTCGTGTCTGGTCGCGGCGGGCCAGGTGGAAGGCCGAGAGGTCGTCACGGTGGAGGGGCTCGCGGAACACGCCCAGCACCGCTCCTGCGGGACCGGCTCTCGCGGTACGTCCCTGGACGCGGCGAAGCGGTGGGAGGCCAAGCCTCAGGACTCCCATACGGGCGAAGGCACCGAACTGGCCCCCATCCAGCAGGCGTTCATCGACGCCGGCGCCGTCCAGTGCGGCTTCTGCACCCCGGGTCTGCTCGTCGCCGCCGACGAGATGCTGGAGCGCAACCCGAACCCGACCGACGCGGACATCCGCGAGGCGCTGTCGGGCAACCTGTGCCGCTGCACCGGCTACGAGAAGATCATGGACGCGGTCCGCCTGGCGGCCGCCCGGCAGTCAGAGGCGGTCTGAACATGCCCACCAACGGCGCCCCCATCGGCACTCCCACGAAGCTCACCCAGGGTTCCCGGACCAAGGGCGGCATCGGCGAGTCCACGCTCCGCCCGGACGGCACCCTCAAGGTCACCGGCGAGTTCGCGTACTCGTCCGACATGTGGCACGAGGACATGCTCTGGGGACAGATCCTGCGCTCCACGGTCGCGCACGCCGAGATCGTGTCCATCGACACGAGCGAGGCGCTCGCCCTGCCGGGCGTGTACGCCGTCCTGACGTACGACGATCTGCCGACCGAGGTGAAGAACTACGGCCTGGAGATCCAGGACACCCCGGTCCTCGCCCACGGCAAGGTCCGTCACCACGGCGAGCCGGTCGCCGCCGTCGCCGCCGACCACCCGGAGACCGCGCGCCGCGCCGCCGCGAAGATCAAGGTCGAGTACAGGGAACTTCCCGTCATCACCGACGAGGCCTCCGCGACCGCGCCGGACGCGATCCTCGTCCACGAGAACCGCGACGACCACCACCTCGGCCACGTCCCGCACCCGAACATCGTCCACCGCCAGCCGATCATCCGCGGTGACGTGTCCGCCGCCCGGGAGCGCGCCGACGTCATCGTCGAGGGCGAGTACACCTTCGGCATGCAGGACCAGGCCTTCCTCGGCCCCGAGTCGGGCCTCGCGGTGCCGGACGAGGACGGCGGCGTCCACCTCTACATCGCCACCCAGTGGCTCCACTCCGACCTGCGCCAGATCGCACCCGTCCTCGGCCTGCCCGAGAGCAAGGTGCGGATGACGCTGTCCGGCGTCGGCGGCGCGTTCGGCGGGCGCGAGGACCTGTCGATGCAGATCCACGCATGTCTGCTGGCGCTGCGCACGGGCAAGCCCGTCAAGATCGTCTACAACCGGTTCGAGTCCTTCTTCGGGCACGTCCACCGCCACCCGGCCAAGCTGTACTACGAGCACGGGGCGACGCGCGAGGGGAAGCTGACCCACGTCAAGTGCCGGATCGTCCTCGACGGCGGCGCGTACGCCTCCACCTCCCCGGCGGTCGTCGGCAACGCGGCCTCGCTGGGCATCGGCCCGTACGTCGTCGACGACGTCGAGATCGAGGCCCTCGCCCTCTACACCAACAACCCGCCCTGCGGCGCCATGCGCGGCTTCGGCGCGGTCCAGGCGTGCTTCGCGTACGAGGCGCAGATGGACAAGGTGGCCGAGCGACTGGGCATGGATCCGGTGGAGTTCCGGCAGCGCAACGCCATGGAGCAGGGCACGCTCATGCCGACCGGGCAGCCGGTCGACTCCCCGGCACCGGTCGCCGAACTCCTGCGCCGCGTCAAGGCGATGCCCATGCCGCCGGAGCGCCAGTGGGAGAGCAGCGAGGGCGCGGACGTACGGCAGCTGCCCGGCGGTCTGTCCAACACCACGCACGGCGAAGGCGTCGTCCGGGGCGTGGGCTACGCGGTCGGCATCAAGAACGTCGGCTTCTCCGAGGGCTTCGACGACTACTCCACCGCCAAGGTGCGCATGGAGGTCGTGGGCGGCGAGCCCGTCGCGACCGTGCACACGGCCATGGCGGAGGTCGGCCAGGGCGGGGTCACCGTCCACGCGCAGATCGCCCGCACCGAGCTGGGCGTCGCGCGGGTGACCATCCATCCGGCGGACACGCGGGTGGGCAGCGCCGGTTCGACGTCCGCGTCGCGGCAGACGTACGTCACCGGTGGCGCCGTCAAGAACTCCTGCGAGCTCGTGCGCGAGAAGGTCCTTCAGATCGGCCGCCGCAAGTTCGGCTCCTACCACCCTGCTTGGGCCACCGCCGAACTCCTCCTGGAGGGCGGCAAGGTCGTCACCGACGGCGGCGAAGTGCTCGCCGACCTGGTGGACGTGCTCGAAGACGAGGCCGTCGAGGTCGAGGCGGAGTGGCGGCACCGGCCGACCGAGGCCTTCGACCTGCGCACCGGCCAGGGCAACGGCCATGTGCAGTACTCCTTCGCCGCCCACCGTGCCGTCGTCGAGGTCGACACCGAGCTCGGCCTGGTCAAGGTCATCGAACTGGCCTGTGCGCAGGACGTCGGCAAGGCGCTCAACCCGCTGTCCGTGCTCGGCCAGATCCAGGGCGGTACGACCCAGGGGCTGGGCGTGGCGGTCATGGAGGAGATCGTCGTCGACCCGAAGACCGCGAAGGTACGGAACCCCTCCTTCACGGACTACCTGATCCCCACGATCCTCGACACGCCGACCATTCCCGTCGACGTGCTCGAACTCGCCGACGACCAGGCCCCGTACGGGCTGCGCGGCGTCGGTGAGGCCCCCACCCTGTCGTCGACCCCGGCCGTCCTCGCGGCGATCCGGAACGCGACGGGGCTGGAGCTGAACAGGACGCCGGTACGTCCCGAACACCTGACGGGAACCGCGTAACGCCGGCCGCAACCGCAGCACCCCGTTCGTCTCGGGCCGTCCCCCGGGTCGTGCACATCCCAAACCCCGCGATCGCCGAAGGCGACCCGCGGGTGCCCCTGTGAACCTTGGGAGACGGCACCATGACCCAGCAGTCACTGGAGCCCAGGACCACAGCCGAAGACGCGGGCGAAGGCACCCGCGTCCCGGCCGGCAGGTCCTGGCTCGACCGGTACTTTCACATATCCCACCGGGGATCCACGGTCGCGCGCGAAGTGCGCGGCGGCGTCACCACCTTCATGGCGATGGCGTACATCCTCCTGCTCAACCCGCTGATCCTGTCCGGCAAGGACGCCGCGGGGAACACGCTCGGCCAGCAGGCGCTGATCACCGCGACCGCGTTCGCGGCGGCCCTCACCACCCTGCTGATGGGCTTCGTCGGCAAGGTGCCCCTCGCGCTCGCCGCCGGCCTCTCCGTCTCCGGAGTCCTCGCCTCCCAGGTCGCCCCCCAGATGACCTGGCCGCAGGCCATGGGCATGTGCGTGATGTACGGCGTGGTCATCATGCTGCTCGTCGTCACCGGCCTGCGCGAGATGATCATGAACGCGATCCCGCTCGCGCTCAAGCACGCCATCACCATGGGCATCGGCCTGTTCATCGCCCTGATCGGCTTCTACAAGGCCGGGTTCGTGCACCAGGGCGAGGCGACCCCGGTCAGCCTCGGCCCCACCGGTGAACTCGCCGGCTGGCCGGTGCTGCTGTTCGCCGTCACGCTCCTCGCGATCTTCATGCTCCAGGCGCGCCGCGTCCCCGGCGCGATCCTGATCGGCATCGTCGGCGGCACCGTACTCGCCGTGCTCCTCAACGCAGTGGACGTCATCGACCCGAAGCAGTGGGCGAGCGGGGCTCCCGAACTGCACGGCGGCGCGGTCTCGATGCCCGACTTCTCGATCTTCGGCGACGTCGAGTTCGGCGGCTGGGGCGAGGTCGGCGCGATGACGGTCGGCATGATCGTGTTCACGCTCGTGCTGGCCGGCTTCTTCGACGCGATGGCCACCATCATCGGCGTCGGCACGGAGGCCGGGCTGGCCGACGAGCGGGGCCGGATGCCGGGCCTGTCCAAGGCGCTGTTCATCGACGGCGCGGGCGGCGCGATCGGCGGCGTGTCGGGTGCGTCGGGCCAGACCGTGTTCGTCGAGTCGGCGACCGGCGTCGGCGAAGGCGCCCGTACGGGACTGTCGTCCGTCGTCACCGGCCTGTTCTTCGCGGCGTGCCTGTTCTTCACCCCGCTGACGGCGATCGTGCCCGGCGAGGTCGCGGCCGCCGCCCTGGTGGTGATCGGCGCCATGATGATGACGAACGCCCGGCATGTGGACTGGGGCGACCGGGCCACCGCGATCCCGGTCTTCCTGACCGTAGTGATCATGCCGTTCACGTACTCCATCACCGCGGGCGTCGGGGCCGGGGTGATCTCGTACGTGGCCGTCAAGCTCGCCCAGGGCAAGGCACGGGAGATCGGCGCGTTCATGTGGGGACTGACAGCGATCTTCCTGGTTTACTTCGCCCTCAACCCGATCGAGAGCTGGCTGGGCGTGCGCTAGCCGCGCCCCGACCGCACTCCACGCAACCGCAGTCAAGGAGACCGAGACAGATGCTGGACATCGCCGAAGAGCTGCACCGGTGGGTCGAGCAGGGGCGCGACTTCGCCGTGGCCACCGTGGTGGCCGTCGGCGGCAGCGCGCCCCGAGAGCCCGGCGCGGCCCTCGCGGTCGACGCCGACGGCACGGCGATCGGCTCGGTCTCCGGCGGCTGCGTGGAGGGCGCGGTCTACGAGCTGTGCCAACAGGCGCTTCAGGACGGGGAGTCGGTCCTGGAACGCTTCGGCTACAGCGACGAGGACGCCTTCGCCGTGGGCCTGACCTGCGGCGGCGTCATCGACATCCTCGTCACGCCGGTGCGGGCGGGCGATCCCGTCCGTACGGTGGTCGCCGCCGCGCTCACCGCCGCCGCGCGCGGGGAGACGGCGGCGGTGGCGCGGATCGTGTCCGGTCCGGCGGAGCTCGTGGGCCGCGCGATGCTGATCCGCCCCGACGGCTCCCACGACGGCGGCTTCGGCGCCCACCCGGAACTGGACCGTACGGTCGCCGCGGAGGGCGGCGCCTTCCTGGACGCCGGGCGCACCGGCACCCTGGAGATCGGAGAGCGGGGCTCTCGCTGTGGAGCACCGCTGACGCTGCTCGTCGAGTCCTCCGTTCCGCCGCCCCGGATGATCGTCTTCGGCGCGATCGACTTCGCCTCGGCGCTGGTGCGGATCGGCAAGTTCCTGAACTACCGCGTGACGGTGTGCGACGCGCGCCCGGTGTTCGCCACGCGGGCCCGCTTCCCTCAGGCCGACGAGATAGTCGTCGAGTGGCCGCACGAGTACTTGGAGCGCACGGAGGTCGACACCCGTACGGTGCTGTGCGTCCTCACCCACGATGCCAAGTTCGACGTACCCCTGCTGAAGCTCGCCCTGCGGCTGCCGGTGGCGTACGTCGGCGCGATGGGCTCCCGGCGCACCCACCTCGACCGGAACGAGCGGCTGCGCGAAGTCGGCGTGAGCGAGCTGGAGTTGGCGCGGCTCAAGTCCCCGATCGGGCTGGACCTCGGGGCCCGTACGCCGGAGGAGACCGCCCTGTCGATCGCCGCCGAGATCGTCGCCGACCGGCGTGGCGGCAGCGGGGTTTCACTGACCGGCGCCCACACGCCGATCCATCACGACGTGCCGTCCCAGCCGCCGGGGCGGATCGGGTCGGTGGCCTGAACGGCGTTCCGCCGTACTGGCGGCTGGTCCGGCCACGCGAACGCGTAGTCCGGCGCGCCGCCCCTGTTCAGCCGGACGAAGCGCAGGAGTTCGCGCGCGATGCCCGCGTTGCCCATCGCCCACCCGCTGCAGGGTTCGAGGTCGCTCGGGGTGACCCGGTGCTCGACGTTCGACCAGCGCGCGCCCTCGGCGTCCCGGATCGCGCGGTCGGCGAGGTCCGCGACGAGGATCCGGGCGAAGTCGTGGCCGTCGTCCTGCTCGGCCATCCGGTCGCAGGCCAGAGCCAGGACGCCCGCAGTGCCGCAGCAGCGGCCGTTGTTGTCCCAGAAGCCGGGGCGGAGCCGGTGGGGCAGGCCCGAGTGGGTCACGGTGTGCCAGCAGCGGTCGGCGAGGGCTGACCAGGTGGGGTCGGCGAGCAGGTCCCTCAGCAGGCGGAAGACCTGGGCGTCGCCGGCCGGGCCGTGGCACCAGCCGTAGCTGTACCGCTCGATGCGGTCGGGGAGGTGCGGCGGGTCGGAGTGCGGGACCAGGAAACCGGTGGGACCGGCCTCGTCGCGGGACACGACGTCCGCGGCGGCGGCCCGGGCGAGCTCGACGAGGTCCGTGCGGCCGGTCGCCGTGCCGACGGAGGCAAGGGCGCACACGACACCGAGCGTGCCGTGCGAGATGTGGTGCATGCGCGCGACCCTGCCGGTGCGGCCCTCCCACTGGACGCCCGCCTCAGTCGGCTCGGCCGTGCGCAGATAGGGCTCCAGCGCGAGTACGGCCAGATCCGTGTCGCCGAGCGTCAGGGCGCCGAGGCCGATGCCGGCGTTGCCGCCCATCAGTTCGAACAGCTCGCCCCAGCGGGTGCCGTCGAAGCCCGACCGCACGGTCTCCAGCGCACGGTGCGCCGCGGCATCGGCGGCGGGGTCGCCGAGTTCGGCGTGGACGGTCCGCAGGACGAGCGCCATGCCGGTGAGGCCGAAGTACAACGAAGGGTCGTCCCAGTCGTCGACGGCGGCCGCCACGCCGCGAGCCGCGCGCAGGGCCGCGTCGGCATAGGCGTCGTCACCGAAGTGCCGCCACGCCTCCAGGAGTACGGGTACGACCCCGGCGGTGCCGTTGTAGAACATCGGGTTGAGCTCGGTGTCGGAGGGCCGGGTGCTCCAGGTGAGTCCACCGCCGCCCGTGTCCCGCGCGACCCCGACCAGCCAGCGCAACGCGTCCGCCGCCAGCGCCTCGACCTCGTCCACCGCCACAACTGCCGCGCCCGCAATGGTCATACGGCCTACTCTGTCACTCCCGCCGCAGCAGACGGTTCACCGCCCGCCCGAACGTGTAGCGCGCCGCAGCCCTCAGCAGGGGGTCGAAAAGGCCGGGAAGCGGCCGGACCCGCAGCTCCTCGCGCCAGATCACCCGGCTGCGGCCGCCGGGACCCGGCCGCACCTCGATCTCCGCCCACCCCAGGACGACCCTGCCCCGCTTCTCCAGGCGGCACAGGCCGGGCAGGCCGTCCGCGGGCGGGCGCCAGAGCGTCACCTCCATCGGGTCGGCGAAGCCGAGCGGGCCGAGCCCCGAACGGGCCACGAAACGCGTGCCCTCGCCCGTCGGCGGGGGCGTGACCACGGTGACGCGGGTCAGCGGGACGGCATCGCCGTGCCGGGGCCACTGCGTGAGGCGACGCCACGCCTCGTCGAGGGGGAGCGGTGCCGTGCGTTCGAGCAGGAAGGTGACCACGGGACGATCGTAAGGGGACTCCGGGCCGCTGAGCTGTGCGTTCGTATACCGCAGGCATCTGCACGGACCTGACCGAACGTTCGGGCGACGCATGTCCCACCGCCGCCGGGTTACTCGCGCCCACACCACAGTGAAGCCGAGAGGGAGGAGAGCCCCATGAGCGCTTTCGCCCGGCGCCGGGCCCTGGTCACCGGCGGAGCCGGATTCGTGGGATCCCATCTGTGCGCACGGCTGCTCGCCGAAGACACCGATGTCGTGTGCCTCGACAACCTGTCCACCGGAGCCCGCGCCAACGTCGCCGACCTGGAACAGCGCCCCGGCTTCCGCTTCGTGCGCGCCGACGCCACCGATCCCGCAGCCCTGCGCGACCTGCCCGGCCGTTTCGACCTCGTCCTGCACTTCGCCTGCCCGGCCTCGCCCGTCGACTACCTGCGGCTGCCGCTGGAGACCCTCGACGTCGGCAGCACCGGCACCCGCAACGCGCTGGAACGGGCCCGCGCCGACGGCGCCCGCTTCGTCCTCGCCTCCACCTCCGAGGTGTACGGCGATCCGCTGGAGCACCCGCAGCACGAGGACTACTGGGGCAACGTCAACCCGATCGGCCCGCGCAGCGTCTACGACGAGTCCAAGCGCTTCGCCGAGGCCCTGGTCACCGCCCACCGCAAGGTGCACGGCACCGACACCGCCATCGTCCGCATCTTCAACACCTACGGCCCCCGCATGCGCACCGGCGACGGCCGCGCGGTCCCCGCCTTCCTCTCACAGGCCCTGGACGGCGCCCCCCTCACGGTTGCCGGCGACGGCGGCCAGACCAGGTCGCTGTGCTACGTCGACGACACGGTCGACGGCGTTCTCGCCCTGGCCGCGTCAGGCGAGAGCGGGCCGGTCAACATCGGCGGCGGCGAGGAGATCACCATGCTCGAACTCGCCCGCCGCATCATCGAGCTCACCGGCTCCTCGTCCCGCATCCGGTTCGTGGAGCGCCCTGCCGACGACCCCGCCCGGCGCCGGCCCGACACCCGGCTGGCCCGGGAGCGGCTGGGCTGGCGGCCGCGGGTCGGCTGGAGCGAAGGCCTGGAGCGGACGATTGGCTGGTTCTCGCGCTCCGTGGCCGCTTGAGACGGGCCCGGAACCGCCGCAGAGCAGTGACCTGAGTACTACCTAATGTGAAAAGTCCGTCTATTTCGTCCCGAGCTGTCTCCAATTGTTTGAGACAACTGCGGTGCGGCACTCGGAGGCTCGAACTCCCCACACGTCGCACGGGACGGAGCTGACCCCATGCGCATCCTTGGTATCAACGCCCTGTTCCACGACCCGGCCGCCGCTCTCGTAGTCGACGGCCGTACGGTCGCGGCAGCCGAGGAGGAGCGCTTCAGCCGCCGCAAGCACGGCAAGCGCCCGGTGCCGTTCTCCGCGTGGGAGCTGCCCGAACTCTCCGCCCGCTGGTGCCTTCGGCGGGCGGACCTGCGACCCGAGGAACTCGACGCCGTCACCTACTCCTTCGACCCCCAATTGGCCCGCCCCGCCCGGGAGATGGGCCTGGACGACCCCTGGGACCCGCTGCGCCTGGAGTACGCGCGCCGCGCCCCCGAGTTCCTGGCGGAGGCCCTGCCCGGACTCGACCCCGACCGGGTCGTCTTCGTCCCGCACCACGTGGCGCACGCCGCCTCCGCCGGGCCCGCCTCCCCGCACCCGGACAGCGCCGTCCTCGTCCTCGACGGGCGCGGCGAGGCCGCCTCCCACCTGGCCGGCCGCTACCGCGACGGCACGCTCGACACCCTCGCCGCGCAGGCGCTGCCCCACTCCCTCGGCCTGGTCTACGAGGAACTCACCGAGCACCTCGGCTTCCTGCGCAGCAGCGACGAGTACAAGGTGATGGCCCTCGCCTCCTACGGCAAGCCACGCTTCCTGCCCCAGCTGCGGCAGTACGTCCACCCCACCGGCGACGGCGGCTTCAGCGCGCACGGCGTCGACTGGGCCGCCCTGGCCCCGCCCCGCGCCAAGGGGGAGGAGTGGACCCAGGACCACGCCGACCTCGCCGCCAGCGCCCAGGCCGTGCTCGAAGAGGTCCTCCTCGAACTCGTCCACTGGCTGCACGACACGGCGGGCGGCGACGCGCTCACCCTGGCCGGCGGCGTCGCCCTCAACTGCGTCGCCAACTCCAAGATCGCCGCACGGGGACCGTACCGGCACGTGTGGGTGCAGCCGGCCGCCGGGGACGCCGGCACCGCCCTCGGCGGGGCGCTCCACATCGCTGAGAACCCGCAGGCCATGCCCGGCGCCGACCTCGGCCGCGGCTGGAGCGACGAGGAGCTGCGCGCCCGGCTCGACGAGGCCGCCGTACCGTACGAGCGGCCGGACGACATCGCCGAGACCGTCGCCGAGGAACTCGCCCGGGACGGCATCGTGGCCTGGTTCCAGGGGCGCAGCGAGTACGGGCCGCGCGCCCTCGGGCACCGCTCCCTGCTCGCCCATCCCGGCCGGGCCGAGAACCTGGAGCGGCTCAACCACGTCAAGGGCCGCGAGGAGTTCCGGCCCGTCGCCCCCATGGTCGTCGCCGAGCGCGCCCACGAACTGTTCGCCGGGCCACTGCCGAGCCCGTACATGCTGTTCGTGCACGACGTCGTACGGGAATGGCGCGACCGCATCCCGGCCGTCGTGCACGTCGACGGCACCGCCCGCATTCAGACCGTGGAGGAGCGTCAGGAGCCGCTGGTGGCACGGATGCTGCGGGCCTTCGAACGCCGTACGGGGCTGCCCGTCGTCGTCAACACCAGCCTGAACACCGCCGGACGGCCCATGGTCGACGACCCGCGCGACGCGCTGGAGTGCTTCGGCTCCGCGCCCGTCGACCTGCTGGCGATCGGGCCCTACGCGGTGCGCCGGGGGAGGGCGTTCGCATGAGCCGCACGACCAGCATGCCCGGGGCGACCGGCACGAGTACGGCCTACGCCGTGGTGATCCCGACCCTCGTGCGCGACACCCTCGCCGACTGCCTCGCCGCCCTCGCCGCCGCGACCGGGCCGAAGCCGGAGCAGATCGTCCTCGTCGACGACCGGCCCGATCCGGATCCCGGCCCGCTGGAACACCCGCTCAGCGTGCTGGGCGACCTGCGCGACCGCACGACCGTGGTCCGGGGCGGCGGACGCGGGCCCGCCGCCGCCCGCAACGCCGGCCTGCGCGCGGTCGCCTCGCCCTGGGTCGCCTTCCTCGACGACGACGTCCAGGTCGGCCCGCACTGGTGCGAGCAGCTGGCGCAGGACCTCGCCGACACGACCCCCGACACCGCGGGCGTCCAGGGCGTGATCGCCGTACCGCTGCCCGGCGAGCGCCGCCCCACCGACTGGGAACGCAACACCGCCGGTCTCGCGCAGGCCCGCTGGATCACCGCCGACATGGCCTACCGCACCGACGCGCTGAGGCAGGTCGGCGGCTTCGACGAACGCTTCCGGCGCGCCTTCCGCGAGGACGCCGACCTCGCCCTGCGCGTCCTCGACGCCGGCTGGCGCGTCCGGCAGGGCCGCCGCACCACCCGGCATCCCGTGCGCCCCGCCTCGCGCTGGGTGTCCCTGCGCGCCCAGCGGGGCAACGCCGACGACGCCCTCATGCGGCACCTGCACGGCCCCGACTGGTGGCAGAAGGCGGTCGCCCCGCGCGGCCGGCTGCGGACCCACCTCGCGATCACCGCGACCGGTGCCGCGGCTTGCGCGCTGGCGGCCCTCGGCCGCCACAGGGCCGCGACGGTCGCCGCGCTCGGCTGGGCCGCCGGCACCGGCGAGTTCGCCCGGTCGCGCATCGTCCCCGGGCCGCGCACCCGGTACGAGGTGACCACCATGCTCGCGACCAGCGCGCTCATCCCGCCCATGGCCACCTGGCACTGGCTCAGCGGCCTGTGGCGATACCGGAACGCCCCCGCATGGCGGGAGGTGGCGCCGTGAGCCGCGTCAAGGCCGTGCTGTTCGACCGCGACGGCACCCTCGTCGAGGACGTGCCCTACAACGCCGACCCCGACCGCGTCCGCCCCGTCGCCGGGGCCCGCGAGGCGCTCGGCCTGCTGCGGGAGCGGGGCATCCGCACCGGCGTCGTCACCAACCAGTCCGGCATCGGGCGCGGACTGCTCACCGACGCCGACGTGCGCCGCGTCAACCACCGCGTCGACGAACTCCTCGGCCCCTTCGACGTCTGGGCCGTCTGCCCGCACGGCCCCGACGACGGCTGCCACTGCCGCAAACCCCAACCGGGCCTGATCCTGTGGGCGGCCGGACGCGTCTGCGCCGCGCCGTCGGACTGCGTCGTCGTCGGCGACATCGGCGCGGACGTCGAGGCCGCACGCCGGGCGGGCGCCCACGGGATCCTCGTCCCGACGCCCGAGACCCGGCCGGAGGAGACGGCGGACGCCGACCACGTGGCCAAGGACCTGACGACCGCCGTGCGCGCCGTGCTGAACGGACCGCCGCGGGGCCGGGTCCTGGCCGACGAGCGGCCCATCGAGGCCGCCTACGACACCGGCTACGAGACCGCCTACGACACCGGCCACGACACCGCCTACGACACCGGTGGAGGGCGGGAATGAAAGCCCTCGTCAGCCGCCTCGACAGCTTCGGTGACGTCCTGCTCGCCGGGCCCGCCGTCCGCGCCGTCGCCGCCCGGGCCGACACCGTCACCCTGCTGTGCGGGCCGCGCGGCGCGCCCGCCGCCCGGCTGCTGCCGGGCGTGGACGACCTCCTCGTCTGGGACGCGCCCTGGGTGGGCTTCGAGCCGCCGCCCGTCGGCCGCGGCGAGGTCGAGCAGCTCATCGACACCATCGACGCCGACACGGCCCTGATCCTGACCTCCTTCCACCAGTCCCCGCTGCCCGCCGCCCTGCTGCTGCGCCTGGCCGGGGTGGAGCACATCGCCGCGGACAGCGAGGACTACCCCGGCTCGCTGCTCGACGTCCGTCACCACCGCGCCCCGCACGCCCACGAGGCGCAGGCCATGCTCGACCTCGCCGAGGCCGCGGGCTTCCCAGCGGTCGACGACGGGCGGCTGAGCGTGCTTCCGCCGCCCCGCACCACGGCGCTGACCGGCCCGGGGCCGTACGTCGTGCTGCATCCAGGCGCCAGCGTCCCGGCCCGCGCCTGGAGCGCCGAGCGCAGTGCCGAAGCCGTGCGCGAACTGGCCGCCGCCGGGCACCGCGTCGTGGTGACCGGCGGCCCGGACGAACGGGACCTGACCGCGCACGTCGCCGGTGAGCACGGCCTCGACCTCGGCGGCCGTACCGGCGCCGCGGAGCTGGCCGGCGTCCTCGCCGGGGCCGACGCCGTCGTCACCGGCAACACCGCCCCGGCGCACCTCGCCGCCGCCGTGGACACCCCGGTCGTCTCCCTCTTCGCCCCGGTCGTGCCCGCCGAGCGCTGGCGGCCGTACGGCGTCCCCTACGTGCTGCTCGGCGACCAGCGGGCGCCCTGCGCGGACAGCAGGGCCCGGGAGTGCCCCGTACCCGGGCATCCGTGCCTGCAGTCGGTGACCGCGCACGACGTGGTGGCCGCCGTGGAGAAGCTCGTCGCGAAGGTGGCGGACGTGGCGGAGGAGGCGGAGGAGGCGGAGGCATGAGGATCCTGCTCTGGCACGTGCACGGGTCGTGGACCACGGCCTTCGTGCAGGGCCCGCACACCTACCTCGTCCCCGTCACCCCGGACCGCGGACCCGACGGACTGGGCCGCGCCCGTACGTTCGACTGGCCCGACTCCGTCGTCGAGGTCCCGCCGGAGCGGCTGCGGGAGACGGACATCGACGTCGTCGTGCTGCAACGCCCGCACGAACTCGCCCTCGTCGACCGGTGGCTGGGCCGCCGCCCGCCCCTGGTGTACCTGGAGCACAACGCCCCGCACGGCGACGTGCCCGACACCCGCCACCCGGCCGCCGACATCCCCGGCGTCACCCTCGTCCACGTCACCCACTTCAACCGGCTGATGTGGGACGCGGGCGCCACCCCGACCACCGTCGTCGAGCACGGGATCGTCGACCCCGGGCAGGGGTGGACCGGCGAACTGGAGCGCGCGGCCGTCGTGGTCAACGAGCCCGTGCGGCGCGGCCGTACCACCGGAACCGACCTGCTGCCGGCGTTCGCCGACGCGGCCCCGCTGGACGTCTTCGGCATGGGCACCGAGGGCCTCGCCGGACATCTCGGCCTCTCGCCCGACCGCTGCCGCACTCACGAACTCGCCCAGCGCGACCTGCACGCGGCGATGGCGCGGCGGCGCGTCTACGTCCACCCCGTCCGCTGGACCTCCCTCGGACTGTCCCTGCTGGAGGCGATGCACCTGGGCATGCCCGTGGTCGCGCCGGCGACCACCGAGGTGACCGAGGCCGTGCCCGTCGGCGCCGGAGTGGTCTCCAACCGAATCGACGTACTGACCGATGCTGTACGGGACTTCATGACGGACCCCCTGCACGCTCGCATGATCGGCGAGGGGGCGCGTGCGGCGGCGCTCGCCCGCTACGGGCTGTCCCGCTTCCTGGCCGACTGGGAACGGCTGCTGAAGGAGGTGACCCGATGAGGATCGCCATGGTGTCCGAGCACGCGAGCCCGCTCGCCGCGCTCGGCGGTGTCGACGCCGGGGGCCAGAACGTGTACGTGGCCCGCCTCACCGAGGAGTTGGCCCGCCGCGGCCACGACGTCACGGTCTACACCCGCCGTGACTCCACCGACCTGCCCGACCGGGTGCCGCTGCCCGGCGGCGCCGTCGTGGAGCACGTGCCGGCCGGACCGCCCGAGGCCGTCCCCAAGGACGAACTCTTCCCCTACATGCCCGGGTTCGGCGCCCACCTCGCGCGCGCCTGGAACCACGAGCGGTCCGATATCGTGCACGCCCACTTCTGGATGTCCGGCATGGCCTCCCGGATCGGTGCGCACGCCCACGGCATCCCGGTCGTGCAGACCTTCCACGCCCTGGGCACCGTCAAGCGGCGCCACCAGGGCCGGCGGGACACCAGCCCGTTCGAGCGCATCGGCATCGAGCGGCAGATCGGCCTCGGCTGCGAGCGGGTCCTTGCGACCTGCACCGACGAGGTGCACGAGCTGGCCGAGATGGGAGTGCCCCCGCGGCAGGTGTCCGTCGTGCCCTGCGGAGTGGACGTCGAGCACTTCCACCCCGGCGCGGATCCCGGCGCCGCCCCCGCCCGCAAACACCGGTACCGGCTGCTCGCCTGCGGACGGCTGGTCCGCCGCAAGGGCTACGACCAGGCGATCCGCGCACTGGCCCGGATCCCGGACGCCGAACTCCTCGTCGCCGGCGGCCCCGCCCCCGGCCTGCTGGAGACCGACCCCGAGGCGCAACGGCTGCGGCGGCTCGCCCGGCGCACCGGCGTGAGCGACCGGGTACGGATGCTCGGCGCGGTCGCCCCGGCCGACATGCCCGCACTGATGCGCGGCGCCGACCTCGTCCTGTGCACGCCGGTGTACGAACCGTTCGGCATCGTGCCGCTGGAGGCGATGGCGTGCGCCGTCCCCGTCGTCGCCACCGACGTCGGCGGGCACCGGGACACGGTCGCCGACGGCGACACCGGCCGGCTGGTACCCCCCGGCGACTCCGGGGCGATCGCCGCCGCCGCGTGCGACCTGCTCGCCGAGGAAGGCACCCGCCGCCGCTACGGCACGGCGGGCCGCGCCCGCGTCCTCGCCCGCTTCACCTGGCAACGGGTCGCGGACGGTACCGAACAGGTCTACCGCCGGGTGGCGGTCCGACACGAACTGCCGAGGGAGGTGGCGTGATGACCGTGCACCCGCCCGTCGTCGGACACTGCGACGAACTCTTGGAGGCCATGGGCGCGTTCCGCGCCTCGGCCCACATCACCGAACGGTGGGGCGAGCGGCTGGCCGCCGTCCTCACCGGCGGCGGCCGGCTGCTGGCCGCGGGCAACGGCGGCAGCGCCGCCCAGGCCCAGCACCTCACCGCCGAACTCGTCGGCCGCTACCAGCACGACCGGCCGGCGTTCTCCGCGATCGCGCTGCACGCCGACACCTCCAGCACGACGGCCATCGCCAACGACTACGGCGTCGACCAGGTGTTCGCCCGCCAGGTCCGTGCCCACGGCCGCCCCGGCGACGTCCTGATGCTGCTGTCCACCAGCGGCGCCAGCGCCAACCTGCTGTCCGCCGCCGACGCGGCACGCTCGGCCGGCCTGCGCGTGTGGGCGCTGACCGGCCCGGCCCCCAACCCGCTCGTGGCGGGCAGCGACGAGGCCCTGTGCGTGACGGCATCCTCCGCGGCGACGGTCCAGGAACTCCACCTGGTGGCGGTGCACATGGTGTGCGCGGCCTTCGACGCGGTGGTGGAACGGGAGGCGGCATGACGGGCGGGTGGGGCCAGGGCCCGGCGGGAGCGTCCGGAGAGGACGCGACCGGCGGCTCGCGGGGCGGCCGCAACGGCCGGACGGGAAGGCCGGCCGACGGCGCCAGGGGCAAGGTGCGCGGGGGCGTACGAGGCGGCACGCGAGAGGGCGGGCGCGGCAGGGCCCCGCTGCTCGTCGTCGGTGACGCGCTGCTGGACCGCGACCTCGCCGGTCTCGCCGAGCGGCTCGCGCCCGACGCGCCCGTGCCGGTCGTCGCCGACTGCGGGCAGCGGCTGCGGCCGGGCGGCGCCGCCCTCGCCGCGTACCTCGCCGCACGCGACGGCCACGACGTCACGCTCGTCACCGGGCTGGGCGACGACCCCGCCAGCCGCGAGCTGCGGCGGCTCCTGGAACCCTGGCTGACCCTGATCCCGCTCCCGCTGAGCGGACCGCTGTCCGAGAAGACCCGCGTCCTCGCCCAGGACCGTCCCGTCGTCCGCCTGGACCGGGGTGACGGCCGGGTGGTGGAGGCCACCGACGCGGCGTGCGAGGCGGTCCGCCGCGCACCCGCCGTCCTGGTCTCCGACTACGGCCGCGGCGCCGCCGACGCCCTGCGGGGCGCCCTGGCCGAACACCCGCCCCTGGTCTGGGACCCGCACCCGCGCGGGGGCCCGCCGGTGCGCGGCACGCGACTGGTCTCGCCCTCGGAGCAGGAGACGTACGGCCTCACGGAGGCCAGGGCCGGCCGGGAAGGGGATCTGCGCCAGGCCGCCCAAGGGGCCGCGGCCCTCGTCCGGCGCTGGCAGGTCGCCGCCGTCGCGGTGACCCTCGGCGCCAGGGGCGCCCTGCTGTCGTACGGGGAGCATCCACTGCTCGTGCCCGCGCCGACGGTGCACTCCGGCGATCCGTGCGGCGCGGGGGACCGGTTCGCCGCGACGGCGGCCGGGCTGCTCGCCGACGGCGCGCTGGTCGGCGAGGCCGTCGAGGGTGCCGTGGCCGCCGCGAGCGGATTCGTCGGCGCGGGCGGCGCGGGGGCGCTGCCGGCCGCGGAGGCGGCCGAGGGCCTCCCGCCCGCCGACGGAGACTTCGGCGGCGCCGGTGACCAGGGCTACCCGTACGCCCTGGCCGCCCGCGTCCGTGCCGCGCACGGCACCGTCGTCGCGGCGGGCGGCTGCTTCGACCTCCTGCACGCCGGCCATGTCGGACTGCTCCAGGCGGCCCGGCGGCTCGGCGACTGCCTGGTCGTCTGCGTCAACTCGGACGCGTCGGTACGGCGGCGCAAGGGCGAGGGCCGCCCGGTCAACCCGCTCGCCGACCGGGTCCGCGTGCTGCGCGCGCTCGGCTGCGTCGACGCGGTCGCCGTCTTCGACGAGGACACCCCCGAACGCCTCCTCACCGAACTCCGGCCCCACATCTGGGTCAAGGGCGGCGACTACGCCGGCGCCGAGCTCCCCGAGGCGACGCTGCTGGAGAAATGGGGCGGCCAGGCGGTCCTCCTGCCGTATCTCGACGGCCGCTCCTCGACGGCCTTGCTGACCCGGGTGACGGGCGGGGCACGATGACGGCGACCGGCAGCCCGGGAGATGCCCGATGACCGCCCCCCGCCCCCGCCTCCTCGTCCTGCGTGCCCTCGGGCTCGGTGATCTCCTCGCCGGCGTCCCCGCGCTGCGCGCGCTGCGCCGCGGCTTCCCCGGACACGAGACGGTGCTGGCCGTGCCCGCCGAGCTCGCGCCGGTCGCGGCGGCCACGGGCGCCGTCGACCGGCTGCTGCCCGCGTCGGCGCCCGGCCGGGCCGTACCCTGCGGCCTGGACTGGACCGGCCCGCCCCCGGACGTCGCCGTCGACCTGCACGGCAACGGCCCGCCCAGCCACCGCTTGCTCCTGGACCTGCGCCCGCTCCGGCTCCTGGCCTTCGCGCACCCCGCGACCCCCGAGGTCGACGGCCCGCGATGGCGCCCGGAGGAACACGAGCGGGTCCGCTGGTGCCGGCTCGTGCAGTGGTACGGCATCGACGCCGACCCCACCGACCTGCGCCTGCCCCGCCCCGCCGTGCCGTCCCCGGCCCCCGGCGCCGTCGTCCTGCACCCCGGCGCCGGCGCACCCTCCCGCTGCTGGCCCGTCGAGCGCTACGCGACCGTCGCCGCGGCCCTGCGCGCCCGCGGCCGGCGTGTCGTGGTCACCGGGGGAGCGGGCGAGTCCGCCCTCGTGGCCGACCTCGCCCGGCGCGCCGGCCTGCCCGACACGGACGTGTTCGGCGACGGCCTCCCCTTCGACCGGCTCTCCGCCCTGGTCGCCGAGGCAGCCGCCGTGGTCAGCGGTGACACCGGTATCGCCCACCTCGCGGTCGCCCACGCCACGCCCTCCGTCACCCTCTTCGGGCCGGTCCCGCCCAGCCGCTGGGGCCCGCCCGCACACCCCCGCCACCGCGCACTGTGGCACCCGGGCCCGGAGGGCGACCCGCACGGCAGCACCCCCGACCCGCACCTGCTGCGCATCCGCCCCGACGACGTACTCGACGCCCTGCACCAGCTGCCGGACGCCACCCGCACGGGCCGGCACCCCGACCAGCGCGTGCCCGTCGATCAGCCATGAATCCCCCGAAGAATCCCCCGAACCCCGTGGACCAGACGCCCATCGGCATCGTCATCGCCACTCGCAACCGCTCCGCCACCCTCGCCGAAACCCTCCGCCACCTGACCGCCCTCCCCGAACGCCCGCCCGTCCTCGTCGCCGACAACGCCTCCACCGACGACACCCGCGCCATGGTCGCCCGCCACTGCCCCCGGGTCCGCGTGCTCTCGCTGCCGTTCAACCGCGGCGCCCTCGCCCGCACGCGCGGCGTCCGCGCCCTGCGCACCCCCTACGTGGCGTTCAGCGACGACGACTCCTGGTGGGCGCCCGGCGCGCTGAGCGAGGCGGTCCGGCTGTTCGACGCCCACCCGCGGCTCGGCCTGCTCGCCGGCCGCACCCTCGTCGGCCCCGACGAGACCCCCGACCCGCTCAACGACCTGCTCGCCGACTCGCCCCTCGGCCCGGCCTCCGACCTCCCCGGCACCCAGGTCCTCGGCTTCCTCGGCTGCGCCGCCGTCGCCCGCCGCAGCGCCTACCTGGACGTGGGCGGCTACCACCGGCTGCTCTTCTTCGGCGCGGAGGAGACCCTCCTCGCCTACGACCTCGCCGCTCGCGGCTGGGGCGTCACCCACTGCCCGGAGGTCGTCGCCCACCACCACCCCGACCCGACGCCCCGCCCCCACCGCCCCGCCGTGGTCCGCCGCAACGAACTGCTCACCGCCTGGCTGCGCCGCCCCCTGCCGTACGCGCTGGCCCGCACCGGCGAGCTGGCCGCCGAGGCACGCCACGACGCCCACGCCCGACGCGCCCTGCGCGAGACCCTCGCCCGCCTCCCGGCCGCCGTGGGCGCCCGCCGGCCCCTGCCCCCGCACGTCGAGCGCGCCGCGCGCCTTCTCGACGGAGCGACAGCATGACCGACCCCCGTACGACCGTCGTCGTCATCACCCACAACCGGTGCCCCGAACTCCTGCGCACCCTGGACCGACTCGCCGAACTCCCCGAGGTGCCGCCCGTCTTCGTCACCGACAACGCCTCCACCGACGGCACCGCCGCCGCGGTCGCCCGCCACCACCCGGAGGTACGGCTGCTGCGGCCCGGCCGCAACCTCGGCGCGGTCGGCCGCAATCTGGCGGTGCGCCAGGTCCGTACGCCGTACGTCGCCTTCTGCGACGACGACTCGTGGTGGGCGCCCGGCGCGCTGTCCGGAGCGGCCGACCTCCTCGACCGGTATCCCGCGCTCGGTTCCGTCACGGCCCGGATCGTCGTCGAACCGGACGGCGTCGACGACCCGATCAACGAGGAACTGCGCAACTCACCCGTGCCCGGCCCCGACTGGCTGCCCGGCCCGGCCCTGGGGTCCTTCCTGGCCGCCGCGACCGTACTGCGCACCGACGCCTTCCGGACGGCCGGCGGCTTCCATCCGCGGCTGTGGCTGGGCGGCGAGGAGGAACTGCTCGCCGTGGACCTGGCGGCGGACGGCTGGTGGCTGACGTACGCGGAGGACCTGACGATCCATCACTGTCCCTCCGCCGTACGGGACTCCAGGCTCCGGCGCAGGCACGGCATCCGCAACACGCTCTGGTTCACCTGGCTGCGCCGCCCGGCCGGTCCCGCCCTGCGCCGCACCCTGCATCTGGCCCGCACGGTGCCCCGCGACGCGGCGTCCCTGCGCGCCTTCGCCGAGGCGGCGGCCGCCCTGCCGTGGGTGCTGCGCGAACGCCGGGTGGTGCCGGCGACGGTCGAGTCCCGCCTGCGCGCGCTGGAGCACGCCCAGCGGAACTCGACCGCGCGCCGCTACACGGGCTGAACCCAGCTCAGTCGGTGCTCTCCGGGCGTTCGCCCTTCGGGCGATCACCTCCTGGCGACCGGGTCCCCGTGGCCCCCGGCGACAAACGCTCAGCCCTCCGTCCCCTCCAGGGCGTCCAGCAGGGCGTCCGCGCCGTCGGGTTCCTTGCCCCCCAGGAACTCGGCGCGGATCCGCCGGGCGGCGGCCGGGCCGGAGGTCAGGCACCAGTCCCACCAGGTCCCCAGCCGGCCGGCGTCGAGCCGTTCCGCGGGGACCAGGGCGGGCCAGCCGCAGGCGTGTGCCTGGGCCGTCACCTTCGCGCCGCCCGCGACCGGGTCCACGGCGAGCGCCGGGATTCCGGCCCGCAGGGCCAGCACCAGCCCGTGCAGCCGGTCCGTGACGACGAGGTCCAGCCGGGCCAGCACCGACTCCAGCTGCTCCGGGGTGGCGCTCAGCCGCCAGTCGCGTGTGTCGAGCCGGGTCTCCAGCTCCAGTCGGGCGCAGTCCTGGCCGGCCAGCCAGCGGGTCACCTCGTCGGCGACCTGCACGTGCCGCCGCTGCCGCCCGTACTCGTGCTGTCCGTGCGTGAGGATCACCCCGACCACGGGCCGAGCGGGGCCGGCCGGGGCGCGGGCCGACAGGTCCCGCCCCGGCTCCGTGTCCGGGGCGTCGCGCGCCAGCACGCGGTGGAAGCCGGTGACGGCCAGGGCACCGGCGTCCAGCACCGACGTGCCGACGGCGATCCGCACGCAGTGCGCGAACCGCCGGTGCAGCTCCTCGATCTGCGGCCCGTGCAGGGGCCCGCACACGAACACCAGGTGCGAGTAGTCCTCGGGCCGGACCTGGTCCAGGTGCCGCGCACCGGGGTGGAACCCCGGGCTCCACACCACGTCGTACGGGATCCCGGCCGGCCCCAGCACGTCCTCGACCCGCCGCAGCGCCAGTACGTCACCGGCGGTCGCCTCCCCGTCGCGGAAGCTGAACCACCCGGTCAGCAGGATCCTCATGCGCTGCCGGGTTCCCCCGGGCCGGCCGGGGACACCGACCCCCGCCCGGGGAAGCTCACTGGCCGTAGAACGTGGCGTCCGCCCGGTCGGTCGCCGTGCTCGGTGCCTGCACGTACAGCAGGTGGTCGTAGTGGCGGATGTAGCGGCCCGGGTAGTTGGACGACTCGTAGGAGACGCCCGCCGAGTCCGACAGCCCCGCGCGCCGGTGGAAGGTGGCGTCGGCCGCGAACCGCGCCGTGCCGTCGTTCTTCTCCAGCCACACCTCGAAGTTGTCGTGGCGCAGGAAGTAGCCGGGGAAGTTGGCCGACTCCAGCGACACGGTTCCGCTGCCGGTCAGACCGGTGACGACCCGGAACTGCGAGTCCGCCAGCGGGGAGACGTTGGTGTCGGTCCGGGCGCGGAACTCCCAGTGGCGGACGAACCGGTCCGGGTAGTTGTACGACGACAGGCGCTGCGGGGTGACTCCGTCGGCCACCGGGATGCCGAAGTCGGGCGTGCCGTCGGCCTTCCAGTACAGCTTCTGGACGCGGGTGCGGCGGTTGGGGTCGTTGAGCGGGTCGCCGCTGATGTCCTTGTAGCTGCGGTCGTGGTAGACGAGGATGTCCGACTTCCCGTCCTCGGAGACGGTGAACGAGTTGTGGCCGGGACCGTACTGCGAGGTCGCGGCACTGCTCTTGAAGACCGGCTGGGAGCTCTTGCTCCAGGAGGCCGGGTTGGTCAGGTCGGCGGAGGCGGACGCCGTCAGCAGCCCCAGGCAGTAGTTGGCGTCGGTGGCGCTGGCGGAGTACGACATGAAGACCTTGCCGCCGTGCTGGATGACCGCCGGGCCCTCGTTGACCTTGAATCCGATCGTCTCCCAGGACAGCGTGGGCTGGGAGATCTCCGCCGGGGTGCCCTGGATGGTCCAGGGGTTGGCCATCTTCGCGACGAACAGGCTGGTGTTGTTGTTCTCGGCCGGGTTGCGCTGGGCCCAGGAGAGGTAGCGGACGCCGTTCACGACGAAGGTGGTGGCGTCGAGGGAGAAGCTCTCCCACGTGGTCCTGATCTGGCCCTTCTCCGTCCAGGTCGCGGTCAGCGGGTTGGCTCCGGTGCCCTCCAGGACGTACATCCGGATCGCCCACACGTCGTTGGTGGCGCCGGCCGCGAAGTACACGTACCACTTGCCGTCGATGAAGTGGATCTCCGGCGCCCAGATGTGCGCGCCCATCACGCCGCTGGCGTGCTTGGTCCAGATCGTCGTCTCGGGGGCGGTCTTCAGGCCCTGGATGGTGGTCGCCCGGCGCAGCACGATGCGGTCGTACTCGGGGACGGTCGCGGTGAAGTAGTAGTAGCCGTCGGTGTGTTTGAAGATGTGCGGGTCGGCGCGCTTCTCCGCGATCGGGTTGGTGTACGTCACGGCGGGGGAGACCGGCACGGCGGCCTGAGCGGTGGTGCCGGGGCCGAGGAGACAGGCCGCCAGGGCGACGAGGACGGCCATGAGGAGCCGTACGGCGTTGCGTCTCAAGGGAGTTCTCCAGATCACAGGTCAGAGCGAGGGGGGTGATCAGGTGGTGGGGACGAGGCGCCACTGCTGGCAGGTGTTGTTCAGCCACGACCACTGCCGTACGTCGCTGCCGTCGGCGGTACCGCAGTTCGCGACGTCGGCGACCTTGCCGCTGTTCTCGTTCACGATCCGGACGTGGTCGCCGGTCGCGGTGTATACGAGCCGGTAGCGCTGGCACTTGTTGTCCAGCCAGGACCACTGACGCAGGTCGGCGCCGTCGGCGGTGGAGCACTCGGCCGCGTCCAGCACGCCGCCCGTGCCGGCGTTGACCAGCCGGCTGGTGTCGTCGCCGAGGTCCTCGACACGCCACTTCTGGTTGGCGCCGCCGGTGCAGGTCCACTGGAGGACGTTGGTGCCGTTGGCCGTGTTGCCGCCCTCGACGTCCAGACACTTGCCGCTGTTGCGGTTGACGAGGGTGTACGACGTCGGGGTGGCCGCCGTCTCGCCGGACGGGCCGGGGCGCGTGTCGCCGAGGGCGACCGGGGTGCCGAAGTCCGGGGTGCCGTCGGCGTTCCAGGTGAACTCCTGGGCGCGGGTGGTCCGGGCGTTGCCGCAGCCGCCGTTCGACGCGGAGTTGGCGTGGTAGACGATCCAGTTCTCGGTGCCGTCGGGCGAGGTGAAGAAGCCGTTGTGGCCGGGGCCGTAGACGCCGTTCGCGTCACTGCGCTGGAAGACCGGTGTCTGCTTCTTCGTCCACGACGCCGGGTTGAGCGGATCGGAGCCGGTCAGCTCAAGTTGCCCCAGCTTGTAGTCGGCCGTCTGGCAGGAACTCGCGGAGTACGTCAGGAAGGTGCGGCCGTCGTGGTAGAGCGGCTCGGGGGCCTCGTTGACGGGGGAGCCCGACCGTTCCCAGCTCAGCGTCGGACTGGAGATGACGGTGAAGGTGCGGCTGGCGAGGGTGTACGGATTGCTCATCGGCGCGATGACCAGGCTCTGCGCACCGCCGTTCACGAAGCCGCTGCCGAGGAGGTAGAGCCGGCCGTTCGCCTTCAACACGCTCGCGTCGATCAGCCAGCCACCCGGCGTCAGGTTCGATCCGGTCAGCGAGCCCTTGTAGGTGTACGGGCCCATCGGATCTGTCCCGGCGCTCTGAAGGACGTGCGTGCGCTGCGAGTCGCAGCAGGCGACGCCGCTCTGCCCGGCGGAGTAGTACAGGTACCACTTGCCGTCGAGGAAGTGGATCTCCGGCGCCCAGATGTTGGTGTTGCGCGTCGACGTGGTGTCCGACCACACCTGCACGGTGGGCGCGGTGGCCAGACCCGCCAGGGTGGGCGACTTGCGCATACCGAGGACGCCGGTGAACGTCGTGGTGATCAGGTAGTAGTCGCCGTCGTAGTACTCCAGCCACGGGTCGGCGCCCTTGGACGACTTGAGCGGGTTGGTGTAGGGGCGGCCGTCGGCCGCGGCGGCCGGCTGGGTCGTGGCCGAGACCAGGGCGATGAGTACGGCGATCACACCGACGAGCAGCCGACGCATGGGGGGACCGTCCTGTCCGTGATTCCGAACGTGGTTCGTAAATTCGGTCAGAAGATAGGTTGGGGGCATGCCCGCGTCAACAGTTTCGTCACATGCGCTTTACCTGCGCGCCTCACGTCCGTGAGGCGGAGCCGGCCGACGGGGAGCAAACGGGTGTGGTGTTTCAGACACCGCCGTCCACGAAGACTCCGTCGCCGCTGAAGGCCAGTGCGGCGAAGCGTTCCCCGATGCGGCGGTGGGTGGCGGCGTCCGGGTGGAGATCGTCGGGCAGCGGCAGTGCGGCGGAGTCCGCCTCGCCGTACAGCTCGCGGCCGTCGAGGTAGTGCAGGTGCGGGTCGTCGGCCGCGCGCTGCGCCACGATCCGGGTGAGCTCGTCCCGTATGACCCCCAGGGTCAGTTTCCCGGTCGCGCGTTCGGCCGGGTCACCCATGGCCCGGAACCGCAGTCGGCCGGTGCTGAGGGAGCTGAAGTCCGGAGCGCTCGGTCCGGGCGTGTCCTCGTGGATGGGGCACAGGATGGGGGAGACGACCAACAGCGGGGTGGTGGGGTGGCCTTCGCGGATGGTGTCGAGGAAGCCGTGGACGGCGGGGGTGAAGGCGCGCAGCCGCATCAGGTCGGCGTTGACCAGGTTGATTCCGATCTTGACGCTGATCAGGTCGGCGGGCGTGTCCCGCAGGGTGCGGGCGGTGAACGGGTCGAGCAGGGCGCTGCCGCCCATGCCGAGGTTGATCAGTTCCACGCCGCCGAGCAGGGCGGCGAGGGCGGGCCAGGTGGTGGTGGGACTCGCGGCGTTGGAGCCGTGGCTGATGGAGCTGCCGTGGTGCAGCCACGCCCGGCGGCCCGGGTCCGGCGCGGGCTCGACGGGGGCGTCGGTGCGCAGGGCGACGAGTTCGGTGATCTCGGTGTGCGGCAGCCAGATCTCCACGTCCTTGACGCCCTCGGGCAGGTCGGTGAAGCGGAGGGTGCCGGGCGGGCCGGGCTGCCTCTCGGCGGTCCCGGTGGCCATGTCGATGGTCAGCGTGTTGCCGCCCGTGACACTGCCCTGGCCGGCGAGGCGGCCGTCGACGAGCAGGTCGTAGACGCCGTCCGGGAGGGGCGGGGCGCCCACATACGCGCGTTTGGTGGGCAGCGTGTCCAGCTCGACGGCGGTGGCCCCGGTGTGGAAGACCAGCCGTACGCCGGAGGACTGGGCCTCGGCCATGGCCAGCTGCCCGTCGGCACACTGGGCGCGGGCCCACGCGGGCAGCCGGTGCGGCAGCACACCGGTCTCGGTGCGTTCCAGTTCGAGGGCGCCGCGCAGGAGGTCCGCGGTGATGGGCGTGCTGATCCAGTCGTGCTTGCTGGTGTGCATGGTGTCGGCCTCAGGGGGTGTGGGGAGGGGCGGGCCAGTTCCGCAACAGGGCGTCGAGGGCGTCCAGGATCCGTGACCAGGTCTCCTGCGAGTCGGGGGCGCTGTGGCTGAACCCGCCCCCCATCTCCAGGCTGACATAGCCATGGAAGACGCTGCCCAGGAGCCGTACCGCGTGCGTCTGGTCCGGCTCCGTCAGGTCGTAGCCGCGCAGGATCGCCCGCGTCATCCGGGCGTGCCTGCCGCCGGCGCCGGCGGCCGCCGCCTCCGGGTCGAGTCTCAACTGGGCCGCGGCGTAGCGGCCGGGGTGCTCCCGGGCGTAGTCGCGGTAGACGTTCGCCAGGGCGGTCAGGGCGTCCTTGCCGGCCCGCCCGGCCAGCGCGGCGGCGCCCCGGTCGGCGAGCTCCTCGAGGGCGAGCAGGGCGATCCTGGTCTTGAGGTCCTGGGAGTTCTTCACGTGCGAGTACAGGCTCGCGACCTTGACGTCGAACCGACGGGCGAGCGCGGAGACGGTCACCTGGTCGAAGCCGACCTCGTCGGCCAGTTCCGCACCCGCTGTGGTCAGGCGTTCCGTGGTGAGTCCTGCGCGCGCCATACCGTTCCTCCCGCTCGGCGTACTCGATTATGCATTTGCCTAAACCTTTTAGGCAAAACGTCATCGAATTGAGGAAGGGGTGAGGCCGCCCGTGATCAGCCCGCTCGCAGCAGCCGGACCGGTTCCCCGGCGAGGAAGGCGGTGATGTCCTCCACCACCTGGCCGTAGAAGGTGCGGTAGTTGGCCTGGGTGACGTAGCCGAGGTGGGGCGTGGCCAGGACGTTCGGCAGGGAGCGCAGGGGGTCGTCGGCGGGCAGCGGCTCGGTCTCGAAGACGTCGAGGCCGGCCCCGGCGAGCCGGCCCTCGCGCAGAGTGCTCAGCAGCGCCGCCCGGTCGACGATCCCGGCGCGGGAGGTGTTGACCAGATAGGCACTGGGCTTCATGGCACGTAGTTCCGCCTCGCCGAGCAGGCCGCGGGTCCGCTCGGACAGCACGAGGTGGATCGACACGAAGTCACTGCGCCGCAGCAGGTCCTCCTTGCTGTCGGCCAGTTGAGCGCCCTCGGCCCACGCGCGCTCCGCCGTGAGGTTCTGGCTCCAGGCGAGGACCTCCATGCCGAAGGCCGCGCCGACCCGCGCCATACGGCTGCCGATCTTGCCGAGTCCGAGCAGCCCCAGCGTCCGGCCGTGCAGGTCCTGGCCCACCGTGGACTGCCACGGCCCGTTCTCCCGCAGGGCCCGGTTCTCGACCGTCAACTGCCGTGCCAGGCCCAGGATCAGCGCCCAGGTCAGCTCCACCGGCGGGGTGCTGCTGCTGGCCGTGCCGCAGACGGTCACCCCCGCGGCGGCGGCTGCCGCGAGATCGATGGAGGCGTTGCGCATGCCCGTGGTGACGAGCAGCCGCAGCCGCGGCAGCCGACGCAGCAGGTCCGCGTCGACGGGCGTCCGCTCCCGCATGACCACGACGATCTCGCAGCCGGCGAGCGCGTCGACCAGCTTCTCCCGGTCGGTGAGGTGCTCCCGCAGGACGCGCACGTCCACCTTCCCCGCGAGGGCCGTCCAGTCCGCGTGCGTGAGGGCGGCGCCCTGGTAGTCGTCGAGTACGGCGCAACGCAGGGGCGTCGCAGTGGGGGGCTCGGTGGTCACGTGCCTTCAGTCCTCTCCGGTGCCGGGCGCGGCATGCTCCTGATCAGCTTCCCGGAAGGGAGCCTCGGCGTACAGCGCCGGTCCGCTGTCCGGCCCGAGGGGGTCCGGCAGCAGCCTCGTCCGGTGGGAAGGGCCAGTGGACGAACGTCCGCCGCAGCCGGCCGGGGATGCTCCGGCCCTCACGGGCGCGGCGCCGTTGCCCGCGGCCGCGCCGCCGGTGGCCTTGTCGACGCCCTTGCCGCCGAGGCCCGCCTCCGAGGGATCCGCCGAGGGCGTGGCCGCGTCGTACGGGGCCGTGGTCAGGCCATGTCCGAGCCCCGCAGCAGGAGCTGGACCACAGCCAGGCCGGCCACCACGATCGCCGCCCGGAACGGCCACCGGCTGCGGGCGGCCCCGGACGGCACAGCCGAACCCGCGACGGCGACGATCCCGGACGCGGCCGCCAGTACCCGGTCCGGGGTCTCCACCGGCCCGGGCGGCCCCGCGACGACCACGCCCACGGCCGCCAGCATCACGAACGGGGCCAGCCATCGGCAGGCCGGACGGCCCAGCCGCTGCGGCAGCCCGCGCACACCGGTCGCGAGATCGTCCTCGATGTCCGGAAGGACGTTCACCAGGTGCGCCCCCACGCCCAGCAGCGCCCCCGCGGCCACCGCCCACCAGGCGGGCCAGGACGGCGACGGCAGACCGAGCGTGACGAAGGCGGGCAGCGCGCCGAAGGCCGCGGCATACGGCAGCGGCGAGAGCACCGTGCGCTTCAACCGCAGGTTGTAGGCCCAGCCCGCGGCCACGCCCCCCAGGTGCGCCGCTCCCGCGGCGGCGCCGCTCAGCAGTGACAGCGGCACGCACAGCCCCAGGGCCGCCCCGGCCGCGACAGCCGCCCCCCGGGGCGGGAGTTCGCCGGTGGCCACGGGCTTGTCGCGGCGCCCGCAGACCGTGTCGCGCCGCGCGTCGGCCGCGTCGTTGCACCAGCCGATCGAGAGCTGGCCGGCCAGCACGGCCGCGGCCACCGCCGCCGACCCCGCCGCCCCGCGGCCCGCCGCCACGGCCAGTGCGGTCACGAACACCGTCACGGCGAGCGCCGGCTCCAGGTGGCAGGAGCGCAGCAACACCGGGACACGGTGTGTCGTACGCGAGAGAACCCCAGACGGGTGGAGAGACACGTGTGCAAGGTAATCCCGCGTCCAGGGCGAGGAAGGCATTACCGACATGCGTGTCCCCTTGATCGTCGACCAGGCTCCTTCCCCGCCCACCGCGCCGCGCCGGACCTCCGTGCCCGCCGCGGCGACCACGGTCGCCGCCGTCCACACGGCGCTGCCGCCGCACCGTTACGCCCAGGACGACCTCACCGAGCCGATCGGCGACCTGTGCCTGCCTCCGGGCGCGGACCGCGCCGTGCTGCGCCGCCTGCACGCGTCCGCCGGTGTGCGCACGCGTCATCTCGCCCTGCCGATCGAGCGGTACGCCGGTCTCGCCGACTTCGGGCAGAGCAATGACGCGTGGCTGGCGGCGGGCCTCGAACTGGGCGAGGAAGCCCTCACCGGCGCCCTGAAGGAGGCGGGACTCGGGCCGGCCGATGTCGACCTGCTGGTGTGCGCCTCCATCACCGGCGTCGCCGCCCCGTCGCTCGACGCCCGGCTGGCCGCGCGCATGGGGCTGCGGCCCGACGTGAAAAGGCTTCCGGTGTTCGGCCTGGGCTGCGCGGCGGGCGCCGCCGGCCTCGCCCGGGTGCACGACTACCTGCGCGGACACCCCGACGACACCGCTGTGCTGCTCACCGTCGAACTGTGCTCGCTGACGCTCCAGCAGCGCGACGACTCCCGCGCCAACCTCGTCGCCGGCGCCCTGTTCGGCGACGGTGCGGCAGCGCTCGTCGCACGCGGCGACGGCGGTGGCCGTGACAGCGGCAGCGCCGGCCCGGAGGCGGCCGGGCCCTGCGTGGTCGCCACGCGCAGCCGCTTGTATCCGGACACCGAACAGCTCCTGGGGTGGGACATCGGCGCGGGAGGATTCCGCGTCGTGATCGATGCCGGTGTTCCGGGCATCGTGCGGGACCACTTCGGCCGGCACCTGCGTGCCTTCCTGGCGGAACACGGCCTCACCACCGACGACATCGGGACCTGGGTGTGCCACCCCGGAGGCCCCCGGATCCTCTCCGCCATGACCGACGCCCTCGGCCTGCCCGACGACGCCCTGGACTCCGCGCGGCGCTCCCTCGCGACGGTGGGGAACATGTCCTCCGTCTCCGTCCTGCACATCCTGCAGGGCATCCGGGAATCCCGTCGGCCCGAGCCCGGTACGTGGGGAGTGCTCATGGCGATGGGCCCGGGATTCTGTTCCGAACTCGTCCTGCTGCGCTGGTGAGTGATCCTCATGCCCTGGTACACGCTTGTCGTCCTCGCCGTCGCCGCCGAACGCGTCGCCGAACTCCTCGTCGCCCGGCGCAACGCGGCCTGGACCCTCGCCCGCGCCGGTGTGGAGCACGGCCGTGGCCACTACCCGGTCATGGTCGCTCTGCACACGGGCCTGCTCGCGTGCTGTCTGCTCGAACCCGTGCTCGCCGACCGGCCGTTCCTGCCCGCTCTGGGGTGGCCCATGCTGGCGCTCGCCGTACTGGCCCAGGCCCTGCGCTGGTGGTGCATCACCACACTCGGGCCGTACTGGAACACCCGGGTCATCGTCGTTCCCGGAGCGCGCCTGGTCGGCGCCGGACCCTACCGCTTCCTGCGCCACCCCAACTACGTCGCGGTCGTCGTGGAGATCGCCGCCCTGCCCCTGGTGCACTCCGCATGGCTGACCGCGACGGTGTTCACCGTCGCCAACGCGGTGCTGCTCACGGTCCGAATCCGCTGCGAGAACGCGGCCCTCACCCAAGCGGTGCCCGCGTGAGCGGCGGCCACGACCTGCTGATCGTCGGAGGCGGACCGGCCGGCCTCGCCACCGCCCTGCACGCCGCACGCGCCGGTCTCGACACGGTCATCGCCGAACCACGCCCGGCGCCGGTCGACAAGGCCTGCGGTGAGGGCCTGATGCCCGGCGCCGTCCGCGCCCTCACCGCCCTGGGCCTGGAGGTCCCCGGCCACCCCCTCACCGGCATCCGCTACCTCCAGGGACCCCGCCAGGTCCAGGCCGCGTTCCGGTACGGCCCCGGCCTCGGCGTGCGCCGCACCGACCTGCACGGCGCCCTGCACCGGGCCGTCCTGGACGCGGGGGTGCCGGTACTGCCCCTGCGGGTGGAGGAAGTACGGCAGGACACCACGGGTGTGACCGTCCCCGGCACGGGGCTGCGCGCCCGGTGGCTGGTCGCCGCGGACGGCCTGCACTCACCCGTGCGCCGTGCCCTCGGCCTGGAGACGAAGCCCCGGGGGGCCGGGGCACCCCGATACGGGCTGCGCCGGCACTACGCGGTGCCCCCCTGGTCCCCGTACGTCGAAGTGCACTGGGGAGCGCACGCGGAGGCGTACGTCACCCCGCTCGGCCCCGCCCTCGTCGGCATCGCCCTGCTGACGGCCCGGCGAGCCCCCTTCACCACCCAACTGGACGGCTTCCCCGCACTGGCGGCCCGCCTCCCCCCGGAAGCGGCCGTCACCGCGGTGCGAGGCGCGGGACCGCTGCGCCAGAGAGCCCGGACCCGCGCCCACGGGCGGGTCCTGCTCGTCGGCGACGCCGCCGGATACATCGACGCGCTGACCGGTGAGGGCGTCTCCCTCGCCCTCACCGGCGCCGAAGCCCTGGTCGCCAACGTGCGCCGCGGCACACCGAGCCGCTACGAGACCGACTGGAGCCGCGCGACCCGCCGGCACCGCCTCCTGACGGAACTCCTGGTGAGGGCCCGTCAGCAGCCGGCGCTCGCCCCGCACATCATGCCCACCGCGGCACGCCTGCCCCGCCTGTTCGCGGCAGCGGTGAACGCACTGGCATGAAGGTTCGATCGTGTGCCGGGCGAGCGCCGCGTCCTGCAGGGCCTGTTCGGCGCGCTGCTGATGCCGGCCGCGCTCGGCCTGGGCCCGGCTCCCCGAGGTGGGGGAACTTGTGCGACCAGGGGCCGATCAGTCCCTTGCGCGGCACGTCCAGATGGCCGAGCAGCCGGGTCACGGCGTTGGAGTAGCCGTCCGCCCATCCGCTGGAGGCCGGCACCGGGCAGCGCACGCTACGGTCCACACCGCACACCGGCCGACGCGCGATTGTCAGTGCCGGGTGTCAGGCTGAGATGACACAGGACCTGCGAAAGGGAATCGCCGTGATCACCACTGACCTCACTCCCGGCTCCCCTTGTTGGCTCGACCTCGGTACCCCCGACGTCCGGGCGACCGCGGCCTTCTACGGCGCGGTGCTCGGCTGGGAGTACGAGTCCATGGGCGAGGGGCAGGACATGGAAGGCGGGATGTTCCGGAAGGACGGCAAGACCGTCGCCGGGCTCGGCAAGCTCACCGAGGAGGGCGCGCGCTCGGCCTGGATGATCTACTTCGCCGTCACCGACGCGGACGCCACCACCCAGGCCGTGGAGCGCGCGGGCGGCGAGGTGCGGGTGCCGCCGAGAGACCTCGACGACTGGGGCCGGATGGCGCAGTACAGCGACCCGCTGGGGGGCCAGTTCGCCGTCTGGCAGCCGAGGAAGAACACGGGCTTCGAACTGGCGGACCAGCCGGGCTCGCTGTCCTGGACCGAGCTGTACACGAGCGACGCCGCGGCGGCCAAGGAGTTCTACGGCGGTGTCTTCGACTGGCAGTTCAGCGACATGGAGCTGCCGGGCGGCGGGGGCAACTACATCCTCATCACCCCCTCCGGGCTTCCCGAGGAGCGCATGCAGGGCGGCCTCATGGAGCTCCCCAAGGAGAACCTCGCCCTGGCCGGCGGGCGGCCGTACTGGCACCCGGTCTTCAACGTCACCGACTGCGACGCCGCGGTCGCCAAGGTCACCGAGAACGGCGGCAGCGTGCAGATGGGCCCGGAGGACGCGGAGGGCGTCGGCCGGCTGGCCGTCTGCCTCGACCCGTCGAACGCGGACTTCGTGGTGCTCACGCCGACCGGGAGCTGAGGCAGGCAAGCGGCCCTGCGCCGCGGCACGGGACGACGTGCCTAGGCAGCCATTGCCCGACGTCCTGTCCGAAGGCGGTGGCGCTCCATGCCGTATGTCGCTGTGAGTGCGCTGAGCCATCCGGGTCTGCTCCGCGACCGGAACGAGGACAGCCTCGTCGTCGGACCGTGGACGTTGTGCGCCACCGTGACCCGAGAATCCGCAGACCCTGGTTCCCGCTCGGGACGCCCCTCGCCGTCGCCGACGGGCTCGGCGGGCATCCCGCCGGCTACGTGGCCAGTGCCCTGGTCGTCTGCCGGATCGCCTCGATCAGCCCCGTCCTGAGAGGCGAGGACGCCGTCTGCGGCGCACTGCACGCCTGCAACCGCGCCGTGTACGAGGCCGCCGGCGTCGAGGGAAGCGAGCTCGCCGCGATGGGGACGACGGTCGCCGGAGTCGTCGTACAGCCCGGCTCGCTGCTGGCGTTCAACGTGGGCGACAGCCGGGTCGGTGAGCGTCGACGACAGAGCACCGTTCCTATTCACTGAGCCATAGTGAGTCCTGCGTCCAGGACTGCCTGTCAGTGGCCTGCCGCGAACGGTCTTCGGCGGGCTGGGCCGTTGCCTGTTTTCGTCGGCGGCGTGCATCGTGTGCACGGTCCTCGGGGCAGGCGCGGGCCCTGGGTGCGTGGTGGGGCCGGGTGGGTGTGTGCGCGGTGTGGGGGCGATGGTCTTCCGTACCGGCCCGGCCGCGTGTCGTCGCACACGGTGTGCTGTTACCAGCTGGGGCGGCTTCCTTCTTCTTGAGGGGTACGGTCTTCTCTGCCCTGCGTCGCGCGCCCAGGCCCTGGCCACGCCTCCCGATCACGATCGCCGCAGCGTCGTGCCGGGACGTCTCTTGTACTGCCGTACTGGTGGCGGCGCGCCAATGAGCGGCACCCCAGCGGCTCGAATACGCCGGATCGACCACGATCACCGCCAGACCCGCCCGGTGCGCCATCGCCACCAGACGGGCGGCGAACTTCGCGGTCGGCATGCCCGCCACCGTGCTGCGGAACGCGCGGCCGGCTCTGCCGGTCCAGCCGCACTGCTCGCGGCTGGTGTCGAAGCCGAGGTCCTCGATCACCAGCGCGGTCGCCCCGGTGGCCTTCGCCTGCCGGATCAGTGCGGAGCAGGCATGCCGCACCTGCGCGTCCCTGCGCGCGGTGGTGCCTCGGTAGTCGACCTCGATGCGGACCGGACGCCCGACCGGATTGCCGTGCGTATCAAGGCGCCAGGCCGCCAGATGATCGGCGTTGTGGTCGATGCCGACGATGCCGCCCGCCCGGGCCGCGGCCATCAGCGTCACCTCGTCCACCCCCGCGGGCAGATCGGGGCGGGGCGGGGTGAAGGCGGCGGTCAGGTAACAGCGGCCGTTCTCGAAGCGGATCGTGTAGCCCACCGCGCGCTGTGCCTGCACCTGCGCCTGCCATTCGGCATTCCGGTAGGCGAAGGAGCAGGCGGCGTCCAGGGTGTAGCGGCCGTGACGGTCACAGTGCCCGGCGAAGCGGGTGGCCAGCTCCGGCGGCAACTTGATCGTGACGGTGCCGTCCGGGGCGATGCTGATCGTCTGGTTGCCGTGGCGTTTGCCCGCCTCGCCGTCGGCCTCGATCCGGCACCGCGCCTCGAACCAGTGCCGCCGCCACTCCTGCACGTCCATCCCGGCCTGCTCAAGGTGCAGCCGGGTGTGCAGCAGGTCCTTCCCGCCGCGCACCACACGCACCCGTCCGGCCGCCTCATCCGCGCGTACCCGGGCCGCGACCGCCTCCAGACGGGCCAGCCTGCGCTGCTTGGCCGCCCGCACCCGGGCGCTCGGGTAGCCCTTGGTCCGGGTGGCCACGTCGCACGCCGCCACCGGCACCGCGAGGCGCGCCTGCACCGTGGTGATCGCCGCATCCAGCCGCTCCAGGTGCGCGGCCTGCGCACGCCGGGCCAGCGCCCACTGCTCGTTGCTGCCCCGGGTGATCGTGCCCGCCCACCGGGACGACGACAGCGCGGAGATCTCCCGCTTACGCCGGGCGAAATCCTCGTTGGAATGTTCCGCACCCAAAAACACGCGCTCGGCCAGGTCCCGGGCCGCCAACTGCGACACGAAACCGCCCAGCTCGACCAGGACCTCTTCGTCTTGGGGCGACAGACGCAGCCGGGTGCGCACCGCCAACGCCCCCGAACACTCCGCCAGCCGCGGCGGGGCCAGCACCCGCAGCCCCGATGCCGAACGCGCCACACCACCCACCAGCACCCACCCCCTCCCACGTCGAGTCCGTCGAGTCCGTCGAGTCCGTCGAGTCCGTCGAGTCCGTCGAGTCCGTCGAGTCCGTCGAGTCCGTCGAGTGGTTCAACGACGCACACCGCCCGAGGTCACCCGTTCGGCTCAAGAACGCCCGTTCCCCGGCTCCGCGGCCGCCGCCAGCGCCGCCCTGGTCCGATTGCGTGCCGAGCGCCGACCGTACAAACGGGCGCAGAACGAGGTGAGCACCTCGGTGACGTCCCGCACCAGGTCGTCGTCCAGCTCCCCGTCGTCCAGGACCACCAGGGACCGCCCGGACGCGGACAGCGCCGCCTCCACCAACTCCACATTCATCCGGCCCAGCCGCTCCCGGTGTTCCACCACCACCCGCCCCACCCGCGGGTCGGCCAGCAGCCGCCTGGCCTTGCCCCGGTTGCCGTTCATGCCCGAGCCGACCCCGGCCTCCGCACCACCCGCAGCCCCTGCCCCGCAGCCCACACCGAGAGCCGCGCCACCTGACGATCCACATCCCTCGTCACCCAGTGCCTGGGCGGCAGCCCCGGCTACCGCGCCGTCCTTCCCCATGTGACGGCCGCGTCCCTGGCGCCCGGCGACCGCTACCTGATCTGCACCGATGGTCTGACCGACCCGCTGACGGCGGACGTGCTCGACCAGGTGATGCGGGAGTACGACGACGGCCGGGCGGCCTTTGAACTGTGGAGGTCCGCCATCGCGGCGGGCGGCCCCGACAACATCACGCTGGCGATCGTACGCGTCGGGGAGGCGACCGGGGAGGAGACGGAGGAGGCGAGCCGGGACGAGGTCGGGGACGAGTAGCGGCGGCACCTCCGCGGACCTCCGCCGCCCCTCGACGTATCCGTGCCGTACCTCAGAGAGGATCCGCCTCGCCGTGCGGATAGCCGTACCGTCCATACAGCCGGACGAAGCGGGCCGCGGTCAGCACCCGCCGCCGCTCCAGCCCGGAGGCGGTGCGCACGAAGCACACCACCTGTTCGTGCCCGCCCGTCCCGATCGGCTGGACCAGGCGGCCGGACCGCCGCACCTGGGCGACGAGCGGAGCGGGCACGTCCGGGAAGGCGGCCGACACGATGACCGCGTCGTACGGGGCGCGGTCCGGCACGCCGCCGCTGCCGTCACCGACCCGCAGCTCCACGTTCCGTACGCCCTGCCGCACGAGGTTGCCGCGCGCCCGCCGGGCGATGTCCGGCCGCATCTCGACGCTGACCACGTCGGCGGCCAGCCGGGCGAGCAGCGCGGTCTGGAAGCCGAGACCGGTCCCGACCTCGAGGACGTGCTCGCGCCCTTCCAGACCAAGGCTCTCGATCATCATGGCGGACAGCGACGGCTGCGTGGTGACCTGCCCCTGCCCGATCGGAACGGGTACGTCCCGGTAGGCGGCCGCCTCCTGACCGGCCGGGACGAAGTACGCCCGGGGCGTCGCCCGCACGGCCTCGAGCAGCCGCTCGTCCCTGATCCCGGCGGCTGCGAGGGCCCGCACGAGATCCTCGGGTTCCCTCGGTACGGAGCTCATGGGAGGCTCACCACACCGCCAGGCTAGACGACCGCATACCCGTGGTTCACCGGCTCCGCCCTCACCGCAAAGGCGTACGGCCGATCGCAGGGCGGGCATCGGCGGCCGTCGCCCTGCTCAGCCGGGTGCGTACGGCAGAGAGACGACCGCGCAGCCGTTGCAGGGGAGTGGGCGGCAGCGCACGGGAGTTGCCGCGCGCGTAGTACCGCTCGACGTAGTACTGGCCCGCGCTGAGCACGCTGGTGACCGCGATGTACCAGAGCGTGGCGACCATCAGCAACGGGATGACCTGGTAGGTCTGGTTGTAGATCAGCTGCACCGAGTACAGCAGGTCGTGCACGGCCAGCACGCTGACGATGCTCGTGCCCTTCAGGGTGCCGATCAGCATGTTCCCCGCGGTCGGGACGATGGAGCGCATCGCCTGCGGGATGACGATCCGGCGCAGGGTGCGGCGCCTGCTCAGGCCGATCGCCTGCGCGGCCTCGGTCTGGCCGGAGTCGACGGAGAGGATGCCGCCGCGCACCACCTCGGCGGCGTAGGCGGTCTCGTGCAGGGTCAGTCCGATGACGGCGGTGAGGGTGGGGCCGAGCAGGTTCACCGTCTTGACGGTGACGAACTCAGGCCCGAAGGGGATGCCGAGACCGAGCGTCGGATACAGGGCGCCGATGTTGAACCAGAACAGCAGCTGCACCAGCAGCGGAGTGGACCGGAAGATCCACACGTAGCCCCAACTCAGCGTGCGCAGCACCGGGTTGGCCGACAGCCGCATCACCGCCAGCACGGTGCCGAACAGAAAGCCGAGCACCATCACCGCACCGGTCAGCCACAGGGTCAGCAGCAGTCCGTCGAGCACGGCGGTGGTGGTGAAGTACCGGCCCACCACGTCCCATTGGAATGCGTCGTTGCGGACGACGGAGTTGAGCACCATCGCGAAGACGAGCAGCGCGGCGGCGGCGGTCGCCCAGCGGCCGATGTGCCGGCGCGGCACGATCCGCGGCAGCTCGGGGCCGGGGGCGCCCGCCCGCTCAGGGGGTTTCGTGGCAGGGGCTGATGTGACATCGGAAGGCGTGACCATCGGGAGCCTCTCCGGGGGAGGGATTCGCAGGCGTGGGCGGTGACCACCCGGTGGCACTCGTAGGGGAGCGCGGCGGCACAGGCGCCACGCGGGTACGGTGCGGCCGGGGCTCGACGTCGTCACATTCGCCGCGTCCCTCAACGCGGCCGGAGGGGCCGCCGCACAGGGCGGAGCCGATCCGCCGTCGATCGTATGTGCCCACCGTGCGGATGTGTCAACAACGCGTGCGAACGGCCGGCCGTGATGGTCCGGCATCTGGGCGCTGCTTGACGAGGAGCGCGAGGTGCTGCTCAATTAATCGCATGAATGCCCATCAGCGCTTGGTCTCGCGCGACCACATCGACTTCGGTCGGGTGTGGTCGGCCGCGTGTTGCGTCTGACTCGGCAGCGGGCCGTCTGACCGGCCCTTCCCTCCCTCGGTGACCCCGTCGCGGGCCGAGTTCTCTCTTTCTGCGCGCTGCCGCGACTCCGCTTCTCCCGACGCCCGGCGTCGTCACGTTCGCACCGCTCCGTCTTTCTGACGGGCTGTCACCCATGCCTCCACGCAAGGCCGTTCCGTCATGCCTGCGTGCGGTCGCTTCCGAAAGGCCACTCACATGCCTGTGGAGTTCCTCGGCATCGCCGCCACCAACGACGGCTCCGAAACCACGCCACGCTCCGGCGCCGCGTTCGACAAGGAGTACACCCTCCGACTCGCCCGGGCACACGAGGACCACGGCTGGGACCGGGTGCTGTTCGCCTACGGCTCCGGATCGCCGGACCCCGCTCCGGCCGCCGCGTACATCGCGAGCAGGCTGGACCGCCTCCAGATCCTGCTCGCCCACCGGCCCAACGTCTCGTACCCCACCTTCGCCGCCAAGACCTTCGCCACCCTCGACCGGATCAGCGACGGCCGGCTGACCGTGCACTTCATCACCGGGGGCAACGACCACGAGCAGGGCCGCGAGGGCGACACCCTCACCAAGGACGAGCGCTACGCCCGCACCCGCGAGTACATCCGGATCGTCAAGAAGATCTGGACCACCCACGAGACCTTCGACCACGAGGGCGAGCACTACCGTTTCCACGACTTCGTCAGCGACGTCTTCCCCGTCCAGCAGCCCCGCCCGAACGTCTCGTTCGGCGGCTCGTCGCCCGCCGCGTACGCCGCCGGAGGCGCCGAGGCCGACATCTACTGCCTGTGGGGCGAACCTCTGGCGAAGACCGCCGAGCAGATCGAGAACGTGAGGGCCGCCGCGAAGGCCGCGGGCCGCGCCGACGTACCCCGCATCCAGGTCGCCTTCCGCCCGATCATCGCCCCGACCGAGGAGCTGGCCTGGGAGAAGGCTCACCGCACGGTCGGCGCCATCCGGGAACGGCGCGAGGCCGGTCTCGTACGGCACCACCGCGACGGCACCCCTCAAAACGCCGGCTCGCAGCGCCTCGTCGCCATCGCCGAGGCGGGGGAGCGCTACGACCGCGCCCTGTGGACCCCGACCGCCGCCGCGACCGGCGGCGCGGGCAACTCCAACGCCCTGGTCGGCACCCCGGAGACGGTCGCCCAGGCACTCCTCGACTACTACGACCTCGGCGTCGACATTCTCTCCGCCCGCGGCTACGACCTGCTGGGCGATGCCATCGACTTCGGCCGGTACGTGATCCCGATCGTCCGCGAGGAGGTCGCCAAGCGCGACGCCGAGCGTGCGGCACGTCGGACGCAGACCCTCACGGCGGTGGGCGAATGACTTCCGTAGCCCAGCCACCTTTGGCGGAAGCGGACTTGACGGTCATTCATGTCCCCGTCTCGGACCCGCGGGTGACACCCCTGCTGCGCGAACTGGGCGACGAGTACTCGACGCGCTACGGCAAGGACGCCCACGCCGAGATCGCCCGCTATCCCGACAAGGAGTTCACCCCGCCCTACGGCGGACTGCTCCTGCTGCTGCTGGAGCGCGGTGAGCCCGTCGCGGGCGGTGCCTTCCGCCGCTACGACGCGACCACGGCCGAGCTGAAGCGGATCTGGACGCACTCCGCCCACCGCCGCCGCGGCCTCGCCCGCCGTGTCGTCGCCGAGCTGGAGCGCGAGGCGGGCGCCCGCGGCTACCGGCGGATCCACCTGACCACCGGTCCACGCCAGCCCGAGGCCCGCGGCCTGTACCTGGCCACCGGCTACACACCGCTGTTCGACACCGAGGCCGACCCGGAAACCATCGGCCCGCTGCCGTTCGAGAAGCACCTCAACGCCCGGTCGCGCACCCGAAAGGCCTCCGACCTGTGAACCTCCCCGGGATCAGAACCCGCCCGCGTATCGCCGCCGCCCTCGCGCTGCTGCCGCTCCTGGCACTGACCGCCTGCGGCTCCGGCGACACCGGCGCAACGGCGGCGGGTGCTCAGGCCTCTCCCGCGCCGACCGACGACCCGGTCGCCGCCGTACGGAAGGTGGACTCCGTCGCCGCCCTGCTGCCCGCCGACGTACGCGAGGCCGGCACGCTCCGCGTCGGCAGCTCGATCGGGTTCCCGCCCGGGGCGTACTACCCGAACGGCGCGGACAAGGCGCCCGCCGGCCAGGACATCGACATCGCCGACGCGGCGGCCAAGGTGCTCGGCGTCAAGCTGGAGCGGCAGGACGCCTCCTTCGAGACGATCCTGCCCGCCCTCGGCAGCGGCAAGTACGACTTCGGCACCGGCAACTTCGGCGTCACGAGCGACCGCCTGAAGACCATCGACTTCGTCACCTACATCAACGACGGCCAGGGCTTCGCGGTGAAGAAGGGCAACACCGCGCTCGGCACGAAGGTCACCGACCTCACCCAGCTGTGCGGGCTGACCATCGGCACCGGCGCCGGCACCACCTTCGAGTCGACCCTCACCGCGCGGAAGGGGGTGTGCGCCAAGGCGGGCAAGAAGCCGTACGACGTGAAGGTCTACTCGGAGAACGGGGCGACGCTCACCGCGCTCCAGCAGGGCCGGATCGACGTGATCATGTCGACCATCAACGGCCTGCGCTATCAGGCGGCCCGGCCCGCCTCGCAGACCACCTTCCTCGGCGAGTTCCACCGACTCGACGTCGGCTTCGCCTTCAAGAAGGGCTCCCCGCTCACCAAGGCCTTCCAGGCCGCCGTCAACGAGCTGATCGAGGACGGCACGTACGCCCGGATCCTCAAGAAGTGGGGCACCTCCGCATCCGCGATCGAGACGTCGCGGATCAACCCGCCCGAGCACACGTAACGAGTGCACACGTAACGAGTGAGCAGGAACGCCACGATGGGACTCACCACCGATTCCGCCTCCGCGCCACCCGGCGCGGCCTCCCCGGGCACCGACCCCGGGGCCCCGCCCGCCCCGGACGACCCGGCCTCGCTCAAGGTCGTCCCCGCCCGCCACTACGCCCGCTGGGCGGCGGCCGTCGCCGTGATCGTGCTGGTCGCCCAGTTCGCGCACGGTCTGGCCACCAACCCGGTCTGGGAGTGGGGCGTCTTCAGCGACTACGTCCTGTCCGAGACGATCGTCCAGGCGGTGTGGGTCACCCTCCAGCTCACCGCCTACGCCACCGTGCTGGGCTTCCTCCTCGGCACCGTGCTGGCCTTCATGCGGCTGTCGCGCAGCCCGGTGCTGCAGACCGTCGCCTGGACCTACATCTGGATCTTCCGGTCCATCCCGATGATCGTCCAGCTGGTGTTCTGGTTCAACCTGAGCGCGTTGTACGAGAGGTTGGGCGTCGGCATCCCCTTCGGGCCGGTGTTCTGGTCCGTCGACAGCAACAGCCTCATCGGCACCATCGGCGCCGCCATCATCGGGCTGACGCTGCACCAGGCCGCCTACGCCGCCGAGATCGTGCGCGGCGGCGTCATCTCCGTCGACCACGGACAGCTGGAGGCGGCCGCCGCACTGGGCATCCCCCGGCTGCGGCAGATCCGGCGCATCGTGCTGCCGCAGGCCATGCGCGCCATCCTGCCCACGGCCGGCAACGAGATCATCGGCCTGCTCAAGGGCACCTCGGTGGTCTACGTGATGTCCATCGGCGAGCTCTTCTACCAGGTGCAGGTCATCTACGGCCGCAACGGCAGGGTGATCCCGCTGCTGCTGGTCGCCACCGCCTGGTACGTCGTACTGACCTCCTTGCTGTCGGTCGCCCAGTACTACGTGGAGCGCCGCTACGCCCGGGGCGCCAACCGCACCCCGCCGCCCACCCCGCTCCAGCGCGTCCGGCGCTTCGTCCGCAACCTGCGCGCGGCGGCGGCCCAACGCAACCAGCCCGTCACGCCCCTCAAGACCCTGGGAGACAGCCGATGAGTGACGTGATGGTGGACGTCCACGGCGTCCACAAGAGCTTCGGCCCGCTGGAGGTGCTGCGCGGCGTCGACCTCCAGGTCCGCGCCGGCCAGGTCACGGTGATCCTCGGCCCGTCCGGCTCCGGGAAGTCCACGCTGTTGCGCACGATCAACCACCTGGAGAAGGTCAACAGCGGCTGGATCAGCATCGACGGTGAGCTCATCGGCTACCGCCGCTCCGGGGACAAGCTGCACGAGCTGAAGGAGAAGGACGTTCTGAAGCAGCGCACCAACATCGGGTTCGTCTTCCAGAACTTCAACCTCTTCCCCCATCTGACCGTGCTGGACAACCTCGTCGAGGCGCCCGTCTCCGCGCTGCGCCGGCCGCGCAAGGAGGCGGAGGAGACCGCCCGCCGACTGCTGGAGCGGGTCGGACTCGCCGACAAGACCGACGCCTACCCGCGGCAGCTCTCCGGCGGCCAGCAGCAGCGCGTGGCCATCGCCCGCGCACTCGCCCTCGAACCCAAGGTGCTGCTCTTCGACGAGCCCACCTCGGCGCTCGATCCGGAACTGGTCGGCGAAGTCCTCGACGTCATCAAGGACTTGGCCGGCACGGGAACCACCATGATCGTCGTGACCCACGAGATCGGCTTCGCCCGCGAGGTCGCCGACACCGTGGTGTTCATGGACGACGGTGTGGTCGTGGAGCAGGGGCGGCCCGCGGCCGTGCTGGACGCCCCGCGGCACGAGCGCACCCGCGCCTTCCTCTCCAAGGTCCTCTGACCGGCTCTCACCCCCGTTTGACCGGCTCTCACCCCGGTTTCCCACACAACCCACGCAACCCACGCAAGGAGCACGACCATGTCCCCCTCGATCGCCCGCCGCACGACCGCCGCCGCGCTGGGACTGACCGCCGCCCTCGTCCTCGCCGCGTGCAGCAACCCCTCCGACGGCGGCACGACCGAGGTCGCGGCCAAGTCGGGCGGCAAGACGAAGATCAACATCAGCCCGGACCAGGACCGCGTCACCACTGGCAAGGTCGACTCCATCGCCGCCGAGGTCCCGGAGAAGATCCGCAAGAGAGGCACGCTGGAGATCGTCGACTCGTCCGGCTCCGCCGCGCCGCTGATCTTCTACGCCACCGACAACAAGACGGTCATCGGCGTCGAGCCCGACCTCGCCTTTCTGGTCGCCGACGTGCTGGGCCTCAAGCCGCACCTCAACCCGGTCTCCTGGGAGAACATCTTCGTCGGCCTGGACAGCGCCAAGTACGACGTCGGCCTCAGCAACATCACCGTCACCGAGGAGCGCAAGGAGAAGTACGACTTCGCCACCTACCGCGAGGACAACCTGGGCTTCGAGGCGAAGAAGGGCAGCGGTTTCAAGGTCACCGGACCCGAGGACGTGGCGGGCAAGACCGTCGCCGTGAGCAGCGGCACCAACCAGGAGAAGCTGCTGATCGAGTGGAGCAAGGAGAACGAGAAGGCCGGCCGCAAGCCGGTGGACATCAAGTACTACCAGAACGACAGCGACACCTACCTCGCCCTCCAGTCCGGCCGCATCGACCTCTACCTCGGCCCCAACCCGACCGCCGCCTACCACGCGGCCACCACAGGGAGGACCGAGGTCGTCGGCACCTACTCCGGCGCGGGCTCCTCCCTCCAGGGCCTCATCGCGGCCACCACCAAGAAGGGCAACGGACTGGCCAAGCCGCTCGCCGACGCGATCAACCATGTCATCGAGAACGGGACGTACGCCAAGGTGCTGAAGCGCTGGGGGCTGTCCAGCGAGGCCGTGACCAAGTCGGAGATCAACCCGCCCGGCCTGCCCAAGACCAACAAGTAGCCGTCGCGGGGTGCGGGGCCGCCGTCCGCCGCGGTACGCGGTCCCGCACCAGCCCCACGAAAACCTCACGCTCTCGAAGGGTCCACCATGGCCACCGTCCTGTCCGTCTCCGGAAGCCCCTCCGCCACCTCTCGTACCGCCAGGCTGCTGCGCCACCTGGACCGGCGGCTGACGGCCCAGGGGCACGAGGTGATCCCGCTGGACGTCCGCACCCTGCCCGCCGAGGCCCTCCTCGGCGCCGACTTCCGGCACCCGGCGATCGTCGAGGCGACCGAACTGTTCGCCCGGGCCGACGGGGTGGTGATCGGCACGCCCGTCTACAAGGCCGCCTATTCCGGGCTGCTGAAGTCCCTGCTGGACCTGCTGCCGCAGTACGGCCTGCTCGGCAAGACCGTCCTTCCGCTGGCGACCGGCGGGACCACGGCCCACGTCCTGGCGATCGACTACGCGCTGCGCCCGGTGCTCAGCTCCATGGGCGCCGCGCACATCGTCCAGGGCTGGTTCACGCTCGACACGGACATCGTGGTGGGCGACGACGGCACCCTGACCGTCGCGCCGGGCCCGGCCGAGGCCCTCGCGCAGGTCCTCGACCAGTTCTCCGAAGCCCTGGACAGCCGTACGGCCCTGCTGGCGGCCGCCGGATGAGCGGCGGCGGGACGGTGTCGGACGTCCCTCGTCCCGGAGCGGGCGGGGGGCACCCGGAGACGAGGGACGCAGGTGTCACTTGGCCTTGTTGACGAAGTCGTCGGTGTAGGTCTTGGACAGGTCGACGGTGTGGCCCTTGACCGTGGGGTCGAAGGCGGAGAGGACCTTCAGGACCGTCTTGGCGCCGTCGGAGGGCATCAGGCCGGTCGGTGAGTACATGCCCTTCTCGTTCTGCAACGCCTTGGTGTAGACGTCCTTGCCGACGCCCGAGTAGTAGTCGGCCGGCATCTTGTCGGCGATCTGGGCGGCGGTGTGGGTCTGGATCCACTTGAGCGTCTCGACGTAGGCGTTGACGAGCTTCTGCACGGTGGCAGGGTTCTTCTGGACGTACTCCGTGGTCATGTAGAGGCAGGACGCCGGGTATGTGCCGCCCAGTGCCGCTTTGGCGCCGGCCGCGGTGCGCATGTCGATCAGCGGCTGGGCCAGCTTCTTCTGCTCCAGCATGGAGATGGTGGGTTCGGTGGTCATGCCGGCGTCGATCTGCTTGTTCTGCATGGCGGCGACGAAGGTGGAGCCCGCGCCGACGGCGACGGAGGTGGCCTTGCCCGGCTTGACGCCGTTCTTGGTCGCCAGGTACTCGGTGAGGAAGTTGGTGGAGGAGCCGAGGCCGGTCACGCCGAGGTGCTTGCCGGAGAAGTCGGCCGGGCTCTTGATGCTCGAGGCCTCGTTGCTGCGGACCATCTCCACCTCGCCGGGCGCTTGGAGCAGTTGGACCACGGACTCGGTGGACTTCCCCTTGGACTGCAGGTCGATGTTGTGGTCGTAGAAGCCGACGACCGCGTCGATCTGGCCGGAGATCATGGCGGTCTCGGCCTCGACGCCGGCGGGTTCGTCGGAGAGCTTCACATTGATGCCCTGCGCCTTGTAGTAGCCGAGCTTCTGGGCCAGCATCACCGGCAGGTAGATCTGCTTGTCCAGGCCGCCGACCATGATTCTGACGGTGGGCGTTCCATCGGATCCCTTGGCGGCGGACTGGGTGCTCGACCCACCGGCGCAGGCGGTGAGGGTGAGGGCCAGGGCCGCGCAGGCGGCGGCGGGGATCAGGGTGTTCTTGGCCAGCTTCATCGCTGGTCTCCTTTGTGGTGTGTCGTGTGCGGTGTGCGTGGTGAAGGCCGGGAGGGTGACTACAGGCCGCTGTCGGCCGACAGCTGAGTGGGCCGCCAGCGCAGCACCTTCTTCTCGAAGCGGGTCACGAGGAACTCGGCGATCAGGGCGAGCACGGCGATGATCAGGGTTCCGGCGTAGACGCCGTCGGCGTTGAAGTTGCCCTGGGCCTGGGCGATCAGCTGGCCGAGACCGGCCTGGGCGCCGAGCATCTCGCCGACGATGGCGCCGATGAGCGCGAAGCCGAAGGCGGCGTGGAGGGAGGCGACGATCCAGGTCATCGCCGAGGGCAGGACGACCTGGGAGGTCACCCGCCATTCGGAGGCGCCCAGGATGCGGGCGTTGGCGATCAGGTTGCGGTCGACCTCGCGGGTGCCCTGGAAGGCGTTGAAGAAGACCGAGAAGAAGACCAGCACCACGGCGAGCGCGACCTTGCCGGACGGGCCGAGGCCGAACCAGATGATGAACATCGAGCCGAGCACGATGCGCGGGATGGAGTTGGCCGCCTTGATGAACGGTGCCATCACGTCCGCCAGCGCCCGGATCCGGCCCAGGGCGATCCCCAGGACGACTCCGGCGACGGTGCCGATGAGGAAGCCGAGGACGGTCTCCTGCATCGTGACGCCGATGTTGTGCCAGATGGAGCCGAGCGAGGTGCCGTCGGTGAACCAGGTCTTCAGCTGCTGGACGACGCCGTCGGGGGAGCCGTAGGTGAACTTGTCGAGCGAGCCGCTGGAGGCGCCGAGCTGCCAGCCGCCGAGCACCAGCACGACCAGCCCGATCTGCGCGAGCAGGGTGAGCAGCCGGCGGCGGCGCGTGCGGGTCCTCGCGCTGCGGATCAGCGCGGCCTCGTCGGCGGGGAGCGGGGGAGCGGCGGGGCCGGGGTCCCCATTGATGAGCAGGTCGGTCATCGCGGGTCTCCTAGACCGAGGTGGGGGCGGGAGTGGTCTTGGCGCCTGCTGTGCGGGCGTAGGCGAGGGTGACCTCGTCGCGGAGGGTCTCCCAGATCTGCTCGTAGATCTCGATGAAGTGCGGGTCGAAGCGGATCTCCTGGACCGTGCGGGGGCGGGGCAGGTCGACGGGGAAGGTGTCCTTGACCGTGCCGGGGCCGACGGTGAGGACCACGACCTTGTCGGCGAGCGCGATGGCCTCCTCCAGGTCGTGGGTGACGAAGACGACGGCCGGGCGGGTCAGTTCCCACAGGGACAGCAACTCGTCCTGGACGATCTGCCGGGTCTGCACGTCGAGCGCGGAGAACGGCTCGTCCATCAGCAGGATCTCGGGCTCGTTGATCAGCGTCTGGGCCAGCGCCACCCGCTTGCGCATGCCGCCGGACAGCTGGTGTGGCAGCCGGTCCTCGAAGCCGGACAGGCCGACCCGGCGCAGCCAGTCCCGCGCCTTGGGGACGGCCTCCTTCTTCGGTGTGCCGCGGAACTGCGGGCCGGCCGCCACGTTGTCCAGCACCGACTTCCACGGGAAGACGGCGTCGGTCTGGAACATGAAGCCGACCCGGGGGTCGGTCCCGGTGACCGGTTCGCCGTGGATCAGGGTCCGTCCCGCGTTCACCTGTTCCAGCCCGGAGATCAGCGAGAGAGTGGTCGACTTGCCGCAGCCGGTCGGGCCGACCACCGCGCAGAACTCGCCGGGGGCCACCGTCATGTCGAGGTCGCGCAGCGCGGTGTAGACCCCGCCTGACGGGGTGCGGAACCGTTTGGTCGCCTGGCGCAGCTCGATCGCCGGAGCCGCACCGGTCACTGATTCGGTCACTGCATCGCACCGCCTTGGGAAGGTGTCGGAAAAAGAAGGTTGCGCCGATGTTTCCGGCGGGTGACGAGAACGTAGGCCTGTGGCCGAGGCGCGGCGAGACTTCCGAAGGTTGCGCGGGTTTCCCACGTTGAATGGGGTTCTGCGCGTTCTGCTCAGCGATCAGGGGGCTGGGCAGAATGTCCGCAGGCAGGCACAATCACGCCACCACGGGTACGGCGCAGGGGCCTGCCCGGCACATGTACGACAGGGGCGAACGCACCTGTGATATCCATCCGAATCCGGATCGGCCGCGGCGGGGCGGGGAGGCTCTCCGCGCGGATCCTGGCCAACCAGCTGGTCATCCTCGCGCTCACCGGCGTCATCGGCTTCGTGCTGTTCGCCGTCGCGCAGCGGGCCGAGCTCGATCGCGCCTACGAACAGCGCGCACTGGCCATCGCCCAGACCACGGCCGCCGAACCGCAGATCCAGCAGGCCATGGAGTACGGCGGCGGCGGCGACGTGGTCCAGACCGTCGCCGAACGGATCCGCACCGCGGCGGGGGCGTCGTACGTGGTCGTGACCGACCTGCACGGCATCCGCTACTCGCACCCCATGCCGGCGCTGATCGGCAAGACCGTGACCGACCCGCTCGCGGCACGGGACGGACGTCCGCACGTCGGCATCGACCAGGGCGCCACCGGACGCTCCGCCAACGGCCAGGCGCCGCTGTACGGGCCCACCGGCACGCTGGTCGGCGAGGTGTCGGCGGGCCTCCCGGAGCGCGACGTCCTCGGTGAGCTGTGGCGGGAGCTGCCCACCTTCGGCCTGTACGCCGCGATTGCCGTCGCTCTTGGTTCAACGGCCGCGTTCTTGCTGGCCAGGCGGTTGAAGCGGACGACCTTCGGACTGGAGTTGGAGGAGATCACCGGGCTGCTCCAGGACCGCGAGGCGATGCTCCACGGCATCCGCGAGGGGGTGATCGCCTTCGACCCCGACGGCAGGATCACCGTGGTCAACGACGAGGCCCGCCACCTGCTCGGCCTCGGCACCGCGCTCGGCGACAGGCTGGAGGACGTCCTGCCGGACGGGCGGCTGCGCCGCGCCCTGGACGGCTCCCTGACCGGCACCGACCTCAGTGTGCTGACCGACGACCACTGCCTGGTCGTCAACCGGATGCCGGTCGCGCTGCGAGGCCGGGAACTGGGCGCCGTGGTCACCGTCCGCGACCGCACCGAACTGGTCGGCCTGCTGCGGGAACTGGACTCGGTGCGCGGCCTGACCGACGCACTGCGCGCCCAGCAGCACGAGTTCACCAATCGCATGCACACGGTGGCCGGACTTTTGGACATCGGCGATCACGACGCCGCCTTCGAGTTCGCCGTCGAGACGGCCGGCGCCGAGCAGGCACTCACCGAGTCCGTACGCCGGCGCATCGGCGACCCTCTGATGGTCGGGCTGATCGTGGCCAAGACCACCGTCGCCGCGGAACGCGGGGTCCGGCTCGTGCTGAGCGACGACTCCGCACTCGGCGAGGACCCGCCGCATCTGCGCCGGCTGCTGACCGTCGTCGGCAACCTGCTGGACAACGCGATCGACGCGGCGGCCGACGGGCCGCGCCCGGAGAGTGGCCGTGAGGTGCGGCTTTCGCTGCTCGAGGACATCGACGAGATGACCGTGCGGGTGGCGGACAGCGGTGCGGGAATCCCGCCGGGCGCCGCCGACGCCGTCTTCGAGGACGGCTGGTCCACCCGGCCGGACCGGGGCACCGCCCGGCGCGGCCTGGGCCTGGCCCTCGTCCACCGGCTGGTGCAGCGCCACGGCGGCACCATCACGGTCTCCGAGGGCCCGGGCGCGGTCTTCACCGTCGTACTGCCCCTGCCGGACGTCACCCCCGCGCCGCGGGGAGCCCTGTTCACCACGGCCCTGCCGGCGGGAGGTGACCTAGGATGATCCGGACTCTGGTGGTGGACGACGACTTCCGGGTGAGCCACATCCACAGCGACTACGTGTCCCGTGTCGAGGGCTTCGAGGTGGTCGCCGAGGCGGCCACCGTGGCTCAGGCGCTGGACGCGGTCCACACCCTGCGCCCCGACCTGCTGCTGCTCGACGTCTTCCTGCCGGACGGCAGCGGACTCGACGTGCTGCGACAGCTCAGCGGGGACGAGGGCGGCGACCGCCCCGACGCCATCATGATCACCGCCGACCGGGACATCACCTCGGTGCGGATCGCCATGAAGCTCGGCGCCGTGGGGTACCTGGTCAAACCCTTCGGCTCCGCCGACCTGGCCAAGCGGCTCCTGGCCTACCGCGAACTCCAGCACCGCATGGACGTCCTCGGCTCGATCCCGGAAACCGACCAGGCCGACGTGGACGCCCTCTTCAGTGCCGCCCGTCCGCCCGCCGTCCCCCGGGTGCCGGCCAAGGGCCACTCCGCACCGACCCTCGCCCTCCTGCACCAGATCCTCCGCACCGCCCACAGCGACCTGTCCGCCGCCGAGGCCGCCGAACTCACCGGCGTCTCCCGCGCCACGGCCCAGCGGTACCTGTCCTACCTCGTCAAGGAAGGCATGGTCCGGCTCGAACTCCGCTACGGGGCCACGGGCCGGCCCGAACACCGCTACCGAATCGCCAACTGACCGTCGTCGGCCACCGTGTTCGGGTCGCGTCCAGGCCCGGACCAGCCTCGGGCAACTTCGAGCCCCAGAACCGCCAAAACTCTGGCAAAGGGGTCTGGGGCAACCGCCAGGCACCATGCCATCGTGCCTGCCATGACGACAGATCACCTCACGCACGACCGGCCCACGGGCCCCGTACGGCACGCGGCGAGCAAGGTGCCGGAGGTGACCGTCTACTTCTGGATCATCAAGGTGCTGACGACCGGCATGGGCGAGACCGCCTCCGACTTCCTCGCCCACTGGCTCGGCCCGATCCCCGCCGTCGGCCTCGGCGCAGTCGCCCTGGTGGCCGCCCTGGCCGTGCAGTTCGCCGCCCGCCGGTACGTGGCCTGGATCTACTGGACGGCGATCGTCATGGTCAGCGTGTTCGGCACGATGGCCGCGGACGTCCTGCACGTCGGCCTCGGTGTGCCGTACACGCTCTCGACCCCGTTCTTCATGGCCGCGCTCGCCGTCGTTTTCGCCCTCTGGCACCGCAGCGAGCGCACCCTGTCCATCCACAGCATCCACACCCGGCGCCGCGAGAGCTTCTACTGGGCCGCCGTGCTGGCCACGTTCGCGCTGGGCACCGCCGCGGGGGATCTGACGGCCACCATCGGCCTCGGCTACCTGGGCTCCGCCGTCCTGTACGCCGCCGCGATCGCCGTCCCTGCCGTCGCCCACCGCCGGGGCGGCCTGAACGCGGTGACCGCGTTCTGGGCGGCGTACGTCGTCACGCGCCCGCTCGGTGCCTCCGTCGCCGACTGGATGGCCGTGAGCCACGACCGAGGCGGACTGAACCTAGTGCCCCGGCAGGCAACGTTTGCCCGTTGAGGAGCGGCGTCCGGTGCGTGCTCTCGGCGTGCCGGCCGGAAGGCTCCGTCGATGGACCGGACGTACTTGGGCTTTCGGCCGGTGCGGCGAGTGGGGGCACCTCCCACGCCTTTAGGGCAGTGGGGGAGCGTGCCGGGCGTCGCGACGGGGCGAACGTTGCCTGTCGGGGCACTAGGCCTCGGGCCGGTCACGTTGTCGTGGACGGTGGCCATCCTCGGCTTCGTCGGCTACCTGGCCGCCTCTCGCAAGGACATCCGGCACGACAGCATGCCGTGATGCCGTTTTTACTCCGTACACACGGACTTGCCGATGCCTTGACGATCCGTTCTGTGGACGTTCAACCAGCGGTCCCTGCCCGGGGTGTGTGCCGCGTCTAGGTTCCTTCACGGTCGTGAAGGAAGGGACTCATGGACGCACTCCTCGCAATCCGGGCTCGCGGGATCACCAAGTGTTTCGGCGACGTCGTCGCACTCGACGGCATCGATCTGGATGTGACGCAGGGGCAGATCCACGGCTTGGTCGGACCGAACGGCGCAGGCAAGACGACCTTGCTCGGCCTCCTGCTGGGCCTGGCCGTCGCCGACAGCGGCCGCCTCGAGATCCTGGGTACGCGGGTCGGGCGGGCGCTCGCCGCTCCCGGCGGTGTCGCCGGCTTCGTGGACGGGCCCGGACTCTACCCCTCGCTCACGGCCAGGCAGAATCTCGCCGCGCTGGCCGCTCTTCGCGGCAGCGACGCGCGGACAGCGGGAATCGACGACGTGCTCGACCAGGTCGGGCTCATCGATGTCGCCGACGACCGGACCCGCGGATTCTCCCTCGGCATGCGCCAGCGGCTCGGGCTCGCCGCCGCCCTGCTCACAGAGCCCCGGCTGCTCGTGCTCGACGAACCTGCCAACGGCCTCGACCCGGCCGGCACAAAACACGTACACGGTGTCCTCACCCGGCTCGCGGCGGACGGAACCAGCGTCGTGCTCTCGAGCCATCGCATGGACGACCTCGGGGCGCTGTGCTCCGAGGTCACCATCCTCGCCACCGGACGGGTCGTCTTCTCCGGCCCGTTGACCAAGCTGGCCGCCGAAAACCGTGAACTCGCCTACCGGTTGCTCACCTCCGACCCGAAGGCCGCCCGGCGGGTGGCTGACGACACGGCCGGGATCCGCGTCGTCGACGACGCCGTGACACGGCACGACGCCAACGTGCTCGTCGTGCGCGCGCTCGTGCCCGCCCTCGACGAACTGGTGGTGCGGCTCGTAGGCGCCGGCGTCGCGGTGCGCGAACTCACCCCCGTGGTGTCGCCGCTCGAGGCCGCGTTCCTCGCCCTCACCGAGCAGCACGAGCAGCACGAGCAGCATCAGGAGGCCGGCAGATGACCGCGACCGTAGTCAACGACCAGGCTGCCGTTGCCAGTCGGGTCTCCGTGCCGCGCGGCTACCGCTTCGAGCTGGTGAAGCTGGTTTCACAATGGCGGATCCGCTTGCTGGTCCTCGCCTGCTGGATCGCACCGGCGCTCTTCGTCGCCGTGGTGAGCCGGCAGAGCACGCTCCCCACCGACACCCTCTTCGGTCGCTGGATGCACGCCACGGGGTGGGCCGGACCGCTGGTGATGCTCGGTTTCGCGGGCACCTGGGCGCTCCCGCTGCTGACCTCGGTGGTCGCCGGTGACGTGTTCGCCTCCGAGGACCGGCTCGGTACCTGGCGCCACCTGCTCGTGGCGGTCCGCTCCCCTCGACGGATCTTCGCGGCGAAGGCACTGGCCAGCCTCAGCGTCATCCTGCTGCTCGTAGCGGGGCTGGCCTGTTCCAGCACGGTCGGCGGGGTCGTGGCGGTCGGCGACCAGCCGCTGGCCGGCCTCGACGGCCACCTGCTGGCGCCGTCGGACGCCGCCGGAAAGGTCCTCCTCGCCTGGGTCTGTGTGCTCGCCCCGACCCTGGCCCTCGCCGCGATCGGACTGCTCGGGTCGGTCGCGCTGGGACGGTCCCCGATGGGACTGCTGCTGCCCGCGCTCGTCGCGCTCGCGATGCAGCTCGCCCAGATGCTTCCGCTGCCCGTCGCCGTACGCCTCGCCCTGCCCAGCTACGCCTTCATCGCCTGGAACGGTCTGTTCACCAGCCCCATGCAGCTCGGCCCGCTCCTGATCGGCATCGTTGTCAGCCTGGCGTGGGCCGTGCTCGCGACCGCGCTGGCTTACGTGCTCTTCCTGCGGCGCGACTTCACCAACCCGACCTACGACGGCTCCGGACGCCGCGCTGTCACCACCGGACTCCTGCCGCTGGCCGCACTGGTCGCCCTCACGGTCACGGTCGTCACCGTGGCGACCCCGTCCACGGGTTCCGGAATCCAGCAGGACAAGGTGCAGCGGTCGGTCGCCACGGCCTTCGCCCACCTCTACCGCTTGCAGACCGAGCAGCTCAACCGCCCCGACGTCACCGAGGCGCAGCTGCGGGCCACGGCCGCGTGCGACAAGGGCGCCGGCCGGCTCGCCGCCGAGGGACCGGGCAACGACTGGCGCTGCGTCGTCTCCTGGCATCTCCCCGGTGTCGAGGCCACAGGGCAGGCCGTCTACCAGCTCGACGTCACCGCGGACGGGCGGTTCGTCGCCGATGGCGACGGACCTAAGGAAGTGAACGGCTACTTCCTGGTGCGGACCCCGATCGGGGACGCACCGAACCCGCTCTGGCAGTTCGACAGCAACGTCGAACTGCTCTCCACCCCACCCCCGAAGGGATAACTCCATGCAGGTAACACGCCGCCGCAGGCGTGTCGAGAAGGAGCGTTCCGGATTTCTCGGCAGACGCCTCGGCCGCCGGATACCCCTGCTGACGACGGGCACCACCGCTGTCGCCCTCGTCGCCGCCGGCACCGCATTCGCCCAGACGACCCAGTTCGGCACCGACCAGGTCGGCCAGGTCACCGATCATGGCCAGGTCATCTCCAGCGACCAGTACATCGCCCCGTACGGCGACCACCTCGTCGTCGACAACGGCAAGATCATGTCGTCCTCGGTCAGCCCGGACGGCACCCACCTCGCGGCCTCGGTCACCGACGGCGGGGCGGCGCTGTCCATCGTGGACCTGAAGAACTGGAAGGTGCAGCAGCTCGTCGGCAACTCCGCGTCGTCGAACCCGCGCATCAGCGGCAATGACGTGGGCCAGGAAGGCCCAACGTACTCACCCGACGGCAAGCAGCTGTGGCTGGGCCAGACCGACGGCTACACCAAGTTCACCGTGAACCCGGACGGCGGCGTCGCCGACCCGACGGCCGTCAAGATCCCGGCGGACGGGGCCAAGCACGCTCTGGTGGGCGAGGCGGTGTTCTCGCCCGACGGCTCCACCGTGTACTCCGCCGTCAACGGCCAGAACCGAGTGGTCGCCATCGACACGGCGACCGGGACCATCGAGCAGAGCTGGGCCGTGGGCAACGCCCCGCGTGACATGGTCGAGGTCGGATCCAAGCTCTACGTCAGCAATGAGGGCGGGCGCCCGGCGAAGCCCGGCGACACCACCATCAACTCGTACGGCACCCAGGTGCCGGCCAGCCCGGTGACCGCCGCCACCACCACCGGCACGGTCAGCGTCATCGACCTGGCGAACCCGTCCGCCGCCGTCGCAAGCATCAACGTCGGCCTGCACCCGACCGCGCTGTACGCCAAGAAGGGCGCGCTGTTCGTCACCAACACCGCCACCAACGACGTGTCGGTCATCAACACCGCCGACGACAAGGTCGTGCAGACCATCGCCACCCAGCCGTGGCCGGAGGCGTCCGTGGGCTACGAGCCCGACGCGGTGACGCTCACCGACGACGGCCACCTGCTGGTGACGCTCGGCCGCGCCAACGCGGTCGCCGTCTACCGGTACACGAGCCCGCAGGAGCCGGTCAGTTACGTCGGCCTGCTCCCGACGGACTACTTCCCCGCGGAGATCGCTACCGTCGGCAACCAGGTGCTGGTCTCCAACACCCGTGGTGTCGACGCCCGCCGCCCCACCAACAGCGCCGGGCACGGCACCCACGACACGACCTCGAGCCTGCAGCGCTTCACACTGCCGGACGACAGCGTCATCAAGTCCGAGACGGCCAAGGTCTTCCAGCAGAACGGCTGGAACGCCGGCTCGGTCGCGCCGACCGACGGCAAGAGCACGGTGAAGCCGGTGTCGGTCCCCGCGCGGCTCGGCGACCTCTCGACGATCAAGCACGTCTTCCTGATCGTCAAGGAGAACCGGACCTACGACCAGGTCCTCGGCGACATGCCGCAGGGCAACGGCGATCCGTCGCTGGCGGAGTTCGGCGAGAACGTGACGCCGAACCAGCACGCGCTGGCCCAGCAGTTCGGGCTGTACGACAACATGTACGACATCGGCACGAACTCCGCCGAGGGCCACAACTGGCTGATGCAGGCCGACGATCCGGAGTACACCGAGTCCTCTGCCGGTGAGTACGCACGCAGTTACGACACCGAGGACGACGCACTCGGCCACCAGCGGACCGGGTTCCTCTGGACCGGCGCCCAGGCGGCCGGCAGGTCCGTACGGGACTTCGGCGAGTTCCAGCAGTTCCTGACCAAACCGTCGGGCGCGACCTGGCAGAACCTGTACTGCGACGCCAAGAACATGGACGCGACCGGGCAGGACACCGCCTACACCCTGAACTCGTCCTCGCCGATCCCGTCCCTCAACGACGTGTCGGTGCACGGCTTCCCGAAGTTCGACACCAGCATCCCGGACATCTACCGGGAGCAGATCTGGAAGCGTGACTTCGAGAAGAACGGGCCGGCGAACCTGAACATGTTCTGGCTCTCCAGCGACCACACCGGTGGCCCGGCGAACGCCGCCTCCCAGGTCGCGGACAACGACCTCGCGACCGGCAGGATCGTCGACGAGATCTCGCACAGCAAGTACTGGAAGGACTCGGCGATCTTCGTCGTCGAGGACGACTCCCAGGCCGGCCTCGACCACGTCGACGGCCACCGCGCCCCGATCCAGATCATCAGCCCCTGGGCCCGGCACGGCACCGTCGACAACCACTACTACACCCAGATCACGATGATCCGGACCATCGAGCAGATCCTCGGCATCCACCCGATGAACCAGAAGGACAGCGCGGCCACCCCGATGCGTGGGGCGTTCACCCAGCACCCGGACTACACACCGTTCAAGGCGCTGCCCAACCGGACCTCGCTGACCACGGGCCTGTCGACCCCGCCTGCCTGCGGCGTGGACACCCCGGCGCCCCAGGACCCCAGTGCGGCCGCGGTGCCGTCGGCGAAGGTGCCGGCGGACGAGCGGGCGGTCGCGGCGAAGTGGGAGGACTGGAAGTCGCACCAGCGGCTGACCGGCCCGAACGCCGTACCCGACTTCGCGAACCCCGCGCAGATGAACCACTTCACGTGGTACCAGACGCACGACTGGAAGAAGCCGTACCCCGGCGAGAGCAAGATTCTCACGCCGGACGACGTACCGGGCGCCTACCTCCCGTCGCCGGAGTCCGACGGCTGACGCAGCCCTGATCCCCGCACAGGCCCCCTGGTCGGCGTCACCGCTGACCAGGGGGCCTCCTCTATGTCCCGGGCAACGGACCGGCAGACGTCCGGCGGGCGCGCCTGGCGGACACCTCGTAGGTTGGAGAGGCAAGCGGTCGCGCTCGTAAAGATCGGCAGGTCACGCGCGTGACGACAGCAGAGATCGATTTCGAGGAGCTGTTCGACGCCGCACCGAACCCGTACCTGGTGCTGGACGCCGACCTGGTGGTCCGCTACGCCAACCGGGCCTACCTCCAGGTCACTGGCCGGACCCGCGAAGGGCTGGTCGGGCGGTACATCTTGGAGGCGTTTCCGGACACCCCCGCCGCGCCGGAAGCGGCGCGTGACTTCGGCGCCTCACTCCAGCGCGTGCTGGACTCCCGGGAGCCCGATGTGGTGGCACCGCACCGATTCGACATTTCCGTCGCCGGCGGGCCGGGCGACCTCGAGGAGCGCTGGTGGTGCGGGATGTCCAGCCCCGTCCTGGGGCCGGACGGCACCGTGAAATGGATCATCGCGCGGGCCGACGACGTCACCGAGTTCATGCGTTCCCCTGTCATCCGTGAGCTCGCCCCGCCGCTGAACAAGCAGGCGACAGGGATCGCGGCCCAGGTCTACGCCCGGTCACACGATCTGGAACAGCTGAACGAGCAACTGCGCCAGGCGCATGCCCACGAACGGGAAATCGCCGTCACCCTGCAGGAGGTCATGCTCCGCTCGCCCGACCTGGACAGGCACCGGGACATCGCCGTGCGCTACCTGCCCGCCAGCGGATCACTCAACGTGTGCGGTGACTGGTACGACGTGGTCGATCTGCCGCCCGACCGCTGCTCCATCGCTGTCGGGGACGTCGTGGGCCACGGCCTGCAGGCCGCCGCCGTCATGGGCATGCTGCGCAGCGCCCTGAGCGCGGCCATCCGAGCCGTTCCCAGCCCCGCGCAGGCCCTGGAGGTACTGGGCCTGTACGCCCGGGCGGTCGACGGCGCGCTGGCCACCACCGTGGCCAAAGTGCTCATCGACCCGCGCAGCCGGCTGATCATCTACAGCAACGCCGGCCACCCACCGCCGGTACTGCTCCATCCGGACGGCAGCCGGCAACTGCTGGACCAAGCCACGGATCCACCGCTGGGCGCCCGACCGGAACATGTCCCCCGCCCTCAGGCCGTCCTGTCCTACACCCCGGGGGACACCCTCGTGCTCTACACCGACGGGCTCATCGAACGCCGCGGTGAAGACATCGATATCGGTCTGGCCCGGCTGACCGACTCCCTCGCCCAGTACAGCACCCTCCCCGTCGAAGAACTCGCCGATGCGCTGCTGGCCCACCTGGGCGTCGACGGCGGTGGCTGGGACGACATCGCCCTGGTCGTCGTCCGTCTGTGACCGTATCCGCGGGCATCACGGCCGATGTGACAGCGCGTCCGGCCTTGCGCCGAAGCCTCATCTAGATGAAAATGACAATCGTATTCATCTAGCTCCGGGGGTTGTCGTGTTGGATCCGTACGAACGCTCGGCCGAGTACCTCGACCTCATGATCGCCGGGACATGGCAGTCCCTAGGCCCGGCGTTGGCCGAAGCGCTCCAGCAGGTGAAGGCGGGGCCCGGGCCGGTGGTCGATGTCGGGGCCGGTACCGGCAGGGGAGTGCGAGTGATCTGTGCCGCGCTTGAGGGCGATGACCCCGTGCTGGCCGTCGAGCCCTCTTCCGCCATGCGCGCCGTGCTGCTGGCGCGCGTCCACGACGACCCTGACCTGCGCGAGCGCGTCACGGTGCTGGCGGAGGACGCCGTACGCGCCTCGCTCCCCGACGGTCTGCGCGCGATGGTCGCGATGAACGTACTGGGACACCTGCCGCCGGCCGAACGGCGGGCCTTGTGGGCGGGTGCCGCACGCCGACTCGCAACCGGCGGCGCACTCGTCGTCAGCGTCACTCCGCCCTTCGCGCCCGAGCAGGTTCCGCGCACTCGGATGGCTTCGGTGGCCGTGGGCGCCCTCCACTACGAGGGGTGGGCCACCGCGGAGCCCTCGGGGGAGGACGAGATCACGTGGCGCATGGACTACCGCGTCCTGCGGGACGGTCGGCCGCTGTCCGAGGTCACGGTCGACTACCGCTGGTGGGTGGCGAGCGAGAGCCGGCTGGCCGAGGAGGCCGCCGAAGCCGGGCTGGTGATGCGGCCCGTAGGGCAGCCCGGTCTCGGGCTGCACCTCCTCACGCGCCCGGGTGAGTAACGCCTGCTGTCCGGAATGACCCATCACACCGTCCATATCTTCCACGGAGCGGAGGCCGGATGAGTCAGCTCGTCCCCGCCGAAGGCGTCCTCGCAAGCACCATCGAATGTATCGGCGAAGTCCTCGGCATGCAGAGCGACTTGATCACGCCGGACACACCCTTGTCGGCTCTGGGCCTCGAGTCGTTCACCGCGGTACGGCTGCGGCGCCGGATCCGCGAGCGCACCGATGCCGATCTTCCCCTCACGACGTTCCTCGACGGCGCCACGGCTCAGGACGTCGCGAACCGGCTCGCCGCCGAAGTACGGCAGGCACCTGCTCAAGCACAGACCGGGAGGCCGGAGGAGGAACCGGCACCGAGCGGTACGCAGGCCGATGCCTCCGCCGGGATTCCGCCGGACGACGGCGGGCCGTTCCCCCTGACGCCCATTCAGGCGTCCTACTTCGTCGGCCGGCAGGAAGGACTGCCCCTCGGAGGGGTGGCCACCTTCTACTACTACGAGTACGACCGTGCAGCCGAGGACCCCCTCGCGGATCTCGGACGCCTGGAAGCGGCCTGGAACCGGCTGATCGAGCACCATCCGATGCTCCGCATGACCGTGGACGAACGCGGCCGACAGCGCATCCTCGCCGACGTCGGGCCCTACCGGATCGGCACCACCGACCTGCGGAACGCCTCCCCGACCGACGCCGACCTCGCGCTGTCCCGCCTTCGCCACGAGCGCTCCCACCAGGTGAGGCCGACCGGCACCTGGCCGCTCTTCGACATCCACGCGGCGCTGCTGCCGGACGGCAGGACACGGCTCCACGTCGGCGTGGACGTGCTCATCACCGATCTCGCGGGCTGGATGCTCCTGATGCGCCAGTGGGGCCGGCTCGTCACCGATCCCGCCGCACAACTTCCGGTTCCGGAAACGGACTTCGCGCGCATGCAGCGGGCCCGTACGACCGACCCGGAGTGGGCCGCACGTCGGACACGCGACCGTGCCTACTGGTCCGAGCGAGCTCCCCGGCTCCCCGACGCCCCGCGCCTTCCTGTGCTGCGCGAGCCGGAGGACACCACGCCTCCCCGGTTCGTCCGGAGCGCCGCCGCCCTCGACGCGGCGACGTGGGCCGCCGTCCGTGCCCGCAGCGCGGAATTCGGCGTCACCCCGACCGCCACCCTCCTCGCCGCCTTCGCCGCCCTGCTGGGCCGCTGGGGAGCCGGTGACCGAATAGGCCTCAACACCACCCTGTTCGACCGGCCCGAGACATCGGGTGAGGCGGCCGACGCGGTGGGCGCCTTCACCACCACCGCCCTGGTTGGCACACCTCCCTTCACGCCCGGCCGTTGGGAGGGTTTCGCGGGCTACGCCGCGGAGGTCAACCGATGTTTCTGGGAAGACCTGGACCACCGTTCCGTCTCCGGGGTGGAGGTGCTCAGGGACCACGTCCCGGTACGGAGCTCCGACACCGCTCCCGCTCCCCGTTATCCGGTGGTGTTCACCAGTGGGGTGGGTCTCTGTGGTGACGACGAGCCGCCCGCCGCGTGGATCGGCGAGGAGGTCTACGGCATCTCGCAGACCCCGCAGGTCCTTCTGGACCACATCGTGTGGGACGAGGGCGGCCGGCTCCGGCTCGCCTGGGACTGGGTCGACGGCGCGTTCCCCGCCGGTTACGTACAGGCCCTGCTCGACGCCCATGTCCGGCTGCTGAGCAGACTGGCGGAGAGCGCCGCCTGGCGGGATCCCGCTCTGGGCTGGGACCCGACCTTCCGTCCCGAGGAGCCCCTCGACGTCACGCCCTTCCCCGACGCGGGCCCTCTCCTGCACTCGCCGGTGCGGGAAGCCGCCGGACGGTACCCGCAGCGGCCCGCCCTGCACGGGGCATCCGGTGCGGTCACGCACGGCCGGCTCGCGGAGAACGCCGCCGCCACCGCCGCGCTGCTGACCGCCCATCAGGCCGGGCCCGGTGACCTCGTGGCCGTGGCCTGCGAGAAGGGCGTCGCCCAGATCACCGCCGTCCTCGGGGTCAGCGCCGCCGGGGCGGGCTACCTGCCCATCGAGCCGACGTGGCCCGACGCCCGGGTCGCCGCCGTCTGCGAACGAGCCGGTGTCCGGCACGCGCTGGTCGGCCGCGGAGTCAAGATCGCCTGGCCGCCCGGTGTCACCGTGCACCGGCTGACCGCCACGGGCAGGCCCGCACGCCGTGCCGTCCCCGAAGACCTCGTGGCCGCCAAGACGCCGAGCCCGGACGACCTCGCCTACACGCTCTTCACCTCCGGCTCCACGGGCAGCCCGAAGGGCGTGGAGATCCAGCACCGCGCGGCCCGCACCACCATCGACGACATCGTGGACCGGTTCGGCATCGGCGCCGACGACCGCGTACTCGCCCTGTCCGCCCTCAGCTTCGACCTGTCGGTCTTCGACATCTACGGCGTCCTGGGCGCGGGCGGCTCCCTGGTGCTCCCCGACCCCGCCCGGCAACGTGACCCGCAGCACTGGCTGGAACTGGCGGGACGTCACGGCGTCACCGTGTGGAACACCGCTCCGGCCCTGCTGGAGATGCTGGTCGAGTACGCGGAGCTGGAAGAGGAAGCAGCCGCCGAGGCCCTGCGCACCCTGCGCCTGGTGATGCTGTCCGGCGACTGGATCCCCCTGACCCTGCCCGAGCGGCTGCGCGGACTCGCCCCGCAGGCCGAGTTCATGAGCCTGGGCGGCGCCACCGAGGCGTCGATCTGGTCCATCACCTACCCCGTCGACCGCACCGATCCGGACTGGCGCAGCATCCCCTACGGCCGGGTCCTGCGCGGCCAGTCCTTCCACGTACTGGACGAGCAGGGTGCGCCGTGCCCGGTCGGTGAGGCCGGCGAACTGTTCATCGGCGGTGACGGGCTGGCCCGCGGCTACGCCGGCGATCCCGTCCAGAGCGCCGAGCGCTTCGCGATCCACCCGGTCCTCGGGCAGCGTCTGTATCGCACCGGTGACCTGGGCAGGTGGACGGTGGAGGGGGCCATCGAGTTCCTCGGCCGTGCCGACCGGCAGGTGAAGATCCGGGGGCATCGGATCGAGCTGGGTGAGATCGAGGCGGTGCTGGGCCGGCATCCCGGTGTGCGGCAGTGCGTCGCCTCGTCCGTGCGGGGACCTGACGGGCGGCCGCGGCTCGTCGCCCATCTGTCACCGAAGGGAACCGCCCAGGCCCCGTCTCCCGAGGACTTGGCGGCCGCGCTGCGTGAGCGGCTGCCCGAGTACATGATCCCCAGCCGGTTCGTCGTCCTGGACCAGCTGCCGGTCACCGCCAACGGCAAGATCGACCACGCGGCCCTCACGAGCCCGTACCGGGAACAGGAGGTCCTGAGCGACGGCCGGTCCGCGACCGCGGAACCCGTGGTCGCCGCCGAGCCGAGGTCCGCGGCGGACGTGCCGTCGCAGGAGACCGGCACGGGGTGGGCCGCCGCGGCGCTCGACGAGGCCGCCGCGCTCGGGCTCGAAGCCGCGATCGTCCTCAGGCCCGGCGGGCTTCCCCCCGACCAGGCGCTGGAGGCGACCGCGAACTGGCTGCGACGCGTGCGGCAACTGGCCGGGCCGTCCCGCCTCGAGCCACGGCTCGCCGCCGGGGGACTGGCCGAGATCGTCCACCGTCCGGCTGCCCCGGGCACGGCAGTCGCCGGACCGGTCCCTTCCCCGGGCACGGCAGTCGCCGGACCGGTCCCTTCCCCGGGCGCCACGGTCTCCATCGTCCCTGCCGAACTCGTGCGGGACGCCACCGTCTCCGTTCCGCCTGCCGCGCAACATGCCGACCCGGTGCGGGACCAGACCGTGCTCGACGAAGTCACGTCCGTCTTCGCGGATCTCACCGGAAGCCCGGTCCAGGCGGACAGCACCTTCACGGCCCTGGGCGCGACCTCGCTCACCCTGGTTCTGGCACATCGCCGGCTCCGCCAGGGCATCGCCCCACGCCTGGCGCTGGGCGACATGTTCGCGCACGCCGGCGTCGGCTCACTCGCCGCCCGGATCGGCGAACTGCACGCGCAGGCATCGCACACCCGAGCACGCGCCCCGCAGCCCCGGGGCGGCGCGAGCCGAACGGCGCCCTCGGCCACCGGTGACGCCGACCTCGTACCCCAGACACGCCGGGCCTCGCGGGTCGCCGCGCGTGCCCTTGCCCGGGAGACCGCCGGATGACCCAGTCCCCTGAACAGAGCCGTCCGTCCGAACAGAGCTGTACGTCCGAACAGAGCCACCCGCCGCGGACGGTGGACCGGGGAGACGACGAACTGATCGCCGTCACCGCCCTCGACTGCCGTTTCCCGGGTGCCCCCGACACCGAGTCCTTCTGGGACCTGCTCGTGGCGGGACGCAGCGGGCTGACCCGGCAGACCGAGCGGGAACTCGCCGAGAGCGGTCTGCCGGCCCGGCTGCGGCGCCACCCGGCGCATGTGCCGGTGAGCGCGCTGATCGCCGGCCAGGACCTGTTCGACCCGGAGCCGTTCGGGCTCACCGATGCCGAGGCCGCCCTGATGGATCCTCAGCAGAGGCTGTTCCTGGAGGCGTGCCGGCGGGCGCTGGAACGGGCCGGACACGGATCGGGCGTCGGGGCGGGCGCCGTGGGAATCTTCGCCGGTGCCGCCCACAGCGACTACCTGACGCGTCACCTCGCCCGCCGCTACGCCGACTCCGCCGCCGACCCGGTGGGCAGTCTCCAGGCGGCGATCTCGGGCGTCGGCGACTACCTGCCGCTGCACGTCGCCCACCGGCTGGCCCTCACCGGACCGGCGATCTCGGTCGGCACCGCCTGCTCCACCTCGCTCGTGGCGGTCCATCTGGCGGCGCAGTCCCTGCTGGCGGGGGAGTGCGACACCGCCCTGGCCGGCGGCTCCTCACTGATCGTTCCGCAGGGCCGGGGCTACCTCCACGTCCCCGACGGCATCTTCTCCGTCGACGGGCGGGTACGTCCGTTCTCCGCGGAGGGCACCGGCATCGTGCACAGCCAGGGGGTGGGCGTCGCCGTACTGCGCCGCCTGGCGGACGCCCTCGCCGACGGGGACCCGGTCCTCGCCGTCCTGCACGGGTCCGCGGTGAACAACGACGGCGGGGACCGTACCGGTTTCACGGCGCCGTCCCCGCGCGGACAGGCACGCGCGATCTCCGAGGCCCTCGCCCTCGCCGGCGCCACACCGAGGATGATCAGTTACGTCGAGGCCCACGGAACCGCCACCCGACTCGGTGACGTGGTCGAACTCGCGGCCCTGAAGAAGGTCTTCGGCGAGACCGGCCCCGCGTGGTGCGCCCTCGGCTCCGTCAAGAGCAACATCGGGCACGCCAACTCGGCGGCCGGCATCGCCGGATTCGCCGGATTCGCCAAGACGGTGCTCGCGCTGCACCACGGCGTCCTTCCCCCCTCCCTCGGCGCCCTGCCCCTGAACCCCGATCTCGAACTGGAGAACTCCCCGTTCACCGTGCCGCACCAGGCCGACCCGTGGGCGGGACCGCGCTACGCGGGCGTCAGCTCCTTCGGTATAGGCGGCACCAATTGCCACGTGGTGCTGGGCAGTGCGCCGCAGCGCGCCATGGCCCCCGCGGACGGCCGCCCCCAGCTGGTCCTGCTGTCCGCACATCGCGACGACGCCCTGGAACGTCTGGCCGACGCCACGGCCACCGCCCTGGACCAGCGGGACGCCGACACGGCCGACGCCGCGTACACCCTGCACACCGGCCGCGAAGAACAGGCCCACCGGACCGCCGCGGTGCTCGGTGAGACACCCGGCGACACGCACCGCGTCCTCACCTCCGCACCTCGCCGCGCCGTCCCGCCCACCAGGCCGAGGATCGTCTTCGCCTTCCCCGGCGGCGGCGCCCAGTACCCGGGCATGGGTCGTGAACTCCTCACCGAGGAGCCCGAGTTCGCCCGCACGGTGGAGGAGTGTGCGGCGCTCTTCGCCGGGCGTGGCGACGGCACCGGCTCCGGACTCGTCCCGCTCCTGGCCGCGGCCCCCTCGGACCAGGAGGCCGTCAGGCTGCTGCGGGATCCGGTGCAGGGACTCCCGGCGCTGTTCACCGTCTCGCTCGCCACGGCACGCACCCTGCGCGCCTAGGGCATCGAGGCGGACGCGCTCATCGGCCACAGCCTCGGCGAATACGCCGCCGCCGTCGCGGCCGGAGCCCTTCGGCTGGCCGATGCCGTCGCCCTGGTCGACGTACGCTCCCGCGGTATGTCCCGCACCGCGGGCGGCGGCGCCATGCTGACCGTCGCGCTGCCCGAGGACCAGGTCGTGAAGCTGCTCGGCGACCATCCGGACCTGGACCTGGCCGCGGTGAACGCGCCGCGGTCCTGCGTGGTCTCCGGACCCGCCGAGGCGGTGACCGCGCTCGAGCGCCGGCTGGCCGCCGAGAGCGTCCACACCGCACGGCTCCACCTGGACGCGGCCGCCCACTCGCGGCTGGTCGACCCGGTGCTGCCGGCGCTGCGCGCCGCCGCCGAGACGACCGTACCCGGCGTTCCGGCCGTGCCGCTCGCCACGACGCTCACCGGACAGCTGCTGCTGACCCCGCCCGGGGCCGAGCACTGGGTGCCCCATCTGCGGTCGGTCGTCAGGTTCTCCGACGCCCTGACCACCGCGCTCGGCACCGGACCGGCGGTCGTGGTCCAAGTGGGTCCCGGCAGCGGCCTGTTGCAGCTCGTCCGCCAGCACGGGGCGGCGAACGTCGTCGCCACCCTGCCCACCGTGCCGGGGCGCGACGAGCGCCGCGGAGCACGGGCCGCCCTGCTCACGGCCGCGGGCGAACTGTGGACCCACGGCGTCCGGCTCGACCCCGACGCCCTTCACCGGCCCGGCAGGCGCCGGATCGACCTGCCCGGTGTGCCCTTCGACCGGCGGCGCCTGTGGATCGACGAGCCCGACGACGTACGGCCCGGTCACTCGGCCATGCCGTACGCGACCACTGCCGAGCCCGACGAGGAGGAGCCGTTCCAGGTGCCGGTGTGGCACCGGACGCCACCCGTCGACGCACCCCCGCGACTGGAGGGCCGCTGGCTCGTCGAAGGCCACCCGGACTCCCCGCTGCTGAGCGAGGTCCGCGCGGAACTCGCGGCCGCCGGCGCCCGGCCCGTCACCCTCGCGCAGGCAGCCGCCGAACCGTCCCTGCCCTGTGCGGGCCTGGTCCTGGTCGACACGCACGGCGAGGACCACGAGGACCACGAGGACGCCGAGGACGGCGAGGACGGCGAGGACACGGACGACCGGGCCCACCAGGAGGCGTCCGCCGATCCGGCCGACCGGGTCACCGAATCGGTGCTGCGGTACGCGCGGCTCGCCCGGGCCGCCGCCCCATGGGCCGGCAGCACGTGTCTGCTCCATGTCAGTGCCGGCGCGCACCATCTGGAAAGCGGCGACCGCCCGATACCGGAGGGCGCCGCCTCGCTGGCCGTGCCCCGCGTCCTCGCCCAGGAGTTTCCAGGACTGCGCTGGCGCACCCTCGACCTTCCGGCCGGACCGGTGCGCGGCGAGGACGTTCGGCGGGTGTGTGCGGAGGCAGGTGCCCTCGCTCAGGGCGAGCCGAGCGGTGTGGAGGTCGCGTACCGCGGCGGACACCGCTGGGTCCGCGGCGTCACGCCCTGGCACCCCACGGCATCCGAACAGGCGCGGCCCGGCGGAACCGCCCTCGTGATCGGCGGACTCGGCGACGTCGGCATGGCCCTGTCCGCCCATCTCGTGCGCAACGGCTGGCGGGTCGTGGTCACCGGCCGCGACGGACTGCCCTCCGACCCGGCGCCGGGAACCCCGCAGGCCGAGCGGGCCGAGGCGGTACGACGGCTGCGGGCGGACGGCGTCGAACTGGACGTACGGGCCGTCGACGCGGCGGACCCGGACGCCACGGCCGCCCTTCTGCGGAACGTGTCACAGCAGTACGGGCCGCTCGACCTGGTGGTGCACGCGGCCGGTGTCGTGGCCTCGGCCGCGGTGACCCCGCTGCGCGCCGTGGAGCCGGAGACCGTGCGAGCGCACGCCCGGGCGAAGGTGTCGGCGGCGATGGCGCTGCGGTCCGCCCTGCGCGGGCTGCCGGACGACCTGCGCCCCGCGAACGTCCTGCTGATGTCGTCGGCCACCACCTTCGTCGGCGGCCTGGGGCTGGCCCCGTACGCCGCGGCCAACCGCTTTCTCGACGCCTTGGCCGAACGGGAGGACGCCGAACGGAGGGACTCCGGCGAGCGCTGGATCAGCGTGGCCTGGGACGGCTGGCGGATCGGCCCCGGCGGCACCGAACGGGTCGTCGCCTCACGCCACTCGATCGGTCTGCGGGACGGTATGCGCTCCGTGGACCGGCTGCTCAGCCTCACCGAGGAGAGCCGCGCACCCGCGTCCCTGGCGGTTTCTCCGGCGGATCTGGCCGGCCGTACCGCGGGCGTCCCGACCGTCGCACCGGGCCGAAAGCCGCCGGGCAGCACCCCGCGGCAGGGAGGATCCGCGCCCCGGGGCGCGGCCGAGGAAGTGCTCGCCGCTCTGTGGTCCGAGCTGCTCGGCTTCACCGTGACCGACCGCGACGCCGACTTCTTCGCCCTCGGCGGTCATTCCCTGCTGGCCACCCGCATGCTGGCCAGGTTGCGCGACGAACGGGGAGCCGGACTACGTCTGCAGGACCTTCTGACGCGTCCCACGGTGGCGGCACTCGCCCCCCTGATACCCGCGCCCGGCGGCGACGACGAGCCAGAAGTGCCGGCCGTACCGACTGAGACCGAAATCCGCACCGCACCGAAGCAACCGACCGGTGCCGCGGGCGAGTTCCCGCTCACCCGGGTGCAGCACGCCTACTGGGTCGGCGGCTCGGGAGGCTACCGGCTGGGAGACGTGCCCTGCTCGTTCCACCTGGAGTACGACTGCCCCGGCCTGGACACCGCGCGCTACGAGGAGGCGTGGAACCGTGTGATCGCCCGCCACCCGATGCTCCGCGCCGTCATCTCCCCCGAGGGACGCAACCGGGTGCTGGACCGGGTGCCCCGCTACCGCATCCGGGTCCAGGACCTGAGCGCGCTGGGCGAGGAGGAGCGCGCACACAAGCTCGAACAGATCCGTACCCGCCTGGTGCGCCGGGAGCCGCGTCCCGGGCGCTGGCCACTGGTCGACATCAGGGCGGCCCGCCTGCCCGGCGACGTCGTGCGCCTGTTCGTCAACGTGGACGTCCTCGTGTGCGACACCGCCAGCTACCTGATCTGGGACCGCGAACTGTGCGCCCTGTACCGGGACCCGGAACTCCGGCTCCCGCCGGTACGCACCACGTTCGCCGAGTGCGTGGCCGCGCTGGAACAGCGCGCCGAGTCCCCGGAACGCGCCCGCGCAGCGGCCTACTGGCGGGCGCGGATCGACAGCCTGCCCGGTGCGCCCGCGCTGCCGCTGCGCGCCCCGGAGGCCGATGCGCGTCCCCGCTTCGGGCGCCGCAGCGCACGGCTCGAACCGGACGACTGGGCGTCGCTCAAGGCCGAGGCGGCCCGGCGCGGCCTGACCCCGACCGCCGTCCTGCTCGCCGCGTACGGGGACGCTCTCGCCGACTGGTCGGGTCAGGACAGATTCGCCCTCACACTCACTCTGTTCGACCGGCCCTCCGATCTGCCCGGCGCGGACGAGGCCGTCGGCGACTTCACCTCCCTGATGCTCCACACGGTGGACCGGTCGAACGACACCTCCTTCGCCGATGCGGCCACCCGTGCGCAGCGCTCGCTCTTCGAGGATCTGGACCACCGGGAGTTCTCCGCGCTGGAGTTGCTCGCCGAGAAGTCCACCCGCACCGGGCGCACCGAATCCGTGCCCGTCGTGTTCACCAGCGCCCTGGGCCTGTCCGGTCCGCTCGGCGGCGGCCACGACCTGGACTGGGCCGGCACTGCGGTGTACGGGGTGAGCAGTACCCCGCAGACCTGGCTGGACCATCAGGTCCTCGAACAGCACGGCGCGCTGCTGCTCCAGTGGGACGTGCTGGAGAGCGAGTTGCCCGCCGACGAGGCGGACAGGGCGTTCGCCTCGTACGTCGCACGCATACGCCGCCTGGCACAGGGGCGGGCGGCCTGGGAAGCCGGCACGAGGCGGACGGCGGGTGCGGACCCGGGCGGGCGGCAGGCGCCCGCCACCCCGGAACCGCGCGCGGCGACGCGGCCGCCCAGGCGGCAGCCGTCTGGTCCCGCCTTCCTGAACAGCCCCGATGACCTAGCGCCCCGGCAGGCAACGTTCGCCCCGTCGCGACGCCCGGCACGCTCCCCCACTGCCCTAAAGGCGTGGGAGGTGCCCCCACTCGCCGCACCGGCCGAAAGCCCAAGTACGTCCAGTACGAGGGCTTCCGGCCGGCACGGCGAGAGCACGCACCGGACGCCGCTCCTTGACGGGCGAACGTTGCCTGCCGGGGCACTAGACACCGCACTGCTCCTGCGCGACGGCAACACCGACCGGCCGCTGTTCCTGGTCCACCCCTCCGGCGGCGACGTGCTGTGCTACGGCGAACTGGCCAGGCTCCTCACGGACGGGCGGCGCGTCGTGGCGCTCGCCGATCCGGAACTGACCGGAGGAACGGCCGCCGAGGACATCGCGGGTATGGCCGACCAATATCTGGCCGCCCTGCGCCCGTACCAGGCGAACGGCCCCTACCTCCTGGGCGGCTGGTCCATGGGCGGCACCCTCGCCCATGCCATGGCCTGCGAACTGGCACGTCGGGGAGAGCGCACCGATCTCCTCCTGATGATCGACTCCAATGTGCCGGACCGCATCACGCCGCTCGGCGGAGCGGGACCCGACGAGGACGCGGCGATCGCGGCCGTGCGCTATCTGCGGTCGCTGGAGGCGTTCCTCGACATGGACCTCGGCCTCGGTCAGGACGAAGCCGACCGGCTGCTCCGTACGCCGTCCTCGGCTGCCCGGTCGGTGGTGGCCGCACGGCTGCGCGAGGCCGGCCTGGTCGGGCCGCGAGAGACCGCCGAGGTACGCCTGGGAGTCTTCGAACGCCACCTCCGTGCCCTGGGCGATCACCGGGCGGGTCGGCTCGCCGACCCCGGCACCCGGTTGCTGCTGTTCCGCGCCACCCAGCCGTCCCCGAGCAACGCCGGAGTCGGCATGGGAGTCGACGACGCCCCCGACCTCGCCTGCCTGGGCTGGCGGCCCCATGTGTCCGGCCCGGTCGACGACGTGGCCGTCGACGGACACCACTACTCGCTGCTGACCGGGCCGGCGGCAGCCCGGATCGCCGCCCTGACCGACCGGGCGCTCGCCGCCGTATCCGCCGGGCCGCTCCGCAAGCGCTGAGCCGGCCGGCCGCGTCGGACATCCGCCTCCTCACACCGAAAGCACGGAAACGAACGATGAGACTCAACGCGCCCACGCGCACACACCAATCCATGCCTGTCACCCGGCGCGCCGTCCTCGCCGTGACCGCGGCAGGGGCCCTGCTGCTGACCGGATGCTCGTCGTCCGACAGCCCCGGTGACGCCGCCGCACCCACGGGCAAGCCCGTCGACGGCGGCACCCTCCGCTACGCCGTGACCGGCTCGCCCGCCACGGCGAGCAACGACCCGCACGGCGGTCTCGGCAACGAATCCGACCTGCTGCGCTTCGCCCTCGCCTACGACGTGCTGACCGTCCCCGGCAAGGACGGCGAGCCCAAGCCGCGACTGGCCGTCTCCTGGAAACCGAACAAGGCCATGAACCGCTGGACGTTCACGCTCCGGGACGACGCGCGGTTCACCGACGGCCGCCCGGTACGAGCCGCCGACGTCCTGTACTCCCTGCGGCGCATCGCGGACAAGGCGGCCGAGAACTACGGCCGGCTCGCCGACTTCGACATGAAGGCGTCCAGCGCCAAGGGCGACCACACCGTGGTCCTGGCCACCCGCGCGCCCATGGCCCAGGCGGCCAAGGCCCTGGAATCCGTCAGCTTCGTCGTGCCCGAGGGCACGAAGGACTTCTCGAAGACGGTCCCCGGCTCAGGCCCCTTCAAGGTGCGGACCTCCGGGGCACAGACGGCAGTACTGGTCCGCAACGACCGCTGGTGGGGTTCGCGCCCGCACCTGGACCGCATCGAGATCCAGGCCGTCGCCGACCCGCAGGCCCGCGCCAACGCCGTCACCTCGGGGCAGGCCGATGTCGCCGGAAGCGTGAGCCCCGCCGCCGTCAAGAGCGCGGGCAACAGCGGCGGCCTGAAGGTCGTACGGCGCAAGGGCGTCACCGAGTACCCGTTCATCATGCGGATGGACACCAAGCCCTTCGACGATCCGCGGGTCCGGGAGGCGTTCCGTCTGGCCACGGACCGCAAGGCGCTCGTCGACACGGTCTTCCTCGGCTACGGGCAGATCGCGAACGACCTGCCCACCCCGTACGACCCCTCCTACCCCGGCGACCTGCCGCAGCGCGGCCGCGATGTCACGAAGGCCAGGGAACTTCTCCAACAGGCGGGCCACGCCGACGGGTTGACCATCACCCTGCACACCACGACCGCTTACCCCGGCATGGACACCGCGGCCACGCTGTACGCGCGGCAGCTGTCCGAGATCGGTGTGAAGGCCGAGGTCGAGGTCGAACCGGCCGACACTTACTGGACCGCCGTCTACGCCAAGAAGGCGTTCTACACCGGCTACTACGGCGGCATCTCCTTCCCCGACCTGGCGCGGGTCGGCCTGCTCTCCACCTCCCCGACCAACGAGATCGCCTGGAAGAACAAGAAGTTCGACGCCGGCTTCACCCAGGCCATGGGAACGCTCGACACCGACCGGCGCAACACCCTGCTCGCCGGCATCCAGCGGGACCTGTGGAAGGACGGCGGCTACGTCGTGTGGGGCACCGGCGACGGGCTGGACCTCGCGGCCCGCGGCGTGGCCGGACTGCCCGACGGCCCCGGTTTCCAGCGGATGTTCATCGACCAGGTGTGGATGGCGAAGTGACCCTCCGCCCGTCTCCGCGCCCGTATCTGCGCCCGGTCCTGCTGACCGTGGCGGCGACGGCCGTCGTCTTCACCGCCACCGAGCTGCTGCCCGGCGACGCGGGCGACCTCCGGCGCGCGGGACGGGCGTCCGAGCAGGACATCGCGGACGAGCGCGACCGGCTCGGCCTCGACCGGCCGGCCGCGGTCCGATATCTCGACTGGCTGTACGGTGCCGTCCGCGGCGATCTCGGACGGTCCCTGGTGAGCGGCCGCACGGTGACCGGCCTCTTCGCCGAGCGGCTTCCGGCCACGGCCGCCCTCGTCGTCTTCGCGCTGGCCGTCACCGCGCTGCTGACGACGGCTGCCCTGACCGTCGCGTTTCTGCGCGGCGGTCGCGGTGGTGCCCTCGCGACCGGGCTGGCCGCCGTACCGCAGTCGGTCCACGCGGCCGTACTCGGCACGGTCTTCGCCGGGATCCTGGGCTGGCTGCCGGCGGTCTCCCTGCTACCGCCCGGCGGTTCGCCGTTCGCCGCGCCCCAGGCGCTGGTGCTGCCCGGCGTCACTCTGGCGCTGCCCTCGGCGGCGTACGCCACCGCGCTGCTGCGGGGCACGCTCGTCGACACCCTGCGCCGGCCCCATGTGAGCGACGCCCGCATGCGCGGCGTGCCGCCGGCCCTCGTCCTGGTCCGGCACGTCCTGCCCTTCCTGCTGGTTCCGGCGCTGCGGGTGACGGCTCTGGTGGCCGGCGGACTGATGGCCGGTACGGCTCTGGTGGAGACGATGTTCGGCTGTCCCGGCACCGGCAGCCTGCTGGTGTCCGCGGTCGCCGTGCGCGACGTACCCGTGGTGCAGGCCGCCGCGCTGCCTCCTGTCGTCGTCCTGCTGCTGTGCATGCTCGTCGCCGACCGCCTGGCCGTGCGCCACTCGGGGCGGAGCGGTTCCACCGGTCACGGCAGGGGCCCGGCCGTCGCGGCGGCTGTCGGAGGGCGAGCCTGATGCGCTCCTTCATGACCGGCCCCGTTGCCGCCGCCCCGGTCACCGCAGGGGCCATCGCACTCCTGGTACTGCTGGGCCGATACGCCGCCCCGCACGACCCGGAACAGCAGATCGGCCCACCTTGGTCACCGCCGGACTCGGCGGCTCCCCTGGGGACGGACGGCCTCGGACGCGACGTGCTGTCGCGGGTGCTGCACGGGGGCACCGAACTGCTGACCGTCTCGCTGCTCGCCGCGGTGGTGGCCGTGAGCTGCGGCACCGTGCTCGGCCTGGCCGCCGGGTGGGCGGGCGGGCCCACCGCCCGCGCGGTGGCCTGGCTGTGCGACCTGCTGCTCGCGGTTCCCGCCCTCGTCCTCGCCCTGGTGCTGGCCGTCGCACTGCCGGGCGGGACGGCGGTGGTGGTGGCGTCCGTGCTCAGCGGCACGCCGCTCACCGCCCGTGTGGTGGCCGGCGAATCGGCGCGGCTGCGCACCAGCGGCCATGTGCACGCGGCCCTGGAGCGGGGCGAGACGGCACCGTCCGTCCTCGCCCGCGAGGTGCTGCCCGCACTGCGCGGTCTGGTGACGGCCGACGCCGGACTCCGGCTGGTGACCGCCCTGCAGATCGCGGCGGCGCTCGCCGTACTGGGGCTGGGGCCCCAGCCGCCGGAGGCCGACTGGGCGCTGATGCTCAGCGAGAACCTTCCGGGTGCCTCGCTCAACCCGGTGGCGCTGCTGGCGCCCGCCGTGCTGCTGGCCGGCTGTGCCTGGGCCCTGGCCGCCGCGGCACACCGGGCAGGGCCGGGAAGGGACGGACGCCCATGACCACCATGACCAGCCCAGAGCGCGAATCACCGCTGCTCGCGGCGGACGGGCTGACCGTGCACCGGGCGGCGGACGGTGCCCTCGTCCTGCCGCCGACCGATCTGCGGGCCGAATCCGGACAGGTCGTCGTCATCACCGGGCCCTCCGGCGCAGGCAAGACCACTTTGCTGCACGCTCTCCTCGACACCCTCCCGGCGGGGTTGCGCCGGTCCGCCGGCACCGTGCGCTGGCAGGGCACGCTCCTGAAGAAAGGCCGCTCCGCCCGGAAATGGCGCCGTATCCGGTGCGGCCTGCTGGGCCAGGACCCCGGCGCCGCGCTGCATCCGCTGTGGCGCGTCGGACGCCTGATCGGCGAGGACCTCGTCGGCGACCGCGACGCCCGCGCGGCACGCGTCGCCGAGCAACTCGACCTCCTGGGGCTGCCGCCCGAGATCCTCTCGCGCCGCGCGGGCGAACTCTCCGGTGGCCAGGCCCAGCGGGTGGCGCTGGCCCGCGCGCTCGTCGCGGACCCGGCTCTCCTCGTCCTCGACGAGCCCACATCGGCCATGGACCCGGCCACGGCGGCCCTGGTGAGGCGGGCCGTCGCGGCCCGGCGCGGCTCACCGGGCCGCTGCGTGGTCCTGGTGACCCACGACGAGCGCCTCTTCGGCGAACTGGCGGACGTCACCGTCCGCGTCGCACCGGCCGTTGTGCCCCGCGCGCCGTTGGAGGCCGGCCGGCCTGGACCGGGCGTGCTCCCCACGCGGTCGCATGCCGACCCCGGCGATCCTCTGGCCGCGTCCTCGCCCCTCGTGGAGGACGGTTCCCACACTCAGGCGCCTTCCGTGGCCGAGCGCGCCGAGAGGCAACGGGCGCGCCGCGTCACCGCAGCGCCCCGGCAGACCATGGCCCTCTCCGCCCGGGGCCTGCTGCTGACCACCCCTGATGGCGCGGTACTGCTGGAGGACTGCGATCTCGACCTGCCCGCCGGAAGCGCGACCGCCGTGGTCGGGACCTCGGGCGTCGGCAAGACGACGTTGCTGCACGCCCTCGTGGGCCGCCGCCCCGCGGCCGCCGGGACGCTGCTGCTGCACGGCACGCCGTTGCCGGCCGCCACCCGGCACCGCGGCCGGGACCAGCTGCGCGCCGTGCAGCTCGCCGGACAGAGCGCCGTCGACGAACTCAACCCCGCCCAGCGAGTGGGCCGGGCCGTGGCCCGACCGCTGACCGTGCTGCACGGCCTGGACCGGGCCGCCGCCCTGGCCGAGGCCCAGGCGGTGCTGGCGGCCGTCGGGCTGCCGCCCGGCATCGCGGCCCGTCGCCCGCACATGCTCTCCGGCGGCCAGCGGCAGAGGGCTGTTCTCGCCCGGGCGCTGGCCGCGCGCCCCGACGTACTGCTGCTCGACGAACCCACCGCCTCCCTCGACCCCGACACCGCCCGGTCCGTGCTCGACCTGCTGGACCGAAGGCGCGAGACAGGGACCGCGATCCTGGCCGTCACCCACGACCCGGCCGTGGCCGCCCGCGCGGACGAAGTGCTGGCGCTGCGGGACGGCCACCTCCTCGCGATTCCCCCGGATTCCCTCGGCCCTCCGGTTCCTTCCGCCCACCTGCCCGCCGCGCCCGCGCGCCCCAGCACCGAACGAACGGAGCCTCCCGTTGTCCGATGAAGCGACCACCGACACCACCACCGACGCAGCGCAGATCACCGCTCTGATCGCCGACCACCCCTGGGTGGCCGACGCCCGCCCCGCACCCGACGGAGTCCTGCTGGTCACCCCCCATCCGAGCGCGACAGCCGTTCTTCCGGCGCCGGGACCCCTGGTCCGCGAGCACCTCGCGCACTGGGCGGAGGTGTACGAATGGGTGTACGAGACGGGTGAGGGCCGGCACGCCGACGACCTGGACCTGTCCGGCTGGCGCTCCTCCGACACCGGAAAGCCGCTGCCGGCCGCCCATATGCGTGACTGGGTCGACCGCACGGTCGATCTCGTCCTCGCCCAGCGGCCCCGTCGGCTGCTGGAACTCGGTTGCGGTACCGGCCTGTTGGCCCACCGGCTGCACCCGCGGCTGGACGGCTATGTCGGCACCGACGTGACCGAGGTGGCGGTCGCCCGGCTGCACGCCGCCGGACTGCCCCGTACCGCCTTCGTGCGCGCCGCCGCGCACGAGGCACAGGCGTCCGCGGTCCGGCAGGCGATGGACCGGGTGTTCGGCCCCGGCATACGTCCCGACTGCGTCCTGCTGAACTCCGTCACCCAGTGCTTCCCCAACCTCGTGTACCTGACGGCGTTCCTGCACCACGCGCTGGCCGCGGTCGAGGACGGCGGCACGGTGATCGTCGGCGACATCCGCCACGCCGGGCTGCTCGAAGACCACTTCGGCCGGGTGGAGAGGGCTCGCGATCCCGAAGCGGCCGACGCGGACATCGCCGCGCGGGTGGCCTCGGCCGTGGCGGGGGACGAGGAACTGTCGTTCGCCCCGGAAGCCGTGCACGAGATCCTGGCCGCCGAGCCCCGGACCGTCCGGATGAGCGTCCACGCCCGCACGATGGCCCAGGACACAGAACTCACCCGGTACCGCTACGACCTCGTCCTGCATGTCGGCCCCGCCTCCGGCCTCCCGGACGCGCCCGAGGTGCGCCGGCTGCCCTGGCAGGGGCTCGCGGGCCAGGAGCTGCCGACGGTTCTGCGAGCGGCGCTGGCACCCGGGCCCGCCATCCTGCACAGCATCCCCAACGCCCTCCTCGTGGCGGACCCGGACGCCGTCACCCCCTACGACCTGCGACAGGCACTGGCCGGTACGGACGCCGCCGTGCTGCTCGACTCCGGCGACCCCCGGATGCTCGCCGTGGCCGCGCCCGCCGACCGCGCCACCGCTGCCTCCCACGGCCCGGTTCGGGCACCGGTCGGCCGCCTGGCCCACGAGCCGCTGCCCGCGTTCGTACGGCGCCGGCTGCCGGAAATACTGCGCGACCATCTCCGCCGTACCGCACCCGGCACGGTACCGCCGAGGATCGTGGTGGACGACGCGTCGGCGGCGCGGACGCGATGAGGGTGACGGATATGGCCGACCTCCTGTCCGCACTGCCCGAGGTCGCCGCCTGGCAGCTGGTGCCGAGCGGCACGGGGGACACCCTGCTGGTCGCCGGTCCGGTGGACGACGCACGGGGAGACGACCGGGACGCGGACACCGGCTGGGCCGAGCAGGCCGTGGTCGACGCCGCCGCCTCCGGCGACGCCGCCGTGACCGGTACCGACCTCACACAACTCCCGGCCCTGATGCGCCTGCTGGACGAGACCGCGCTGCTGACCATGGCCCGCGTGCTGGACCGTACCCGTCTCTTCCGCGACGCGGCGCCGCACACGGCAGCCGAGGTCGTGGCCGCGCTGGGTACGGCGCCCCGCCACGCGTGGATCGTACGGCGCTGGCTGCGCACCCTGACCGCGGAGAACCGGCTCGGCCGTGACCCGGCGACGGGCCACTACCGGGACCTGACCGCGCCCGGCCGTACGGAGTACGCCCATGCCCGTCGCGTCCTCGACGAGGCCCGCAGCGGCATGGGCTACCCGGAGTCCATGACGCGTTTCTTCTTCGCCGCGGCCGACCGGCTCCCCCTCCTGCTCCAGGACCGTACGAGTTTGCAGGAGGTGCTCTTCCCCCAGGGCGAGACGGACACGGCCGAAGGCAACTACCGCGACAACGTGCCGAGCCGGTGGGCCAACCACGCCGCCGCCGACCTGATCGCGCGCGAGGCCCGCAGACGGGAGGGACGGGAAGACGGCGGTCGGCCACTGCGTGTTCTGGAGGCGGGAGCCGGGGTGGGCGGCACCACGGAAGCGGTGCTGAGCGCCCTCGGCTCCACTCCGGTCGAGTATCTGTTCACCGATGTGTCCCGGTTCTTCCTCCAGACCTCGCGGACCCGCTTCGGCACCCGTCCCGGCCTGCGCCAGGCGCTGTTCGACATCAACCGCGACCCGACGGCGCAGGGCCTCACCCCCGCGTCCCACGATGTGATCCTCGCGGCGAACGTCCTGCACAACGCGCGCCACGTCGGCCGTGCCCTCGCCGCCCTGCGGGAACTGCTGGTGCCGGACGGCCTGCTGGTGCTCGTCGAGTCCTGCCGGGAGCACTACCAGGCACTCACCTCGATGTACCTGCTGATGTCGCCGCAGGCGGACGAGGAGAGCTGGTTCACCGACCTGCGGGCCGGTCAGGACCGCGTCTTCCTCACCGAGGGGGAGTGGGCGCGGCAGCTGGACGCGGCCGGATTCCGGCCCCTGCCGGTCCTGCCGCCCGACGGGCACCCCCTGACCGCCCTGGGCCAGCACGTCGTCGCGGGCCGCCCCCGACCCGGCCACGGCAGGCCCGACCCCGGCCGCGTCGCACGGGCGCTCGCCCAACTGCCCGAGACGGCCCGTCCCGCACGCGTCCACGCCGTGGACAGCGTTCCGCCCACCACCACGTCTGGAGCCAGCCGTTGACTTCCGCATCCCCAGTTCCCGTACTCGATGCCCTCGACGACCTCGTACAGGCCGTACGCGATGTCTGGGCCGACGTCCTGGAGACGGACACCGCGTCCGTACCGGCCGACATCAGCTTCCTGAGCCTGGGCGGAGACTCCGTGCTCGCCGTGCGCATGGCAGCGCTGATCCGCAAGCGGCTGGGCGTGAACCTCGCCCTGTCGGACGTACGCGTCGAACACACCGCGGCACATCTGGCGGCGCTCCTCCACGAGCGCGGCATCGCGGGCGGACTGCCCCGCAGCCTGCCTCTGGACCTCGAGCGGCGAAAGGATCCGGACGCGCCCTTCCCCCTTCTGCCGCTCCAGCAGGGCTACTTCGTCGGCCAGCAGGACGCCTGGGAGCTGTCCTACCGTTCCGCCCACCACTACGTGGACATCGGCCTTGAGGACATCGACGACGAAGAGATCGCCGAGGCACTCCAGGACGCGCTGGAGCGGCTGGCGGAACACCAGTCCGTGCTGCGGGCACGCATCCTGCCCGACGGCCGGCAGCGGATCCTGCCCCTCGACGACCCCGACGCCATGCCGCGGCTGCGCGTGACCGACCTCAGCACCGCGGGGGAGGAGGAGATCGCCACTCAACTCTCGGCGATCCGGCGGGAGATGAGCACCGAGGGCCCCGACCCGGCCGTCGGCTGCGGACTCGACATGCGGCTCACCCTGCTTCCCGGACACCGCGCCCGACTGCACTCCTCCACCAGTCTGCTGATCATCGACGGCTGGTCGTCCGGCGTCTTCTACCGGGATCTGTTCGCCCTCGTCTCCGACTACAACGCCGTACTCGCCCCCCTGGAGGTCGACTTCGGGGACTATGTCACGAGCCTGCGCGACCTGCCCGACACCGAGGAGTGGCGCCAGGACCGGGACTGGTGGTGGAACCGCCTCGACGACTTCCCCCTGCCCCCGGCGCTGCCCCTGGTGGCCGATCCGGCCGAGGTGCGGCCGACGCTGATGGGCACGCGGCAGGCCGTGCTCGACGCCGAGCGGTGGGCCGCGCTGCGCGCCCACTGCGCCGAGCACGGTGTCACCCCCTCCGCCGCCATGTTCGCCGTGTTCTCCGCCGCCGTGGCCCGCGCCTGCGGACACCGGCGCTTCCTGCTCAACACCCTTCAACTGAACCGGCTGCCGCTGCACCCGGATGTGCCCCGGCTGGTGGGAGCCTTCTCGTCCACCATGCTCATGCCGGTCGAGCTGCCCGAGAACCCCGTGTTCTCCGATCTGGCGATCAGCGCCCAGCAGGCCGTCTCGGACGCGCTCGCGCACCACCTGGTCTCCGGAGTCGAGGTCTCCCGGGAACTGGGCCGCCGCCGCGGCACCCGGCGTCCGGTCGCTCCTGTGGTCTTCCAGAGCACCCTGGGGGTGGATGCGGCACTGGGCAGCGAGGTCCCCCATGAGGCCGGTCCGCTCGGCCGCATCGATCTGCTCAGCCACCACCAGCAGCTGAGGACTCCCCAGGTCGCCCTGGAACTCCGGCTGTTCGAGCTGCGTGGCGAACTCGTCGTCGTCTTCTCGCTGGTGGAGGAGCTCTTCGCCGCCGAGGACGTGGACCGCCTGTTCCAGGACGTCGTGAGCACTGTCGAATCCCTGGTGGAGAAGGAGGCATGGTCGGCCTCCGTCACCCTGCCCACCACAGGGGACGCACCACAGTCGGACACCGTCGGCACGGCGCCCGGCGGACGGTTGTCCGTCCCGCCGGCCCAGGACCTGTCCGGCGAGGAGCCAGGGCCTCCCCGCGACGATCTGGAGCGGGCCGTCGCGGCGGAGTGGGCCGAGCTGCTCGAGTGCGCGGTGACCGACAGAGCGGCGGACTTCTTCGCACTGGGCGGGGATTCGCTGCTGGCGGTACGGATGCTCGGCGTACTGGCCCGCAAGGGCGTCGGACGGGTGACGCCGCGCCGTTTCCTCGAACGACCCACGGTGGCCGGTCTCGCCGATGCGGTACGTGACGGCGGACCGGCCACCGCGGGGTGACCGTATGTGGCGTGGGCGGTCGCGGGTGGCTGTATGTGGTGTGGGTGGTGGCGGGGTGGCTGTACGTGGTGTGGGCGGTCGCGGGGTGGCCGTACGCGGCGAGGGCGGTCGCGGGGTGGCTGTATGTGGCGTGGGCGGCCGCTGGACGACCGCGCGCGGCGAGGGCGGTTGCCGGACGACCGCGCGCGGCGAGGGCAGTTACCGGACGACCGCCCGCGGCGGGAGCACCCTGGCGCTCCCGCCGCGGGGCGGGTCAGCCGGCGAGCCCCGCGTCCTCGCGGAAGAGCTCCTGGTCCAGCCAGACCGCGGCGCGCGCTCCGTCGGCGGCCCCCGTGATCACAAAGGTGAGAGCGTCCGGCAGCGCCTCCAGCCGTGCGGCGTCACCGGCCGCGTAGACGCCGGGCACGCTGGTGCGCTGAAACTCGTTCACGCGGATGCACCCGTCGGGCAGCATCTCGCAGCCGAGTTGCTCGGCGAGTGCGGAGTGCTGCCTGGTGGGGGCCCGGTGGTAGACGGCCTGGCGCTCCAGCACCCGTCCATCCTCCAGTACCAGCCGCACCTCGCCCTCCTTGCCCTCGATCCGGGAGACCGGGGTCTCGTCGACGGCGATCCCGGCGGCGGCGAGCCTGTCCGCCGCCTGTTCGGGCACCGGATGCCCGTCGGTGCACACCACCACGTCGTCGCTGAACCGGTCGGCGATGTACAGCGCCTGCATCACCTGCGGCAGCTCACGGCCCAGGACGGCGATGGTCATGCCCCGCGTCTCCCAGCCGTGGCAGAAGGGACAGTGATAGACGCCCCGGCCGAAGAGTTTGTCGACGCCCTCCACCTGGTCGAGGACATCGACCTGTCCGGTCGCGAGGACCACTTTGCGAGCCGCCGCCCTGCTGCCGTCGGCGAGCGTCAGCGTGAACCCGTTCGCCTCCTCCGCCGCTACCGTGGCCACCAGCGCCTCTCGGATCTCGACACTCGGGTAGGCCGCGAGCTGCTCACGGCCTATGCGGCGCAGCTCGGCCGGGGACGCGCCGTCCCGGCTGAGGAACATGTGCATCTCGGCGGCCGGTGCGTTGCGTGGTTCACCGCTGTCCAGGAGCAGCACCTTCCGGCGCTGACGGCCCGATACCAGCGCTGCGTTGAGACCGGCAGGGCCTCCACCGACCACGACTACGTCGTACGACATCGTTCTCCTCTGCCCAGAGTGATCACGGTCCACTGCCCACCATCTTAATGATAATAGTTTTCATTTACATGTGATGGTGCGTAACTTCCCCGCTTTCCCCGCTTTCCCCGCTTTCCTCGACGAAGGGCGAACTCATGGACTCCACCGCGGCCATCGGCATCCTCGGCGGCTACGGAGCCGTCGGAACCGCAGTAGTACGCCGGCTGTACCGCGCGGGTATCGGCCCGCTCCTGGTGGCCGGCCGGGATCCGTCCCGCGCCGAGGCCTCCGTCGCATCGCTCGGCGCGGCCGGGACGGCTGTCAGCGTCCAGGCCGTCGATCTCTGGGGCGCGTCACTGGACTCGTTCCTCGCCCGCTGCCGGCTCGTCGTCAACTGCGCGGGACCGTCCTACCGGGTGCTGGACACGGTGGCACGGGCCGCGCTGCGCCACGGCGTGGACTACGTGGACGCTGCGGGCGACGACCCCCTCCATGCCCGGCTGAGCGCACAGGACGGCGGCGCCGACGAGTGGGCGGCCGCACACCGCACCGCCGTCCTCTCCGCCGGAGCGCTGCCGGGACTGTCCGGGCTCCTTCCGCGCGTCCTGCTGGACCAGGCGGCGGCACGGCCGGTCCGGCTGGAGGGATACCTCGGCGGCGTGGCGGCGCTCACCCCCGCCGCCGCGGGAGACGTGCTGCTCGCCCGAGGTCCCGAACACGGCGTCCCCTCCGCGGCCTGGGAAGACGGACGGACCCGCGGCCGTTCCCTTGAACCACGGCGCGGCCTGCGGCTCCCCGCGTTTCCCCAGCCGGTCACCGCCTTCCCCTTCCTGTCCACCGAGGCGGTCCGACTTGCGCAGACCGCTGGGCTCCGCCAGGTGCACTGGTACACCGTCTTCGGCGGTGAGCACCTCGCCGAAGAACTGGCCATGGCCTGGGCGACGGACGACACGGAAACGGCGGGTCTGGTCCGGGCCGCGGACGCGGACGTACGTCGCCACGGCTCCTGGTACGGGCAGGAGTTCCGCCTCTGGAACGGGACGGACGACGGCCCGCCCACCCGCACCCTCACCCTCCGCGCCGAGGACTCCTACGAACTCAGCGGCTTTCTGTCCGCCGCCGCCGCACATCACGTCCTCGCCGGCCAGGTGAAACCCGGTGTCCACTTCGCAGCGGATGTGCTCGACCCGCTGTCCACTGCCCAGAGCCTGGCGGCGGACCCGGTGGCCGGGCTGGACATGCCCTGATGACTTCCCTGATGGACCGTCACCGTCGAGGCCACTGACGGGACGTTGCGCGGGTCGCGCCCCGGGCACGCTGGTGCGGAAAGTGCGGGTGCGACAATGGCAGTTGGGCGCCGATGACGCAGGTCTCCCGGTCGATGGGCACCAAGTCGGTGAGTAACGGTAGGTACCGGGGAGAGGCCGGCCCTGGCCCAGGGGGCATCATGGCACCCGTCATCGCCTCGTCACGCCGATACCGGCTCAGCCACGATCAGGCTGGTCGACGGGTACGGAAGAGGAGGGGGATCAGGTGGCCACGCAGGAACAGCGGCGCGAGCTCGCCCAGTTCATCCGCAGTCGGCGCGAGCGTCGCAAGCCCGAGGACGTGGGTCTGCCCGTCGTCGGTCACCGGCGCACACCAGGTCTGCGACGCGAGGAGGTGGCCACCCTCGCCGGCCTGAGCATCACCTGGTACACGTGGCTGGAGCAGGCCAGGGAGATCAAGGTCTCGAGACAGGTCCTCGGCAGTCTCGCGACGGCGCTCGGCCTCGACCAGGTCGAGCGCGACCACCTGTTCCGGCTCGCCGGTGAGGTCCCGCCCGGCGACGCCCTGCCGAGCGCCGCTCTCCCCCAGCAGTACGAGCTGTTGCTCACCCACCTGAACCCGAATCCCGCGTTCATCGTCAACCGGCGCTTCGACATCCTGGCCTGGAACCAGGGGTGCGAGCTGCTCTACGGCGACCTGGGCGCCCTGCCGCCCCGTCGGCGCAACGTCCTGTGGCTCACCTTCACCTCACCCGAAGTCAGGGCCATGTCCCAGGACTGGGAGGAGGAGGCCTCGTACGCCCTCGCGCTGTTCCGGACCCAGGTGGGCGAGCGCATTCTCGATCCCGACGTCGTCGTGCTCCTCCACGAGCTGGAGGAGTCCAGCCCGGACTTCTCCCGGCTCTGGCAGCTGAAGGAGGTGGCACCGTTCGTTCCCAAGCCGCGCACGGTCAATCATCCACGCCTTGGTGTGATCGAGCTGGAGTACATCAAGATGCACGTCGCGGACGACGACAAGACCCTCGTGTCCTATCTCGTGAGGCCCGGGTCCGACCTGGAGCGGCGCCTGGAGGAGCTTCTGGAGGAGCGGGAGGGCTGACCGGCCACACGATGGGTGTGCTGCGCGACTGAGGGCAGCACGCGGTCAGGCGACGGTGAACCCGCCGTCGACCGGAAGGATCGTGCCGGTCACGTAGCTCGCGCCGATCAGGTACGCGATCGCGTCCGCCAGGTCGCCGGGCGTCCCGATCCGCTTGACCGGCAGGTCCTTCACCATCTCGGCGAACTGGCCGTCGCGCGCCTCCTCGGGCACGAACGACCACCACGGCGTGTCCACCGCGCCCGGCGCCACGGCGTTGACGCGCACCGGCGACAGCTCCGCAGCAAGTGGTGAGACAACGCGTTCGAGGGCACCGTTGACCGCGGCGAAGGTCACCGTGCCAGGAGCGGCGGCGCGCGCGGTGGCGGCGGACACCACCGTGACCGAACCGGTGACCTGCGCCTTCTGGATGGCGTACAGGTAGGCGAACAGCTTGCCGTCGAAGGCGCCCTTGATGTCGGCGAGGCTCACTCCGGCCAGCGGGCCGAGGCCGAGCGCACCCGGGCTGAAGGCGAGCACCAGGTGGTCGAAGGAGCCGACGCGCTCGAAGAACCGCGCCACGGCGGTCTCGTCGGTGCCGTCCACCTGCTCGGCGCCGGCGACCCGCTCCTTCACCGCTGCGAGCTTCTCCGCGTCGCGTCCGGTGACGATCACCTCGGCCCCGGCCGCCGTCAGCTTCTCCGCCGCCGCCAGGCCGATGCCGGACGTTCCACCCATGATCACAACACGCATTTCTCTGCCTCCAGTCATTCACTGCTTGCCCCACCGATCCTGAGGTGCTCGCCGGAAGCCATCCAGATGCGCGTTGTGCTGGTGGCATCGCTACCAGGCAGTTCCGGGCACTGTGCAGTGTCGGACTGGAATACTCAGGCTGCGGGCTCCGGTGTGGCGTTCATGTTCCGCTCCGGACCGCACCGCAGCTCAGGCAGCCGAAGGCCCGGGCTGGAACGACTCGGCGCAGTGCTCGCGTGCCCGGCCATGGGGCCGGCGGTGCAGCGCAGCTTCGGTCTGGCGTCGGTCGCTGCCGCGACGATCGCCTTGGCGACGATGGCGGGGGCGTCGCCGTCCCTGATCTCCTCCGCCATCACGCGGTCGACGGTGTGCCGCTGCTTTCTCTGATGGCTCAGCGCATGCCTGCCGCGTCGAGCAGGGCGGTCACCGTGGGCTCGATGAGCCCCGTCAGTTTGTCGGCTCCGATCCCGGCGCGGGCGCTGGCGCCGTCGAAGACCAGGCTGAGCTGCCGGGCCAGCAGGTCGGGGTCGCTCGCCCCACCCTGTTCGGCCTCGGAACGGAAGAAGCCCGTCAGGTTCGCCTTGATCCGGTGGGCCACCTGGCTCGCGGGGTGGCTCTGATCCTTGAGTTCGATCTGTACAGCCAGATACCGGCACCCTCGGAACTCGGGAGCACCCGACTGCGACTTCACCTGCTCGAAGACGTGCAGGATCCGCTCGCGGGGTGAACGGCCGTCGTCCGCCGGGGGCAGGAGCCCGGCCACGAACGCGGAGGCGCGCTCCTCCAGGCTCGCCGCCAGCAGTTCGTCCTTGCTGTCGAACAGCTGGTACAGGGAGCGCTTCGACACCCCCGCCGCCTTGCACAGCGCCTCGACGCCGATACCGACACCATCTCGATAGGTGAGCGTGGCCGCAGCCTCCAGCAGCCGCTCTCTGGTGCTTGCCTTCACTTCGGTGCTCATACGGCGAGATTAACTCGATTTGAAGGAAATGAAAACCGATCGGTTTCAGGGTGGTGATGTCGGGATGGTGATGTCGGGATGGTGATGTGGAGGGGGGTGGTTACCGCTACGTCGGGACGGCGGCGGTCTTCTCAGGCTTCGTCTCGACCGGGATGCGGTGCAGCCCCTTGCGGTCGTACCACCCCAGCACGCCGAAGCCGAACAGCGCGGCCACCACGAGGCCGGCGGCCATCATCACCCAGCCCCGGGTCAGACCCGCGTCGCCCTGGGCGTCGTAGTAGAGGATCGAGCGAATGCCACCGGTGATCTGCCGCAGCGGCTCGAACTCCGCGAGGAAGCGGTAGAAACCGGGCAGCGCCTCGATGGGCGTGGTGGCACCGGCCGTCGGCACCGCCATGGCGATGTAGACCAGCGTGACCACCAGCATGCCGGGTGTGCCGAAGACGGCGAGGAGGGTGAGTGCGCCGATCCCGGCGACGGCGATGGCGCACACCGAGTACAGCCACAGCAGCGGCAGGTGGGAGGCGTCCATGCCCATGATGCCGACCGCTCCCACCATGACCAGGGTCCCCATCAGCAGGGACAGACCGGCCATCAGGGTGCTGCTGATGGCGAGGGTCTGCACCCGGGTGGCCCGGATCAGCGGGCGGTGCAGGCGCAGCGGGCCCATGTCGTTGTGGGTGTAGCCGAGGGCGTGGTCCACCTGGCCGCTGATGACATTGGCGGAGAGCATGCCGCAGACCACGAGGACGAGCGCGTAGTAGAACGCCGTCAGGCCCAGGCCGCTGTGTGAGTGGAGCGGATGGCCGTCCTCGACCGTGACGGCGGCCGGGTCGGCCAGGAGGACGCGTGCCGCGGCGGGCAGTTCCGCCTGACCGGTCCCGCTCCGGGCGGTCAGCTCCTTGCCCACCTGGAGCGAGGCGTTCTCGGCCGCCTGAGTCGTCGCCGTCCGGGCCAGGCTGGATCCCATGCTGCCGGCGGACTGGTTGGTCAGCACCGTCAGCGTCGGGCGGGCCGGGGTCCCGGTGGCCGCGGTGCCGGTCAGTGCGGTGGTGGAGGAGGTGAAGTCGGCGGGGACGACGAGCGCGCCGAACAGCTTGCCCTCGCCGAGCTCCTCCTTCACCCCCTTCTCGTCCATCACCTTCCAGTCGATCTTGCCCCCGCTCGCGGTGGACTTCTCGATCGACTCGGTGATCTGTGCCCCGAGGTTGACCTGCTTGCCGCCGACAGCTGCTCCCTCGTCGGCGTTGACCAGACCGACGGGCAGTTTCTCCATGTGATCGACCGGATCGATGTTGGCGCCGACGTAGAACACGGTGAACAGCAGCGCGAGTACGCCCGTGATGACGCTGTTGGCGATCCACAGGGGCTTGGCGCGCAGGACGCGGAAGGGGTGAATGCCACTCATGACGTACGTGTCTCTCGGTCGGTGGACGCGGAACGTTTCGCCGGGGGTTGCCGGCCGCCGGTGACTTCCTTGACGGGCTTGTGGGGGAAGCGGCGCTGGGCGTACTCCTGGGCATGTGAGCCCGGTATGACGTACAGGGTTTCCTTCTTGTCCTGGAGCGGTCGCAGGACGGTGTCCATGAAGGTCTTGCGGTCGTCCAGGTAGGGGCCCAGGACGTCCTCGCCGCCGGGGCAGACGGCAAGGCAGTAGCCGGACTTGTAGCCGGGGGGCGAGGTCAGGCTCTGCCACATGGAGGCGCTCTCGGAGTCGGTGACGCGGGAGCGGTAGTCGGCGGCGTCCTCGCTGTCGGCCACGGTCTGCGCCCAGTCGGTGAACCCGCTCATGAACTCGCGGTAGTTGTGCGTGGTGCAGGCCAGGGCGTCGAATGCCCCGTCCTTGCTGATGGCGCCGACCGGGCAGGCGGCGACGCACAGCTTGCAGTCGATGCAGGGGTTGTAGTCCAGTGCCTGCCCGTACTCGCTCACCTCGGCGTCCACCAAGACGGTGACCAGCAGGATGAAGCTGCCGAACTTCGGGTGGATGACGTTGCGGTGCAGGCCCATCACGCCGAGCCCCGCGGCCACCGCGACCGTCTTGTGGGCCACCACCCAGATCCGCTCGCTGGGAAAGCGGTCCATCTCCTGGGGGAAGCCGACCGACGGATTGAGCGCGCGGTAGCCGGCGTCCTGCAGAACCTGGGTGACGCTGCGGGCGGCGTGGTTGGCCTGCTCGTCGGTCTGATGGAACTCCTGGTTGGCCACGCTGCGGGCCGGGGAACGGCAGTTGTCGCGGTTCATCCGGACCGCCATCGCGATCAGGGTGCGGGTGCCGGGCAGTGCGGACTGCGCGTGTTCGCGCTCGCCGGCCAGGTCGGGGTGGTCCAGGCTGACCGCGGCCGCGTCGTCCGCGCCGGCCGCCAGGCACAGCTCGCGCAGCCAGGCCGCGTCGATCACCGCCGGCGGGCTCGCGACGTCACCGGCCCTGCGCCGGGCGAGCACGGCCCGCACCGACGGGTGGGCAGCCAGCTTCGCCGGAAGCCTGGGATCCGTGGGTTGCCCCTCGACGTCGCGGGCGGCAGTCATCCGATGCTCCTGGTGATTCGGGTTCGAGACTCGCCTCCACGGCAAGAAACTGATCAGTTTCACCACCGTAAACCGATCAGTTTCCACACGCAAGCCCAAGCAGCGAGCCATCCCCGACCCGCGCCCCGCCCCGCCCCGAGGTGCAGCCACCCGCACGCTCACCCAGTGATTGGCAGATCTGTTCCACCGGCACGGGCGCGTCACCTGGGGTTTTCCTTCGTGGGGGTGGAACAGATCTGCCAATTTCCCCTTGAAGCCGGGGGGCGGCGGATCGGTGGCGGCCTGAACGCCCGCCGCATCAAGGGGACCGGCATGCCGGCCGGCCGCCGCCGCCCCGCGTCGCGTCTTCGCGGCGCGAGCGGGGTTCCTGCGGTGTCCTGCCGTGTATCCGCCACCCCGCCGAGCGTTCACTCCGCCGGATGCTCACCCCGCCCGCACGCACGGCGATGATGGCGACGGTGGTTCGCGTCCTCCTGGGCCAGTCGACGAAGGAGCCTGACGACCCGCTCGAACAGCACGATGAGGACCACCGCTCGCTCGGCGAGGGCGATGCGGTCCTCGATCCCGTCGAACACCGCGAAGTCCAAGTCCGCGGTGGATGTGGCGAGCCGTGCGTAGGGGATGAGGTCGTCGGCCGTGTAGTCGGTGCCGAGGCGGCTCAGCGCCGCGAGACTTTCGGCGAGTGCCGGGCGGTGAGGTGACGCGTCCGAGATCTGCCGGCCCATGTTCTCGATGAGAGCCTCGACCCTCGCGGCGGCTCCGCCCGGCACCGCCTCGTCGGCGGCGCCCTCCGGTCCGTCGTCGTCCTCGCCGTCCTTCGCGTTCGTATCCGCCGTGTTCGCGGAGGGAACGGGCAGTGCGTGGTGGACGACGCCCAGGGTCTCGAACGCGTCCAGCGGGCGGTCGACGGCTTCGAGCACCTCACGGGTGCGGGCGACGGAGAGCCCGCCGAGCTGGATGAGGGAACGGATCAGGCGGAGCCGCTGGAGGTGCTCCTCGTCGTATTCGACCGTGGTCGGGTTCAGTGCGCGGCCTTCGGGGAGCTCAGCCTGAACGACGTCGACATCGACCAGGCCGGACAGACGGGTGGAAAGCTCGTCATCCCGGGGATCCACGGGTACGGAACGCCACGGTGAAGGATCCGGTGAGCGTCGCGGACAGAAGGTGTCCGCAAGTGGCCTTAGCGTGCGAGGCATGAAGAAGACGACGCGGAGTGCGACGACCGGGACGACAGCCACCGCCCCCGTGCTCGGTACTCGCGCCCTCAACCGCGCCACCCTCGAGCGGCAACTGCTCCTGCGCCGCTCGCCGTTGTCCGCCAAGGCGGCCGTCGAGCACCTGCTCGGTCTCCAGGCGCAGAACGTGAAGCCCCCGTACTACGCTCTCGCCGCCCGCCTCGACGGCTTCGCCCCGGCGGACCTGTCGGGGCTGATGGCCGACCGCGAGGTCGTCCGCATCGTCACCATGCGTTCGACCATCCACACCCACACCGCCGACGACTGCCTCACCCTGCGGCCGCTGGTGCAGGCCGCCCGGGACCGCGAACTGACCCAGTTCCGCAAGGGACTCGTCGGCGTCGACCTCGACCGGCTCGCCCACCTCGCCCGCGAACTCGTCGAGGCCGAGCCGCGCACCATGAAGCAGCTGCGCGAAGCGCTCCTCGCCGAGTGGCCGGAGGCCGACCCGCAGGCCCTCGCGATCGCCGCCCGCTGCAAGCTGCCGCTCGTCCAGGTCACACCGCGCGGACTGTGGGGCAGGAGCGGCCAGGTCGCCCTCACCACCGCCGAGCACTGGCTGGGCCGCCCCGCCGAAGAGGCCCCGGCGCCGGACGCCGTCGTCCTGCGCTATCTCGCCGCCTTCGGACCCGCCTCCGTCAAGGACATGCAGACCTGGGCCGGCCTGACCCGGCTGCGTGACGCCTTCGAACGCCTCCGCGCCCGGCTGGTCACCTTCCGGGACGCGAACGGCGTCGAACTCTTCGACCTCCCGGACGCGCCCCGCCCCGACCCGGACACCCCGGCCCCGCCCCGCTTCCTGCCCGAGTTCGACAATCTTCTCCTCTCCCACGCCGACCGCACCCGCGTGGTCCCGCCCGAGTACCGGGGCCACGCCTGGCAGGGCAACCAGTCCCACCGCACGCTCCTCGTCGACGGCTTCCTGGCGGGCGTGTGGAAGCTGGAGGGCGACGCGCTCGTCATCGAGCCCTTCGGTCGGCTCACCAGGGCCCAGCGGGACGAGGTCGGCGCGGAGGGGGAGCGGATGCTGGCGCTGATGCACCCGGAGTCGTCGTACGACATCCGCTTCGGCGCCGTACGGCCATGAGGGCTCGGCCGGCCTGAGGGCATCCCATGGAGAGGGGGCGTTGCGGGCCGCTCGTGGAGGCCCGCAACGCCCCCTGGTTTTTCACCTGAGGGGTGCTCAGGAGATCTTCTGGGCTTCGAATGGGCTACGAATCGACCTGCGCGGTCACCAGGCTGGAGAACGTGGTCAGCCGGGTGTAGATGCCGGGGTAGTCGGCATCGGCGCAGCCCTCGCCCCAGGAAGTGATCCCTGCCAGGACGCCTCCGATGAGGAAGGGGCCGCCGCTGTCGCCCTGGCAGGTGTCGGTGCCGCCGGAGGTGTATCCGGCGCAGACCATGTCGCTCGCTATGAAACGGGAGCCGTACGCGCCGCCGCAGCTGGAGTCGGACACGGTCGGGACGGTCGCCGTCCGCAGCTGGTTGGAGGAGCTGCCGCCCGAAGAGGTGGTGCCCCAGCCGACGATGCGGGCGGTGGTGCCGGCCGCGTACACGGAGGTGTCCGTGGCGGAGACGTACTTGGCCGTGGTGTACGGCATCGACGTCGACAGGGTCAGTACGGCCACGTCGTCGCCCCTGGAGACGTCCGTGTAGTCGGGGTGGATCCAGATCTTGCTGACTCTGGCGACCGTGCCGTTCGTGCCGTTGAGATAGGTGCGGCCGCCGACCACGCGGACGCTGCTGGTGGTCTCGTCGACCATGCAGTGCGCGGCCGTGACCACCTTGGTGGGCGAGACGAGGGTGCCGCCGCAGAACTGGTTCTGCGAGGCGTCCGTGATCTGCATCATGAACGGGTACGCGGTCGTGGTGGTCGTCGTACCGCCGACGATGGGCTGGGGGGTGGCGACGGCGGACGGGGCGCCGAGCAGCGAGGTCGCGGCGGCGGCAGCGGCAGCGGCGAGGACGGCCGCGGTCTTCCTGGCAGGGGTGAGCCCGAACATGAGTCTCCTCATCGGTATGCCGGTGGGGGGTCGCGCGGGTGTGGGGGGTGCACGGGGGTCGCGGGACCGGCCCCCGTATGCCCGGGCGAGCGGCACGCCTCAACGCTAGAACCCGGAACCTGGCCTTCCCAATGAGGGAAGCCCCTAAGGGAGTTGGGCAGGGAAAACCCTCGGTCGGCCCTCAGTCAGCCAGCGGCGGCCGCCACTTTCGCAACGGGCCCCAGGCCTCACGTCGTCCGGCGGCCCGCCGCCAGTCTGACGATGTCGACCCGCGAGCGGATCCCCAGCTTGCGGTACACCCGGGTCAGGGTCGCCTCGACCGTCTTGACGCTGATGAACAGGCGGGCCGCTATCTCCCGGTTGGTGGCGCCCTCCATGACGAGCGCGGCGACCTGACGTTCCATCGAGGCGAGCCCGTCCAGACTGGCCGGTCCCTGGTGCGGAAGGGCGGGGGCGACGGCCGGCTCTGCCGGGGGTGTCACCGCGGCCGCCTCCACCTGGCGCAGCCAGGGCAGCGCCCGGCAGCGCCGGAACAGCCGTGCCGCCTCGTCGTACGACGTCGGCCCCGGCCTGGAGGTCCCCCCTGCTCGAACGGAGCCGGGAGCTTGGGGGAGGGTGCGCAGCGCGGCGAGCGCGAACGCGGCCCGCGCCTCCTCCAGGCCGTGGCCCAGCTTGGCGAGCCGGTCCTGAGCGGACGTCAACTGGCCCACGGCGGCCTCGTGATCGCCGCGCGCCGCCCGCACCAGCGCCTCGGCCCGGTCGAGTACGGCCAGCACGCTCTCGCGGCCCAGGCGCAGCCCGTGCTCGCGCGTCAGGTCGATGACGTCCTGCGCCTCGGCCGGTTCACCGATCCGCACGAGCGCCTCGGCGAGGTCGCCGTGCCAGCGGCCGCGCGCCGGGTCGGTGATGCCGAGCCCGTGCTCCAGCTCCCGCACCCGGCGCAGGGAGCGAACCGTTCCTTCGACGTCCCCGGCCACCAACTGGGCGTGCCCGAGGGCGGCCAGGGCGCGGGAGAGGTACATCTGGTCGCCGTCCTCCTCGGCGTGCCGCACCGCTTCCCGGGCCAGCGCCAGCGCCCGGTCCACGTCCCCGCCCGCGGCCTCCGCGAGCGAGGCGAGGTTGGCCGAGGCCACCTCGCCGATCCCGGCGTCCCGGGCCAGCCTGAGGCTCTCCCGGGCCAGGTCGAGCGCCCGGCCGCAGTGTCCGGAGCGCAGTTCGGTCTCGGCGAGCAGGCGCACGAAGTGCACCTCGCTCTCGACCATGCCGCGCCGCCGGGCCTCGCGCAGCAGCGTGGTGACGGTGCTGCGGGCCTCGCGCAGCTGGTCGCTCATGATCAGCCAGCGGAAGCGGGCCGTGCCCGCGCCGTTGTGATGGCAGGCCACCTCCGGGTCCTGGGGTTCCTTCAGCGCCCGCTTGATGGTCGCGGGCGCGTCCGAGTGGCCCATCAGGGTCTCCGTCTGGGCCTGCAAGGACAGCGCCAGCAGCTCGGTGCGCCGGTCGCCGCCCCGGGCGGCCAGCTCCGCCGCGTGCGCGGCCTCCTCCCGCCCCTCCGCGAAGTCCCCCTCCACGACGAGTCCGCGCCAGGCCAGCTGGTAGTGGACCAGCGCGAGCAGCCCCGGGTCGTCGCCCGCGTCGGCCAGCACCTGCGGGAAGACGGCGTCGACCTCACCGAGGGCGTGCCCGGCCGACTCGATCACCACCATCCACGCGCGCACCCGGTCCGCGGGCACGGTGGCCCGGGTCAGCACGTCGCGGGCGATGTCCCGGGCCAGATCCACCTCGCCGGCGGTGATGGCGTCCTCGGCGGCCTGCAACCGCCGCTCGTCCGCGCCCGGCACGCCGTCGGCCGGGGTGTGCCGGGCCGCGAGCAGCCCGAGCGAGGTGGCCACCGACGGCGCGCCCCGGTCCCGGGCCAGGGCGGCGGCCTCGGCGAGCCGGGCCGCCACCTCCGGGTCGGTACCGGTGGTCGCCAGGGCGAGGTGCCGGGCCCGCTCGATGGGGTCGGAGGCCGCCGTGGACAGCGCCGCGTGCGTGGCTCGCCGCTCCTGGGCGGGGGCCTCCGCGTACAGCGCGGCCGAGATCAGCGGATGCGCGAACCGTACGGCGGGACCCTCCGGCTCGGTGGCCAGCAGCCCCAGCTCGGCCGCCTGGGCCGTCTCGGCCTCGGCGTTCTCCCGGCCTGCCGCGTGCAGCAGGGCCAGCGTGGGGCGCGCGCCGGCGCTGGCCACGAGGAGGGTGCGGCGGGCCTCGGCCGACAGCATCTCCAGGCGGCTGAGCACCAGGGCCCGTAGCGAGGTGGGCACGTGCAGCGGCTCGCCCGGCCGGGGCGGGGTGGGGTTCTCGGCGAGCGCGCGGCCCAGTTCGAGCGCGAAGAGCGGGTTGCCGCCGCTGGTGCGGTGGATGTCCCGGACGGTGGAGCGCGGCAGGCCGGTGTAGCCGCGGTGGTCGAGGAGCGCGGACACCTGGGCGCGGGAGAGGGGGTTCAGGCGGACGGCCTGGCTGTCCGGGGGCAACGCGCGTAGATGACGGTCGTACTCCTGCCCCTCGATCCGTACCGCGCACAACAGCTGGACCGGGGTGTCACCGAGGCGGCGGGCGGCGAAGCCGAGGAGCTCCGCGCTCGCCGGGTCCAGCCACTGCAGATCGTCCGCGACGACCAGGACGGGACCTTCGGCGGCGAGCGCGCGGAACACGGACAGCACGGCCAGACGCAGCGCCAGCCCGTCGCTCTGCAGGGTGGACTCGCCGCGGCCGGTGAGCGCCGACTCCAGGGCGGTGCGCTGGGCGGCGGGCAGCCGGTCGGACACCTCGTGCGCGACCAGGCCGAGGAGGTCGGCCAGCGCCAGGAACGGGAGATGGGATTCGGACTCCGTCGCCGAGCAGCGCAACACGGTCCGGGCGGTGCCCCCGTATTCCGCGGCCAATGCCCGCAGCACGGTCGACTTTCCTATTCCGGCGGGGCCGTGCAGCAGCACGCTGCCACCGCCGACGAGCTGCTCACGGGCCGCCGTGAACAGCTCCTCCCTTCCGATCACCAGGTCGGGGCGGCATCTGGCAGGCTCCTTGAAGTCCCGTCGCACGGTCACCGCTCCCCTCCCTGTGTCGTGTCCTGGCCAATATTAGGCAACAGCGATTGAAATTCGGACGGATATCGTCGTGAGGGAAATAACAGCCGGGGAGCATAGCGAAATTCAAAGCGCCGGCGCGTGAATGAAGTGCCGACGGAACTCAGGGCAGCTGCCCCGCCCGACGTGCGGCGACCACCGCCTCCCCGCGTGTCCGAGCCCCCAGCTTCCGCATCGCCGAGCGGAGATACCCCTTGACCGTCTCGGGGGTCACACCCAACCGTTCGGCGGCCACCACGTTCGTGGCTCCGGCCGCCACACACGCCAGCACATCCACCTCACGGGGCGCCAGACGCACTCCCTCCGACGGCGAGGTCCCCGCGGTCAGGAGCCCACAGGCGTCCAGCAGCTCGGCCCGCAACGCCGGGTCGATGATCCGCGGGGCCAGCGCCCGCAGCGCCGCGTGCGCCTCCCGGACCTGCTCCCACGCGGCCCCGTCCCCGGGGACCCGGGCCGGCTCCACCCGCGCCGCCGCCATCAGCCCCCGCGCCTCGTCCGCGAGGACCAGCGCCTGCTCCACGTCCCGCGCGGCATCCACCGCCGCCGTCAGCGTGCGGTCGCCCAGCGGCTGGGCATCCCGCAGGGCGCCGTACAGCACACCGCGCACCCGGCGCCGTACGACGACGGGCACCGCCAGCACCGAGCGCAGCCCCTCGGCGGCCACGGCGGCGTCGTACTCGTGGCTGATCTGCCGCGAGAAGGAGTAGTCCGCCACGGCGCACGGGCGGACGAGAGCGACCGCCTTGCCTCCGAGGCCGTGGCCGGAGGTCACCGCGAGGGCGCTGAGAGCGGGCGTGGCCGTGCCGTTCAGTTCGCTGATACGCATCCGCTGCCGCCCGGACTCCACCAGGCCGCCGAAGGCGACCGGCAGCCCGGTGGTGCGCCGCAGCCGGACCAGCGCACCGCGTATCTCCGCCGTCCCGGCACCGTTTCCCGTCACCCACTCGTCCCTTCGCCGCGGCGCACACCCCCGTTCGGGGGTAGTGAGACCTGAGTCACGGATTACACGATGACACAGAGCCGCCCGGCAAGGTCCGGCACCGAGGAGGACATATGACGACGGCGACGGAACTCTTCCGCAGCGCGCGGGACTTTCTGCTGGAACACCGCGAGGACTACGCCACGGCCTACGAGCGTTTCGCCTGGCCCCGGCCGCAGCACTTCAACTGGGCGCTCGACTGGTTCGACGTGGTAGCGGAAGGCAACGCCCGGACCGCGCTGCACCTCGTCGAGGAGGACGGAGCCGAGACCCGTATCTCCTTCGAGGAGATGTCCACCCGCTCCGACCGGGTGGCGAACCGGCTGCGCTCGCGAGGTGTCCGCGCCGAGGACCGCATCCTCGTCATGCTCGGCAACCAGACCGAGCTGTGGGAGACGGCGCTGGCCGCGATGAAGCTGCGCGCCGTCGTCATCCCGGCCACCCCGCTGCTCGGCCCCGCCGACCTGCGCGACCGGGTCGAACGCGGCCACGTGAGGCACGTGATCGTGCGCGCGGAGGACACCGCCAAGTTCGACGACGTGCCCGGCGGCTACACGCGTATCGCCGTCGGCGGCGCGCCCGCCGGCTGGCTGCCGTACGAGGACGCGTACGCCGCCCCCGCCGGCTTCACCCCCGACGGGCCGACCCTCGCGGACGACCCGCTGATGCTGTACTTCACCTCCGGTACGACGGCCCGGCCCAAGCTGGTCGAGCACACCCACGCCTCCTACCCGATCGGGCACCTGGCGACCATGTACTGGATCGGCCTCAAGCCCGGTGACGTGCACCTGAACATCTCCTCGCCGGGCTGGGCCAAGCACGCCTGGTCCAACCTGTTCGCGCCGTGGAACGCCGAGGCCACCGTCTTCCTCCACAACTACACGCGCTTCGACGCGGCCCGCCTGATGGCCGAGATGGACCGCGCGGGGGTGACGACCTTCTGCGCCCCGCCGACCGTGTGGCGCATGCTCATCCAGGCCGACCTGAGCGGCCTGCGCACCCCGCCGCGCGAGGCCGTGGCCGCCGGCGAGCCCCTCAACCCCGAGGTCATCGAACAGGTCCGCCGCGCCTGGGGCGTGACCATCCGGGACGGCTTCGGCCAGACCGAGACCGCCGTCCAGGTCTCCAACAGCCCCGGCCAGCCGCTGAAGACCGGCTCCATGGGCCGTCCCAGCCCCGGTTACCGGGTGGAGCTCCTCGACCCGGTGTCGGGTGCGCCGGGCGCGGCCGAGGGCGAGATCGCGCTGGACCTGTCCGCGCGGCCCGTCGGCCTGATGACCGGCTACCACGGCGACCCCGACCGTACGGCGGAGGCGATGGCGGGCGGCTACTACCGGACGGGAGACGTCGCATCGCGGGACGAAGGCGGATATCTGACGTACATCGGGCGAAGCGACGACGTCTTCAAGGCCTCCGACTACAAGATCAGTCCCTTCGAGCTGGAGAGCGCGCTGCTGGAGCACGAGGCGGTGGCCGAGGCGGCCGTCGTGCCCGCGCCGGACGAGCTGCGGCTCGCCGTGCCGAAGGCGTACGTCGTCCTCGCGGACGGCTGGGAACCGGGACCGGACACGGCCAAGGTGCTCTTCGAGCACTCGCGGGAGGTGCTCGCCGCGTACAAGCGCGTCCGCCGCCTGGAGTTCGCCCCGCTGCCCAAGACCGTCTCCGGCAAGATCCGCCGTATCGAGCTGCGCGAGGCCACGGCGGCCGGTTCGGACGCCGAGTACCGCGAGGAGGACTTCCGGTGAGCGGACTGTCGTACACGCACGGGACGAGCGGGACGGCCCTGCTCGGCAACACGATCGGGGCCGACCTGGACCGGGCGGTGGCGGCCTGGCCGGAGCGCGAGGCGCTCGTCGACATGCCGTCCGGGCGGCGCTGGACGTACACCCGATTCGGCGCGGACGTGGAGGAGCTGGCGAACGCGCTGCTCGCCGCCGGGGTCGCCAAGGGCGACCGGGTGGGCATCTGGGCGGTCAACTGCCCCGAGTGGGTGCTGGTCCAGTACGCCACCGCCCGCATCGGCGCGATCATGGTGAACATCAACCCGGCCTACCGAACCCACGAGGTCGAGTACGTCCTCAAGCAGGCCGGGATCTCCCTGCTCTTCGCCTCCCTCAGCCACAAGAGCAGCGACTACCGGGCGATGGTCGACCAAGTGTGGGGCAGATGCCCTCAGTTGCGCGAGGTCGTGTACTTCGGCGACCCGAGCTGGGAGGCGCTGATCGGGCGTGGCACCCCTGACTCGTTCTCGTACGCGGACCTGTCCTGCGACGACCCGATCAACATCCAGTACACCTCGGGCACGACGGGCTTCCCCAAGGGCGCCACCCTGTCCCACCACAACATCCTCAACAACGGTTACTTCGTGGGGGAGTTGCTCGCGTACACGGAACAGGACCGCATCTGCGTCCCCGTGCCCTTCTACCACTGCTTCGGCATGGTGATGGGCAACCTCGCCGCGACCTCGCACGGCGCCTGCATCGTCATCCCGGCCCCCTCCTTCGACCCGAAGGCCACGCTGGAGGCCGTCCAGCAGGAGCGGTGCACGTCCCTGTACGGCGTCCCGACCATGTTCATCGCGGAGTTGAACCTCCCCGACTTCGCCGCGTACGACCTGTCCTCCCTGCGCACCGGCATCATGGCGGGCTCGCCCTGCCCGGTGGAGGTGATGAAGCGGGTGGTCGCCGAGATGCACATGGCGGAGGTCTCCATCTGCTACGGCATGACCGAGACGTCCCCCGTCTCGCTCCAGACGCGGATGGACGACGACCTGGAACACCGCACGGCCACGGTCGGCCGCGTCCTGCCGCACATCGAGGTCAAGGTCGTCGACCCCGCGACGGGAGTGACCCAACCCCGGGGCGCGGCAGGCGAGTTGTGCACCCGTGGCTACAGCGTGATGCTCGGCTACTGGAACGAGCCGGAGAAGACCGCCGAGGCCGTCGACGCGGGGCGGTGGATGCACACCGGGGACCTGGCGGTGATGCGCGAGGACGGCTATGTCGAGGTCGTCGGCCGCATCAAGGACATGATCATCCGGGGCGGCGAGAACATCTACCCGCGCGAGATCGAGGAGTTCCTGTACGGCCACCCGAAGATCGCCGACGTCCAGGTCGTCGGGGTCCCGCACGAGCGCTACGGCGAGGAGGTCCTGGCCTGCGTCATCCCGCGCGACCCGGCCGACCCGCCGACGCTGGAGGAGCTGCGGGCGTTCTGCGACGGGCAGTTGGCACATTACAAGGTGCCGAACCGGCTACGGACCCTCGACTCCTTCCCGATGACTGTGTCGGGGAAGGTGCGCAAGGTCGAGCTGCGGGAGAAGTACGCGGCGGACTGAGTCGCGGCAGGCGTGTTCGGCCTCCGGCGGCCTCTTCACTCGGCGGGCGGGCCGGGATGACCGGCATCCGAAGGTGCCCGGCGTCCCGTCCCGGGCCCAACTCCTCAAGGACAAAGGCACCTCGGCCGGTGCGTCGCGGCAGTACACCGGCACAAGCCCGGCCGCGGTGGTTCCCGAACCGGCGCGTTCTTCTCTCCCTCTGACCGCACAGCGCGGGCAGCGATGTCGCGCGCCGGTGCCGTAGGCGGCATTCGCGCCGCTCACGGCTTGCGCGCTCCGCCATTCGGGGGATTCGGGCGTCATGGTTCTGGCGCGGCGGAACCGGAATGGATCGTACTGGTTGGGACGGGACCGCCTCATCTCCCCGTCCAAGGACGGCGGTCTGTGGTGCCCCAGCATCCGTCGCCGCCGGTAGCGCTCCCCCCGACAGTGGGGGAGGCGAGGCGGCCCCGACCAACCCAGATCCCTTGTGGAGGGCCGATCCATGCCTGGAACCGTAACATTAGTCACCACCTCGCCGAATCCTTCGGTCCCCGGTCAGCCGGTGACGCTGACCGCGACCATCATCCCGCTCGGAGCGGGGACGCCGACGGGGACGGTCACCTTCACCGTCAGCGGCGGGCCGACCGTGACGGTCCCCGTCGTGGGCGGCACCGCGACAGCGACGGTCAACAACCTGTCCACCGGAAACCACTCGGTCACCGCTACCTACAACGGTGACGCCAACTTCACCTCGTCGACGGGTGCCGCCGTCCAGGCGGTCATCAAGGGGGCCACCACGACGACGGTGACCTCCACACCGGATCCGTCGAACTTCGGCCAGACGGTGACGATCACGGCGACGGTGGCGCCGGTCGCGCCGGCGACGGGCACGCCGACGGGCACGGTCACCTTCGTCATCAGCGGGGGGCCGACCCTGACGGCACCGCTGGTGGGGGGAACGGCGACGGTCACCACGAGCACGCTGAGCGTCGGCCCGCACTCGATCACCGCGATCTACGGAGGGGATGTCAACTTCCTGGCGTCGACAGGGTCGGACGTGCACACGGTACGGGACCGAGCAAACACCACGACGACGGTGACCTCCTCGCCGGATCCGTCGGTGACGGGCCAGTCGGTGAGCTTCACCGCCACGGTGGTGCCGGTGGCACCCGCCACGGGCACGCCCACCGGAACGGTGACCTTCACCTTCGGCGACGGGTCGCCGTCGGTGACGGTTCCCATGGCGGGAGGTTCGGCCACGGCCAACCACACCTACACCAGTGCCACCGGCAGCCCGTACACGGTCACCGCGACCTACAGCGGGGACACCAACTTCAAACCGTCCACGGACACCGACACCCACATCGTGCTGCCGGCGACGACGACCACGACGGTCACGTCCACGCCGGATCCGTCGGTGGTGGGGCAGCCGGTGAGCTTCACCGCGACGGTGGCGCCGGTGGCGCCGGGCGCGGGCACGCCGACGGGCACGGTCACCTTCACCTTCGGTGACGGATCGGCGCCGGTGACGGTGCCGCTGGCCGGCGGCACCGCCACGACCACGCACGCCTACACCACCACCACGGGCAGCCCGTTCACGGTGACGGCCACCTACAGCGGCGCCGGGAGCTTCATTGCGTCGTCGGGCACGGACACCCAGACGGTGAACGCGGCCGCGACCAGCACCACCGTGGCCTCTTCGCCGGATCCGTCGGTGGTGGGGCAGCCGGTGACGATCACGGCGACGGTGGCGCCGGTGGCGCCGGGTGCGGGGACGCCGTCGGGGACGGTCACCTTCGACTTCGGCGACGGGTCGCCGACCCAGAGCGCCACCCTGGCGGGCGGCACGGCGACGGTCACCCACACCTACACCTCCACGACCGGCAGTCCGTTCACCATCACCGGCACCTACGCCGGGAACAGCAACTTCGCCGGTTCCTCGGGCACCGACACGCACACCGTCAGCCAGTCGGCCACGACCACGACGGTCACGTCCACGCCGGATCCGTCGGTGGCGGGGCAGGTGGTGACCATCACCACGACGGTGGCAGCGGCCGCCCCGGGGACCGGCACGCCCACCGGGAATGTCACCATCAACTTCGGCGACGGCAGTCCGTCCCAGACGGTGACCCTGGTGAGCGGCGCGGCGACGGTGACGCACACCTACACCACCACGACCGGCAGCCCGTTCACCATCACCGCCTCCTACGGCGGGGACAGCAACTTCACCTCCTCCACCGGCACGGACACCCAGACCGTGCTGCCGGCGGCGACGATCACGACGGTGGCCTCTTCGCCGGATCCGTCGGTGGTGGGGCAGTCGGTGACCTTCACGGCGACGGTGGCGGCGGTGGCGCCGGGTTCGGGCACGCCGACGGGGACGGTCACCTTCGACTTCGGTGACGGCAGCGCGACGGTGACGGTGCCGGTCGCCGGCGGTACCGCGACGGCCACCCACCCGTACACCACCACGACCGGCAGCCCGTTCACCGTCACCGCGGGCTACAGCGGCGACGCCAACTTCCAGGCGGGTACCGGCACGGACACCCAGACCGTGCTGCCGGCGGCGACGACCACGGCGGTGGCCTCCTCGCCGGATCCGTCGGTGGTGGGGCAGTCGGTGACCTTCACGGCGACGGTGGCGGCGGTGGCGCCGGGTTCGGGCACGCCGACGGGGACGGTCACCTTCACCTTCGGTGACGGCAGCCCGTCGGTGACGGTGCCGGTCGCCGGCGGTACCGCGACGGCCACCCACGCCTACGCGTCCACCTCCGGCAGCCCGTACGCGGTGACCGCGGTCTATGGCGGTGACGGCGACTTCACCGGTTCGACCGGCACGGACACCCATGTGGTGAACGCGGCGGCGACGACCACGGCGGTGGCCTCCTCGCCGGATCCGTCGGTGGTGGGGCAGTCGGTGACCTTCACGGCGACGGTGGCGGCGGTGGCGCCGGGTTCGGGCACGCCGACGGGGACGGTCACCTTCACCTTCGGTGACGGCAGCCCGTCGGTGACGGTGCCGGTCGCCGGCGGTACCGCGACGGCCACCCACGCCTACGCGTCCACCTCCGGCAGCCCGTACGCGGTGACCGCGGTCTATGGCGGTGACGGCGACTTCACCGGTTCGACCGGCACGGACACCCATGTGGTGAACGCGGCGGCGACGACCACGGCGGTGGCCTCCTCGCCGGATCCGTCGGTGGTGGGGCAGTCGGTGACCTTCACGGCGACGGTGGCGGCGGTGGCGCCGGGTTCGGGCACGCCGACGGGCACGGTCACCTTCGACTTCGGTGACGGCAGCCCCACCCAGGCCGTGACGGCGACCGGCGGCACCGCGACGGTCACCCACACCTACACCAGCACCTCCGGCAGCCCCTACCCCGTCACCGCCACCTACAGCGGCGACGCCGACTTCACCCCCTCCACCGGCACCGACACCCAGACCGTCCAGGCGGCCCCAACCGCCACCAGCGTCAGCACCGGCCCCGACCCCTCGCTGGTCGGCCAACCTGTCGCCATCACCGTGGAGGTGGACACCCAGGCACCCGGCGCAGGAACACCGACCGGAAACGTGGTCGTCACCTTCGGGGACGGGTCACCCGCACAGACCGTGACACTGGCGGGCGGAACGGCGACGGTCACCCACACCTACACCAGCACCGTGGGCAGCCCCTACACCGTCACCGCCACCTACGCCGGGGACGGTGACTTCAGCGCCTCCACCGGTACCGACACCCAGACCGTGAACCAGGCCGCGACGACCACCACGGTCACGTCGACTCCCGACCCCTCGGTCTTCGGTGAACAGGTGACGATCACCGCCACGGTGACACCCACCGCGCCCGGAGCCGGTACGCCCGGCGGGACGATGTTCTTCGTCATCAGCGGCGGACCGGTCCTCAGCGCTCCCGTCACCGGGGGCACCGCCACCGTCACCACCAACGCCATGACGGTCGGCCCGCACACCATCAACGCCATCTACACCGGCAACAGCAACTTCGGCCCGTCGCTCGGCACCGACACCCACACAGTGAACCAGTCGGCCACGACGACCGTGGTGACGTCGGCGCCCGACCCGTCCCAGGTCGGTGAGCAGGTCACGGCCACGGCGACGGTGACAGCGACCGCTCCGGGCGCGGGGACACCGACGGGCACCGTCACCTTCGACTTCGGCGACGGCTCCCCGCCGGTCGCCGGAGCCGTCGTGGGTGGCGTGGCCACGGCGACGCACACCTACACCACGACGACCGGCAGCCCGTTCACCATCAGCGCGACCTACGGCGGAGACACCAGCTTCGCCGGCTCCTCCGACACCGACCTTCACGCGGTCGGCGCGGCGGACACCACGACCGCGGTGACCTCCTCGCCGGATTCGTCGGTGGTCGGCGAGGACGTGACCTTCACGGCGACGGTGTCCGCGGTCGCTCCGGGTGTGGGTACGCCGTCGGGGACGGTCATCTTCACTTTCGGTGACGGGAGCCCCGTCGCGACGGGCACCCTGGCGGGCGGCGTGGCGACGGTCACGCACGCGTACGCCACCACGGCGGGCAGCCCGTTCCCCATCACCGCGACCTACACCGGGAGCGGCGACTTCAACTCCTCCACCGGTACCGACACCCAGACGGTGACCCAGGCCGCGACCACGACCGCGGTGACCTCCTCGCCGGATTCGTCGGTGGTGGGTGAGTCCGTGACCTTCACGGCGACGGTGTCCGCGGTCGCTCCGGGTGTGGGTACGCCGTCGGGGACGGTCATCTTCACTTTCGGTGACGGGAGCCCCGTCGCGACGGGCACCCTGGCGGGCGGCGTGGCGACGGTCACGCACGCGTACGCCACCACGGCGGGCAGCCCGTTCCCCATCACCGCGACCTACACCGGGGACATCAACTTCACCGGTAGCACGGGCTCGGACACCCAGACGGTGATTCAGGCCGCGACCACGACCGCGGTGACCTCCACGCCCGATCCGTCGGTGGTCGGCGATGAGGTGACGGTGACGGCGACCGTGTCCGCGGTCGCTCCGGGTGCGGGGACGCCGACGGGGAGCGTCACCATCGACTTCGGCGACGGGTCGCCTCCCTTCACCGACACCCTCTCCGGAGGAACAGTGACGATCACGCACACCTACGCGGACACGTCGGGGAGCCCCTACCCCATCAGCGTCGCGTACGGCGGGGACATCAACTTCACCGGTAGCACGGGCTCGGACACCCAGACGGTGATCCAGGCCGCGACCACGGTCGCGGTGGAGTCCTCTTCCGATCCGTCGGTGGTGGGCGAGCCGGTGACCTTCACTGCGACGGTGACCCCTGTCGCGCCGGGTGCGGGAACACCGACGGGGACGGTCGACTTCGCCTTCGGCGACGGGGGGACGATCACCGCGACGGTGGCAGGCGGGGTGGCCACGGCCACGCACGTCTACTCGGACGTGACGGGGAGCCCGCACCAGGTCCTCGCAAGCTACAGTGGGGACACCAACTACGCTGCGGACATCGGAACGTACGACCAGGACGTGAACCAGGCCACGACCACGGCCACGGTGACGTCCGCTCCCGATCCGTCGGCGGTGGACGAAGAGGTGACGGCGACGGCGACGGTGACCCCGGACGCTCCGGGTTCGGGAACGCCGACGGGATCGGTCATCTTCGACTTCGGCGACTCGACGCCGACCGTCACCGAACCCCTCGTCGGAGGAATCGCGGCGACCACCCACACCTACACGGCGGCGGGGAGCCTCACCATCATCGCGACCTACGCCGGGGACACCAACTTCGCCGGGGACACCGCGACGGACGGTCACGTGGTGAGTTAAGGGCCCAGTAGCCCAGCCACAGCAGCCGACCGGCGCCTAGACGGGGAGTGACGCTCGACCGGGAAGACCGGTCGAGCGTCGCCCCAGGGCTTGTCATCAAAAGCGAGGCCCTCGGGCTGGTGAGCGAGACGTCTCAGGTCTCGGCTCGCCGGCCAGGGGGCCTTTGCGCATGGGCCCGGTGTCAGGCACCGGTCGTGTGCAGGGTGTGCGCCGGGTCGTTCACCGGCCGCGGCGTGCTCGTGAGGCCGAGGACGAGCAGCAGGATGCCCAGGGCGTCCGCGCGGGCGCGGGCGTCGTCGGCATACCCGGAGAGGGAGAAGCAGACGCAGTCCACGGACTCCGTCATGGCGGTCAGCCACAGGCACTCCACGTCACGCGGCGATGCCGGGCGCACGGTCGGGTCCACCTGGGCCAGCACGCCGCGGGCGGCGAGGCCGATGCCGGACGGGGGCCGCTGGTCGGCGCGGCGGATGTCCCGGTAGCCGAGCCAACGCAGATACAACGCGACCGTCATAGCCGCGTCCCGGGCGGTACGGATGGCCATGGGCTGGAACGCGTGCCGGGGGGCCGGGCAGACGGCTTCGGGACTCGGGTGGACAAGGGCGGGTGCCCCGCGCACCGGAATCCGCAGCGCCGTACCGCACGGGCAGCCCAGCTCCGGGCGCGGCCACTGGTTCCGGCGGCCGCAGGCGGCGCAGCGCACGGCGACCCACTCCTCGTCCCACACCCGGTGCGTCCCGGTCGTGGCCGCCGCATGCCGGTCCAGCGGCGGGGCGACCGGGGCACCGCACGCACAGGCCAGTTGAGATCCTGAAGCGCGAAGGCGTCCGGGACGCGTTCGGTGTTCCGGGCGCGGCGATCAATCCCTTCTACGCGGCGCTCAAGGCCTCCGGCGGCATCCATCACACCCTCGCCCGGCACGTCGAGGGCGCCTCGCGCATGGCCGAGGGCTACACCCGCACCCACCCCGGCAACATCGGCGTCTGCGTCGGCACCTCCGGCCCGGCCGGCACCGACATGATCACCGGTCTGTACTCCGCCATCGGCGACTCCATCCCGATCCTGTGCATCACGGGCCAGGCACCGACCGGCGTGATCCACAAGGAGGACTTCCAGGCCGTCGACATCGCCTCGATCGCCAGGCCGGTGACCAAGATGGCGGTCACCGTCCTGGAGGCCGCCCAGGTCCCCGGCGTCTTCCAGCAGGCCTTCCACCTCATGCGCTCCGGCCGCCCCGGCCCGGTCCTGATCGACCTGCCGATCGACGTCCAGCTCACCGAGATCGAGTTCGACCCGGAGACCTACGAGCCGCTCCCCGCCTTCAAACCGGCCGCGACCCGCACCCAGATCGAGAAGGCGATCGGCATGCTGAATGCCGCCGAGCGCCCGCTGATCGTGGCCGGCGGCGGAGTCATCAACGCCGACGCCGCCGAACTGCTGTCGCGATTCGCCGAGTTGACCGGCGTCCCGGTCGTCCCCACCCTCATGGGCTGGGGCGTCATCCCCGACGACCACGAGCTGAACGCCGGCATGGTCGGCCTGCAGACCTCGCACCGCTACGGCAACGCGACCTTCCTGGAGTCCGACTTCGTCCTCGGCATCGGCAACCGCTGGGCCAACCGCCACACCGGCAAGCTCGACGTCTACACGGCCGGACGGAAGTTCGTGCACGTCGACATCGAGCCCACTCAGATCGGCCGGATCTTCGCCCCCGACCACGGCATCGCCTCCGACGCCAAGGCCGCGCTCGAGCTCTTCGTCGAGGTGGCACGGGAGATGAAGGCGGCAGGCCGGTTGCCCGACCGCTCCGGCTGGGCCGCCGCCGCGCAGGAGAGGAAGGCCACGCTCCAGCGCCGTACGCACTTCGACGACATCCCGATCAAGCCGCAGCGTGTCTACGAGGAGATGAACAAGGCCTTCGGTCCCGAGACCCGGTACGTCTCCACCATCGGCCTCTCGCAGATCGCCGGCGCGCAGATGCTGCACGTCCACCGGCCGCGGCACTGGATCAACTGCGGCCAGGCGGGGCCGCTCGGATGGACCGTCCCGGCCGCGCTGGGCGTCGCGAAGGCGGACCCGGAGGCCTGCGTCATCGCGCTCTCCGGCGACTACGACTTCCAGTTCATGATCGAGGAGTTGGCCGTCGGGGCGCAGCACAAGATCCCGTACGTCCATGTCCTGCTCAACAACGCCTACCTGGGCCTGATCCGGCAGGCGCAGCGGGCGTTCGACATCGACTTCCAGGTCAAGCTGGAGTTCGAGAACATCAACTCGCCCGAGCTGGGCGTCTACGGCGTCGACCACGTCAAGGTCGCCGAGGGCCTCGGCTGCAAGGCGATCCGGGTGACCGACCCGAACGAGCTGGGCGCCGCCTTCGAGCAGGCGAAGAAGCTCGCCGCCGAGCACCGGGTGCCGGTCGTGGTCGAGGCGATCCTGGAGCGCGTCACCAACATCTCCATGTCGACGACCAATGACATCGGCAATGTGGTGGAGTTCGAGGAGATCGCGACCGAGCCCGGGCATGCGCCGACCTCGATCAGGAGCCTGAAGGTCTGACACCCGCAACCTCGGATGTGAGGGGCGGCCCACCCGCGGATGGGCCGCCCCTCTCCGTAGGCAGACGCTCAGTCCGAGCCGCCGCCGCCCCCGCCGCCACCTCCGTAGTCGCCTCCGCCGCCGTACCCGTATCCGTGGCCTCCGCCGGATCCGCCGTCGCCGTCCGCGGCCGTGCCTTCGTCGCCGCTGATCCACCCGCCGATGCCGCTGCCCCGGCCGAACGGGAAGAGTCCCTCGTCGGCCAGTGCGTCCCGGCCGATGAGCCCGGAGTCACGGGTGAAGAGCGGCAGGAGAGCGGTCAGGGCCTGGTCGCCGTAGAGCGCGACGGCGAGCAGTACGGTCTCCTCCGCCAGCCCCTCCGGGCCGTCGGGGAGCGGATGCCGCTCCCGAAGGGCCGCCAGGTGACGGCGGGCGGCGCGGGTCGGGCCCGGCATCACGGACCGCAGCAGTCCGGCCGCCGCGAGGCCGGCCCGCATGCGCGCCAGCGCCCGGCGTACGACGGCCCGGCTGAGCAACTCCCGGATGCCCGCGGGCCGGTACAGGCCGACGCGTACCGCCTTCTCCAAGGGGTGGCGGTGGGGCGGCGCGTCCCCCGTGGCCGACGACGCCGCCCCCGTCTTGCGCAGTGTGCCTGGTCGGCCGGCTTCGACGGCGCCCCGCAGGTGCAGGGCGACGACGGCGACCGTGACGGCGGCGCGCGGACCGCCCCGCAGCAGCGCGACCTCGTAAGGCTCCAGCCCGACCGTCGTATCGCTGTCCATGACACCCCCCGTTGCATGGGGCCCGCCGCCCCCGTGCCGGCGGGCCCCACGTGACGAGGATGTGCCCTCCACCGGGGGCGGTTGAAGCCTTTCGACGCCGGTTCAGAGGTTGATTTGAGGGTTCCGTAGACGGCGTACGACCGGTGGCGTACGTGGCGTACGCGGGCTCACGGCTCGTGATGCTCCGACAGTCCCGGCCAGTCGTCGGGGCCGCCGCCCTGCCATTCGATGAGGTCGCTCTGCTCGACGTCGGTCACGTACAGGTCGGCCAGCCGCAGGATCTCGCTGACGTCGTCGACGTGCGAGGCGACCCCCAGGGTCTCGTCGCCCGAGGTGACCCGCCGGGAACCGTCCAGGGCCGGGGCGTGGACCACGATGTGCGGCCGTTCCATCGGCGGATGTGCTGGATGCGCTGGATGTGCCATGCCTTCAGACTCCTGCGGGCGCGGCCGTTCCGCATGCCGGGAAACCCGGTGGGTTCCGGGCGATGCCCCCGCCTGGGCGCGACAGGACAGATGTCGGCGGCGGCACCGCCCGGAAGTCTCAGAGCCGGGCGCCCGACAGGCGCTCCACCGCCCGCAGCAGCGCCGAGTGGTCCAGGCCGCCGTCCCCCTGCGCCCGCAGGCTCGCGACCAGCTGGGCGACCACGGCACCGACGGGCAGGGCCGCGCCGACGTCGCGGGCGGCGTCCGTGACGATGCCCATGTCCTTGTGGTGCAGGTCGATACGGAAGCCCGGCCTGAAGTCGCGGCCGAGGAAGTTGTCCTTCTTGCGGGTCAGCACGGTCGAGCCCGCGAGCCCGCCGCCCAGCACGTCCAGCGCCGCCTTCAGATCCACGCCGGACTTCTCCAGGAAGACGACGGCCTCCGCGCACGCCTGGATGTTCACGGCGACGATCAGCTGGTTGGCGGCCTTCACGGTCTGTCCCGAGCCGTGCGGGCCGCACAGCACGATGGTCCTGCCGAGCGCCTCGAAGATCGGCCTCGCCCGGTCGAAGTCGGCCTGCTCGCCGCCGGCCATGATGGACAGCACGGCCTCGACGGCACCGGCCTCACCGCCGGACACGGGCGCGTCGAGCACCCGGATGCCCTTGTCCTTCGCCGCGTTCGCGAGGTCGACCGAGGTCTGCGGGGTGATGGAGGACATGTCGATCAGCAGGGCGCCGGACCTGGCGTTCTCCAGGATGCCGTGCGGGCCGTACGCGATGGCCTCGACCTGCGGCGACGCGGGCACCATCGTGATGATCACGTCGGCGTCGCGGACGGCCTCGGCGATCGAACCGGCCGCGGTGCCGCCGGCGGCGGACAGGCGGTCCAGCTTCTCCTGCTCCAGGGTGAAGCCGGTGACGTCGTAACCCGCCTTGATCAGGTTCTCGGACATGGGGGAGCCCATGATGCCGAGGCCGATCCATGCGATCTTGGGAAGTGGCTTGCTCATCGGGGTGCCTCTCAGTCCGGGAGATCAGCGGGTCAGCCAGTCGAAGGCCTCGGCGCTCGGTCGGTCGCCCGGCTTGTACTCCAGGCCGACCCAGCCGTCGTAACCGGCCTTGCCGAGCCGGCCGAGCAGGTCCTCCAGGGGGAGCGAGCCCGTGCCCGGCGCGCCACGACCCGGGTTGTCGGCGATCTGCACATGGCCGGTCTTCGACGCGTACCGCTCGATCACCGACGGCAGGTCCTCGCCGTTCATCGACAGGTGGTACAGGTCCATCAGGAACCTCGCGTTGCCGAGCCCGGTCGCGTCGTTGACCTTGTCGACGATCGCCACGGCGGCGGGCGCGCTCACCAGCGGGTACAGCGGCGACTCGGGCCGGTTCAGGGCCTTGATCAGCAGGATCGCGCCGATCCGGTCGGCGGTCCGGGCCGCGACTACCAGGTTCTCCAGCGCCAGCGCGTCCTGCTCGGCCGGGTCCACGCCCTCGACGCGGTTGCCGTACAGCGCGTTGAGGGCCGTGCAGCCGAGCGCCTCGGCGAAGCCGGCGGTCACGTCGATGTTGGCGCGGAACCGCTCCGACTCCTCGCCCGGGATCGACAGGGCGCCGCGGTCCGGGCCCGGCAGCCGGCCCGCGTAGAAGTTCAGGCCCGTGAGCTGGACGCCCGCGCTTTCGATCGCCCGCTTCAGGGCGTCGAGCTCGGACCGCTCGGGGGTGGGGGAGTCGGTCCAGGGCCACCACAGCTCGACCGCGGTGAAGCCGGCCGCGGCGGCGGCCGCGGGGCGCTCCAGGAGCGGGAGTTCGGTGAAGAGGATCGACAGGTTGACGTTGAAGCGCTGGTCTGCGAATCCCACCGGAACCTCTTTCCGTATCTCTTTCCGTATTGCGGAAGTTAATTTCTGTGTAATGGAAAGGCTGCCCAGGGGTGGAGATGACTGTCAAGAGCCCACACGAAAAAGTGCCCCCGCGCGATCTGCGCGGGGGCACGTCCGGAAGGCCGCTCAGAGCGCGTCCACGGCGCTCACCTTCCAGCCGCCGGAGGTACGCGTGAGCGTCATCCGCACTCGGTTCAGATCCACCCGGGATCCCGACACCTGGGTGCTCTCGGTGACCTGATTGACGAACATGAGCACGACGACCCTGTCCGGTCCGGCCGACACCACGGAGGGAGCCGCCACCGTCGCCTTCACCACGCCGTGGTACTTGCGGGCCGTCGGCCCGACCACCGTGCTCGTCGTCTTCCGGTACTCGTCGCGGAACTTTCCGGTCAGGTGGGTGCGGGCCCGGGCGAAGTCACGGTCCAGATGCCGGTAGTCGTACGACAGCACGACCGGGGCCGCCTTCCGTGCGGCCGCGACAGCCTCCGCCCTCGCGGCGTCCGCCCGCCGGGCTTCCTGGTACCGCCACCCGAGCACGGCGACCGCGACCAGCCCCGCGACCAGCAGGACGCCCAGGACCGCGGTGAGCGGCCACCGCCGACGGGGCGCACCCCGTTTCTCCGGCGCCGCCTCCTCCTCGAACGACCCCGGTGACGGTTCGGGCGGGTCGTCCCAGCCGTCCTTGGGGGCCTCGACGAGCACGGTGCGTCCTGCGAGGGACTCCTCGTCGTCGGTCGCCGGGCCCGGCTCCCGGTGGCCGCGCTCCGCGCGTTTGGCGGCCGCGCGGGCGGCCGCGGTCATGGTGCGCCGGTTGCCGGAGGCGGGGCCGCGCCCTCGGGTGGTCGTCTTCGCCATGGTCGTGCTCCTCACGCGTGGGTGGCGGTCAGCCGACGAACTCGACGTCGGAGGTCAGCCAGCGGCCGTCCCGGTGCACCAGGTCGAGGCGCAGCCGGTAGGTGCGCGCCTCACCGTCGGGCACGGCGGTGTTCGTCACCTTGCTGTCGGCCACCACCAGGACGCGGGCCGAGTCCTCGTCGGACCGGACGATGCCCGCCTCCAGGACCTGGCCCTCGGACACGGACCTGTTCTCGGTGACGAGCCTGGTCAGTTGCTCGGTCTGGGCGGCGAACTGCTTCTTGAAGTCGCCGGTGGCCTCCTTGAGCACGTTCGCGCTGTCCCGGCGGTAGTGCCGGTAGTCGAGCGAGGTGAAGTTCAGCGCCGACCGGCGGGCCGCGGCGAGGACGTCCTGGCGCCGCTGCTCCGCCACGCGCTGTTCGCGGAGGCCGAGGCTCAGCCAGATGGCCAGCGCGGTGGTGAGGACGCTCGCCACGACGAGCCCGGCCGTCACCGCCCTGGGTCGCATCAGCCTCATGCCATGGGGCCAACGAGCAGCCATTGCCACGACTCCTTTCCGAACACGGCCTGTTGGCCGCCCGCCGAGCCGATCTCGACGTACCTTCCGTCCGGGCCGGTGGTGGTGCCGGTCTCCGGGTCGTACGGCGTGACGTACGCCGTCCGGTTCGCGCCGCCGGAAGCGGCGGCAGCGCCGGGGGCGTTCTGCGCGCCCCGCACCGACGACTCGCTGCCGCGCGGGAGCGTGCAGCGCGCGTCGGTGTTCGCCTCGCGTGTGCTGGTGTCGGAGGGGTCGCGGCGAGTCGTGCCGTACCCCTGGGTGCAGGCGGGCGGGTCGTCGGCGTTCACCACCAGGCCGAAGTGGGTGGTGCCGTCGCCCGGGACGACGGTGTAGCTGCCCGCGACCATCACCGGGAAGGTGACCAGGGCCTGCTCCACCCCGGGCAGCCGCGCCACCATGACCTGGCCGCCGCTGATCAGATTGGCCAGGAGCACCGACAGACGCGGCGATACGGACCTCAGGAGGGAATTGACCTCCTGAGCGGCCGGCCTCGCGTTGCCGATCAGCTTGCGCAGGTCACCGTCGCTCGCCTTCAACTGGGCGGTGAGCGCCGCCAGATCACGCGCGAACGCCTTGATGGACGAGCCCTGGTCGGCCTGCGTCTTGAGGACCTTCCGGGAGTCCTCGATCAGCGAGATCGTCTCCGGGAGCGCTTCCGACGCCGACTCCACGAGTGAGTTGCCCGAGTTCACCAGGCGGCTCAGGTTCGGTCCGGTGCCGGAGAAGGCCTTGTCCAACTCGTCGACGGTGACCCGCAGATCGTCCTTGCCGACCGAGTTCACCAGCCGGTCCAGACTGAGGACGAGGTCCGTGGCCGGCAGCGGCACGCGCGTGCCGGTGCGCGGGATCGTGCTGCCGTCGAGGAGATACGGGCCGTGGGAGGTACGCGGCTGCAGGTCGACGTACTGCTCGCCGACCGCCGAACGGTTCGCCACGACCGCGAGGGTGTCCGCCGGGATGCGCGGCGCCCCGTCGTCGATGTCGAGCGCGACGGACACCCCGTCGGGCCCTGTCAGCCGCAGCGCGCCGACCCGGCCCACCGGCACCCCGCGGTAGGTGACCTCGGCTCCCGGGAAGATCCCCCCGGAGTCGGCGAAGTCCGCCCGCACGGTGTAACCGCGGTCCAGGACCTCGTCCACCAGGCCGGTGTACTCGGCGCCGACGTACGACACCCCGACGGCGGTGAGGGTGGCGAAGGCGAGCAACTGGGCCTTGACCGTACGTGTGATCACGGCTGAACCCCCTTCAGCATCAGCTCGGCGAGCTCCAGGTCGATCCCCTCGGGCAGGCCGCCCGAGGACGTGTAGCCGCTCGTGCACACCGGCGGGCACAGCAGGCGGCCGCCGTCGGACGGGGCCGACGGGGACGGCACGCTCGGTGCGCTCGGCAGCGCGGTCGGCGTCGGGACGCCCGGCACGTCCGGGAGATCGGGTACGTCCGGCAGGTCGGGGGTCTCGGGAAGCCCGGGGCCCTGGGGGTCCCCGTCACCGCCACGGCCGGGCTCGTCCGTCAGGTTGCCGTAGAGACCCGCCAGATCGAGGTCCGCGGTGATGTGCAGGTTGACGTAGTCGCCCTTGATGGCGTCCACCGCGTTGCGCGGGAACGGGTAAGTGGTCAGTATCTCGAGGGAGTTGGGCAGGTCGGCGCCCGCCTTGTTCAGCTGTCGCAGGATCGGCCGCAGCTGCCTGAGGCCCGCGACCGTGTCCTCGCGCGAGGCCTTGACCACCTTGGTGCCGGTCTTGCCGAGCTCGGACAGGGCGGTGAGCATTCTCGTCAGGTCGCGGCGCTGGTCGGCGAGGACCTTCAGGGCGGGCGGCATCGCGTCGACGGCCTCGGCGATCGTCGTCTTCTCCTTCCCGAGCCGCTTGGCCAGCCGGTCCACGGCCTGCAACGCGCGGACGATGTCCGCGCGCTGGTCGTCCAAGCCGCCCATGAAGGTGTCCAGCTCCTTGAGCAGGGACTTCACCCGGCTCTCCCGGCCCTCCAGCGCCTTGTTCAGCTCCACGGTGATCGTCTTGAGCTGGGCCACTCCGCCGCCGTTGAGCAGCGCGGACAGCGCGGACAACACCTCCTCGATCTCCGGGTTGCGGCCGCTGCGGGACAACGGGACGCGGTCGCCGTCGCCGAGCCGGCCCACGGGCGCGGTCCGAGCCGGCGCGGAGAGCGCGACGTACTTCTCGCCGAGCATGCTGGTCTGCCGCAGCTCGGCGACCGCGTTGGCGGGCAGCTTCACCGAGTCGGCGACCCGCAGCCGCACGCGCGCGTGCCAGCCGTCCAGCTCGACCTTCTCCACCGCGCCCACGGTGACGTTGTTGACCTTCACCGCCGACTGCGGCACCAGGTCCAGGACGTCCCGGAACTCGACGGTGACGTGGTACGCGTGCCCGTCGGCCGCCGCGCCGCCGGGCAGCTGGACGTCGTACCAGCCGTTGAACTCGCAGCCGGACAGCAGCAGCGAGCCGACGGCCGCCCAGGCGGCCGCCCCGCCCTTGCGCCGTACGCTCATGCGCTCGCCCCCAGGATTCCGCCGAGCGTCCGGTCGACCGTGCCGGTGACCGCCGGGCCCCGCGGCACCTTGGGCAGGGAGTCGAACAGGTCCCTCAACTCCGCGCAGTCGGTCTCGTCCCCGGTGGTTCTCAGCACGGAGCACAGCAGTGAAGCCGGATCCTGGGGCTGGTTCGGATTGTTGCGGGTGTCGAGGGTGCCCGCGGAAGGGTTGTAGGCGTTGTTGAGGTTCGACATGCCCGTGGGCGCGACCTCCAACAGCTCCTCCAGCGCCGCCCGTTGTGTGACGAGCACCTTGGTCACCTTGCTCAGGCCCGCCACGTTCGACGTCAGCGACTTCTTGTTCTTCTTCACGAAGCCGGACACGTCGCCGAGCGCCGTGCCGAGGTGTTTCAACGCGGCCGCCAGGTCCTCGCGCTCGCCCGTCAGTTGCTCGGCGACCGTCGCGAGGCTGCTGTTGAAGGACCGCACGCTCTTGTCGTCGGCCGCCAGCGCCGCCGTGAACACCTGGAGGTTGCGGACCGTGCCGAACAGGTCCGTGCGGCCGTCGGAGAGCGTCGTGATCGCCTCCGAGAGGTCCTCGACCGTCCGATGGAGGTTCTTGCCCTGGCCGTCGAGGTTGTCGGCGCTCACCCCCAGCAGCCGCGACAAGGAGCCGTCCTTGTTCGCACCCTCCGGGCCGAGCGCGTCGGCAGTGCTGTGCAGGCTGTCGAAGACGCGGTCCAACTCGACCGGTACGGCTGTGCGCGACTCGGGGATCTCGTCCCCCGTCCGCAGCACCGGACCGCTCCGGTACACCGGCAGCAGCTGCAGGTAACGGTCGCTGACCACCGAGGAGTTGATGATCGCGGCCTGTGCGTCCGCCGGAACCTCGCGGCCCGCGTCGTACTCCAGGTCGACCCGCACCCGGTCGCCCTCCGGCGTGATCTTCCTGACCTCGCCGATCCGGACTCCGAGCACGCGGACGTCCGAGCCGGGGTAGATGCCGACCGTGCGCGGGAAGTATGCCGTGACACGGACCGGCTCGGGGCGCGGCCACAGGACGTAGGTGAGCGCGGCGACCAGGGTGAGGGCGGTCAGTAGGGCCAGGCGCTTCTTCCAACGGTTGCTCACTGCGCGCCTCCCGTTCGCGGCACCACCGGGGCGGCGACCAGGTTCTGGACGTAGGAGTCGAACCAGCGGCCGTTGCCGAGGGTGTTGGTGAAGACCCGCACGTAGGGGGCCAGGAGCTTGATGCTCCGGTCCAGGCTGGATTGGTTCCGTTCGAGCATCTCCACCACGCGGTTGAGGCCCCTGAGCGCGGGCCCGATCTCCTTCTCGTTGTCCTGGACCAGGCCGGAGAGCTGGACGCCGAGCGCGGCGGAGCTCTTCAGCAGCTTGTGGATCGCCGTACGCCGCTTGCTGATCTCCTTGAACAGCGTGTCGCCGTCCTTGACCAGGGCGGTGAAGTCGCTCGACCGGTCGGCGAGTACGCCCGTGACGCCGTTCGCGTGGTCGAGGAGCTCCCTGAGGGCCTTGTCGCGGGAGGCCACCGTCCGAGAGATCCGCGACAGGCCCTTGAGGGACGCCCGTACCTCGGAGGGGGAGTCCTCGAAGGTCGTGGAGATGGTGTCCAGGGCCTGCGCCAGCCGGTCGGTGTCGACCTCCTCCGTCGTGGTCGTGAGATCGCTGAACGCCTGTACGACGTCGTACGCGGAGACGGTCCGCTTCAGCGGGATCTCGCTGCCCGGCTTCAACTGCCCGGTCCCCTTCGGGTGGAGGGCCAGGTACTTCGCGCCGAGGATCGTCTTGACCCGGATCGAAGCGCCGGTCGCGGTGCCGAACCCCGGCTCGCCCTTGATCTTGAAGGTGACCTTGACGTGGTCGTCGTCCAGGTCGACCTCCTGGACCTTGCCGACCTTGACCCCGGCGATCCGCACCTCGTCGCCCGGCTTGAGACCGCCCGCCTCCGCGAAGGCCGCGCTGTACGTCTCGCCGTCGCCGATCACCGGCAGCCGGTCGGCGTTGAACGCGGCCACCGCCAGCAGCGCTAGGACGGTGAGGCCGACCGCGCCGATGACGACTGGGTTGCGCTCCCGGAAGGGGCCGAGGCGCGGGCGGCGGATGCGGGGGAGCCGTATGCGGGGCGGCTCGACGCGCACCTTGAACAGCGGCTCCGGGCGGTGTTTGCGGCTCATGCCCCGCACCTCGCCCTCGCCACGTGCATCTCGGGCGTGAGTACCTGCTTCGTCTTCGGCAGCACGATCCGGCCGTCGAAGTCGCACAGGTAGAAGTTGAACCACGAGCCGTAGGACGCCGTCCCCGTCAGCTCGCCCAGCTTGTTCGGCAGCCGCTGCAGCACGCCTTCCACGGTCTCCTCGTTGTCGTTCAGCGTCCCGGTGAGCTCGGTCAGCTCCGCGATGTCGTCCTTGAGCGGTGGACGCGCGTCCTTCAGCAGGCCCGAGGTGGCCTCCGCCAGGTCACCGATGCTCACCAGCGACTCCCCGATGGGCCCCCGGTCGGCGGACAGGCCCGAGATGACCCGGCGCAGCTGCTTGAGCAGCCCGGAGAAGCGGGCGCCGCGCTTGTCGAGCGTGCCCAGCACGGTGTTGAGGTTGTCGATCACCGAGCCGATCAGCTTGTCGCGGCCGGCCAGCGTCGTGGTGAGCGACGCCGTGTGCGCCAGCAGGCTGTTGATGGTGCCGCCCTCGCCCTGGAGGGTCTTGATGATCTCGGTGGCCAGCTGGTTGACGTCCTTCGGGCTGAGCGCGGCGAACAGCGGCTTGAAACCGTTCAGCAGGGCGTTCAGGTCGAGGGCCGGCTGGGTGCGGGAGAGCGGGATCGTCGCGCCCGGGCGCAGCCGGGTGCCGTCGCCCGCGCCCTCGGTCAGCGCCACGTACCGCTGCCCGACCAGGTTGCGGTAGCGGATGACCGCGCCCGTGCCGGAGAGCAGCGGTCGCTCCGCGCTGACCGTGAAGGTGACCTCCGCCAGTGTCCGGTCCTTGATCCGGATGCCCTCGACCTCGCCGACCCGCACCCCGGCCACCCGGATGTCGTCGCCCTCCTCCAGGCCGGTGACGTCGCTGAACACCGCGTGGTACGAGCGTTCGGAAGTGAAGGAGACGTTGACGATGGTGGCGGCGAGCAGGGCCGTGGCGAGAGTCGTCACCAGGGCGAAGAGGCTGAACTTGATGAGCGGGGCGGCGGTCTGCCGGGCTCCTGCGGTGCTCATGCGACGCTCACCGCCGTCCCGCGTGCCAGCGGCCCGAACAGCAGCGTCGCGACCGGCGGCACCTCGTCGGCGGGCACGCCCAGGACGGGCGCCACGAGCGAGCCGACGGCGCGCTGCTCGGCCCGGGTGGCGGAGACGCCCGGCGGACCGGAGGACGAACTCCCCGGCTTCGAACCGTCGTCGAGGTGGGCCCCGGGCGCCGGCACCGGCGGATGCGGCAGATCACGGCAGTCCGGCCCCGACCGCTCGCCGTAACGCGGCTCCTCACCCGGCTCGTACGCCCCCTGCTGCCGTACGACCTCCAGCGTGATGTGCATCTTGCCGCCCCGGAACGCCTCCTCGGACGCCTTCTCCTGCCGGACCAGGCCGGCCAGCAGGCAGGGGTACTCGGGGGAGTAGCGGGCGAACAGCTCCAGCGTGGGCCGTGAGACCCGGCCGAGGGTGATCAGCCGGTCGCCGTTGGCGTCGAGGAAGTCCTCGGCGGTGCCCGCGACGGTGGCCGTGGTCTTCAGCGCCGCGGCCAGCCGGTCCTTCTGCTCGACGATCGTGCGGCTGGTGGTGACGGTGTTGCGCAGGATCTCCATCAGGTCGGGCGCGGCGTCGCCGTAGACCTCGGCGACGTCGGCGAAGCGTGCGATGTCCTCCGTCAGGGACGGCAGGTGCGGATTGAGGCGGCGCAGGTAGGCCTCCACGCGCGTGAGGTTGTCGCCGATCCGGTCGCCGCGCCCTTCGAGAGCGGTGGCGAACGCGGAGAGCGTGGCGTTGAGCTTGCCGGGCTGGACGGTCCGCAGCAGCGGCAGCAGGTCGTCCATCAGCTGCTGGAGCTCGATGCCGACGCGGGTGCGGTCCTGGGTGATGACGTCCCCGGCGCGGATGGGCCGGGCGGAGGAGCGCGCGGGCGCGACCAGGTCGACGTACTTCTCGCCGAAGAGCGTCTTGGGCAGCAGCCGCGCGTGCGCGTCGGACGGGATGTGGGCTACGTGCTCAGGCTTGAGGGCGATATCCAGGGTCGCCTTCGTCCCGTCGGCGTGTACCTCGCGCACCTCGCCGACCAGCAGCCCGCGCAGCTTGACGTCGGCGCGTGGATCGAGCTGGTTGCCGAGGCTGTCGGCCTCCAGCGTGATCCGCACGACCGGCGTGAACACCTGCCGGTAGACGGCGACGGACAGGGACAGCAGCAGTGTGAGCACGACGAGGAACACCACGCCGTACAACCGCAGTCTCAGCACCCTCATACGGCGGCTCACCCCGCGATCCGTACGGTCGTGCCGGCGCCCCAGATCGCCAGCGACAGGAAGAAGTCGAGGACGTTGATCGCCACGATCGACGTCCGCACGGCGCGGCCCACCGCGACGCCGACGCCCGCCGGGCCGCCGCTCGCGTAGTAGCCGTAGAAGCAGTGCACCAGGATGATCAGCACGGCGAAGACGAGCACCTTGCCGAAGGACCACAGCACGTCGACCGGGGGCAGGTACTGCTGGAAGTAGTGGTCGTAGGTGCCCGCGGACTGCCCGTAGTAGCCGGTGGTGATGGTCCGGGCGGCGAGGTACGAGGACAGCAGCCCGATCACGTACAGCGGGATCACGGCGACGAACCCGGCGATCATCCGGGTCGTCACCAGGAACGGCAGCGAGGGCACGCCCATGACCTCCAGGGCGTCGGTCTCCTCGCTGATCCGCATCGCGCCCAGCTGGGCGGTGAATCCCGCGCCGACGGTCGCGGACAGGGCGAGCCCGGCCACCAGCGGGGCGATCTCCCGGGTGTTGAAGTACGCCGACAGGAACGCCACGAAGTTGGAGGTGCCGAGCTGGTTGAGCGCGGCGTAGCCCTGGAGGCCCACCTCCGTGCCGGTGAAGAACGACAGGAAGGCGATCACCCCGACCGTGCCGCCCACGACGGCGAGGGCGCCGCGGCCGAAGCTCACCTCGGCGAGCAGGCGCAGGATCTCCTTCTTGTAGCGGCGCAGGGTGCGGCCGGTCCAGGCCAGTGAGCGGCCGTAGAAGGACAGCTGGGCGCCCAGGTCCTCCAGACGATCGAGCAGCGCCATGCCTCAGCCCCTCTGCGGAACGACTTGGAAGTACACGGCGGTCATCACGAAGTTCGTCACGAACAGCAACATGAAGGTGATCACCACCGACTGGTTCACGGCGTCGCCCACACCCTTCGGGCCGCCCTTCGCGGTCAGTCCCTTGTACGAGGCGACGATTCCGGCGATCGCGCCGAACACCAGCGCCTTGACCTCGGCCGCCCACAGGTCGGACAGCTGGGCGAGCGTGGTGAAGGAGGCGAGATAGGCGCCCGGGGTGCCGTTCTGCAGCACGACGTTGAAGAAGTAGCCGCCCGCGACGCCGACCACCGACACCAGGCCGTTGAGCAGTACCGCCACCACCATCGAGGCGAGCACGCGCGGCACGACCAGCCGGTGGATGGGGTCGATGCCCAGCACCTGCATGGCGTCGATCTCCTCGCGGATCTTCCGCGCCCCGAGGTCCGCGCAGATGGCCGTGCCGCCGGCGCCCGCGATCAGCAGCGCGGTGACGATCGGCGAGGCCTCGCGCAGTACCGCCAGCACGGAGGCGGCACCGGAGAAGGACTGGGCGCCGAGCTGCCGGGTCAGGCTGCCGATCTGGAGCGCGATGACAGCTCCGAAGGGGATGGAGACGAGGGCCGTCGGCAGGATCGTCACGCTCGCCACGAACCACGCCTGCTGGATGAACTCCCGCGCCTGGAACGGCCGTCGGGGGATCGTCCGGACGACGTCCAGCGCCATCGCGAAGAGACTGCCCGAGTGCCGCAGCGCTCCGGTCGGTGACAGACTCATGTGCCGGCCACCGCCTTCTGACGCAGCGCGGCCTCGCGCCGGGCGATCGCCTCCCAGCGGGGCGGCCGGGGGATGCCCGGCCCCGGCAGCAGGCGGGGAGGCAGTTCCGATACGCGCGCGCTGTCGTCGATCTGCGCGAGCTCCTGCTCGACCTGCGCCGCGTCCTTCTCCTCCGCCATGCCGATCGGGCCCTGCATCCGGCCGTTCAGGAACTGCCGCACGACGGGCTCGTCACTGGTCAGCAGCTCCTCACGCGGCCCGAACATCACCAGCTCGCGCCGGAACAGCAGCCCGATGTTGTCCGGGACCTGGCGGGCCGAGGCGATGTCGTGCGTGACGATCAGGAAGGTCGCGTCGATCTGCGCGTTGAGATCGACGATGAGCTGGTTGAGATAGGCGACACGGACCGGGTCGAGGCCCGAGTCCGGCTCGTCGAACAGGATGATCTCCGGGTCGAGCACCAGGGCCCGGGCCAGCCCCGCCCGTTTGCGCATCCCGCCCGAGATCTCGCCGGGCAGCTTCTCCTCCGCGCCGATCAGCCCGACCATGTCCATCTTCTCCAGCACGATGCGCCGGATCTCGCTCTCGGACTTGCGGGTGTGCTCGCGCAGCGGGAAGGCGATGTTGTCGTACAGGTTCATCGAGCCGAACAGCGCGCCGTCCTGGAACAGCACACCGAACAGCTTCCGCACCTCGTACAGGTCGTGCTCGCGGAGCTTGGTGATGTCGCGGCCCTGGATCGTGATCGAGCCGCGCTCCGGCTTCAGCAGTCCGACGAGCGTTTTGAGGAACACCGACTTGCCCGTCCCCGAGGGGCCGAGCATGACCGAAACCTCCCCGGCGGGCAGCGTCAGCGACACGTCCTGCCAGATGACCTGGTGACCGAAGGACTTGGTCAGCCCTTCCACACAGATCTCGACCCCCATCCGGTCCACCCTTCAGTCCACGGAGCAGCTCTTGACATCTGCTCTACGGGGACGGGCGGGGTGTCCGTCGCTGGGGATGCGGAATTTTTTCCGAGGGTGTTTCCGGATGGCTCCCGGCTACGGCAGTGCGGGCACCGTGGGGGTGGGGAGCGCGGCGGACGGTACGGCAGGGGCGGTCGGCTCGACGGGGACGTCCGGCATGTCGCGCAGGCCGGGCGGGCCGGTGACCTCGGGCAGGTCCGTCACCTCCGGCAGCGCGGGGACGTCGGGCACCCCGGGCACCTGCGGGACCTCGGGCGCCGGCACGGTGGGCACCGCCGGCAGTGACGGAAGGGACAGGGGCAGCAGCGATGCGTTGCCGGGCGACTCGGCCGGCCGCGAGGCGGTCACCGTCGGCGACACGGCGTCCGATTCCGGGGGCCGGCCCCCGCCGGTCTCGCCGTCGGGCCGGAGGGCCTCCGCGCCGTGGGAGGCGGACGGCCGCGGTGCCGGGGCGCTCCCGCCCCCGTCGAGCGCGTACGGCAGGACGAACCCCGCCATCGCCAGGGTCGCCGCCGTCGACGTGGCCGCCACCGCCTGCGCCCTGCCGACGCCCCGCGGCCGTCCCCACCCGATCAGGAACAGCGCGACCCCGAACGTGGCCGCCAGCGACTGCCGCAGCGTCCGCCGGGCCCGGGCCAGCAGCGACTCGACGGTCCGGTAGCTCAGCCCCATCCGGACGGCGACCTGGCCGACGTCCAGGTCCTGCGACTTCAGCCGCAGCGCCTCCGCCTGGCGGGCGGGCAGCTCTCCGCTGCGTACGGCGAGCCACCTGGCCTCGGCCCGGTCGCACACCGCCTCCTCGACGGGCACCGGTCCGGGGGCGATCAGCGTCGGGCTGGTGCGGACCTCGACCTCGCGGTTGACCTGCCGGTAGCGGTCCACGCACAGCCGCATCGTCACCGTCGTCAGCCAGGCCGCGAGGCGCTCGTCGTCCAGGTCGGGGCGCTCGGCGGCGCGCAGCATCGCCTCGTGCACCGCGTCCTCGGCGTCCTCCAGGCTCATCGACCTGCGCCGGGCCACCTTGAGCAACTGCTCGCGGTGGCTCCACATGCGCTGCCAACGTTCGTCGGCCGCCTGCGTCTCCGCCGGCATGTTCGTCGCCATGAGGGCCCCTTCGTGCTCACCGCCGGTCTCGGCCGTCCGGCGGGTGGCGACATTACCGTCCGGTAGCCGCGGTTGTGGAGGGGGTGACAAGAACGTCCTGTGCCACGTGTTTGACATCGCTGTTCGGGGAAGGCGAACGCGCATGGTGGTCGCGGGAGTTGGGGGCGGACGATGATGGGATCCCGGGCAGTGCCCACGAACGGACTCTCTCCCGTGTACGACGAGACCGGTGCCGCGTCCGCGCGTTTCCTCAGGTGGCTGACCGAGGAGACCGACGGCGCCGCCGGGAACCGGGTGCCCAGCGCCGCCTACGCACCCCACGAGCGGTGCAGCCTGGAACTGGTCGAGGACGTCGTGGCACGCCTGGCCGCCCTCGGCTGGATAGCCGTGCACAACGACTCCGGCGCCGTGCCACCCCTGGTCAGCCCCACCGGCACCGGCCTCGCGGAGGTGCGCGCCTGGGACGAGGCGTACGACGACCGGGACACCCGGCGCCGGTACGCCAAGGCGGCCCTGTTCGCCTGGTGGGACCGGGCCGGGCGGCACCACAGCGGCGAACCGAACCCCGAGGACTTCCTCTGGGCCCGGGAGGCCTTCTACTGCGGCCGCCGACTCGCCCTCGAGGACCTGGAGTACGCCAAGGACCATCTGGAGCTGCCCACCCCGGTCCACGTCGGCGTCACCGAACAGGGCGCCGGAGTGTTCCTGTCCTTCGAGCAGCTGGCCCTGCTTGTGCAGGCGTCCCGCCCCGACCTGTCAGAGGCCGACAGCGAGGTACGGCAGGTGCGCGAGCTCGCCGGCGCCCTGACCGAGGCCGCCCAGCGCGGTGCCGAACCCGACGAGGGCACGCTGCAGCGCTTCCTGAAGCACAGCGGCGACCTGGTGCAGGCCGGTTCCAGATCGGTGGGCTCGATGAGCAGGGACATGGCGTCCGGCATCGTGTCGGAGGTCATCAACTCGATGCTGAGGCTGGGATGAGCGATCATCCCGTGGGCCCCGCACCGGGGGCGCAGGAGCAGATTCCGGAGGCGTACGCGCGCCAGCCCCTGTTGCGGCAACTGGTACCGCGCCTGGTCGGCCTCGACCGCGACCGGCACCGCAGACGGCGGCACCACGAGTTCGCCGAGGACGTGCCGGTGGTGCTGCTCAGCGGGCGGCACGGCACCGGCAAGAGCGCCCTGCTGGACGACCTCAAGGAGGCCTACGCGCCTGACGCCGGGCCTTGGCCGGGGCCGCGCGTGCCGTTCGCGCGGATCAACTGCGCGACGCTTCAGGAACGGGCCAGGGTCGGCCCGGAGATCTCCAACAACTCCTACACGGTGGAGGTGCTGTCCGCACTGGTCACCCAGCTCTCCCGTCCCGTCGCGGGGTTCGGGCGGCTCTGCTTTCCCCGGACCACCGCCGGTCTGCTCGCCGTGGTCTCCGCCCGGCGCCCCGGCAACGACGACGAGCTGCGGGTGGCCGACCGGCACACCGCCGCCCTGATGGGACCCCCGACGGGCGAGGGACCACCCCCCACCTGGGACACCCTCTTCCGCGCGGCGCTGCCCGCCTCCCCCGATCCCGAGGAGTTTCCCGAGGCGGCCGTGCGCACCTACCTGGGCAGGCAGTACCGATGGCGCTCGCGCAGACTCGCCTCCCGCCACCTGGTCGGCTGGTACGAGAGCTACCGCACTGAGGCCGACAACCGGCTGCGCGGCCTGCCGCCGGGCGCGGCCACCCAGCCGGGTCCGGTGCCGGCCGCGGAGCGCGCGCAGGCAGTGGCCCGGCTCTGCCAGGAGTTCCACCAGGGCCGCGGATTCCGGCGCGGCGTCGAGCGCATGCTGATGGCCGCGTTCCTCGCGGACGTGCGCTACGGGCCCTTCCGGCGCGGGAACCGGGCCCCGCGTCCCCTGGTCCTCCTCGACAACGCGCACACCGACGCCGGCCGTGACTTCCTCGAACTGCTCCTGGAAGAACGGGCACGTCTCGGCCGCGGCGCCCGCGACCAGCTGGTCGTGATCGCCACCGAACTGCGCGGCGACGACAGCCCGGCCACCCGGGACGACAACCCCGACGAGGAGAACGACCCCTACCCCGCCGCCGCCCACCGGTCGCTGCACGAGGTCGGCAGGAACTCCCGATGGACCCGCGACGGCACCGCTCCCTCCGCGGGCGTGCTGGTCCTGCCGCTGCCGCCGCTCGACACCGAGCACCTGGAGAGGATGCTCAAGCGCGACGACCGGGCCTCCTTCGACCCGTACATCGCCACCGCCGTACACGATCTGACCCGAGGCCACCCCATGGGAGCCCGGCGGCTGTGCGACGCCGTGGTGCACAAGGCGCGCACCGGTCAGTGGGTGGCGGCCGAGGAACTGCTCGACCTGACCCATCCCGGCGGCGCCGGGGAATCCGTCATCTGGCGGCTGCTGAACACCCTGGTCGGCAGCGAGAACCACGACGAGCTGTGCCTGTTCTCCCTGGCCTGGGACCGGGAGGCGGCCGAGCAGCTGGCCGAGCGGTGGGTGCCGCGCCGGATCGACGGCCTGCCCGCGGCCGACGGCGCCGCCGCCCAGCTGGAGCGGGAGCGCTGGTCGCGGGGAACGGGCAGCCGGCCGTTCATCACCGACCGTTTCCTGCGTGCCCTCCTCGTACACCAGATGCGCAGCGGGCGCGGCGGCAGCGGGGTCGACTGGTTCAGCGCGCACACACTGCTCGCCGAACACCACCGGCAGCGGGCCGAAAGCCGCTCGGGGCAGGCGGAGCGGGACGAGCGGTCCCGCTTCCTGTGGCACCGCCTCGCCGGGGGAGAGGCGTGGGAGGTCGTCGACTGGCTGCACGCGGAGTTCCTCAGGGACGACGGTGACGCGGTCGACTGGCTGCACATCCTGCGCACCGTGGCCCATGCGCCACGCCCGCCGGGGGACATCTGGTTCGAGCAGTGCCAAGAGGTCGCCAAGGGCCGCCGGGACCGGCTGCAGCTCCAGGCGGATCCGGACGGGGGCCTGGAGAAGCAGGCCGTCAACCGGCTGCTGCACGCCCTGTGGTACGCGGCGGACGAACTGGCCGAGGCGGACCGGACCCTGGCCGACCGGATCGGCCAGGACCTGTCCTTCCTCTCCGCCCAGCACCTGACCGGCCGCGCGGTCCTCGCCCAGGCCGCCATCCGCTGGCCCCGCGCGGTGCGGGACGGCGAGGACTGGCCCCTCGACCGCCGCTGGCAGGGCGACCAGCCGCGAACGGGAGGGGCGCGATGAGCAGGACGGACCGCAGGAACTGGGCCTGGCTGCCGGGCCGGCTCCGCTTCCGGGTGCTCGGCCTGATCGATGTGGTGGCCTTGTGGGCCCTGGTCGCCGCCCTCCTGGGAGCCGGCGCCTGGTGGGGCCTGGACACCTACCGGGAGCACCGCGACTACTGCACCGAGGACCAGGCGCTGCGGCGCACGGGCGCCGGGGACGAGTGCATCGGCGTCACGGCCGCCGCGTACCCCTTCGCCCCGGACCTCGCCGACGTCCTGGGCCGGATCGAGGAAGAGAACGAGGCGGCACGGGAGTCGGGCAAGCCGGTGGTGAGCGTCGCCGTCGTCATGCCGTACACCTCCCGGACCCCCGGCGCGGCCATGTCGAAGGAGCTGATCCGGCACTCCCTCCAGGGCGCCTACCTCGCCCAGCGCGGCCACAACCACAGTCCCGCCACCCGCGACACGGCCATCCAGCTCCTCTTCGCCAACGTCGGCGAGGACCTGAGCCACTGGCGGACCGTGACCGACGAACTGGCCTCCCGCACGGACGACAAGAGCCCCCTCGTCGCCGCCATCGGCCTGCCCAACAGCGACGACGCCACGCTCGACACCGTGCGGCGGGGACTCGGGCCCGCGAAGATCCCGTCCGTCAGCGCGGTGCTCAGCTCCCGCGAGATGGAGCACCCCTACCTGCTCAAGGTCTCGCCCTCCACCGACCAGCTCGTCGACGCCCTCAAGCGCTACGTGAGCGCGAACCGGGTGAACCGCGAGGACACGTTCATGATCGCCGACGAGCGGGACGACAACTACGTCGCCAACCTCCGCCGCGTCTTCCGCCGCGAGTTCGGCGCGCGGTACGGCATCACCGACGACGAGGTGCAGCGGCGGACCGAGACGTACCAGGGGATCAAGGGGCCCGAGGAGGGCGAGCCGCAGATATTCCGGCGGGCCGTGTCCGCGATGTGCGCGGTCGGCGCGAGGACGGTGTTCCTGGCCGGCCGGGACGCGGACCTGCCGCCCTTCCTGGAGACCATCGACCGGACGCGTTCCTGCGACCGGGACCCGGACGAGGAGCCGATGCGCATCCTGCGCGTCAGCACGGGCCGCGACCCGGTCACCGAGACCGCCGCGATGCGCGCGATCGCCGAGCGGAACAACCTGGAGATCGTGACCGCCGCGGCTGTGGACGCACCCCGCTGGCGTGCCGCCAGGAGCGGTGACGACCAGGTCCCCAAGGCCTTCGGGCTCTTCGCCGCCTCCTACGACCGGTACTTCGGCGAGGAGGAGGCCGACGCCCTGAACGACGGCTATGCCGTGATGTACCACGACGCCCTCACCGCCGTGGGCACCGCCGTGTCCGCCGCCCGGGACAGCGGCATCGACGCCGTGAGCCACAACGACGTCTACGACGAACTGCGCCGGGGCAGCCCCCTCGAACACTGCGCCGCCGGCTGCGTACCGGGCGCGAGCGGCGTCTTCACCTTCGCGGACGAGAGCATCGGGACGGACGAGGGCGCCCGGCACGAGGCGGCGACCGGCCTGTGGCCGGTGTGCAAACCGGTACCCGTGGTGACCTTCCCGAAGGAGCGGCGGGACAGGTCGCCGCTCTACCGGACCTATGAGGAACCGGGGAAGAACACCTGCCCGCGGCCGTGATCCGGCGCCTTCACCCTGGACCGGCGTGGAGCCGGCCAGGACGCGCTGTCGGGGCTGCGGAGTGCTCGGCAGGGCTCGGCTCCGGCCGGTGCGTGCCGGGCGGGAAACTCTGCTTGAAGGTGAACGCGTACGGCGCCGGGCCATGCGCCCGCAGATGCCTGACCCGTTCCTCGGCCTCGGCCGTGGTCGGGCGGTGGCCGGCCGGGACCCACCACAGCGCGTACGCGGCCTCGGTCATGTGCTGGAACCATTCCCGTCGCCTGCGCACGAATTCACGGTGCCGGCCGGAATAGGTGAAGTTCTCCAGTTCTTCCATCGACGCCCATACCGATATGTTCACGGTAGTGCCCGCGCTGTCGCCCGCGTCCCACTCGAATCCAGGATCGTCGTCGGTCTGCCGCCAGACGAAACCCGGTGCCGCCTCTGACAGGGCGAACAGGGGCTCCAAGTTGTCGATGAACTCCTTCATCTGCGGATCGTCTGCCGGTGCCGCCATCCTGCCGACATTCACGTGCGCGATTTCGAAGGCCATTCCTTCCACTCCTTCAGCGAGCTTTTCCTTGCCATTGACCGTTGTTATTGATTCTTGCAGGGTGGCGGCCGGATCATGCTGGCAACAAATTGCCAGTTGTGTTCAACCGCTCCTTCATCAGAAAAGTGCCGTTCCCTGTTCGAAATCCAGCAGCCGCCGTTTGTTTTCCAGGCCGCCGCCGTATCCGGTGAGGCTGCCGTTCGCGCCGATGACGCGGTGGCAGGGCACGATGATGCTGATGGGGTTCCGGCCGCCTGCGAGGCCGACCGCACGGGACGCCTTGGGATTGCCCAGGGCGTCGGCCACTTGGCCGTATGAGCGGGTCTCGCCGTAGGGGATCCTCCGCAGTTGTTCCCAGACGCCGCGCTGGAAGGGCGTGCCGTCGAGCCGCAGCGCGAGGGTGAACTCCTTCAACTCGCCCGCGAAATAGGCCGCCAGCTGTTCCAGGGCCTCGCCGAAGGGTGCGTCGTCGCGGGCGCCGAAGCTCTCCTCCGGCGGACTGTGGCGCCGCACGCTCAGGTGGAGGCCGCACAGGACGCCTTCGGCGGCGACGAGGGTGAGAGGACCGTACGGGCTGTCGACGACGGTGTGGCACCGCACTGAATTCACTGAACGTCCTTGCGTGGGGTCAGGCCGACGGCCCGTGCTCCGGGATCTCCTCTATGTACGACACCCCGCGGGACGCGCCGGTACCGAAGCGCTCCCAGTCCTCACGGAGCCGGATGCGCCCGTCGGGGAGGATCTCCGGGGTGCTGACGCAGCGGCCGGACACGACCGTGTCGTCTGCCAGGACCTGGCAGTAGACCAGGTCCAGGCAGCCGTCGCCGACCTGCCGGCCGACCAGGTAGCCCCGTACCACGGCGCCGCCGGAGAACTCCGCCCAGACGGTGTCGCGCTCCTGGTGGTAGCGACCCACCGGGGCGCCGGTGGCGGTGGCCGTTTCGGCCGCGGCGGACCGGAACGACCTGCCGTCGTAGTCGATCGTCCCGGTGACCTCCGCCGTCATGTGGCCATCTGCCAGCGGGTGCTGACGAGGGTGTCGCGGATGGTGAAGATCTCGCTCTCGAACAGCGAGTTGATGATGGTGGCACTGCGCACCGACAGCAGGGTCAGGTTGGCGTCCGGGATGCCGTGCGTGTAACGGGACCGGTTGAGCGCGAAGATCCGGTGGCCGTCCGGGCCCTTCCAGCGCACCGAGTAGTCGCTGTCCACCATCATCTCCCCGGCGTCGTCCAGCTCGATCCGCTCGCGCAACTCGGGGTCCAGCGGCGGCTCGACCGCGCGACGGCCGGTGGCCAGCACGGCGTGCGCGACGCGGTGCTCCTCACGCCCCACGGGCGAGACGGTGTGCAGGGTGAGCAGGTCGCCGTCGGACTCGGCCGAGACCGCGTCGCGATCCGGGTAGAGCGTCACCGGGTAGTCGCCGTGCCGCAACATCCCGTCGTAGTTGGCCTGGGAGATCGCGCGGAGCGTGCCCGGGGTGATGGCGTCCCCGGTGAGGACGTGGCCGTCCACCAACTGACGGCGCGTCTCGCTGGGCACGTCCTGCAGGAACTGGACGTACGCCGGGCGGTAGAAGTCGTTGGCCGGCGGCGAGTCGTCCATCGGCTGGAACCAGGGCCGGCGGCCGAACCAGGAGATACGGGTGAAACCGCGGCCCAGCAGTTCCAGCACACTCTCCGCGCCGGTCTGCCCGCCCCCCACCACCGCGATCGGGTCCGCCGGGTCCAGCAGGGACACGCGGGCGGTCAGCTCCTCGGGGAAGAAGGCCCGCTCGCCCAGCACGCCGGCCAGGCCGGGGGGCGCGGACGGTTTGCTGCCGAGTCCCAGCACCAGGTGGTCACTGGTGGCCACCAGCTTCCCGTCGGCGTGGTAGGCGAAGCCGTGGTCGAAGGTGATCCGGTCGATGTCGGTGTCGTAGCGGACGCAGTCGAGCCGCTCGGACGCCCAGCGCAGGTACCGCGCGTACTCCTGGCGCGGGATGGTGTCGAACTGGGCGTTGAGCAGGGCCCAGGCCCGCCCGGTGGAGACCATGTAGTTGAGGAACGACAGTCGGTGGCACGGATCGGCGAACGAGACCAGGTCCTTCAGCCACGAGGTCTGCATGCGAACGCCGCTGAGCAGCAGGTCCGGATGCCAGGCGAAGCCGGGTCGTCGCTCCAGGAGGGCTATCCGGTGCGGTGCGACGGATTCGAAGAGCGCGGCCAGGCTCAGATTGGCCGGGCCCGCTCCGACACCCACGGTGTGGTAGTGGCGCATGGCAGGGTCCTCCAACGGTTGTTGTCCGGTGGGTTCGCGTTCGGTGGGCTCATGTCCGGCTGGGTCATGTGCGGGGGGCTCGTGTTCGGGCGGGATGTCCGGACGAGGCGTCATACGGGGACCGCGGACCGGTGCAGCAGGCGGTCGGCGGCCTGCCTGGCGGCCGCGAGCGCGGTCTTGGCGGCGCCGCCGCTTCCGCCGGTGAAGGTGAACAGGCTGGTGCCGGCCGGAACCGCGGGGCGAAGCCGCAGGCCCGGCGAGGCCGTGTAGCAGTCGGCCGCGACCACGATGTGGCGCAGCCCTGCGATGCCCAGTTCGGGCAGGACACGGGCGGCCAGGTCCGAGGTGCGCCGCAGGAGTGCCGGGACCGGCCTGAGGCGCGTGGGATCGACGTCGTAGGCGTCGCTGGGGACGCCGAGGAGGACCCCGTTGCCGGGCCCGGGGCGCCCGTACAGGCCGGTGACCTCGTCCACGAACGGGGCGGGGAGCGTGCCGGTCGCGTCGTACACGCCGTACTGGATGAGCTTCGTCCGGTACCCGTCGCCCGGCAGCAGTGCCGGGGTCCACGGACCGGTGGCCAGGACGCCGCTGTCGTAACGGCGCCTTTCGCCGCCCACCAGCCAGCTCACCGTCGCGCCGGGCTCGGCGCGGACGGCGCCGACCGTGCCGTGGACGAGATCACCTCCGATCCGGACGAAGTCGGCCAGTACCTCGTCACGCAGCCGCCGCGGCGAGATGAAGCCCGCGTGCCGTTCCACGACGCCGTGCCGGGCGGCCAGGTACGGGGCTTCCCCGGGCGCACAGGCCCGCGCGGACCCGGGCAACAGGCGCTGAAGGCGTTCGACAGCCGCGGGATCGGCCGGATCGGCCCGCAGATAGACCGACCCCGTCTCCTGGTAGCCGCTCCAGGCCCGCAACAGGCGGCTGGCGCGCAGCTCGGCCAGGCTGGAGGCCGCCAGGTCGAGTTGGCGCGGGTCCGGTTCGTATCCTCGGACCAGTCCTCCGGACACACCGGTCGCGCCGTGCTCGGGCGAGGCGGTGTCCACGAGTTCCACCCGCAGCCTCCGGTCGGCGAGCTTGAGCCGCCAGGCGAGCAGCGTGCCGGCGATGCCCGCCCCGGCCACTCCCACGCGTGGCCCGCTCATGACTCGCCGGTGATGAGTGGAAGCAGCGCGTTCGGCGCATCCCCGAGGCACCGCACGGCCAGGGCCGGATCGAAGTCGGGCAGCCGCAGCGCGGCCTGCGCCCGTACGAGGTCGTGGTCGCCCCGCGGCGGATCGTCATGGAAGGCCCGGAAAGCGTCGAGCGTGAAGTCGCTCCCGTAGCGGTCGGGCCGGTCGCGGCACAGGAACAGCCGCACCAGGCCGGGATCCTCCGTCGCGAGCAGGTCGTTGGCCCAGATGGCGTGGTTGCGGCTGGTGGAGAACTTCTGCCCGTCCAGCCGGTAGAACTGGTTGACCACCAGCCCGCCGAGCGTCCCGGCCGGCACTCCGGCGGCGGCGAACAGGGCCGGGAACACGACCGCGTAGTAGAAGGTGTTGTCAACGCCCAGGAAGTGCCACAGCTCGCCCACCTGCCGCCATGCGCCGACGCAGTCCGCCAGGGAGTGGACGGTCGGGTCGACGGCGCGGGCGACGGCGTAGAGATAGCCCAGCCCCATTTCGATCCACACGTCGGCGCGCGGCCCGGGCAGGACGCCGAGTTCGATGCCCCAGTCAGTGGGGTAGGCGGCCTGGACGTCGGGGAGCCCGGCGTCGAGGTAGTGGCGGATGAGCGCCATGGCGGGGTCCGGCACGTGGGCGCGCGCCCATGCCTCCAGCAGCGGTGCGCGGTACGACTCCAGCCGCAGCACGGGCAGTTCCGCCCGCCGCTCGGCGGGCGGGGCGCCATGGCAGGCCGAGCGCGCGTCGACCATGGTGTCCGCGGTGGCGAAGCACGCGCACCCCTCGCAGGTTCCGCCGCCCATCCCCGCGCCGCACCCGGGGCAGGCGCCGGTCACGTACGCGTGGTGGAGTGTGCGCCCGCAGTCGGCGCAGACCTGGTAGGCGGTCTCCTCCAGGACGAACGCTCCGGCGGCCATCAGCTCGGCCATGAGCCGGTCCACCGCCTTGCGGTAGTCGGCGTCCTCGGTGGGGTCCACCAGCAGGTCGTAGTCGATGCGGGCCTGCCGGAACGCCGTCCTGATGTCGGAGCCGTAGTCGCGCACCACCGCCGGTACCGGACGCTCCTCGGCGTCCGCCTTCGCCACCACGTAGTTCTGGTGGCTGTCCAGCCCGGTCATGGTGAGCACCCGCTCGCCGCGGTGGCGGGCGGCCCGGGCCGCGACGTCCGCGGCGAGGTAGGGGCCGCTCAGGTGGCCGATGTGCAGGGGGCCGTTGGGTGTCGGCGGCGGGGTGGTGAGCACGGTGAGCGTGCCTGTGTCTGCGCTCTTCATGGCCGCGGCTCCGTCCCTGCGGTCCGCGGGAGCCAGTACACGCTCAGCAGCACCAGCGGCTCGGTGGCCGACCGGTTGTGCACGACGTGCGCCTCGTTGCTGCTCAGCAGCATCGCCGTCCCCTGCGCGGCCTCGGTCCGGCCCGTCGCCGGTGCGTCGTCCGGAGTCTCGAAGTCGGCGGCGCCGTCCACGACCACGGCCAGCTCCACTTCGTCATGGCAGTCGCGCAGGCTGCTGCCGCCGGGCGGGATGACGCACCACATGGCGTTGAAAGGCAACTGCTCGTTGATGGCGTACTGGGTCCATCTGCCGATCTGAATTTGACTTTCCGCAGTGAGCCGGGCGGTTGTTGCATTGAGCTTTTCCATACCGCCGATTGTTCCCGGGTGAAATCCAGAAAATGCTGGCAAGAACTTGCCACTTGAACGCATTGACCGGTCCGTGCGGTGATCTTAACGTCGAGCCGTTATAGCAGCGCGAAATGCGGTCGGAATTTGTTGGGAGTGTGTGGTGAGTGTGGATTCGGCTTCCCCAACGCAGTTGCGCAAGGTGCTGGGCACCCGCGACCTCATCGTCTACTACGTGTCCACACTGGTCGGCTCGGGCATCCTCGTGGTGCCGGGCATCGCCCTGGAGCTGGCGGGACCGGCCTCGCTGCTGGCCTGGCTGATCCTGGCCGTCGTCGCGTTCCCGATCGCGGCGGCCTTCGCCCGCTTCTCCGCCGAGTACCCCAGCGCCGCCGGGACCAGCTACCTGATCAAACGCGCGTTCGGTGACCGCCTGGGTGCGGCCTCCGGTCTGTTCCTGCTGTTGCTCAACCTGGTGGTCAACCCGGTCCTGGGGCTGGCCGCCGCCCGCTATTTCGCGGCGCTGATGGGCTGGCACGGCCACACGGTGATCCTGCTGGTCGGATTCGCGGCCATGAGCCTGGGCGTGGTGGCGAACATGCTGGGCCTCCGCATCGCCTCGCAGGTGCAGTTGGTGCTGGTCTTCAGCCTGATAGCCGGGCTGGTCGCCGTCATCGTGGTGTCCGCTCCGGCGGCTCGGCCCGAGCGGCTGACCCCGTTCGCCCCGTACGGCTGGAGCGCGGTGGGCACGGCGATCCTGGTGTGCTTCTTCTCGTTCTTCGGCTGGGAGCACGTCTCGCACGTCGCCGACGAGGTCCGTGACCCGCGGCGCAGCTTTCCGCGCGCCGCACTGATCGTCGCCGGGATCATCGGCGCGCTCTACTGCACGCTCGCGTTGGTCATCGCGCTGGTGGTGCCGTCGCGGACCGACACCGACACCACGGCCGTGCTGGACGTGCTGCTGCGCTTCAGCCACGGTGACGACGCCGCCCGGCTCGGCTCGGCGCTGGCCGTCTTCCTGATCGTGGTCAACATCAACGCCTGGGTCCTCGGCGCGTCCCGGCTGCTGTACGCGATGGCCCGCGACGGTGCTGTGCCCCGTCGTCTGTCGGCGGTCTCGCGTCGCACCGGCACGCCGATGGCCGCGCTCTGGGCGGTCTGGGTGTGCTACGCGCTCGACATCGGCGGCATGTACGTCCTGGGTGGCGACGAGCACGACCTGATCCCGTTCGCCAGCGCCTCGACGCTGGTGGTGTACCTGCTGACCTTTGCCGCAGGCCTGCGGCTGTTCGCGGACCGGGCCATGCGGGCGGTGTGCACCGCGGCGTTGATGGCGAGCGCCGCGTTCCTGCTCGGCGGCGGTCTGCCGTCGCTGCTGGCCGTACTGGCCTTCGCGGCCGTGGCCGGCTACGTCCTGCTGCGCCGCCCTGCCGCAGCGGCCGGGCCGTGACCGCCGTCCTGTCTCGTTGACCGACCGACGAGCGGCCTCACTTCATACCGACGAGCCCCGTCTCATACCGACGAGCCCCGTCCCTGCACGCCGTCGACGTCATCCGGCACCGGCGGAATGCCGAGCAGTCCGTACCGGGCCGCCAGCACACCTGCTTGGAACCGGCCGACCGCCCCGACCTGGGACATCACATCGGCGATGTGGCGGCGGCAGGTGCGCAGGGACAGCCCGAGACTGCGCGCCACCTGTTCGTCCTTGGCGCCCTCGCTGAGCAGTCGGAGGATCGCGGGTTTGGGGTCGGCCTTCGCCGGCCGTGCGGGGTCGGGGTGGCGCGTGGTGACGGCGGGGAGCGCCCACCCTCCCTCCCACAGCTGCTCGAAGACCCGGGTGAAGTGGTCCACGATGCTCTGCTCGCTGATCAGGGTGACACGGGTGGGGCCGTGTCCCAGCAGCACCAGCCGGCGGTCGACGACGGCGAACTCGCCGGGCAGTCGCTCGACGGTGCGCAGTCGGGCGCCCTGCTCGGTCACCGTACGGGCGTAGTCGCGCGCCGCGGGAGGGGTACGGACGGTGTGGTGGTGGAGCGCCCGGACCTGGACGCCGCGCCGCAGCAGGTCGGTGACGGGGTGTACCGCCCCCGCGATCGGTTCGGGAGTGGGCTGTGCCACCAGCAACTCCTTGGCGCACCCGGTCAGGGTGTCGTGCACCGGCCCCTCGGCTTTCGCGCCGACGAGAATTTCCATCGTCCGGCTCCTGTTCTGCTCGCGCGTCTCCTGAAGGCTTTACGCAATTGCGGGAAGGCCCTGCCTTTCGATTTCTCCCGCCGGAAGAAAAGACACAATGGGGTGCGAGCGGCTCGGGGCCGAAACGTTGACCGCTCATGGTCAAGATCGTAGGTAAAGAAAAAGGGAAGCGTCAATGAAAACGGGACCTCAGCGCATTAAGACCGTGGTCGGCTTCGGCCCAGTGGTTCGGTGGTGCCTGGCCCACGGTCGGACCCGGCCGGCGGCAGGACATCGACGAGCTCGTCCCGGCGGTGTATCCCGAGCTTGCGGTAGCAGTTCGTGAGGTGCTTCTCGACCGCTCGCCGGCTCACCCCGAGCAACCGCGCGATGTCATGGTTGGTGTCCCCCGCGGCCGCCAGCCGCGCCACCCGGAGTTCCGTCCTCGTCAGTGACGGGCGCCCCGGCTGCCTGCTCGCGGCCTCGGTGGCGCTCGCCTGAGCGCGCTCGGCCAGTCGCGGGTCACCGCAGTCGAGCGCGAGCCGGTGACTTCGGCGGAGATGCGCGACCGCCTCCGGGTGACCTTGCTCGCGCAGTGAGATCCCCAGCCGCAGCAACGACCTGGCCAGCTCAAGCGCGTTGACAGAGCCCTCCAGGATGTCGACCGACTCCCGCAGTACGACGATGCCCGCCTCGCCCCCGATGACGTCGCCCAGTATCCGTTTGGCCCGCCCGAGGGCGGCCGGCGCCCCCCATTCGGCCGCCAGTCGGCCATCCTCCTCGGCGACCTCACGGGCCGCGTCGAGGTCGCCGAGGCGCCGGTACAGGTCCGCGGTCAGCGCACGCCACGGGAACAGCACAGGGTTGTTCCAGCTCGCTCGGCTCAACTGCCGCCCACACTCCTGGTACTGCTCCAGGGCCACCCGGAGATCGCCCTCGGCCGTGGCCAGGGTGCCCCGCATCAGGTGCAGCACCGAGGCCAGGCACGCGTTCGTGGTTTCGGTGCCACAGCCGGTCAGCACGTTCCTGGTCAGCTCGACGTCCCGTACCCCGCTCGCCACGGCGGCCATCGCGATCGCGGTGGTGGGGTTCGCGGTGTCCCATTCGAGTGCGCCGAGTTCGAACGCGTCCGTGGCGGCGCGCTTCGCGTCCGCGATGCGGCCCGTATGCAGGGCGACCACTGCCTGTTCCGTCCGGATCACCGCCTGCTCGACGACCGCCCCGCGCCTGCCGGCATGGGCGAGTGACGTGTCCAACCAGGGTGTGAGGCGCCCGGTCGATTCGGCGGCTGCCAGCACGGTCACCAGCAGGGGCAGCGCGGTGTGCGCGTGTGAGGACGAGGCGGGCTCCCGCTCGACGATTCGCTCCGCGACACGGGCCACCCAGGAGGACGGCCGGCGGCTGGTGAGAGTGACGGCGAACAGCAGCGTGGTCACCAGCTCGCGCTCCGCGAGCGTATCCACCGGCGGATCACCGCCGAGCTCGGCCAGCCGCGTGCTGTCGTCGGCCAGTTCGAGCGGATCAGTGCAGTCGAGGTGCCGCATCCGGGCCTCGATCCGCAGCTTGAGTTCTCGATCCGCTCCGGACAACTCGCCCATGTCGCCCAACTCGTCGAATACCTGGCGGGTCGGCGTGCGTACCCCGGGTGGGGCGCTGCCCAGCAGGGCCGGCGCCAGCCTCACCATCGCGGCCGCGCGATCCTGCGCGGAACTCAGCAGGGGAAGCGCATGGTTGATGTGTCGTACCGAGGCACGCACGTCGAAGGCCCGCTCGACTGTCCCGAGCTCGACCAGCAGCCGTGCCCGGTCCTCCCCGTTCGTCGAGGTGTCGAGCAATGCGCGGCGCAGATAGCGCGAGGCGGCTTCAGGAGCGCCGCGTCGCAGCGCCCTACCGGCCGCAGCGCGCAGCACGTCAGCCGTCCACTGCCCCTGCGGTGAGGTCACCGCCAGCAGCTGGGCCGCCCTCTGCTCGACGGAATGTTCACCTCCGTACAGCGACTTCGCCGCCCGGATGTGAAGCTTCTCGCGTTCCTCGGCCGTCATCGACTCCTCGACCGCGTCCTGGACCACGAGGTGGACGAAACCAGGTCGCTGCCTGTCGGCCAACAGGCCCAACATGTGCAGGACATCCATCGCCTCCGCGCAGCCGACGGCGTCCAGTCCGGCGATCTGCCCGATGACCTCCGGATCGGCCTGGTCGCCCACGATCGCCATGGCCTTGGCCACGTCGCGTACCGGCTCCGTCTGTGCGCCGATGCAGTCGATCAGGCGGTCACGAAGCTCCGCGGGCCTCAGCGACCGGACCTTGTCGGCGTGCTCGGCCCTCGGGGCAATGCCGTTGACCGACAAGTTGAGCAGGACCGAGGTGAGGAACAACGGATTTCCGTTCGTCGTCTCGTGGCAGGCGAGGGCGAACTCCTCGTGCCCGGCCTCACCCCACTGGTCGGCCACGAGGGCACGGGTCCCCGCGAGCGAGAACGGACGCGGCCGCAGCACCCGGGCGGCTGCTTTGGTGATGGCCTGCACCGTCGGCCTGTTCGACGTCGGCTCACCGTCCCGAACCGTGACCACGACCAGGATCCGGAGCCGGTTCAGCCGATTCGCCAGGCGAGCGAGCCATTGCAGCGAGGGCTCGTCGGCCCAGTGGAAACCGTCGACCAGGATCATCAAGGTCTGTGCGGCGCTCAGCCGTTCAACGAGCTTCAGCAGCCCGAGGAGCACCGCCTGCCGCACCGAGACCGGGCGCGTGCACGCGACATCGAACAGATCCTGGCCGAGGACCATTTCGGCGAGCCCCGCCGCACCGGACAGCCAACGTTCCCGCGTCTTGTCGTCCGCCGCGAACAAGGCGGGTTCCAGGAGTTGGCGCATCACGCCGAAGGCGTAGTCCTGCTCCAGTGCTGAGGCACCCGCACTGAGCACCCAGGTGCCTTGCCGAGCGGCCAACCCGGGCAGGGCGCGCAGCAGCTCCGATTTGCCGATGCCCAGCGGGCCACTGATCACGAGAAGCGACCCGCTGCCTCGGTGAGCGGACCGAAGCGCCTCGGAGACCGCACTCAGCTCGCCGTCTCGCTCGAGCAACACCGCCTCACAACCTCCTGCGCTCGTTGGGCGCCGCCGATTTCCCGTGACCTGATCCGCCGGACAGGCCCAAGTCCCACCGAGGGGGAGGCAGGCGTCCGCCGGCCCGCTTGCCGTACGTGCGCGACGACATGGCACGGCTCACCGGCGAACAGTCGGACCAACCCCTCGGCCGACACGATGTCCTCCGCCCGGGGCCGGACACGGCACCGAGGGGCAGCCTGGCCCCCGGATCAGTCGCGCTCACCGCATACCCCGTCCCGCATGCGGATCCCACGGGAGCCCATCGCAACGGCCGTCGGCCCGATGGCTCGCTCGGCCGCGAAGGACTCGCTGAGCACTGTGGCGATCTCCGCGCGGGAGGACACCCCGAGCTTGCGGTACACGCTCGACAGATGGGTCTCGACGGTGCGCAGGGTGACGAACAGGGCCTTGGCGATGTCCCGGTTGGTCGCCCCGGCCATGGCGTGCTCGGCCACCCGCCGCTCGGCGGCGGTCAGGAGATCCGGCAACTCGCGGCTCAGCCCGCGCATCCTGCCCCCCGCGGACAGCAGGAGCCTTTTGGCGATCGAGTGGGCGGACGGGCAGCCACACCGCACCGCCAGAATGACCGCACGGCGCAGGTACTTGCGCGCTCCCACGTCGTCGCCGACCCGCAACAGCCCGCGGCCCAGCAAGAGTTCCGCCTGGAGTTGGCTCAACCGTGCGGGCGATGCCCCCAGTCGCTCGACGGCCTCCGCCATGAGGTCCAGTCCGCGCCGCCCCGGCGTCGCCGCCCCCCGTGCCAGCAGACTGAGCCCGATGCTCTCCGGCGTTCCCCAGCGGATGCTCCACTCTTCCTGCGCTTCGACCAGAGCGAGCGCTTCCGACCGGCGGTCCAAGTCGGTCAGAACGACCGCGGCCGGCACCCACCAGGGCGTCGGCACGGAGCCGGAGACACCGGCCTCCGCCCTGCTGCGGCCACACCTCAGCAGGGCCGACAGCCCGCCTTCGCCGTCGCCCAGCAGGAGCCTGGCATGGGCCCGCACCATGAGCACCTCGTGGTGTTCCCACGTGAAGTTCGGCTGATGTATCTCGTCGAGCAGCGCCTCGGCGCGCTCCGGCTCACCGCGGTTCACCAGCATGGCGGCACACACGATCCGGGGCAGGGCCCAGCGCCGGTCCTGGGCGACATCCATCGCGGCCCGGGCATCTGCCGCCGCTCTGGCCGGCCGCCCCATGCGCAGTGTCACGGCTGACCTGGTCGCCAACGCATGGCAGTGCGTCGTGACCGCACCGACTCGCCGGGTGTCCTCCACCATCCGGTCCAGCGCGGCGAGGGCCTCCTCCGGCAGGCCCGCGTGGTCCAGGACCTGCGCCGCGAGGATCGCGGGTCCGTGAGAAACGGTGAGAGCGCCCGAGACCGCGGCCCTCGCACGGTCTGCCGCCTGCTCCGCGGATCCGCCGTCCAGCATGACGGTGCTCGCCAGCATGCCGACGGCCGCCCGGTCCGAGGGGGTGTCGCCGCTCGGAACCACCATCGTCCGAGCACGCCGCAGGGTCTGCCGCACATGCGGCTCGCTGAAGAGGCCGACGCCGAGAAACACGGCCTGAACCTGCCTGCGCAGGCTGTCGTCGGCGGCGGGCAGCTCCGCGGAGACCCCGTCGACCGCATCCAGGGCGTCGGACAGCAGGCGAAACGCCGAGGCGGCATGTCCTGCCTTGAGCGAGAGCACACCGTAGCGGGTCACCAGAGGAATGCGGGCCCGAAGATCGGGCGTCCGCTCGATGGCGCGCATGAGGTGGGCCATCGCCGCTTCCGGATCGACATCGCACAGTGCCCTGGCGAGCTCGATCAGGGCCTCGGTGTGGTCGGGTACCGCCTTCAGCAGGCGTTCGAGGAAGCGCACCTCGTCCGCGGGGCTGCCGCGCCGACGCGCGTCGGCGGCCGCACCCCGCAGGGTGCTGGTCATCCACGGTTCCCGCAGCTCCGGCAGGTCGACGAGCAGGTGGGCGACCTCCTCCGGCGGGCGGCCCTCGTCGTGGAGCAGGAGCGCGCCACGTAACCGGAGCCCGGCGAGGTCGCCGGGTGGCAGTTCGCCGAGGACGGCGCCACGTGCCTGCTCGACCACGAACTCCAGCCGGTCCGCCACCAGCAGGCCTTGTCCGCGCAGGACATCCACCGCCGCGGCCACCGCGCGCGCGGACAGCTTGAGCAGGGCGGCGATCATTCGGGGTTCGGTGGCGCCGAACAGAGCGATGCCGACGGCCACCTTCCGGACGTTCTCCGGTAGCCGCTCCAAGCGCGCCGGCACTGCCCCGGACAGCACCCGCTCGCCGATCTCGGCAACGCGCCGGAGGTCCGGACGGTCCGGTCCCACGCCGTGATCGCGGAGCTCGGCGAGCAGCGACCGCAGCGAGAGCGGGCTGCCGCCGGACAACTCGGAGCAGAGCTCGACCAACGACGGCTCGGGCGAAGCCCCCAGTGCTGTGGCGACGAGATCGGTGATCTCGACACGGGAGAGCGGGCCCAGCTCGACCGTGGTGCCGGCGGCGTGCCCGGTGATGGTGGTCAGCAACTCCCGCCCCAGCCCGGTCGCGTCCGCGTCGTACGCCAGGACCACGAGCAGCGGATCGTCGAAAGTTCGGCGGAGCAGGAAGTCCACCCAGCGCAGGACGAGGGGATCGCAGTGGTGCGCGTCGTCGAGCATGATCGTCAATGGCCCGAGCGCCATCATGTGGGAGGCGAGCCGGTACAGTCCGCACAGGATGGGGTAACTGGCGTTCTCGCCGTCCTCGTCGAAGTCCGGCCCGCTGCCGGGCAGGAGCGCGGGCAGCGCCCATCGGGCCGCGCCCGCCAGCAGCGGCGAAGTGGCCGCCCCCGACGCCGTGAGCCCGAGCGGCTCGAACAGCTCACGCACCGTGGTGCCGGGAGATCCCGGTTCACGGCCGGTGGCGAACAGCACGGTGCCTTCGTGACGGTCGAACTCCGCGCGCGCTCGCATCAGCAGGCTGGTCTTCCCCATTCCGGCCGCACCGCTGACGAAAGCCGCGCCGGCGCCACCCCTGCGTGCCGCGGCGGCGGTATCCCGGAGCACGCTCAATGCAGGGGAACGCCTGAGTTGAGGCAGGTCATCACCCGAATCGCCCGCGCGGCTCATTGTTCGGGGCTGGTCGTGTTTCGAGACGATCTCGCTCATGATCATGGGGAACCACCCGTTCGGTGACAGCCGCGCCTGCCCATGGCAGGCGGAGGGTGTCGAGAGGCGTGGTATCGGACCTGGGCGTGCGGGATCAGGGCATCTAGTGCCGCGGCAGGCAACGTTTGCCCCGTCGCGACGCCCGGCACGCACTCTCGCCGCACCGGGCACAGACCCAAGTACATCCAGTACGAGGGCCTGCGCCCGGCACGCCGAGAGCACGCACCGGACGCCGCTCCTTGACGGGCAAACGTTGCCTGCCGCGGCACTAGCGGCGAATCAGGCCGACAGCGTGCACACCTGGGCAGCTGTCGATTGCCGGTCCGCAGCGCGTCTTCGTGCCGGATCGCGTGGCGGCAGACCTCGCCCCCGGGGGGTTCAGCCCACGTCGGGCCGCCCGGAATCACAAGGTCGCGGAGGTCTTCGGAGCCGCGTGGAGTCGAACCCGCCGAGGACATTGGCCTTCAGCTTTCGGCCCTTGATGTCGCTCATGGATGTGCTGCTTTCGTACTTGCACGCCGAGTGGGCAGCATCGGCCACCGGTGCAGAGGAGTGGGGGGAGCGGAACGGGAGCGGAGACGGGGAAATCTCCGCGGGGAGGGGACGCATCGGGCCTGGGTGGGTGGGGGTGGGGGTGGGGGAGGGCCCGGGGCATGCGGCTGGGGAGCCATGTTGGACGTCACGCGATCGTGAGCACTCAGCGAACGGTCGCATCATGCATGCCAAGTGATCATAGCCGCGCTGTTTGAAGCTTCAAGGTTGACCGGTGGGTAACTTCGTTCCATGGTCAAAGCTTTACGGTCTGCGGCACAACCCCACCCCCGCCAACAGGCTCCGCATCCCCGCGGCGCGGAAGCCGGGGCCGACGGCGAGGGCGCGGTACAGGGAGCCGGTCGGCACGGGAAAGGCGGCGCGGGTGCCGGCGCTCACGCTGATCCATCAGAAGGGCCCTGGTCCGTTAAGGTCGTGTCGGAGCGACTGGGGCACACCGATGCTGCGATGACCAGAGCCGATGCCGTGGGGGCACAGTGCGATTGAGAGTGGAGTTCACGACCGAGCCCTTCGACCTCGACGAGGCACCCGCGCACGCCCTGGTGGCCCGCGAGGTCATCGAGGCGGCCGACCTGGACGCGGTGGACGTCGGGCCGTTCGGCAACACGGCGGAGGGCAGCGCCGACGCCGTGCTCACGGCCGTGGACACCCTGATGCGCAGGGCGCTGGGGGCCGGTGCCACCCGGATCTCACTCCAGGTCAACGTGATCGGGGAGGGGGAGAAGTGACCGGCGCCGCGGACGAGCCCTTCATCACCGCCGTGAAGCCGCTGGTCGACGCGATGGGCGGGGAGATGCTCCCGCCGGACGAGGCCGGCCCCGACGACGTCGTGCTCTCCTGGGAGGGCGCGGAGGTCGTCGCCGTACGGCTGCCGCAGCTCGCCGACTCCCTCGATCACATCCTGGCCGCCATGGAGCGCAAGAAGGGCAAGCCGCTCGCCGACCTGGACCGCAAGGCCAAACAGGAGGTCGTACGGATGCTGGAGGCGCGCGGCGCCTTCTCCGTGCGGCACGGCGTGGAGACCGTGGCGAGCGCGCTCGGGGTGAGCCGCTTCACGGTCTACAACTACCTCAACCGCGAAAAAGGGGCCTGACCCGCGGCCCTGGAAGCGGGGCCTGACGCGCGGCTCTTCGTAACCCCGATTTTTCAACAAACTGTTGACGTGGTGCGCGGGGAGGGCGTTAGCTGTCGGCATGACGTCGACTCCTACGCCCTCGGGCCTCACCCGCCTCAACGCCCTGGAGGAACCGGCGGCGCGGGCCGAGCTGCACGAGGTGTGCGCCTCCACGGCCTGGGTGGAGCGGCTGCTCGACGCCCGCCCTTACGCCACCGCCGACGACCTCTACGCGGCGAGCGACGCCGCGATGGCCGCCTTGATGACCGCTGATCTGGAACAGGCGATGTCCGGGCACCCCCCGATCGGCCGCCCGAAGCCCGGCGACCCCAGCTCGGCCAGGGAGCAGCGCGGCATGGCCGGCGCCTCCGCCGAGCTCAGGGCCGAGATGCTGGAACTGAACCTCGCCTACCAGGAGAAGTTCGGCCACGTCTTCCTGATCTGCGCCACCGGCCGCACCGGCGAGCAGATGCGCGACGCGGTCAGGGAGCGGATCGGCAACCCGCCGGAGCGGGAGCGGGAGATCGTCCGCACGGAGCTGGGCAAGATCAACCGGATCCGTCTTGCCCGCCTTCTCGAAGAGGAAACCGCATGAGCACCAGCACCACCGCCTCCGTGTCCACCCACATCCTGGACACTTCCGCCGGTCGCCCCGCCCAGGGCGTCGCCGTCCACCTCGCCGCCCGCGCGGGTCGCGACGCGGACTGGCAGACGCTCGGCGGCTCCGCGACCGACGCGGACGGGCGGTGCAAGGACCTTCCGGCGCTGCCGGCGGGGACGACCCACGTACGGCTCGACTTCGCGGTGGAGCCGTACTTCCGACTGAAGCAAGCCGATGCGCAGCAGGACGCCCCCGCGAATCGGGACAGCGGTACCGCGGGAGTGTTCTTCCCGGAGGTGACGGTGGCCTTCGCCGTCACGCCCGGCGAGCACTACCACGTACCGCTGCTGCTCAACCCGTTCGGCTACTCCGTTTACCGAGGGAGCTAGCGATGCCCATCCTGGGACAGAACCAGTACGGCAAGGCCGAGAACCGAGTCGTCAAGATCACGCGGGACGGCGCCACCCACCACATCAAGGACCTGAACGTCTCGGTGTCGCTGAGCGGCGACATGGACGAGGTCCACCTCTCCGGCTCGAACGCCAACGTCCTGCCGACCGACACCACCAAGAACACGGTGTACGCGTTCGCCAAGGAGCACGGCATCGAGTCCGCCGAGCAGTTCGGCATCCACCTCGCCCGTCACTTCGTGACGAGTCAGGAGCCGATCCACCGGGCCCGGATCCGCATCGAGGAGTACGCCTGGGAACGGATCGAGTCGTCCGGCACAGGCGATCACTCCTTCGTCCGCAAGGGCCAGGAGACCCGCCTCGCCCAGATCACGTACGACGGTTCGTCGTGGGAGGTCGTGTCCGGTCTCAAGGACCTGACCGTCATGAACTCGACCGATTCCGAGTTCTGGGGCTACGTCAAGGACAAGTACACGACACTCCCCGAGGCCCACGACCGGATCCTCGCCACCGAGGTCTCCGCCCGCTGGCGCTTCAACTGGACCGAGGACGCGCAGCGGATGCCGGCCTGGGACGAGTCGTACGCACAGGTCAAGGGGGACCTTCTCCGCGCCTTCGCGGAGACCTACTCCCTCTCGCTCCAGCAGACCCTGTACGCCATGGGCACGCGCATCATCGACCACCGCGCCGAGATCGACGAGGTCCGATTCTCGCTCCCGAACAAGCACCACTTCCTGGTGGACCTGGAGCCGTTCGGCCTGAAGAACGACACCGCCGACGGAGCTGTGTACTTCGCCGCCGACCGCCCCTACGGCCTCATCGAGGCGACCGTCCTGCGGGACGGCTGCGAGGCGCGGATCCCGGTCGACCTCACCAACCTCTGAAGGGCGAAGGGCGAACCATGGCAGCAGCTCAGCGCATCGTCATCGAGAACTGTTCGATCGCGACGGTCGACGCCGACGACACCGAGTACGCCTCGGGGCACGTCGTCCTCGCAGGCAACCGCATCGAGTCGCTCGGCGCGGGCGAGGCCCCCGAGGGCCTGGACGACGTCGTACGCCGCGTCGACGCCACCGGACACCTGGTCACCCCCGGCCTGGTCAACACGCACCACCACTTCTACCAGTGGATCACCCGGGGCCTGGCCACGGACCACAACCTCTTCGACTGGCTGGTCGCGCTCTACCCCACCTGGGCCCGCATCGACGAGCCGATGGTCCGCGCGGCCGCGCAGGGCTCGCTGGCGATGATGGCCCGCGGTGGCGTCACCACCGCCGTGGACCACCACTACGTCTTCCCGCACGGCTCCGGCGACCTGTCCGGTGCGATCATCCACGCGGCCCGCGAGATGGGCGTCCGCTTCACGCTCGCCCGCGGCTCCATGGACCGCAGTGAGAAGGACGGCGGGCTGCCGCCGGACTTCGCCGTGGAGACCCTGGAGGGCGCCCTCGCCGCGACCGAGGAGACCGTCAAGCAGCACCACGACGCCTCCTTCGACGCGATGACCCAGGTCGCCGTCGCCCCCTGCTCGCCCTTCTCCGTCTCCACCGAACTCATGAAGCAAGGAGCGGAGCTGGCCCGCCGCCTCGGCGTGCGCCTGCACACGCACGGCTCTGAGACGGTCGAGGAGGAGAAGTTCTGCCAGGAGCTGTTCGGCATGGGCCCGACCGACTACTTCGAGTCCACCGGCTGGCTCGGCGAGGACGTGTGGATGGCGCACTGCGTCCACATGAACGACTCCGACATCGCCGCCTTCGCCCGGACGAAGACGGGCGTGGCCCACTGCCCGTCCTCCAACGCCCGGCTGGCGGCGGGCATCGCGAGGGTCCCCGACATGCTCGCCGCCGGCGTCCCGGTCGGCCTCGGCGTGGACGGCACCGCGTCCAACGAGTCCGGCGAACTGCACACCGAGCTGCGCAACGCGCTCCTCATCAACCGGCTGGGAGCCCACAAGGAAACCGCCCTGAACGCCCGTCAGGCCCTGCGCCTGGGCACGTACGGCGGCGCCCAAGTCCTCGGTCGCGGCGGCGAGATCGGCTCCCTGGAGCCCGGCAAGCTCGCCGACCTGGTGCTGTGGAAGCTCGACACGCTGGCCCACGCCTCGATCGCCGACCCCGTGACCGCGCTGGTCTTCGGCGCGGCGGCGCCGGTCACGGCCTCATTCGTGAATGGCCGTCAGATCGTGGAGAACAACCGGCTCCTCACGGTCGACGAGGACGCGATCGCCCACTCGACGCGCCAGGAAGCGCAGCGGCTGGCACGGATCGCCGCGCAGGGCTGACCGCCGTACAACTCCTCCAGGCAGTACGGCACTTGATCTCCGGTCGGGAGGGACGGCTCCCGGCCGGTGGCCGTGGACCCCGACGGACTCCACGGCGGCCGTGTCCGGGGCGTGTGTGGACGCACGCGCCCCGGAACGGTTCTGCGAGGCCATCTGCTCATGATCGCCGGTGTTACGTCTCAGGACGGGCGCACGCTGGTGGGCGGTGAGGAAGCCGGCTCCAAGCGGACGCAGCAGTGACCGGGGCTCGGCGCCAGGTGCGCCTGGAGGCCGTTTTCTGCGAGTCCTTCCAGTACCCCGCGCTGCAGGTGGAGGTTCATGCCGCACACCGTCTGAGTGTGCTCGCGGGCGAGCGCGTGGAAGGGGCAGTTGCCCAGGAGGATGGCGTCGCCGTCACGGTGGGGTTCGAAGCCGTTCTCCTCCAGCACGGCGAACACGTCTGCCCGGCTCGGCCGGGCGAGCTGTGTGCCCAGTTCGTGGGCCTTTCGGTGCAGGACCGGACGGACCGGTTCACCAGTGGCTTCGGATTCCTCCAGCGCCTGGGCGAGGAGCCGTCCGGCCAGCTCGTAGTGCCGCTCGGGCAGGCTGACGGTGACCTGCTCGCTGGAGCGCTTGTAGAGCTTGGCGGGCCGGCCCGCTCCCGGGCCGGTGCGTCCGCTGCGCCGTTCGTAGACGACGTCGAGCAGGGATTCGTCAGCCAGCCGGTCCAGGTGGAAGGCCGCGGTCTGCCGGGCAAGGCCGAGGGCCTCGGCGGCTTCGTCGCGGCTGACCGGTCCCGGCTGACGCACGACGTGGTCGTAGAGCCTCCTGCGGGTCGGCTCGTCGAGCGCGGCGACGGCGGAGATGCCGGAGCGGGGTGCTTCCTTCGAGTGGTCCACAAACACAAGTGTAAAACCCATGGCGATTGACTAAAGAAGGTTTCCGCGCTTCTATCGTTAGTGAGAGTTGTCGATAGAAGGAAGGCGTCATGTCCTCCGCAACCACAACAACCACATCCGCCGCCTCCCGGCGGGCCGCGCTCACCGATCCCGGCTATCAGGCGTTCGTCATCCTGCGCACCGGCTTCACCGTGGCGCCGATCCTGTTCGGTCTGGACAAGTTCGCCAACCTGCTCGTGGACTGGCCCACCTACCTCGCGCCCTGGATCAACGATGTCGTTCCGGGCAGCGCCCAGGCGGCCATGTACGCGGTCGGGGTGATCGAGATCGTCGCGGGCCTCGCCGTCGCGCTCGCCCCGCGGTTCGGGGGCTGGCTGGTGGCCGGATGGCTCGCCGGGATCATCGTCAATCTGCTGACCATCCCCGGCCACTACGACATCGCGCTGCGCGACTTCGGCCTTCTGCTCGGCGCGGTCGCCCTCGCCCGGCTGGCACAGCGCTACCACGGCAAGCGACAGCCCCACTGACGGCGGGCAGCAGCTGCGGAAGGTGACGGGGCGGGTGGGCCCGTCGATCGGCTCACCCGCACGCGTTGCGCGACGCGAGGGAGGAAGATCATGAGTGAGAACCTGGACCGGCTGGCCGCCGAAGGCGTAGCGGTCTGGCTGGACGATCTGAGCCGGGAGCGGCTCGCGGGTGGCCGGCTGACTGGCCTGGTCGAGGAACAGCGCGTGGTCGGCATCACCAGCAACCCGACGATCTTCGCCAAGGCGATCCGCTCGGGTGCCCGCTACGACGAGCAGGTAGCGGGTCTCGCCCGGCGCGGGGTGCGGGTGGAGGAAGCCGTCAGGCTGCTGACCGCGTTCGACGTGCGCTGGGCCTGCGACGTACTGCGCCCGGTGTACGAGGCCAGTGACGGTGTCGACGGGCGGGTGTCGCTCGAGGTGGATCCGCGCGTCGCGCACGACACGGCGGCGACGGTCGCCGAGGCACGGGCCCTGTGGTGGCTGGTGGACCGCCCGAACATGTTCGTGAAGATCCCCGCCACGCAGCAGGGTCTGGAGGCGATCAGCACGGCGCTTGCCGAGGGCATCAGTATCAACGTGACCCTGATCTTCTCTCTGGACCGCTACGACCAGGTGCTCCGCGCCTTCCTGGACGGCATGGGCAGGGCGCATGCGACGGGCCACGACCTGACGTCCATCGCGTCGGTGGCCTCCTTCTTCGTCAGCCGGGTGGACACCGAGGTCGACAGCCGACTGGACAAGATCGGCACGCCTCAGGCGCGGGACCTGCGCGGCCGGGCAGCAATCGCCAACGCACGCCTGGCCTACCAGCACTTTGAGCAGGCGTGCGGATCGGACCGTTGGAGGGCCCTGGCGGCGGCCGGGATGCGCCCGCAACGCCCGCTGTGGGCATCCACCGGGGTGAAGGACCCCGCCTACCCTGACACCCGCTACGTCGACGAACTGGTGGCTCCCGGGGTGGTCGACACCATGCCGGAACAGACCCTGCGCGCGGTCGCGGACCACGGCCGTATCCAGGGCGACACCATCCATGGCACGTACGCGGAAGCCCAACAGGTACTCGATGACCTGGAGGCTGTCGGAGTGTCCTATGACGACGTGGTGCGTGTGCTGGAGGACGAGGGCATAGCCAAGTTCACGGCCTCCGGCAACGAGCTCTTCGAGCAACTGGACACCGAACTTCACATCAGGCGCCCCGCCGCCTGATGCAGCCGGTCGGCCGACAGCCGGTGCCCTAGGTGTTCTGTCCACGGAGGTTGGTGACAGCGATCACTGACGTGTGGTCTTGAAATGGGTGAGGGCCTTCTGGCTCGGTGTGGATTGCGACATCTACGCCGGACGACAGAAAGGCCCTCGTGCCCCACCGTAATGCACCCCTGACCGAGACCGGACGCCTGCGCCTGGCCCGCTGCGTGGTCGAGGACGGCTGGACCCTGCGCCGGGCCGCTGAGCGATTCCAAGTCTCGCCAACCACCGCACAGCGATGGGCCGACCGCTACCGCCGGCTCGGCGAGCCTGGCATGGCCGACCACTCCAGCCGCCCCCGCACCAGCCCGCGACGGACCCCGACCCGTACCGAGCGCAGGATCATCAAAGTCCGCGTACTGCGCAGGTGGGGGCCAGCACGGATCGCAGGCCTGCTCCGCCTGGTGCCGTCCACCGTGCACCGGGTGCTGACCCGCTACGGCCTGGCCCGCCTGACCCACCTCGACCGGGCCACTGGGCGCGTCATCCGTCGCTACGAACGTGCCAAGCCCGGCGAACTGGTCCACGTCGACATCAAGAAGCTCGGCAACATCCCCGACGGCGGCGGCCACAAGACCCTCGGACGCCAGGCGGGCCGCAAGACCCGGTCCGGCGCCGGCTACAGCTACCTCCACAACGCCGTCGACGACCACTCCCGCCTGGCCTACAGCGAGATCCACGCAGACGAGAAGAAGGAGACCGCTGTCGGCTTCTGGAGTCGCGCCCAGGCGTACTTCGCCACCTGCGGGATCACCGTCGAACGCGTCCTGACCGACAACGGCTCCTGCTACAAATCCCACCTGTGGCGAGACGCCCTGGCAGCAGCCGGGATCACGCACAAGCGAACCCGCGCCTACCGGCCGCAGACGAACGGCAAGGTCGAACGCTTCAACCGCACCCTGCTCGACGAATGGGCCTACGCCCGCCCCTACCGATCAGAGCAGGAACGACGCGACGCCTTCCCCAGCTGGCTGCACACCTACAATCACCACCGCGGACACACCGCGCTCAAGGGCCAACCACCCGCCAGCCGCGTCCCTAACCTCTCAGGGCAATACACCTAGGCCCTGTCGTCAAATTCCCGCCCGCCGCGCTTCGGGCGGACGACGGGAATTTGACGACAGGGCCTAGCCGCCCCGCGTCGCCGGTGCGCCGGGCCCCTTCGGCCCCGCGCACCGGGCGGCGGTTCAGTCCCGCACCCCCGACCTAGGCCGCAGCACCCCCGCCGCCAGCACCAGCGCCCCCACCGCGATCACCGTCGCCACCCGGAACGCCAGCTGGTACCCCTCCGCCGTGGCCGCGACCGACTCCGCACCCCCGGCCGGCAGCCCCTCGGTCCGGCTCGCCGCCAGGACCGAGAGCACCGCCAGGCCCAGCGAACCGCCCACCACCTGCGTGGTGTTGAACAGTCCCGACGCCAGCCCGGCGTCCTCCTCGCGGGCCCCGGACATGGCGAGCCCGGTCAGCGCGGGCATCGCGGCCGCGAACCCGGCGGCGAGCAGGAGCATCGGAGGGAGCACGTCGGTGACGTACGAACCGTCGGCGGGCGCACGGCTCAGCAGCGCCATGCCGACCGCGGTCAGCGCCAGCCCCGCCAGCAGTACCCGGTACGCGCCGAACCGGCCGACGGTGCGCGCGGACAGGCCCAGCATCAGCACCCCGATGGCGACCGGCGCCGGCAGGAAGGCCGTACCGGTGGCCAACTCGCCGTAGCCGAGGACGCGTTGCAGATAGAGCGCGCCGATGAACTGGAAGCCGTACATCGTCGCGATCATCAGGACCTGGACGGCGTTCGCCCCGGTCAGCAGCCGGGAGCCGAACAGCCTCAGGCGCAGCAGCGGCCGCGCGGCCCGCGCCTGGCGCAGGGTGAACGCGACGAACAGGGCGAGCGCGAGCGCGGCCAGGAGCAGTGTGGCGGTCAGGTCGCCGGCGCCGACGATGGCGTACACCGTGAGCATCAGCGCGCCGGTGACCAGGGCGGCGCCCGGATAGTCGGCGCCCCGGTCGAGGCCTTCGCCGCTGTCCGGAGCCAGGATGCGCAGAGCCGCCAGCCAGGCGACGATGCCGATCGGCAGATTGATCAGGAAGATCCAGTGCCAGCTCAGGGCCTGGGTCAGCGCCCCGCCGAGGAACGTGCCGAGCGCCCCGCCCGCCGCGCCGACCGCGCTGAACACCGCGATGGCACGGGCCTGTTCACGCGGCTCCGGGAAGAGGGCGACCAGCATGCCGAGTACGACCGCCGAGGTCATCGCGCCGCCCACGCCTTGCAGGGCGCGCGCCGCGATCAGCATGCCCTGGCTGGTGGCCACCCCACACAGCACCGAGGCCGCGGTGAACACGGCGAGCCCCGCCGTGAACATGCGCTTGCGGCCCACCAGGTCGCCGAGCCGGCCCGCCAGCAACAGCAGCCCACCGAACGGGATCAGATAGGCGTTGACGACCCAGGCGAGCCCCGGCCCCGAGAAACCCAGGTCGTTCTGGACGGCCGGCATCGCGACGGTGACGATGTTGCCGTCCAGGATCGTCATCAGGGCGCCCGCGCACAGCACGACGAGGGACGCCCAACGGGAGTACGTTCGGTGTGCCGGACGCGTTCGCGTCGGTGACTCGGTCAAGGACGTCATGGTGACGTGGCCCCCGCAATCTCCATCGAAACCCATAGGTGCACGACTTGTAACGGGGTACATCGTGGGTGACCATGGAGGTCGGCGTAAGGAGGCAGCCCAATGTCCCAGAGGAACACCGGTGTTACTCCGCAGGTGGTGAACGCGCACGCCTGCCCGGTCCGCGAAGTTCTTGACAGGGTCTCCGGGAAATGGAGCGTGCAGATCCTCGTCGCGGCCGCGCACGGGCCGATCCGCTTCACCGAACTGGAGCGCGGCATCGAGGGCATCAGCCGCCGCATGCTGACCCGGACGCTGCGCGGCCTGGAGCGCGACGGGCTCGTCACCCGCGTCGTGCACCCGACGGTGCCGCCGAAGGTGGAGTACGAACTCACGCCCGTGGCCCGCGAGTTGCACGAGACGCTGCAGCGGCTCACCGACTGGGCCGAGCGCAACCGGGTGTACATCGCCGAGTCACGAGCGGCCTACGACGGCGAGCGCGAGCCGGTGTCGGTGTACCGGGCCCTGTGACCGTGGTGGGCGTCCCTACAGCCCGAACAGGCTCGGATCCGCCGCCAGCTCCTTGAAGCAGTCCCGGGGATCCGCGACCAGCCTGCGCTCCCTGAGGTCCAGCAGGCCGCCGACCGCCGTGATCTCGGCCGCCACCGTGCCGTCCGTCTTGCGGATCGTCTGCTGTATCCGGAAGGTCTTGCCGTCACCCCACTGGAAGCCGCACGTGACCTCGACCTCGTCGCCCGCCAGCAGCTCCCGCTGGAAGCGGAGGGTCGTCTCCAGGGCGACCGGGCCCACGCCCTTGGCGATGAGACCGGCCTGGCTGATCCCCGCGGCCTGCAGTAACGACCAGCGGGCGTGTTCGGCGTAGTTCAGGTACACGCTCTGGTTGAGGTGACCCAGCACATCCGTCTCGTACCCGCGGACGGTCACCGGAACGGAAAACGGTTCGCTCACGGCTTCTCCTCCTCGTCGTTGACGCTCTGACCGACCGATCTTGGCACGCGCGTCACGCCCTGCGCGGGGATGCCAGCAGATAACGGTCCCTCGTCCGCGGTTCCGTGTGCTCGCCCACCTGCCAGCCCGCCTGCTCCAGCGTGGCCGCGCAGGCGCGCAGCGCACCGGGATCCGCCTCGTGCACGGCGACGGCCTCCGGCTGCGGGGTCGCGCGCACCCGGTAGCCCCCGGAGTCCCGGCCCGCCGGACGGTGGCCCGCGGCCTCCAGGGTGAGCGCGGCGGCCTGCACCAGATGCGCGCGCTCCCAGCCGCACGGCCGGTCGGTGGCGCCGTCCGGATTGGTCATCCGCCGCAGCTCCAGCAGCCCCTGCCAGGCGCTGTGCACCTCGCGGACGCGGGAGGGACCGGTGTCCGGCGCCTCCTCCTCGCCGCCGACGCGCGCGGCGAACACGCCGGCCGTCGCGGGAGCCTGCCCGGCGGGCTCGTGGATCTGCTCCACCCCCTGCCGCACCCGGTGCCCCTCCGGCGTCAGGAAGTGGTCGTGCGGCGGCCGTGGGTGCCGGAAGGCGAGCCCACGCTTGACCAGCGCCGTGAGCTGCGCCTCCGTGCCTTTCAGGCGCCCGGTGACGGGATCGGCGGCGTCGATGACACGCCGCTGCGCGGCGGTCGGCGGTCGGGTCACGGCGTGCTCCTCTCCCGTGAGGTCCTGGAGATCAGCCCCTTGGAAGACTACGACGCGCCTGTGACATTCCGGCCCGCGTCCCAGACCGCCGTTACTGCCGGTAGCCGCTCAGGAACCGACCGATCCGCCCGATCGCCGCCTCCAGGTCGTCCGCGTACGGAAGCGTGAGGATGCGGAAGTGGTCCGGGGTGGGCCAGTTGAAGCCCGTGCCCTGGACGACCTGGATCTTCTCCCGCAGCAGCAGGTCCAGGACGAACTTCTCGTCGTCGTGGATCTTGTGCACCTTGGGGTCGAGGCGCGGGAACGCGTACAGCGCGCCTTTCGGCTTCACGCACGACACACCCGGGATCTCGTTGAGCTTCTCCCACGCCACATCGCGCTGTTCGCGCAGGCGCCCGCCCGGCGTGGTCAGCTCCCGGATGGACTGGCGGCCGCCGAGCGCGGCCTGGATGGCGTACTGCGCGGGCGCGTTGGCGCACAGCCGCATGGAGGCCAGCATCGTCAGGCCCTCCAGGTAGTTCTTCGCGTGCTGCCTCGGGCCGGTGATCACCAGCCAGCCCGAGCGGAAGCCGGCCACCCGGTACGTCTTCGACAGGCCGCAGAAGGTCAGCACCACCAGGTCGGGGGCGAGCGCGGCGACCGAGTGGTGCACGGCGTCGTCGTACAGGATCTGGTCGTAGATCTCGTCGGCGAACACCATCAGGCCGTGGCGGCGGGCGAGGTCGAGGATGCCCTCGATGATCTCCTTGGGGTAGACGGCGCCGGTGGGGTTGTTGGGGTTGATGATGACCACGGCCTTGGTGCGGTCCGTGATCTTCGACGCCATGTCGTCCAGGTCCGGGTACCAGTCGGCCTGTTCGTCGCACAGGTAGTGGACCGCCTTGCCGCCCGCGAGGGTGGTGACGGCCGTCCAGAGTGGGAAGTCCGGGGCGGGGATGAGGATTTCGTCGCCGTCCTCGACCAGGGTCTGTACGGCCATCGAGACCAGCTCGGAGACGCCGTTGCCGAGGAAGACGTCGTCGACGCCGACCTCCAGGCCGAGGGTCTGGTAGCGCTGGGCGACCGCCCGGCGGGCGGAGAGGATGCCGCGCGAGTCGGTATAGCCGTGCGCCTGCGGGAGCATCCGGATCATGTCCTGGAGGATCTCCTCCGGTGCCTCGAAGCCGAACAGCGCGGGGTTGCCGGTGTTCAGCCGCAGCACGCTGTGGCCCGCCTCCTCCAGTGCGTTGGCGTGCTCGATCACCGGGCCGCGGATCTCGTAACAGACCTCGCTCAGCTTGCTCGACTGCCGGAACTCCATGCGCTTACGCCCCTCCGGTTGTGGTGTTGCTTGGTTTTACCAAGTAGACCCTTGGAAAGTCCAACAACATGTCTAGACTGCGTCGCATGTCACCTCGCCGAAGCTACGACCAGTACTGTTCCGCCGCCCGAGCGCTCGACGTCGTCGGCGACCGCTGGACCCTGCTGATCGTCCGCGAACTCCTGGCCGGCCCGCGCCGCTACACGGACCTGCACGCCGACCTGCCGGGCGTGAGCACCGACGTCCTCGCCTCCCGGCTGAAGGACATGGAGCGCGACGGGCTGACGACGCGGCGCCGACTGCCCCCGCCCGGTGCGGCGTACGTCTACGAACTGACCGGGCGGGGGCGGGAGTTGCTGCCCGTGTTGCAGGCGCTCGGGGACTGGGGGCAGGCCGAGCTGGGCGAGCGGCGGCCCACCGACGCCGTACGGGCGCACTGGTTCGCGTTGCCGCTCCTGAGGGCGCTGGAAGGAGAGGGTCTCGTCGAGGTACGGCTCGAGGAGGGCGACTTCCATCTGTACCTCGGCGCCGAGGAGGGGCCCGTGTACGGCGACGGTCCCGCTCCGGGGGAGCCCGACGCCCGGCTGGTCCTGGACACGGCCACGTGCACGGCTGTGGGCCGTGGGGAGTTGAGCGTGGTGGACGCGGTGCGGGGCGGGCGTATCGAGGTGACCGGCGAGGGCGCCTTGGCGAAGGCACTGCGGGAGGCCTGAAAAGGCCAGGAGGCCCGCTGAATCGGGCCTCCTGTCGCTCCGTCAGACGCCCGGCGGCACCCGCGACGGTCGTCCCGAGCCTCGCGTCAGCGCATACCCGCCGATCCCAGCGAGAGCGGCCAGCACACCGCCCAGCGCCGTCCACACCCACCGGTCGGACCACCAGCCGGAGGACCAGCCGTCGTCGGGCTCGATGCCGGACAGCACGGCGGAAGTCGGCTCGTCGTCCTCGGACGTGACCGCGATCCCCGGCACCAGCGGCTTGGCCAGCGAGCCGTCGACCGCCGCCGCCCCGCCGATGTCCTCGGAGCCGACGCGGATCTCGGCGTCGACCGGGAGGCCCAGGTCGGAGGTGGCCAGATCCACGACCGTCAGCCGGACGTAGTACGTCCCCGGCAGCGGGTCGTTGGCCCATGGCTCCGACCACGCACGCACCGTGCGCAGCACGCAGGTCAGCTCCACGGCGGCGGAGCCGGACGCGGCGGTGCGCGTCTGTGCCCCGTACTGGCAGGCCTGGCGGCGGCGCAGACCGTCGTACACGTCGATCTGCCAGGTCTCGGCGGCGTGCGTGTCCGGCAGCTTCACCGTCGCCTCGACGGTGGGGCGCTGTCCGGCGTCCGCGGGGAACGACCAGTACAGGTAGTCGCCCGCGGAGCCGTTCGCCGTGGCCGTCTGCCCCTGGTCGATCTCGGTCGCCGTACGGAAGGACGTGCCCGCCGCGGTGGGTGACCCGTCAGCCCCGCCGTCCGCCGAAGGGGACGGTGAGGAGTCGGCCACGGCCGGGGAGACCGCCAGTCCGAGCATGAGCAGGGCAGCGCTCAACACGCATGTGATCCGCATCAGTTGGTCCTCCAGACCGCGACCCGCCAGCGCGACAGCCAGCCCCACAGCACACCGGCCAGGAAGCCGGTGAGGATCAGCGCGCCGAGCAGCCACCAGCCGCGACCGAGGCCGAAGGAGGCCACGTCACTCGCCGCCGACGGCCCGTCCACGACGTCGACGGTCAGCTCCAGCGGCAGACCCGGCGTCGTCTTCACGCCGGACGCCGCCGAGAAGGAGTGGGTGACCTGGAGGCACACCGTCTCGGCGGTGGCCTCCTCGTCGTCGCTCTCCGCCTTCGGGTATCGCAGACCCGTCGACATCACGTCCGTACGGCCGTTGCCCGCCGCCTCGCCGCGCACGATCTCCCGGTCGTGGACCGTGACGGCCCGCAGCAGCACGCCGTACGACGGGTTCACGGCCCGGTCCGCCGACACGCTCACCGAGGCGCGCAGCTCCTGCCCGGGCTCCACGTCCACGCGGTACCAGCGCTGCTGCCCGAACTCCTCGCGGTCGGTGTACAGACCGGACTTCAGACCCGGCGCCTTCGCACACTCGTCCGCACCCTCCGTGGCCACCGGCGTCACCACCGGATCGGCCGCCCGGTCCACCAACTGGTTGACGCGGTCGGTGAGTTCGTCGGTGTGCTCCACCGAGGTGTACGTCCCGCCGGTCGCCTCCGCGATGCAGCTGAGCTGCTGCCGCATCTTGGTGTTGGGGACCAGGCCGAGGGTGTCGATGGTCAGGCCGATGCCCTTGGCCGCGATCTCGCGGGCCACCTCGCACGGGTCCAGCGGGGCGCAGGTGTCCTCGCCGTCGCTGATCAGCACGATGCGCTTGGAGCCGGTGCCGCCGTCCAGGTCGTCGGCGGCCTTGAGCAGGGCGGGGCCGATCGGCGTCCAGCCCGTGGGCGTGAGGGTCGCCACCGCCGTCTTGGCCTCGGTGCGGTCCAGCGGGCCGACCGGGTAGAGCTGCGCGGTGTCCTCGCAGCCCGTCTTCCGGTCGTCGCCGGGGTAGTTGGCGCCGAGGGTCCGGATGCCGAGCCGGACTTCTTCGGGTGTCGCGTCCAGCACCTCGTTGAAGGCCTGCTTCGCCGCGGCCATCCGGGACTGGCCGTCGATGTCCCGGGCCCGCATGGAACCGCTCACGTCGAGGACGAGGTCGACCTTCGGCGCGTCCTCGCCCGTGGGTTCGCCGGCGGCCGCCGCGACCGGGAAGGCCAACCCGGCCGTCAAGGCGGCGAGCAGGGCGCACACTCCTGCCGCCAGCCGTTGTCTTGTGATCATCGGCGGATCTTATGGATCAAGTGGGTCCCGCTCCAAAACGGCTGCTCAGTGCAGCGGATTGGGCAGGTCGGTCCACTGGTCCCCGGGGGTGCCCGGGGAGAGCCGCATGAGCGTCAACGCCTTGGCGGGCAGCCGGTCTTCGAGCAGTGCGAGGAGGTCCGGGGTGCGCGGAAGGTCCGGTACGGCCGTCTCCAGCGCCGCCCGTAGCGCCGGCGCCGAACCCGCCGTACCCGCGAGGGCCCCGGCCACCATCGACCCGAACAGCTTGCGCCGCAGGGTCGTTTCGTCGTCCGTGACGATCCGGCCGGTCAGCTCCGGGACCGGGATGCCGTGCCGGGCCAGCCGGGCGGGGCTGATCCGGATGTCGGCGAGGTCGCGGTAGACCAGCCGCAGCGGGGCGCCCGACGTGGACAGGACGACCAGAAGGTTCTGGCCGTGTGCCTCCAGGGCCACGCCCAGGTCCAGCAGTCGCAGGCCGACCGTGAGGGCGAGCCGGGCGAAGTCGGCGAGCCAGGCGGGGGAGTCGGGCAGCTCCGTGGTGGCGAGGGCCGCCACCGGCACGACCCGCTCACCGCGCTCCGTGGCCGCGTACACCTGCGGCGACTCCCGCAAGACCGCCGCCAGATCGGGGGAGTCGGCCGTGACCGCGCCCAGCGTGCGGGTGACGTGCAGCAGGCCGTCCATGCGGGCCGCCAGCGTCTGCGCGAACGCCGAGAGGGTCGCGGACAGGCCGATCGAGTACGCCGAGATGTCCCGCACGGACGAGGTCAGCCGCGCGCTGAGCGCGGTCTTGACATGCGGTCCGTCCGGTAGGGCCAACGTACGCAGAGACATCAACGGATGCGCGTCGAGCCCCCTGTCACCGGAGCGCTTGAGCACATGCTCCGCCTGCCACGGATGCACCGGCATCAGCAGCCGTTCCCCCTCCCGCAGCGCCTCCGGCCACGCGCCCGTCACCAGGCACTCGCCCGCCGGGACCGGCACCAGCCCCAGCCGCACCAGCGGCCCGTGCTCGGGGCCGTAGGCGAGCTGCTCCGCCACCGAGAAGCCGGGCCGGGCACGGCAGTTGGGATGGAACGGATGCCCGTCGACCACCCGCTGCTCCCACTCCCAGTCCCTCGCCGGCCACTCTTTCGAGTGCGGTCGCCGTCCGGCCCGGGACAGCGCCAACGAGGCGACACTGTGGCCGAGTTCGGCGGCGAGGCCGCTGCCGTGCGGTACGGCGAGATCGGTCATCAGCCGCGCCGGATCGTCGTACGCCACGTCGTCGAGCCGTAGGGCGGTGACGTACGCGGAGGTGGCGTACGGGTCCGGGTGCGGACCGTGCAGCCGGCGGCCGTCCGAAAGGCGCAGGGCGAGTCCCTCCCGGCCGGCCGTGCGGGACGCGACCCACGGCAGCGGTTCATGGGCGAGCGCACGCCACAGGCGGGTCAGCACGGCCGCGCGGGCGCCGGGCAGCGCGGCCGTGTACCGCGGCACGAGGCCGGGGCGTACGGCGGCCAGCTCCTCGGCGACCTCGGCCTCGGCGGTGGAGGGACGGTGCACGGTCGGGCTCCTCGGGTACGAGTGGTGTGTCACGACAGGTGGTGACGACAGACATACTGATCGTCTCCGCCCGAACGGACCGCAGAGAACGAGTGGAACGCGTGGATCCCTTCCCCCCGCCCCCCGCCGACGACGCCGCACCGCGCGACGACGTCGCGGACCGCGCCGACGCCTACGCGGCGGCGCCCCTCCTGAACTGCCTGCTGAGGGAGGTGGCCGAGCCCCTCCAGGGGACCGGCCGACGCCGCGTGTACCGGCTGCCCGGGGGAAGACTGCTGCGCGTGCGCGGCGAGCGGCGGCCCGCGGAACCCGAGGTGTACGCGGGGGACGGCTGGCGGCGCGTCGGCCACCCGGAACTCGTCAAGCTCGTCGCCGAGGAACTGGTCCGGCACACCGGCCTGCCCAACCACGAACTGCCCGCCGAGATGATCGACAGCCGCGACGCGGTCGCCGCCCTGCTCACCGCCCGCGCCGGCGCGACGCCCCCCGGCGACCCCTACCTGCTCTCCGAGCAGTCCCTCCTCACCGGCCACCCCCGCCACCCCGCGCCCAAGGCACGCGGCGGCGGCCCCGTCGCCGGCTGGCTGCCGTACGCGCCCGAGGCGCACGCCCGCTTCCCGCTGGCGCTGCTCGGCCTGCGCGCGGACACGGTCGTCGAGGAGGGCGACACCTCCGCCCTCGACACCCTCGGCGAGGCCCCGCCCGGCTACCGGCTGCTGCCCGCCCACCCCTGGCAGCTCGACCTGGCCGCCCGCGACCTCGCCCCGGCCTTCGTCGACGGCCGCCTGATCCGGCTCGGCGAGACGGCCTTCGAAGCCTGGCCGACCGCCGCGATCCGCACGCTGTACGCCCCCGAGCGGGACCTCTTCCTGAAGTTCAGCCTGGATGTGCGCATCACCAACGACATCCGCCGGCTGTGGCGCCACGACCTGTTGAAACTCCGCCGTACGGACGCGGCGGTACGCACCGCCTTCGCCGCCCTCGACGGCCCCGCGGCCTGGCTGAGCGACAGCGGCTACCGCACGGCCGACTTCGCCTTCGAGGAACTCGCCGTCCTGGTCCGCGACGGACTGCGCGCTCACCTGGTGCCCGGCGCGACCCCGCTGCTCGCCGCCGGGTTGGTGGAGGATTTCGCGGGCAGCCCGCTCGACGGTACGGCCGATCCGGCGGCCTGGTGGGAGGCGTACCTGGCCCAGGTCGTGCCCCCGGCCCTGGCGGCCTTCGCCGACCACGGCGTCGTACTCGAAGCGCATCTGCAGAACACCCTGGTCGCCGTCGACGCCGACGGTACGCCGGTGCAGGCGTTGTTCCGGGACGCCGAGGGCGTGAAGCTGCTGCCGGAGGTGTCCCGGGCGGCCGGCTGGGAGCGACTGGTGTACTGCCTGATCGTCAACCACCTCAGCGAGATCGCCGCGGCCCTGGCCGAACACCGTCCCGGCCTCGACCCCTGGCCCGCCGTACGCCGTGAACTCTCCCGCCACGACCTCCCCGAGATCCCCGCCCTGCTCACCTCGCCCACGCTGCCCGGCAAGACCAACCTGCTGCTGCGCTGGACGGGCGCGGACGGAGCCGATGCCCGGTATCTGCCGCTGCCGAACCCGCTGGCCCGTACCTGAGCGTGGCGTGACCACTGTTCGACAGGTGAACCGCGAGGACCACGCGCCCGCCCCGTCCCCGTCGGTCAGGGCTGGGGCGGTGCGCAGGCGTTGCCGGTCTGCTGCCCGTCCTCGATCCGTTCGACCGGCGCGCCGACGAGCTGGCGGAGCACGGATCGCAGCGCCTGCTGAGACGGGGCGTCCAGGTCGGCCAGCAGACGGTTCTCGATCGCCTCGACGTCGTCGCGTGCGGCGTCGAGGGCACGGCGGCCGTCGTCGGTCACCTCGACGATACGGGCCCTGCGGTCGGCGGGGTCGGGGCGGCGGCGGACCAGGCCGGCCGACTCCAGCTCGTCGATGACCAGGACGAGCTTGCTCTTGTCGACCGAGACGGCCTGGGCGAGCGAGAGCTGGCTCCTCATGGGCGCCTCGACGATGGCCATCAGGACCGTGTAGCCCCACAGACTCATGCCGTGCTCGCGCACGACCGAGGTCTCCGCGCCGGCGAGCCCCTGCTTGAGCCGGGCGAACAACCAGTGCAGATCGCTGTGGAGCCGGCTGCCCGACGCCCGGTCGCCGGCGGGAGTGGTGAGGGACATGTCAGCAGGATAGCAAAGGAATCAAATCGTCTTGACTTGAGATTATCTTGGTCTAATCTGGTTTCGACTTCAGATCATCTTGCCTGGAAGGGAATGCTGTGGCGCATCTGCTGCACCTGGACGCCAGTGCCCGGAGTGAGTCGTTCTCGCGGGAACTCGGCGCAGCCTTCGTCGAACACTGGAAGGCCGCCCATCCGGAAGGCACCTACACCTATCGGGACCTGGTGGCGGAGCCGGTCGCGCCCATCGACGAGGCCCGGGTCCGGCTGGCCACCCGGTCCTCCCTGAACGGGGTGCGGGACATCGCGGCCATGGACGAAGTGGTGGCCGCCGCGCCCGAGCTGGCCAAGGCGTGGGCGGCGACCCGCCCCCTCATCGAGCAGCTCCTCGAGGCGGACGTCATCCTCATCGGGACGCCCATGTACAACTTCACCGTCCCCGGCTCGCTCAAGACCTGGATGGACCGGGTGACCCTGCCGTGGCTGCCGCTCGCGGGGAAGTCCGCCGTGATCCTCAGTGCCCGCGGCGGCGCCTACGGCCCCGGTACTCCCCGGGAGCCCTTCGACTTCCAGGAGCCCTTCCTGCGCGCCTACTTCTCGATGCTGGGCCTCGCGGACGTGGAGTTCGTGCACACCGAGCTCACCCACGCTCCGGTCATGCCGTTCCTGGCGCAGTTCAAGGACGACCACGAGGCGTCCCGCACCGCCGCTCTGGACGCGGTCGAGGCGCTGGCCACCCGCGTACCCGCACAGACCCCCACGGCCTGAGGCCGTACCGGCGGCCGGGCGGGCCCCCTGGGCCGACCCGGCGTCACGCAACGCACTCACGTACGAAGAGAGGACATCCCGCACGATGGATACCGCACTCAAGGACCGTGTGGTCCTGGTCACCGGCGCTTCCACCGGTATCGGCGCAGCGACCGCCCGGGCCTACGGCCAGGAGGGCGCCCGCGTCGCCATCACCTACCGCAACAATCCGGAGAAGGCCGAGAAGGTCGCCTCCGAGATCGAGGCCGCCGGCGGGCAGGCCTTAGTGGTCCGGCTCGACCTGGAGGACCTGCACACCGTCGAGGAGGCCGCGAACACCGTCATCGAGCAGTGGGGCGGGATCGACGTGCTCGTCGCCAACGCCGTGCGCTGGGGCGGCGACGGCCCGCCGGACCCGAGCATCCGCTTCGAGCACGTGCCGCTCGAGGAGTGGCAGGCCATGATCAGCGCCAACCTGATCGGCGCCGCCGCCCAGGTCCGCGCGGTCCTGCCGAGCATGCGCTCGCGCGGCTGGGGGCGAATCGTGCTGATCTCCTCCAGCGTCGCCGAGGAGGGCGTGCCCGGCCCCGGTCCGTACGGAACGGCCAAGTCCGGTCTCTACGGCCTCGCCCGCGGTCTCGCCTGGGAGGCCGGCCGGGACGGCATCCTGGTCAATGTCGTGGCTCCCGGCTTCACCCTGACCGACAGTCGCCCGCCCATCCCCAAGGCCATCACCGACAAGCTGGCCTCCGGTACGCCCACCCGTCGTCTCTCCGACGCGGACGATGTCGCCAAGCTGGTCCTGTTCCTCGGCTCGGGGGCCAACGGCAACCTCACGGGCGAGGTCGTCCGCGACGGTTCGTCCGCGGCACGCGCCCCGCACGTCGGTCCCTGACGCGCCGGCATGGGCCGACGTATGAGCCCGGTGGACACCGATACCGCCGACGGACTCGAGTTGGGGACCTGAGCCGCCCCGAACCTCTGACGGCATTCCCGGCCCATGCGTTCGCGGCTGCGTAACGTACGCGTGGCGGCAACGCGAAACCCTCGTTGCGATGCGGACCGACCAACAGCCCCCCGTTGACCGGCACTTCGGCCTTGGATAGCGTCGTCGGCCATGCGGTCCACTCTGCGGTTCACCCAGCGACGCGCCGTCGATCTGATGCGCGTCGCCGCCGCGCTGTGTAGCTGACCCGTCATCGCGCCGCCGCGGCGGCCCGCACGTCGAACCGCCCCTCGCGTCGGCCCCGTTCGCCCGCGTGCCCGGCGGCACAGCTCACCAACGCGAGCCCGGTTCACCAACGCGAGCCCCGTTCACCAACGCAAGCCCGCGATCCCGCACGTCCCCGATCTTGCATGTCCGCGAACCTGCATGTCCGCGAACCCGCACGTCCGCGAACCCGCACGTCCGCGATCCCGCACCTCCGCGAAGGAGTCCCGTGAACCCGTTCACAACCCGCCGTTCCGCCCTGGTGACGCTGGGCTCGGCCGTCCTGCTGGCCGGCGCCGGCACCGCCTCCTCCGCCGCGGCGGAGGAACGGCCCGCCCGCCCGTCCGCCGCGCTGGACTGGTACGACACGACGGCCGCGACCGTCGCTGCCGGCGGGGCCACCACCCAGATCACCAACAGCCGGACCTGGGCCGTCAGTTGGCTCGCGGCGGCCCGAGCCACCCGCGAGGTGCCGCCCGGCGTCGACCGGCGGGACTTCCAGGACGCGGCCCTGGCATCCGCCGTACACGACGCCCTGGTGGCACTGATCCCGTCCCGCACCCAGGAACTGGACACCGCGCTGCGCACGACACTGGACCGCGTCCCGGACGGACCGGCCAAGGCGAAGGGCGTGGCGGCCGGTGCCCGCCAGGCACGGCTGGTCCTCGCCTCGCGCGAGGGCGACGGTCTCGACCCGGCCTCGGTGAACGCGCCGTTCACCGTGCCGCCGACGGCCCCCGGCGTGTGGCAGCCGACGCCGCCCGCCTACGCCCCGGCCGCACAGTACGGCAACCGGATCGCCAGGCCCTTCCTGCTGGACAGCCCCGACCAGTACCGGCTGCCCGCGCCGCCCGCCCTGGAGTCCGCCCGCTACCGGGCCGAACTGGCCGAGGTGCGGGCGTTCGGGGCCGTGGACAGCACCGTACGCACGGCGCCGCAGACCGAGACCGCCACCTTCTGGTTGGGCTCTTCGCTGACGCTGTACACCGAGCCGCTGCGGGTCGCCCTGGCCCGGTCGTCAGGGTCCGTCCCCGCACAGGCCGCGCTGGTGGCGCTGTTCCACCTCGCCCTGGTGGACACGCAGATCGCCACGTCCGACACCAAGTACGCCCACCTGCGCTGGCGCCCGGTCACGGCCATCCGCACCGGCACGATCGACCCCGACCCCGACTGGACGCCACTGCACGTCACGCCGGCCCATCCCGACTACCCCAGCGGCCACAACACGTACTCGGGAGCGGCGGAAACCATCCTCACGGCGCTCACCGGCCCCCGCACCGCACCGTTCGAGCTCACCAGCCCCACCGCCCCCGGAGTGACGCGCACGTACACGGCCTGGAGTCAGCTGTCCCAGGAGAACGAGGACGCCCGGGTGTACTCCGGCATCCACACCCGCTCGGCCGACGTGGCCGGCCTCGCTCTCGGCAAGCGGGTCGCGGTGCACGCGCTGCGCAACGCGGGGCGTCTGTTCGACGTGCGGTGAGCGCCGCCCGCCGGCCACCCGGCGGCGCCGTCCCGAACGTTCCCTACTCGAACGCGGCCGCCGCCTCCCGCAGGGCCTGAGCCACCGCCTGGGGCGAGTCCGGGCCCGGTGCGCCCGGGTCGTAGGTGACCGAGCGGAGGGCGCCGGTGTAGCGGAAGACACCGTGGCGCTCGTACAGCGGCCAGGAGACCGGGGACTTGCGGTCGAGGCCCACGCTGACGCCCTGGAACGGGGCCATGCCGATGAGCTGGTGGACCGGTTCGGGTGTGGCACGTTCGGTGCCGTCCACGGCGAGGGCGAAGCGCCAGCGCAGACCGGGTTCGGCGGTCGCCGTGAGGAGGACGGTGCGGGTCCCGGGGCCGAGGGGGCCCGCGTCCGCCTCGCGCAGGGCGCCGTACTCGTTGTAGGCGAAGCGCAGGCGGCCGTCCTCGACGTACAGGCTGTAGCCGCCGCCCTGGTCGCCGTGCGAGACCAGGACGCCCGCGTCGCCCTCCTCGTACGACTCCAGCTCGACCGTGACCGTGAAGGAGCGGAAGGCGATCAGGCGGGAGGAACGGTAGCGCTCGAGTTCGGGCGTGCCGGGGAGCAGGGTGACCGGGCGGCCGAGCTTCTCCTCCGCCGGGCCGCGCAGGGCGAGGGCCCCGGAGGCGTCCTGGAGCGGGAAGACGCCGTTGCGCCAGGCCGCCGCCTCCCAGGCTGCCGCCAACTCCTTGACCAGTTCCGGGCGTTGGGCCGCGAGATCGTGGATCTCCGTCGGATCGGTGCGGATGTCGTACAGGGCCCACTCCGAGTCGTCGTACGGCGTGCCCGGGCGGTGCAGGGTGACGAGTTTGTGGCCGTCGCGGTAGTGGCTGCGGTTGCCGGTCATCTCGCAGTACTGCTCGGGGTGGGTGCTGTCGGCGGCGGGATCGGTGAGGACAGGGGCGAAACCGAAGCCGTCCTGCTCCTGGACGGGGTGGCCGTGGCGGGAGTCCGGGCGGGTGATTCCCGCCAGGTCCAGCAGCGTCGGGGCCAGGTCCGTGACGTACTGGTACTGGTGGCGGACGCCGTCGTCGTCGGGGGAGCGGCGCAGGCCGCGCGGCCAGGAGATGAGGAACGGGACCCGGACCCCGCCCGCGTAGGTGTGCCGCTTGTACAGCCGGAACGGGGTGTTGGACGCCATGGCCCAGCCCCGCGGGTAGTGCACCAGGCCGCGCGGGCCGCCGATCAGGCCGGGGTCGCGCTCCACGTCCGCCGGCCAGTCCTGGGGGAGGCGGGGGTGGTGGGCGAAACGGCTGAAGTAGCTGCGGCTGCCCTCGGCACCGCCTTCACCGCTGCCGCCGTTGTCGGAGGTGAACACGACGATGGTGTTGTCCGCCTCGCCCAGCGCATCCAGGGTGTCGAGCAGCCGGCCGAGGTTCTGGTCGACGTTGTCGACCATCGCCGCGTACACCTCCATGTAGCGGGTGTACAGGCGCTGTTCGTCCTCGGAGAGATCGTCCCACGCGGCCACGTCGAGTCCGTCCTCGTGGTTCCGGGCCGGGAGTTCGGTGTCCTGCGGGAACAGGCCGTCCGCCTTCTGGCGGGCGAAGCGGGCCTCGCGCAGCGCGTCCCAGCCTGCGTCGTAGCGGCCCCGGTGGCGGGCCACGTCCTCCGGTTTGGCCTGGAGCGGGGCGTGGACGGCGTTGTGGGCGAGGTAGAGGAAGAAGGGCTTGTCCGGGTCGTGGGCACGCAGGGACTTCACCATGGCGATGGCCTGGTCGGTTATGTCGTCCGTGTAGTAGTAGCCCTCCGGGAACTCGTCGATGTCCAACGGCGAGTTGTCACGTACCAGTTGGTGGGGGTGGAAGAGGTTCGTCAGGCCTTCCAGGACGCCGTAGTACTGGTCGAAACCCTTCTGGAGCGGCCAGTTGGAGCGGTCGGCAGCCGCGCTGGACGAGGAGTCGCGGGTCAGGTGCCACTTGCCGACCGCGCAGGTCGCGTACCCGGCGTCGCGCAGCGTCTCGGCCAGCGTGGGGAAGTCGTGCGCGATCTCCATGCCGTAGCCGGGAAAGCCGGGGTCGGCGTTGGCGACCATGGCGTAGCCGACGCGGTGCGGGTTGCAGCCGGTCAGCAGCGCGGCGCGGGAGGGCGAGCACAGCGGCAGGGTGTGGTAGTTGGACAGGCGCACACCGCGCTCGGCGAGGGCGTCGAGCACCGGCGTGGGGATCTCGGCGCCGAACGGGCCGATGTCGCTGTAGCCCATGTCGTCGAGGTAGACGACCACGATGTTGGGCGTGCCGGACGGGGGCGCCGGCTTCTCGGGCCAGGCGGGCCGCGACTCGCTGAAGGTACGGCCGACGTGGCCCGGGAAGTTCTCGTACGGATCGCGGCGCGTGGTGGTCATGCCGGGGCCTTTCCAGTGGGCGCGGAGTCACGGGCGACGCGGGAACCGCCGTGGCCGGTGGTGGAGTCGGGGGTGTTGCCGGGGCGGGCGGCGACGCGGTAGCGGTTGCGGCAGGAGGCGTGGCAGAGGTGTGAACCGCCGCGGACGACCGGCCGGGTGGTCGCCCGGCGTCCCGGACCGCGGCAGGTGAGGGGCGCAAGGCCGGTCATGCGGTGGGTGCCTCCACAGCGGCGGCCGGAACGGGATCCGGTGCCGCGGCCATCAGAGCCGCGGTGTAGGGGTGTCGAGGGTCCTCGCACACCTCGTCCGCGGGCCCCGACTCGACGATCCGGCCCCGGTGCATCACCGCGATACGGTGGCTGACCTGCCGTACCACCGCCAGGTCATGGGCGATGAAGAGCAGCGCGAGCCCGAGGTCGCGCCGCAGATCGGCCAGCAGGTTGACGATCTGCGCCTGCACCGACACGTCGAGCGCCGAGACGGGCTCGTCGCACAGCAGCACCGACGGCTCGGGAGCCAGGGCGCGGGCGATGCCGATGCGCTGGCGCTGGCCGCCGGAGAAGGAGCGGGGGAGGCGGTCGGCGGCCGCCCGGTCCAGGCCGACGAGTTCCAGGAGCTCGGCGACCCGTGCCTGGCGTGCCGCGCGGTCCGGGCGCAGCCCGTGGACACGGAGGGGCTCGCCGACGATGTCGCCCACGGTCATCCGGGGGTTGAGGGAGGCGTACGGGTCCTGGAACACCATCTGCACCTGGCGCCGCAGGGTCCGCAGCGCCGGACGGGAGGGCCGGGTCACGTCCTCGCCGCGCAGCCGGATCGTGCCGCCGTCGGCCGGATGGGCGTGGGCGAGCAGCCGGGCCAGAGTGGACTTGCCGGAGCCCGACTCGCCGACGATCCCCAGGGTCTCGCCCGCGTGCAGCGTCAGGGCGACGTCGTCCACGGCGACGAGACGGCTGCGGCGGCGCCCGCGGAACTCCTTGCGCAAGCCGGAGGCTTCCAGCACAGGGGTGCCCCGGGCGGCGACAGCCCGCTCGTCGGGTGCGGCCGCCGTGACGGGCGGCTTCCTGTCCCGGTGCCAGCACGCCACACCCTCTTCCAGCGGCGGTGCCTCGCTCCCGCACCGCTCGTCCGCCAGTGCGCACCGCTCGGCGAACGCGCACCCGGCAAGGGGCAGGGACAGGTCCGGCGGCGTGCCGGGAATGCCGACGAGCCGGGTGCCGGAGGGGGAGGACAACCGGGGGACGGCGGCCAGCAGTCCCGCGGTGTACGGATGCCGGGGACGAGTGAGGACGTCGGCCGTGGGCCCGTCCTCGACCACCGTGCCGCCGTACATCACCAGCACCCGGTCGCAGGAGCGGGCGACGACCCCCATGTTGTGGGTGATGAGGAGCAGCGCCGTGCCGGTCTCCTCGTTGAGCTCGGCCAGCAGTTGGAGGATCTGCTCCTGGACGGTGGCGTCGAGGGCCGTGGTCGGCTCGTCGGCCAGCAGCACGTCCGGCTCGTTCGCGAGGGCCATGGCGATCAGGATGCGCTGGCGCTGGCCGCCGGAGAACTGGTGCGGGTGGTCGTCCAGTCTGCGCGGCGGATCCGGGATGCCGACCAGGTCGAGGAGTTCGGCGGCACGGGCCCGGCGGGCGGCGCGGTCGCCGTGACCGTGGGCGCGCAGCACCTCGTCGAGTTGGGTGCGGACCGACAGGACGGGGTTGAGGGAGGTCATCGGGTCCTGGAAGATCATCCCGATCCGGGCGCCGCGCACGGCACGCAGCTCCTGCTCGCTCGCGGCCGTCAGATCGGTGCCGTTCAGCCGCACCGAACCGGCGGTGATCCTGCCCGTCCCCGGCAGCATCCGCGTCAGCGCCAGCGCGGTGGTGGACTTGCCCGATCCCGACTCACCGACGACGGCCAGGGTCTCACCGCGTCGCAGGCGGAAGTCCACGTCCCGTACGGCGTGGACGGTCCGTCCGTCCGGTGTGCCGAAGTCGACGCTGAGGCCGCGTACGTCCAGCAAAGGGGGTGTCGTCATCGGCGTATCTCCCGGTTCAGGGCCTCGGACAGCAGTGAGAGACCGAGGACGAGCAGGGTGACGGTGAGCAGCGGCCAGGCGGCGAAGAAGGGCGCCTGCGCCAGGTAGGGCAGCGCCTGGCCGATCATGCCGCCCAGGGTGGGTTCGGGCGGGCGTACGCCGACCCCGAGGAAGCTCATGGCGCCCTCCAGGAACACGGCGATGGTGAGGGAGACCGCGACCTGCACCACCAGCGGGTCGGCGCAGTTGGGCAGGATGTGCCGCAGCAGGAGCCGGGCCCGGCCGGTGCCGCCGACCCGCGCGGCGACGGCGTACTCGCGCTCGCGCTGGACGAGGATCCCGGCTCGCAACTGCCGTCCGAACACCGGGATTTCGACCAGGGCGATGACGACGACCACCGGCAGCCGGCCCGGGCCGAGGACGGCCGTGATGGCCAGCGCCAGGATCAGGCCCGGGAAGGCCAGCACCAGGTCGAACAGCCGCTGCACCACCGTGTCCAGCACCGGGTGCGTCGCGGCGAGGAGGGCGAGGGAGCAGCCGAGCAGCGCGCCGATCGGCACTGCGGCGGCGATCACCTCGAGGTCGGTGCGGGTGCCGTACAGCACCCGGCTGAGCAGGTCGCGGCCCAGGTCGTCGGTGCCGAGGAGGTGGCCGGGGCTGCCGGGGCCGAGCAGGGCGTCGCCGCTCTGGTCGGTCGGGTCGTGGGAGGTGAGCAGCGGGGCGAGCAGGCCGGCGAGCACCACCAGGCCGACCAGCAGCAGGCCGACGCGGCCGCGGGCGGTGGTGAGAGCGGTGACGTAAGGGTGGCGGGCGGCCCGCTTGCGCACCGCCGTGATCGAGAGGGTGGCCATGGCGGTTCACTCCCACCGGATGCGCGGGTCGAGGAGGGCGTAGACGACGTCCGTCAGCAGTTGGACCACGACGAAGACGGCGACGAGGAGCAGCAACAGGTCCTGTACGACCGGGTAGTCGCGCCGGTTCAGCGCCTGTTCGGCGAGCTGGCCGAGGCCCGGCCAGGCGAAGATCGCCTCCACCAGTACGGCACCGCCGAGGAGCTGGCCGGTCTGCATGCCGAGCAGGGTGACGACGGGCGGCAGGGCGTTCGGCAGGGCGTGCCGCCACAGCAGCCTGCGGGGTGAGACGCCCGCGGCGGTGGCGGTGCGGATATAGTCCTCGCCGAGGGCGCGTTCAAGGCTGTCCCTCAGGTAGCGGCCGAGGACGGCCGCGCTGGGCAGGGCCAGGCACAGCGACGGCAGCAGCAGGTACTGCAGCTCCAGGTCGGGTGCTTCGAGGAGGCCGATCCGGCCGCCGGACGGCAGCACGCCCGCCCCCACCGCGAAGACCAGCACCAGCACCACGCCCGTCACGAACGGCGGCACCGCGAGGGCGGCGGTGGTGAGCGCCCGTACGGCAGCCTGCACGGGGCGTCGCCGCGACGTGGCCCCCAGCACGCCGAGCAGCAGACCGAGGACGACGGTGAGGAACAGAGCGCCGACGGTGAGCTCGGCGGTGGCCGCCAGCCCGTCGCCGATGAGGTCCGCGACCTGGCCCCCGATGGCGTACGACGGGCCGAGATCGCCGCGCACCACATCGCCGATCCAGGTGACGTACTGCGTCAACAAGGGCTGGTTCAGGCCGAGTTGGTGGCGGATCGCGTCGACGCTCCGCTGTGACGCGTCCGGACCTGCGAGGGACTCGGCGGCGTCGCCCGGGACCAGGCGCAGGATGCCGAAGATCAGGAAGGAGGCGAGCAGCAGGACCAGGAGCGCGGACGGGATCTTCTTCAGGAGATAGCCGCGCATCATCAGTCCAGGTAGGCGTTGTCGAGGTTGAGATAGCTGAACGGGGTGAGTTCGGGGCCGTGCAGTTTCTCGGCCGCCACCTGCACCGAGTCCAGGACCGCCAGGTCGATGATGAACGCCTCGTCGAGCAGCACGTCGGAGACCTGCTGGTAGGAAGCGTTCGCCGCGGCCCCGTCGGCCTCCTTGCGCCGCCAGACCTCCTGGACGACCTTCGTGTACTCCGCGGAGCTGAAGTGCGAGGTGTTCTTCGCCTCGTTGAAGGGGTACGCGCTGACGGCCAGCGTCGCGGGCTGCACCTGCGAGAAGCTGTGACTGTTGATCCACAGGGTCGGCATCGTGCCGGTGATCAGCTTCGTCTGGAACGCGGCCGGGTCGGACGGCTCCAGTTCCGTCTTGATGCCGATCTGCTTGAGGTCGTACTGCACGATCTCGGCGATGGCGACGTGCAGCGGGGTGGTCGGGTGGCCCAGCGGCACGGTCTGCTTCGTCGAGAAACCGGAGGACTTCAGCAGCTCGCGGGCCCTGGCCGGGTCGTGCCGGTAGTGGGTGCGGTTCGCCTCGCTGTAGGCGGGCGACGACCTGGGCCAGGGTACGGCGGAGGCGAGGCCGAAGCCGCCGAGGGCTTGCGCGACGACCCGGTCGCGGTCCACCGCCCAGGCGACGGCCTGCCGGAAGTCCTTGTCGTTCGCCGGTGCCTTGGTGACCGTCGCGCCGACGTACACCGCGCCCGAGCCGGTGTCGTACTCCCGGATGCGGAAGGCCGAGTTGTCCTTGACCGTGCTCAGTTGCCTGCCCGGCACCTGGTACGACAGCTGTGCCTGACCGGACCGGAGTGCGGACAGCAGCGCGTCCGGCTGGGTGTAGACGAGGAGTTCGACCTTGTCGAGGTAAGGGCGGCCAGGTATCCAGTACTTGTCGTTGCGGGTCAGGCTCAGGCCGGTTCCCGGGCGCCACTTGACGAACCTGAACGGGCCGGTGCCGTTGAGCTTCGTGCCCTTCACGGCCTCGTCCACCGTGTGCCGGTCAGCGATGATCATGAACTCGAAGAGGTCGAAGAGGTTGCTCACCGGATGCGCGAGCTTGAGGACCACCTCGTGGTCGCCCCGCTTCTCGAAACCGGTCACCGCCTTCGCGGTGGAGGCGAGTTGGGCCGAGCGCTCCGGTTTCAGCAGGTTCCGCACGGCGAAGATGACGTCGTCCGCGGTGAAGGGGCGGCCGTCGTGGTAGGTGACGTCGTCGCGCAGCTTGAGCGTGATGCTCTTCCCGTCGGCGGCGTACGTCCATGAAGTGGCGAGCTCCGGCTGGGGCTTGAGCTCGTCGTCGTAGCGGGTCAGGGTGTTGTAGATCAGCCGGTTCTGCAGCGACACACCGCTCTGCGTGAACAGCAGGGCAGGCGTGAAGTCCTGGTTGATCGCGATGGTGACCGAGCCGCCGCGCCTGGGCCCGCCGGCCGCCTTGTCGTCGGCGGAGACGGCCGAGCGGCAGCCGGTCAGAGCACCACCCGCACCGAGCAGCAGGGCGCCGGCACCGGCGGCGCGGAGGGCGGTACGCCGGGACAGGGGGTCCGGAGGCAGGAGCGAGGGAGTGCTCATGAAGGAGACCTGTTCTTTGCGCTTCGGAAGGAATTAATCGCCGGTACGCGTGGCCACGGCCGGGCAGCGCTCGGCGGGCGGGTACGAAAGGCGAGGGCCGGGGGAGGACCGGCGGGGAAGTCAGTGGTGAGTCAGCGGCCGGACGGCACAGATCGCGCTGGCCTGTCGACAGAGGTCGACGTGCCAGCGGGACACGAGGCGCAGGTCCGGGCTCACGCCGAGCAGAATGACAGCGGTTGTCCGCGAGGGTCAACAGCCGCCCCGCCAGGGCGGCTTGTCAGGCCGACGGCAGCATTGCGGCCGTGTTGCCGAAAGCTTGCAGCGGGCTCTTGAACAGCGGGTTCAGGGCCACCGTGGCGGCGGCCACAAGGAGGGCCGCCGGTCCAGCATGTGGGACCACGATCCGCTCCGGGTCGTCACAGACGTGCGAATGGGCCATCGCTGCCGCCCGGATCTCGTCGAGGTAGTCGCCGTGGAACAGCAGCGACGTCTCGGTGATCACCGCCAGGTCGGGGTTGAGGATGTCGAGCAGCAGCGCCGCGGCCCGGCCGACCGCCCGGGCGCGCTCGCGGAGCAACGCGTCGGCGCGGAGGTCGCCGGCCGCCGCCGCGTCCGCGAGCAGCGGCAGGGACGGCTCCGGGATGATCCCGTCCGCCACCGCGCGCCCGGTGAGCACGCCGTCGGAAGCGGTCGCCTCCAGGCAGCCGATGCGCCCGCACGGGCAGCGCACCGCACTGTCCGGCACCGGCAGATGCGCCACGTCGCCCGCACCCGAACGCGGCCCGCTGTGCACCACACCGGCCACCGCGAGGGCCGCGTCCACCACCTGCCCGACGAACAGGTGCACCAGGGAGCGCCGAGCGGCGGGCTGGCCGAAGAGCAGCTCCGACTGGGCGACCGCGCGGGCGTGGTTGTCGATCCTGACCGGCACCCCGGTGTACCGCTGCAACTCCGCGGCCAGCGGCCGCTGGTGCCAGCCCAGGGCGTCGTGCCGTACGACGGTCCCGGTCTCCGGGTCCACCCAGCCGCCGATGGCCGCACCCACCCCCACCAGCGAGCGGCTCGCCGGGGTGTGCTCGGCGATGAAGCGGGCCAGCGCACGGCCGACGTGGTCGGGGAGTTCGGAGGCGGGGATGCCGTCATGCTCGAAGCGGCTGCGGAAGACGACCTGGCCGCGCAGATCGGTCAGGCCGAAGGCGGAGGCCGGTACGCCGATGTGCACGCCGGCGACCAGAGGCCCGTCCGCACCGCCCGTGTTGAGATCCACGGGGATCTGCGGCCTGCCGACCCCGCTCGCCGCGACCAGCTCCGGCACCTCGCGCACCAGGCCGAGCCGGGCCAGGTCGGTGCACTGCCGGGAGACCGCCGCCGGGCTCAGCGCCGAGAGCCGCGCGATGGCGCTGCGGGCGACCGGACCGTGGTCGAGGACGGCCCGCAGCACCGACGCCGCGTTGGCCTCCCGTCGGCCGTCGCCGGAGGTCCGCGCGGCGGGGGGAACGATGGTCGACATGGCGGTCCTTCCGCGGCTCATGACGGTGCGTGGATCCAACATGCCGTGCGCCCGGGTGCTTTGGCGACCGGAAGTGGCCGGGACCACGCCCGGCTTGTCGGTTGTGTTGCAGGGTCGTGAAGCGGCTCCGGCGAACCTTGACCGGCATGCGCACCGGTGCTCAAGCTCATGGAGGCGGCCACCTCCAACCGTGATCGCCGAGGTGGCGTCTGGCTGCGCCGATTTCATTCCGCTCGGAAAGCAACTAACCGACAAGCATCTGTTCGGCAAGCACCTGTACGACACGCAGCTGACCGACAAGCACCTGCCCGACCTCGCGAAGGGACCTTCCCGTGACCTCTGCCGCGCCCGCCGCGACACCCAGCACCCTCACCGTCGAGAAGATCGGCGGCCGCATCGGCGCCGTGATCTCCGGTCTCCGCCTCGGCGGCGACCTGGACGCGCCCACCGTGGCCGCGATCCGCGCCGCCGTCCTCGAACACAAGGTCGTCTTCTTCCGCGATCAGCAGCATCTCGACGCCGACAGCCACGAGGCGTTCGGCCGCCTGCTCGGCGAGCCCGTCGCCCACCCGACCGTGCCCTCGGTCGACGGCAAATACGCCTTCGCCGTCGACAACGACCACGGCGGCCGTGCCAACCAGTGGCACTCCGACGTCACCTTCGTGCCCGCCTACCCCGCCTTCTCCATCCTGCGCGCCGAGGTCGTCCCGCCCTACGGCGGCAACACCCTGTGGGCCAACACGGCCGCCGCGTACGCCGAACTCCCCGACGCCCTCAAGCTGCTCGCCGAGAACCTGCGCGCCGAGCACACCAACGACTACGACTACGCGGCCGTACGCCCCGAGGCGGCCTCCACCGAACTCAAGCGGTTCCGCACGGTGTTCACCTCCACCAAGTTCCGCACCGAGCACCCGGTGGTGCGCGTCCACCCCGAGACCGGCGAACGCACCCTGCTCCTGGGCAACTTCGTCAAGCGCCTGGCCGGCCTGCGCGGCACCGACTCGCGCGCGATCATCGGCGTTCTCCAGTCGCACGTCGAGCGCCCGGAGAACACTGTCCGCTGGCACTGGCGCGCCGGTGACGTCGCCCTCTGGGACAACCGGGCCACCCAGCACTACGGCGTCGACGACTCCGACGCCCACATCCGCACCCTGCGCCGCGTGACCATCGACGGCGACATCCCGGTCGGCGTGGACGGCCGCCGCTCCACCCTTCTGGAGCCCACGTCGGTGCCCGACCCGTCGTACGGGATCGCCTCCGGCGCCTCCACCGACGGTGCGCTCCCGGAGGCATGACAGGACTCGCGCAGGGGCATGCGGTGTGGTCGGTCAGGCGGGAGTCAGGCGGCAGGCCCCCAGGAGGGTGACGAACTCGCCCGGTGCGACATCGTCGTCGGCATGGTCGTCACCTCCTGGGCACTCGTCCGGTGGTCGTTACTCGGCGCCGAGACCGGCGTCGTCGACCGCGTTCTTGCCCTCGGCCTTGAGGACCTTGTTGAGCGGTGCGAGGTCGTAGATGCCCTTCAGGTCGGGCTTCTCCAGCAGGCCGGCCTTGACCGCGTGCTCGGCCTGGGTGTTGAGGGTGGAGGCCAGCGGGTCGTCGAGGAAGGTGATGGACTTCCACGCCGGATCGATGACGTCGGCGGGCAACGCCTTGCCCGACAGCTCCTCCAGCGCCGCGTTGGCGGACGCCTTCGCCTTGTCCGGGTTGGCGTTGATCCACTCGTTGGTCTTCACCGAGCCGCGCAGCACGGCCTCGACGACGTCAGGGTGTGCCTTCAGGAACTTCTGCGACACGATGATGTTCGTGATCACGAACTTCTTGTCCGGCCACAGCGTCGACTCGTCCAGCAGTACCTTGCCGCCCTCGGCGACCAGCTTGGACGCGGTCGGCTCCGGCACCCAGGCGCCGTCGATGGAACCGGACTTGTAGGCATCCGGGGTGACCTTGTTGTCCGTGCGGACAACCGAGACGTCGCCCCTGCCGCTCTCCGCGTCGACCTTCCAGCCCTGGTCCGCGATCCAGTTGAGGAACGCGACGTCCTGGGTGTTGCCGAGCTGCGGTGTGGCGATCTTCTTGCCCTTGAGATCGTCCACCGACTTGATCTTGTCCGGGTTGACGACGAGCTTCACGCCGCCGGACGCCGAACCGCCGATGATCCGCAGGTTCTTGCCGTCCGACTTGGCGTAACCGTTGATGGCGGGGGAGGGGCCGATCCAGCCGATGTCGATGGAGCCGGCGTTCAGCGCCTCGATCTCGGAGGGGCCGGCGTTGAAGGTCGAGGGCTTGATCGTGGTGCCGCCGAGCTCCTTCTGGATCAGGCCCTCCTGAATGCCCACCAGAGCGGTGGCGTGCGTGAGGTTGGGGAAGTAGCCGATCTTCACCTGGTCGGCGGAGAGTTTCTTGGCGCCCGCCGCGACCGCGGTCTGCTTGCCGTCGTCGGTGGACTTCGAGCCGTAGCCGCAGGCGGTGAGCAGGAGGGGGAGCGTGGCTATGACGGCGATGGTGCGCAGGGTGGTGAGCGGTCTTGCGGCAGACACGGAGGTGTCCTCTCAGGGGATGGGTGATCGGGGAGGTACGCACATGCGAGGCGACTGCTCGTGGGCAGTCGAAGGTGTCCGATCCGCCGACGGAGGCGGAGCGGACGGGGAGACAGCGCTGTTCCTGGAGAGAGCCAGGTTCTGTGGCGTCAGAGTTTCTGTGGCGTCAGAGGGGCCGACAGATGGCACTGGACGTACGGCCGAGGTCGATGTGACGACGTGAGGTCAGGAGGGGCAGCATCCGGCCTGTACGGTCGAGCGTTTTCATGGCCACCCCCACAGATCCCTAGTTTTCCTACCTGGCTGGTAGGGATCGTGGCAGAAGGCGGCGCCTACACCAAGAGGGCGTTCGTATGTTGGGCACCGCTGTCTCGCTGAATGAGATCAGCTGTGAGTCGCCCAGCGTGTCAGGGGTTTACCCAGGCGCCCGGAGCGTTCGTCAACGCGGAAACGTCGGCGGGCAGTTGGGCCGATGCGACGTCGGCCAGCGACACGCCCTCGAGGATCTCGCGCACGTTGCACCGCAGCGCGATCCACAAGGGGAGCAGCGACTCGGCGGGGCCGGTGTAGGACAGCTCCGGGGGGCGCACCCCGCGCACCGACACCAGCGGCCCGTCCACGGTGCGTATGACGTCGGCGATGCTGATGGACTCGGCGGGCTTGGCCAGCCGGTAGCCGCCGTTGCCGCCGCGCTGGCTGAGGACGAGACCGCCACGGCGCATGTCGTTGAGGATGCTTTCGAGGAATTTGTGCGGGATGCCCTGGGCGTCGGCGATGGCCTCGGCCTTCAGTGGCCCGTCGTCCCGTGACGCGGCGAGCTGCAGCGCGGCACGTACCGCGTAGTCCGCCCTGGCTGAGATCCGCATGTGCGCATTATCCCGTACTGCTTCGGTCGGATGTCTTCTGCCCGGCGGCCGAGGTGCTCAGCCCTCCAGGGCCTCTCGGTCAGACAGGCAGGACGAACGGAGGGTGGGCACCGTTGAGGAAGTAGTCCCCGACGTCGCGGAGTCGATGGGCGACGGGCTCGTACAAGGTGTGGGTCCGGGCATTGCGCCAGAAGCGGTCGAAGCCGAGCCGGGAGGACGTGGAGCGGGCGCCGATGATGTCGAGGGCGCGGGTGGTGGACTCCTGCGCGGCCCTGGAGGCGGCGGCCTCGGCCATGGCCACGAGGACGGAGATGTCCGCGTACTCCTCGTAGGTGAGGTCTTCTCCGCGCGCCAGGCCGCCGCGCACGGCTTCCAGCGCTTGGTCGGTGAGTGCGGAGGCGGAGCGGGTGAGGACGGTGAGTTCTCCGTAGGCGGTCAGCACCTGCGGATCCTCGGGAGAGCCGGCCGGCCGGGCGGGATGCCAGGGCGATTGGCCGGCCCTGCTGTACTCACGCGCTTCGGCGAGCACTCCCTCGGCCATGCCGAGCAGGAGATGGACGGAGAGGAGACGTCCGACCGGCGATGTGAGGGCAGTCAGGGGTGACAGGACATCCTCGTCCGCGGACAGGGAGCCGAGTACGTCGTCGGCGGCGACCGGCACGGCGTCGAACTCCACGCTGCCGCCGGCCGCGAGCCGCTGGCCGAAGGTGTCGGTGTCGCCGTCGATTCGCACGCCGTGATGGGCGGGATCGACGACGACGGCGAGTGGTTCGCCGGTGTCGGCTCGTACGGCCCGCACCGCGAGGCGGTCGGCGACCAGGACCCCCGTGGCGTAGCTCTGCCGACCGCCGAGCACATGGCCACGGGCTTTCCTGGCCAGCGACAGAGGCGGTTCCTGACGGGCGAAACCACCACCCCAGCACCACTGCTCCGTCGCGGACTTCCGCTCGGCCTGAGCGGCGAGGGCGGGCTCGGTGAAGAACCGCGCGCTCCACGACAGGAAGTAGTGACAGCCGAGCAGCTGACCGATCGCGCCGTCGGCGGCGGCGATCTCCCGGACGACCGCGTAGGCCGTGGGCCAGTCCGCCCCGCCACCCCCGAGCTCGGCCGGTATGAGGAGCGTCAGCAGTCCCGCTTCACGTAGCCGGGACACCTCGTCGAACGGGACCTTGCCTGCCTGCTCCCTGGCCGCCGCGTCCGTGGCCAGGTCGTCCGCCGTCTCGCCGGCCACGCGCAGCCAGTGCGCACGGCCGGGCCCGGTCCGGTCGGATTCCGAGGCGGGTCCGGACGGCGCGGTGGCAACGCCCATGGTGGTGGTCTCCTCAAGGTCGGTGGCAGGGTGAGGGGTTGGGACTCTCTTGCCGGTCGGGCACGTACTTGTAGCCCACGCGCCGTACGGTGACGATCCGGCGGCGGTGATCCGTGCCCAGCTTGCGGCGCAGCCGCGCGATGTGGACATCCACGGTGCGGCCGTCGCCGATGTGGTCGTAGCCCCAGATGCCGCCCATCAACTGCTCCCTCGAATGCACCTGGTGGGGATGCAGAACGAGATGGGCCAGCAGCCCGAACTCCAGGTAGGTGAGGTCGAGTTCGCGTCCGTCCACTTCCGCGACATGTCGCGCGGGGTCGATGCGGATGACGCCGTCTCCCGTCTGTCGCGGGGGAGGTGAGTCCGTGTAGGCGACCGGTCGGATCTCCGGCCGTGTCACGTCCTTGGCGAAGAGCTGGGCGGGATCGGTGCCCTCGGGGACGAGCAGGAGGTAGCCGACAAGGGGTGCGGAACCGTTTCCCTCGTCGCCTTCCCGCGCGGTGCCGTCCACGAGGCGGAGATGGCGCATGTCGGGGAGCGGCGAATCCGATGGAGTGGCCTGGGCCGGAAGTGCCGTGGTCATGGCGGTCGTCCTTCAGAAGTACGTCGGCGTCAGGCGCCGGCGGGTGGGTTCGCCTGATCGCCTGGGATGGGAGAGAAGGAGCGGAGCGGCACGCGCAACGTGTGAGCCGCGTGCCCTACACGCGACAGCAGGCGGCGCTGACGACGTGACCAAAGTCGACATGCCGACGACGAACGAGTCGCTGCTGCGTGTGGGACATGTGCATCATCCTGCGCACCAACGGGGAGGGCCGTCAATGCTTTCCTAGTAAATCGATGGGAAATGTAGGGAGTGGCGACTCGCCCAGGACCACCGGCCGATGCCGGACGGGACTTGGGATGCACGCCACCGGCACCCCGCACGCCCTCCTCGTCAGGGTGCGGTGGCGATACTGGGCGCATGTCCGAACGATCGGGGGACTGAAGTGGCGGGGCCGACGGAACTGTACGGTCTGGCCGTCGGCCTGACGATCGCCGTGGTGACCGCGCCCGTGGGGGTCTCGGGGGCGGTGTTCCTGCTGCCCGTGCAGCTGAGCGTGTTCGGCGTGCCCAGCCCGGCGATCACCCCTACCAACCTGCTGTACAACGTGGTGGCCGGGCCTGGCGCCCTGCTGCGCTACCGCCGTGCGGGCCTACTGAACAGCCCGCTGACCCGGCGCTTGGTGATCGGCACCCTGCCCGGCGTGGTCATCGGCGCGGTGGTGCGGGTCTTCGCCGTCCCCGGAGCCACCGTCTTTCGTCTCCTGGTCGCCGGACTGCTGATGCCGCTGGGCCTGTGGCTGATCCTCCGCACCCTCCGGCCCGAGCGGCCCGCCGCGGCGGCGGTGCCCTCCCCTCGCACCATCACCGGCCTGGCTCTGGCCGTCGGGATCGTCGGCGGCATCTACGGAATCGGCGGCGGCTCCATCCTCGGCCCCGTCCTGGTCGGCCGAGGCATGCCCGTGAGCCAGGTCGCCCCCGCCGCACTCGCCTCCACGTTCGCCACTTCCGTGACCGGTGCCGCGGCCTTCGCACTGCTGTCCCTGACCGGCTCCGGTGACGTTGCCCCCGACTGGTCCCTCGGGCTGGCCTGCGGCTTGGGCGGGCTGATCGGCGGTTACCTTGGGGCACACCTGCAGCCCCGTCTGCCCGAGAACGCCCTGCGCCTGCTGCTCGGCGCCCTGGCCGCTGCCTTCGGGGCCCTCTACGCCGTTCAGTGAGACCGGCGACCACGACGAGGCCGCTGCAACCCGCCACATCGCACCCCTGAGGTCCGGCGGCTCCGTCCCCGGAATCGTCGAGGCCGATGACCTGGGCACGTACGTCGTGAAGTTGACCACCAGGTGGCGTTGACCTGCGCGGATTCTCCCCAGAGGTGGCCGTGCTACGGGGCAGTGGCGACAGGGCAACCAGTCGGTCTCAGGCGCTGCCGTGGGCGCGCTGAGTGACTGGCGCAGGTAGGGCAGAGCTCTGCCGGCAGGTTCTTCGTCTGCTGGTGGTGCACGAGGTGCGCGTCGCTGACCAGTGCAAATCGTGCGTCTTTCTTGATCACGACGTCACACAGGCCCTAGGGCCCTTCTGATGGATCTCCGCAGCGTCGCGACGCCCGGCACGCTCCCCCACTGCCTTAAAGGCGTGGGAGGTGCCCCCACTCGCCGCACCGGACAAAAGCCCTAGTAGCTCCTCCCCCACGCTCGGCTTCGCTCGCGCGGGGGGACCCCCATCGAGGGCTTCCGCCCGGCACGCCGAGAGCACGCACCGAACGCCGCTCCTTCTCCCACGGAGATCCATCAGAAGGGCCCTAGCCCACTCCGGCGTCTCGCCGCGCGTCATCGGCTGCGTCGGGTTCTGCCGGCGCCGCGGTCCGGCGTGCTGACAGATACTCGGCGAGCGCTACGCGCCACGGACGGCTGTGCCGCAGCGCGGGTTCTGGCAGCGTGCAGACAAGCGGCGTGTACAGCGGGCGACTGGCGGTCGTGAACGTCTGTTCCTGAGTTGGCGATACACGGTCGCCGAAGCCCTCCTCAGCCAGGGCTGCCCGGCACAGGTCGTACCACGAGGCGATGCCCTGGCCGACCGCATGATAGGTACCGCTCCCAGCCCCGCTGAGCAGTAGTTCCAGTACTATCGCGGCCAGATCCATCGTGTAGGTGGGCGAGGTGATGACGTTGCTGACCACGGTCAGTTCTTCGCCGGCTGCCGCCCGGTCAAGCGCGCGATCGACGAAGCTGTGCCGCGCCCGCGGGCTGCGCGGCGGCGGGCCGAACAGGCACGACGTGCGCACGACGAGGTGGCGATCCGATCCCAGCCTTGTCTCATGCTCGCCTGCCAGCTTGGTGATGCCGTAGGTCAGCAGGGGGCGGGGGAGCATTCCCGGCTGATACGGAACGGTCGCGGTGCCGTCGAAGACGAAGTCGGTGGACACGTACACGGGAATCGCGCCAACGCGCGCGCACGCCCGGCTGATCCAGCGGGGGCCAAGCGCGTTGACGGCGTAGGCCTCCGTCGGCACGTCGTCGCAGCGGTCGGCCGGCATCAGCGCCGCCGTGTTGATGACCGCGTCCGGCCTGCCGTCCTGGATGACGGCATCCACCTGATCGGGACGGGTGACGTCGAGGTCTTGGTGCCCGAGGGCGGTGAGCTCCCGAACCTGCGGATGCTTCGTAGCCGCCTCTCGCATTGCGGTGCCTAACAAGCCGTCAGCGCCGATCAGCATCACCCGCATCAGACGACCCCGTCCGCGCGCCGCATTCCTCGGTTCAACCAGCCGACACTTGCGCGGGCCGCCGCGCCATTATCTGGATTATCCAGCACTACCTCTCCCGGAGCTGGCCGTTAATACTCAGACGTAAACGAAATTCTGCGGCGTGGCAGTTAATCTTCCTACCCCTATTAGCCCCCTGTCAGCGACCGCGGAACCCCTAGCGGTGGTTTGTCGGACCAGGGAGTAGGGGTTGAGGTGCCGGCCTCTGCCGACCGTGCCGAGCAGGGCTTGCAGTTCGGTGGGCGGGGGCTGTCGGACCATGGCAGCCACCAGCGTGGTAGCGCGATGTGGGCCCCTTCTCCGGCCGCCCGGGTAGGTCGGCCTCGGTGGCGGGGTCGGGCAGCGGTGCCTGGTGGGGTTGGCTGGTCCAGGTGTCCCAGCAGAAGGAGAACGCGCGGTTGGGTCCCGTCTGGCCCTCACCGGCCCGGGCTGGGCGTCGGCGGCCCATCAGGTGGTGTGCTCGTCGCGGAAGGCGCGGGTCACCGGTGTCCAGCCGCCCGGAGTGTCCGGTCCGTGCCAGGCCAGTGCGCGGGCGGCGTCCTGCGGGGGTGTACGCCTGATCGCCGTAGGCCCAGGCGCCCCTGGCGGCGTTCGAGGGCCATCACGAACGGCCCGGGGCGGCCCGGCGGCTGGCCTGGTTCCTGATCCAGGCGGGGATGTGCAGCGGGTAGTGCAGGCGCTCGTCGGCCCACAGCATGATGACGGTGATCACGCCGTTGCGAGCCTTGCCCAGCCGGCCCAGCCACTGCCGCCCCACGTGCGCGGTGGCCTTGCCGTCCTTCCGGTCGCACCCCCCCAGCCAGCCAAATACCCCGCACCAACCCGAAGCCAACAAACCACCACCAGAGATCTCTCCGGGTTTAAGGCAGCTTTCAGTGGCGATGCTGCAGTGTGAAGTCCGATCACCGACCAGATCCTGGAGGTTTGCCGTGGTAGACATACAGCCCTGGGGATATACAGAGGACTTAGTGGCCGTAACCGGTGGCTGGGCAAAAGATCTCGACCGGCTAATCGCCACTGCGGGTTCCGCAGTACTCGCCGACTTACTGGCCGCCGAGATTCAGCACCGCCTTGCCGCGCCGCACGGCGCGGCCGGGACGGCCGTCAGCCTCACCATCTCGCACGGCAACTGCCAGTACGCCTACCAGGTCATGTTCAAGGAGGACCAAGCGGCCGTCACTGCCGGCCCCTCGGCCGAGCCGGTTGCGACCATCAGCTATGACCTGACCGATCTAATCCGCCTGCTGTACGCACCGCACCCTGGATACGCTTCCACCAGCCGGGAGGTTGACGCCAAGACCTGGCCGTGGCCGGAACCCGCCGACGGGGCCACCGGGGACCAGTTCCAGGAAATGGTCCGCCGCGGCGAAGCCACCCGCGAGGAGCTTTCCCGCCTCGGCCGCGAGCGACTTGGCCTCATCGCCAAGGCCGTCCACGCCGTCATCGCCGCCTGCGAAGTCTCCGCGTGCCCGCTTTCCGACCTGGCTGTGCAGTACGGCTCGGACAAGTGGGGCTCCCTGCATTGGTACACGCAGCACTACCAGCGGCACTTCGCCGACGTGCGGTATGACCCGATCCGAATTCTGGAAATCGGGATCGGCGGGTACGGTCATGATTCAATCGGCGGCGGATCGCTTTACATGTGGCAGCAGTTCTTTCCCAGGGCCCTGGTCTATGGTCTGGACATCTATCCCAAGCCCGCCGTCACGGGACCGCGCATTCGCACCATCGTGGGCGACCAGAACGACCCAGCCTTCCTCGCCGAGCTTGCGGCCGACGCCGGTCCCTTCGACATCATCATCGATGACGGCAGCCACATCAACGAGCACATTTCCACCAGCTTTACCCACCTGTTCCCGCACGTTCGCCCGGGGGGCTGGTACGTCATCGAGGATCTGCACACCGCGTACTGGCCCGCATTCGGCGGCAATGCCCTTCCCGGGGCCGCCGGCACCTCCGTCGCCCTACTCAAGGAGCAGCTTGACCGGCTGCACCACGAAGAGTATCTCGATGCCGGCCACCCCGACCTCACGAACCCGTCTCACCCGTCTGAAGTGCTCATGTACCACAACATCGCGTTTCTCCGGAAAGGCAATAACCGCGAGGCAGGTATCCCCGCCTGGATCAAGAACCAGGCCAGCCGCCGGGCCGCCCCGGGCAGCAGCCACTGAACGCGGCAGAGCCCTGACTCGACATGATGAAGGAGATCACGTGGCCGATTGACCGCTCCGGACCCTGGTCGGGTGTGCGCCCGCCGAGAATGTCATCCATGCAGCTCACGGGCTTGTTGGGTGCTGCGGCAGGATGAGCACTCGTCGTGCTGCTTCGTCTCGCCTGCCTGACCGTCACCAACGCGTTCACCGCACTCCGGCTACTAACCATGAGCGACCGCGCTGGACCTGCTGGCATGGATGCCGATGCTCGCCCTGACCGCCCCCGCCCGGCGGTGGGAACCCAAACGCCTGCGGCTGGGGCTGTTCTCCGCCGCCGCCCAGTTCGTCACCACCGGCCGACGCCGCATCCTCCGCCTCGCCACCCACTGGCCCTGGGCCAATCCGACAGGCCATCACAAAAGATCGAGGCTACCACTGGGGCCGATAGGGGTTCAGTATCGACCGGGTCATTCCTATGCTGATGCCCGACAGGGCTTATCCCGGTAATCTGAATTACCGTCAACGGAAACTCTCGCCTCCTGAAAGGAATCCGAATTCCATGAGATTCTTGTTCATCGCCGGCGGAACTCCCTCATCCGTCTTCGCCCTGACCCCGCTCGCAACAGCCGCGCGCGATGCGGGACATGAGGTCCTCATGGCCGCCGTTGAGTCGGTAATGGATGACATAGCGGCCGTCGGAATTCCCGGGGTCCCCGTCGCCACGGAGATTCTGGCTCAGTTAATGCACTTCGATGACTCGGGGAATGTCATAAAAGTACCCCGAGAGCCGCGTGAACTCATGCTGCATGTAGGCCGGTCCTACGCCAAGATGGCCGCCGCGGAGCTCGACGGGCTGCTGGACTTGACGCGGGACTGGCTACCTGACGTGGTTGTCGGCGGCACGATGTCCTACGCCGCCGGACTGGTCGCCGCCCAGCTCGAGGTCCCCTATGTACGCCAAACCTGGGACATAGCCCCGCACGGAGACACCGACGAGGGCGCCGAGGAAGTGCTCCAGCCCCAGCTGAAGCGCCTGGGGCTGGCGGGACTGCCGAGCCCCGCCCTCCACATCGAGATCTGCCCGCCGTCTCTGCAGCCGCTGCTGCCACCGTTGGGCACTACCGCCGCGCAGCCGATGCGCTGGATCTCGGCCAACCGCCAGCGCCGCCTTGAGAAGTGGATGTACACCCGCCCCACAGGGCGTCGGCGCGTACTGCTCACTTCGGGAACGCGCGCCCAACTGATCCACGAACCCATCGGGCCCGTAGGGCCACTGTGGCCTCTGCGGAGCCTGGTGAAACAGCTTGACTTGGCGGGTGTCGAAGTACTGATAGCGGCACCCGAACGAGCCGCCGAACAGCTCGGTGCGGAGCTCGACGGTGTCCGCATCGGCTGGATGCCGTTGGATGTGGTGGCACCCACCTGCGACCTGATCATGCATCACGGAGGCGGGATCACCTCGATGACCGTGATGAGCGCAGGAGTCCCGCAGCTGATCACTCCGGAAGCCGCTTACGGGGAGATCATCGGGCAGGTGCTGTCAGACTTCGGCTGCGGTCGCATGCTGATGCCGGAACAGCTGGCCCCGGGGCAGGACCCGGCCGAGGCGATCGCCGCGTGTTGCGGCGAGATCCTCGCCAACCCGATGTACGCGCAGCAAGCGCGGGTCCTCGCCGATGAAATTGCCGGGCTTCCGACGCCCCCCGAGGTGGTGCGGTTGCTGGCGCGCTTACCGGAGCGCTCGGCGCGCTGAGCTCAACGGACCACGGTCGGGTGGCCCGGGGGAATCTCGCCCCGGGGCTCCCACGGAACGGAGCGTGACAGTCTGCCGTCACTCCGCTCTTCTCATCGAGTCAGTCAGAACGCGCGGACCCAGGCGCGGTCCCGCTCCTGCACGGTGGCCGGAGACCGGGAAGTACTGGCGGCCATCGTGTTCGTCGCCACGTCGGTCGGAACGTTCCTCACCAGTACGATGCCTGTCATGCATCACCTCTGTGACTGACCAGCGATCGTTCCGTGGCCCTCCGCAGGCCACGGGGCACACACGACGTCATTCCGTCGTTCGTCCCGGTCATCGTTCGGGACGTCACACTGCTGGAGTCACTGGTGCTCTTCGCTCGACGCCGCCCTCACGGAAACCTTGTCGCTCTCCTGCGTGACAACGCCGACTTCCGACGCCTCTTCTGTGCTTCCGCTCTCAGCCTGACCGGTGACTGGTTCACTTTCGTCGCCCTCAGCAGCTTCGTCTACCGCCATACGGGCTCGGCGGGCTGGACAGCGCTGCTGTTCGCCGTCAACTCCCTCCCCGGAGTTGTGCTGCTGCCGCTGATCGGTCCGCTCACCGACAGGTTCGACCGGCAACGCTTGCGCATCGCGTGTGATCTGAGCGCGGTCATTCCGGTCGCCGGCCTGCTGGTCGCCTTTCACACCCAGTCCGTCCCACTGGCCCTCGGCTGCCTGGCAGGGCTGTCCATCGCCGCCGCCATCGCGAGCCCCATCCCCGAGGCCGCACTGCCGAACCTCGTCACCTCCCGTGAGCTCCCGCTGGCACAGACCGCGCTCGGGAGCCTGTACTCAGCGGGCCTGCTGTTGGGAGCCGGCCTGGGAGGCGTGGTCTCGGCGGCATGGGGTGCCTCGGCCACCCTCGTCATCGACGGTGCGTCCTTCGCCATCTCCGCCCTCCTCATCGCGAGGATCAGGCAGCCGCTCTCCAAGGCGATGACGACTCGCCGGATCCGAATGCGGGCCGATACGGCCGAACTCTGGACCTTCGTACGGTCCACCCCGGTAGTGTCCGCCTTCCTGTGGCTGACCGTGGGACTGCGCCTCTGCTACGGCATGGTCGGCCTGTTGCCTGTTTACGCCCTGGACCGCTTCCACGTCGGCGACGCCGGCGTCGGGGTCCTGTATCTGGCACAAGGACTCGGCGCCGTACTCGGTCCCTTCCTCGGCCGACGGCTCGTCGCCGGATCAATGCGCCGGAGACTGCACACAGCCGGAGCCGCCCTGGCGCTCTTCGGGTTCGGCTATCTCGCCCTGGCCCAGGTCACAGCCCTCGGTCCCGGCATGGCCGCAGCACTGATCGGCCACATCGGAGTGGGCGCGTGCGCCATCCTCGCAATCAACGGCCTTCAGCTCGCGACACCCGACCACATCCGCGGCCGTGTCATGGTTCTCGTCTTCGGCCTCTCCTCCGCTCTCCAGGGTGTGTCGTCTCTCGCGGTGGCACCTCTGGCCGCGTCCATCGGCATGCCCGACACCACCCGGTTTCTGGCAGGGCTCGCCGTTGTCTACGCGGCCATCTGGGCGATCGGTGTAACACGCACGGAGATGGCGCGAAAGACCCTCGAACCGGACACGACCCACGAGGACGCTCCCGACCTCACGCACTGACCCTGTCAAGAACTGCTCACCTGCGCTCTCGCGGAGCGGCCCGGCAACCGTGAGCGGAAGCGGCGGTTTCTCTTTCGTTTCCGGCCTGGCGTGTGACCAGCGCATAGGCACTCTGCGTCACTACCTGGATTCGTCTTATAACCGCGCTTTGATCGCCCTCCCTCGCCGGGAAGGGTTGAAGCGGCAACGAGCGTCCGGACGCTCGGTGTCGCACCGCAACGACCAGCCCCGAAGGGAGTGAATACAGTGGACGACCTCCTCCAGAAGATCGCCGCGACGATCACGAACGAGGACATCACGCAGGCGCAGGAGTCCTCCGCCGCGATGAGCGAGACGAGCGGCGACGCCAAGAAGTACCGGCTGCAGATGTTCGCCGCCGACCAGGGCTGAGCCCGAGCTGGCCGCCGCCGCAGGGAAGATCCACTCAGAACCCCTGCTGCGGCGGTCCGCGACCGCCCCCTCAACAGCCGCTGCCGCCGATGAGGCGAGGAGAAGCCATGCTGCATCTGTTCGGAGCTGAAGAAAATCTGAGGACGATCACCGCACTCGCCTTCCCCTTCATAGGCAAGGTAGAGGCCGTTACATTTCCTGTCCTCAAAGAGGCGTACCGATCTTTCCTCCGCAGTGTGCAGCCCAGCGTCCCGTCCGAAACCGGTGACGGGCCTGCTTACATCCAGGAGACGTATCGCACCCGGGAGTATCTGGGCATCTTCAGCGCGGACTCGGCCTTGACCGACACCCGCTACCAGTTCGGAACAGTGAACGAATCCTCTGCGGCGATAGAAATAGACGCGCAGAAGGCGCTGGCCTGGACCCAAGAACGCGCGGACTCTGTCGCTCGGCGAGACGAGGCCTTCGCCGCACTCTTCCCACTGGCCATGAACGCGGTCTTCCAAGCGCCCAGCGGGATAGCCAGCGGAGGCACCACCAGCGCCGCACTCGGTGTCCTGTGGGTCGACCCGAGGGACTCGTGGGACGACCGAGACCTCGAAGAGTTCTTGATACATGAGCTGAACCACACGCTGATCTTCCTGGACGAGTGTCGATTCGGACTCTTCACGTCCTACCCGGAACTCCTCAAACAGGAGAACTGGGTTACGTCCGCGATCCGCAAGACAGTCCGTCCCCTGGACAAGGCGTACCACAGCGCGATTGTCGCTGCGGACGTCCTGCTTGCGCGCGAAGAAATTCTCGGGCACCCGGACTCTGCGATACTTCACCCTCTCTCGCCGGCCATGGCGCAGGGAGCGATGGAGGCTGTCCGGGACATCAGCCTTCCGCCCACGCGAGATCTCCTCACTCCGCACGCACTGGAAACCCTGGACCGCTGCCGACAAGAAGTGGAGCGCCTGACCCGGAAGAACGGTTGGCCCGTGACCGTCCCGGCCGGCGACTGAGGAGCTGATCAGGCGTGTATTTCCTCGGAGGCGCTGCCACCAACCTCCAAACGCTCATGGTGCTCGCCCAGCCTCACCTGCCAGAGGGTGAACCGCTCACCGAGAGGACCGTCGCACGGGCCTACCGCGACTACCTTGCCGACCTTCAGCCGGACGTACCCAGCACCCCCACCGCCGAGACCTTCCTGGTGCGCGACGAATCCCAGTCGCAATTTCTGGCCGAACTGTTCGGCCTGCAGAGGAGCCCGGCGGAAAATCAGGAATACGCGATAGCGGAAAAAACATCTATGGATGACGGGAAGGCTGCTTTCTTCGAGGAGGGACTGAAGCGGCTCGCCCAGTATGACACCGAACTTTCCGCGCTCTTCCAGATGGCTGTGAAGTCGGTTTTCTCCACTCCGGCCAGCTCCATCCCCGGCAGCATGACAGTACGCGCCGCACTCGGCGTTGTGTGGGTATACCCGCTCGCAACCTGGGCTACTGAGGACCTGATCGAGGCGTACGTACACGAACTCACCCACACGCTCGTCATGCTCGACGAGCGCCGGTTCACCCACTACCCGCACTACGATGAACTGGACCGCGAAGAGAATCTCGTGAACTCCGCGATCAGGAACGAGAAACGCTCGCTCTTCGCCTCCGTACACAGTGTCTTCGTGGCGAATGAACTACTTCAGCTGCGAGAAGCCCATCACGGTCACCGCATGGAGTTTCGCATACATCCTCCATCGCGGAACATGCGTGAAAAATCGCTTACGGCTCTCGAATCCGTTCTCGCACTCCCGAACATCAATCGCCTTGCCAGCCCTCGGCTCCGGGAAATGCTCGAAAAAACGGGAAAGCAGCTGGACGCTATTCGTCCTGGTGCACTGAGCTCCTGACCGAGAGAAGGTGGACAATGTTTTTTCTCCGTGGTCCCGAAGAAGGGCTCCAGGACGTCGTCACGCTCTCCGCTCCCTACCTCGACCGCCGCAGCGTCTCGCTTCCCGCGGTCAAGGCCGCTTACCAGGCGTACCTTGCCGTCCAGCAGCCCAAGGTTCCATCGAAAACCGTTGAGCACACCGAATTCGTCCGCGACGGATCAAGGCGGACGGAGTTGAGCAGCTGGTTCCGCAGTCCTGACGCACCGGACATGGCGGGGGTGCCGGAAGACTCTTCGGCGGTGGAACGGGCCATGGATCGAGTCGAGGAGGGATTCCGCGTCCTGTGCGGGAGCGAGCCGGAACTCGCCCCGCTGTTTGATCTCGTGGTCAACCAGGTGTTCGTCATGACGCTTCCGCAGGAGCCGGGCAGCGGTTCCTCCTTCGACGGGGTCGGGCTCGTCTACATCAACCCGCTGCCCGAGTGGAGCACACAGGACGTCATCGAATGCCTGGTCCACGAGTTCGCCCACACTCTCCTCTACCTGGACGCCCTACGGCACACGCACCACCCTGACTATCGCCTGCTCGACATGCCGGAGAATGAGGCGGAGACCGCGATCACCGGGCGACGTCGGTCGATCTTCTTCGCATTCCAGAGTTTCCTCATCGCGGCCGAGATCCTCACTGTGCGACACCGTCATCCCGAGATCTGCCCCGGCGTAGGCATACATGGGTCCACTCCCGAGATCCTGGCCACCGCGAAGAGGACGTACGACCGTTGCATGGCGCATCCGAACCTCGACGCTCTCGCAACACCTCGACTCAAGACCCTTCTCAGCGACGCTCGCGCCCGCATGCAGGAGATCGAGCAGAGCATGTAGCCGAAACCCGAGCCTAATCTTTGATTGATCTTAGGTTGATGTCTGCATGGAGGCGCAATGTCAGATGATCGAAGCAAACAGGTCGCAATCATTGGAATGGCATCGAGAACGCCGGGCTCTCCGGGGCTTGCTGATTTCTGGAGGCTACTTACAGAGGGTCGAAATGCTGTACGTTCTCGACCGGTTGGCCGCCCCTTTGGACCTGAGATCGGAGGCTTTGTCGACTGTGTTGACGAATTCGATTCTGAAGCTTTCGGTATGTCTGCGGCCGAGGCCGGAAATATTGATCCGCAGCAGCGGCTGGCTCTGGAACTGGCTTGGGAGGGACTTGAGGATGCGAGGATAGTCGAAAATTCTCGATACGAGAGTTCTCGACTCGGTGTCTTTCTCGGTGTTATGGCCTGTGATTATGCGGATATGGTCGCTGCGGCAGGTTTGGATGGCGTGAACGCCTACACCCTTACAGGTGTTGGCCGTTCGCTCATTGCTAATCGAATTTCGCGCATGTATAACTTCCACGGGCCTAGCATGACGGTAGACGCGGGGCAGTCCTCGTCGCTCGTGGCGGTTCATCTTGCGTGTGAGAGTCTTTGCAGAGGTGAAACCGACGTTGTTCTGGCCGGTGGAGTGCAGCTTAATTTGTCTTCATTTGGCAGTGCTGTGCCCGAAGCGGTGGGTGCTCTCTCACCCGACGGATGCTGTTATGTATTCGACGAGCGAGCCAATGGTTATGTCCGGGGTGAGGGAGGCGGGGTCATAGTACTGAAGAGGGTTGAGGATGCAATCGAAGACGGGGATCGTATCTACTCGGTAATTGAAGGTAGCGCTGTTGGGGCCGGTTCGGGAATTGAAGGAATAACTAAGCCCAGTCCTGCTGCTCAGGTCTCTGTTCTTAAGGCTGCCCTGGCCGAGGCGCGCAGGGAGGCGGCCCAGGTTCAATATGTCGAACTGCACGGTACAGGGACGCGCGTTGGTGATCCTGTGGAGGCTGCTGCACTAGGGGCGGTGTACGGACAGGGAGTGGGACGCCCTGCTCCGCTTGTTGTCGGCTCGGTCAAGACAAATATCGGACACCTTGAAGGTGCTGCAGGAATCGTTGGCCTGATCAAGACTTCACTGTGTGTTTATCATCGGCGATTGGTTCCGAGTCTTAACTATGCTGTACCTAATCCGGATATTGACCTGAATGGCCTGAATCTCTGCGTCGGCACGATGACGCAGGCATGGCCGACGGATATTTCTCAGATTGCGGCTGGCGTTACGTCATTGGGCATTGGTGGAACATGCTGTCACGTGGTGCTTACTGGCGCACCTCCCCAGCCTGATGATCCGTCGTCAGACGAGGGCGTGTCTCCGGTTTATGTGCCGGTTGTGTTGTCGGGGCGAGGTGGGGTGGCGTTGGCTGCGCAGGCGGGTCGGGTGCGGGAGTTGGTGGTGGGTGATGCGGGGTTGTCGGTGCTTGATGTGGGGTTTTCGTCGGCGGTGACGCGGGGGCATCTGGAGGATCGGGCGGCGGTGGTGGCTGCTGATCGTGGCGGGTTGTTGGCGGGGTTGGAGGCTTTGGCTGCGGGGGAGCCGGCTGGGAATGTGGTGTTGGGCCGGGCCGGTGGTGGTCGGACGGTGTTTGTGTTCCCGGGGCAGGGGTCGCAGTGGGAGGGGATGGCGGCGGATCTGCTGGATTCTTCGCCGGTGTTCGCCGCGGAGTTGGCGGCCTGTGGTGATGCGTTGGCGGAGTTTGTGGACTGGCGGGTGGAGGACGTGGTTCGGGGGGTGTCGGGTGCGCCGGGCTTGGAGCGGGTTGATGTGGTGCAGCCGGTGTTGTTTTCGGTGATGGTGTCGCTGGCCGCGTTGTGGCGGTCCTGTGGTGTGGTGCCTGATGCGGTGTTGGGGCATTCGCAGGGGGAGGCTGCTGCCGCGTATGTGGCCGGGGGGCTGTCGCTGGAGGATGCCGTGAGGGTTGTGGCGTTGCGCAGCCGGATCATCGGTGAGCGGTTGTCGGGCCGCGGGGGCCTGGTGTCGGTGGCGGTGTCCGAGCAGCGGGCCACGGAGCTGATCGCACCCTACGGGGGGCGTGTGTCGGTCGCGGCGGTCAACAGCCCCTCGGCAGTGGTGGTCGCGGGTGATGCGGACGCGCTGGATGACCTGACGGCCGTATGCGAGGAAGCCGGGATCCGGGCGAGGAGGGTGGCGGTCGATTACGCGTCGCACTCGGCTCAGGTGGAGGAGATACGGCAGGAACTCCTGGAAGCGCTGGCCCCGGTGAGCCCGCGGGCCGGCCAGGTCCCGTTCTACTCCACGGTGCGCGACACGTTCATCGACACGGCCGGGCTCGACGCGGACTACTGGTACGAGAACCTGCGGGGCCGGGTCGGGTTCGAGCCGGGCGTGCGGGCGCTGGCCGGTGACGGCGTGGGCTGTTTCGTCGAGGTGTCCCCGCACCCGGTGCTGGGCCTGCCCGTCGAGGAGACGCTCCAGACGCTGGATGCCGCAGACCAGGTCATGGTGACGGGGACGCTGCGCCGCGGTGAGAGCGGGCCGGCCCGGTTCGCGCTGTCGCTGGCTGCCGCGCACACGGCCGGGGTGGTGGTGGACTGGGAGGCGTTCTACGACGGCAGTGGGGCGCGGCGGGTGGATCTGCCGACGTATGCCTTCCAGCGGCAGCGGTACTGGCTGCTGCCGGCTGCGGCCGGGGACCCGGCCGCAGCCGGCCTGACCCGGACCGAACACCCGGTCCCGGTTGCCGCCGAGGAGGCCGGCGGCCCGGGCGGGGCGCTGGCCCGTCGGCTGGCCGGGGTTTCCGAGGCCGACCGGGAGCGCACGGTTCTGGACCTGGTGCGGGCCCAGGTCGCTTCGGTGCTGGGCCACGACTCCCCCGGCGACATCGATCCCGTCCACCCGTTCAAGGAACTGGGCCTGGGCTCCCTGGCCGCGGTCGACCTGCGGAACCGGCTGGCGCAGGTCACAGGTCTGCGCCTGCCCTCCACCCTGGCATTCGACCACCCCAACCCCATCGAGGTCACACGGCACCTGCTGGCCGAGGCCGCAGGGTACTTGGCGGCGGAGGCCGGCGGCGGCCGGCGGCCGGGTGAGGGCCGGGTGGTCGGCGCTCTGCGGCCGGCGGCGCAGGACGAGCCGTTGGCGGTGGTGGGGGTGGGTTGTCGGTTTCCGGGTGGGGTGGTGTCGGGGGAGGGGTTGTGGGATTTGGTGGTGGGGGGTGGGGATGCGGTTTCGGGGATGCCGGTGGATCGGGGGTGGGATGCGGAGGGGTTGTTTGACCCGGATCCGGATCGGTTGGGGAGGATGTATGTGCGTGAGGGGGGGTTTTTGGAGGGGGTGGGGGATTTCGATGCGGGGTTTTTCGGGATCAGTCCGCGGGAGGCTTTGGCGATGGATCCGCAGCAGCGGCTGTTGCTGGAGGGGGCGTGGGAGGCGTTGGAGGACGCGGGGATTTCTGCGGTGTCGTTGCGGGGCAGTGATACGGGGGTGTTCTGCGGGGTGATGGCGGGTGATTACGGCGGGCCGGGGCCGGAGTCGGAGGGGTTCCGGATGACGGGTAGTGCGTCGAGTGTGGCGTCGGGGCGGGTGAGTTATGCGTTCGGGTTTACCGGGCCTGCGGTGACGGTGGATACGGCGTGTTCGTCGTCGTTGGTGGCGGTGCATTTGGCGTCGCAGGCGTTGCGGTCGGGGGAGTGTTCGTTGGCGTTGGCCGGTGGGGTGACGGTGATGGCGACTCCGGAGACGTTTATCGAGTTCAGTCGGCAGCGGGGGTTGGCGCCGGATGGGCGGTGTAAGGCGTATGCGGCTGCGGCGGATGGGACGGGGTTTTCCGAGGGTATGGGGCTGTTGGTGCTGGAGCGGTTGTCGGATGCGCGGCGTAATGGGCGTCGGGTGTTGGGGTTGGTGCGGGGTAGTGCGGTGAATCAGGACGGGGCGAGTAATGGGTTGGCGGCGCCGAACGGGCCGTCGCAGGAGCGGTTGATTCGGGCGGCGTTGGCGTCTGCGGGGTTGGGGCCTGGGGATGTGGATGCGGTGGAGGGGCATGGGACCGGGACTCGGTTGGGGGATCCGATCGAGGCGGGGGCGTTGTTGGAGGTTTACGGCCGTGGCCGGGTCGGTGGGCCGCTGTGGTTGGGGTCGGTGAAGTCGAACATCGGTCATGCGCAGGCGGCGGCGGGTGTGGCGGGGGTGATCAAGATGGTGATGGCGATGCGGCATGGGGTTTTGCCGCGCACGCTGCATGTGGATGCGCCTTCGCCGCATGTGGACTGGGATGTCGGCGGGGTGCGGCTGCTGGCCGAGGCGGAGGAGTGGCCGGCTGGGGCCCGGCCCCGGCGGGCGGGTGTGTCCTCGTTCGGGATCAGCGGCACCAACGCCCACGTCATCCTGGAAGAAGCCCCCGCCGAAGAAGAAACGCCCGTCGAAGAAGAAGCGCCCGTCGAAGAAGAAGCCCCCGTCGAAGAAGAAGCGCCCGCCGAAGAAGAAGAGTCCGACGGCAGGGAACCTCTGGTTTATGTGCCGGTTGTGTTGTCGGGGCGAGGTGGGGTGGCGTTGGCTGCGCAGGCGGGTCGGGTGCGGGAGTTGGTGGTGGGTGATGCGGGGTTGTCGGTGCTTGATGTGGGGTTTTCGTCGGCGGTGACGCGGGGGCATCTGGAGGATCGGGCGGCGGTGGTGGCTGCTGATCGTGGCGGGTTGTTGGCGGGGTTGGAGGCTTTGGCTGCGGGGGAGCCGGCTGGGAATGTGGTGTTGGGCCGGGCTGGTGGTGGTCGGACGGTGTTTGTGTTCCCGGGGCAGGGGTCGCAGTGGGAGGGGATGGCGGCGGATCTGCTGGATTCTTCGCCGGTGTTCGCCGCGGAGTTGGCGGCCTGTGGTGATGCGTTGGCGGAGTTTGTGGACTGGCGGGTGGAGGACGTGGTTCGGGGGGTGTCGGGTGCGCCGGGCTTGGAGCGGGTTGATGTGGTGCAGCCGGTGTTGTTTTCGGTGATGGTGTCGCTGGCCGCGTTGTGGCGGTCCTGTGGTGTGGTGCCTGATGCGGTGTTGGGGCATTCGCAGGGGGAGGCTGCTGCCGCGTATGTGGCCGGGGGGCTGTCGCTGGAGGATGCCGTGAGGGTTGTGGCGTTGCGCAGCCGGATCATCGGTGAGCGGTTGTCGGGCCGCGGGGGCCTGGTGTCGGTGGCGGTGTCCGAGCAGCGGGCCACGGAGCTGATCGCACCCTACGGGGGGCGTGTGTCGGTCGCGGCGGTCAACAGCCCCTCGGCAGTGGTGGTCGCGGGTGATGCGGACGCGCTGGATGACCTGACGGCCGTATGCGAGGAAGCCGGGATCCGGGCGAGGAGGGTGGCGGTCGATTACGCGTCGCACTCGGCTCAGGTGGAGGAGATACGGCAGGAACTCCTGGAAGCGCTGGCCCCGGTGAGCCCGCGGGCCGGCCAGGTCCCGTTCTACTCCACGGTGCGCGACACGTTCATCGACACGGCCGGGCTCGACGCGGACTACTGGTACGAGAACCTGCGGGGCCGGGTCGGGTTCGAGCCGGGCGTGCGGGCGCTGGCCGGTGACGGCGTGGGCTGTTTCGTCGAGGTGTCCCCGCACCCGGTGCTGGGCCTGCCCGTCGAGGAGACGCTCCAGACGCTGGATGCCGCAGACCAGGTCATGGTGACGGGGACGCTGCGCCGCGGTGAGAGCGGGCCGGCCCGGTTCGCGCTGTCGCTGGCTGCCGCGCACACGGCCGGGGTGGTGGTGGACTGGGAGGCGTTCTACGACGGCAGTGGGGCGCGGCGGGTGGATCTGCCGACGTATGCCTTCCAGCGGCAGCGGTACTGGCTGCTGCCGGCCGCGGCCGGGGACCCGGCCGCAGCCGGCCTGACCCGGACCGAACACCCAGTCCTGGCCGCCACCGCGCAGGTCGGGGACCGGGACGAGTGGCTGTTCACCGGGAGGCTGTCGGCGGAGTCGCAGCCGTGGCTGCGTGACCATGCCGTCCTCGGTGTCGTGATCGCGCCCGGGACCTTGCTGGCCGAGCTGGCGCTGGCGGCCGGCGCCGGGGCGGGCTGCCCGGTGATCGAGGAACTGGTCTTGCAGGCGCCGCTGGTCCTGGAGGAAGGCACCGGGGCCCGGGTGCAGGTGACCGTAGGCGAGCCCGAAGAGGACGGCCGCCGGCCGGTCGCGGTCTACTCCCGCCCGGAGGCCCAGGACGAGGACGGGCAGGTTGAGGCGGCGTGCCACGCGCGCGGGTGGCTCGCCAGGGACGCCGACGAGGCGCCGTGGGCGCCGGGGCAGTGGCCGCCGGTCGGCGCGGAGCCGGTCGAGGTGGAGGCGTTCTACGAGCAGGTGGCCGGACGAGGATACGACTACGGGCCCGCCTTCCGCGGGCTGGAAGCGGCCTGGCGCGCCGGCGACGGCGTCTACGCGGAGGTGGCGCTGCCCGACGCTGCGGGCGCCGGGGCAGGTTTCGGGATCCACCCGGCCCTGTTCGACGCGCTGCTGCACGCCGGCCTGCTCGGCCGGGAGGACGACAGCCTGGCGGAGCTGCCGTTCTCGTGGTCGGGGGTGAGGCTCGGGGAGCCCGGGGCGGGCCGGGCCCGAGTCCGGGTCAGCCCGGCGGGCGGGACTGCGGTCCGGGTCGACGCCGCCGCCGAGGACGGCAGCCTGGTGGCGGCCGTGGCCGAGCTGGCCCTGCGGCCGGTCGAGCCGTCGCAGCTTGAGGCGGCCCGGACGGGCGGGCAGGCCCCGCTGTTCCGGGTGGACTGGGTTCCGGCCGCCGGGGGCGCTTCCGCGCCGCGGGTCCGGGCGGCCGTGCTGGGCGAGCTGCCGGGAGCCCCGGCGGAGTGGGGCCGGTTCGGGGACCTGGCGGAACTGGAGCAGGCGGTGGTCGGCGGCGCGGCGGCACCGGAGACCGTCCTGACGGAGGCCGGCCCCGGCGAGGACGCGCACGCCGTCGCCGGGCGGGTCCTGGGGCTGCTGCAGCGGTGGCTGGCCAGCGAGTGCCTGGCCGGAACCAGGCTGGCGGTGGTCACCCGGAACGCGGTCGCCGCCGGGCAAGACCTGGACCTGGACCTGGCGCAGGCGCCGGTATGGGGCCTGGTCCGCAGCGCCCAGTCCGAGCACCCTGGCCGGCTGGTGCTGGCCGACCTGGACGACGGCGAGCCCCCGGACTGGGACGCGCTGGCCGCGGCGGGCGAGTCCCAGCTCGCCGTCCGCGGCGGCCGGATCCTGGCACCGAGACTCGCCCGTGCCCGCAGCGCCCCCGCGGAGGACGGGGTCGCGCCGCTGCTGGACCCGGAGGGAACGGTCTTGGTCACCGGCGGCACCGGCGGCCTGGGCGCTCTGGTCGCCAGGCACCTGGCGGCGCAGCACGGGGCACGGCGCCTGCTGCTGGTCAGCCGCCGGGGCCCGGACGCCGACGGGGCGGCGGAACTGGCCGCCGAGCTGGCCGCCCTAGGCGCGGACGCGCGGGTGGAGGCATGCGACGTGGCCGATCGGGCCCAGCTGGCGGCCCTGCTGGAATCGCTGGAGCACCCGCTGACGGCGGTGGTGCACGCGGCCGGGGTCCTCGACGACGGGACCGTCGAGTCGATGGAGTCGGCCCAGCTGGAACGGGTGCTGCGGCCGAAGGCCGACGCGGCGCTGCACCTGCACGAGCTGACCGCGGGCACGGACCTGTCGGCGTTCGTGCTGTTCTCCTCGGCCGCGGCGCTGCTCGGCAGCCCCGGGCAGGCGAACTACGCCGCGGCGAACGCGTTCCTGGACGCCCTGGCGGCCCGCCGCCGGGCCGCCGGGCTGCCCGCGGTCTCGCTGGCGTGGGGACTGTGGGAGGCCGCCACCGGCATGACCGGCGGGCTCGGCGCCGCCGACCGGGCGCGCCTGGCCCGCCTCGGCGTGGCCCCGATCCCGGGCGGCCAGGGCCTGGAACTGCTCGACCGGGCACTCGGCCTGGGCGAGGCCCTGGTCGCGCCGGTGCTGCTGGACCTGCGGGCGCTGCGGGCCCAGGCGCGAGAGGGCCTGCTGCCGGAACTGATGCGCGGCCTGGTGCGGACCCCGGCCACCCGGTCCGGCCCGCGCGGGGCGCTGACCCGTCGGCTGGCCGGGGTCCCCGAGGCCGACCGGGAGCGCACGGTCCTGGACCTGGTGCGGGCCCAGGTCGCTTCGGTGCTGGGCCACGACTCCCCCGGCGACGTCGATCCCGCCCGCCCGTTCAAGGAACTCGGCTTCGACTCGCTGGCCGCGGTCGAGCTGCGGAACCGGCTGGCGCAGGCCACCGGCCTGCGCCTGCCCTCCACCCTGATATTCGACCACCCGACAGCGGAATCCCTTACGGGACTAGTGCTTTCCGAAGTCAACAGGGCAGGCGGTCACGCAGGGCTGCAGTCACCGGTCGATAGGCAACTCTCCAGTCTCGAGGAATTGGTTGCCACCCTGAAAAGGGATGAGAAAGAGAATGTCGCCGAGCGCTTGCGCCTAATTCTTAAGACGTTGTCCGGTCATGAATCTCATAGTGCTGCTGATCGCCTGAGCGAGGCCGTGACGTTGGATGATGTTTTGGATGCGCTCGATGAAGAATACGGTTAGTGAGTTTCAAGTCCACAAGTAGTGAAAATGTACTGAAGGGGCAGGTGTGGATTCCTTGGAAACTGGAGTCCAGCAGCAGGAAAAGCTGGTTCGTTACGTGAAGAGGCTTGCTGCTCAGCTCAACGAAGCTCGAGATCAGCTGAACGAATATGAGAGCCGTGCTTCTGAGCCGTTGGCGGTGGTGGGAGTGGGTTGTCGGTTTCCGGGTGGGGTGGTGTCGGGGGAGGGGTTGTGGGATTTGGTGGTGGGGGGTGGGGATGCGGTTTCGGGGATGCCGGTGGATCGGGGGTGGGATGCGGAGGGGTTGTTTGACCCGGATCCGGATCGGTTGGGGAGGATGTATGTGCGTGAGGGGGGGTTTTTGGAGGGGGTGGGGGATTTCGATGCGGGGTTTTTCGGGATCAGTCCGCGGGAGGCTTTGGCGATGGATCCGCAGCAGCGGCTGTTGCTGGAGGGGGCGTGGGAGGCGTTGGAGGACGCGGGGATTTCTGCGGTGTCGTTGCGGGGCAGTGATACGGGGGTGTTCTGCGGGGTGATGGCGGGTGATTACGGCGGGCCGGGGCCGGAGTCGGAGGGGTTCCGGATGACGGGTAGTGCGTCGAGTGTGGCGTCGGGGCGGGTGAGTTATGCGTTCGGGTTTACCGGGCCTGCGGTGACGGTGGATACGGCGTGTTCGTCGTCGTTGGTGGCGGTGCATTTGGCGTCGCAGGCGTTGCGGTCGGGGGAGTGTTCGTTGGCGTTGGCCGGTGGGGTGACGGTGATGGCGACTCCGGAGACGTTTATCGAGTTCAGTCGGCAGCGGGGGTTGGCGCCGGATGGGCGGTGTAAGGCGTATGCGGCTGCGGCGGATGGGACGGGGTTTTCCGAGGGTATGGGGCTGTTGGTGCTGGAGCGGTTGTCGGATGCGCGGCGTAATGGGCGTCGGGTGTTGGGGTTGGTGCGGGGTAGTGCGGTGAATCAGGACGGGGCGAGTAATGGGTTGGCGGCGCCGAACGGGCCGTCGCAGGAGCGGTTGATTCGGGCGGCGTTGGCGTCTGCGGGGTTGGGGCCTGGGGATGTGGATGCGGTGGAGGGGCATGGGACCGGGACTCGGTTGGGGGATCCGATCGAGGCGGGGGCGTTGTTGGAGGTTTACGGCCGTGGCCGGGTCGGTGGGCCGCTGTGGTTGGGGTCGGTGAAGTCGAACATCGGTCATGCGCAGGCGGCGGCGGGTGTGGCGGGGGTGATCAAGATGGTGATGGCGATGCGGCATGGGGTTTTGCCGCGCACGCTGCATGTGGATGCGCCCTCGCCGCATGTGGACTGGGACGTCGGCGGGGTGCGGCTGCTGGCCGAGGCGGAGGAGTGGCCGGCTGGGGCCCGGCCCCGGCGGGCGGGTGTGTCCTCGTTCGGGATCAGCGGCACCAACGCCCACGTCATCCTGGAAGAAGCCCCCGCCGAAGAAGAAACGCCCGTCGAAGAAGAAGCGCCCGTCGAAGAAGAAGCCCCCGTCGAAGAAGAAGCGCCCGCCGAAGAAGAAGAGTCCGACGGCAGGGAACCTCTGGTTTATGTGCCGGTTGTGTTGTCGGGGCGAGGTGGGGTGGCGTTGGCTGCGCAGGCGGGTCGGGTGCGGGAGTTGGTGGTGGGTGATGCGGGGTTGTCGGTGCTTGATGTGGGGTTTTCGTCGGCGGTGACGCGGGGGCATCTGGAGGATCGGGCGGCGGTGGTGGCTGCTGATCGTGGCGGGTTGTTGGCGGGGTTGGAGGCTTTGGCTGCGGGGGAGCCGGCTGGGAATGTGGTGTTGGGCCGGGCCGGTGGTGGTCGGACGGTGTTTGTGTTCCCGGGGCAGGGGTCGCAGTGGGAGGGGATGGCGGCGGATCTGCTGGATTCTTCGCCGGTGTTCGCCGCGGAGTTGGCGGCCTGTGGTGATGCGTTGGCGGAGTTTGTGGACTGGCGGGTGGAGGACGTGGTTCGGGGGGTGTCGGGTGCGCCGGGCTTGGAGCGGGTTGATGTGGTGCAGCCGGTGTTGTTTTCGGTGATGGTGTCGCTGGCCGCGTTGTGGCGGTCCTGTGGTGTGGTGCCTGATGCGGTGTTGGGGCATTCGCAGGGGGAGGCTGCTGCCGCGTATGTGGCCGGGGGGCTGTCGCTGGAGGATGCCGTGAGGGTTGTGGCGTTGCGCAGCCGGATCATCGGTGAGCGGTTGTCGGGCCGCGGGGGCCTGGTGTCGGTGGCGGTGTCCGAGCAGCGGGCCACGGAGCTGATCGCACCCTACGGGGGGCGTGTGTCGGTCGCGGCGGTCAACAGCCCCTCGGCAGTGGTGGTCGCGGGTGATGCGGACGCGCTGGATGACCTGACGGCCGTATGCGAGGAAGCCGGGATCCGGGCGAGGAGGGTGGCGGTCGATTACGCGTCGCACTCGGCTCAGGTGGAGGAGATACGGCAGGAACTCCTGGAAGCGCTGGCCCCGGTGAGCCCGCGGGCCGGCCAGGTCCCGTTCTACTCCACGGTGCGCGACACGTTCATCGACACGGCCGGGCTCGACGCGGACTACTGGTACGAGAACCTGCGGGGCCGGGTCGGGTTCGAGCCGGGCGTGCGGGCGCTGGCCGGTGACGGCGTGGGCTGTTTCGTCGAGGTGTCCCCGCACCCGGTGCTGGGCCTGCCCGTCGAGGAGACGCTCCAGACGCTGGATGCCGCAGACCAGGTCATGGTGACGGGGACGCTGCGCCGCGGTGAGAGCGGGCCGGCCCGGTTCGCGCTGTCGCTGGCTGCCGCGCACACGGCCGGGGTGGTGGTGGACTGGGAGGCGTTCTACGACGGCAGTGGGGCGCGGCGGGTGGATCTGCCGACGTATGCCTTCCAGCGGCAGCGGTACTGGCTGCTGCCGGCTGCGGCCGGGGACCCGGCCGCAGCCGGCCTGACCCGGACCGAACACCCGGTCCCGGTTGCCGCCGAGGAGGCCGGCGGCCCGGGCGGGGCGCTGGCCCGTCGGCTGGCCGGGGTTTCCGAGGCCGACCGGGAGCGCACGGTTCTGGACCTGGTGCGGGCCCAGGTCGCTTCGGTGCTGGGCCACGACTCCCCCGGCGACATCGATCCCGTCCACCCGTTCAAGGAACTGGGCCTGGGCTCCCTGGCCGCGGTCGACCTGCGGAACCGGCTGGCGCAGGTCACAGGTCTGCGCCTGCCCTCCACCCTGGCATTCGACCACCCCAACCCCATCGAGGTCACACGGCACCTGCTGGCCGAGACCAACGGAGGAGACACCGAACCGCGCGGCGAGAGCACTCCCGGAACGGATGCCGCCGACGCGTCGGCTGAAGCCCTCCCCTCGGCGCAGCTGGAGTCGTTGCTCATCCAGAACCTTGCCGCGGTCACGGGCATCAGCGATCTCGATTCGATCGAACTGACCACGAGCTTTCGAGACCTGGGCCTGACCTTGGTCAGCGTCATGGAACTGCGCCGGCAGTTGGAGCTCGTGACGGGCCTGAACCTGCCGAGCAGCTTCGTCTTCGACTACCCCACGCCCGCCGCCCTGCTCGATTTCATGAGCACCCTGCAGCCGCAGCAGCGGGCGATCCCCGCCCAGCAGCCGGAACGGCAGGAGGAAGACGAGGATGGGATCGCCATCATCGGCATGGCCTGCCGCTATCCGGGCGCGGTGGCCGACCCGGAAGACCTGTGGCGTCTGGTCGCCGACGGCGTTGACGCGATCTCCGGTTTTCCCACCGATCGCGGATGGCCGAGCGATATCTTCGACCCCGATCCCGACCATCCCGGCACCAGCTATACGCGGGAGGGCGGGTTCCTCGACGACATTGCCGGGTTCGACCCCATGTTCTTCGGGATCTCCCATGTCGAGGCTCAGGCGATGGACCCGCAGCAGCGGCTGCTGCTGGAGACCACGTGGGAGGCATTTGAGAGGGCCGGCATGGATCCCGCGTCGGTGCGCGGGACCCAGACCAGCGTCTTCGTCGGCATCTCGATGCGAGATTACGACTACGACACGGAAGAACTGACCGCGTATCAGAGCACAGGACTGGCGCAGAGCGTCGCGTCGGGGAGAATCGCCTACACCCTGGGCACCCAAGGCCCCGCCATGACGATCGACACCGCCTGCTCGTCGTCCCTGGTGGCCATGCACCTCGCGGCCCAGTCTCTCCGGACGGGGGAGAGCAATCTCGCGCTGGCCGGCGGGGCGACCGTGCTGGCGACCCCGGCGGCGTTCGTGTCCTTCAGCCGACAGCGCGGGCTGGCTACCAACGGCAGATGCAAGGCCTTCGGCTCGGGCGCTGACGGCACCAGTTGGGCCGAAGGCGCCGGAATGCTCCTGCTGGAGAGGGTTTCCGATGCTCGGCGTCTGGGGCACCGAGTGCTGGCAGTGATACGCGGCAGCGCCATCAACTCTGACGGCGCAAGTAACGGCCTGACGGCGCCGAACGGCCTGGCCCAGCAGCGAGTCATCCGTTCCGCGCTGGCCGATGCCGGACTGAGTCCTGAGGACATTGATCTCATCGAGGCCCACGGGACGGGTACGCCGCTCGGCGATCCGGTCGAGGCCAACGCGCTGCTTGCGACCTACGGCGTCGGCCACGCGCCGGAGAAGCCGGTCTGGCTGGGCTCGCTCAAATCGAACATCGGGCACAGCGCGGCGGCGGCCGGCGTCGGCGGCGTGATCAAAGTCGTCCAGGCCATCCGGAACGGTCTGATGCCCAAGACCCTTCATGCAGGGCAGGCCAGCCCGCATGTGGACTGGTCGGCCGGGACAGTGCGGCTGCTGACCGAGGAACAGGAGTGGCCACAGTCGCAGCCGCGCCGGGCGGCAGTGTCGGCGTTCGGCGTCAGCGGGACGAATGCGCACGTGATCGTCGAGCAGGCCGAGCCCTTGCCTGAGCCTGTCCTCGATGTCGCCCCTCCGGCCCTGGTCGCCGTACCGGTCTCCGGTCACACTCCGGATGCCCTGCGTGCGCAGGCGCGTCGGCTCCGCGACCACGTGATGGCCCGGCCGGAACTGGCCGTCGCCGACATTGGCTGGTCCGCCGCGACCACCCGCAGCGCGCTGCGCCACCGGGCCGTCGTGGTCGCCGGCAGTCGCGTGGAACTGGCCGACGGCCTGTCCGCGGTCGCGGACGGAGCGGACGACGCGCAGGTCGTCACGGCGATTGCACGCACGCTCCGGCCGGTGTTCCTGAGCCTGGGCCGCCCTGATGACGATCGCCTCATCAAGATTTGGAGGCAGTGCGGAGCGGGCGATGCGGCCGCGGTGGCGTCCACGGAGACGATCGGCGAACTGGTGGCCCAGGGACACAACGCGATCATCCAGCTCGGCCACGATCCGGCGCTCACCCGACAGCTGCGGGACATGGCCGGGGCTTCCAGCAGGCAGCCGCTGGTGATCGTCACCCCGTCGGCCGAGGAGTTCGGGAAGCGGGACTTCCTGCGTGCCCTTGCGCAGGCACACGCGCACGGGATGGTACTGGACTGGCCGAGTGTCTACGGCGGCGGCGTCCGCCATATCGAACTTCCGACGTACGCATTCCAGAGAAAACGGTACTGGTCCGCACCCACCCGGCTGGACGTGCCTGCACCACCGTCGGCCGCAGAGCCCCAGAAGGTCGCGCCAGTTGCGGCTGAACCGAGGTTCGATGCCCCCACGGTCGTCGGCCGGGAACAACTTCTCGATCTGGTAGTAGGTCTGACTGCCGATCTGCTTGAGATACCGGCCGATGAAATCGACCTTGACGGTGGCTTCTTCCAGCTGGGCATGGACTCGCTGATGGCTACCGAACTCCGCAAGAAGCTTGAAGACCGCCTCAAAGGAGAATTGCCCGGCACGCTTTTGTTTGAGCAGCCGACCGTGAACGCACTCGTCGACTTTCTGGCGAGCGCCGTCGAGAGTTCGCCGGAGCCCATCGCCGAGGTGCCGTCGTTGAGCGTACCCGTGCTGGCAGACCACGTTGTACGCGACCTGTCAGACGACGACCTGTCAGGCGACGAGCTGTCAGGCGACGACCTGTCAGGCAACGACCCCTCAGACGACGACGTCTCAGAAGCCGATCTGCTCACCATTCTGGAAGCGGAGATCGAGCAGGCTCAAACGATCCGTAAAGGGGCAATACCGCGATGAGTTCCCAAGAAGGTCGACGCGATGACGCCCTTCGCCGTGCGATCGCCGAGATCCGCGAGCTGCGTGAGGCGGTGGCGGCCGGAGAATACGCCCGGAACGAGCCGATCGCTATCGTAGGCATGGCGTGTCGGGTACCAGGTGCGGATGACCCCGCAGCGTTCTGGGAACTGGTGCGCACCGGGACGGATATGGTATCCGAGATGCCGTCATCACGGCGGAGTACCGAAGAGCTCGGTGCTGCGGAGCACGCCTGGCGCGGCGCTTTCATCGACCAGGCCGACTGTTTTGACGCAGCGTTCTTCGGCATCTCCCCGCGTGAAGCGGCGCACATGGATCCGCAGCAACGTCTCTTCCTCGAAGTGGGATGGGCGGCCTTGGAGGACGCCGGCGCGCCGATGGACCGCCTGCGCGACACCCGGACCGGGGTGTTCGTCGGGGTCACCGGAGTGGACTACACCCTGCTCCTCCACAAGAACTTGCCCGCCTCCAAACTGGACGGATACGTAGGTACCGGAGGGGCGTCAACGTTCATGGCGGGGCGGCTGTCCTACTGGCTCGGCCTGCAAGGACCAAGCCTCTCCCTTGACACCGCCTGCTCTTCCTCGCTGGTTTCTGTCCACCTGGCCTGCCAGAGCCTGCGTTCGGGAGACTGCGACACCGCACTGGCGGGCGGCGTGAACATGCTCCTCGAACCGGAGGCATTCCAGGTGGCGAGCCAGGCCGGAATGCTCTCCCCTGAAGGTTGGTGCAAGACTTTCGACAAATCCGCTGACGGTTATGTTCGAGGTGAGGGCTGCGGCGTTGTCGTGCTCAAGCGCCTGTCCGCGGCGCAGCGGGACAACGACCGGATCCTGGCGGTCATCCGCGGGTCCGCGGTCAACCACGACGGCCGCAGCAGCGGAATCACCGTACCCAACCCCCAAGCCCAGCAGAAGGTGATCAGGGACGCCCTCGCGGGCGCCGGCGTTGCGGGTTCCGAGATCGACTACGTCGAGGCCCACGGCACCGGTACCCGGCTGGGGGACCCCATCGAGGTACGCGCGCTGTCTGCCGTACTTGGACCGGGGCGCGATCCGGACCGGCCGGTCGTGCTCGGCTCCGTGAAAACGAACATCGGGCACCTGGAACCCGCAGCGGGAGTCGTCGGCCTTATCAAGACCGTGCTGTGCATGCGGAATGAGGCCATCCCCCCGCTGCTGCACCTCCGGGAGGTCAACCCGGACATCGGCATGGACGAGCTGCCGGTACGACTGGCGACCGAGCTCATCCCGTGGCAGCGAGGATCCCGGCCCCGCCTGGCCGGCGTAAGTTCGTTCGGGGCGAGCGGCACGAACTCCCATGTCGTGCTGGAGGAACCACCCGTCGCCGAGCCGTCCGGAGCGCGGACCGATCGGCCGGTTCACCTGGTGACAATCTCCGCCCGGGACGCCGATGCCCTGTCCGCGTTGGCCCGCAAGTATCACCAGACCCTGGGGAAAGAGAGTCCAGAACTCGCGGACATCGCGTTTACCGCCTACACCGGCCGCGCGCACTTCCGGAACCGGCTCGCCATCGCCGCCGACACGACATCCCAGCTGCTTGATCATCTGGATTCGTATCTGCGGGGGGACACTCGCCGGGACGTCCTCGTCGACACCGCGCCCGCGGGACGTCCCAAGGTGGGATTCCTCTTCACCGGACAGGGATCGCAGTACGCCGGGATGGGGAGGCAACTGTACGACACCGAACCCGAGTTTCGGGCTGATCTCGACCGGTGCGACGAGATCATGCGTGACCGTCTGGATCCTGGGCTGCTCGCCGTCATGTTCGGCGAGAACGAGTCAGGTGCCTTGCTCGACCGTACCCGCTACACGCAGCCGGCTCTGTTCGCGCTCCAGTACGCGCTGGCGCGGATGTGGATGCGCTGGGGCGTAACCCCCGCTTGCATGCTCGGACACAGCATTGGCGAGCTGGCCGCGGCCTGCGTCGCGGGTGTGTTTTCCCTGGAAGACGGTCTCGCGCTGGTCGCGGAACGGGCGCGGCTCATGGACAGCCTGCCGGCCGGGGGCGCGATGGCGGCGGTCTTCGCCACGCCGGACGAGGCGCGCGAGGCGATCGCACCGTACTCGGCCGAATTGTCGATCGCAGCGATCAACGGTTCGCGCGATGTCGTGATCTCCGGTGACGAGAAGGCACTGGATCGAGCGACCGACCAACTCAACATCAAGGGTCTGAAGACCAGGAAACTGGCCGTCTCTCAGGCATTCCATTCGGCACTGCTGGATCCGGTGCTCGACGACTTCGAGGAGTTCGCGGCCACGTTGGCGTACCAGGCTCCGAACCGGTCGCTGATCTCCAACCTCACCGGCGAACTGCACGGGCCGGATACAGTGAACGCCTCGTACCTGCGTGATCACGCACGTCAGCCGGTGCGCTTCGCCGACGGTCTGGCCAAGCTGGTCGATCTCGGGTGTGAGGTACTGATCGAGATCGGGCCCTCGCCCCATCTGTGCGAGATCGCGAAGCGCAGTATGCCCACGGAGGGTCGCCGGTTTCTTCCGTCGCTGCGTCGAAACAACAGTGACTGGCGCATTCTGACGCGAAGTCTTGGAGAGGCTTACGTCGCAGGCGTGAACATTGACTGGGCAGGCCTCGACGAAGGCCGTCAGCGGCGCCGGGTCGAGCTGCCGACATATGCGTTCGCGCGCAGGCGCCACTGGTTCACGGTACCCGAGACGACGCGCCCGGAGCCTTCGTCGGGGCGTGCGACGAGCGTTTCGGAGCCCAGCGTAACCCTGCTTGGCGAGCAGCTGAGCTCTCCGCTTGAGATGGTTCAGTTCCAGGCGGAACTCACCACGGATCTACATCCCAGCCTGGCCGACTGTTCATCCGGGTCGATCACGCTGGTCAACGCCGGCTTCTACGTGGAAGCCGCTGTGCAGGCGATCGGCCGGCTCCGCGGTGAGACGGCGGTAGGGATGGAAGGGCTCGTCATGCCCCAAGCCCTGATCCTGCCCGAAGACGGCCGAGTGACTACCCAACTGGTACTCGCGGACTCGGGCGGAGGCCGAAGCCGATTCAGTTACCACAGCAAGGTGCCTGACACCGCTGAATGGATTGGGCACGCCCAGGGAGTGCTGACGTCGGCTTCGGAGCCCGCCGGGCAGCCGGACATCGAGACCGCCCTCACACGGTGCGTCAATCAGATCGACGGCCAATCGTTCTACCGGTCGCTGTGGCAGCGGAAGATACACCTCGGGCCCTCGGCCCAATGGCTGACGCGGATCTCACGTCGCGATGGAGAGGCCGTAGGGTGGCTGCGCGCGCCACATGAGGATGAACAGCATCAGGGCTACCGGATGCACCCCGGAATCATCGACTCGATGCTGCAGATGGTATTCGCCTGCCTGCCGCAGGACGGAACTCAGGACTCCGTCATTATCCTGCTGGAAATCGAGAAATACTCGTTCTTTGGCTACCCGGGCACCCCACTGCGCTGTCACGTCCTCCTCAGGGACAGTCAGGCGACGGCCGAGACGGTGTGTGCGGATATCGTGCTCACAGCCGAGGACGGTACCGAGGTGGCAAGGATGACTGGCGCTCATCTGAAAGTCACCGATGGCGCCACGCTCGAGCGTGCGGTCAAGTCTGCTCCCGCGACGAGAACGCGGGTGTCCGCCGCCGTGAACAGCCCGGATCACTCTGCACGCATCGCCGATCTCATGGGTCGCGGAGAGTCCGGGGCCGCAGCCGATCTGGTCAAGTCCGTGCTGCTGGAGCAGACCGCAGTCGTGCTCGGCACAGTGCCCGCCGAGATTGCTCCGGACGTGCCCCTGCACGAGCTCGGTATGGATTCCCTGATGGCCGTGGAGATCAGGGAGCAGGTGGGTGCCGCGCTGGCCGCGTCGCCGCCTGCGGCCTGGTTCCTGGACGCGCCCACGATCGATGGCCTGAGGGACAAGCTGCTTTCCACGCTGTTCACCGAAGTCCCGCCCGAACCGCCGAGGACTGAGCGCATCGGCCCTGGGGGAATGCACATTGTCGAATACGGCAGCGGCGAACCGATCGTGTTCGTCCACGGCGGTGCATTCGGGGGACTGGATGCCTGGCAGACCCAGTTGCCCTTGGCCGAACGCTGGCGGCTGGTGATCGTGTCCCGGCTCAACTACGGTCAGAGTGCTGAGGGCCTCCCCGAGGACTACCTTCAGGACGGGAAACTGATCGGTGAGTTGCTCGAGGAATTCGAAGGCGGCGCGCACCTCGTTTCGCAGTCCTACGGCACGCTCGGCGCGATGGACGCGGCCCTGCGCCGCCCCGATCTTGTCCGCTCGATCACGCTGATCGAGAGCGCCGCCAGCGCGGTCGCCAGGGGGAAGCCCGCGGTCGACCAGTACGAGCGGGAGATGCGCGACCTGATCGCGGCCCCGCCGGAGTCTTCGGAAGATTACTTCCGCGCTCTGTTCGCCGTGATCGATCCGACATCGGTCTATCCGGACCCGCTTCCGGAGTCGCTGCTTTCCTTTGCCCAGATGGCGCTTCGCGGCACGCGGTGGCCCTGGGAAGCCGACATCGACGTGGCGGCTCTTCGCTCCGCTCCGTTCAGCAAACTCGTCATCAGCGGCGGCCAGCGTCAGATGTTCGAAGACATCAGCGATGCTCTCGCCGAGCAGACGGCCGGCGAGCGGCTGATCATCCCCGGTGGGCACGGCACGCAGAATACCGGATCCGTCTTCAACACCGCTTTGGAGCGGTTTCTGAATCAGTCGCGAAAGGGATTTTGAATGAATCCGCCACAGCCGGCACCTCAACCCCTACCCCCTGGTCTAGCAAACCACCGCTAGCCGCCAGCCGGTGACATGGATTTACACCAGGAATGGAAAGTATGAATCTGGCGGAAAGATCCACTGAGCTGGCCGTTCTGAACTCACTGTTTATAGAATGCCTTCAGGGCAAGGAACAAATCGCATGGATCACGGGCCCGGTAGCGACCGGGAAATCGGCACTACTGAATGAATTTTCAGAAAGAATTTTGAAGCGCCGAGATGGCCTCACTCTGGAGGCGACATGCACCCGCTTTGAATGTCAATTCGAATTCGACCTTATTCGCCGCCTCTTTCAGTCGGATGGGGTTCCCCAGATATACGTCGAGCAGGTATCCGTACTGCTGGACAAGGCGCCGCTTGCCAATATCGAGCAGCTGCAGGATGGGGATGTTGTCTCTCTTGAGATGAAGTGCATCTTCGACGAGCTGCGCGCGATTTTCATTTACCTCGCTGAAGCACTGCCACTTGTCATCTGCGTTGACGACATCCAGTACGCGGACAAAATTTCTCTGCGGTTCCTTGCGTACTTGGCACGGCATGCCCGGCCCGGCCGCGTCTTCATAGTGCTCACGGAGAGAACCGGATCAGGTGAGTCCTGGGATTTGACAGATTTGTTTCGACAGCCGAACTGTCATCACATTCAATTAGCGCCGCTCTCTGCCATAGGGGTGGCCACGGTGCTCGCCAGGCATGGAATCTCGAAGAATCGTATCGATGACCTCGCGCCGCGAGTTCACGAGCTGACCGGAGGAAATCCGCATCTCGTGCAAGCGCTGGCCGAGGACATCGCGGAGGCGTCCGGTCAGCTTGCTCCCGGAAACGCGTACACCTTGTCCGCGCTGACCATACTTAACCGTTGTGATCCGCCAGATATCGCCACCGCGCAGGCGCTGGCCATAGTAAATGAGCCCGCAGACGCGACAGTCCTCGGCCAGATACTCGACCGGACGACGGAGGCCGCGAAGCGGTCGCTCGGCATCCTCGACGCCGCCGCTTTGCTCGACGGCCCGTTGTTCCGGCATGAGTCCATTCGGGAGGCAGTACTCAGTACGATAACGACTGACGAGTACGCGGCCCTACATCGTCGTGCCGCGTACACGCTGAGCATCCACGAGCGCCCTGCCGGGGTCATCGCCGCCCACATTATCGAGGCCGGGCGGATACGGGATCCATGGGCTGTTTCCATCCTCTGCGACGCAGCCGAGGACAGCCTGCGCGACGGGGAGGTGCATTCGGCGATCCGGTATCTTCATCGTGCGTACCAGGACTGTGATGACGAGTCGGTCAGGCCGACGATCCTCGCGGATCTCGTGCGGGGAATGTGGCGGATCGACCCCGCGGCGGCGGTCAATCACATTCCCGACTTGCTGAACGCTCTTCGTGGCGGTCATCTCGGTGGTCGGCAAGCGGTGATCTTGACGAACCTCTTGCTGTGGCAGGGCCAAGTGCGCGAAGCCGTCGAGATTCTGAACGCCCGAACCAGCCTGCTCACCGAGTCGCACGCCGCCGTTGAGCCGCTGCGCTGGGCAGCGGGCTTTCTGCCGGGTCTCGCTGACCACCAGATGCCCGGAAAAGCTGTCGCGCAGTGGCGGCTTTCGCAAAACCACGCGCCAGGTGATACGTCCTTGCGGAGCGCTATGGTTCCGCACATTGCGGACCAGACAACCCAGGAAATCCAGTTGGACGAATCGACCATCAGCTCGCTGTTGGTCGCACTGGTGCATCTCATCGGTTCGGAGCAGCTCATTCGCGCCGAGCAACTGTGTCAAGCACTCCTTGCCGACAAGGAACGCTATCGCGGCAGCCCGACCTGGGAGGCCCTGCTGCTCGCCGTGCACGCGCTGATCAAGATCCGCACCGGAGACCCCGCGGGCGCCGTGGCCGACGCGCGCCGCGCCATGGCCCTGCTGAACGCAAAAGGCTGGGGCATTGCGCTCGGCGTGCCCCTCGCCTGCCTGCTGCTCGGCTACAGCGAGCTGGGAGAACACCAGCATGCGGCCGCCCTGCTGCGGGCGCGAGTGCCTGAGCCCGCGAAGGAAACTCCCATCGGTGCCCTGTACCTGCATGCGCGCGGACGCTACTACCTGTCCACCGGACGGCCGCATCCGGCGCTACACGACTTCGGCGTCTGCGAGGAGGTCTCCGCGCGCCTTCGATTCGACGTTCCCATGCTGGTCCCCTGGCGCATCGACACAGCGTGGGCCTACCTGAAGATAGGCGATAACGCCAAGGCCAAGGAGCTGCTCACCGCGCAGATGGAGAAGCTCGGCGAGGAGCAGGTGTGGACACGCGGCCTCTGCACACACGCGATGGCACTGGCCAGTCCCGTCCAGCAGCGGGCGCCTGCCTTGCGCAGGGCGACCGGGATGCTTTCAGGTAACAAGCTTGCCCAAGCTCAGGTCCTCGCCGACCTGAGCCACACGCTGAGTCAGCTTGGCGAAGCCCGTCACGCAGGAATCACCGCACGCCAGGCCAAGAGCCTGGCGCTGAACGCCGGAGCCCCAGCCGCGCGGCCAAGCCTGTGCGGTCCCGAGTTCGCGGTAGGCGCCGACTTCGTCATCCTGTCCAAGGACGGCAGCGTTGCCGACCTGACCGATGCCGAGCTACGGGTCGCGGTGCTCGCGGCCCAGGGATACACCAATCAGCAGATCTCGCGCCGGTTCTACATAACGGTCAGCACCGTGGAGCAGCACCTCACCAAGGTGTACCGGAAGCTGAAGGTGCGGCGTCGCAGTGACCTGCGACTGGAACATAGGGAGCGACACGGCCGAGGGCGGTGAGCCCTCCCTGCCAGTTCTGTAGTGAGACACCTGGTGCGCCGGGTTGTCCCTCCTGGGCGACATGGTCGCCGAGTACGACGCCGCCCCGGTCGCGAGAGCCCCGGCGATTTCTTCGATCAAAGGGTGTCCTGGCCGGCCCCGTCCAGGGCCGCGGCCAGGCTCTGAGGGCGCATGTCCGTCCACGTCCGCTCGATGTGGTCCAGACAGGAGGTGCGACTGTCCGGACCGTGCACGATGCTCCACCCGGCAGGCGGAGCAAAGCCGTTCGGCCACAGCGAGCACTGGTCCTCGTCGTTGCGCAGCACGAGGAAGGTGCCGTCCTCGTCGTCGAAGGGGTTGCTCATGGGGTCCTCCAGGGATGGTCAGGTCATCGCGACGAGTATGCGGCGCTCGCCGGTGAAGGGCTCGCGGCCGTGTGCCATCCGCATATTGCTGACCAGCATGATGTCGCCCTGCCGCCAGGGCAGTGCGAGCGAGGCACGGTCGTAGGCGGCGCGGACCGCTGCCAGGTCGCCGTCGGGGATCGGACTGCCGTCGCCGAGCAGGGCGTTGCGGGGCAGGCCGTCCTCGCCGTACGTCTCCAGGAGCACGTCGCGCAGGTCCGGCTCCAGGCTGGACAGATGGAACAGGTGCGCCTGGTTGAACCACACCTCGGCCTCCGTGCCCGGGTCGACGGCGGTGGCCGGGCGGTGGTGGCGGGTGTGCAGGACGTCACCGTCCCAGGAGAACTCCTGGCCGTGCGTGCGGCAGTGGCGTTCGACGTCGGCGCGGTCCTTGGTCTGGAACGCCTCTTGCCAGCTCAGCCCCATTTCGGCGCGGAATGTACGGGTGTAGACGACCCCCTTGGCGAACCGCTCCCTGATCTCGGCCGGGATCAGGTCGAGGACGACGCGGCTGTCGGCGACCGGCGTGGCCCCGCCGGTGCCCGGCGCGGTGTGGCAGAAGAAGTACACCGTGGACGGCCAACTGGACGCGTACGAGCTTTCGTTGTGCATCGGGATGGGCTGGTCGGCCGGGTACTCGGTCGAGGTGTAGATGTTCCCCTTGACCACGCTGCGCGGGGTGGACCGCTCGGTGTAGCGCAGCAGGTCGCCGCCGACGGACCGGACGACATCGTGGAAGCCGTCGACGCCGTCGCCGTCGGCGGACAGGCCGTGCAGCAGGATCAGCCCGTCGGTGGCGAGGCGCTCACGCAGTTGCGGGCCGTGGGACCGCACCCAGTCGGGGCCCGCGTCGCCGAGCGCCCCCAGGTCGTACTCGGCGCCGGAGGTGAGCCCTTCGCCGCGGGGCCGGGGGGTGATCCCGCCGAGGGGGGTGAGCGTTACGGACCTGGTCACTTGGGCGCTCCTTCGGCGGTGAACGGGGCGGCGTCCGGCTGAGCCGCGAGGATGCGGCGCACCGTGCGTTCGCGCAGGACGGTGGTGAGTTCGAGGTGGATCCCGGCCCTGCGGGCACCGGCGACCAGCTTCAGCGCGGTGATGCTGCTGCCGCCGGACGCCAGGAAGTCGGCGTCGGCACCGATCTCCGGGACACCCAGGGCCTGCGCCATCAGCTCGCACAGCAGGGTCTCGGCCAGGCTGCGGTCGCCCGACTCGTCGCCCTCAGCAGGGGGTTCGGGCAGCGCGGCCCGGTCGAGCTTTCCATTGGGAGTGAGCGGCAGTTCGGGTATGGCGACGAACGCCACCGGCACCATGTACGGCGGCAGCGCCTCGGCCGCGTGCCGCGCCAGCGCGGCGGCGTCGGGCGCGGAGCCAGGGCCCGGGGTCACGTAGGCGACGAGCCGCCGGGCATCTGCCGCGCCGACGGCGACGACCGCGCAGTCCCGCACGCCCGCATGGCCGCGGAGCACGGCCTCGATCTCACCGGGCTCGATCCGGTACCCGGAGACCTTCAGCTGCTCGTCCGCGCGCCCGAGGTACTCGAGGTTGCCGTCCTGGCGTTCGCGCACCAGGTCGCCGGTGCGGTACATCCGGGAGCCGTCGGCGGCGAACGAGTCCGGGACGAAGCGTTCGTCGGTCAGCTCCGCGCGCCCGAGGTAACCGCGCGCCAACTGCCGGCCCGCGATGTGGAGTTCGCCCACAGCGCCCGCGGCGACCGGCTTGCCCTCCACGTCGAGCACGTACAGGCGCGTGCCCGCGAACGCCCGCCCGATGGGGACGGCACCCGGGTCCACGGCGTCGCCGGGGCGGACGACGTACGCGCAGCAGCCGACGGTCGCCTCGGTGGGCCCGTACTCGTTGACGACCGTGACGTCGGGGTGCGCGGTGCGCCAGTGCCCGAGCGCGGAGCCGGTCAGCGCCTCACCGCCGATCACGAGCTGCCTGGTGGGCAGGCAGGAGTCCGGGAGCAGGCTCAGCAGGGGCAGATGCGACGGGGTGACCTTGAGGAAGGTGGGGCGGGCCGTGGCGGCGGGCGGCGGCTGTTCGCCGGAGGCGATCGCCTTCAGGTCGAGGACGTGGATCGCGCCGCCGCTCACGAGCGGGCCCCACAGGCTGGTCACCGCCATGTCGAACGACACCGAGGAGTGCAGCACCGTCCGCCCGGCCAGCCCGTCGTAGCGCGCGCGGGCCTCCGCCAGGTAGGCGCCGAGCGCGCCGTGCTCGACCAGCACGCCTTTGGGCCGGCCGCTGGAGCCGGAGGTGTAGATCACGTAGGCCGGATCACCGGCCCGCACCGGGGCCGCGTCGAACGGGCGGGCGGGCGCCGGCGCCTCGTCCGGGGTGAGGGTGCGCCCGTCGTCCGAGGGACGCTCGGCCAGCAGCAGCGCGGCGGCGCAGTCACCGAGGATGTGCCGGTCCCGGTCCTGCGGGTCGTCGTCGGCGAGCGGCACATAGCCCGCCCCCGTCAGCACGACCGCGAGGAGCGCGGCGATCAGTTCGGGGCCGCGCGCCAGTCGCACCGCCACCAGCGTGCCCGGGCCCGCGCCGCGTGCGGCCAGCGTCCGGGCGATACGCCCGGCGCACAGCTCCAGTTCGCGGTACGTCCATACTCTGTCGCCGTGTACGACGGCGTCGGCGTCGGGGGTCCGGGTGGCCTGGTCGAGGAAGGCGTCCCGCAGGGCAAGGGGCATCATCGGCTCGCCTCGTGTTCGCGAAGGAGGGCGGCCAGCGCGGCGGCGACCTGCGGGGAGTTCAGCAGATCGGCGCGGGCGACGTCGAAGCCGTGCTCGGTGTCGGTGAAGTCGGCGCCCCGGTGCTCCCGGGAGGTGAGCGAGGTGGCGGTGCGCCACTGCGGGGCGGGCGGCACGTCGAGCGCCGCTGTCAGATAGGCCAGGTAGGAGTGGAGAACGGTGGCCAGTTCGGCGCCGAGCGAGGCGTCCACGCCGAGCCGTTGGCACAGCAGGTCGCAGCCCTCGCGGTACAGGGCGGCGTACTGCTCGGCGACCGGGACCAGCGCGTTGGGGGCGTGTGCCTGCTGGATCGCGGTCATCTCGGCCAGCAGACCGGCGCGCTCCTCGTCCGTGAGGACATCCATGCCGTCGATCAGGCCGCGGAAGTCGCGGGTGAGCGTGGCGACGTCGGGTACGCCCGGGTTGAACAGCACGACCTGCGGCCGGTGGCCCTCCCGTTCGCCAAGGGTGTCGGCGAGGGCCGAGGCGAAGACGCTGCCCGCGCAGTAGCCGACGACGGCACGCACCGGCCGTCCCGCGAGGACTGTGCCGAGCCCCTCGGTCCACCGGTGCAGGTGGCCGGCGCCGGTGGCGGCGGACCAGTCGCCGTCCGGGGTGGGCGGGACCGCGTGCCAGACCTCGACCGGGTCGGGGAGCAGGTCGCACAGGTGGCGGAAGGTGGCCTCCTGGCGGCCCGTTCCGTAGAAGTCGACGGCGAGTACGACGCCGGGTGCGTTCCCTGTGCGGATGCGCGACCAGTTCGCCGCGTTCTCGGACACGATCGGTTCACTCCTCGGGTTCGGCTTTGACGGGTGCGGTGCGGTCGACGGGTTCCGCGGCGGCCGGCTCGCTGTTCCAGGTGTCGAGGACCAGGGTCCGGCGGCGCAGGACGGTCATGACGGCGATCGCGGCGGCCACGGCGAACGCGGCGGTGACGGTGAGGGCGGGGCCCTGGGAGTCGAGCAGCACACCGGCGGCGGCGCTGCCCGCGGCGAACCCTCCGTTGTTGGCCGTGGACACCCAGGTGTTGGCCTCGGTCGGGGCGATCCTCGACGCCGTCACCAGGTCGTTGACCAGCAGGTAGGCCGTGGTGAACAGCGGGGCGAGACACAGCCCTACGAGGAAGGCGAACGCCCCGGCCGGCACCGGGCTCTCGGTCAGGCACAGCGGCAGCACCGTCAGTGTGAACCCGGTGACGAGCACCGCGAACCGCTGCACCGGTGTCGAGCGCCAGCCGATCCGCCCGTAGGTGAGGCCGCCCACCGCGCTGCCCGCCGACAGCAGGGCCAGCAGGACGCCGCCCGCGCTGGGCGAGCCCGCGTCGTCGGCGATGAACGGCAGCACGACCTGCAGCACCCCGACGACCAGGCCGACCCCGCCGAAGGACAGCACGATCGTGCGCATCCCGGGCAGGGCCATGGGCCGGCCGTGCGGCTGGTCCTCGTCGGGTTCGTCCGAGGCGGGGGCAGCGGCCGTCGCGGCGGACAGCACGAAGCACACGGTGCCGGCCGCGATGAGCACCATGACCGTGATCATCGACGCGAGCGGCGCGGCGACCGCGATCAGACCGCCCGCCAGCAGCGGACCCACGGTGAACACCACTTCCTCGGTGACCGAGTCGAGGGCGTAGGCGGTGTGCAGCAGGGGCTGGCGGGCGTGCAGGATCTTCGCCCACAGGACGCGCATGGTCGGCCCGAGCGGCGGCGCGAACACGCCCGCGATCGCGGCGGCGACGAGCAGCGCCGCCGTGGGCGCCCCCGCTTCGGCCAGCGTGATCAGCGCGGCGAGCCCCAGCAGGTAGGGGACGGCCAGCCAGATCAGTCCGGTCCGTGAGCCCTTGCGGTCGATCAGCCGGGCGCGGGCGGGCGCGAACAGAGTGAGCGTGGCCGACAGCGCGCCGGAGGTGAGTCCCGCGACGGCGAAGGACCCCGTCGCGTCGCGGACCGACAGCAGCAGCGACAGCGGCAGCACGGCGAAGGACATGCGTGCCAGGCAGCTGCCGAGGAACGGCGAGCGGGCCTCGCGCACGGCCAGCACCGCGAGGTAGGTGGGTCTGGCGTCGACGTGCGTGGTCACGCCACCACCTCGGCGAGGTTCGCGGCGACGCGGGCGAGGACGGCCGCGCGGTCGGTCTCCACGAAGTAGTGGCCGCCGGGCAGGACGACGACCTCGCAGTCCCGCGCGGTGCACGCGCGCCAGTCCAGGGTGGTCCGCCAGTCGGTCCCGTCGTCGTCGGCGCCGATGTAGACCTTCAGCGGCAGGTCGAGCGCGCGGGGCCGAGGGCGGTGGTAGCGGTCACCGGCGACGATGTCGGCGACCAGGACGGGCAGCACCGCTTCCATGAGTTCCTCGTCCAGCAGGGCGTCGTCCCACGGCCGTTCGTCCCGCAGGGTGGCGGCCAGCTCGGCCTCGGTCGCGGGACCGGAGCCGTCCGGCGGGACGTGCGGGGGACGGCAGGCCGCGGCGATGAGCAGGCTCGGGGTGCGGCCCCGCGCCGCGAGCCGCGCCGCCAGTTCGTACCCCAGCAGGGCGCCCATACTGTGGCCGAGGACGACCGTGGGCAGGTTGCTGGGCGGCAGCGCCGCGCACAGCTGCTCGGCGGTCTCCTCCAGGGTGGCCAGGGGCGGTTCGGCGAACCGGTCGCCGCGGCCCGGCAGATGCGCGGTGAGCAGCTCCACTCCGGAGGGCAGCGCGGCGGGCCAGTCCTTGAAGACGGCCGCGGTGCCGCCCGCGTACGGCAGCGCGCACAGCCGCACCCGGGGCGGGCCGTCGCAGCCGCCGCTGTACCAGGGGTTGATGCGGATGAGCGGGAAGTCCATGGCGGCCGTCCCTCAGACCAGCAGCGAGGTGGCCGACTGCCGGGCGGACCGGGAGCGGCGCAGATCGCGGGTGATGTTGACGCGCTTGAGCCAGCGGTCGCGGCCGTCGTAGGCGGCGGCGAACGGCTTGCGGCCGTGCACGGCCTGGTAGTTGTCGACGAGCAGCAGCGAGCCCGCGTCCAGGGCGACGTACTGCAGCCCGTCCTCGATGAGCGCGGCGATGTTGTCGTACGCCCGCCGGGCGGCCGCGTCCCCGGGCGCCGGGCTCATGTAGGCCGGGTCGATCCGCAGATACGGGTCTTCGGGGTCGCCGAACAGGACGGCGACGCGCTCCGGGGTGTCGTCCATCTCGGCGATCGCCGCGAACCGTTCGGCCGACTGCGCGCCCGCCGCGTTCTGCTCGGGCGTGTGCGAGGTGTCGGGGCGGATCAGATAGCGCGGTTCGAGGAGCGTGGCCCGGTCCTCGGGGGTGAGCCGGGACAGGTCGGGCCAGCCCAGGGTGGTCACGGCACGCTGGTGGTTGCGCAGGCACAGCAGGCCCACGTAGTCGCAGCGCAGCTGGTGGAACGCGTCCTCGGTGTGCCACAGCAGCTCGGCCTTGCTGCTGGAGCCCATCTGCTCGGTCTCCTCGCCGGGGATGGGCAGCACGTCGTGGACGAGCCGGCCGTTCTGCTGGGTGGCCCAGCCGAAGGCCTCACCGAGCAGGGCCGCGTGCAGCAGGAGCAGCAGTTCCTGGTTTCGGGTCCGCTCGGGATCCGGGGTGGGGCGGGTCGCGGGGGTCGGTCCGATCCGGTCGTCGTCGATGCCGAAGCCTGTGACGACGAGGGCGCGCGGGCTGTCGTAGAGCCGCATCCCGGTCAGCTCGGTGCGGATGCGCAGCGGCAGTTCCTGTGCGGCGAGCCGGGTGCGGTGCAGCAGCGCCACGGTGGAGTCGACCGGTACATCGGCCAGGGTGCGCAACAGGTCGTCGACCTCAGTGTTCTCCTCATCGGTGAGTGTGATGGTGCGCAGCTGAAGGTCAGTCATGGTTCTCCTCATCGAGGGCTGCCGCCAACGCGGCGACGGTCTGCTCGCTCAGCAACTGCCGGACGGTCAGCTGGACGCCGGCCCGACGGCACCGGGCGACGGCCCTGATGGCGAGGAGGGAGTCCCCGCCCAGGGTGAAGAAGTTGTCGTGCACGCCGACCTCGGGGAGGCCGAGCACCTGCGCCCACGCGTTGGCCAGGGTCTGTTCGAGGCCGGTACGGGGCGCGGTGGCGGCGCTGTCGCTCTGCCGGGCGGCGCGGCCTGCGGTGACGAGCCCGCCGAGTGCTCCCCGGTCGAGCTTGCCGGTGCCGGTGCGGGGCAGTGCGTCCACCTCGACGATCCGCGCGGGCAGCAGATGGGCGGGCAGTCGTTCGGCGAGCCAGGAACGCAGCCCGTCGGCGGCCGGGCCCTCTTCGGTCGTACGCCGATGCCGGGTCGGCGCGTTCGTCAGCCGGGCCGACGGTCCGGGCGCGGGGTGGGGGACGAGCAGCGGACGGTCGTCGCAGGCGCCCTGCCGGACCAGCAGGACGTCCATCGCGCCCCGCGGATCTGCGGCGGCCCAGCTGACGCTCACCCGGTAGGGGGTGGAGTCCTCCAGCGTCCACAGGTCCTCGGGGTCGACGGCCGTCGTGCGTACGGGCGCTTCGAGCAGCTCGTTGTCGCGGGTCAGGCGGTCGTTGGCGACGCCGCGCACGAGCAGGGCGTCCGGACCCCTGTGGTCCAGGCGGGCGGACAGCGACGCCAGGTCGTGCACCTGATCGCCCCAGGTGATCACCTCCGCCTCCGGGGCGGCCGGACGGTCACCCACGTGCAGCACCACGTCGTAGCGGTACAGGCTCATCTCGTTGCGGTGCCGTCCCCGGCGGGGCAGGATCTCGACTCCGGTGACGCGGGGCGAGCGGGCGGCGAGCGCGGTGAAGTACTCGGGGGAGATCAGCAACTCGCTGTCCCGGGCAGCGAGTTCACCGGCAGCGCGAGCCACGTCCTGCGCCGAGGAGCCGGGATCGGCGTGCGCGAGGGCCTGGCGGGCGTAGAACTGCGGGGCGAGGGCGAGGTTGCGTACGTCTCCTACGAAGACGCGCCCCTGGTCGGCCGTGGCGTCGACGGCGCGGTCCAGGACGGCGTCGAGATAGTCGCGGTCGGGGAAGTACTGGACGACCGAGTTGATGACGACGAGGTCGGTGGACGCGGCGTCGACGCCGGTGAAGTCGGTCGCCTCGCGGTGGTGCAGCCGCGCCTGGTGCGCGGGGCGGCGGCGCAGCCCTTCCCGGAGCCATTCCACGGCGGGCCGCGAGAAGTCGGTGCCGGTGTACTCGGCGACGTGCGGCAGCAGCCGCCACATGAGCAGCCCGGTGCCGCAGCCGATCTCCAGGACGCGCTTGGCCGGCCCGTCCAGGAGCCGGACGACGGTGGTGCCGACCCACTCCCGCATGTGCTCGGCGGGGATCGGCGCACCGGTGAGGCTGTCGTTCCAGCCCTTGATGTTGAAGGTGAGTTCGCCGTCGGCGGCGTCGATGTGGGTTGTCTCGAAGACGTCGTTCCAGTCCTCGACCTGGGCGCCCTGGCCGCCGTCGGCCGAACTGCCGTACGGGGCGCGGGAGCCGAGGGCGACGAGGGCGATCAGCCGGGCGGTGCCGTCGTCGGCGGCCACGGTGACGGCGGCTTCCTTGACGGTCGGGTGGTGGGTGAGGACGGTTTCGATCTCGCCGGGTTCGATGCGGAAGCCGCGGAGTTTGATCTGGTCGTCGGTGCGTCCGAGGTATTCGAGGGTGCCGTCGGGGCGCCGTCGGGCGCGGTCGCCGGTGCGGTAGAGGCGGCTGCCGGGGGTGTCGCTGTAGGGGTCGGCGATGAAGCGTTGCGCGGTGAGGGCGGGGCGGTTGACGTAGCCGCGGGCAAGTCCCGGGCCGCCGAGGTAGATCTCGCCGGCGACTCCGACGGGGACCGGCCGCAGCCGCTCGTCGAGGACGCGGAGGCGGACGTCGGGCAGCGGAGTGCCGATGACGGGGATGTCGACAGGGCCGGACAGATCGTGGCAGGTGGCGTCGACGGTCGCTTCAGTGGGGCCGTACAGGTTGAAGGCGCGAGTACGCCGCTGGCCGCGCAGCGCCTGCCACAGCGACGGCGAGACCGCCTCACCGCCCACCATGACCATGGACGGCGCCCACGCTCCCTCCAGCAGTCCGGCGGACGTGAGGAGTTCGAGCTGCGACGACGTCGTGTCGATGACGTCGATCCGGTGCTCCTTGACGAACCGGACCAGGGCCGAGGGGTCGCGGCGTACGTCCTCGGGCACGATGAACAGCTCGTGACCGGCCAGCATCCAGCTCAGTTGCTCCATGGACGCGTCGAACGTGAAGGGCGCGGTGAGCGTCGCGCGCAGCTTCCTGTCCCCGGGCGGCACGCTGTCGGCCCCGGCGAGATACGGGTCGTGGCCGAGGAAGGTCGCCTGCAGGGTGCTGGTGAGGTGGTTCAGGGAGCGGTGCTGGACGGCGACACCCTTCGGCGCGCCCGTCGAGCCGGACGTGTAGATGATGTAAGCGGCCTGGTCGGGGCGGATGTGCGGCGCGGTCACCGAGCCGTCGGCCGCGGGCTGCCGCGGGTCGAGATGGACGCGGCCGGGGCCTGCGGGCAGGTCGCGGGTGATGACGACGGGTGCCGCGGTGTCGTCCAGGACGTAGGCGGTGCGGTCGGCGGGCCACTCCGGGTCCAGGGGGACGTAGACGCCGCCCGCCCGCATCACAGCCAGCAGGGCGACAACGCTGTCAGTGGAGCGGGGCAGGCAGACCGCGACCGGCGTCTCGGGGGTGATCCCGAGGGCGAGCAACGTCCGTGCCAGCGACGCCACTTGAGCGTCCAGCTCGGCGAACGTGAGCGTGTCCTCGCCGCACGTCACCGCCCGCGCGTCCGGCGCCGCCCGCACCACCTCCGCGAACCGCTCCGGGACGCCGCCCGGTCCGGCGAGCGCCGCGTCCCGCTGCCCGAACTCACCAAGGAGCAGCCGCCGTTCAGCCTCGCCGGACAGCGGCAGATCGCCGATCGGGTGGCCTGGGTCCGCGGCAACGCCGCCGAGCAGCGTCAGATAGTGGGCGGCCAGCACGTCCATGCGGGGCCGGTCGAACAGATCGGGGCAGTAGTTCAGGATCCCCCGGTACGATCCATCGTCGGCCCGCTTGATGTCCAAGGACAGGTCGAACTGCGAGACGGCCTCCCCGACCGGGTACCGCTCCACCTCCGCCCCGGGCAGGTCCGGCCGCGCCGCCGGCGTGTTCAGGAGCTGGAAGGTGATCTGGACGAGGGGGTTGTGGCTGAGGTCGCGCTCGGGTGCGAGTGTCTCGACCAGGGTCTCGAAGGGCAGGTCCTGATGGGCGAAGGCGCCGAGTGCGGCCTCACGCACCTGCTCCAGGAGGTCCCGGAAGGACAGACCGGGGGCGCAGGTCACGCGCAGGGGGAGCGTGTTGACGAAGAAGCCGACCAGGGGTTCCGTCTCGGTGCGGGTGCGCCCTGCCGACGGCACGCCGACCACGATGTCCTCGTGCCCGGCATGACGCGCCAGCAGTACCTGGAAGGCGCCGAGCAGTGTCATGAACAGGGTGACGCCCTGCTCCCGGCCCAGCTCCTCCAGCGCGGTGACCACAGCATCGGGCAGCGCGAACTCGACCGTCTCGCCCCGCCCGGACTGGACGGCGGGCCGCGGGTGGTCGGTGGGCAGCCGCAGCACCGAGGGCGCGCCGTCCAAAGCCCGCTTCCAGTACGCGAGTTGCTCCTCCTGTACCGGGCCGGTCATCCAGTCCCGCTGCCAGACGGCGAAGTCGGCGTACTGGACGTCCAGTGGAGGGAGTCCGGCGGGGTCGCCCGTGACGCACTCTCGGTACAGCCGGCCGAGTTCGTCCACCAGCACACCCACGGACCAGGCGTCGGAGACGATGTGGTGCATGGTGACCACCAGCACATGCTCGTCGTCGGCCAGCTGGGCCACCACCACGCGCATCAGCGCGCCGTCCGCCAGGCGGAAGGGGGTCTGCGCCTCCGCCGCCACCAGCCTGCGCGCCGACTCCTCCCGCTCGGCGGGCTCCAGTGGTGTCAGGTCGACCCGCGTGAGGGCGGCCGCGCGCCGCGCGCCCGGCCTGTCGGCGGCATCAATGACCTGGTACGGCACACCGTCCCGCTCGACGAACGCCGTCCGCAGCGTCTCATGCCGAGCGACCAGCATCCGCAGCGCCCGCCGCAGCGCGTCCAGGTCGAGCCGTCCCCGTATGCGGAAGGCGTCGCACATCGTGTAGAAGGCACTGTCGGGCACCAACTGGTCCAGGAACCACAGGCGTTGCTGCGCGAACGACAGCGGCAGCGGCCCGCCGCGCTCCACCGGCCGGAGCGCCGCCTCCTCGCGGCCGTCCTGGCCGCCGGCGTGTTCGGCCCGCACCCAGGCGGCCAGCTCCTCGACCGTCGGCGCGTCGAACAGGGCCCGCAGCGGCAGCTCGACACCGAGCAGCTTCCGCAGGCGCGCCACCACCTGGACTGCCAGCAGCGACTTGCCGCCCAGGTCGAAGAAGCGGTCCCGCACGCCGACCCGGTCGACGCCGAGCACGGCGCACCAGACCTGCGCCACGACCTCCTCCACCACATCGCGTGGCGCCACAGAGGTGACCGGCCGGTGTATGACCTCATCGGCGTCCAGCACAAGACGATTGCCTGACAGGAGCGGCGCGATCAGGTGGAGAATCTCCGCCCCGACCGGAATCCCGATGCCCGGGTCGTCGATATAGCGCGCCAAATCGGCGTAGGAGACAACCGAATTACCCGGCCTTCCATCAGGGGGTTCCGTATAAAGAATGTAGGCGATTCCCGGCACGCTCCGCGCGATGTGAATCGGCGGGACAACAGGGATTGTCGGCGGCTCGTCGTCCAGGAAACAGACAGGCCAGTCGCCGGTGAATTCTGGAGCGGCGGCACGGGTGGTGACGAGGACATCGGGGGCCGCGTCGGCGAGGATCTCGCGCTGCCGTCCGGCCGGAGCGCCAGGGTCCGCGGGAAGGCACGCGGCACCCAGTTTGAGCACCGCACACAGGGTGGCGACGAGGTCAGGATCGCGCGGCAGGACCACCGTCACCAGCGTCGAGGGACCGGCGCCCGCGGCCGCCAGACGCGCGGCGATCGCCTCGGCCCGCCGATTCAGCTCCCCGTAACCGGTCACGGCCCCCTGATACAGAATCGCGCTCCGCTCCGGCGTGATCATGGAATGTCGTTCGAAGCTGTCTGCCGCTGCGTTTTTCCCTCCGAGTTCAGCGCCGTAATTCGTCACGATGATCCCCCGTACCGCCGGAAATCGGAAACCACAAGGTGGACATTGAAAGTATCTGAGGTCATTCGCAGCCATGATCTCTACCGGCGCAATACGAAAAAAGGCGGTTTCCAGCCAATACCAAATCTTTGGAATACCTGATACATCTCCGCGATGTCCTCGTGCGACCCGTGACCGGGCGGGCCGCACAGGGCCGGTGGAACGGCTGGAACTCACCTCTGGCCGCGCAGGTTCGCCCGGCCGCTCCGGATCATGCGCCGGGCGCCGGGGCGGGAATTTCATCGCAGGCCCCTCGGTACCGCCTCGATCGGCAGCGCCGCCCGGGCCGCGGCGGCAGGCCCGCCCTCGAGGACCCCGCAGCCCGCACCTGAGACGGTTGGAAACACGGCTTTGCCGTGGACCGCCTCCAGTGCGGCGTCGTCGCCCGCGCGGTACGGGCCGTGGGCCACGCTGCCGGCCCCGGGGCGGCCTGACCAGCAAGGTCCACCTGGCTTGCGATGCCCTGGGGCGCCCACTGGCCTTCACTGTCACCAGCGGGAACACCGACGACTGCACGCAGTTCACCGCCGTGATGGTCCGACCAGATCCGCAACAAGCAGGGGCGCCTGGCGGCATCTGCCCAGGTCAGGCGCCCTTTTCTACACCTGGAAGGAGCCAGGCTTCTTCGGTGAGTACGGCACCAGCAGGTTCTTCGTCTGCTGGTGGTACGGCGCCCGCGAGCCCGTGCGATGAGTCTTGTCGTGGTTGCCGGTCTATATCTCCGACACGCGATCAACCGCACTCGAGGAGATCATCATGACCGCCACCTACACCTTCGACGTCTTTTCCAGCCTCGACGGCTTCGGCGCCGCCAGTGGCAACTGGACCGGCTACTGGGGCAAGCAGGGCCCCGAGCTCCTCGACCACCGCCTTGCCCTGTACAGCGAGGAGCAGCGGATGGTCTTCGGGGCCAACACGTATCGGGCGTTCGCGCGGATGCTGGCCTCGAGCACCGAGGGGTCCGACGTGCGTGATCCATGGGTCACACGGATGAGGAGCCTGCCGGCAACGGTGGTGTCGACCACACTGGAAGGAGTCCTCGACTGGCCGGATGCCAACGTCGTGAGCGGGGACGCCGTCGACGTCGTCGCCCGGCTCAAGGAGGAGTCCGAGGTGCCGTTGCGCTCGCACGGCAGCCTGTCGATGAACCGGGCGCTGATGGCCGCCGGTCTGGTCGACCGTGTCCAGTTGACGCTCTTCCCTGTGATCACCGGTCAGACCGGGCTGGATCCGATCTTCCAGGGTGCGGCCGACTTCGACCTCGAGCTGATCGAGAGCCGGACGCTCGACGGCCACATCCAAGAGCTCGTCTACCGTCCCACCCTGCACGTTTGAGACGCCATCCGCTTTCCGAACAGTGTCCGGTTCTCGCCTGTTCGAGGTAAATGCCTGGACTGAGGACATCCCCGGACGGGACACTTCCGACTTCCGAACTTCCGGGAGTGTGATGGGGACAACAGATACGCGAGGGCCGACGCCGGGCAGGAGCGCGGTCGTTCTGGCACTGCGCCGCTACGGCCGTGAACTGCTGCGACTACGACGGCTGGCCCTGCCCGCGCTGCTGCTGCCGGCCGTGGGCAACATCGGCATCCGCTACGTCGCGCCACTCCTGATCGCCAAACTGGCAGGACAGGCCGCCGACGACGGAGGTCTCACCCTCAGCTCGGCGCTGCCGTACGTGCTGGGCTTCGGCGTGACACTGCTGCTCGCCGAGGCCGTGTGGCGGGTCGGGCAGCACTGCCTGAACCGCGTGGACGCCCTCGGCATGGAACACCTGTACGTGAGCGGCATGGACGAACTCCTCGCCAAGGACGCGGCATTCTTCCACGACAACTTCGCAGGCTCCCTGACCAAACGGGTGCTGAGCTTCGGCAAGCGCTTCGAGGACTTCGTCGACACGGTGACGTACCGGATCGTGGGCAGTCTCGTCCCCCTGGTGTTCGGTGCCGTGGTGCTGTGGAGCTACGAACCGATGCTCGTCGCCGGCCTTCTTGTGATGATCGTGCTGACCGTGGTGGCCGCGACACCACTGATCCGTCGCCGGCAGAGGCTCGTCAACGACCGTGAGGCGGCGATCGCCCGGGTCTCCGGCCACGTTGCCGACAGCCTCGTGAACATGGAGACCATCCGGGCGTTCGCGGCCGAGGAGCGGGAGGCCGACGAGCACCGCAGCCGTGTCGCGGACTCCCGGCGCCTGACGCTGAGGTCGTGGGACTACGGCAATCTGCGCGTCGACACCCTGATCGCCCCCATGTCCGTGCTGACCAACGTGCTGGGTCTGTTGGTCGCCATCGCCTTCGGTGGCTCGGGCCAGGGAGTGGAGGAGGTCGTCGTCGCTTTCACCTACTACTCCAACGCGACCCAGATCATGTTCGAGTTCAACCAGATCTACCGGCGTCTGGAAAGCTCGATGACCGAGGCCGCGCAGTTCACGGAGCTGCTGCTGGATCCGCCCACCGTGCTCGACCCGCCGGAACCCGAAACGCTCGCCCCGCGGGACACCGGCATCCGCTTCGAGGCGGTGACCTTCGCCCACGCCGGTGCGAAGCCGATCTTCCGGGGACTCTCCCTGGACGTGCCCGCAGGCGCACGGATCGGTCTGGTCGGCAGGTCCGGCGGCGGCAAGACCACGCTCACCCGGCTCCTGCTGCGGATGTCGGACATCGACGCCGGTCGCATCCTGATCGGTGGGCAGGACATCAGCCGGCTGCGCCAGACCGACCTGCGCTCACTGATCGCCTACGTCCCGCAGGAACCCGCCATGTTCCACCGCAGCCTGCGGGACAACATCGCCTTCGCCCGGCCCGGCGCCACCGACGACGAGATCCACGCGGCGGCCGCGGCCGCGCACGTCACGGAATTCGCCGACCAGCTCCCGGACGGCTTCGCCACCCTGGTGGGGGAGCGGGGAGTCAAACTCTCGGGCGGCCAGCGCCAACGCGTCGCCCTCGCCAGGGCCATCCTGCGCGACGCGCCGATCCTGCTGCTCGACGAGGCGACCAGCGCGCTGGACTCGGAGAGCGAGCTCCTCGTCCAGGACGCCCTGTGGCGGTTGATGGACGGACGTACGGCCCTCGTGGTCGCCCACCGTCTGAGCACCGTCGCCGGCATGGACCGTCTCGTCGTCCTCGATCACGGAAGCGTCGTCGAACAGGGCAGCCACGAGGAGCTGCTCGCGGCGAAGGGTGCCTACGCCAAGCTGTGGCAGCACCAGTCGGGCGGCTTCCTCGGCGAGAGCACCGAGTCGGCCCTCGGACCCCCGGTCCCAGGAGCCGGTCTCAGCGGACTGCCCGGACCGGCCGACCCGGCGCCGGACGGGGACCACAGGAGGTCGTCGCACGCTCGTACGAGCACCGGGCCCACATGACCGAGTCGGTTCCCCGGACATCCTCGACCGCAGGCGGCGTCACGCTGATACGTCCCTCGTGCGCGGCCCACCGTCAGACGGGCCAAGGCGTAGGCGCAGGCGAGCATGACAGCGTCCAGGGCGAGCGATCCCAGGGCCGTGGTGAGGGATGGTGAGGGCCACCAGGGACGGTCGGCCGGGCGGCGTGCGAGGCGTCAGCCGTAGAGGAGAGCGATCGCGACAGGCCATGGGCCGCAGCAGCACCCCCGGCAGACGGTGACCGTGCACGGCGCCGCCCCCGCGGACGGGGCGGAGGCGGCAGTGGCGGTACGGCGGGAGCGCTTGCTCACGCGGTGTCCTTCCCGGGGTTGGTCCAGGCGGCCTCGCGCAGCAGGCGCAGGCCGTTGAGGCCGACGATGACGGTGGAACCCTCGTGGCCGGCGACGCCGAGCGGCAGCGGCAGCGTACCGATCAGGTCCCAGGCGACCAGTACGGCGATGAACGCCCCGGCGATGACGAGGTTCTGGATCACCAGGCGCCGGGCGGTGCGGGACAGCCGTACGACGGTGGGGATGGTGGCTAGTTCGTCGCGCACCACGACGGCGTCGGCGGTCTCCAGGGCGAGGTCGGAACCGGCCTTGCCCATGGCGATGCCGGTGTGCGCGGCGGCCAGGGCCGGGGCGTCGTTCACGCCGTCACCGACGACCAGAACCTTGCGGCCTTCCCGCTCCCACGCGCGGACGGCGGCCACCTTGTCCTCGGGCAGCAGCCCGGCGCGGACGTCGGTGATGCCGACCTCGGCGGCCAGCTGCTGCGCGGCGCGTTCGTTGTCGCCGGTCAGCAGGGTCGGGGCGCGGCCGGTCAGGGCGGTGAGCGCGGCGATGGTGGCGGCGGCGTCGGGCCGCAGCCGGTCGGTGAGGCCCAGCACCCCGGCCGGTTCCCCGTCGACGAGGACCACCACCGTGGTGCGCCCGGCGTCCTCCAGCCCGTGGACGACGGCGTGGACCCGGCCTGTGCCGGTGGTCAGGAGCCGGTCCGGGGAGCCGACCTGGACGGTGCGGCTCTCGACGGTGGCGGTGACGCCCTGTCCTGGCGTGGAGGTGAAGCCGTCCGCGTCGGCGAGCGCGAGCCGGCGTTCGCGGGCGGCGTCGACGACGGCTCGGGCCAGCGGGTGCTCGCTGGGGTGTTCGGCGGCGGCCGCCAGGGCCAGCAGCGCGTCCTCGGTCAGGCCGCTGCCGGTCAGCGGGCGGATGTCGGTGACACGTGGGGTGCCCTCGGTGAGGGTGCCGGTCTTGTCCAGGGCGACGGTGCCGATCTGACCGAGGCGTTCCATGGCGACGGCGGACTTGGCGAGCACGCCGTGGCGGCCGGCGTTGGCGATGGCCGACAGCAGCGGCGGCATCGTGGACAGCACCACGGCGCACGGCGACGCCACGATCATGAAGGTCATCGCGCGCAGCAGCGCCGACTGCAGGTCGTCGCCGAAGAGCAGCGGGACGGCGAAGACCGCCACGGTGGCGGTGACCATGCCCACCGAGTAGCGCTGCTCGATCTTCTCGATGAACAGCTGAGTCGGCGCCTTGGTCTCGGAGGCTTCCTCGACCATCTTCACGATCCGGGCGATCACCGAGTCCGACGGTTCCCGCTCCACGCGCACCTGCAGGGCGCCGGTGCCGTTGACCGTGCCCGCGAACACCTCGTCGCCCGCCTCCTTCGTCACCGGCAGCGGCTCGCCCGTGATGGTGGCCTGGTCCACCTCGCTCGCGCCGGCCACGACCCGGCCGTCCGCGCCGACCCGCTCACCGGGCCGGACCAGGATCGTCTCCCCGACCGCCAGCTGTTCGGCCGGCACGCTCTCCTCGCTGCCGTCGGGCAGCAGCCGGGTCGCGGTGGACGGTGCGAGGTCGAGCAGGCCGCGCACCGAGTCCGCGGTCCGGGCGGTCGCCACCGCCTCCAGGGCGCCGGAGGTGGCGAAGATGACGATCAGCAGCGCGCCGTCCAGGACCTGGCCGATGGCGGCGGCACCGAGCGCGGCGACCACCATCAGCAGGTCCACGTCCAGGGTCTTGTCCTTCAGGGCCTTCAGGCCCTCCCAGCCCGGCTCCCAGCCGCCGGTGACGTAGACGGCCGCATAAAGCGGCCCCCACAGCCACACCGGGGCGCCGAGCAGGTGCAGCGGGAGGGCGATCAGGAACAGGACCAGGGCCGTCAGCGCCCAGCGGGCCTCGGACAGCGCCAGGATCCGGGTGCGCCTGCGCGGTGGGGAAGCGGCGGCGCGGTGCACCGGCGGCGCGGGGGCGGTCAGCGTGGAAGTCATCACAAGCTTTCAACGGGGGACGTGCTTTCCGACCCATCCACCGTACAGGAACAACTGAACAGCTATTCATGCGTTCACTCCCGTACGATGAGCTCATGGGCCACGGACAGAAACCCGCCGCGAGCGACTACGCCACTCCGCGCACCCGGCTGACGCCGGCGAACGCGCCGAAGGTGGCCGAGACCCTCCAGGCCCTCGCCACCCCCTCCCGGCTGCTGATCCTGGCCCGGCTGCGGGAAGGCTCCTGCCCGGCCACCGAACTCGCCGACGCCGTCGGCATGGAACAGTCCGCCTGCTCCCACCAGCTACGCGTGCTGCGCAACCTCGGCCTGGTCACCGGCACCCGCCAAGGCCGTTCCGTCGTCTACGCGTTGCACGACAACCACGTCGCCGGACTGCTGGACCAGGCCCTGTATCACATCGAGCACTTGCACCTGGGCATCACCGACACCCCTGCCGAAGAACCCGAGCCGGTCGCGATCGCCTGACGGCCCGCTGCGGGGGCGGGGGACCGTGGCGGGCCCGACGCCGGCCGCGTGGGACGCTCTCCGGGCCGCCGTGTCCGCGCGCGATCTCGTCGACGTGGACTGTGGCGGGCTGACCTTCTGCCACTGCTCCGGCCTGACCGCGCTCCTGGCCGCCGCCCGCGCGGCCGAGGCCGGCGGAAGCGCGCTGCGACTGCGTGCGGTCCGGTAAATGACTTGGGGGGCCTTGGAACATGCTGAGAGAGGTCACCGCAACCCGCTACATCGCACCCCTGCGCTCCGGCGGCTCCGTCCCCGGAATCGTCGAGGCCGACGACCTGGGCACGTACGTCGTGAAGTTGTCCACGTGATGGCGTGCACCTGCGGTGATGCGGCTGAACCCGTGGCTGACCTGGACTGATGAGTCTTTCTGTGTCTTTCACGGGCGTGCTGTCTTATGCGGTCGATCCTCCCCACGCGCTCCCCAGCGGTGCGGATACTCCCCAGATTCTCCCCAGATTCTCCCCAGGGAGGGCCGCTGGCGCGTGCAGTGGCGAGTGGAAAACCCTCGTTGCCGTAGGCACGCGGAGTGGCTGTCGGGTGGATCGCTTGGTCGGCCCATCCGCCCAAGGCACTCCGCTCTGGGCCGCGGTCAAGCGCCTGCGACGCCGCCGGGCCCCGTCCGGACGGGGCGCTCGTCGGCATTTGTCACGCGGCTGAGGCCGCGTGGGGGACCGTCGGTTGGAATGTTTTGCGGGCCTCTGTCCTGTTCGTCCGTGAGCGGGGTGAAGGTGACGTCCAGACGGGTGAGCCCGCGGAAGTTGAGGCTGCGCTGCCACTGTGCCGCGTTGCCGTCGAGGCGCAGGCCGGGGAGCCGGGTGAGGAGTGCTTCCAGTGCGATCGTGCCTTCCAGCCGGGCCAGCGCCGCGCCGAGGCAGAAGTGCGGTCCGTGCCCGAACGCCATGTGCCGTCCGCCGGGCCGCTCGAAGTCCAGTACATGGGGATCGGGAAACACCGCCGGATCCCGGTTGGCGGCACCGCACACCAGGAGCACCGTCTGCCCTTCCAGGACGTTGCGGCCCGCCAGGTCCAGGTCCCGCCGCGCCTGGCGCAGCATCAGCTGTACCGGGCCGTCGTAGCGCAGGAGCTCCTCGACTGCGGCAGGCATCAGATCGGGCCGGCGGCGCAGCTGGTCAGCCGCGTGCGGGTGGCGGAGCAGGGCGAGTGTGGCGTTGCGCACTGCCTCCTGGCCCCTTACCCGGCGTTGCTTGTCGATGTCGCCGCTGCGGAGTCGACATGGGTGCCGAGCTCTGTTGTCGACCGGACGTGAACTTTCGTCGATCGGCTGAGTGCATTCAGGATCTGTTGCGCGGTTCTTGCATGCGTCCCCCACGGTGTCCTCGTGCCCTGGTCGGCCGAGAACGGTATTTCGGTGCCCCCGCGCAGCCGCCCAGGCTGGTATGCCTTCGCGACCGAGTACGCGAGGGCACACTGGCCCGGCCGTGCAGCGAAGACCCGGGACGAGGTCAGCGACGCACTGACAGCGATCACCCTGGCGACGTGCTGGGACATGCCGGGTCGGCCGAAGGCGGAGCTGCTGCGTCGTGCCCTGCGGCGCTGGGCGCGCAAGGTGCTGGTGCACGCGCTCCACTACGCCGTGGAACGGCGCCAGTTGGGCAGTCATCCGTCGGTCTCGGTGGATCCGCGGGTGGTGGCCAACCCGTATCAGGCGCGGGAGTTGCTGAGCGCTGTCTCCTATGTGGGTGGCTACCGCAGGGCCCGCGGGCTTCGGCTGGTCGGGTTCTTCGCGGGCATGTACTACGCGGGGCTGCGCTCGGAGGAGGCGGTCGCGGCGGCGCTGCCGGACTGCCGTCCGCCCAGATCCGGTGGGGCGGTTGATCGTGCACCGCACGCTTGCGGAGTCCCCGGCCAGCTGCGGTACGGGCCGCGCACCGTGCTCGGCCGAAGGCGAGATCGTCCACTTCCATTCCGACCGGGACGTCGACCTGCACCTCACCGGCAGGGCTATACGGCGCCTCGAAACCGACCTCGTGACCTCGCCCGCGGTCCGTCTCGTGCCGGGCTCGGACTGGGTGACCCTGCGCCTGCGCACCGACCGGGATATCGACCTGCTCATGACCTTGCCGGATGTGCCCGCCACCGGGGTGCGCATGAGCGGGACTCGGGTTCTTCGGGGCCGGTTCGGTGGTGACATGACTGCTCGCTTGTGCTGGACGGCCGTTCGGATCGGATCGCAGCCAAGCGCGGCGGCGTCAGCCCCGCCGCCCGTTCGCCTGTCCGGCCTTCACGTCGGCCGCGTACCGGTCCACGTACTCCTGGCCAGACAGCCGGAAGATCGCGTGCGTGATCTCGTCCGTGACGGCCCGCAGCACCGTCTTCTGGTGCGCCATCCCCGCAAAGCGCGAGAAGTCCAGCGGTTCCCCGAAACGGATCGTGACCGGCTGGCGTCTCGGCAGGAGGCGTCCCGGAGGCCAGATCTGGAATGTCCCCACCATCGCGCACGGGATAATCGGAGTCTGCGCGGTCAGCGCCAGCACCGCCACCCCGACCTTGCCCTTGTACAGCCGACCGTCGGGGGAACGCGTGCCCTCCGGATAGATCGCCAGCAGTTCTCCCTTCGCCAGTACCCCCAGCCCCTTTCGGAGCGCCGCCTGCCCTGCGGCCCTGCCTGACCTGTCCACCGGAATCTGCCCGGCACCGCGGAGAACGAGCGCGGTCAGTCGGCCCCTGAGGCCCGGCGCCGTGAAGTACTCCGCCTTGGCCAGGAAGGTGATGCGCCGTTTCAGGACCGCGGGCATGAGGAGGGGGTCCGCGAAGGACAGGTGATTCCCGGCGACGATCGCCGCGCCCTCCGCCGGAACATGCTCGAGCCCCTCGACCCGCGGCCGGAACAGCAGCCGCAGCAGCGGCCCCAGAAGGACGTATTTGAGCATGTCATAGAACACGGCGTCTCCCCGCTGCCGAATCGGCCCCCCGGTACGTCTGGGTCGGTTTGACAGGTCAGGTCCTCCCACCCCGGACCCGGTGGGTGCACTCGGCAAGCCGTCTGGCGGGCCGGGCGATCGAAGGCGCAGCGGTTGAATCCGGGGCGCGGCCAGGCGCCCGCGCCCCGCCATCCAGCCTGCCTCGCCCGCACCCGTCACCCGGATCGCCGTCCCCGGCGTCTTCACCGGCTACCTCGTGCAGCCGGCCGACCACAGCAAGGCACGGACCGCGGGACGAGCCCTCCATGCAACGGCTGGCGATGAGCCGGCGACGGTGGCGTCGAGGGCGACCTGTCCGGCACCACCGCGATCACTCCACCGAGGTCAGTGGCGCTCGTTGCACCTTGATGGCGCACCGTTCCAACTGGGATGCAACTCAACTTGTCACGAATAGAGGGATTTATCCATATCGTTCATAGTGATCGGAGAGGAGCTGACGCGAGAATCGAGAGTCCTTTGAACGTGCAGACTTCGTTGTGGAGATCCGCTGCTCCTGTGGCCTTGGTGACTGCTGTACTGCTGACTGCGAGTGCGTGCGGTGGTGCCGCCAGCGGCGCCGGCGACGGTGGCGTCGAGGGCGGCCTGTCCGGCACCATCAGGGTGGACGGTTCCAGCACGGTGGCTCCCCTGTCCACGGCTGCGGCCCAGCTGTTCCAAGGGGAGAACCCCGGTGTCAGGGTCACCGTGGGCACGTCCGGCACCGGAGGCGGCTTCGAGAAGTTCTGCGCGGGCGAGACAGACATCTCGGACGCCTCGCGCCCGATCGACGACGACGAGAAGGCGGCCTGCGAGAAGGACGGCATCGCGTACGAGGAGCTCCAGGTCGCCAACGACGGGCTGTCGGTCGTGGTGAACAAGGACAACGACTTCGCCGAGTGCCTGACCGTCGATCAGCTGAGGAAGATCTGGGAGCCCGGGTCGAAGGTCAACAACTGGAACCAGGTCGACCCCAGCTTCCCGGACGAGGAACTCGAGCTCTTCGGCCCGGGCACCGACTCGGGCACGTTCGACTACTTCACCGAGGCCGTCAACGGTGAGGAGGGGGCCTCCCGTACGGACTACTCGCCGAGCGAGGACGACAACGTCACCGTGCAGGGCGTGTCCGGCTCCAAGGGCGGAATGGGCTACTTCGGCCTGTCGTATTTCGAGGAGAACAGGGGCGAGCTGAAGGTCCTGAAGATCGATGGCGGTGACGGCTGCGTCGAGCCGACCGCCAGGACCGTGCAGGACGGCAGCTACAAGCCGCTGTCACGGCCGCTGTTCATCTACCCGAAGGCGTCCTCGCTGGACAAGCCGGAGGTCGAGGCGTTCGTCGAGTTCTATGTGGAGAACAGCGCCGAGATCGCTGAGAAGGCCCAGTTCGTGCCGCTGAACGACCAGCAGCAGGCCGAGCTGGACAAGGACCTGGAGAGGCTGCGGGAGCAGCACAGCTCATGACCCCTACGGGTACCGGGCGGAGAGCCGCCTCAGGAGGCCCCGGCTTCCTGAGGCGGTCCCAGCCGCGCTATGGCGAGAAGGCCGTCAAGGTGCTGCTGGTGGCCGCCTCGCTGGTCTCGGTGCTGACCACCGTCGGCATCGTCATCGCGCTCATCCCGCCCGCCGCCGAGTTCTTCGGCGAGGTCAGCTTCGGCGACTTCATCACCGGCACCGACTGGTCGCCGCTGTTCAAGCCGCCGCACTTCGGCGTCCTGCCCCTGGTCACCGGCACACTGATGGTCACGCTCATCGCGCTGCTGGTCGCCGTGCCGCTGGGGCTGGGGGCGGCGGTGTACCTGAGCGAGTACGCCAGGCCCGGGGTCCGCACGTTCTTCAAGCCGATCCTGGAGGTCCTCGCCGGTATCCCCACCGTCGTGTACGGCTTCTTCGCACTGCAGGCTGTCACCCCGCTGCTGCAGGACATCTGGCCCGGTGACGAGGGCCCGGAGGTCTTCAACGCCCTCTCGGCGGGCTTCGTCATGGGCATCATGATCATCCCGACGATCGCCTCGCTCTCCGAGGACGCCATGAACGCCGTACCGAACGACCTGCGTGACGGAGCCTTCGCGCTGGGATCGTCCCGCATGCAGGTCGCCACGAGGGTCGTCTTCCCCGCCGCGTTGTCCGGCATCGTCGCCGCGATCGTGCTCGGTGTATCGCGCGCGGTCGGCGAGACGATGATCGTCGCGATCGCCGCGGGTGGCCGGCCCAACCTGTCCTTCGACCCTCTCCAGGGCATGCAGACGATGACCGCGTTCATCGCGGCGGCCGGCATCGGCGACCTGCCGACCGGCTCCATCGGCTATCAGACGATCTTCGCGGTGGGTTCGCTGCTGTTCGTCATGACGCTGGTGATGAACCTGGTCAGCATCCGCCTGGTGCGCAGGTTCCGGGAGGTGTACGAGTGATGGGCGCCTCCGTCCTCGGCCAGGGGCCGGAGGCCGGTGTGCCTCAGGCGCGCCGGCTCAAGGGCCGCGGCACCCCATGGCGGGAGCGGTTGTTCCAGGTGAGCCTGTGGACCTCGCTCGCCGTCGGTGTGGTCTTCCTCGGCTGCCTTCTCGTCTACGTCGTCGCGGAGGCCTGGCCCCGGCTGGATTCCCGCATCTTGACGAACTTTCCCGACATCATCGACCCGTCACAGGCCGGCGCCCAGTCGGCGATCATGGGCACCATCTGGGTGATCGGCTTCACCGCGTTGTACTGCCTGCCCGTGGGCGTCCTCACCGCCATCTACTTGGAGGAGTACGCCGACCCCGAGCGGTGGTGGAACCGCGCGATCGAGATCAACATCCAGAACCTGGCGGCGGTCCCGTCGATCGTCTACGGCATCCTCGGCCTCGGCATCATCTCCCGCGGCCTCGGCTTCGGGCAGACCGTGCTCACCGCCTCGCTCACGCTGTCGCTCCTGGTCCTGCCGACCGTGATCATCGCCGCGCGGGAAGCGATCCGCGCCGTACCGCCCTCCATCCGTGAGGCATCCCTGGCGCTGGGCGCCACCCAGTGGCAGACCATCTGGCGCCAGGTGCTGCCGGCCGCGGTGCCCGGCATGGCGACCGGCTCGATCCTCGCCCTGTCCCGCGCCATCGGCGAGGCGGCCCCGCTGCTGCTGCTCGGCGGCCTGACGTTCATCACCTTCAACCCGACCGGTCCGGAGAGTGCCTTCACCGTGCTGCCGATCCAGATCTTCAACTGGATCAGCCAGTCCCGTGACGAATTCGTCTCACTCGCCGCCGCCGCGATCGTGGTCCTCCTGGTGATCCTGCTGGTCATGAACTCCCTGGCCATCTGGCTCCGCAACCGCTATTCCCACCGTTGGTGACCGCGCCATGACCCCAGAGTCCTCCCGACGCCTCCACCGCCTTCGTCAACGGGCCCTTCGATCCTCGCGGTCGGCCACCGCGACCTCCCCCTCCGATGCCCCCGACCCCACCACCACCCCGCAGGTCGCCTTCCGCGACGCACCGTCGCTGACCAGCCCGGTCTTCGAGGTCGGCAGCCTGTCGGTGTTCTACGGCGACCACGAGGCCGTCCGCGACGTCAACATGACCATCGGCGACCGTCAGATCACCGCGATGATCGGTCCGTCCGGCTGCGGCAAGTCCACCGTGATCCGCTGCTTCAACCGGATGAACGACCTCATCCCCACGGCCCGGGTGGCCGGGAAGATCCGCTACCACGACGAGAACCTGTACGGGAAGGACGTCGACCCCATCGAGGTGCGGCGCCGCATCGGCATGGTCTTCCAGAAGCCCAACCCGTTCCCCAAATCGATCTACGACAACATCGCCTACGGGCCTCGGGTGGGCGGCTTCAAGGGCAACCTCGACGACCTGGTGGAGGAGACCCTCACCCACGCCGCGCTGTGGGAGGAGGTCAAGGACAAGCTGAAGACCTCGGCGCTGGCCCTCTCGGGCGGGCAGCAGCAGCGGCTGTGCATCGCCCGCACCATCGCGGTCAAGCCGGAGGTGATCCTGATGGATGAACCCTGCTCGGCCCTGGACCCGATTGCCACGGCGAAGATCGAGGACCTCATGGAGCACCTGGCGCAGGAGTTCACGATCGTCGTCGTCACGCACAACATGCAGCAGGCCGCACGCGTCTCGCACCGCACCGCCTTCTTCACCACGGACGTCGGCGGGGAGGGGGAGCGGCACGGCCGTCTGGTCGAGTACGACGAGACGGCACGCATCTTCTCCAACCCCTCCGACCAGCGGACCGAGGACTACATCACCGGCCGAATCGGCTGATGCCCGTGTTCGACGTATCCGTCATCGCCGTCACCTTCGGCATCATCTTCGTCACCGAACTGCCCGACAAGACGGCCGTGGCTGTTGTGATGCTCGCGACCCGCTACCGGGCCGGCTACGTCTTCACGGGCATCGCGTCCGGTTTCGCGGTCCACGTCGTGCCGGCGGTCATCGCGGGGATCTTGCTGGCGATGCTGCCGAACCGATGGCTGCAAGCGGCATCCGCGGTGCTCTTCCTGGTGGGAGCGGTGATCCTTCTGGCGAGCCGGCGGCAGGCGACCGAAGAACAAGTCGAGCAGCTGGACGACCAGTCCTTCTGGAAGGCGGCGGGCGCGGGCTTCACGCCGATCCTGGTCGCGGAGTTCGGCGATCTGACACAGATCATGACCGCCGGCCTGGCCGCCCGCTACGGTGCGCCGGTGTCTGTGGGTATCGGTTCGGTGGCGGGGCTGTGGTCGGTGGCCGCGCTCGGCATTCTGGGTGGGCGCACTCTCGTGAGGCACGTGCCGTTGCGGTTCATCACGCGCGTGGCCGCCGTGGTGCTGGCGGCGTTGGCGGCCTTCAGCCTGTACCAGGCGGTCGCCGGCTGACCGCCAGTGCGCGGGGCGGGCGCCGCACCACCTCCTCCACAGCCTTGCCGGGCAGCAGCGATGGTGCAGGCCGGCGTCGATGTCCTCGCCGCGGCGTTCGATGAGCCCGTCGGTGTACAGCACCAGGGTGTCGCTGGGGGCGTAGGGCAAGGCGGTCTGCGGGCGGGTGACGTGCTCGAGGCGGGCGGCCAGGGGCGGGTCGGTCGCCTGATCCAGCAGGTCGCAGCCGCCGTCGGGATTTTGCGGGCTCGTGCAGGGCCCGGACGGCTGCGCTCAGTGCGCTGCGGAGCATGCCCATGACGGCGGCGGCCTCCAGTCCGTGGCCGACGACGTCCCCGACGGCTCAGGCCGTTCAGCCAGCCCTTGCGCACCGCGGGGCGCAACACGCGGGCGCTGTCGGCGGCGGCTCTCACCATTCCGGGTCCGATAGGCGACGGCGCGGGGTAATCGCCCCTCGGCTCGATTCGCACCAGCCGACCGGAATCGACCACCGCGACGTAACTGCCCCAGTGCGTCGCAACCGACATGCGTCGTTCCACGATGCTTCAACTCCGTCTCTGACGGCGGTACGGAGGGCGCCGCGGCGGAGCCAGCAGTGGCCCGACCGCGACGCGTTCGGCCGGCCGGTCGTCCACGGCGGCCGGTCGCGGAGCGTCCTTCTCCGGAACCACCAACCTCGGCCTGTGGGAGGAGGGCGGGCAACCCGTGGTGGCGGTGGAGGTGGACACGATCGACGACTGGCAGAGCTACATCGCCGCCGGTGTCGGGATCGGCGTGACCCCGGCCTCCACCGCCTGGATGCACCCGCATGCCGAGATCAGCTACCTCCCCCTGCGGGACGCGCCACCGGTGCCGGTGTACCTGGTCTGGGCTTCCAACAATCGCCATCCTGCGCTGAGCTCCTTCATCCAGTTGGCGCGGGACGTGGTGGCGGAGGGGGCCGAGTAGGCCCGGGGCCTGTGCGCGCGCCGCCCCGCCGCCCCCGCGAGCGGGGGGCGACGGGTGCGGGCCGCGGCCGGTCAGACCTGCGACTTCGCCGGCTCCGCCGCGGCCTCCGGCTCGTCGCCGATGGCTCCGACGTGCCGCAGCACGACGGCGGACAGGATCGACAGGACCACGGTGCACGCCGCGGCCACGACCATCGCCGTGTTCATGCCGGAGGTGGCGGCCTCCTTGGCGAGGTCGAGCCAGCCGGCGGGCATCTGCTGGGCCGAGGCGACGGCGCCGGCGAGGCTGTCGCCCGCGGCGTCGGCCACGTCCGACGGGGTGCCGGCGGGGATCTTGTCGCCAATCTGGCTGCGGTAGACCGCGGTCGCCAGGCTGCCCAGGATCGCCACGCCGAGCGCGAGGCCCAGTTCCTGCACGGTCTCCGACATCGCCGAGGCCGAGCCGGCCTTCTCCGGCGGCGCCGCCCCGACCACCAGGTCCGTGCCCAGGGCCGCGATCGCCCCGAGCCCGAGGTAGACGAGGCCGAATCCGACGACCATCAGGGCGATGCCGCCCGAGGGGCCCACCAGGGCGAGCAGGACGTACCCGACCGTGGACAGCACCAGGGTGGCCGCCACCACGAGGCCCGGCGGCACCCGCCGCGCGACCAGGGGCGAGCCGATCGCGGCCAGGAACATCAGCAGGGCGGGCGGGCCCATCCACAGCCCCGCCTCGACCGGCGGCAGCCCCTCCACGAACTGGAGCTGCTGGGTGATCAGCAGCATCGAGCCGCCGACGCCGACGAGGCCGACGAGCAGCACGCTCAGCGCGGAGCTGAACGTCCGGTTGGCGAAGAGGCGCACGTCCAGCAGCGGGCTCTCCAGCTTGCCCTGCCGGCGAACGAACAGCACCGCGAAGACCACGCCGATCAGCGCGGCGACGATCATCGGCAGATCGAGGCCGTCCTTGGCGAAGCGCTTCACCGCGTAGACCACCGGCAGGATCGCGATCAGCGACAGCGTCACACTGATCAGGTCGAACCTACCGCTCTGTGGCGCCGAGTACTCGGGGATCAGGAGCGGCGCGGCCACCAGCAGCACGATCGCGACCGGCACCGCCAGCAGGAACACCGAACCCCACCAGAAGTGGTTCAGCATCGCCCCGCCGACCACCGGGCCGAGCGCCATGCCGAGCGCGAAGCTCGTGGCCCAGACACCGATCGCCAGGGAGCGCTGCCGCTGGTCGGCGAACATGTTGCTGATCAGGGCCAGCGTGGACGGCATCAGCGTGGCACCGGCGACCCCGAGGGCCGCCCGCGCGGCGATGAGCATGTCGGCGCTGGTGGCGTAGGCCGCCAGCACCGAGACGATCCCGAAGGCCGCGGCCCCGATCATCAGCAGCCGGCGGCGGCCGATCCGGTCACCCAGCGTGCCCATGGTGAGCAGGAAGCCGGCGATCAGGAAGCCGTAGGCGTCCATGATCCACAGCTCTTGGGTACCGGACGGGCGCAGATCCTCGGCCAGTGAGGGGAGGGTCAGGTACAGCACGGTGACGTCGAGGCCCAGCAGCACGGTGGGCAACGAGAGGACGGCCAGCCCTCCCCACTCGCGGGCTCCTGCCCTGCCTACGGTCGTTGTGCTCATGGCACTCCCTGCCTTTTTCTCGTATCCGTCGACTTGCATCGCCACTGTGCCGCCCCTCACGCATGGTTTCCTGAGGGTCGTTCGGCGATAAAGTGCAGCCATGCGTTACGGGGTGCTCGGACCGCTGGCCGTCTGGGACGCCGAGGGGCGGCCGGTCAGGGTTCCCGAAGCGAAGGTGCGCGCCCTGCTGGCGAACCTGCTCGTCCACGGCGGCGGGCCGGTGCCGGCGGACCGCCTCATCGAGGACCTGTGGGCGGGCAACCCGCCGGGCGGGTCCACCAACACCCTGCAGACCAAGATCTCCCAGCTGCGCCGGGTGCTGGGCCGGGAGCAGGTGGTCCGCGAGCCCGCCGGCTACCGGCTGCTGCTCGCGGACGACGTGGTCGACGCCCTGAGGTTCCAGGAGCTCGCCGACCGCGCCCGCGCCCACCGGGAGCCGGCGGTGAAGGCGGACCTGTTCGCCGACGCGCTCGCCCTGTGGCGGGGCCCGGCTTACGCGGACGTGGCCGAGTCCCTGTTCGCCCGCAGTGAGATCGCCCGGCTGGAGGAGCTGCGCCTGGCCGTCGTCGAGGACCACGCCGAGGTCCGGCTGACCCTGGGCGGGCACACGGCGCTGGCGGCGGAACTGGGGACGCTGGTGGCACGGCACCCGCTGCGCGAGCGGCTGCGCATGGCCCACATGCGCGCCCTGTACCGCTCCGGGCGGCAGGGCGACGCGCTGCAGAGCTTCCAGGAGCTGCGCCGGGAGCTGGCCGAGGAGCTGGGGGCCTCGCCCGGTCCGGAGGCCGCCGCGCTGCACGAGGCGATCCTGCGCCAGGAGCCGCAGCTGGCCACACCGGCGATCGGGTCGCGGTCGTGCCGGACGAACCTGCCCGCCCCGCTGACCCCGCTGATCGGGCGGCGCGAGGCGGCCGCGCAGGTGCTGGCCCGGCTGGACCCCGGCGCGAGTACCCGTCTCGTCACCCTCACCGGCCTCGGCGGGGTGGGCAAGACGCGGCTGGCGATCGCCGCGGCGGGCGACGCGGGTGGGCAGTACGCCGACGGGGTGTGGCTGGTCGAGCTGGCCGGCCTGGGCGCCGCGTCCGGCCCGGACGATATCGCCGAACGCGTCATCACGACGCTGGGCCTGTGCGACACGGCGGCGACCGAACCGGACCTGGACGACCTGGTGGGCTGGCTGTGCCAGGCGGTGGCCGACAAGCAGCTGCTGATCCTGCTGGACAACTGCGAGCACCTCGTCGAGTCGGTCGCCGTGCTCGCCAAGTCCCTGCTGTCGGCCGTGCCGGCGGCCCACCTCCTGCTCACCAGCCAGGAAGCCCTGGACATCCCCGGCGAGGTGGTGCACCCGGTGCCGCCGCTGGCGCTGCCGGAGCACACCGATCCGCGGACGGTCGCCCGGTCCAGCGCCGTCGAGCTGTTCGTGCAGCGGGCCGCCGCGGCGGCGCCCGGCTTCGTCCTGGACGCGGACAACGGGGTGGCGGTCTCCACCATCTGCCGCCGCCTCGACGGCATTCCGCTCGCCCTGGAACTCGTCGCGTCCCGGCTGCGGACGCTGAGCCCGCAGGAGCTCGCCGCCCGGCTGGACGACCGGTTCGCCCGGCCTGACGTACGGGTGCGCGGGCTCCCAAACCGCCAGCAGACGCTGCGGGGCATGCTCGACTGGAGCTGGCAGCTGCTGACGCCGGACGAGCGCACCGTGCTGCGCCGCCTGGTCGTGCATGCCGACGGCTGCGTCATGCCCTCCGCCCAGGCGGTCTGCGCCGACGGGGAGCTGCCCGCCGAGCGGATTCCCGACCTGCTCTCCCGGCTGGTGGACCGCTCGCTGGTGGTCCGTGAGGGCGACCGGTTCCGGCTGCTCGAATCGGTGGCCGCCTACTGCGCCGAGCGGCTGGCGGAGGCGGACGAGGAGAGCGCCGTACGCGCGCGCTTCGTGCGGTACTGCACCGAGTGGGCCGAGCGGGAGAGCGAACGGCTGCGCGGCCCGGACCAGCGGTGCTCCCTGGAACGCCTCAACGCGGAGACCGTCAATTTGCGCCGCGCCCTGGACCTCGCGGTCGCCCAGGACTCCGCCGGGTACGCGGTGCGGCTGGTGAACGCGCTGGCCTGGTTTTGGTTCCTGCGCGGGCGGTTCCCCGAAGCCCGCAGGTCCTTGCGGACGGCGCTGGCGGCCGACGTCGACGCCGCCCCGGCCGCGCGCCTGACGGCACGGGTCTGGCTGGCCGGTGTCGAGCTGCGCACCTCGCAGGCCGACGCCGTGCCCGGCCCGGCGGGCGAAGACCCCACCTCCGGGGTCGAGGACCCGGTGCTGAAGGCCCGGCTCCAGTGGTTCGTCGGCACCGGGCTGACCGGCCGCGGCCACCACCGCGAGGGGCGGCAGCTGGTGGAGGCCAGCCTGGCCGGCGCCCGTGCCGCCCGGGACCGCTGGGGCGAGGCCGCGGCCCTGGTGGAGCTGGCGAGCCACGCCCCGGCGCGGGACGGGTCCGCGGAGCTGGGCGCTGCGCTGTTCCGCGAGGTCGACGACCGCTGGGGCCAGCTCCGGGCCACCCGGTCCCTGGCACTCGCGGCCGAACGCGAGGGCGACCGCGTACGGACCGAACGGCTGCACCGCGAGGGCCTCCTGATGGCCGAGGAGCTCGGCCTGTGGACCGAGGTCGTCGAGACGCTGACCTTCCTCGGCAGGACCGCGCTGGCGAGCGGCCTCACCGAGCGGGCGACGGAGCTGTACGAGCGCGCGCTGTCCGTGTCGGCCGAACGCGCCTACCACCGGGGCGAGATCCGTGCCGAGATCGGCCTTGGGCACGCCGCACGGCTCCGCGGTGACCGGGACGCCGCCACGTCCCACCTGAACCGGGCCCTGGCCAAGAGCCAGTCCTCGGGCCACGCCACGCACGCCGCGGCCGCGCTGGCGGAACTGAACCTCGTCACCCGGGCGTGACCGAACTGCTGCGCGTGTGACCGGCGTTTCCCGGGTGCGGCGGGCCCCGCACTCCGGAGGTCCAGCCCGCTCCGGCGGCGTGCGCCGGAGCGAGGACGTATTCGTTCGCACTCCCTACTCGAATACGCCCTACTCGATTACGCAGTAGCCGCAGCAACCCCTTCACCCTGGCCTGATCCGAGCCGTTATTTATTCGCGTACGAATGGCAGGCGAAGGAGTGGCGTTCCGTGGGGATAGCAGCTGAATCCAGGGCCCTCGGATTAACCGGCTACCAGCGCGACATCTGGGCGGCCGAAGCAAGAGCACCGGGGAACTGCCAATTCAACGTACTGGTCCACGAGCAGCTGGCGGGGGCCGTGGACCGGGAGCTGCTCGGTGCCTGCCTGGCCCGTGCGGTGCGGGAGCACGACGCCTTCCGGCTGCGGTTCGGCGAGGACGGCGAAGGGGTCCCCCGGGTCCGGCGGATCACGGAGGAACCGGACGCCGGGGCGCCGCCTCCCGAAGCAGGGCGGCAGTTGGCGCCAGGCGCATCCGCTGACCAGGACGTAGATGATGGCCGCGAACAGCGTCTCATCAGGGGTGTCCCGCGTTCCACCGCTGAAGCACGCCATGTGGAGGCGTTTCCGCCGGTGCAACCCGCGTTGGCAAAGGCCGGCATCGTCCCGCTGCGCGCCAAGGGAGCAAAGGACTGGCAGTGGGAGGCTGTGCCGAAGGACGGCTTCCACGCGCTGCGGCACACCTACGCCTCGATCATGCTGGAGGTGGGAGAGTCCGTGGTGGCCGTGGCACGGTGGCTCGGGCACTCCTCACCAGCGTTCACCCTCGGTTACTATTCTCACTTGATGCCGGAGGCCGGAAGCAAGGGGCGGACGGCCATTGACGGACTGCTGGGGAGGCAGGGAGATTTGCATGCCAGTCGAAACTTCCCTGATTCTCCCCGGGGCTGATGACGGGCAATTCCCGCTGTGGGGCGCCCCTGGGGCCGACCGTGGATTGCAAGGTCGATGAGGCGGGTGGCCTGAGAAAATGCTAAGAGAGGTCGCCGCAACCCGCTACATCGCACCCCTACGCTCCGGCGGCTCCGTCCCCGGAATCGTCGAGGCCGACGACCTGGGCACGTACGTCGTGAAGTTCACAGGCTCCGCGCAGGGCCGCAAGGCGCTGGTCGCCGAAGTGATCGTGGGCGAGCTGGCGCGCGCCCTCGGGTTGCGGTTCCCCGAACTGGTCCTGGTGCACTTCGACCCGTCGATCGCCGAGCACGAGCCCCACCAGGAGGTGCGGGACCTCCACGGCGCCAGCGCGGGGGTCAACCTCGGCATGGACTACCTGCCGGGCGCGAAGGACTTCGCCCCGGAGGTCGCCAAGGACTTCCGCGTGGATCCGCTGGAGGCCGGCAGGATCGTCTGGCTCGACGCCCTGACGGTCAACGTGGACCGTACGGTGCACAGCTCCAACCTCATGATCTGGCCGACGTTCGGGACCGTGCCCCCGCGCCTGTGGCTGATCGACCATGGCGCCGCGCTCGTCTTCCACCACCGCTGGGACGGCACGGACCCCGAGAAGTCCTACGACTTCCGCCACCACGCGCTCGGCCACTACGCGCCCGACGTGCGCGCTGCCGACGCCGAGCTGGCGCCGAAGGTCACCGAGAATCTGTTGCGCGAGATCACGGCCGAGGTCCCGGACGCCTGGCTGGCCGACGAGCCGGGCTTCGCCACGCCCGACGAGGCCCGGGAGGCGTACGTGGACCACCTCCACGCGCGCGTGCGGGCCTCCGCGGCCTGGCTCCCCACCGACTTCCCCACCCGGGAGGAACTCGCCGCCGAGGAGGCCCTCCGGGCGGCGCGCACACAGCAAGGCCGGCCGAACTGGCTCAAGCGGGTCCCCGACCTGCACGGCAAACCGGCCGCGGAACAGGATTGGTCGGTACATCCGGGATGACAGGCACCCCTTCGGAAGATGTCCAGCGCGTCGAGATCGAGTACTGCACGCAGTGCCGCTGGCTGCCGCGTGCCGCCTGGCTGGCCCAGGAACTCCTGACGACCTTCGAGACCGAGCTCACGGAACTGTCGCTGAAGCCAGGCACGGGCGGGGTCTTCGTCGTCCGCGTGAACGACGAGGTGGTCTGGGACCGCCGCGAGCAGGGCTTCCCGGAGCCCACGGCCGTGAAGCAGGCCGTACGCGACCGAGTGGCCCCGGAGAAGTCCCTGGGCCACTCGGACAGGTGAGGGCACAAGCGAGGGCTCAGCCCTCCAACTGCTCGTAGGCCGGGAGGGTGAGGAAGTCCGCGTAGTCCTCGTCGAGCGCGACCTCCAGGAGCAGGTCGTGGGCCTGCTGCCAGTGGCCGGCGGCGAAGGCCTCCTCGCCCAGCTCGGCGCGGATGTTCCGGAGCTCCTCCGCGGCGACCGCGCGGGCCAGCTCGGGCGTCGCCTTCTGGCCGTTCTCGAACTCCACTCCGGCGTTGATCCACTGCCAGATCTGCGAGCGGGAGATCTCGGCGGTCGCAGCGTCCTCCATCAGGTTGAAGATGGCGACCGCGCCGAGGCCGCGCAGCCAGGCCTCGATGTACCGGATGCCGACCTGGACGGCGTTGACGAGACCGTCGTACGTCGGCCTGGCGTCCAGCGAGTCGATGGCGATCAGGTCGGCCGCATGGACGTCGACGTCCTCGCGCAGCCGGTCCTTCTGGTTCGGCTTGTCGCCGAGGACCCGGTCGAAGGACTCCATGGCGATCGGGACCAGGTCGGGGTGGGCGACCCAGGAACCGTCGAAGCCGTCGTTCGCCTCGCGGTCCTTGTCGGCATGGACCTTCTCGAAGGCGACCTTGTTGACCTCCGCGTCCCGGCGGGAGGGGATGAACGCCGCCATGCCGCCGATCGCGTGTGCCCCGCGCTTGTGGCAGGTGCGGACGAGGAGTTCGGTGTACGCCCGCATGAACGGGGCCGTCATCGTGACCGCGTTGCGGTCCGGAAGGACGAACTTGGTGCCGCCGTCACGGAAGTTCTTGACGATGGAGAACAGGTAGTCCCAGCGGCCGGCGTTCAGACCGGAGGCGTGGTCGCGGAGTTCGTAGAGGATCTCCTCCATCTCGTAGGCGGCCGTGATCGTCTCGATCAGGACGGTCGCGCGGATGGTGCCCTGGGGGATGCCGACGTAGTCCTGCGCGAACACGAACACGTCGTTCCAGAGGCGGGCCTCCAGGTGCGACTCCGTCTTCGGGAGGTAGAAGTACGGGCCCTTGCCGAGGTCGAGCAGGCGCTGGGCGTTGTGGAAGAAGTACAGGCCGAAGTCGACGAGGCCGCCGGGGACCTGCTGACCGTCCACCTGGAGGTGACGCTCGTTCAGATGCCAGCCGCGCGGGCGCATGACGACCGTGGCGAGGTCCTCGTCGGCCTTCAGGGCGTACGACTTGCCGGACTTCGGGTCGGTGAAGTCGATGTTCCGGGTGTAGGCGTCGATCAGATTGAGCTGACCGAGGACCACGTTCTCCCAGGTCGGTGCCGAGGCGTCCTCGAAGTCCGCGAGCCAGACCTTGGCGCCCGAGTTCAGGGCGTTGATGGTCATCTTGCGGTCGGTGGGGCCGGTGATCTCGACCCGGCGGTCGTTCAGGGCCTGGGGAGACGGGGCGACCTTCCAGGAGTCGTCCGCGCGGATGGCGGCGGTCTCCGGGAGGAAGTCGAGCGTGGAGGTGCGGGCGATCTCGGCGCGGCGCTCGGCGCGGCGGGCGAGGAGCTCGTCACGCCGGGGCGTGAAGCGGCGGTGCAGCTCGGCCAGGAAGGCGAGGGCCGCTTCGGTGAGGACCTCCTCCTGCCGGGGCAGGGGCTCGGCGTCGACGATGGCCGGCGGGGACGGCGCTGGTGCGGACATGAGCTGTCACTTCCTTCAGCGAGCTACGGACGAGCTGTCGAGCTTGGGCACCGGGTGCCAGTGTTCCCGGGTGCGGTGGGGAGCGCCCGTGGGCAGACGGATGCCACTGATCAGTGGATAGTAGTTTCCTCATGGTGGAAGTTCAATGGTTTGTTGATGTCGAGATTCTCCGAGTCGAGTGAAGGTGGCGCTCGGTGCCACCCCGCTCACCCCCGGTGTCACTCGAGGTGGGCGAGGTCGTCCGGGGTGTCGATGTCGTACGGCCGCGCCACGTCCCCGCACTCGACCAGCGTGATCGCCTCCTCGTGCGCCTTGAGGTAGGCGCGTGCCCCCCGGTCGCCGGTCGCAGTCGCGGCGATACCGGCCCAGTGGGCGGCACCGAAGAGAACCGGGTGCCCGCGTACGCCGTCGTACGCGGCCGACACCAGGGACGTCTCGTCCCGGTACGCGGCGCGGACGCGGGCCACCGCCTCCGGGCCGATGCCGGGCTGGTCGACGAGGGAGACGAGCGCCGCCCGCGCGCCCGTGACGGCCAGCGAGTCGAGCCCGGCCCGCAGCGAGGACCCCATGCCGTCGGCCCACTCCGGGTTCTCCACCAGTACGCACCCCGACAGCTCCGCCCGCTCCCGTACGGCGGTGGCCCGCGCCCCGAGGACCACGTGGACGCGCCCGCATCCCGCCGCCCGCAGCACCCCGACCGCGTGCTCCACGAGGGGCCGCCCCCGGTGTTCGAGCAGCGCCTTGGGCCGCCCACCGAGCCGTCGGCCGCCTCCGGCCGCCAGGAGCAGCCCGGCGACCTCGTCATCCGTGTGCGTCATACGTCCCTGCATACCTGACCTCGTACACCTGACCACTCGCCGGCCACACGGTTTCCCTGGGCTGAATTTCGGTCCGCACTGTGGCGTCCGGCGTATCCGGTGGCGTTTAATGCCCGCGTCCCCGGCGCCCGACCAGCACGGCGGGGGCGCTCGGCGGGATCACGAAGTGACGGCGCACAACGGCGTGCGAGGGGGGAGTGCCTGTGTTGCGGAGCTTGGGGCAGAGACGACCGGTGACCGGCAGCGACGAGGACCCGAGAGTGGCGCGACTGCGGACCGCCGTGTCCCGGCTGCGCCGCGAACTCGCCGCTCATCCGGCCGAGTTCCATGATCGCGTGATCGCGGAGGACGAGCTCGCCGCCCTCGCCGCCATGACCACCACCGACGGCACCCCGGAAGTCGCTCGGCTGCGTCGCTCGCTCCTGCTGATCGCCGGCGCGATCGGCTCCGTCAGCGCCCTGGCGAGCGGCCTGTCGGAGGTCCGCCGGGCGGTGGAGCTGTTCGGCGAGCCGCAGGGCCGCTGAGAAGACGGCTGCGGCCCCCTGTCCGTGGGGCCTGGGGGCCGGGGCCGTTCGCGTGAGGGAGCGGCCTCAGGAGGTCGGGCCGCCCGAGCTCGCCAGTGCCGCCGACAGCTCCGCCGCCACCTGCTGCAGGACCGGCACGATCTTCTCCGTCGCCGCCTCGGTCACCCGGCCCGCCGGGCCGGAGATCGAAATGGCCGCCGCGGTGGGGGATTCGGGCACGGAGACGGCGAGACAGCGCACGCCGATCTCCTGCTCGTTGTCGTCGATCGCGTACCCCCGGCGTCGTACGTCCTCAAGGGCCGCGAGGAAACCCTCCGGCGTGGTGATCGTCTTCTCCGTCGCGGCGGGCATGCCGGTGCGGGCGAGCAGGGCGCGCACCTCGCCGTCCGGGACGTTGGCCAGCAGGGCCTTGCCGACGCCCGTGGAGTGCGGCAGCACGCGCCGGCCGACCTCGGTGAACATGCGCATCGAGTGCTTCGACGGCACCTGCGCCACGTAGACGATCTCGTCCCCGTCCAGCAGCGCCATGTTCGCCGTCTCACCGGTCTCCTCGACCAGGCGGGCGAGATAGGGGCGCGCCCAGGTGCCGAGCAGCCGGGAGGCGGACTCGCCGAGGCGGATCAGACGCGGGCCGAGCGCGTACCGCCGGTTGGTCTGCTGGCGTACGTACCCGCAGGCCACCAGCGTGCGCATGAGGCGGTGGATGGTGGGCAGCGGCAGGCCGCTGCTCACGGAGAGCTCGCTCAGGCCGACCTCGCCGCCCGCGTCCGCCATCCGCTCGAGCAGATCGAAGGCGCGCTCGAGGGACTGGACGCCACCACTGGCGGGGGACTTGGCGGAGTCGGTGGTGCTGGCGCTGGACGTCGGCACGGCGTTCCTTTCGGGACTGACGGGAAGAGCAGAAGCCTACCCGCCGGTCGGTTGACTCCCTGCTTGTGCGTAGCTACGTTCTGCTTACCGGAATCCTAATTCCGAGTTGTGGAAACGTCCAGAGTGGGAGCCTTGAGAGGTTCATGGAGAAGTGTGCCCTTGACGGCGCGGGAGCGGGAGTGAAGACTCCTTCAACAGAACGTTGAATTCCGTTACGTGGAAGTAAACGGGCAGAGGCGGGGCGAGAGGGGTCCGGGTGTCCGACGTAGAACTGGTGCTGCGCTCGACGCGCGTCATCACCCCCGAGGGGACGCGTGCCGCCTCGGTCGCGGTCGCCGGGGGCACGATCACGGCCGTACTCCCGTACGACGCCGAGGTACCGTCCGGCGCCCGCCTGGAGGACCTGGGCGACGACGTCCTGCTGCCCGGCCTGGTCGACACCCACGTGCACGTCAACGACCCCGGCCGCACCGAGTGGGAGGGCTTCTGGACCGCCACCCGCGCCGCGGCCGCCGGCGGCATCACCACGCTCGTCGACATGCCGCTCAACTCCCTCCCGCCGACGACGACGGTCGAGCACCTGCGTACGAAGCAGAAGGTCGCCGCCGACAAGGCGCACATCGACGTCGGCTTCTGGGGCGGCGCCCTGCCCGACAACGTCAAGGACCTGCGGCCGCTGCACGAGGCCGGCGTCTTCGGGTTCAAGGCGTTCCTGTCGCCGTCCGGCGTGGACGAGTTCCCGCACCTCGACCAGGACCGGCTCGCCCGGTCCCTCGCCGAGATCGCCTCCTTCGGCGGTCTGCTGATCGTGCACGCCGAGGACCCGCACCACCTCGACGCCGCCCCGCGGCACCGCGGGCCGAAGTACGCCGACTTCCTCGCCAGCCGCCCGCGCGACGCCGAGGACACGGCGATCGCGAACCTCATCGCGCAGACGAAACGCCTGGACGCGCGCGTGCACGTGCTGCACCTGTCGTCCAGCGACGCGCTGCCGCTGATCGCCGAGGCCAAGGCGGAGGGCGTACGCATCACGGTCGAGACCTGCCCCCACTACCTGACCCTGACGGCCGAGGAAGTCCCCGACGGAGCCAGCGAGTTCAAGTGCTGCCCGCCCATCCGCGAGGCCGCCAACCAGGACCTGCTCTGGCAGGCACTGGCGGACGGCACGATCGACTGCGTCGTCACCGACCACTCGCCGTCCACGGCCGACCTGAAGACGGACGACTTCGCGACGGCGTGGGGCGGGATCTCCGGGCTCCAGCTGAGCCTCGCGGCGGTGTGGACTCAGGCACGCAGGCGCGGCCACGGCCTGGAGGACGTGGTCCGCTGGATGTCGTCCCGTACGGCGCAACTGGTGGGCCTCGATGCCCGCAAGGGCGCCATCGAAGCGGGCCGCGACGCCGACTTCGCGGTCCTCGCGCCCGACGAGACGTTCACCGTGGACCCGGCGGCCCTCCAGCACCGCAACCACGTCACGGCCTACGCGGGCAGAACCCTGTACGGCGTCGTGAGGTCCACCTGGCTGCGCGGCCGGCGGATCGTCAGGGACGGCGAGTTCACCGAGCCGAAGGGCCACCTGCTCACCCGGACCCCCTGATCCCCTTCCACCGCACCCGCAGCGGCCGACTCCCGAAAGGAACCCTGATCACCGTGACGGCGCAGCATCGATCCTTGTTGGCCAGTTTCACCGGCGACGCGAACCCCTACGGAGGCGGCGACCCGTACGCGGACTACCGCACGGCCGACTTCCCCTTCACCCACTACGCCAACCTCGCCGACCGGCAGCTGGGCGCCGGTGTCATCGCCGCCAACGACGAGTTCTTCGCCCAGCGGGAGAACCTGCTGGTGCCCGGGCGGGCCGAGTTCGACCCCGAGCACTTCGGCCACAAGGGCAAGGTCATGGACGGCTGGGAGACGCGGCGTCGCCGAGGCGCCTCCGCCGACCACCCCTGGCCCACGGCCGAGGACCACGACTGGGCGCTCGTCCGCCTCGGCGCGCCGGGCGTCATCCGCGGGATCGTCGTCGACACGGCCCACTTCCGCGGCAACTACCCGCAGGCGGTGTCGATCGAGGGCACGTCGGTGCCGGGCTCCCCGTCGCCGGCGGAACTGCTCGGGGACGACGTGAAGTGGACGACGCTGGTTCCGCGCACCCCGGTGGGCGGCCACGCGGCGAACGGCTTCGCGGTGTCGGTCGAACAGCGCTTCACGCACGTGCGCGTCAACCAGCACCCCGACGGCGGCATCGCGCGCCTGCGCGTGTACGGCGAGGTCGTCCCGGACCCCGCATGGCTGGACGTCCTCGGCACTTTCGACGTGGTCGCCCTGGAGAACGGCGGCCAGGCCGAGGACGCCTCCAACCTCTTCTACTCACCGGCCACCAACACCATCCAGCCGGGCCGCTCCCGCAAGATGGACGACGGCTGGGAGACCCGGCGCCGCCGCGACCAGGGCAACGACTGGATCCGCTACCGGCTGGTGGCCCAGTCCCAGATCCGCGCCATCGAGATCGACACGGCGTATCTGAAGGGCAACAGCGCGGGCTGGGCGTCGGTCTCGGTGAAGGACGCCGAGGATGGCGAGAACGGCACGTGGACGGAGATCCTCCCGCGCACCCGACTCCAGCCGGACACCAACCACCGCTTCGTCCTGCCGACCCCCGCCGTCGGCACGCACGCGCGCGTGGACATCTATCCCGACGGCGGCATCTCCCGCCTGCGCCTGTTCGGCTCGCTGACCCAGGAGGGCACGGCAAGCCTGACGGCCCGCCACCAGGAGCTGGGCGGCTGAGATGCCGTGTGCGAGGGATTGCCGTCCCGAGCCCCCACCCACCCGTGCGGGCGAGCCCATGTCGGCGCCGGTGTGCTGCATTCAGCCCGTCCGGCGTTTGAGGACGAGGCCCTTCGGGCTGAAGCGGGGGTCTGGGGGCGGCTGCCCCCAGCGGGGTTCAGGGGCAGCGCCCCTGGCGGGGTCGAAGGGGCAGAGCCCCTGGGGATGGGAAGGGTAGGGGCGGCGGGTGCGAAAAACGCCCCCTGCGTCAGGCCGCGTGCCCCCCGTCCACCGAGAACTCCGCCCCCGTCACATACGCCGCCCCCGCGAGATGGGCCACCGTCGCCGCCACCTCCTCCGCCGTCCCGAAACGCCCCAACGCCGTCATCGCCGCCTGCCCCGCCGCATACGGCCCGTCCGCCGGGTTCATGTCCGTGTCGATGGGGCCCGGATGCACGATGTTCGCCGTGATCCCCCGCACCCCCAGCTCCCTGGCCAACGCCTTCGTCAGCCCGACCAGCGCCGACTTGCTCATCGCGTAGAGCGTCCCGCCGGGCCCCGGCACACGCTGGGTCATGCACGTACCGACGGTGATGATCCGCCCACCCGCCCCCATCCGGGCGGCAGCCGCCTGAGAGGCCAGAAACACCCCGCGCACGTTCACCGCGAGCACCCGGTCCACATCGGTGAGCGAAAGGCTCTCCAGGGGCCCGAGAAGGCCCACCCCCACGTTGTTCACCAGCACGTCGAGACGCCCCCCGAGCGCGTCCGCCGTACGCGCCACCGCCCCGGCCGCCTCCTCCGCGTCCGCGGAGTCCGCGCGCAGGGCAACCGCTCGGCGCCCCAGGGCCTCGACGGCCCGTACGACGTCCTCGGCCGCCTCCTTGCCGTTCACGTACGTGAGGGCCACATCGGCGCCCTCCCGGGCCAGCCGCACCGCCGTCGCCGCGCCGATACCGCGGCTGCCGCCGGTCACGAGGGCCACCTTGCCGTTCAGGGATCCGCGCGAAGTTGTCGAAGCTGTCGAAGTTGTCGAAGTTGTCGAAGTCGTCATGGATCCATTCCAGCGATCGGCGCACCGACACGCTGGCGGCGAACGGACGTCGAGGTCGGGCGACCGGGACGCTCCCCTCCGGCGGCCTGTTCACGACGCACGCAGGCGAAACTCCGAACGGCCCATCGATGAGTTGCGGGTGCCGGTGGGGTCTGCCCTGATGACAACAGACCCCACCACCGGCCCCACCACCAGAGAGAAGGCATCCCCATGGGCAAGCTCGTCCTCACCTCGTTCGTCACCCTCGACGGCGTCTACCAGGCCCCCGGCGGCCCCAGAGAGGACACCCGCGACGGCTTCGAGCAGGGCGGCTGGAGCGTCCCGTACGGCGACGACGACTTCGGCCGGTTCATCAACGAGGTATTCGGCCGCGTCGGAGCCTTCCTCCTCGGCCGACGTACCTACGAGATCTTCGCGTCGTACTGGCCCAAGATCACCGATCCTGCCGACCCGGTCGCCTTGAAGCTCAACGCCCTGCCGAAGTACGTCGCCTCCGCCACACTCACCGACCCGGACTGGTCCCACACCACGGTGATCGGCGGCGACCTCGCCAAGGAGGTCACCGACCTCAAGGAGCGCACCGACGGCGAGCTCCAGGTGCACGGCAGTGGCGCCCTGGCCCAGTCCCTGCTGGCGCTCGACCTGATCGACACCGTCCATCTGCTGACCTTCCCGGTCGTGCTCGGCGCCGGCCGCCGCCTGTTCACCGAGGGAGCGCTGCCGACCGCCTTTCGGCACACCGGCGGGCGTATCACCGCGGCTGGCGTCTCCATCCAGTCGTACGACCTGGCGGGCCGCCCGGAGTACGGCTCGTACGAACTCCCCGAGGGCTGACCGGCCCGTGTCGGATCGGCTTGCGCAGCGGAAGGCCGCACGGACCTGCCGGCCGTGGCCGGCCCGGGGCCCGGCCTTCGGGATGCCGCCCGGAGTGGTACGCGTTCCGTCAGGCCGACGAGGCCCAAGTCGCCACCGCGCGCGGCGGCCGGGAGCTGGGCGCCGCCGCGGCCGTCGTCAGCCACCGTGACCGTCGGCCGATGGTCCTCGCGCCGCAGGCCGGCGCTGATCTCCGTCCGCGTCGGCCGCGTGGCGCCGTTTGTTGGGCAGGGCCTCATGGAACACCACGCAAGGGGGCCGCTGACGCGCCGTCAACGACGGAGCCACCAACAGCTCATCGTCCGCATCCGTCCTGCGGGCGGTCAGCTCACGGCGCACCGCTTGCCGGCCCACGCTCGGCGCGAGCCGGCGGTCGCTCGGCTCGGCACACGGTCACCAGAGAACCGCCCAAGGTCTCCGCGCACCCGAGCGTGTGGACCGCTTGGAAACGCCACGCGTCAAGTGAACTTCCTGAAAACTCATCGGACTTGATGGGAAAATCTCTCAGAGTTGTCATTGACATGCCACTATCTACGCGCATCATCATGAGGGCATGAGATTCCCCCCACGAATCACCCGCATCGGCGCCGCAGCCGCCGTCCTGTCCGCTCTCCTCGTCGGCGGCACCGTCGCCACCGCGTCCCCGGCGGCCGCCGCGGTGGGCAGCATCTGCTACAGCGACCTGCCCTCCCAGGCGTACGACACCCTTGAGCTGATCGAGCAGGGTGGTCCCTACCCGTACTCCCAGGACGGCACCGTCTTCCAGAACCGGGAAGGCATCCTGCCCAGCCAGTCCTCTGGCTACTATCACGAGTACACCGTCATCACTCCTGGCTCCTCCACGCGCGGAGCTCGCCGCATCGTCACCGGCGAGGAATACCAGGAGGACTACTACACGGCCGACCACTACGCCTCGTTCGACCTGATCAACTACAGCTGCTGAGGAAAAGCCGTACGCCCCGCGCACTCCGGCAATCGCTCGCGCCCAGGACCCTCGCCCCGCGGCTCCCCACGTTCATCGGCCGCGGGGCGAGGTAGATCCGGCCTACGACACGGTCCTGCCCGGCGCACTGCCTCTCCCTCCCCGCCGGAGGGTTTGCACAAGTCGGTCCAGGACGCACCTGGGCAGCCGTCAGGTAAGAAGTCGGCCCTTGGCGACGAGCCGGAGGTCAGACCAGGCAGTCGGGGTGCAGTGCGTCGTGGAGGAATTCGCCGCCCTGCTGGATCGCGGCCCTGGCGGCGCGAGTGTCCTTCATTGCGTTGAGCATGACGAAGTCATGGATGACGCCCTGGTAACGCACCGCCGTGGTCCGCACGCCGGCGGCGCGCAGCTTGGCGGCGTAGGCCTCGCCCTCGTCACGCAGGACATCGGCCTCGGCCAGGATGACCAGGGCCTGTGGCAGGCCGCGCAACTCGTCGAGGCTTGCCCGCAGTGGAGAGGCGGTGATCTGGGTACGTTCGGCGGGGTGGGTCGTGTACTGGTCCCAGAACCACTTCATCCCCTCCCGGCTGAGGAAGTAGCCGCTGGCGAACTGCTGGTAGGAATCGGTGTCGAAACTGGCATCGGTGACGGGACAGAACAGCAGCTGTGCTCCGAGCCTGGGACCTTTGCGCTGCTTGGCCAGGAGGGTGGTGGCCGCGGCCATGTTGCCGCCGGCCGAGTCGCCGGCCACCGCGACACGGTCCGGGTCGAGGCCGTGGGCGGCTCCCTGCGCTGAGATCCACAGCAGCGCGGCGTAGGCCTCCTCGATGGCCGTGGGGTACTTCGCTTCGGGTGAGAGGCTGTAGTTGACGAAGACCGTTGCCGCGTGCGCCCGTACGGTGAGCTCACGCACGAGCCGGTCATGGGTGTGGGCGTTGCCGAAGACCCATCCGGCTCCGTGGAGGTACATGACCACAGGCAGGGGCACCTGGGCGCCGACCGGGCGGAAGACACGGATCGAGACCATGCCCGACGGGCCGCCCGGAATGGACAGATCCGCTACGTCCGCGTCCGGGGCCGGGACGTCGCCGCTCTGGATGTCGTCCACGGCCCTGCGCCCCTCGAGCGGATCCAGGTCGTACAGGAACGGAGGGTGCGCGGTCGCGTCGGCGAAGTTCTGTGCGGCTTCTTCGAGAACCGGTGCGACGGTGGACATGTTGCTCTTTTCCTGCGCGGGACGTGCCACTGAAGGCGGCCTTACGTCCCTCACCTTGGCAAGCAGCCTGCTCCGCATGCATCAGTATGTTGACGGTGCATGCCGTGCGTCAGAGCCGGTCGGCGAGAGCGTCCCTGAGGAAGCGACCGCCCTGCCTGATCGCTGAAAGCGTCGGCGGGCTGTCCTGCAGAGCACTCAGGGACGCGAAGTCGTGCACTGTCCCCAGGTAGCGGACCGCGGTCACCGGGACACGGGCCTGCCGCAGCAGGCGGGCGTACTGCTCGCCCTCGTCCCGTACGACGTCCGCCTCCGCCGTCACGATCAGAGCGGGAGGAAGTCCGGTGAGGTCTTCGGGCGTCGCCCGCAGCGGCGAGGCAGTGGGTTCGGCGAGCCGGCATGCGTCGACGGTGTACTGGCGCCAGTACCCGTCCAGAGCTTCACCCGTCAGGAGGTAGCCGGAAGCGAACTGGTCCCGCGACGGGCCGGCGAAGTGCGGGTCGGTCAGCGGGTAGTACAACAACTGCGCCCGGATACGGGGCCCGCCCCGCTGCTTGCCCATCATGGTGAGCGCCGTGGCCATGGTCGCACCGGCGCAGTCCCCTGCCAGGGCGAGCCTGCCACCGTCCAGCCCCAGGGTGTCGGCCTGCTCGACCACCGAGGTCAAGATCGCGTACGACTCCTCCAGCGCGACCGGGTAGCGGGCCTCCGGGGTGCGGGTGTACTCGGGCACCACGAAGGCGGCGCCACTCGCCGCCGTCAGCTCGCCGATCATTCCCGCGTGGGTGCGGGCGTCACCCAGCATCCACCGGCCGCCGTGCAGGTACACGACCACGGGAAGGGGGCCCGTCGCCCGTGCCGGCCGGAACAGCCAGAAGCCGACGAGCCCTCGGGGGCCCACCGGTGCCACCCGGAAATCGGCGTCCAGGTCGAAGTCGTCGAGCGTATGACCCTGGATCTCCAGCAGCGCCTGGCGCCCGTCGGCCGGGCCGAACTGGTACAGATAGGGCGGCGCGGCGGAGGCGTCGACGAGCCGTTGCACGAGTGGATCGAGGACGACGGCGGAGCGATCGGGCCCGCCTGGGTCCGGTACGGGCTCGGAACTCAATAGGCTCACGTTCCTTCCGTCGTCACGACCGATGGTCCGCCGGATGGTCACCGGTCTGGCCGCTACCACAGGCGGCTGCGAGGACACCATGGCAGCGGCCCCGCGCTGCAACTCGCCGTGGGGATCACAGATCGTCGAACAGATCGCGGAGCTGGTTGCGGCTGCTGACACCCAGCTTCGGATACACGTTGTAGAGGTGGCTGCTGATCGTGCGCGGGGAGAGCATCAACCGCTCGGCGATCTCCCGGTTGCGCAGCCCCCGTGCCGCCAGCCGTACGATCTGGCGCTGCTGGGCGGTCAGCTCCGCCAGCGGGTCGGCCGGGGCGGGAGAGGTGGCGACGCCGCTCGCCCGCAGTTCGGCGCGCGCCTCCTCGGCCAGAGCGGACGCGCCGAGCCGCGTGAACGACTCGAGCGCCGTGGCCAGGAGCGGGCGGGCGTCCAAGGGGCGTCGCCGCCTGCGCAGCCATTGTGCGTAGTGCAGCCTCGCCTGTGCCCGGGCCAGGGGCCATTGATCGCCCACCGGGTTCACCGTGGCCAGACGGAAGTGGTGTTCGGTGTCCTTCGCATCGCCGGTCAGCGCGGCGGCGTGATGCATCAGCAGCATCATCCGCGTCGTCGGCCGCGGCCCCATGGCATCGCGCACCGCCGCGAGGATGTACACCGCCTCCTCCTGCCGGCCCGTCCGCTGGGCTGCCGCGGCGAGATCGGCGACCGAGCGGGGCGACAGGAAGTAGTGCACAGGCGTACCGTCCTCACCGAACAGCGACCGGAACGACCGGTAGGCGTGGTCGAAGTCACCGATCACCGCCGCAGCGGTACCGGCGGCCCGCAGGAGGCGTGCCCGGGTGGCGCGGTTCTCTTCCAGGCCGACCGCCGTCCAGGCCGCGTCCGATGTTCTGGCGGCCGAGTCGCCGCGCAGGGCGCGCAGGGTCACCTGCAGCGCCTCGACGTCGATCTGCACATGCCTCCACTTGTGAACCGCGGCCAGCGCCGCGGTCTTCGCCAGGTGCTCGTCGGCCTCCGCCCACCGGCCCGTGTCGATCAGCGCCGCGCCCATGGTCGAGAGCGAGGGCGCGGCCGAGCCCATGGCACCGTAGGCGCTGTGCATGGCGTACGCCCGACGGAAGGACTCCACGCACAGGTCGGACTCGTCGGCGTACCAGGCCACCGCGCCGAGCGAGTTGACCCGGGTCATCTCCGCGACGCCGGCCTGCGGCTCCGGCGTGCCCGGCCGCCGGCGGATGCCCCGCAACAACTCGGCGGCGTCGGCAGGATCGGCCGCGGCCAGGGCGGCGGCCTGCACGGCGGCGGAGTTCTCGGTCATCGCCAGCTCGGTGTAGGGAGTATCGCGGTTGCCGACCTCGACCCCGTCCAGCAGAGCGGCGATCGGGCGATTGACCTCGGGCAGACCCGACTGGAACGCGACGGCCGAAAGTATGCTGGCCAGAGCGACCACCGTCATGTCGTCCCTGGGCGGATCCGGTTCCAAAGCGCTCATCAGCACCTGGAACCCCTGCCGCTGGTGACCGAACAGCGACAGGGCCAGGCCCGCCCCACAGGCCGCCATACCCAGCACGTCCCGGTCCTCAGCCAGCGCGGTGACCTTGTCGTACAGCTCGCCGACCCACGAGGGGTCGCCGGCGCTGTTGGCGGCTCTCAGCGCCTTCGCGTACCGGCGCGCCCGGTCCGCGGGCGTGGGGCTGCACTCGGCGGACCGTTGCAGGGCCTGGGCCGCCGCGGAGAAACCACCCCGCCGCTCGGCGAGTTCGGCGGTGTCCTCGAGGGCCGCCGCCACGGACTCGTCCTCCCCGACACACGCGGCGGCCAGGTGCCACGCGCGGCGGGCCGGATCGGTCGTGAGGGCGGCGGCCAGATCCTGGTGCGCCTGCTGTCGGAGGTAGGCCGGCGCCGCCTGATAGGAACCCGCGCGTGCCAGTGGGTGCCGGAAGACGACCCGGCCGTCCATGACGGTCACGAGGCCGGCCTCCTCGGCCGAGGCCCATCCCGACAGGTCCGGCCCCTCGCCTGCGGCGGCCATGATCGTGGCGAGGTCTTCGTACTGCGACGCCGCGGCGTACAGGATCAGCCGCTGGGTCACATCCGGCAGGGCGCGCAGCCGGGCGGCGTACAGCTCCTGGATACGCTCTGTCCGCGGCAGTCCGCCGCCGGGCAGTACTCCCGCGCCGTCCGTACCGGTCGCACGGCACAGTTCGATGATGGCCAGCGGGTTTCCACCGGCCTGGCGCAGCAGATCGATCCGTGTCCGGCCGGTGGGCGCGTGCGGCTGGGCGTCCAGGAGTTCGGCTGCGGCCTGTTCGGTCAGCGGCCCCAACAGCACGGTGTGCAGGTCCGCCGGAACGCCGTCAGGAGGCGTCTGCCCGCGCGCCGCCAGCACCACCGGCACGTCCTGCGCGGGGAGGCGGCGCATCACGAAGCCGAGGACGTCGAGGGAGTCCCGGTCGAAGTGCTGAACGTCGTCGATGGCCAGCAGTACGCGTTGCCGGCGGGAGACCTCCGTCAGCAGCATCAGGACCGCCACACGCAGCAGCATGGGGTCGGACGGTCCGTCGGCGGGAACGATACCGAACGCCGTCTCCAGCGCCTTCCGCAGATGGCCGGCAAGCGGGGCGAGGTCGGGCAAAAGGGGAAGGAGTAACTGGTGCAGGGACGCGAACGACTGTCTCGACTCCGCCTCGATGCCCTGGGATGCCAGGACGAGCATCCCGTTGGTCCGCGCGTGGTCGACCGCGACCGCCAGCAGCTTCGACTTGCCCGTGCCGGCCTCGCCGAGCACGAACAGCATCCGAGGGTCGCCACGGCCCTCGACCATCTCCAGGATGCGAGCGATCTCGGCCTGCCGGCCCATCAGGGACACAACGGGTTCGCAGCCGTGCACACTGCTGTGCGCAGCCTCCATGCCGAGCCTGGTCACGACGCCCGGGGAGGGTGCCGGCGGAACATCCCTGGGTGATTCGGCCACAATGTTCTCCCCCTTGTCCCGTACACACCGCCCCGCCCGCCGCAGCGCGTGAGGCAGGTGCGACACATCTTGCCATCCCGCCGTGTCTCACCAGGCGAGGACGATCACTGAGCAGAGAGGTCACGGCGAACGGCAGCTCATCGGCCGAAGGACGTGCAGACAGTTCTCCGTCACTACGACGAGTCCGGCCTCGCACCAGGTTCGTGCGTCGGCCGAAGAGGGCCGACGCACGTCGTGAGGTGCCGTTGGTGGCTACGGGGCATCGTCCCGGGCGGCGGTGGTCCGGAGGACGAAGTCACGGACCGCGCCCGCGAACAGCTCGGGCTCCTCGATGTGCCCCATGTGGCCGCTGTTCTCCAGCACCAGCAGCTGCGAGTCGGGGATCAGCTCGTCGAGTTCGAGCGCCCAGCGAGGCCCGCAGATCACGTCATGCCGGCCCACGACGATCAGAGCCGGCGGCTCCAGTCCCTTGAGGGCGGCGCGATCGTCGATGACATCGGGTACGAGGTTCTCGTCCAGGCCCGAGATGTACGTGGCCCGGATCGCATCCCGGAACGGGGCCAGCCGCTCCTCGTTGCCCCAGTAGTCGGCGAAGTAGGAGGGCAGCACGCCCCGTGCGACCCCCAGGGTCTGCTCGTCGCTGGAGATGTCGGCCATGGCACCGAACGCGGTCAGGACATCGGGCAGTCCGGGGTGGCCCGCGTGCTTGGCGACGAACGCCTCCACCATGCGGCTCGCCTCGGCGCCGTGCTCGGGTCCGGTGACGGGGGCGCCTTCGTACAGCACGACGCCCGCCACCTGCTCGGGGCGGTGCAGGGCGTGATGGGCGGCCACGAAGGCGCCGTGCGAATGCCCCAGCAGATGCACCTTGGACACGCCGAGCCGGTTGATCAGCACCTGGAGGAAGCGGCTGTAGCGCTCGCGGGTGTAGCCGTGCGGATGCGAGGGCAGCCGGCTGTCCTCGGCGGTGCCCACGGGTTCGACGTAGACCATCGTCAGGTGCTCTTCGAGGGCGGGCATGCGCAGGTAGTCGTAGAAGATACCGGGACCACCGGAGTGCGCCACGCACACCGGGCCGCGGCCGTGGACGTGATAGCGCTGGACGATTCCGCCCGTCCGGGAGGAGTGTGTGCCGGGGGAGAGGGGGTCGGTGTGGGCGGTGGATGTTCTCATCGGGATCTCCGTAGGTCCGCAGGGGCAGTGACACCGACAAGACGCTCCGGAATCCGAGAAGTTTTATCGCCGTAGTGTGATCTGGGTCATGTTGGCGGGGTGTGGAGCTCGCCCCGAGACTCAGGCCGCGGCAGGCGCAGGCGCAGGCGCAGGCGCAGGCGTCGGCTCCGGGCGCGCCGCGTGGTAGAGGGAGACCCGGTCGAAGCGGCCGCCGTCCAGCGACATGATCCAGGCGACACCGGGCGGGCAGTGATCCGGGTCGTCGGGCGGGCTGACCAGCTCCATCTCCCAGACCACCAGCGATCGCCCGGCCACCACGTGCAACGGACGCTGGCGCACCCCCGCCGAGAGATCCCCGTCCATCCCCGCCAGCAAGAGGCCGGCGCCGCCGAGCCGTTGGCCTCCGGCCAGCAGCGAGACCTCGGGGGAGTAGCGGTCCTTGACCACCTTGCCGAACTCGCCGCGCTCAGCGGCCGCGAGCGTCTCGTGCGCCTCCTGCCAACTGGCTTCGGTACGACGTGACACGTCGTCGTGGGCCGAGGCCGCGGTGGCGGTGAGGGCCTGAGCGAGGGCGCCGCGCGCCTGGCTCAGCCGGCTGCGCACCGTGCTCACCGGAACCGCGCAGGCCTCGGCGATCTGCTGGTAGGAGGTGACCTGGGTGGAGAAGTACCGCAGGACGAGCGGCAGACGCAGCGTCGGCGACAACGCCTCGACGGCCTCCCACACCCAGTCCCGCAACGCATGGCTTAGCAGGGCCTGTTCGGGCGTGGCGCCGGAAGCATGCAGGGGGACCGCCTCCATGGGCTCGACCCGCCGGGCGGCCCGCAGCAGTGTGCGGCAGCAGTTGCGTACGACCATGCGCAGCCAAGGCCCCACGGCCTCCGGATCGCGGACGTCCACGATCCGGCGCAGTGCCACCAGCGCCGCCTCCTGCATGACGTCGTCCACGTCCGGGCCCGGCCCCAGCACACTGAGCGCCACCGCACGCATCCCGGGCCGGTGCCGCTCCAGCAGCAGGGCCAGCGCCGACACATCGCCCGACTGCGCCGCCCGGGTCAGAGCCGCGTCCTCCGCCGGGCCGGCGCCTGCGGGTATCTCGTTCATACCTTGTGTCCTCCCGGCCACGACACATGTCTTCTCCGGACCCTAACCGCTCCGAGAGGCCCGGGGCTCAGTACCAGTGGTTGGCCTGCCGGAACGACCAGGCGCCGCACGGGCTGTCCTGGGACGCTGCATGTAGTTGAGGCCCACTAGGGCCTGTGTCGAAAGTGGCGCCTGCCGGGCGGCGCCCGGCACGCTCCCCCACTGCCTTAAGGGCGTGGGAGGTGCCCCCACTCGCCGCACCGGGCGAAAGCCCAAGTACATCCAGTACGAGGGCTTCCGCCCGGCACGCCGAGAGCACGCACCGGACGCCGGGCCGGCCCGCCCTTCGGGCGGACGACGCCACTTTCGACACAGGCCCTAGGGCGGCAAGCCGCATCCGCGCGCGTACGGCACGTTCCCGCAGTATCTCGGCCGGTACGTACGAATGACGAACGACCCGACGGCGACGCCCGGTCGAGGACCGTACCCGTAAGCCGCCCGGCTCCGGCGCAAGGCAACCGTTCGACGTGTGCCGGCAGATCGGCTCGACGGACCGGCACGGCCACCGGGCACTCACTCTCGAACCGCGGCTCCACCGGCGCATGCACGGCGCGAACCTCATCGCCTCGCTGCCCGGGCCGGGCGACGGGCCGGCCGTGCTGGTCGGTGCCATCCGGACAGCGTCAGCGGCAGTCCGGGCGCGGACGACAACGCCTCGGGCGTGGCGGTGCTCCCGGAGACGGCACGCCTGCTGTCCGAGGCGCCGGTTCCCCTGCGGACCCGGGCACACAGCGACTCCCCGACGGCTTCGAGCGGGTCTTCCCCGAGGCGTCCGCCCGAGGCCCGGGCGGGCGGTCTCCGGGACTACGAGCGTCTGGCCACCTCACCGCGGCCACCGCCGTGACCGCCGTTTCGTGGCCCGATGCCCGACGTACGGTGTGCACATGTCGCCCGGCATGCGACCGCTGCCGATGCCGATCTCGAGAATGCGCAGCTCACACCTTTCTATGGCAGCATGTGTGCGTACCGACCCGACACATATGTCGAGGCGGCGCTCTTGAGGAGGGAACCCGGGAGGCCGTTCCGGAGGCCGCCGTCCGGGCCATGGCCGCGCTCGTGAGCACCCAGCGGCGGCGCTGTCGGAGCCCCTCGCGGACGTGCTCGCGTGCGATCCGCAGCGCACCGCGGTCCTGGAGAGCCTCGGCCTGGTCCACCGGGGTCCCGACGGATTCGTCGTCCACTCATCGCTGGACCAGGTCGACGCGGCGACGGCGCGCAGCGCGGGGGAGACGAAGCTCAGCTCGCTGCGGCAGGCCGTCTCGGCCGCCGTCTCCGGCATGGCATGTACACCGCAGGATGATTGGGGAGCGCAGCCCGACGAGGTGCTGCTCAGCCAGGGACAGGCCTCCGCTGCTACCGGCCGCGCACTCGCCTCGAAGATCGTTCCCCGGCTCGCCGGGTGCGCCGAGCGGCTGGCCGCGGAGGGAAGCCGCATCCTCGACGTGGGCACCGGCATCGGCGCGCCGGCCTTGGCGCTGGCCCAGGGCTTCCCAGGGGTGGAGGGCATCGACGTACTGGACCGGGCGCTTGGGTCTGGCGCGGGCGGAGCCGGCCGCCGCGGATCCGGCGGTGGCCGCCCGGGTGTCCCTGCGCCGGCAGGACGGGGCGGACGTGTCGGAAACGGAGACCTACCGACTGATCTGGCTGCCGGCGCCGTTCCTGTCGGAAGAGGAGTTGCGGGCCGCTCTCGCCCCGGCTCGTCGAGGCCCTGGAACCGGGAGCGTGGCTCGTGGTGGGGACCGATCCTGTCGCCGATGACGTGCTGCGCCGCTCCGTCGGGCGGTGGACCGCGGTGCGCGGCGGCGGCAACTCCTTCGACGTGGCGCGCATGAGTGAGGAGCTCGAACCGCTCGGGCTGGGAGAGACCAGGATCTCTCCCACGCTTCCGGGCGGCCCCGTGCTGGTCGCGGCCCGGCGCCGCGTGTGCTGAGTCGTTCAGCCCGAGGGCCTGGCACCTCCCGCGTCCCGCGATGTGAGCCGGGCACGGGGCGGCGTCGGCGTTCGGCGACCGTTCTTCAGGGGCCCTGGAGCAGATCCGCGGTGGCGGCCTCCCAGTCGATTTCGGCGATCTCGCGACCGGCGGGAACGAGCTCGTACGTGTACTCCAGCCACTCCTCCAGCGGGGACACGGGCAGCTCGAACAGGGCCGCCATGTCTCTGGACGCCAGCTGAAGCCACGCGGTGGCCCGGTCCTCGGAGTGCGCCGGCCACATCTTGACGTCACCGAGGCCGCTCACCGAGTACAGCCCCTGCTGGAGGAGGTCGCGGCCGATCCGCCACAGGACACGCGGGCCGCCCTCGATGAGAAGCTCCACGGACACGACCAGGGGAGCCCCCGGATCGAACCGGAACTCCGCCCTGATGGTCTGCCGGGCGGCGAGGTCCAGCACGCGCTCGATGTCCAGGATCAGCTCAGGACGGGCGTTCGGCGCCAAGCGGGCCTGTACGCCTGGTTGGTTGGTGCTCATGGCGGGTGGGTCCTTCCCCGTGACGAAAGCTGGCCCGACCCACTCTCGTCGCTGCGGAAGCGTCGTACATAAGTCACTTGACCGTCCAACCTCGCCGACTTCGACGGTGAGCCGTGGTGACGCACGTGCGCCAGACGGACACCGGTCCGTATCGGGGCGCCCTCTCCGGGGCGGCCTTCCCAGGGGCGCTCGGCCCCCGCGGGCGCTGCGAGCCGCCAACATTAAGTCATTCGACTGTCGCCCCTGACCTGCGCCTGAACGATCCTGAAACTGTCGCCCGCATGCCAGAGCCGGGTGATCGTCATGCTCGGAGGGGCCAGCCGTGAACCACACTCCCGTCGTCTTCATCCACGGCACCTGGCTGCACGCGCTGTCCTGGGAGTCATGGGCGGAGCGCTTCGCCAGCCGGGGGTTCCTCACCTTCACCCCCGGATGGCCGGGGGAGCCGGCCGCCGTCCGGGAGATGCGCAAGTCTTCCGAGACGCTCGCCGGCATTGGCCTGGACATGCTGACAGACCACTACGCGGAAATCGTACGTTCATTCGAAATCGCGCCGGTGATCGTCGGCCACTCGGTGGGCGGCCTCATCGCGCAGCATCTCATCGGTGCCAACATCGGCCGGGCCGCGGTGGCCATCGCACCCGCCCCGATCAACGGCATCCCGCTGCCCGACTCCTCGGCCCGGTTGTGGACCCCTCGCCGGGCCGACGACGCCGAACCCGAACAGCTGGTGCCCCTGTCTCCGGAGCAGTTTCACCATGCCTTCGCGAACACCGTCGCGGCGGAGGAGTCCGACCGGCTCTTCGAGCGCTACGTCGTACCGACGCCCCACCGTCTGCTCGCCGACCTCGGGCACGCGGGCACGGTACGCAGCCCGCGTACCGTGGCGGATGTCGGCAACGCGGACCGTGGCCCGCTCCTGCTGATCTCCGGGCAGGAGGACCTGCTGATGCCCGACTCCGTCACGCGCGCGGTGTTCAAGCAGTACGGCGACTCCACGGCCGTGACCGACCTCAAGCAGTTCGCGGATCGCGCGCACTCCCTGGTCATCGACAGCGGGTGGAGATTCGTCGCCGACTATGTGCTCGGCTGGCTGGACGAACGCGGCCTCCGCGCCTACCTCGCGTAACGGCTCAGCGTGCCGCCGTCACACGTTCTGGTCGCCGGGGATCTTGCCCAGTGCGTCACGGAGGGCGGCGCGTGAGGTGATGCCGAGTTTGGGGAAGACGCGGTAGAGGTGTGAGCTGACGGTGCGGGGGGAGAGGTGCATGCGTTCGCCGATCTCCTTGTTGGTCAGGCCACCGGCGGCGAGGTCGGCGATCCGGCGTTCCTGCCAGGTCAGCGCCGCCAGGTGTGCCGACGAGGTGACGGTGGACGCGCCGGCGGCACGGAGCTCGGCCCGGGCGCGCTCGGCCCAGGTCGGCGCCCCCAGCCGCTCGAAGGTCTCCGCGGCCAGGGTCAGCGCAGGCCGTGCCGCTTTCCGTCCTTGGGTGTGGCGTTGGCGGATGCCGTGGGCGAGGCGGATGCGGGCGAGTTCGAAGGGGAAGTAGGGGGCGGCGGGGTGGGTTTGGGCGCGGTGGTACATGTTTTCGGCTTCGGTGGGGTCGGTGGTGGTCATGGCGAGGGCGCCGTAGGTGATGAGGGCGAGGCGGGGGGAGATGTCGGGGAGGTTGACGTTTTGGGCGGCGAGGGCGTGGGTGCGTGCTTGTTCGGTGCGGCCGGTGTGGAGGGCCGCTTCGACGAGGTCGAGGAGGGTGCGGGGGGCCTGGTGGGCGTAAAGGGCAAAGGTGCCGGGGGGTGTGATGCCGATGGCGTGGAGGTAGGCGGCTTCGTAGTCGCCTTCGGCGAGGGCGGCGGTGGTGCCGATGGCGTCGGCGGTCTGGGTGAGGAATCCGACGCCGCGGGGGCGGGCCCAAGTGTCGACTGTGGCCTGCAACTGCCGGGCCCGCTCGACCTGGCCCCGCAGGGCGGCCAACAACCCCAGCTGCGCCTGCGTGTGATGAACGAACAGAGTGTGCCGGTGCGTTGTCGCCAGCTCCAGGCAGCGCTGTCCGGTGTGCTCGGCCTCGCCCCACTCGCCGACCGCGAGCTGGTCCATCATGATCATTTGTAACATGGTCATGGCGTTGGTCAGGGCCCCCGTCTCCACCTCACGGTCCACGGTGCGCTGGAGATGCGGCCGGTATGGGCTGAGGGTGTCCACGTGGTAGGCGGCCATGGCCAGCTTGGCGACATCCGACGGCTCCAGGTCGCGGAGACCGGAGAAAGCGTGCTCCACCCGCTCCCGTACACCGGCGCCGCGACGTGCCACGTCGCTCCAGGCATCCTGGTAGATGCGCGAATGTGAGGACACCAGGTCGCCCAGTGAGTCCAGGAGCTCATGAGTCCGCTCCCATGCGTCCCCGTCACCCGCGTACAGGTCGACGGCCAGTAGCAGGTCGACCAAGCGGGTGAGCATCTCGTTCGGCTCCCCCACCCCGTCGGCGCGCATGCCCTCGATCGTCGCGAAGACCTGGCGCTGTGCGGACCGCACGTCCCCGTCCTCCCGCGAGGCGGCGAGAGACGCGACATAGCCCGACACGACCACCGAGGCCCGGGAATCGTTGCTGCCGGACCCGGTGTCCGAGCGGACCAGCTGCCGGGCCTGGTCCAGCCGGCCGGCATCTCCGGCGACGAAGGTTGCGCTGCCCAGTCGTCTGGACCGTTCCTCGCGGTTCTCGCTGAGCTCCGCGGCACGGGTCAGCCAGGCCACGGCGGCCACCGCGCCGCCCCGCCGGGTCGCGGACTCGGCCGCCGCCTCGAGTGCGGCCGCCACCTCCTCGTCGGGGTCGACCGTCGAGGCCGCCAGATGCGTGGCCCGCCGCTCGACGTCATCGCGGTGCACCTCGGCGAGAGCCGCGTGCGCCGCGCGCCGCTCGTTGGGCGTGGCCATGTGCACCACGGTGGAACGCACCAACGGGTGCCGGAAGACGAAGTCGCCGCTGAGCGGATCGACGTCCAGCAGACCGCAGGCCGAGGCATCGTCGGCCTCGCGCATGCGGTAGCGCGTGCTCCGGGTGCGGTCGGCCGCCGTGCCCGCTCCGACGCCGTCCAGGGCACCGCGCAGCAGCTCAGCGCGCACTGGCTCGCCGAGGGACTTGATGCGCGCGCCGTACACCTGTTGCAGGCGCTGGGGCAGCGGGATGCCGGTGTACCCGAACAGTTCCCCGGGACTGCGTCCCGTCCGGCCGCCGCGCAGATAGGGCGGCAGTTCCAGCAGCGCCAAGGGATTGCCCTGGGCCTCGTCCAGCACCAGACGGCGGATCTGAGGATCGAGCCCAGGGTGGTGCCTGTCCAGGAGTTGTTCGGAGACCCTCTCCGACAGCGTGGTCACCGCCAGTTCGGGCAGCGCGGCCGTGTCGAAGCCCGAGGAAACCTCGCAGCGCAGGCCGACGACGAGCTTCACCGAGCTGCCGGTCAGCCGGCGCCCCACGAAACCGCACACCTCGGTGCTGGAGGTGTCGAACCACTGGCCGTCGTCGAGCACCAGTAGGAGGGGCTGCTGCGACGCCGCGAGGGAGAGCAGGTCGAGGACGGCGATCCCGAGCGTCATGACCGAGGGGGGTGTGCCCTCGCCCCGGCCGAAGACGACGTCGAAGACCCCCCGGTGCGCGTCGTCCAGCCGGTCGATGTAGGTGAGCAGCGGATACAGGAACTGATGCAGACCGGCGAACGGCAGTTCCGACTCGGCCTCGACGCCGACCGCCCTGATCACCCTGTGTTTCTCGGCCGTCGCGAGTTCGACGACGTGGTCCAGCAGGGCGCTCTTGCCCACACCTGCGTCACCGCGCAGGACGAGAGCCTGCCCTCCGGAGGCCGCCACGAACGCCGACAGCACCTCCTGCTCGCTTTCCCGGCCGACCATGGCCCCGACGATCGACTCCACCGCCCCCACTCCCTTCACCGCCGAACCGGCCCGCCCCGACGCTCTCGCGTCCGTCCGTACGGACACGCCAGGCGTAATGGTGAGGGTACGTCGTTCCTGGCAGCCACATGTCGGATGGCTGCATGTCCGACAGCACGGCCGTCGGCCGACCGGTCTCTCACACCTGACCCAGAAGACTGGATGCCGCTGCGTTCTGGCTGCGCTCACCGGGCCACGGAGAGATACGTGACGCATCGCTTCCGGAGCCGGGGGACGGTGGGGTCCTGGTGCGCACGTTGTGGTCGGGTGTCAGCCGCGGCACCGAGATGCTGGCCTTCCGCGGCCAGGTGCCGCGCAGTCGGCGGGACGTGATGCGGGCGCCGTCCCAGGAGGGCGATTTCCCCGGTCCGTCGTCCCCGCGAGCGGTGACCCCGGTGCCGGACGGCGTGCCCGCCGAACGGGCCGTCCCCGCGAGCACTGTCGAGACCGCCGTCAACTCCCCGTGGAATGCCGCACCCTTGGTCGGCGACCGGATCGCGGTGGTCGGCGGCGGCACGGTTGGCGCTCGGTGACGGCCGTCCCGGGCGACGCGCGCGAGGGGTGCGACCTGGTCGTACACGCCAGCGCCACCGAACAGGGCCTCACCCGCCTCGGGCGACCTCCCCGCGCTGTGCCGGCGCATCCGGTACGAGGACTGACGCCGGTTCTGCACATGTGAGCCAGTCTCATACATGTCTATCTACACGTGTGTACGGACGCAAAGGCGGGGCCCAACAGGCGAACCGCTGGGAAGCGAGGTGGGCATGGACTGGGCAGACCGAGGGCTGTGCCGGACGCAGCCTGACCGGATGTTCGCCGAAGGAACCGCCCAGAACGAGGCCAAGGCCGTGTGCCTCGACTGCCCGGTACGGTTCGAATGCCTCGCCTACGCCCTGGACCACCGCGAGGAGTACGGCGTGTGGGGCGCGATGACCGAACGGGAGCGCCGTGCGCTGCTGCGCCGCCGGCCAGCGGTGACCTCCTGGGCGGAAGTCTTCCGAGCGGCCCGGACGTGCGAGGACGCCGGGCAGCGATTCTCGGCCGTGCGGCGCGACCGCTGAGACCGTGGCCGGTTCAGGGGCGCAGCGCCTGGAGGGTCAGTTCGCCGTACCGGCGCCACAGTGCCGGGTCCCGCTCCGCGAGGTTGATCAGCTGCAGACACATGCCGCACAGCACCACCCGCAGATCGAGCGGGTTGGCGTCCGGGCGGACCCGGCCTGCCGTCCTCGCCGCGTCCATCAGAACTGCCAGCCGATCCAGCAGGGGACCGGTGTACGTCGTCGACCGCCCCTCCGCGAGCGCTTCCGACAGCAGACGATCCCGGGCGAGGTTCTCGAAGAGCAGGATCACAAAGGTGTCGAAGGCCGCCGCGGTCTCGGCCTCCGCCAGGACGGGCGCGGTGGCGCGCTCCAACTCCGCCGGCCGGTGCCGTACGACCGCCTCCACCAGGTCTTCCTTGCTCGGGTAGCTGCGGTACACCGTGGCCTTCCCGACCTCGGCGCGCTCGGCGACCTGCGGCACGGTGCCCTGGAGCCCGAACTCCGCGAAGACCTCCAGCGCCGCCGCGAAGACCCGCTCATGGTTGCGGCGGGCGTCGGCCCGCTTGTGGGGCGAGTCCTGCCGGGTCTGCTGCGAAGTCGTCTGCGCCGGGTTCACCCGTTCATTCTGCGTGATCGCGTTACGCTCGAGGTCGCCGCCGCGCATGACTTCCCGGTACCCGGTTGGCCACGGGGCGCGGGGTGCACCGCGAGGCGGTCCTCGTGGCCCGGACGGCGCGCACCACACCGGCCGGGCATGCGCACGGGGCGGCGGAGCTGCCCGCGCTGCTGCCCACGGTGGACGCGGTGGTGCTGTGCGCGCCGCTGACCGACCGGACGCGCGGCATGTTCGGCGCGGACGCGCTGGCGTTGCTGAAGGACGGGGCGCTGCTGGTGAACGCGGCCCGCGGCGAGCTGGTGGACACTCGCGCGGTGGTCCGTGAGGTACGGGCGGGGCGGCTCCGGGTCGCGCTCGACGTCACCGATCCGGAACCGCTGCCGCCCGGCCGCCCGCTGTGGAACCTGCCCGGCGCTCTGATCACCCCACACGTGGCAGCGTTCACCGACGCCTTCTCCCCGATGACCGTGGACTTCCTGCGGCGGCAGCTCTGCCGCTACAAACGGGGCGAGGAGCTGCACAACGTCGTTCTCGCGACGACCGGAGCCGAGGCCGATGAGCAGGCTGCCTAGGCCCATGACGACGTCCACCTACGGTGACCACCCGAAGGTGCTCGGGCCCGACACCACACTCGCGCGGGTGTTCCCGTTCTTCGAGTCTCAGGGGCACTGCGATCCGGCCGCGCCTGGCAGGCCCTGACCCGTACCTGGAACTGGGCCGCGCCGCTCACCGCCGCCGCACCCCACGCCGACTCTCCAGGGCCGGTGGCACGGCCGACCCCCGGTGGCTTCGCGCTGTCCGGACAGTGGCGCCTCCCCGCGCACGACGGAACCGGCCCGTGGCTGGTCCTGACACTCGCCCCCGCGAGGAACAGCGCTCCCGACCCCTTCGTGGTGGCCGCCAATGTGCTCCCGGGCGGTCTCACCGGCGGGACCGCCCCCGCGTTCCGCCTGGAAGACGTGTACGTGCCGGCCGGTTTCGTCACACACTCGGCGGGACACCGCTGCGGGCCGGGGACGCGGCCTTCTTCTGGACGGCGGTCGCCGCCCTGGCGCTGGGCACGGCCCGCCGCATGACCGACGTACTGGCCGCCCCGGCTGCGGGTGGAGCGGCCGACGCGGCCCGGGGGCCGGTGCCGTCCACCGCCGTGGCCTCCGAGCAGGCCGCCGTGCTGCAGGACGAACGGCTGAGCCTGGCCGCGGCCCTGCACGGTGCCCCCTCCGCCCGGCAGGGCCTGCCCGCGTCCGTCGAGAAGCGGCTCGCCGCGCACGTCGGACGAGCCGGGAACACCGTCCACCATGTGGTCGCTGCGGCTTACGAACAGGCGTTGGCATCGACCGGGAGCGCCGGCCGACACCCGCCGGTGAACTTGATCAAGGCCGGTTCACCGATACTTCAGCAAGTGCGGCACGCGACGGAGCTTCTGCTGCCGCACGACAGGACCTCCCTCAGGAAGGCTGAACACGGTGACGACCGCCGCATATCAGGGTGAACCCGGATCCAACTCGGCAACCGCCGCGCGTGCCCTCTACCCTGACGGCAGCGAACTGGCCTGCACAGGCTTCGAGCAGGCCTTGGACGCCGTGACGCTGGGCGCCGCCGACGTCGCCGTGATCCCGGTGGACAACTCCGCGGCCGGACGGGTCGCGGACGTACATCACCTGCTGCCGGAGTCGGGGCTGTTCATCGTCGCCGAGTACTTCCTCGCCATCCGCTTCGACCTGATGGGGGTGCCCGGCGCGACGCTGGACCAGGTGGAGTGCGTACGCAGTCACGTGCACGCGCTGGGACAGTGCCGCAAGGTGTTGCGGGAAGGCGGCTGGCGCGCTCTCGTCAGCGACGACACGGCCGGAGCGGCGCGCGAGGTGGCCGAACTGGGCGATCCGCGGCACGCGGCGCTCGCCCCGCCCGCCGCGGCCGGACTGTACGGCCTCGACGTGCTGCGGGCCGAGGTCGAGGACGATCCGGACAACACCACACGGTTCGTAGTCCTCTCCCGGGACGCCACCCTGGCCCCGCACACCGGGGAGCCGACGATGACGAGCCTGTTCTTCAGCGTCCGCAACATCCCCAGCGCGCTGTACAAGGCGCTCGGCGGCTTCGCCAGCAGCGGCGTGAACCTCACCAAGATCGAGAGCTACCAAATCGGCGCCGGGCTCAACGCCAGCCGCTTCTACGTCGAGATCGAGGGACACCCCGACGACGAGCGCGTCGCCCTCGCTCTGCACGAACTGCGCTTCTTCTCCACCGAGGTGCGCGTCCTGGGTGTGTACCCCGCGCATCCGCACCGGTTGAAGAACTGACCGCGCACCTCATCCGGAACGGGTCCGAGCGGCCGGGTTCTCCGTCGCCGGGGCGGCGGAGAACCTCCACCCCGCCGGGCGGGCGTCAAGGTCGGCATTGAGATCTTCCGGCTTGCGATGAGCGAACTCGGCCTGACCGCCAAGGAGTGCTTGCAACCACTACAGCGTAAAGGACGTCCAGATTTTGCCGATGTCGGTGGGCTTGACGGGCTTCGGGGACGCGCACACGTGTTACGTGGGCTTGGACAGCGCTACGACTCGGCCAACATCTTCCGGTTCTGCGGCGGCCGCTTCGGCCCGGCGCGCATCCGGGCGGGGCTGTCCGGAAACAGGCGCGATACGTGTACGGCAGTGTCTGAACACCTTGAACGGTGGGGATCGTCGTACCTGGCGCAGCACATTTCACACACACGAAAGAGTGAGGGGTTGCCGTGACGGACCTGAAAGCCGCAGTCGAATCCGTGGCACAACTGTCCACGGTCTGGCGGGCGATGGTGCTCGACCGGAACGAGGAGGCGGACGTACGGGATCTGCCGGGTGTCGCCGTCCGCTGGGCCGACTGCCGCTTCGCCTTCTGGAACGCGATCACCCTGACCGAGGTCGGGGCCGACGCAACGCTCCTGGAGAAGCGTCTGGAGCAGGCGGCGGACATCATGCGGTCCAAGAAGCAGCCGGGTTTCCTGTGGCTGTTCGAGGACCTGCTCGCGGACGACACACGCGCGGCACTGGGGAAGGCGGCGGAGCGCGCGGGCCTGGCCTACGCCTTCCCCGGCACTGGCATGGCGGGCGACCTGCTGCCCATTCCCGAGCCCCACCATCCGGATCTGACGTTCGAGCGGGTGACCACCGACGAACACCTGCGGGCCTACGCGGACCTCAACTCGCGCGCCTACGGCTTCCCCCTCGAAGACGGCCGCGACGGTCTGGCCGGCTCCACGCTGTGGAAGCGGGAGGTGTACGCCTACCTGGCGCTGCGGGACGGCACCCCGGTCGCCTGCGCCGCCACGGTCGAGGCACAGGGCCGGCTCTTCGTCGTGCTCGTCGCCACCGACCCCGAACAGCAGCGCCGAGGCTACGGCGAGGCGGTGACGCGCAAGGCGCTGTACGAGGGCGCCCGCGCCACCGGACTGACCAGGGCCACCCTGCACGCGACTGTCGCCGGGGCACCCGTGTACCCGCGCATCGGCTTCGAGCCGAATTCCCCGATGCACTTCTACGGACTCAAGGGCTGAGGACCGTGACTGCCTGTCGCGTTTCGGACGTACATCTCGGATCCACTGTCAAGTAACTGATGTGCGTGGTTCGTCCGGAGGTGCAGGCTGACGGCAGCCGACACCTCCGGCGAGCCACTCGGCACCCGCCCCGCCGCCGGCGAGGTCCGCGCGTGGGCGTGGCCCTGGCTGCCGTAACCGATGACCGCGACCTTGCCGCCCTGGACGACGGACAGGTCGGCGTCGGCGTCGTAGAACAGCTCGGCCATGGGGAACTTCTCCTACGGGCGTGCAAGGACGTCCACATCTCCAGACTGAGCCACAGCGCGGTGCGCGGCCGGGCGAAGCCGGAGAGGGTGATCAGGCCGCGGATCCGGTCGGGATGGCGGGCGGCGACCTTGACGGCGACGGCCGCGCCGAGCGAGGTTCCGGCGATCACGAAGTCGCTCAGCCCGGCCTCGTGGGCGGTGACCACCACCTGGTCGGCCACGGCCCTCGCCTCCGGCGGGCCGGCGGGCAGCGGACTGCGACCCGATCCGGTGAGGTCGCCAAGCACGAGGGTGTCTCGGCCGTGAGATCGACGAGCAGTGTCTCCCATGTCTCGGCCGCAGTGCCCCCGAAACCGGGCAGGAGGACCAGACCGGACCGCTGCCCTGGACGTCGTACGCGAGCATGTGCACCTCTCCTCACACTGCGCTGTTGACGCGGTGTTCGGCCCACCAGGTGCGGAAGTCGGCGTCCTGGATGGTCAGTTCGCCGACGAGGCGGGCAAGGCCCGGGTCCTCGGGGTCGGCCGCGGCCTCCATACGCAAAGCGGCGACAGCGTCCCGGGCGTCACGGGCCCACTTCTCGTGCATCGCCCGGATCGCGGGGTCGGTGAACAGCAGGCGGAGGTAGTTGCGCCGGTCGGCCGCGATGGCGGCGAAGTCGGTGTACAGCGCGGTGGCGGCGGGGTTCGCGGCAAGGATGTCCTGGCGTCACCCTCATGCTCGCCGACGACAACGTCCAGGCGCGGCGGGACGCCTGTATCAGCGAGGCCGAGGCCTTCCTGCGGCGGGCCGCCGACGAAGGCCCGCTGCGCCGGGACCAGCCGCAGGGATGGGTGGGGCCGATCCGCTCGGGTTGGCACTCTGAATCCGGCGGAGGCCGGAAGGCCGGAGGGAGCGGAACTTCTGCCCACGGCCCGCTTCGCCGAGAAAGCACGGCTCCGCACACATAGGCTCGAAGCGTGCACACATGTGGCTGGTTCTGCGGTGAGGGGAGCGGGGCGCCGTGGAGTCGCTCGTAACGATGATCGGCCGGGACAGCGAACGAGGGCGGCTGGCCGCGTTCGTGACGGCTGCCGAGGGGCAGGCGCTCGTCCTCATCGGGGAGACGGGAGTGGGCAAGAGCGCCTTACTCGACCATGTCGCCCAAGTGGCGGCGCAAGCAGGCCACACGGTGATCCTGGCCACCGGGGTCGAGGCGGAGTCCGGGCTCCCGTTCGCCGGCCTGCACCAGTTGCTCCACTCCCTGCTGCCCTCCATCGAGGGTCTGGACCAGGTGCACCGCACCGTGTTCGACACCGCCTTCGGGCGGAGTGGCGGGAAGCCGCCGTCGGTCATGTCGCTCGGCATCGCCGTCCTTGACCTGCTGTCTCTGGCCTCCTCGGCGAAGCCACTGCTGCTGGTCCTCGACGACGGCCAATGGCTGGACGCCTCCAGCATCGCGGTGATCGGGTTCGTGGGGCGCCGGCTCACCGGCAACTCGGTGAAGCTCGTGGTCGGGCTGCGCTCGGACGTCGCATCGGGCTTCGACTCCGCCGCCCTGCCGGAACTGCCGGTCAGGGCCCTTTCGGACACGGCCGCGCGGCAGCTTCTGGACCTGCGCCACCCGGACCTGGACACACCTGTCCGTCGTCTGGTGCTGGAGCAGGCTGGGGGAAACCCGCTGGCCCTGCTCGAACTGCCCGCCCACATCCGCGTCGGTCACGCGGAACTCGAGACCGCCGGGCCCCTCGGACTGCACGATGCCTCGCTGCCGTTGCCCCGGCGCCTCCAACACGTATACGGCACACGTGTCAAAGAGCTCAGCGGCGACGTCCGTGCGGAGCTGCTGCGCGGCGCCCTCGACGGTGTCGGAGCGACACCCGGTACGGCGCCCGCCGGTCTGGGGCGCTACCGCATGCGCGACGCCGACGAGGCCGTGACAGCCGGTCTGCTGGACGTCGATCCGCTCGGCGGCGACTTCGTTTTCCGGCACCCGTTGGTGCGTTCCACCGTGGTGCAGACGGCCACGCCCAACGAGCGGCGCGCGGCGCACGCGGCTCTCGCCGAGGTGTACCGCGGCGACGTCGAGCGGCGGGCCACGCATCTGGCGGCCTCGACGGTCGACCCCGACGAGGAGGTGGCGGCCGCGCTGGAAGCGGCGGCCGAGTCCGCGACCCGGCGGGGCGGCGCGGTGGCCGCCGTCGCCTGGCTGACCCGCGCCGCGGAACTGAGCGAGAACCGCGAGGATCGTTCCCGCAGGCTCGGCGACGCGGCCTTCGTCGCCGGACATGCGGGGCTCTTCGACCAGGCGCAGCAGCTCGTCGGGTCCGACAGGGCACTGGGCACGGTCGAGTCGCCGGCCTCTGTGGTCACGTCGGCCTCTATGGCGCTGTTCGAGGACGGAGACGTGCGGCACTCGCACCGCCAGGTGACGGCAGCCATCGAGAACCTGCGCGACCACGAACCGCACAAGCCGTCCGAGGAACTCACACGGCTCGTGAACCTGCTGCTGGCGATCGACCAGTACGCCGGTGACCCGGCCCAGTGGGAGGAGACCCGCGCGTTGCTCGGCTCACTGGGCGATCTGGCCCCGTCGCGCTCGCTGATCTACCGCGACGCGTGGGGCGACGTGGTCCGGCACGGTGCCGGTGTACGGGAGCGGGTGGAGCGTGAGTTCGCAGGCCTTGCGGACATGGAGCCCTGGGACATCACCCGGCTGTCCGTCGCCGCCTACCACGTGGACACCCTCAGTCATTACCGGCCGCATCCGCAACGTACCGTGGACCGCGAGGTGGAGACGGGCTTCGTGCGCAACAGCATGACCGCGCTGCACCTGATCATGCTCGACCAGATGGCGGTCGGCGAGTGGGACGGGGCCGAACACACCGGGACACGCTGCCTGGAGCTGACGACGTCCCATGGGTACCTGTTGCTCGCTCATCACACCCGGTCGTATCTCGGTCTGCTGGCCGCGCTGCGGGGCCAGGTGGACCGGGCGCGGGAGTTGCAGGCCACAGTCGACACTTGGGCCCGCCCCCGCGGCGTCGGATTCCTCACCCAGACCGCCGACGCCATCGGCACCACCGCCGCCCTCGCCGAAGGCGACTACGAAGCCGCCTACCTCCACGCCATCGGCATCACACCCCCCGGCACCTTTGCCCCCTACGCCCACCAGGCCCCCCGCACCCTCCTCGACCTCGTCGAAGCGGCCCTCCATACCGGCCGCACCGAACAAGCACGCCAACACGCTCTCGCCGCCCAAAACGTCAACCTCCCGGACATCTCCCCCCGCCTCGCCCTCATCACCTACGGCGCCCTCGCCATGACCGCCACCGACCCCACCGAAGCCGACACCCTCTACCACCAGGCCGAAACCCACCCCGCCGCCCCCCACTTCCCCTACGAACTCGCCCGCATCCGCCTCGCCCACGGCATCCGCCGACGCCACACCCAAGGACGGAAAGCGGCACGGCCTGCGCTGACCCTGGCCGCGGAGACCTTCGAGCGGCTGGGGGCGCCGACCTGGGCCGAGCGCGCCCGGGCCGAGCTCCGTGCCGCCGGCGCGTCCACCGTCACCTCGTCGGCACACCTGGCGGCGCTGACCTGGCAGGAACGCCGGATCGCCGACCTCGCCGCCGGTGGCCTGACCAACAAGGAGATCGGCGAACGCATGCACCTCTCCCCCCGCACCGTCAGCTCACACCTCTACCGCGTCTTCCCCAAACTCGGCATCACCTCACGCGCCGCCCTCCGTGACGCACTGGAGAGGCTGGAGGGCGAACAGGGCGTCTGAGCGCGGGACATCGAGGAGGTCAGTCGCATGACTTCGAGTCCGACCGTCAGATGACTGATGTGGCCGGGTTCGTTGCGGACGAGAGTATGTGCCGCCGGTCCCGCACGTGGAACAGAACAGCTCGGATCTGCCGCCCGGCTCATCGAAACCATCTTGCGTCACCTCTTTGACAGGTGACGCACGGTGTGCGAGGGTCGTTGCGTCAAGAGCCGCAGTGATCTCGAACCGTAGATGTGAGAAGAGGTTTCCCGGGCTCGGGCCGGTCACCGGAAACGTATGACGGAGGGCTTCACATGATCAACAGGCGTACCTTCAGCAAGGCCGTCGGCCTGGGCACCGGCGCGGCCGCGGTCTCACTGTCCGGCCTGCAGACCAGCGCATCCGCCACGACCGCCTCGGGCGGCGCTTCCGCTCCCACGGTGCCCGCCCTCACCCCCGGCACCCACACCGAGTTCGGCATGCTCAAGCACGTCAAGGCGGGTGTCCTGGACATCGGTTACGCCGAGGCCGGCCCGGCCCACGGCCCGGTCGTCGTTCTCCTGCACGGCTGGCCCTACGACATCCACAGCTTCGTCGACGTCGCACCGCTCCTCGCCGACCTCGGCTACCGCGTCCTCGTTCCCTACCTGCGCGGCCACGGGAGCACCCGCTTCCTGTCCCGCCACACCCCGCGCAACGCCGAGCAGTCCGCCATCGCCCTGGACATCATCGGGTTCATGGATGCCCTGAAGATCGAGAAGGCCGTCCTCGCCGGCTTCGACTGGGGCTCGCGGACCGCCGACATCATCGCCGCCCTGTGGCCCGAGCGCGTCAAGGCCCTCGTGTCCACCAGCGGCTACGTCATCACCGACCGCAAGATGCAGCTGAAGCCCGCCGCTCCGGCTGTCGAGCACAACTGGTGGTACCAGTGGTACTTCGCCACCGACCGCGGCGAGAAGACCATGGAGAACGTCGAGCAGCGCCTCGCGCTGTGCCGCTACGTGTGGACCCTTGTCTCCCCCAACTGGAACTTCGACGACGCCACCTTCGCGCGCACCGCCGAGGCCTTCAAGCACCCCGACTACGCCGCGATCGTCCTATACAACTACCGCTGGCGCATCGGCCTGATCGAGAGCGACCGACGCTACGACCGCTATGAGAAGAAGCTGGCCGCCCAGCCCCACATCGGCGTCCCCACCGTCACGCTCGACCCCGCCCTCGACCCCTTCACCGCACCGGGCGACGGGTCCACCTACCGCGGCTACTTCACCGGGCCCTACCTGCACCGCACGATCGCGGACATCGGTCACAACCTGCCGCAGGAGGCGCCCACCGTCTTCGCCCAGGCCGTTGTCGACGCCGACCACCTCTGAGATCCGCATCCGCCACCGCCCCGGCGCCCCGCACACCGCGTCGGTCACGCCCAGGAGGAGTTCCTGATGAGCGAAGTCCAGTGGAACCGGCTGACCGCCGCCGAGCTGCGTGCCCTCGCCGCGCGGGACGCGGTGGTGCTGCTGCCCATCGGGGCCACCGAGCAGCACGGCCCTCATCTGCCCACCGGCGTCGACGAGTTCCTGGCCGCGGAGGTGTGCCGCCGGGCGGCGGTGCTGGCCGCCGAGCACACCGGCGTGGTGGTGACACCTTCCGTGCCGACGGGCCTGTCGGAGCACCACATGGCCTTCGGCGGCACCCTCACACTCAGCCTGCCCACATTGCACGCACTGCTGCGTGACATCTGCCGCTCCGTAATGCGGGCGGGTTTCTCACGCATCCTGATCGTCAACGGGCACGGCGGGAACATGACCGCCCTCAACGCCCTCACGACCGAGCTGACCGCGGAACTGTCGACGCCGATCGCGTTCGCCAGCTACTTCGGCATCGGACGGGAGGTGGTGCGGGACACCCTGGAGACCCAGGAAGGCCTCATGCACGCGTGTGAGGGGGAGACGTCCATGATGATGGCCGCCTTCCCCGGACTGATCCGTGCCGAGCACCTGGCCGAGGCGCACGGACCGCGGATCACGCTGCCCGCGGAGTCCACCGAGCCGGTGTACATGGCCGTGCCCTTCGACCGGATCACCGAGTCCGGGGTCGCGGGCGACGCCCGGGTGGCGAGCCCCGAGAAGGGCGAGCGGATGCTGGCCGGCTGTGCGGCGGCGCTGGCGGACATCATCCTGCGGGACCCGTGGGCGAAGTAGGTCAACGTTCAGCGTCGATGTGGCCTCCGGCGCGCGGCCGGGAAGGGTGTCGTCCCTCTCCCGGCCGCGCCGGTGTTCAGGACGCTTCGCGCCTTGGCAGGCGCCAGTTCGGGCGCGGGAAGTGGCAGGTGTAGCCGTCCGGGTAGCGCTGGAGGTAGTCCTGGTGCTCCGGCTCGGCCTCCCAGAACGGGCCGGCCGGCACCACCTCGGTCACCACTGGTCCCGGCCACAGCCCGGATGCGTCGACGTCGGCGATGGTGTCCTGCGCGACACGGCGCTGCTCGTCGTCGAGGTAGAAGATGGCGGAGCGGTAGCTGAGGCCGATGTCGTTGCCCTGCCGGTTACTCGTGCTCGGGTCGTGGATCTGGAAGAAGTACTCCAGGATCGTGCGGTAGTCGGTGACCGCGGGATCGAAGGTGACCTCGATCGACTCCGCGTGCTTTCCGTGGTCGCGATAGGTGGCATTGGGCTTGTCGTCGTCGCCGCTGTAGCCCACCCGGGTGCCCACCACACCGGGCAGTGCACGGATCAGCTCCTGCATGCCCCAGAAGCAGCCACCCGCCAGTAGCGCCTTCTCCTCGGTGTCACTCATGGCACCTCACCTTTCTGTCCGCGTCAGTCCGCGCAGGTTCCAGGCTCGCACGCCGGGAACCCACATCACGCGTCACTACCTTGACAGGTGACGGATCGCATGACAAATTCATCACCAGTCAGGGTGGTGACGAGGCCGACAGTGCCGGTCCGCCCCATGTACCGAGAAACATTCCTGAGAGGGGTTAGTCGTGGTGAGCATCAAGGGTGGACGCAAGCGGCTGGTGACGGGTGCGGTCGCGGCGGCCACGGCGGGGCTCGCGTTGGGCGCTTTCGCCCTCAGCAGCACCGCCAGCGGCGCGGCCGAGACCGCCGAGGCTGCCGACGCCGGACGACACGCAAAGCCGACCATCCTCCTGGAGCACGGCGCTTTCGCCGACGGCTCCAGCTGGAACGGTGTCATCGCGGACCTGCGCGCCGACGGCTACCCGGTCATCGCCGCCGCCAACCCGCTGCGCGGCCCGGCCGCCGATGCCGCCGCCCTGCGCACGGTCCTCGACCACGTCAAGGGGCCGAAGGTCCTCGTCGCCCACTCCTACGGCGGCAACGTCATCAGCCAAGCAGCCACCGATGACCCCGAGGTCAAGGCCCTGGTCTACGTCGCCGCCTTCCTGCCCGCCCCCGGCGAGAGCGCCCTGGAGCTCACCGACAAGTACCCGGGCTCCACGCTCCCCGACGCTCTCGACCCGGTCACCTACGAGCAGGCCGACGGCTCCACCGCCACGGACCTGTACATCCAGCAGGACAAGTTCCGTCACCAGTTCGCCGCCGACGTGCCCGCCGAGCATGCCGCGCTCATGGCCGCCGCGCAGCGTCCCATCGCCCAGGCCGCCCTGGAGGAGAAGGCCACCACCGCGGCCTGGAAGACCAAGCCCAGCTGGGACATCGTCACCACCCGCGACCTCAACATCCCCGCGGCCGTCCAGCGCTTCATGGCCAAGCGCGCCCACGCGCACACCACCGAGGTCGCCGCCTCCCACTCGGTCGCCGTCTCCCACCCCCACCTGGTTGCCGACGTGATCGAGCGCGCCGCACGCGCCACCGTCCGCTGAGGAGAGGGCTGATGAATGGATCAAGTAGTCCACAAGGGGCCGAGATACGCGAAGCCATTGAGCGCCTCAGCATCACCGAGGAACTCCGCCGTCTGATGGCCCGCTACGTCCGTTACACGGATCACCAGCGCTGGGACGACCTGGCGAACCTGTTCACACCTGACGGCACGTTCACCCCACACAAGCCGGACGGAACGGTGTGGCTGCGCATGAACGGCCGGGACGAGATCGCCGCGACGGCCGGCTCCAGCAGCGGCCCCGGTGTCACCCTGGTCCACCACCTGTTCTCCGACGAGATCGACGTCGACTCGGGGACCACCGCCCACGGCGTGTTCGCGATGGAGGACATCGTCACCCGGTCCGAGGACGCCGGGGTGTCCGAGGTCATCCCCTTCAGGGGCATGCACGGCTTCGGCCACTACCACGCACGTTTCGTCAAGGTCGATGGTTCCTGGCGGATCGCCGAGCTCGAGCAGACCCGGGTCCGGCTGGACTTCACCGGCTGACCGCTCCCGCGGCCCACTTCACCTGCCTGCCGGGCAACAACCGCACCCGTGCACTTCGTGTACGAGCGCGGCAAGGGTTCGAACCCGGTCCCGTGGACGGCTCGGCCCTCACCCATGGTCTGAACGACTCTCCCATCGGGATGCTCGCCTGGCTGCTGCGGCGGTGGAAGAAGTGGAGCGACAAGCGGGGCAACTTCGAGGAGGCTTTTCCCTGCTCGGTGACGCCTACCCGCCCGCCATCAACACCGCCGAAGAGCGCATCGCCGCCTTCGAGAACGGGCCCACGCGCAGCTCCTTCAACGTGGTCAACACCAACGCCCACATGAAGGGCAGCCACTTCGTCCACTACGAGAACCCCGAGGCGTTCGCCTCCGACCTCGTTGAGACCTTCCGCAGGATCGGCGGTTGACCCCACAAGCGACGGGCCTCCTGCTCCGATCCCGGAACAGGAGGCGTGTGCGCATGTGTCTCACACGCTCCGAATCGAATGTGAGGAAACGAAATGATCAGCAGACGGAGACTGACCCAGGCCGTGACGGCGGCAGCGGCGACCGGAGCCGCCGGTCTCACCGGATCGGGCCAGGCGTCGGCGCTCGCGGACACGGCGCCGACCGGCCGGAGCGCACGTGGTCCGGGACCGGTCCGCCACGCCCGCACCGACGTCCTGGACATCGCCTACCACGACGTCGGCCCGGCCCACGGCACCCCGGTGATCCTCCTGCACGGCTGGCCCTTCAGTCCTGTCGGCTCCTACGCCGAGGTGGCACCCGCGCTCGCCCGGCGCGGCTATCGCTGCTACATCCCCTACCTGCGCGGCCACGGAGAGACCCGATTCCTCCGTGAGGACACCCTCCGGTCCGGCGAACAGGCGGCTCTCGGCGCGGACCTGATCGCCTTCATGGACGCCCTGCGTCTTCCCCGGGCCCTGTTCGCCGGATACGACTGGGGCGGGCGGGCCGGTGACGTCGCCGCGGCGCTGTGGCCGCAGCGCTGCACCGGCGTGGTCTCTGTGAACGGCTACCTCATCCAGAACCTCGCCGTCGCCCAGGAGCCGCTGCCACCCGCGATCGAGGAGGGCACCTGGTACTTCTTCTACTTCCTCACCGAGCGCGGGCGGAAGGGACTCCAGCGCAATCGGGAGGACCTGGCACGGGTCGTCTGGCACCGCAACTCGCCCGAATGGCAGTTCACCGAGGCCGAGTTCGCGCAGGCGGCGGAACTGTGGACCAACAAGGACTACGTCGACGTCGTGATCCACAGCTACCGGCACCGCCTCGCCGCGGCCCCCGGCGATCCCCGTTACGCGGACCTGGAGAAGCAGTTGCTGGCGCAGCCGAAGATCACCGTTCCCGCCGTCACCCTGGACGGACAGGCCGACGGCGTCATCCCGCCGACCGACGGAAGCGGCTACGCCGCCCACTTCTCGGGCCCTTGGAAGCACCACGTCGTCCCGCGGGCCGGCCACAACCTCCCCCAGGAGCGGCCCGACGCCTTCACTGCCGCGATCCTCGAAGTCGACGCCATGGGCTGACCGGCCTGGGTCGGCCTCGGTGAGTTCGGCTCCGACCGCGACGGCCACCGTGAGCGTCTCGCGCATGAGGCCCTCAACGAGCTCGAGAATCATGGAGTCCTGCATCACTTCCACACGGCGCAGGGCGAGAGCCGTAGGGGGTTCACCGCGGCGTTGAGCATTGGATGCCGACGTCCCGGTCGAGAACCTGATCAACGCGGTGGAGCAGGTGGTCCGCCACATGCGCCACGACTCCGTCGCCGTCGGCCCCAGCATGGCCGCCTCGTCCGTGCTCGGCAGACTGATACGGAAGGGGCCAGGCCGGCTGACCGACCTCGCGCCGGAGCTCGAACAGACCCGTCTGCGGCTGGACTTCACCCACTGAGCGCACTTCCCGCGGGGAGGGCTGAGCCCACCGGTCCTCGTCGCGCAGTCGGTGTCCCGCAGCGGTCGTACGGACGCCGTCGCGTCGAACTCCGGCCCGGGCCGGCCCTCTTCGAGCGGGAGCAGAATCAAGGGCTGCCACGTGAGCGTGGTGAGGGCTGTGCGCCGCGGCGTTCTCGCCGAGCAGGCCGATCTCCGCCCTGTCCGGAGTGGGAGCCGTGCCCACGATCCCGTTCAGCGCGGGAATCTGCGAGCGGGTGAATGCCGGCAGAGCACGACCGGGTCCGTGCTCGACGAAGCCGTTGGGAAGAGCGCCGACGAGTGCCTCGACCGCCGCCTGAAAGGCACCGCGGCCCGGACACCATGTCTATATTATTCATACGTGTTAGTGTGTCTCGAGATATGTGTGTTCCCCTCCTACAGCAGGCACGGCCTGCCGGAGAGAAATATGTATGCGATCGCGCCGGCCATGGCTGCCGACTCCCCTCGGCAGCCACGGCTTCACACGTGGCCGCTGGATCACCCCCCTCGCGTGCCGTGTCCGGTCCGCTCAGGGCCGTGCTCCTCAGTGGCCGGCGTCGAACGGCGGCAGGTCGGCGGCGTTCCTGGCCCGCATGCCGTCGAACGCCAGGCTGAGGTAGCGCCGCCACAGCTGTGGATGCGAGGACCGCAGGGGGGCGGCGGTCTGGTAGATGCCGCTGACCAGCAGCATGACGTCCTGACCGGTGATGTCGCGGCGAATGGCGCCCTGCCGACGGGCCCGGTCGGCCAGGGCGTCGGCGATGGCCTCGAGCCGCTCGGTCCCGGCTCGAATGGCCGGCTGGTCGTGCGCGATACCGGCCGCGACCTCACAGAAGGCGCGGTCGCGGGCCTGGACTTCGATGATCGCGGTCATGAAGTCGCGCAGCGCCTCGCCGGCGTCAGCGGCCTGCTCGAGCCGCTCACCGGTGTCGACGAGTGTGTCGGTGTTCTCGCAGACGATGGCGGCGACCAGGTCCTCCTTCGTCGCGTAGTGGCGGAACACGGTGCCTTTCGCGATCCCGGCCCGTTCCGCGATCTGCGCGATGGAGACGCTGGTCCCCTCTTCGGCGAAGGCCGACGCGGCCGCTTCGCGCAACAGTTTCCGTGAGCGCACGGCATCGCTGCGCAGTGGTCGGTCCGCCGTGGGGTTCGTCATCTCACTCTCCTCTCCGTACGGAACCGTACACCAATGTGACCGCATGGTCAGATTTGCGTAGACTGAAGCTGACCACCTGGTCATGTTTGCCTCGGGTTGCACGCATGACCTGCTCCCGGGGTGTCGGGGAATAACGTGACCGGCCGGTCATCTTATGGTCTACAGTGAACATGACCGGGTGGTCAGGTAAGCCTCCGCCGCCTCGGTCACCCGTCAGGGCTGCTCATCCGCGGCCCTTCAGCCTCGCGCGGCCGACCGTTCCCGGCGGCCTTCCAGCGTCAGGAGAGACTCGTCATGGGCACTCGTCTGCAGGGCAAGACCGCACTCATCACCGGTTCGACCAGCAACATCGGCCGCGGGGTCGCGATCGCGTACGGCCGGGAGGGCGCACATGTCGTCGTCTCCGGCCGTGACGCCGAGCGAGGTGCCGAGGTCGTGGCGAAGATCCGTGCCGACGGCGGCCGCGCCGACTTCGTCGCTGCCGCCCTCGACGGCTCGGCCGCCGCGTCCCTGGCCCTCGCCGACGCCGCCCTCACCGCTCTCGGCGGCCGGGTCGACATCCTGGTCAACAATGCCGGCATCTTCCCTGCCAACGGAACCCTGGACACCGACGAGGAGACCTTCGATCGCATCTTCGCCGTCAACGTGAAGGCGCCGTTCTTCCTCACCGCCCAGCTCGCGCCCCACATGACGGAGGCGGGCGGCGGTGCGGTGATCAACCTCGGCTCCTGGGCCGTCCGGCAGGGTCTTCCCCTGGGTGTCGCCTACACCGCGTCCAAGGGCGCGCTGGAGGCTCTGACCCGCTCCTGGTCCGCCGAGTTCGCCGGTCGCGGAATCCGGGTCAACGCCATTTCGCCCGGCGTGGTCCTCACCCCCAACCCCGGCGAGACCGGCCCGAACCCCGCCGAAGCGATGATGAAGGGCACCCCGTACGGCAGCACCGGCACCCCGGAGGCCATCGGCCAGGCGGCCGTCTACCTGGGCAGTGACGAGTCCGCGTTCGTGCACGGCACCGTGCTCGACGTGGACGGCGGCCGGACCGCGGTCGCCGTCATCGCCGGCTGACCGCCCGGAGCCCCCGGCACCGACAACAACCCACCACACGTATCTACCGAACAAGGAGATCTTCATCATGGCTGTCACCGACAACGACACACTGGTCCGCGACTTCGTGAACACCTTCAACACACAGGACGCCGACGCCCTCGCCCCGTTCCTGGCCGACGACGTCGTCTTCACCGCCTACGGCGACTCGCCGGTCGAGGGGCGCGACGCGGTCATCGTTCTGTGGAAGGGCGTCTTCGCGAACTTCGCGCAGATCAAGTTCGAGACCGTGCAGCAGGCAGCGAACGGTGACGTCGTCATCGCCGAGCAGATGCACGGGCTCGCCCTGCCCGGCGGCAAGCTCGCCCCGGTGATGAACATGGCGGTCTACGAACTCCGCGACGGCCGGATCGCGGCCTGGCGCGACTACACCAACCCCGCCTACGCCTCCACCCTGCTGCAGGCCTGAGCGGACCGCTCCGCCGAAGGCGCTGCGCGAGCCCGCAGCCTGCGCGCGCAACCCCGGGACAACAAGGTCTCTCCGATGCATTCGCCGGTCATTCGGCGTTCCTACCGACAGAAAGAGGTGTGCGCCATGCGCGCTGTAGTAGTGGAAGAGCTGGGCGGACCGGAAGTGCTCCGGCTGAAGGAATGGCCCGACCCCGAGCCAGGGCCGGACGAACTGGTGGTGGACGTCGACTTCTCCGGTATCAACTTCATGGACACCGGCACCCGTGCCGGATTCTCAGTGCCCGGCAATCCGCCCTTCGTCCCCGGGGTCGAGGGCGCCGGCCGGGTCACCGCCATCGGTGAGGGTGTCAGCGGCTTCGCGATCGGCGACCGGGTGGCCTGGGTATCCGTCTACGGCAGCTACGCCGAGAGAATCGCGGTCCCCGCCGCCAAGGTCGTCCCCGTCCCGGACGACATCCCCAGCGACATCGCCGCCGCGACGATGATGCAGGGACTCACCGCGCACCACTTCGTCACCGAGTCCGCCCCCCTGGCCGAGGGCGAGACCGCGCTCGTACACTCCGCCGCCGGCGGTGTGGGGCGCATCGTCACCCAATTGCTCAAGCTGCGCGGCGCATGTGTGATCGGCCTGGTCTCCCGCGAGGAGAAGGCCCAGGCCGCGAAGGCGGCGGGCGCGGACGAGGTCCTCGTCTCCTCGGGCGGTGACTTCGTCGACCGGGTCAAGGACCTGACCGACGGCGAGGGAGTGCACGCCGTCTTCGACGGCGGCGGCGCCACCACGTTCCGGCCCTCGATCGAGGCCCTGCGACGGGTCGGGACGCTCGTCTATTACGGCCCGCTGATCGGCGACATCCCCACGGTGCGGCTCTTCGACCTGCCCAAGAGCATCAGGGTCACCTACGCGGTGTACGCGGACCACATCCACAGCCGGGAGCTGCTGCTCAAGCATGCCGGAGACCTGTTCGACAAGATCCGCGAGGGCAAGCTGCGCATCGACATCACCCGGCGCTACCCGCTGGGCGCCGCCGATCAGGCACACGCCGACATCGAATCGCGGCGCACATCCGGCAAGCTCCTGCTCGACCCTAGCCTCTGAGTCGGGCACAGGCACACCGGACAGCCTCGCACGACGGCACGACGATCGCCTTGGAGAGGTACGCGCGCGCCGAGTCCCACCCGGCCGCGGCGCGCTTCCCGTTCGAACTGAGCCGGACTGCCGCTGCAGCCCATAGCGGCCGGCCGGTACCGTGACCGCTTTGCGCGGCGGGACGGCACCTGGCGATTCGCCGAACGCCGCATGCACATCCACCTGGTGGGCGACACCAGGTACCTCATGAGCTGACTCGGCTTCGCGCACCGGACGACGTCGTGCATCCCGTTCCTGCAGGCCGAATTGCGGAGCAATTGGAGCCGCGATCAACGGGATCGCATCCGGTGGCGGAGCCACCGGCCAGCCGCGCGGAGCGCGGCGCCTCTCCCGGCGCGTAGGTCGAGGACGAGGCCATCGCGTCTCCTTCCGGTTGAACTGGCCGTTCTAGGGCGACTTGGGGCTGTCGGCGGAGCGTCCGCGTACTTCATGCCCTCCCCCGCAGGGCTCGTCACCTGCTTGACGGGTGACTAGGGGTGCGTAATCATCGACACGTGTGAACGAATCACCAGCTCGACAGGTGTCAGTGCTCCAGGTGTTTCACCCGAGGCACTCTGTTGCCCTGTCCTCGCTCGGCCGTCAGTTGCCAGCTCTTCACCACCGAGACAAGGAGTTCCGCACATGAATCCGACCGGAGATACCAACCCCACCACCACTGGCCGTCGCCGGTTCCTGGGTCTCGCCGCGGGTGCCGTCGCCGCCACGCAACTCGGCATGCCCGGCCAGGCGCAGGCGGCAACAGGCGGGTCGGCGTCGGCGGGTCCCACGTCGGTGACAGGCGCCTCCGTCGGCTCCGCCCAGCCGATCCCCGGAGTCCGTCCCTTCCGCATCAGGGTTCCCCAGCGGGAGATCGGTGACCTTCGGCGGCGGCTGCGAGCCATACGCTGGCCGGAGCGCGAGACCGTCGGTGACCGATCCCAGGGCGCCCAGCTGGCGAAGGTCCGCCCACTGGTCGAGTACTGGGGGACCGGGTACGACTGGCGCAAGGTCGAGGCGAGGCTCAACGCGCTGCCGCAGTTCATCACCGAGATCGACGGGGTGGACATCCAGTTCGCCCACATCCGCTCCCCGCACCCCGACGCTCTGCCGATGCTCATGACGCACGGCTGGCCGGGCTCGATCATCGAGCTCCTGAAGGTCATCGACCCGCTCACCAACCCGACGGCCCACGGCGGGCGCGCGCAGGACGCCTTCCACCTCGTCCTGCCGACGCTGCCCGGCCACGGCTTCTCCGGCAAGCCGACGTCGACCGGGTGGAACCCGGCCCGCATGGCGACCGCGCTCCACCAGCTCATGCTCCGGCTCGGCTATCAGCAGTACGTCTCCCAGGGCGGCGACCACGGCTCGATCATCGCTCAGATCCAGGCCACGCAGCGGCTGAAGGGTCTGCTCGGCATCCACATCAACATGCCGGGCACCGTGCCGTCGGACGTCCTGCGTCATCTGCGCAACTTCGATGCCGCGCCCTCGAATCTGTCCGCTCGCGAGAAGGTCGCCTATGACCGGCTGCTGCACTTCTACCGCGACGGTTTCGGCTACGCGGCGATGATGAACGAGAGCCCGCAGACCATCGGTTACGCCCTCGCCGACTCGCCCCTCGCGATGGCGGCGTACTACTACGACAAGATCGCGGAGTGGACCGACTCCGGCGGTGAGCCCGAGAAGGTCCTCACCTACGACGAGATGCTCGACGCCATCTCGCTGTACTGGCTGACCAACACCGGGGCGTCGTCCTCCCGGCTGTACTGGGAAGGCACCCGGGCCGGCGGCGGCCCGTTCAACGCGTTCGACATCCCCGATGTCCCGGTGGCGGTCACGGTGTTCCCTGCCGAGATCTATCCCGCGCCGCGCAGCTGGGGCGAGCGGGCCTACGGCAACCTCATCCACTGGAACGAGGTCGACAGGGGAGGCCACTTCGCCGCCTGGGAACAGCCCCAACTGCTGTCCCAGGAGCTGCGCACGGCCTTCAGGTCACTGCGGGGCTGAGACCGGGCGTGTGACAGCAGGCAGCAAGAGGCCTGGTCGTTGGTTGGCCGGCCGGGCTGTAGCAAGGCTCGGATGTGTGCTGAGCGAGCGGACGATCCGCGTCAATCCACCGCGGCCCCCGAAGCGGCACCGACAGCCCTGAGGCAGGTGTCACTCGATGCCGCGGGCACAGCTGGGACATGTCACAAGGGCGACAAGGGACATGTGCAACCCGCGAAGTCGCCCATCACCGGCTTGACGGGTGACGGAATGGCCGCCATGATTACGTCACCGCTTCAACCGGTGACATTGAGAGTGTCCTGGACGGCAGGCGCCCGAAGACCTTGCGACCCAGATGTGGAGCACCAGTCATGGCAGTCAGCTACACCGCCGTTGTCGACGTCGACGGAGAGGGCCGGAACGGCGGTCACGTCCGCTCCTCCGACGGTCTGCTGGAGACCAGCCTCGCCCTGCCCAAGGAGCTCGGCGGCGCCGGCACCGCGACCAACCCCGAGCAGCTTCTGGCCGCAGGCTGGGCCGCCTGCTTCCTCGGCGCCCTGCGCCGCGCCGCCACCCTCCGCAAGATCCGGCTCACCAGCACCACCGTCACGGCCGAGATAACACTCACGCACGGCGACGACGGCGAGTTCTCCCTCTCCGCGGTCCTCACCCCCGTGCTCGGCGGTGTCGACCAGGCCACCGCCGAGGAACTCGCGCAGGCGGCCCACCGGATCTGCCCGTACTCCAAGGCCACGCGCGACAACATCCCGGTCACCATCAACGCCAGCGCCGCCTGATCCGGCCCCCAAGACAGCGGGTCCCGTGTTCCCCCTGCACGGGACCCGCCACCCCTCAGCCCCACCCACACCTCCGATCGAAGACCGAGGGCAGGACATGGCCTCCATGACGCACACATACGTACGGATCGCCACGCAACCTCGCTCGGATCGCGACTGCGTCTCCGGCGAGCGGACGTCCCGAGACACGGCAAGCCCCGAGGACCGTGACTGGCGGACGGACATGCAGGTGTGGAACTGGGCGGAGAGTGCGGCGCTGTCGGGTTACGGCCCGTCGGTCTCCAACTTCCTCTGACCGGCGGAAGGACCGGTCCGGCACCGGATCGTGCCGGACCGGTCACCTCGCTGTGAAGGGGAACGTCAGCGGCGCGTGAGAACACCCTCGACGGCGGCGGGCACGCTTCACGGCCTCCAGCTGACCGTCACATCCTCAAGGCTCAGGAGGAGCTGACCTCCTGTGGTGTGGAGGTCTCCGGCCCGTTCCGCGACGAGACCGGCGCCTTCCACCACGTCGGTGACTCCCACCGCGTCCCCGGCGTGCACCCCGAGCGGGCCGGCTACGGCACCTTCGCCGCCTCCAAGGACCTCGACGGCAACGAGTGGTTCCTCCAAGTGGTCACCGAGCGCGCCCCCGGCCGCTGAGACCGCCACCCCGCCACGACCACCACACCATCCATCCCCACCATCAGTGAGGTGTGGCTGCGCCTGCTGGAGACGAGGAGGGAGTCGTGACCACGGCACGCGACCTGGCGCTCGTCGCCCTGGGTATGCCGTCCGATCGGTCCGTGGCGCAAGGAGACCTGTCCCTTGCGCTCGCGGGGGCCGAGGCGATCGATCTCCTGGAGAGCGGAGCGCTCAGCCTGGCCGGCGGCCGCGTGGTGCCCCGCCCTCGGGTGGCGACGGGTGACCGTCTGCTGGATCAGGCGGACGCCTTGCTCATCCGGCGGGAGCCGTACGAGACGGTCGGCGAGTGGCTGTGGCGCCGCGGTGGTGAGCTCGCCGCGGCCTATGTCGACGACCTGGAGCGGGCAGGGCTCGTCACCCACCCACGGGGCCACTTCGGGCTGCGGTCCGCGCGGACCGTCCTGGCCGACTCGCAGGCCCGCCGCAGTGCGGAGGAACGCAGGGCGTCCGGCGAGCCCGTCCTCGCCGCTCTGCTGGCGGCCGCAGGGATCGGGGAGGACCCGGCCGAGGCCCGCGAGAGCCTCATCGGGGACGCGGTCACGACGGTGCTGGCCGCCGTCGGCGACGCGGTGACGCAGCTGGAGGCCGTACGACTGCGGCGGGACGTCGAGAACGCCGCGTTCGACAACGTGTGGCGGGGGTAGGGCCGTTACCTGCCGGACGCGAGGGCATGCGGAACCTCGTCCCTGCCGCGTGAGGTGCATAGCAGTACCCGGTTGCGGACACCGCCCGCGGGACGCGCGTGGGCGTCAGTCGGAGCTGTCCGCCTCGCCCGCTACACCAGGCTGTACATGACGGAACGCTGCTGCTTGTGACGCCTGATACGGCCCTTGGCGACCAGGGATTCGAGGGTGTTCCGTACCACCTGAGGTGTGGGGTTGCGATCCGGGTGCTTCTCGAGGAGTTCGTCCCGCAGCTCCTTCGCCAGACGCGGCTCGTCGTACTGGCCGAGCAGGTCCGCAAGCAGGTCACCGAGCAGAGGCTGGTGCGACTTCGTCTTCGCGCCGGCCTGTGCAGTCTTGGCGGCCGGAGTGGTCGTGGCCGACGTGGAGCGTCGCGAAGCGGTTTTGGCAGGGGCCTGCTTCACCTTTTCGATGACGGGCTCTTCCTGCGACTGCTCGGGCAGACGGGACGCGTCCGCGAAACCCTCGTACTGCTCGGCGAGGTTGATGATGTCCGCCAGGAGGGCCTCCTCCTGCTTCAACATCTTGATCTTCTCCGTCAGCTCCTGCTGTCGCCGACGGTTCTCCTCCAGGTCCGACGCGGCTTGTGCTACGTACCGCGATCGGAGCGTGGCGGCTGATTGGCTGGTCACACCGTTCACTCCCTCTATATGGATGACGTTGCGCATGGTACCCACACCGAGGGTCCCGTGCAGATAAGTGTCGACGCCAGATGCTTCTCTGGCATGCCTACTCTCCACGATAGGCGCTGATGTGCCTGCGCATAGAGGAAGTGTGGACCTTTTTCGACCTCCCGAGGGTTCGACGACGTCACTCGCACGAGACTCCCGGCGCCGACACTGGCCGGTAAGTGTGTCGTCGAACCGCCTCCCTGGCGACCTTGGTGGGTCGTTGTATGTGTGCGACCGTGTTGCCCTGTCCGGAGGGACAAGCGCGAGTGCCGGGCCGCGCCTCGGATGCGGGGCCGTCACCTGGCGGAGTGCCCAAGGCATCGCCGGTGACCAGGATGCCGCTGCCGGGCCGGGAACCTCTGCGGCTCGCAGACCGGAACATGCGTGGTTCCGCCGGCCCGGAGGGCGTGTACGGCCCACGGGAGCACACCGGGCCGCCATGTCTGCGCGAGCACTTGGCCGACGGACACCTGATCGAGGAAGTCGCGGCGGGCGTGCGGTATCTCCTCCTCGTGCATGAGGACCGGCACGTCGTACGTGGCGCGCAGGTGCTCGCCGCGCCGACGGCCTCGCGCAGCTCCGGCGGCAGGGGAGTGGGTGGCGAGGGCTTACGGCCCCCACAGCGGCCCTGCGGCCGTGACCTCGTCGGTTCGCCTCCGGGCGTGGGTTGCGCGGGCAACGCCGACAGGAGGTTCGCGGCCGTCATCACGGCGGCCGCCCTGGCCGCGACCTCGGACCGGGCCGTCGTCAGAGCCTCCAGGACACTGTCGCTCAACTGTGGGGCGGACATCCCGCGGAACCGATGGTCGATGAAGCGGATCCACGCCGCGTGGCTGTCGGCGCCTACGGTGACCTCCACGACGCCGTCCCTGGAACGCGCCGTCACCGACAGCGCCCTCATCTGTTCCCGGGCCCTGGACAGAGTTCCGTACCGCTCGGCGAAGTCGGCAAGGTGATCGCCGACCGCCTGGTCGAAGCGATCCATGCGGGGTCGCTGGGGGAGGGCGCCCGGGGGATCCGCGAGGTGGTCGTGACGCTGCACGAGGATGTCACGATGTGTGACCTGATGGACACCCACGGGCGGATCCACGGCCAGGCCGCTGTGTTCCGCTCCTGATCGCCCGTGGACATGTGGAGGAGCCTCGGGGCCCTGTCGTGCGAGGGCCCGCCCCGGTGACACACCGTGGCGGGCCCGTCATGTGGTGCGCAGGGCTGGGCGACCTACTGGAAGTCGCAGCCCGGGTTGGGGGCGTCCTCCGACAGCGGGGCGCCGTGCGGCAGGACGTACAGGACGTCGAGGACGACATCGGTCGTGCCGAGGTTGCGGCCGATGTGCACGTGGTCCGCGCCGGAAGGCTCGGTGAGTCCGCTGCCGGCCTTGTAGACGCCGTCGGACTCGCAGTCCGAGTCGAAGTGGCTGAGTGTGCCCCGCTGGACGAGGCCGTAGAGGGTTCCGTCGTGGTAATGCCAGCCCGTGCTCTGGCCCGGGGGAATGGTGACCTGGCGGAGGATGTAGTCCTTCCCGTCGAACGTGGTCTGGGAGATGATCTTGCCCGTCACGCCCGGACCGGCCGGGGTGGCGAACGCGGTTCCGGCGCCGAGGGACAGACCGACGGCAGCAACCGTGGTCACTCCCAGCCGCAGCAGGTTCTTACGCAATGTGGTCATACCTTTCAGGTGGCTTTCCAGCACGCCGATCCTGGCCGGGCCGTCCCCGGAACGGTCGGTGCACTATTCGTGGGAACACGCGCTCACACAGGGCGCGGTCGGCGACAGCGGCCATGGGGACCGGACCGCGCGGCGCGTGCAGAGCAGACAATGTCACATACCTGGTTTCGGGCCTTCGGGCACGCACACCTTCCACTCAATTGTCTCTGTCTATCACATGTATCTCCATGGGCGTCGTTCCGACGCCGAGCGACACCTCGCGAGCATATGTGTTCGCCGGTTCGTGGACCGCGGCACTTTGGCGGCACAAATGCGGCAGGCTTCTGGCACTCGCCGCTGCCTAAAGTGTGAACGCGGGGGCGCGTCATGGAGGTACTGCTGCTGCCGCCCCCGCAAGGCCTTCTGGACAACCTGCGGCATGTCGTGCCCCAGGGGCCCGTCGTCTGCGTGACCCTGCCGGCCGAGCAGGAGACGGAGTACCGGCGCTGCTGCGAGGGAATCGTGACCATCCTCAGCTCGGGCGACATGTTCGCTTACCGCAGTCATCGAGCCATGTATCTCTGAGACACCTCGAAATGGCGACCCGGTGCGCATGCTGTGGTGAACCTTTCGGCCTGCTGCTGCGTTCTGCAGGTGGAAGGCTCTGCCGTCGGCCACGCGGGCGGCGGTGGCCGTGACGGGACTTTTCAGCCACGCTCTCGTGGTCCGTTCCCGTCCCCGCACACGTGTCGTGAACCATTGGCGCTGGCCCGTCCGTTCCTAAGGGGCTCCGCGGTGAGACGGATGAGCCGGGTTCGGCTCCCTCCCCATACGCGACACGTGGTCGGCGGCACCGGCCTCGGTCGCGGGCAGACCGCCGTAGGAGTGCGTGAGGACCGTCGCCGGCCCGTACAGGCCGGCCAGCTGGGGCACACGTGAGGAGACATATGTCCCGCTCGTTCCCCGGTCGGGCTGGAGAGTATGCCGAGGGGCAACCATGTCCGGGCGTCCGGAGTGCTTGTGTGAGCTTACGGTGAGGGCCGCAGGATCTGGAAAGGAAGCGCGTGGACCCCTTCGGCAAGCCCCCCCAACGACCTCGCCGCCGACTGGGCCCCGCGTTCGCCGGGACCGCGCGCCGCTCAGGTGAGGGGTCAGCGTGCGGCCACGGCGGGCGTGGTCTTCTTGCGTGCGCGGTATGCGGCGGCCTTGATCTTGTTGCCGCAGGACTCCATGCCGCACCACTGGCGCCGCATGCCCCGGGAGCGGTCGATGTAGACCCTGGTGCACTCGGGGTTGCCGCATTCCTTCATCAAGGGGACGTCCGGGCCGCTGAGCAGTTCCACGGCCTGCCGGGCGACGGTCGCCAGCGCCTGCTCGGGCGTCGCCTCGGTGAGCCGCCCGGTCGGGGTGAGCTGGGGCGTCACGGGGGTCTTGCGCGCGGCGGCGTTGACCGTGTCGAGCGCCTCCCGGTCGAACTCCTCGCCGAGACGGCGGTCGGTGACGAGCCGGTAGATGGCCTCGCGTACGGTCGTGGCCTCCCGGACGTCGTCCTCCTCGCCGGGAGTGATCGTGTCCACCAGCCCGGACTCCAGGTACCAGGCATTCAGCCGTTCCGGTGTCACGAACATCTCGAACCGGGTCGAGCGCCGGGCTCGGAGGGTCGCCGCGAAGTCGAGGGCCGGGTGCCCGCATACGAATACATGGTCAAGATTCACATCACCATCTTGACAGGTGACTTATGTCGGATGCAAGGAGCGTCACTGTTCCAGACGGTTATCCCTGGTCACGGCGTGGTCGAGCTCGTACGGCACCTCCTCCTCCCGTCGGCCGCGCCCCGGTTCCAGGCGAAGTTCGCGGCCTTGCCACCGTCGGCGCAGCCAGCGGTCGTGGCTCGCGACGACGATCGCGCCGGGGCCCGGCCCCAGGGCGGCCTCCAGCTCGTCGCACAGGCGCGGGGAGAGGTGGTTGGTGGGCTCGTCGAGCAGGAGCAGCTGAGGTGGGCGGGCCACCAGGAGGGCCAGGGCCAGGCGGCGGCGCTGACCCACGGACAGGTGCCCGACCGGTTTGTCCAGGTCCGCTTCGTGCATCAGTCCGAGCGAGCCCAGCGGCACCTTCTCGGCCCGCTGCGGGCCCAGCGACAGCTCGTAGGTGTCCCGGACCGTGCGGTCGGGCCGTTCGAACGCGGTGTCCTGGGTGAGCAGCCCGACCGTCAGCCTGCGCCGCCGGTGCACCTCGCCCTCGGCCGTGAGACGTCCGGCGAGTACGGCGAGCAGCGTCGACTTGCCCGCCCCGTTGCCGCCCGTGATGAGCAGCCGGTCTGTGGCCGACACCTCCAGGCCGTGCAGCGCGAGCCGGCCGGGCACCCGCACCTCGTGCAGGGCGACCAGGGGCCGCAGGTCCTCCTCGGCATGCGCGGCCAGTTCCCCGGCCGCGAACCGCAGCTGGCGCGGCGGCTCGGCGACCTGGGTGCGCTCGAGCTCCTCCAGCCGCCGGGCGGCGTTGCGGACCCGGCGGGAGATCTGGTTCTGCACGCGGCCGGCCCGGTGGCCGTAGCCCATCTTCTCGTTGTCGGTGCGGCCCCGGTCCGGCGCGACCCGGTGCGCGGTCACCCCCGCCGCGTGCCGCAGCTCCACCAGTTCCTCATGCTCCTCGGCATACCGCCGCTCCCAGCGCTCCCGCTCGGCGCGCTTCTCCGACAGATAGGCGCTGTAGTTGCCGCCGTAGCGGACCGGGCCGTCCACGGCCGGATCGAGGTCGATCAGGTCGGTGCAGACGGCGTCGAGGAACGCCCGGTCGTGGCTGGCGACGACCACGGTCCCGGGCAGGCCGCGGACCTGCTCCTCCAGAAAAGCGGCGGCGCCGTCGTCGAGGTGGTTGGTCGGCTCGTCCAGCAGCAGCGCCGACGGCCGCCGGACGAGCAGGGCGGCCAGGGCCAGCCGGCCTCGCTGCCCGCCGGAGAGCGAACCGAGCGTGCGGTCGTGCCCGAACGCGCCGAGGCCCAGGCCGTCAAGGACCAGGGCCGCGCGGCGGTCGGCGTCCCAGGCCTCCCGGTCCTGGGCCTGCTCGAGGCGCCTTCCGTAGGCGTCGAGGAGCTCCTGGTGGCCGGGGTCGTGCTCGGAGGCGCGAGCGAGTTCCTCGCCGAGCCGGTCCAGCTCGGCGAGGTCCTCGCGGGCCTCGCGCAGTGCCTCGTCCAGCACCGCGGCGATGGTCGAGTCGGCGTCGTACGGCATCTCCTGGTGGAGGAAGCCGAGGTCGAATGGGCGGGTGACGCTGCCCGCGTCGGGCTCGTCGAGGCCGGCGAGCACGCGCAGCAGGGTGGACTTGCCGACGCCGTTCTCCCCGAGCAGGCCGATGCGGTGGCCGGGGGAGGCGGTCAGGGAGACGCCGTCGAGGATGCGACGGCCGCCCAGGTTGCGGACGAGGCCGTGGGCGAGCAGAGCGGGGTGGGGCATGGGGATCCGTCCGACGTGATCGGTGTTCGGCCCGCGGGGCGTGCTGCCTCGGACGCGGGCCACTGCACACGTCGGTGGCTCACACCGCGGGGGCTCCCGTCTCCGTGAGCGTTCCGTCGGCCAGCCGCAGCCAGCGGTTCACGCCGATCTCGGCGAGGAACCGCTCGTCGTGGCTGACCACCATGAAGGCGCCCTGGTAGGAGTTGAGCGCGCTCTCCAGCTGGCCGGCGCTGACCAGGTCGAGGTTGTTGGTCGGCTCGTCCAGCAGCAGCAGATGCGGTGCAGGTTCGGCGCACAGCACGCAGGCCAGGGTGGCGCGCAGCCGCTCGCCGCCGGAGAGCACCCCGACAGGCAGGTGCGCCCGCGTGCCCCGGAACAGGAAGCGGGCGAGCAGGTTCATCCGTTCCGCCTCGGGCCGCTCGGGGGCGAACGCGGCGAAGTTCTCCGCCACGGTGCGGTCCAGGTCCAGCAGGTCCAAGCGCTGCGAGAGGTAGGCGATCCGGCCGTCGTTGCGCTTGATCTCCCCGCCGTCCGGGGCGAGTTCGCCGGTGATCAGCCGCATCAGGGTGGTCTTTCCGGCCCCGTTGGGACCGGTCAGCGCGATGCGCTCGGGGCCCCGGACGGACAGGTCGACACCGCTCGCGGCGAACACCGCCTTGTCTCCGAGGCGGACCTGCATCCCCTCGCCGAGGAAGAGGTTGCGGCCGGCGGGCACCTGGGTGTCGGGCAGGTCCAGGGCGATGCGCTGCTCGTCGCGCAGCGCGCGTCCGGCCTCGTCGAGGCGGGCCTTGGCCTCGCCGACCCGGGACGCGTGCATCTGGCCGGCCCGGCCCGCGGACTCCTGCGCGCCCCGCTTCATGTTGCCGGCGAAGATCTTGGGCAGGCCGGCGTTCTTGAGGTTTCGGGCGGCGTTGCTCGCGCGGCGCTCGGCGCGTTCTCGGGCCTGCTGCAGCTCCCGCTTCTCCCGCTTCAGTTCCTGCTCGGCGTTGCGGACGTTCTTCTCGGCGACCTCCTGCTCGGCGCGCACGGCCTCCTCGTACTCGGTGAAGTTGCCGCCGTAGAGGCGCAGTTCGTCGCTGCCGAGCTCGGCAATGCGTTCCATGCGGTCGAGCAGTGCGCGGTCGTGGCTGACCAGCAGCAGGCAGCCGGGGAAGTCCGACAGCACGTCGTAGAGCTTGCGCCGGGCCCGCAGGTCGAGGTTGTTGGTGGGCTCGTCGAGCAGCAGTACGTCGGGGCGCCTGAGCAACTGGGCGGCGAGGCCGAGCGAGACGACCTGGCCGCCGCTGAGCGTGCTCAGGCTGCGGTCCAGGGTGAGGTCGGCCAGGCCCAGGCGGTCGAGCTGGGCGCGGGTGCGTTCCTCGATGTCCCAGTCGTCGCCGATGGTGGCGAAGTGCTCCTCGGCGACGTCCCCGGACTCCACGGCGTCCAGGGCACGGATCACCGCGGCGACGCCGAGCACCTCGGCGACCGTGAGACCGCCGGTCAGGGGAAGGCTCTGCGGGAGGTGGCCCAGGGTGCCGCCGACGGACACCGAGCCGGTGATGGGCTTCAGGTCGCCGGCGATCAGCTTGAGCAGGGTGCTCTTGCCGGCGCCGTTGGGGGCGACCAGGCCGGTGCGGCCGGTGGTCACGGTGAAGGACAGGTCGTGGAAGACCGGGGTGTCGTCGGGCCAGGCGAAAGAGAGGTTCGAGCAGACGATCGCGGCGTCGGACATGGAGGCGACCTCGAAGGGACGGAGGGCAGAGCTTGGACCTCTGCCCTGGGCAGACGTGGGAAAAGGGGTACGACGAAACGAACCACGTCGGCAGCGCTCCTGAGCGCCGGCCGGTGGCCGTCAGATCCGGGTCTCACCCGGAGATGTCGTCTTCACCCACCACGTCTGTGACTCCTCGATACATGGTCAACGTCGCTGACAGCCTAACAAATCGTCGGCTGCGCGGTCGGTGGTGTGGCCGGTCAGGCTCATACGTGTGCATCAACGGCCTCTTTTTGACAGCTCCGAGACTCTCATGACCTGGTGGCGCTGAACATGCAGGACAAGCCCATCACTCACGCGCACGGCGGACCGGTCCGCCTCTACGTGGCCCCCATGTACTTCTACAAGTCGGCCAAGTGGCTGTCCGGTATCTCGGTCACCGACGAGGTCGTTCCCGGCTACTGGGAGGAGCGCGGTTATGCGGTCGACGGCTGACTCGACGACGCCGACCGGCGCGGCGACGCGGCCTGAACACGATGGCCGGCTCCGCCGGTTCAGCACCGCCGAGCGCATGGTCCACCGGGCCACGGGCTACCTGATGCTGCTGTGCCTGGTCACCGCCGCCTGCCTCTACCTCGGCCCGCTGGCCCAACTCGTCGGCCGACGGCACCTGATGGTCACGGTCCACGAATGGTCCGGCATCTCGCTGCCCCTGCCCTTCCTGCTCGGGCTCCTCTCACCCGCCTTCCGCGCCGACCTGCGCCGCCTGAACCGCTTCGCGGTGTACGACCGCCAGTGGCTGCGTGCCGTACGCAGGCGCCGGACATCTCCCGAGGCCCGCCCGGCCGGCAAGTTCAACGCGGGCCAGAAGCTCTACGCGGGCTGGATCGCCGTCGCCGTGCTGATCATGATGTTCACCGGCCTGCTGATGTGGTTCATGGGGCTGCTGCCCTTCATCTCCCGCACCAGCGCGATCTTCGTCCACGACATCGTGGCCTGGGCGATCACGTTTGTCGTGCTCGGCCACATGCGCAAGGCGTTCGAGGACCCCGAGGCGAGGCTGGGGATGCGTACCGGATACGTCAGCCGGTCGTGGGCGCAGCGGTATCACTCGCGGTGGTTGAGGGAGGAGCAGGTGAGTGACGTGTCCGAGCGGCGGACCGTCGAATGACCTGACACGTCCTTCGCGGGGCCCGGTCGGTGTTCCTGGGTGTGGACCGTCAACTGACTGTTGTCGGGATATGCGGCGCGTGGCCAGAGTGGGTCCGGGCGAGAGTGGCCTGCCCGCTCGCTTGACCGGAGTTCGACCCACCTCTGTCGTCACCTGCTTAACCGGTGATAATATCCGGATCAGTCTTCAGCCCGCCTCATGTGACGTGCATATGTGTCGCCGTGGCCAGGCACACACACCTCCTTCTTCGATGGGAAACCAATGAGACGACTTCTGACTGTCCTCGCGGCCGGTGTGCCGCTGGCCGCAGCGGTGTATCTGCCGACCGCCTCGGCGGAGCCCCAGGACGGTTCCGCCTCCACGACGTTCGCCTGCGCGGCGCCCTCCGTGAAGGCTCCGGCCGGGACCAGGGTGGAGTCCGTGACCGCGGTCAGCCAGGCGGGCGGCACCATCATCGGTACCGGCGTCCTGGGCGGTACGGTCTCCGGCGTCCCGGCCTACTGCGAGGTGACGGTCACCCTCACCCACCCGGGCGACGGCGACCACGCCAAGGTGCGGACCTGGCTGCCCGTCAGCGGCTGGAACGGCCGTTTCCAGGGGCTCGGCGGCGCGGCCTACCTGGCCGGCGACAACGGCGTCGCGCTGGGCACCGCGGTCAAGAACGGCTACGCCGCCGTCAGCACCGACGCCGGTGTCGGCGACGCCCTGGACACCAGCTGGGCGCTGACCAGCGAGGGTCAGGTCAACACCGCGTTGCTGAAGAACTTCGCCTCGCGCTCGCAGCACGAGGCGGCGGTCGTCGGCAAGGAGGTCGTCGACGGGTTCTACGGCAAGGGTCCCGCCTACTCCTACTTCACCGGCTGCTCCACCGGCGGACGCCAGGGCTACATGGAGGCCCAGCGCTACCCCGACGACTACGACGGCATCCTTGCCGACGCTCCCGCCGTCAACTGGGACGAGTTCGAGGTCGCCACCCTGTGGCCGCAGGTGGTCATGAACAACGAGAAGATCTTCCCGTCCAAGTGTGAGTTCGACGCCTTCACCAGCGCCGCCGTCAAGGCCTGCGACTCCCTCGACGGCGTCAAGGACGGCCTGGTCAACGACCCGTCCCGCTGCGACTTCGACCCGCGCCGGCTGATCGGCACCAAGGTCGTGTGCGAGGGCAAGGAGCTGACCATCACGGCGGCCGACGCGACCGTCGTGCGCAAGATCTGGGACGGCCCGCGCACCACTTCCGGCAAGAAGCTGTGGTCCGGCGTCCCGATCGGCGCCGACATCTCGGCCCTGGCCGGCGTCAACGGGTCCGACGCCGACGGCAATGTCGCGGGCGCACCGTTCAAGGTGCCCGCCGACTGGGTCAAGCTCTGGGTGGCGAAGGATCCCTCCCTCGACCTCTCGAAGATCACCTACAGCCGGTTCACGCAGCTGTTCAAGCAGTCCCAGGCCGAGTACGACAAGGTCATCGGCACCGACGACCCGGACCTGTCCGGCTTCCGCAAGTCCGGCGGCAAGCTGCTGTCCTGGCACGGCCTGGCCGACCAGTACATCCCTACCCGGGGCACCGTGAAGTACCGCGAGCAGGTCGAGCGGGAGATGGGCGGAACCAAGCCGGTCGACGACTTCTACCGCCTCTTCCTCGCCCCGGGCACCAACCACTGCGGCCTCAACGGCGGTGACGGCTCGGCCGACGGCCTCGCTGCGCTGACCGCCTGGGTCGAGCAGGGCAAGGCGCCCGAGACGCTGCCCGCCACCCTGACCAACGACTCCCAGCAGAGCGTCACCCGTGACCTGTGCAGCTACCCGCAGGTGTCGCGCTACAACGGCCACGGCGACCCGGCCGTCGCCTCCAGCTTCCGGTGTGTCCCCCCGTCCCGACACTGAGGGGGCCGGCGACGACCCCCTGACCTGAGAAAGGCCGAACCCACATGAGCACGCAGACATCGACGCCGACGCTTCCGGCGGCCGCCACGGACGAACGCTTCTCCCTGCTGAGGCTGTACCTGGGCCGTGGTGTCCTGGCCGTGGCGTGGGCCCTGGCGTTCGCCGGAGCCCACGAGAACGTCGACGCCGTGGCGATCACGCTGCTGGTCGTCTACCCGCTGATCGACGCGGTGTCCTCGCTGATCGACTACCGGGCCTTCCCCGACGGATCGGAGCGCCAAGTCACGGCGTTCAGCGGGGTGCTGAGCACGCTCGCCGCCATCGCGGTCGGCATCGCCGGGGCCGGTGGCGTGGCACCGGTGCTGCATGTGTTCGGCGCCTGGGCCGTCATATCCGGTGCCGCGCAGGTGGCCGTCGGGCTCAAGCGGCGCGGCCCCGAGCTGGGCAAGCAGTGGCCGATGCTGATCGCGGGCGGGCTGTCCTTCGTCGTCGGCATCTTCTACAACATCCAGGCCGCGGGCAGCGATCCCTCGCTCGACGTGCTGTCCGTCTACGCCACGGGCGGCGGGGTGTTCTTCATCGTCCAGGCGGGCCTGCTGGGCTGGAAGGCCCGCCAGCTGCGCACGCGGACCGTCTGAAGGCCCTACCCCTTCTGTTCCGTCCCGGCCCGCGCCTTTACGGCGCGGGCCGGGACGTTTCTCATGCTGTCAGCCGACGCGGTAGCACACCGGCAGGGACAGCACTCCGCGGATGATGCCTGAGCCGGTCCACTCCAAGGAGCCCGCCGGGGCGGCGAGTTCGAGTTCGGGGACGCGGAGTGGATGCCCTGTCCGAAGGCCAGATGACGGGCGCCCGGCCGGGTCACGTCGAGAACGGCCGGGTCCTCGTCCTCGGCCGGCGGGGCGTCGCGCCCCACCGCACCGAGAGCTACGACGACCATGCTGCCCCGGGGATCGGCACCCCTCCCAGTTCGATGTCACGCGCCGGGTAGCGGCTGGTGGAGCGCTCGACGGAGGTGTCGTAGCGCAGGAACTCCTCCACCGCGCCCGGCAGCGGGGCGTTGAACGCCTCGACGAGGTCCGTCTCGGCAGCCAGTGGCAGCGCGTCGATCAGGTCGGGGGCGATCTGCTCGACACGTGGCGCCAGTTCGGCCGTACGGCGTGGGGTGAAGGCGGCCGAGGCCAGTCGGCGCAGCCGGGTGTGTTGGGGAGGAGCAGCGCGAGCCTGGTCGCCAGGAGGGTCCAGGGGGCGGACCGGCGCACGGACACGCCGGAGGGGCAGGCGCGGTGCGCGTGCCCCTCCGGCGGCGAGAACTCAGTTGTCGCTGTTGAAGATGGTCAGCACACGCAGCACTTCCAGGTAGATCCACACCAGCGTCAGGGTGAGACCGAAGGCGGCCAGCCACGCCTCCTCGCGCGGGGCCCCGTAGGCGACGGCGTCCTCGACCTGCTTGAAGTCCATGGCGAGGAAGGCCGCGCCGAGCAGGATGCCGATGACGCCGAAGAGGATGCCGAGGCCGCCGCTGTGGAAACCGAGGCCGTTGCCCGCGCCGAAGGCGGAGAACAGGAGGTCGGCGACCAGCAGCAGAAGGAAGCCGGTCGCGGCGGCGGCGACGAACCCGGTGAACCTCTGGGTCACACGGATCCAGCGCATCCGGTACGCGACGAGCACACCCGCGGACACCGCGAAGGTGCCGAGCACCGCCTGTACGACCACACCCGGCGCGAGGTAGGTCGAGATCGTGCTGGAGAGCACACCGAGGAAGACACCCTCGAACGCCGCGTACCCGAGGATCAGCGCCGGGGACGGCGTCCGCCTGAAGGACTGGACCAGCGACAGGACGAAGGCGACGAGGGCCGCGCCCATGGCCATGCCGTAGGACCGGCCGAGGTGCGCCTCGTCGATGGGCAGCAGGAGCCAGGACAGCACCGCAGTCAGGGCCACGGTGCCGAGCGTCGTCCCGGTGCGGACGATGACGTCGTCCATCGTCACCGCGGTCCCGTCGGTCCGCGGTGACGTGTCCGCACCGGGGGCGTAGGGGTTGGTCGCGTAGGCGTCCGTCGGCCGGCCTCCGACCGCGGCATCCACCGGCCGGCGCGCGTAGGCGTCGGCCGGGCCGGCGTCACGGGCGGCACCCCAGCGGGAAAGGATCGGGTTGCTGGTCCTCACGTCATTCCTCCTCGTCCGCCGCACACTCGCGGCCTGCGGCAAAGCGTTGTCATCGGGTGCCCGGGGCGGCATACGTGCACCGCCGGCCACGCACCGGGCCGACGACGGCAACTCTGTGCGTCACCGCTCTGACAGGTGACGAAATGAGAAGCAAGTGATCCGTGCGCGCACCCGGTGGCGGTCATTCGGACGGTGTCGCCGGGCCGTCGAGCAGCTCCATGAGGAAGTCGTCCCAGTTCAGACCGTCCATCTCCGCCTCGGCCGAGATGATCCGGTAGGTCGCGTCGAGCCACTCCGCCAGTGGCGCGGCGGGCACCTCGAACAAGGCCTCCACCTCCTGCGATTCGAGAAGCAGCCAGGAGGAGGGCCGCTCCCTGGGCAGTGCCGGCCACATCCGTACATCGGCGCAACCGCTCATCGACGTCAAGCCGTGATGCAGGAGCTCGCGGCCGATGCGCCAGATGAGACTCGGTCCTCGTTCCGCCAGGAACTCGACCGTGATCATCGCGGGCATGTCCGGGTCGAAACGGAACTCCGCACGTATCGGCAGCGGAGTGAACTCGTCGAGCATCTGGTAGAGGTCCAGGAACAGCGAAGGCACAAGCTCGGGCGCCGAACCCGCCTGCAGGGGTGACTGATCGCGGTGCATGACAGGAGTTCCCCTCCGTCGGACGAAGTCTGCGTCTACCACTCTTCACCGGGAACAGAACCCGCACATCGGTCACTTGACGGTCGAAGCGCGCCTCGGCGCCGGGATGCGTCGACGGACCTCGCAGGTGTGACGTAAGTCAATGGGCTGCGTCACCGTGGCGTGGCGTTGTCTCCTGGTCACGGGACAGGACAGGAACTCCTCCCGTTCGCACGTGTGGCTCTACCGGCGGACCGCGTCCGGCCGGCAGTCGCCATCGACTACAACCGCGTCAAGGGCACGTCCCCGCTCGACTGGACCCGGCCGCAGGGCGCGGACAAGGGAGAGGCATCTGGCTGCACGTCGACCACGGGGGCCCTGCCGCGCGTCGTAGTTGTAGACCAGCGGGTCGTGGCTGCCCACGCCCTTCTTCTGCGACAGGCCCGGCAAGGCGTCGTACTCGGCGTTGAAGCCGGGGACGGGGCCCTCGGTGCCGTAGGTGGCGACGAACGCGGTCGGGAAGCCGGCCGAGCCCCACTCGACCTTGGCCGCGCTGTTCTTCGCCAGCCCCTCGGGGGCTCGGTGCGTGGCGGGGGAGGGCCCGGTCCTCTCGTCGTACCCGAGGGTCGTGGCGAGCATCAGTCTCGTTCCCCGGAGCGTGGGACTCACAACGGCGATGGAGGCGCTCACCCCCGAGCCGACGGAGCGCGACGCCGGTGCCTACCTGGAGGCATCACCGGGTACTGCATGGGAGCTGGGCTCGCGCTGTGCTGAACGTCGAGGTGACGAAGGTGTACGACGACGAACCGGTGCTCAACACCGGCGCCTGACATCCGAGGCCGGCTCTTCAGAAGGGCGGCCTGGCGCCTGTACCCCGTGTGGGCTCCGGGTCGATACGGATCGTCGCGGCCCGTGCCTCCGCGCTCGTCACGAGGGCGTCGGCCGGCCGGCCGTACTTGTCGCGGAAGACGGCATCGAGTCCGGCGGGTGGTTCGAGATCGCGGGTCGTGAGCAGGACGTCGCGGGTGACGGCGCCCGCGGCGCTGCTGATCGTCGTCGAGGCGCAGGGCGCCGGCCAGGGTGGTGAGGACGGGGGCGGAGGCGCGCACGCGGTCCTGTTCGAGGCGGGCGTAGTAGTCCACGCTGATCGCGGCGAGTCGGGCGACCTCCTCACGGCGCAGTCCCTTGACGCTGCGTCGGAGTCCGTCCCGGGCAGGCCGCACTCCCGCGGCTTCAGCTGCGCCCGACGGGCCCTGAGAAAGGCACCGAGGTGGGAGTCAGATGTCTGTTGCGTGTTCTCCATTGTCACACCATCGCACCGGGGACGGCACATGTGTGAGGGGGCAGGTTCTTTCCCAGGCAGTAATCTGACTCTTCCGCGGGTGGGGCAGGTGGCGGAGTGTGGAGATGTGCCCGGCAGGAAGCGGAACCTCTCGGGGTCCGCCCGCCGGGGACTCGACGCAAACACCCGTCACCTTCTCAGAAAGAGCTGTTCTCATGGCCAGGACCCGTGTCAGCTTCGACAGCGCCGGTATCGAGATCGCGACGCACCTCTACACCCCCGACAGCCCGGCTGCCGGGCGCCGCCCGGCGCTGGTGGTCGGCCACCCCGGCACGGGAGTGAAGGAGCAGACCTCCGGTACCCACGCGCAGCTGATGGCCGAGCGCGGGTTCGTCACCCTCGCCTTCGACGCCGCCCACCAGGGCGAGTCCGGCGGCCTGCCCCGCGGGCTGGAGGACCCCGCCCAGCGCGTGGAGGACTTCAAGGCCGCCGTCTCCTACCTCACCACCCGCGACGAAGTCGACCCCGGCCGCATCGGCCTGCTCGGCATCTGCGCCTCCGGCGGCTACTCGCTTGCCGCCACCGGCGGCGACCATCGCGTCAAGGCCGTCGCCGCCGTCTGCACCGCCGAACCCGCCCGCCAGTTCCGCTACGGCGCCGACGGCTCCCAGGACCCGGCCGTCTTCCGGGCTCTCCTGGACGCCGCCGCCCAGGCCCGCACCCGCGCCGCCCTCGGTGAGGACCCCGGCGTGATGACGATGTTTCCCGACACCGCCGAACAAGCGGGCGCCCTCGGCGGCGAACACGGCGTCGAGGGCTGGGAGTACTACTGCGGCCCTCGCGGCCACCACGAGCGCTCCGCGAAATACCTCGCCTGGGACAGCATCGACAAAATGGCCTCCTGCGACGTCTTCCGCGCCGTCCCCCTCATCGCCCCCGCGTCGACGTCCTTGGTCCAGCCCGCCGCGAAGTCGGGCACACCGCTGGCGGCGGCGATGGTGGAAGCCCGCCCGTCCGGACTGACCCCCAGCGCGGCGGCGCGTTCGGCCACCGTGTCGGCGTACTCGCGCGCGGTGGTGACCACCTCGTCGAACTGCAGGTGGAAGGAGCGGAAGCGCGGCCCGTAGAGGTTCCAGTGCGCCTGCTTGGCCGCCAGGGACAGGTCGAGCAGGTCGACCAGGGTCGCCTGAAGGGCCTTCCCCGCGATCTCGCGCTCTTTGTCCCGGCTCGTCCCGCGCGAGGGCGGGTTCCAACAGGGCACGGAGGGTCTGTGGGCGACGCGGCCCAGTGCCGACACTGCCTGCACTGGGCTGTCGGGCGGGTCGGTTCCGCCGGCGAGGACGGGAGCGGCTCCGCCGGCACCGGGCTCGGGCCGCCCGCGGGTGCTGGAGCCGAGCTCCATTCGTCGTACCGTTGTCCCGTACGTCCGTGCACTTGTCGACGAGCGTGCTCACCAGGTCGTGGCGGTGGTTCAGTACGAACCGCTGCGCAGAACTCCCGTTGCAGGAAGCGAGTTCGGGGCCCGCCGCGTCGGCCGTCGAAAGCCGTCGGCGAGCTGCACACACATACCGAGCGCGCGCATGGTCCCGCCCTTGAACGTCCACCGCTGCGCGGCGGAGTCCGAGCACTCCCGGATCATCAGGCATGTCAGCCGGCAATGCAGCTCACACATATCAACTCGTCACCCCCTTGACAGGTGACGAACTCGACTGCAAGATGAACCCAGTCCCGTCGACCGACAGGACCGTCCACAATCCACGAAGTGGAGGCTGGTCATGAACCAGGAAGCCACGATGGACACCGCTGCGGCGGCACGGAGTGCGCGCTTCGGCAAACTGCCCGAGCGCATCCGGTACGAGGACATGACCGAAGTGGCGGAGTCCGCGCCGAACGGCGGCGCGAACACCTCGTCCGAGGACACGGCCGCGTGGCGCACCTTCTCGTGTCTGGCCCTCGACCTGGGGCTGTAGCACTCAGGCGCAGGTCCGTATCGCATCCATCGCCGAGCACTCAACGTCAACGGGGCAGGTCATGAAGACCTACGAATACCCCCTCTTCCCGGGTCGTCCGGGCAAGGAGCAGGTGGCCCTCCAGGAGCTGTTTCGCCGATTCAACTGCAACGACCGACGGGACCCGGACCGTCAGACGGTGGAGTACACCCGCAAGACACGCCAACTGGCGGCCGCCACCTTCCTCGGCGCCGTTCTGTGACCGTCGTGTCCGAGGCGAGGGAGAGAGCGAGCAGGGCGGTCGTCCCTCACCGCCCGGATCGGCCACTACGCCCGCGAGACCATCACCCAGCTCGGCCCGCAGGACCGGGCGACGGCCGCCAAGGCCTCCGGCGGCGGCGAACTGCCCGACCTCGCCCTGCTGCCCGCCCCGGTGCGCACCCGGCTGGAGGGCGCCTACGGCACGCCATCGGCGACATCTTCTTGTACGTCGCTCCGGTCGCCCTGCGGTATCCCGGTCCGCGGCCGCGGCCGCGGCCGCGGTGCCGAGAGCACGCCCGTCCCGCGGGGCGCGGTCACGCTGACCTCCGTGGAGGGCCGCGTGTTGAGCCGGTCGGACGTCCGGCCCGACGGTTCCTGCACGCTGGACGCCCCGGCCACCGGACAGTACGTCCTGATCACCTCCGCCGACGGCTACCAGTCGCAGACGTCCGAGATCTCGGTGGTGGAGGAGCCGGTCGTCCATGACGTCGTGCTGACGGTTGCCACCGCCTGACCGGTCCGGTCAACGCGGCGCGACAGCCCCGACGACCCCGACGACACCGACGGCCCGGAGGTTTGTGTCCGGGACGCCGGCGCTCTTTCCGCTGCTCCGCGCACACTTGATACGTGTGCACACGTATCAAGATTGGCCGACATGCACCCTTGTGTGCCTACTGAGACACATGATTGTTTGGCGTCGGAAAACCTTCTGCCTGTCTGGTCGGCTTTGATGCCTACCGACCGAAAGGACATGTGATGATGGATCGCCGTTCTCTTCTCCGTACCAGCGGTGCCGCCGCGGCCGGCGCGCTCGGCGCAGCCGCTCTGTCGTCGGCCGCCGAGGCCGCGGACTCCGATCCCACCGCTGGCGTCACACGCACCCTGCTTCAAGAGCACCCCTCGCCCGCCAAGGGCTGGGAGGCGGCGCAGACGCTCGTACAGATTCCCCGGCACAAGGAGTCGGGCCGTCACAGCCATCCCGGCGTCGAGGTGGGATACATCATCCGCGGCGACGTCCTGATGGAGTTCGACGACCGCCCGCCGCTCCGGCTGCGCACGGGTGACCCGTTCTTCATCCCGAACGGTGTCATCCACAACGCCCGCAACGTCGGCACGGTGACCACGATGATGCTCTCCACGTACGTGGTCGACGAGACGAAGCCCCTGGTGACCACCTACTAGTGCCCCGACAGGCAACGTTCGCCCCGTCGCGACGCCCGGCACGCACTCTCGCCGCACCGGCCGAAAGCCCAAGTACATCCAGTACGAGGACTTCCGGCCGGCACGCCGAGAGCACGCACCGGACGCCGCTCCTCAACGGGCAAACGTTGCCCGTCGGGGCACTAGTAGGACTCCGTTAGGTCTTCCGGTCGGGCCTGTTCGGGAGCATGTTGGGTTGGGTGGATGCACATGAAGTGAACCGTGTGCGGGCGAAGTTGGCGCTGTTCGTGGCGGATGTGTTCGCCTCGGTGCCGCGGAAGGACCAGCGGGCCAAGGGCGACTGCTACTTGCGCGGACTGATGCTGGACGGTCGGCGCAAGTCCATCCAGGCCATGGCCTCGCGATTACCGGACGGCAACGAGCAGAACCTGCAGCAGTTCGTGAACCAGTCCACGTGGGATCCGGTGCCGGTGCAGCGCAGGATCTGCGAACGGATGCTGCCGCTGATCGGTCCGGCGGCGTGGGTGATCGACGATGTGTCGGTGCCCAAGGACGGCCGGATGTCGGCCGGGGTGGCTCCGCAGTACTGCGGAGCGTTGGGAAAGAGAGCAAACTGCCAGGTCGCGGTCAGTATTCACGCCGCCACCGACACCGCCTCCTGCCCGCTGCAATGGCGTCTGTTCCTGCCTGAGGAGTGGGTATCGGACACCGTCCGCCGGGACCTCGCGCGGATCCCGGCGGACGTCACGCACCGCGAGAAGTGGCGCCTGGCCCTGGACATGCTCGACACGCTCGCCGGCTGGGGCATGAGGCCGCCGGCTGTGGTGGCTGACGCCGCCTACGGCACCAACGCGCATCTGCGAGCCGCATTGTCCGACCGCCAAGTCGCCTACGTGCTGGCCGTCCGCGGCGATGTGACCGCCCATCCGTTGGACGCGGAGCCTGAGGCCCCAGCCCGCAACGGGCATGTCGGCTGCTGGCCACAGCCCCGCTACCGGCATCCAGCACCGTCCTTGGCGGCCCTTGCCGCCGGCCTTGATCAAGACGCATTCACCCCGCTCACCTGGCGGCACGGCTCGAGAGGGGAGTTACGTTCCCGCTTCGCCGCCGTGCGTGTCCGTCCCGCCGGCAAGGCCGTCGAGCGCCCGATCAAAGCTGCGGCCTCGGCCGGACAGGGCTGGTGGGACGGGATCCTGCCCGACTGCTGGCTGCTGGTCGAATGGCCCTCCGGCGCCGAGGCGCCGACCGATTACTGGCTGTCCAACCTGCCGGCCGACACTCCGATCGCCGACCTGGTCCGTCTGGCGAAGGTCCGCTGGCGCATCGAGCACGACTACCGCGAACTCAAGCACGGCCTGGGCCTGGACCACTTCGAAGGGCGTTCCTGGCCGGGCTGGCACCACCACGTCACCCTCGTGACCGCCGCCCACGCCTTCCTCACCGAACAGCGCCTGGCCCCAAAAGTGCCCGGGCCGGTCTCACCCTCTACCAAGTCCTCGAGACCCTCCAGGACGTCTTGAGGTGCTGGACCGGCATCTGCACCACCTGCCACCAAACCCTGCCCACCAGGACCTACACAACGCCAAGATCGAGAAAGACCTAACGGAGTCCTACTAGGGCTCCTCCTCGCCTCCGACGGTGAGCTTGGTCCCGACTGACGCGCTGCCGATCGACTGGTCCAGCAGGTCGGTCGCCGCCGTCTCGGTCTCGGGGATCATCTCCCGCGCGAGCCGCAGCCCGATCATCAGGCTGACCAGACGCTGCTGCGCCCCGTCGTGCAGGTCCCTGGCTGTACGCCGGTGCACGGCCTCGGTGTTGTCCATGATGCGTCGGCGGCTGTCCTGGAGCGAGGCCGCCATGGTGTTGAAGGAGGTGCCCAGCGCTCCGATCTCCGCCACCCTGCTGGGCGGTATCCGCATGCTCAGGTCGCCGCCCGCCAACTCCTCCGCCGCGGCCGCCGCCCCGCGCACCGGCCGTACCACCGCACGGTGCTGGAGCACGGTGAAGACGGCCACGAGCGCGGTCGACGCCGCGAGCCCCACGGCCGCCGCGAGCACCGCCTGGCGGCTGTTGGTACCGGCGGCGTCCGTGCGCGCCGCGAGCTGCTCGCGTTCGTCCGCCGTGTACTGGTCGAACTGGGCACGCAGGGCGTCGACGCGCTGTTTGCCCTCCGTGGTCCGCTTCAGGCTGGACGCGGCTGGATCGTCCCGCCGGACCATCTCGACCAGCGGGACCGAGTAGTCGTTCGGGAAGGATTCGACGCCCCGAGTGACCTGTTCAGCAGTGCGCCGTTGTTCCGGTGATGTGGCGCTCTCGGCGAACCGCCGCGCCTCCGCGGGGAGAGCGGTGCGCGCCTTGTGCCACGGCTGGAGAAACGTTTCCCGCTTCGTTATCACGAAGCCGCGCTGTCCTGTTTCGAGATCGAGGAGCACCTGTTCCATGGCGCCGACCTCGACGAGAGCTGTACGGGAGGCTCGTCTGGCCGAGGTGGAGCTGTTCGCGTCGGAGATCGCCCACAGCAGGACGGCGAACGCGACACCGATCAGCAAGGCAAGCAGGCCGCTCGCCGCGACTGTGAGGCTTGTCAGCCCCAGTCGCCGACCTCTGTACTCCTGTGACGCGCTCATACTCCGCGTACCGATGAAAGGATCGAGAAACCTGGCGTGTGCAATGTATCTGCATGCTGACAGAAGACCTTTTCACCAGAATCCGCCCGGCGCACACCCGCCGTGCATGTGCTCTCTCCCGTGTCATCAGCCGACGGCAAACCCGGTCTGGCGATGTACGGCGCCCTGTTCTGCGGGCGCCCAGAGAGCACGGCGTTCCCCCGGCGCCGGCTGGCCCGCCGCCGTGCGCGCGAGCCACACGTAGACCGCGATAGCCCGCCCACCGCGATGACCCCGGCGGACGTCAGCCGTGCCGACCCGCGTACGGAAGGCCGGGTCGGCATCGGTTCCTCCGACACCTTTTGTGAGGATACGTATGTGTCGACGACCGCACACTCGAGCTGGAAATCTTCGCCCTGGAACTGGAGAGCCGACGGGTTCACGTAGTAGGGCCTGTTCTGAGTTCTCGGCCGGACTCCGGAGCTCAGCCGGGATTCTGGCTCTCGGCGACGGCGAACAGCGCGATCGCCAGCACGATCAGGGTGACGCTGGCGTAGATCTCATAGCCGTCGAGGAAGCCGACCCGCTGGACGAGGCCGATGTGCCAGTCGGTGAACTCGTGGATCAGGCCCATCGCGCCCTGCACCAGGGTGAGGAATCCGAGTAGCTCCAGAAACTGCTTCATGGCAAAGACCCTCGCCCCCCGGACCCCCCACGCACATCGGCCGCGAGGCGAGGCACGTCCGACGGAAGTTCTTGGTCCCTCCCGGCCGGCAGGGCCGAAAGTCTGCCGTCGCGCGACTTTGGTCGGGGATGTCGCCCGCACGGAGGTGCCGCGGGCTGACACTGCGTAGATTTGTCGACCGTGAGTGGTGACAAGCTGGCGGAAGTGCCGTCGACGTTCGTGGGGCGCCGGTGGCTGTTTCCGTCCGCCGTGCTCCACGAGCTCGACCCCGACGCCGACCGGCCCGGGCGGCGGCCCCGGCGCACCGCGCGCGACTGGATCGTCGACTTCTCCTGCTTCCTGCTGGCCGTTCTCGTCGGCCTGGGCGGCGCGGACGCCGTGACCGCCAACCCGCACGTGCCGCACGCCCTCGCCGTCGTGGACCAGTGGCTCGGTGCGCTCGCCTGTGCCGCGGTGTGGCTGCGCCGCCGCTGGCCGGTCGGGCTGGCCGTGGCGACGCTCCCCGTCGGGATGATCTCGGACACCGCGGGCGGCGCGTGCGTGATCGCCCTGTTCACGCTGGCCGTGCACCGCCCCTTCCGGTACGTGGCCTGGGTGGGCGGCATCAACATGGCGACGGTTCCGTTCTACTTCTGGATGCGCCCCGACCCCGACCTGCCGTACGCCGTCTCGGTCATCGTGTTCGTGCCACTGATCGCGGCGCTGGTCGGCTGGGGCATGTTCGTACGGTCCAAGCGGCAGCTCGTGCTGAGTCTGCGCGACCGAACCCGGCGCGCCGAGACGGAGGCACGGCTGCGGGCGGAGCAGGCGCAGCGACTCGCCCGCGAGGCCATCGCCCGCGAGATGCACGACGTGCTCGCGCACCGGCTGACCCTGCTGAGCGTGCACGCGGGCGCCCTGGAGTTCCGGCCGGACGCGCCCCGTGAGGAGGTCGCCCGGGCGGCCGGCGTCATCCGGGAGAGCGCGCACGAGGCCCTGCAGGACCTGCGGGAGATCATCGGCGTCCTGCGCGCGGCCGAGCCCGACGACGCGGGCCGTCCCCAGCCGACGCTCGCCGCGCTGGACGGGCTGGTCGCCGAGTCCCGCGCGGCCGGCATGAAGGTCATCCTGGACAGCCGTGTCACCGACCCCGCCGCAGTCCCAGCCTCGGTCGGCCGCACCGCTTACCGCGTCACCCAGGAAGGCCTGACCAACGCCCGCAAGCACGCCCCCGGCGCGGAGGTCACGGTGTCCGTCACCGGCGCCCCCGGCGAGGGCCTGACCGTGTCCGTGCGCAACCCTCCGCCCGACGGCGAGGTCTCCCACGTCCCCGGCTCCGGGCAGGGCCTGATCGGACTGGCCGAACGGGCCACGCTGGCCGGAGGCCGACTGGAGCACGGTCCGGACGAGGAAGGGGGGTTCCGGGTGCGGGCCTGGCTGCCGTGGGGGACGCCTGCCGACTGAATCCCGGGATCAACCGGCTCCGGCGTCATCGGCCGTCCCGTGAGCAGTTGCCCCGACAACTGTCTCCCCAGAGCAGTCGCCCCGACCGTCGTCTGTCCGTCTCCGTGAGTGGTTGCCCCGTCCACCGTCTGTCCGTCTCCGTGAGCAGCCGCCCCGACCTCCTTTGCCCGCCCCTGTAAGCAGCCACCCCGACCACGGCCTGTCCGCCCCTATGAGCAGCCGCCCCGACCACCGCCTGCCACTTCGTGACCAACCACCGAACACACCGTCTGCCACCCGTGACCAGCCGCGGTCCGCCAACTCGGGCCGCATTACCGTGATTACGTAGGGCCCATGACCGCGATCAGAGTGCTCCTCGTCGACGACGACCCGCTGGTTCGGGCCGGCCTGGCCCTGATGCTGGGCGGCGCCGACGACATCCGGATCGTCGGCGAGGCCGGCGACGGCGACGAGGTGGAGGCGCTCGTCGACCGCACCCGACCGGACGTCGTCCTGATGGACATCCGGATGCCGTCGGTGGACGGTCTGACCGCCACCGAGCGGCTGCGCGGCCGGGCCGATGCCCCGCAGGTCGTGGTGCTGACCACCTTCCACGCCGACGAGCAGGTGCTGCGCGCCCTGCGCGTGGGCGCCGCCGGATTCGTCCTGAAGGACACCCCGCCCGCCGAGATCCTCCAGGCGGTGCGCCGGGTCGCGGCCGGCGACCCCGTCCTGTCGCCCGCGGTCACGCGCCAGTTGATGGAACACGCGGCCGGCACCGCCGCCGACACGCGCCGCACGCGCGCGCGTGCCCGGATCGCCACGCTCAACGACCGCGAACGCGAGGTCGCCGTCGCGGTCGGCCGGGGCCTGTCCAACGCCGAGATCGCCGCCACGCTGTTCATGAGCGTCGCCACGGTCAAGACCCACGTCTCCCGCATCCTGGCCAAGCTGGACCTCAACAACCGGGTGCAGATCGCCCTCTTGGCGTACGACGCGGGACTCCTGGAGGAAAGCTGAGGAGGACGAACGCTGGACGGGCACATGACGGGCACTAGGCGGCGCTCCCGCCCGTTGTCGGTGAGAAGAGTTCGGGCGAGGGGGGAATGCCATGGCAGAGGTGATCGATCTCGGGAAGTACGGCGACGCGTTCCGCACGGATCCGCATCCCGTGTACGCGAAGCTGCGCGCCCTGGGCCCGGTGCACCGGGTGCGGCCGCCCGGCTCCGACGACGGCTACTGGACCTGGCTCGTCGTCGGGTACGAGGAGGCGCGCGCCGCGCTCGCCGATCCCCGGCTGTCCAAGGACGGCAGCAGAATCGGCGTGACGTTCCTCGACGAGGAGCTGATCGGCCGCTATCTGCTGCTCACCGATCCGCCCGAGCACACCCGTCTGCGCGGGCTCGTCTCCCGCGCCTTCACCATGCGCAGGGTCGAGGCGCTGCGGCCCAGGATCCAGGAGATCACCGACGAACTGCTCGACACGATGCTGCCGCTCGGCCGCGCCGACCTGGTCGAGTCGTTCGCCTACCAGCTGCCGATCACCGTGATCTGCGAACTCCTCGGCGTGCCCGAGATGGACCGCGCGGAGTTCCGGAAGCTGTCGACGGAGGTGGTCGCACCCGCCAGCTCCCAGAGCAATTACGACGCCGTCGTGCGGCTCGCCGAGTACCTCACGGAGCTGATCGAGGACAAACGCTGCGCCGGACCGAGCGACGACCTGCTCGGCGACCTGGTCCGCACGACCGCCGAGGACGGCGACCGGCTCTCCCCGGGGGAACTGCGCGGCATGGCCTTCGTCCTGCTGATCGCGGGTCACGAGACGACCGTCAACCTCATCACCAGCGGCGTCCACACCCTGCTCACCCACCCCGACCAACTGGCCGCCCTGCGCGCGGACATGACCCTCGTCGACGGCGCGGTGGAGGAGATGCTGCGCTACGAGGGCCCGGTGGAGAACGCGACCTTCCGGTACGCGGCAGAGCCCCTGGAGATCGCCGGCATCCCCGTCGAGAAGGGCGACCCGGTGATGATCGGCCTCACCGCGGCCGACCGCGACGGCGCCCGCTATCCCGCCCCGGACCGCTTCGACATCCGACGCGACGCCCGCGGCCACGTCGCCTTCGGCCACGGCATCCACTACTGCCTCGGCGCCCCGCTGGCCCGCCTCGAAGCCCGCACGGCGATCCGCTCGCTGCTGGAGCGCGCCCCCGCCCTCACCCTCGACGGCCCACCCGGCGACTGGCTCCCGGGCATGCTGATACGGGGGCTGCGGAGCTTGCCGGTGCGCTGGTAGTGGGCGGTTGTCCTTTCGAGGCCCGCTTCTCGGCTCACCGAGTCGCGTGCCGGGCGGGCACAGGCAGGGGGGCCAGGGGGCGGAGCCCTCTGGCGGGGGCGAAGGGGCGGAGCCCTTCACATCACCGCCGCTCCGGCGTCCCCCAGGATCTCCCCGAGACGCACCGGTCTTCGCTCGCGCCGCGACACCTCACAGGCCTCGGCGATCCGCAGCGCCTGCATCGCCTCCCGCCCGTCACACGGGTTGGCCCGTTCACCCCGTACGACCTCCACGAACGCGGCGAGCTCAGCCTCGTAGGCAGGCCCGAACCGCTCCAGGAAGCCCGTCCACGGCTTGTCCGCCGCCGGCGGCCCCGTCGGCTCGGTGGACGCGATCGGCGTCCGGTCGTCCAGACCGACGACGATCTGGTCCAGCTCCCCGGCCAGCTCCATACGGACGTCGTAGCCCGCTCCGTTCAGCCGCGTCGCCGTGACCGTGGCCAGGGTCCCGTCGTCGAGGGTGAGCAGCGCCGCGCCCGTGTCGACGTCGCCCGCCTCGCGGAACATCGCCGGCCCGGCGTCGGACCCGGCCGCGTACACGTCGACGACCTCGTGCCCCGTCACCCAGCGCAGGATGTCGAAGTCGTGGATCAGGGTGTCCCGGTACAGGCCCCCGGACTGCGGCAGGGAGGCGGCCGACGGCGGAGCCTGGTCGGAGGTCAGCGCCCGGACGGTGTGCAGCCGCCCGAGCCGGCCCGACCGTACCGCCTCGCGCGCGCCCGTGTAGCCCGCGTCGAAGCGGCGCTGGAACCCCATCTGCAGGACCGTGCCGGCCGCGTCCACCTCGGCGAGCGCGTCCAGAGTGCCCGGCAGGTCGAGGGCGATCGGCTTCTCGCAGAACACGGGAAGCCCCGAGCGTGCTGCCCGACCGATCAGTTCGGCGTGCGCCGACGTCGCCGTCGTGATCACCACGGCGTCCACGCCCCACGTGTAGATCTCGTCCACCCCCGGCGCCGCCGTCTCTCCCAGCCGGTAGGCGAGTTCCTGGGCCCGCGCGGGGTCCGCGTCCGTGAGGATCAGGGAGCCCACCTCGCGGTGCCGACTGAGGGTGTTCGCATGGATGGTGCCGATGCGGCCCGTACCGATGACTCCGATGCGCATGGATCCAACCTGCGGCCGGACCAGGCGCGCTGTCAATGCATATGTCCGGACAATCGGACTACACAACTTCCCGTCAACCCGTCACGGAGCTACGCTCAGCCCGTGCCGAAACCAGGAGTGGACCCGACTGTGACGCTCGAGCTCAGTGTGGACCGGAGCAGCCCGGTGCCGTTGTACTTCCAGCTGTCCCAGCAGCTCGAAGCGGCGATCGAGCACGGAGCGCTCACCCCCGGCAGCCTGCTGGGCAACGAGATCGAGCTCGCCGCCCGGCTGGGCCTGTCCCGGCCCACCGTCCGCCAGGCCATCCAGTCGCTCGTCGACAAGGGCCTGCTCGTGCGCCGCCGCGGCGTCGGCACCCAGGTCGTGCACAGCCAGGTCAAGCGGCCGCTGGAGCTCAGCAGCCTCTACGACGACCTGGAGGCGGCCGGGCAGCGCCCCGCCACCAGGGTCCTCGTCAACACCGTCGTCCCGGCTCCCGCCGAGATCGCGGCCGCGCTCGGCGTGCCCGAGGACAGCGACGTACACCGCGTGGAGCGGCTGCGCCTCGCGCACGGCGAGCCGATGGCGTACCTGTGCAACTACCTGCCGCCCGGCCTGCTCGACCTGGACACCGAGCAGCTGGAGTCCACCGGCCTGTACCGCATGATGCGCGCCGCGGGGATCACGCTGCACAGTGCCCGCCAGTCCATCGGCGCCCGCGCGGCCACCGCCGCCGAGGCCGAGCGGCTCGCCGAGGAGGAGGGCGCCCCGCTGCTCACCATGCAGCGCACGACCTTCGACGACACCGGCCGCGCGGTCGAGTACGGCACCCACACCTATCGCCCGTCCCGCTACTCCTTCGAGTTCCAGCTGCTCGTACGGCCCTGAAGCCTTCTGCGGCGGGGTCGCATTCATCCCATTGTCAGGACATTGCGTCCCACTCGCGCCGCAGCGGACCCAAGGGACGCGGGGCGTATCGATGTGCGGCTCCGCCGCGTGGGCGCGACCAGCCCCAAACACACGCGCATCCGGCAAATCGCAGTAACCGCACCTTTGCTCCCCTGTTCGGCACCCAGCGTGAGCGTGAGGCAGAATCGGGCCTTGATGAGCACCTACGGCAACTTCAGCGCCCCCATCGGCTCCCGCCGCGCGCCAGCGCTCCGCACGGTGGGCACAAGGGAGCGCCGCTCGCACCTGACCGCACCCCGCGTGCCGACGGTCGGCATCGACATCGGCGGCACGAAGGTGATGGCGGGCGTCGTCGACGCCGACGGCAACATCCTGGAGAAGCTCCGCACGGAGACCCCGGACAAGTCCAAGAGCCCCAAGGTCGTCGAGGACACCATCGTCGAACTGGTCCTGGACCTCTCCGACCGGCACGACGTGCACGCCGTCGGCATCGGCGCGGCCGGCTGGGTCGACGCCGACCGCAACCGCGTGCTGTTCGCGCCCCACCTGTCCTGGCGCAACGAGCCGCTGCGCGACCGCATCGCAGGGCGCCTCGCCGTCCCCGTACTCGTCGACAACGACGCCAACACCGCCGCCTGGGCCGAGTGGCGCTTCGGCGCCGGCCGCGGCGAGGACCATCTCGTCATGATCACGCTCGGCACCGGCATCGGCGGCGCGATCCTGGAGGACGGCCAGGTCAAGCGCGGCAAGTACGGCGTCGCGGGCGAGTTCGGCCACATGCAAGTCGTTCCCGGCGGGCACCGCTGCCCGTGCGGCAACCGCGGCTGCTGGGAGCAGTACAGCTCGGGCAACGCGCTGGTCCGGGAGGCGCGCGAGCTCGCCGCGGCAGACTCCCCGGTGGCGTACGGAATCATCGAGCACGTCAAGGGCAACATCGCCGACATCACCGGCCCGATGATCACCGAGCTGGCCCGCGAGGGCGACGCGATGTGCATCGAACTGCTCCAGGACATCGGCCAGTGGCTCGGCGTCGGCATCGCCAACCTGGCCGCCGCGCTCGACCCCTCCTGCTTCGTGATCGGCGGCGGCGTCTCGGCCGCCGACGACCTGCTCATCGGCCCCGCGCGGGACGCCTTCCGACGCAACCTGACCGGCCGCGGCTACCGCCCCGAGGCCCGTATCGCCCGCGCCCAGCTCGGCCCCGAGGCCGGCATGGTCGGCGCCGCGGACCTCGCCCGCCTCGTCGCCCGCCGCTTCCGCCGCGCCAACCGGCGCCGCGTGGAGCGCTACGAGCGCTATGCGCGGTACGTGGAGGCCCGCCGCACGACCCGGGACTCCGCATGACGGCCTCGCTGGCGCGCGAGGCCGCGCTCCCGGACGAGCCGCCACCCGAGGACCGGCGCCACATGATCCGCCGCAGGGCGCTCACCCTGCTCATCATCGTGCTGCTCATCGGCGTGCCGGCCGGCTACCTGGTGATCTCCGCCAACCAGAGCCGCGACAGCGGCAAGGACAAGGAGAAGAAGTACTCGGCGACCGGCCTGAGCGCCGGCTGGCCGTCCAAGGTCCAGCGCCGCATCTACCAGGTGCCGGTCCCGCACCCGGCCGACCAGGTCGCGTACTACGAGACCAACAACTGGAAGACCAGCCGTCTGTACGTCCAGTTCCGGACGACCGACGCCGGCCTGGACGCCTTCCTCACGGGCGTGGGCGTCAACCGTGACGACCTCGAGCAGGGCGACCTCACGATCGGCGCCCGCGACCGGAGCGTCACCGGCTGGAAGTTCACCGGACCCGGCCCGTGGTCGGGCCTGGTCCACAGGCAGAAGAACCCCGCCCCCACCCAGGACATCGTCGTGAACCGGGCCGACCCGGCCAACCTCATGGTGTACGTCGTCTCGCGCACGGTTCCCTAGGCCCTGTCGACAGGGCCTGGCGCCGGGCCCCAGCCGGTCGCCGGGGCCGATTGTCAGACCCCGCCCGTAGAGTCGAAGACGACTGATCCGACACACGGGCGGGAGGTGACAGGACGTATGAGCGACAGGGCTGCGGTGGCCGAGCGGGAGCGTGCGCCCGGACGAGCGCCCGCCGGAAAAGCGGCGGGCATGGGGGGAGCGGGGGAGTCCGTCCCCGTCCGACTCGCGGCCGTGTTCCTGCCCGGGCCCCTCCTCCCGCGCGAGGGGCGGATGGCCTTCTGGGACCCGGAAGGCGGACCCCTGCCCGCCGCACCCACAGAACTCACTGTCGTACGTCGCCATGGTGCCGGAGTTCGCCGCAGGACCACCCCCGCACTGTCGCTTCCGCTGGACGAGGCCCTGCCCCTGCTCGTCCGCGCCCGGCGCGACCCGGCCGCCCACCCGGCCACCGTCTGCTGGGGAGCGGCCGCGCTGCACGCCCTGCGGCTCACCGCCCGCGGCCGGCTGCTGCCGGGCCTGACGGCCACCGGCCACGACGCCTGGCGGGCCGGGCCCCTGGACCCGGACGACATCGCCCACCTGCGCGCGGTCGCGGCCGCCCTGCCGTACGAGGGACATGCGGTCCCGCTGCCCGGCACGGGCCCGCTCCGGCTGCCCGAACCGGAAGCGTTGATGCGCTCCTTCCTGGACGCGGTCGCCGACACCCTGCCCCGCACTCCGGCCGCTCCGTACGCCTGCGGGAAGCCCTTCGCCGCGCGCGAGCCCCAGCGGCTTCCCGACGCACAGGACTGGGCCGCGGAGGTCGCCGCCGGCATGGACGCGGGCGTGCGGATCTCGCTCCGCCTGGACCTGTCGGCGCAGGACCTCTTCGACGCCGAAGGTGACGAGGGCCTGCACCGTGCGGGCGCGGCCGTCGTCCAGGTGCACAGCCTCGCCGACCCCACCCTCGTGGCCGACGCGGCAGCCCTGTGGGCGGGTGACGCGGACGCGGCGTTCGGTCCCCGGGCCCGCGTGGACGCGGCCCTCGCCGTGCGCCGAGCGGCCCGCGTCTGGCCGCCCCTCGACCGGCTCTCCGAGCAGGACGTGCCGGACGTACTGGCCCTGTCCGGCGAGGAGTTGGGCGACCTGCTCGGCGTCGCGGCGACCCGGCTCGCGGCGGCCGGAGTCGCCGTGCACTGGCCCCGTGACCTGGCACAGGACCTGACCGCGGCCGCGGTGGTACGGCCCGCGCCGGGCTCGGCGACCGACGGCACCGGCTTCTTCGAGAGCGAGGAACTGCTCCAGTTCCGCTGGCAGTTGGCGCTCGGCGGCGATCCGCTCAGCGAGGCCGAGATGGACGCGCTCGCCGAGGCCCACCGGCCCGTCGTGCGCCTGAGGGACCAGTGGGTGCTGGTCGACCCGGCCCTCGTCCGCAAGGCCCGCAAGCGCGAACTGGGCCTGCTCGACCCGGTCGACGCGCTGTCCGTCGCCCTCACCGGAAGCGCGGAGGTCGACGGCGAGACGGTCGAGGCGATCCCCGTAGGCGCCCTGGCGACCCTGCGCGACCGTCTGACGGCCGGAGTACGACCCGCCGAACCACCACCCGGCCTGCACGCCACCCTGCGCGACTACCAACTCCGGGGCCTGGCCTGGCTGGACCTCATGACCACCCTCGGCCTCGGCGGGTGCCTCGCCGACGACATGGGGCTCGGCAAGACGATCACCGTCATCGCCCTGCACCTGCGCCGGGCCCGCAGCGAGCCCACCCTCGTCGTCTGCCCGGCCTCCCTGCTCGGCAACTGGCAGCGCGAGATCACCCGGTTCGCGCCCGGCGTCCCCGTCCGCCGCTTCCACGGCTCGGACCGCACCCTGGACGACCTCGACGGCGGCTTCGTCCTCACGACGTACGGCACCATGCGGTCGGCGGCGCCCACGCTCGCCCAGCAGCCGTGGGGCATGGTCGTCGCCGACGAGGCACAGCACGTCAAGAACCCCTACTCGGCGACGGCGAAGGCCCTGCGCACCATCCCGTCCCCCGCGCGCGTGGCCCTGACCGGCACACCGGTCGAGAACAACCTCTCCGAACTCTGGGCGCTCCTCGACTGGACGACACCCGGGCTCCTGGGCCCCCTGAAGTCCTTCCGCGCCCGCCACGCGCGCGCGGTGGAGAACGGCGAGGACGAGGAGGCGGTGACCCGGCTCGCCCGACTGGTCCGCCCCTTCCTCCTGCGCCGCAAGAAGTCCGACCCCGGCATCGTCCCCGAACTGCCGCCCAAGACCGAGACGGACCACCCGGTCCCGCTCACCCGTGAACAGGCCGCGCTCTACGAGGCGGTGGTGCGCGAGTCGATGCTGACGATCGAGACGGCGGAGGGCATCGCCCGCAGGGGCCTGGTGCTGAAGCTGCTGGGTGCGCTGAAGCAGATCTGCGACCACCCCGCGCTGTATCTGAAGGAGGACCTACCGCCGACGGCCGGCGACCGACTCGCCGCCCGCTCCGGCAAACTGCCCCTGCTCGACGAGCTGTTGGACACCCTGCTCGCCGAGGACGGCTCGGCGCTCGTCTTCACGCAGTACGTCGGGATGGCCCGCCTGATCACCTCCCACCTGGCCGCCCGCGCGATCCCGGTGGACCTCCTGCACGGCGGTACGCCGATTCCGGAGCGTGAGCGCATGGTGGACCGCTTCCAGAGCGGAGCGACACCGGTCCTCGTCCTGTCGCTGAAGGCGGCCGGCACGGGCCTGAACCTCACCCGCGCGGGCCATGTCGTCCACTTCGACCGCTGGTGGAACCCGGCCGTCGAAGAACAGGCCACCGACCGCGCCTACCGCATCGGCCAGACCCAGCCGGTCCAGGTCCACCGCCTGATCACCGAGGGCACGGTCGAGGACCGCATCGCCGAGATGCTGGAGTCCAAGCGGGCCCTGGCCGACGCGATCCTCGGCTCCGGCGAGTCGGCCCTCACGGAACTGACGGACCGCGAACTCGCCGACCTGGTCTCGCTCCGGAGGACATCGTGACGCCCCGCCCCGCCGACGAGGCACGCCGGGCGCTGCGGGAGGCGCGGGAGCGCGGAGGCCGGGGGCCGGGTGCGAACGCCGAACGGCCCGGGCCGCCCGGCGACCCGGCCGCGGATCGGCCGGTCCCCCCGAAGCCCACGGGACACGAGGCCCGGCCGGCCGACGCGGCTCGCGCGGCGCTGCGGGAGGCGCGGGAGCGCGGGGGCCGCGGGACGGACGAGGGCATCGACGACGACACCGGGCTCGACGAGAGCCCCGACAACGTGGTGGGGGAGCCTACGGCTGCTGAAGTCGGGGCGGGGGAGCCGGGTGAGTCGGTTCGTCGTGGTGTTGGGTCGGGGCGGGTGGGTGAGTCGGTTCGTCGTGGTGTTGGGTCGGGGCGGGTGGGTGAGTCGGTTCGTCGTGGTGTTGGGTCGGGGCGGGTGGGTGAGTCGGTTCGTCGTGGTGTTGGGTCGGGGCGGGTGGGTGAGTCGGTTCGTCGTGGTGTTGGGTCGGGCCGGGCGGATGAGTCGGGTCATCCTGACGTCCCGGCCGGCCGGGCGGGCGAGTCGGGGCGGGCGGGCGAGTCGGGGCGTCCTGGGGTCGGATCGCGCGGGTCGGGTGAAACGGGCCGTCCTGGTGTTGGGCCGGATGCGTCGGGAGAGACGGGTCGTTCTGACGTCGGAGCGGGCCGGTCGCGCGAGGTGGGCCCTTGCGACATCGAGCCGGACGGTTCGGACGACGCGGGTCAGGAGGCGTCGGCGGCAGCCTCCGACATCGGACGGGCGGTATCGGCCGGCACGTCCAGGGGCAACGCGGGCCAAGCGGGCCGTACAGCCGGGTCCGGCGCGACCGAACGGGGCGACGAAGCCGACCGCCGAGGCGGGCGGCCCGCGGATGCCGCGCGCGAAGCGCTGCGCGCCGCTCGCGGCGATGGCCGCCGGGAGCGGGCGGACGCCAAGGGGGAGGAAGCCGAGCGCCCGCGTCGGGCGCGACGCCAGGCTCGCCCCGCTTCCGGGGAGAGCGGCCGTGCACGAGGCCGCGCCACCGACGCCAGGGCGCGGGACGTACGGGAGTTGCTCGCCGATGCCTTCCGTATGCCTGCGGCGGCGGAGCTGGCGGGGGAGGAGCGGGGCGGACCAGGGATCGATCCCGCCGTGGAGCGCCTGACTCAGGGCGGGGACGACAACGACGGTCCGGGCAGCCCGACTTCGACTGACCACATGTCCGCAGCCACCGCAGCCACCGTAGCTACCGAAGCCACCGCAGGCACCCCACCCAACCCCACACAGCCGACCGCCACGGCGAGGCCCGAACCGGCTCCATCGACCCACCACGACATGGCGATGCCCGAACCGGTCCCGTCGATCCACCCCGGCCCGGCGACTCCCGCCTCGCCCCCGCCGCACCATCCCGGCCCGACGCAGTCCACCCCGACCCGGACGGGCCGGCCCGAGGCGGCGGAGCCGGAGCCCGCCTCCGCCCAGGAACGCCAACCGGGCACGGCGAGGCCCACCCCGGCCCAGCCCCAGCCCTCGGCCCCGCTCTCGGCCCGTCCGCCAACCGGCACATCCACCCCCACCCCACCCGCAACCCCCCGCGTCCCCCACTCCATGGCTGCCCCCGGCCGCGACAGCGAACTGCGCCGTACGTTCCCCGCCTTCCCTCCCCGGACGGGAGCCGCGGGGTTCGCGGCGACGTGGTGGGGGAACGCGTGGGTGGCGGCATTGGAGGAGGGCGCGCTGGATGCCAAGCGGCTGGCACGCGGGCGGGGTTATGCCGAGCAGGGGAACGTGGACGCCATCACGGTGACGCCGGGTCTCGTCCTCGCCTACGTCCAGGGGAGCCGCCCCAGGCCGTACCGCGTGCAGGTGCGGCTGCGCACCCTCGACGACACAGACTGGGCGCGGTTCCTGGACAGCGCCGCCGATCGGCCCGGACACATCGCCGCGCTCCTCGACAGGGAGATGCCCCACTCCCTCGCCGAGTGCGGAGTCCGTCTGCTCCCCGGCCCCGGCGAACTCGAACCGCACTGCAGCTGCCCCGACCGCGGCCACCCCTGCAAGCACGCCGCCGCCCTCTGCTACCAGACCGCACGCCTGCTCGACGCCGACCCCTTCGTCCTGCTCCTGCTGCGCGGCCGAGGCGAACGCGACCTGCTCGACGCCCTGTCCCGCCTGAGCGCCACCCGCGCGGCCCGTGCCGCCCAGGAACGGGGTCCGACGCAGCTGCCCGGAGTGCGGGCCACGGACGCCCTCGCGCCCCGCGCACTTCCGCCCCTCCCAGCGCCCCTGCCCCCACCCCCGCATCCCGAGCAGCCCCCGGCGTACCCGGCGGCCCCGGGCGGCCCGGATCCCTTCGCTCTGGATCAGCTGGCGACCGACGCGGCAGCCCGCGCCCACGCCCTGCTCGGCACCGGCCGCGACCCGGTCGGCGAACTGACCCTGTGGCAGGACGCGGTGCGGCTCGCCGCGGCCCGCCCCGGCTCCGGACTCACCGCTGGCAGCCGCGCCCTCTACGCCTCCCTCGCCTCCGCCGCCGGCCGCGCCCCGGCCGAGCTGGCGCGCGCGGTCGCCGCCTGGCGCCAGGGCGGTCCGGCGGGCCTCGCCGTCCTGGAAGAGGCCTGGGACCCGCCGGCGGGCCGCTTCGACCGCGCCCGTCCCCTCCTCCTCGCCGCCGATCTGCCCGCCTTCCGCCCCTGGCGCAACCGCCTCACCCACCCGCAGGGCCACGTCCAGCTCCGCCTGGGCCGCGACGGCCTGTGGTACGCCTACGAGTCGGAGCCGGGCCACGACGACTGGTGGCCCCGCGGCACGCCCGACCTGGACCCGGTCGGCGCCCTGACGGGCCTCGGCACCCCGGACGACCTGTGACCCCCAGTCACACGGTGCGTGCCAAGACCCAGGACGCCAGGCAATTCCTCCGCCCGGACGTCGGCCCCCTCACCCTCACCCACCGGTCCTTCGACGTACGCGACGCACCCGGCCGGCAACTGGTCATCTACCACGCCGAACCAGGCAGCCCCAGCGCCGAGGCCCTCAATCTCCATCTCCTCGGCTCCATCACGCCACCCGGCGCCAGGCCAAACCCTGGTCCCGCCCCTGGTGAGCCGACGCACATGGCGATCGGCGGCAATGGCGCCCCGGCAATGGCCCTGGAGAGGCCCTCGACGAGCATCTCGGGTGCGCCTGGGGCCTGTCCGGCGGATCAGGTCGCAGGAAATCGGCGGCGACTAATGAACGCAGATGGGCGTGCCAGACCCCGCGTCTGCGGCATGATCCGCCGGACAGGTCACTAGTGCTGAATTCCGCTTTCGGTGGGTATAGCTGCTGGTAGCGGGGTGGTTGCGGGTGCTCGGGGGCGGGTGCTGGACGATGGTGTTACGGGCACGGCCGGGCCGTGACGAGGGCGAGCAAGCGGTGGTCCACCGTCTGGCGGCTGCCAGGAAGGCGCCGAAGGTTCTCGTGGAGCGGTGCCGGATGGTGGAGCTGAGCTGGGACGGCTGGCTGGTCCCGCGGATCGCCGACGAGCTGAGGTGCAGTCAGAAGACCGTGCGGCGCTGGCTGCACCGCTTCAACCGCTCGGGGCTTGAGGGTCTGGAGGATCTGGGCGGGCAGGGCCGCAAGCGAAGGATCACCGAAGCCGAACGCTCCGGGATCATCGCGATGGTCAAGCAGACTCCGCCCGGTCGGCTCGAGGTGCAGCCGTCGAACGAGATGTGGGCCGCGGACGAGTCGGGACCCTCGCAGTGGACCTTGGACGCACTGGCTGCCGCGGCCCGGGGCCTGGGAATCGAGGTCAGCCGCTCCCAGGTGCGCCGTATCCTGCTGGCTGAGGGTGTGCGTTGGCGGCGCACGCGCTCGTGGACGCGCTCGAGAGATGCGGACTTCGAGGGAAAAGGACGCGGATCGTCGAGCTTTACACCAGCCCGCCCGCCGGCGCGACAGTCGTCCGCGCCGACGAGCTCGGCCCGGTGATCCCACGCACCTTCCCGCCGGCACCGGGCTGGTCACCGGACGGGCACCGCATCAAGAATGAGATCGACTACTCCCGCGGACCCGAGGAAACCTGGGTCTACGGCGCCTTACGCGTCCGCGACGGCCAGGAACTCACGATGACCGCCACCTCCCGCAACAGCGCCTTCTACCAGCAGTTCCTTCAGCTGGTCGAGGACGCGAACCCCCGTCGGGGACATCTATGTGATCACCGACAACCTGTCCTCGCACAACAGCGTGTCCACCCGGACCTGGCTCGAGGACCACCCCCGCATCAGGCACGTGTTCATCCCGGTCGGCGCCTGCTGGCTCAACCTTCAAGAGGGCTGGTGGCGCATCTTCCGCAAGACCGCCCTGGCCGGACGCTCCTTCGGCGACCGCGACCACATCACCCACGCCACCGAAGTGGCCACAGCCCAGCTCAACGCCCGCGCCCGACCCTGGATCTGGGGCAGACCCGCACCGCCCACACGGCGCTTACGCCGCCGATATGTGTACGTCCTTTGAGGAACGAAGCACTAGTGTCAGCGGGCGTTGGGGCGATGGAGCGTGCGACCGGAGCCTCAAGCCGCTCGTCCAGGCGAGGCGTAGTTCGGTTCGCAAAGCCGTGTGCGGGAGAACTGCATGGCCGGTGTGCGCCGTGAGGCGCTTCGTTCTACGGTCTCTCGGAAGTGATCACTGGAGAGCGGGATGCTGGGAAACTCGCCTGTCCCGTTCGGGAAGGGGCCGTCGGAAAAGGACCCGCGCCACGGGCACCTCGTCGGCGGTCTACTTCACTTGAAGCGGCGGGGACTGGAAAACGGCGGCAGCCACCGCACCAGTCCCCGACCCTGCTCAGGGCACAGGCGGACCGCTGTGACAGCCGATCAAAGCGGCCACCCATGAGTCAACGCCGCAGGCGCACTCATGAGGGGTATCGGTCAGTACCGTGCCCAGGTGGGGTCGGAGAGGGCGGCGAAGCCTGACGTCCGCTTTGCGCCTCGATGAGTGTGTGGAGCGCCTCCCTGGCCACCGCGTCGCTCTGGTGCAGGAACGGATCGTTGGTACGCGGCCGGGGGAAGTCGCCCGGGCTGGTGACGAAGCGTCTCGGGTGCGGAGAGCCGTCGAGTCCCAAGGGGCGGGCGCGAAGTGTGTCGATGAGGCCCGTGGGCTGCCGTCGGCCGGTGGTGGGGTCGGTCTGCACCTGTTCCCTGATCTCACCCTCGCCGATGAGGTGGAGGAGCAGGGGATCGGCCACGCGCGTGAGGGCGCGTCCCGGCAAGCGGGCCTCGATCAGAGCCCGGGCCTGTACGACCCTGTCCAAGCTGCTGGTGCGCGCTTCGAACACGCCGCCTCTGCAGGTCACCTTCATGTTCGCGCCGACGAAGTCGACCACGCCGGCGCGGGCGAGGGCCAGAAGCTGTTCGAGGCGTGGTCCCGGCGGGCCGCTGGTACGGAATCGGCAGAAGTCGAAGAATGCCGTCATGCTGTGGCTTCCGCTGCCGGGCTCGACCTCTCCCCGCTGGACCACGGCCCACAGCGCCTGCGAGATCGAGAAGATGGCGTGGTAGACGGCCAAATGGGCGCTGTACCGCGGGTTCCGCCCTCTCTCGAGGTCGTCGGCGAGGTAGTTCAGCATCCACGCACGCAGGGCCGCAGCGTCGGAGAAGCGGCGGTTCGCCAGCGGTCTGTCCAGCCCGTCGACATCGATGTGGTCACGACTGTCGGGCACGGCCTGCTCGATCAGGTCCTTGAACTCAGGGCTCTGCCACTGCGCGGCGTCCAACCGGTCGAGGAACTCTCCGGCGTCGACTCCGAGGCGGTGGGGATGGGAGTGTGCCAGCTCCCGGTAGCCGGCCACGGTCAGCTCCCGTGCGAGGGCGGGCCACAGGTCGGAGGCGAAATCCAAGGAGTGGTCGGCGAAGTCAGCGGGGGAGAAGTAGCGGGGTATACGGGGCGGCGGCCCCGGCAGGACGTATGCGAATTTCGAGCGGTACGGCACACCTCGGCGGGAACCCACGTACAGCGTGGGTTCACGGCCCGACGGTATGTAGCGCAACTCGCCCGACGGCTCGCGCCCGAAGCGCCCGCCGCGTCCCTCGGTGAGGAGCACCATGATGTCGATGAAGGTCAGCCCGAATCCGCGCATCAGTACGGGCTCGCCCGCAGGGAACGCGTCCAGTGAGACGTCGGAGGTGGACGCGGTCGGCTGGTAGGTGAGGTGGTGGGCTGCCGCGTGCTGGGAGAGCCGAGGTTCCGGACCCTGCGGTTTCACCTGGAAGTGTCCCTGCGCCAGAATCACCAGGTCCGCGTCCACGGTTTTGCCGCCGTCGAGTTGGATGCGCTGGCGGCCGTCGGGCAGATCGCCCAGGGACAGAACGAACGCCTGGTGCGTCCGGACGTGGGCGCGGGGCGCCACGACAGCGACGCTCCGCCAGAAGAACCAAGCGAGGTAGTCACCCGTGAGCTTCCGTGTGGCGAACCAGCCGGCGTGGACGCGCGCGGCTTCCTCCCGCATCCCTGGGGCGGGCTGGTAGCCCGGCGGAAGGGGGAGGCGTCCGGTGGCGAGATCCCGCGCCCATTGTTCCAGCGTGGGGCCTTCGACGGCAGGGCCCTGGCAGGTGACCGTGTCGTCGGTGAAGAGTGTGCACTCGTCGGCCCGGGTGTTCGACCAGAGCAGCGGGGACTGATCCTGGCGCCATACCCGTCCGGCACCGGCTGGATACGGGTCGATGACGTGGATGTCCAGGCGCTCGTCAGGGGCGAGGAGATGTATGTTCGCGGCGATGCGTTCGAGTACGGATGTCCCGCGTGGTCCGCAGCCGATGACCGCGATGCTCGGATTCTTCGCCCGGTACGACGCCGGGCCGCTTTCGTCGGCACCGGTGGTGCGGCGGATCTCGTTCATCAGTCCTCCCTTCAGGCCACGAGCAGTTGATGGGAGGCCAGGTCGCGGTAGAGCGTGCTGGACTCTATGAGCTCGTCGTGGGTACCCGCGCCCACCACCCTTCCGTGGTCGACGACGACGATCTGGTCGGCGTCGACCACGGTGGCCAGTCGATGGGCGACGATCAGCAGCGTGTGGTCGGTGGGGATGGCGTCAATCGCCGCGCGGAACGCCTGCTCGTTCTTGGCGTCGAGATTGCTGGTCGGCTCGTCCAGCAGCAGGATCGGAGGCGCGGCGAGGAGCGTACGGGCTATGGCCAAACGCTGGCGTTCACCGCCGGACAGCAGGACGCCGCCTTCGCCCACCTGCGCGTCCAGTCCGAGCGGAGACCGCTGCACGATCTCGTCAAGGTTGACGCTGTGCAGGACAGCTGTCAGGTCGTCGTCGGACATGCCCGGCGCGGAGAGTGACAGGTTCTCCCGGAGGGTACCCGCGAGGATCGGTGCCTCCTGCTCCACATAACCGAGCCGGCTGCGCAGCTCGTCCCGTGACACCTGGCGGATGTCGGTCCCGTGCAGCCGTATCGCGCCGGACCGTACATCGTAGAAACGCTCGGCCAGCGCCAGCAGAGTCGACTTGCCGGCGCCCGACGGGCCGACCAGGGCCGTGCGGGTGCCCGGGGAGACGCTGAAGCTGATGTCCTCCACGACCGTCTCGCCCTTTCCGTAACCGAACGTCACACGGTCGAAGGCGAGCGCGGGGACGGATCCGACGCCGAAGAGCGGGGACGTCCCCCGGTTTTCTCGCGGCGGCTGACCGGACACGACGTCCCCGTCCGTCTCGGTCGGCACGCGGAGCACGTCCTCGATCCGTTGCAGCGCACCGAGGCCGGTCTGCAACTGGGAGTAGGCGCCGATGAGCTGACCTACCGGCATGATCAGGAAGAACAGGAACAGCACGAACGCCACGAGGTCACCGACCGAAAGCCCGCCGGCGGCAACCCTGGCACCTCCCACACCCAATACCAGCAGGAACACGCCCTGCGTCGCGATGTGCGCCACGGGCAGTGTGAGCGCCTGCAGTCGGGCGAGCCGCAGTCCCATCCCGTAAGCACGGCGGGCGCTGTGTACGATCGCCTCGGTCTCCCGCTGCTCCGCCCGCGCGGCCCGAATTGTCCGTACGCCGCCGATCGCACGCTCCAGTCCGGACGTCATCTCTCCGAGCAGCATCTGGGCCTGCTCGGAGGCCGGGCGGGTACGGTGCGCGATCACCGCTGCTCCCGCGATACCGGCGATGAGGCCCCCGGCGGTGACCGCGAACAGCAGAGGGTCGACCAGGAACGCGGCGACCGCCGCGCCAATGATCATCAGCGTCCCGGTGAAGACCTCGAACAGCCCCGAGGTGACGACGGACCGCAGCATTGAGCTGTCCGATCCGATGCGGGAGAGCAGATCCCCGGTACGGCGATGGTCGTACTCGGCGACGGGGAGTCTCAGCACATGCGCCGCGAGCCGCTGTCGTATCCGCAGCACAACGCCCTCACCGACGCGCCGCAGCATGTAATCCCGGAACCCGTTGATCACGGCCGCTCCCACCAGTAGCGAGACGAGCGCGACAGTGGATGCCACAGTCGACCGCGACGCGGAGATGGCCTCGATGACCGACCGCACCAGCACAGGCTGGAGGAGCGTCCCGCCGGCGGCGACGAGGGAGAGCACCGCCGCGAGAGACATGGCGAGCGCGTGCCCACGCATATAGCGCACGAGATCACGAGTCCTCACCCGTCCGGCCTGCTTCATCGTCGTCCTTCCGAAAGGAAGGGCATGGCATTCCACCTGCTCTCTCGTACGTTCCACCGATGGCCCGGCCGGCCACGCCGAGGGCTTGGAGCGAGTGAGCCCCGCCCCCGACGCGGCCGAGTTCGGTCAGCAGCTCGTGCTGACCCAGCTGCACTTGCAGCAGACCGACGTCCAGCTGCTCGCGAGGACGTCCTGGTTGTTCGCCTCGGACTCCATTCCCTGAAGCCCCAGTACGAAGTTCGCCATGATGTTCACCTCCTTCCCTGATCGAGCTGCGGTGCTCTCGGCCGCGTGCGGCATGGGCCGCGAGGTGCGGTCAGCGGTGCTCGGATGTGGTGATTCCGACGCCGGCCGCGGTGGCCGAGGGGTCACGGTGGGGAGGCGTCCACGGCTCGGGGCCGAGGAACGGCAGCAGTTCGCTGGTTCTCCCCGCGAGTACGTTGATGAGCTGGAGCACGCCAGCCGATCCCGTGCCCAGGTCTGAGGAGGCGCGGAGATTCTGCTCACCGGGGAAGATGAGGCCGAACTCGTCGGACAGCGCGTGGAGGTTGAGGGATGCCACGCCCTCGTCGACGCGCTTGTCCACATCGGGCCAGTCGAGGCGGTGCTTCACCTGGTGCAGCGCGCCGATCAGCCCGGTTCTCCCGTTGAACAGTCCCGCTCCGATGCTGAACTCGGTGACACAGGCGAGGCTCAGATCCGGCAGGGCACCCTCGATACGCTCATCGCTCACGTGATGGAGGAGCAGGTCACCTACCACGGCCACACCCGCGCTGCCCGTCGCGAGATAGGGCAGCACCCGGGCCCCGTTCTTGACCTGGAGGGTGCCGTCCGGCATGGCCTCGCATTCGTCCAGGTCCCGGTGCAGGGCGGCAACGGCCGCTCGCCGCCAGCGTTCTTCGCCGGTGACCTCGTACACCCGGATCATGAAGAGAGCCAGTCCCGACCAGCCGTACAGCAGTCCGCCCCAGAAGTTCTCGACGGCGTTTCCGTTCCGGTCCCTGAGCAGCGAGTCGGCGGAGAGGGAGCCCGCACCCACGGCGAACCTCCCGGAGTCGACGGCCTCCTCGACGACGGCCGCGGCGCGGACGGCGTGGTCGAGGAAGCGGGGCTCCGCCGAGCGACGATAGAAGTCCAGGCTCGTCAGTCCGATTCCGGACAGACCGTCGAACAACTTCGTCCCGGACAGCCCCGCGCTCTCCTCCGCCACCTTGTCGTAGATCCCGAACGCGGTATCCGCACGGCCCATCCGGTGCAGGACCCGGCAGATTCCGGCCGCTCCGTCGTACAGCCCCAGCCGGGGGACACGGCTGGTAAGAATGTCGTGCTCCAGCCAGTCGACGTACGGGTCGAGTTCGGTGACTCCCGCGGTGTGCAGGGCGTCGATCACCCCGGCGGCACCGAAAGCGATTCCTCCGCCGCCGTGGAAGAACTGATTGATGTCTCCTGGGAAGAGCCGGTCTTCCCGGTCCGGTGTGGCCGTACGGCGGATCGACGCCTGGAGCGCCCTCTCCTGGAGGTGCCAGGGGCCGGCCGCCGTGGTGAAGGCCAGCTCCGGGTGGGCGGGTCGCAAGCCTGACTGAGCCGGGCCGGGAGCCGCAAGGGAACGGCGCAGCTCCGTCACCACGTCCTCATCCAGCTCCAGACGGTCCCGAGCCGTGTCGATGAACATGGCCGCCTTGGCCGGGCACAGCGCGAGGAGCGAGATCAGCGGAAAGTACAGACACAAGCGGATGGCGTTGAGCGAGTAGCGATCGGCCTGAAATCCACGTAAGGAGTCGGGTGCGACGAATCCGGGAACGCCGAGTGGTCGCGGCCCAGCATCACTTTGCCGTCGCACGGCTTCGAAATCGATCAACGAGATGTTCAGATCCTCGTCAATCATGACGTTACCCGGATGCAAGTCGTTGAACACATACCCCCTCTCGTGGACGTTCCGTACCGCCTGCTCCAGCTGATCCATGATGACGTCCACCGAGTCCCGGTACTCCTGGGTCTCATTCCCGTCACCGGTCCCCGAAAGGAAGAGGTAGTTCTGTGCGACCCAGCTCTGCAAGGATTGGCCGTAGACATGTTCCATGGCCAAGAACTCATGCCCACCCAGGGTGTGATAATCGAAGACCTGCGGAATCCCAGGAAGTCCCTGCAGATCGGACAGGACCGCGTATTCCGTCCGCAGCCGCGCAGTCGCGTCCTCGCCGGTGCGGTCCAGCCCCGCATAGGGCCGGCCTTCCTTGAGGACAACTTCCGTTCCATCTCGGAGCCGACGGGCTCGGTAGACGCCGCCGCCGTTGGAGAAATGAAGAACTCCGAGTACGTCGTACGGAAATTCCGGGGGCCGCTCACCGGACATTCGCGGACGGACCGTTTCCGCGAGGAAGTCCGGAACCTCGACCCATTCGGGGAGAACGAAGCGCGGCTCGCGGTGATCTGCCACCAGCACCCCGTCGGGCCGTTCGATCGCAGGGATCTGGGTACCGTCGTCCACGTGGGCGAACCGGAGTATGAAGGCTCCGTACCGAATGTACAACGGCCCCTCATTCCAGCGCAGGTCGCTGAGAATGTACGGTCCCGGCCAGCCGCCGATCTCCTGATCAAGGTCTTCCAGCGTTCTGCGCAGCTCCGCGGGGCTCCGGGTGTAGACGGTGATGAACTTTCCGCTGGCCTCACGGGGCGCGTACTTCGCGCTTCTCGCCTGCATGACCAGGGAGTGCGGAAGGAACTTGAAGTGGAGCGTGTACTTGAAGCAGTGATCGGCCACCTTCTTCAGGGTTTCGATGGCATTTTCCGGAGTGCTGGAAACATGTATCTTCCAGCCCTGCACGGGAAGTTCCGGGGTTCCAAGTGGAGGCTGGATTCGGACCCACTGTTCATCGATCGAGCGACGCCATCCGGACGGCGCTTCAATATGGCTTCCATAGTCCACCCAACCCTCATCCGGAGATACCCGTTCCGGGGTCTCGTAAAATCTTGGGCTGGCCACACAGTAAGCCGGATAACGGAGATCCATTGGATCAACCCCCCGTTCCGTAGCAGCAGATTCCGGATAGTCTCCATCGGCGACATCAGTGAGTCTGCCAAGGCGTCGAGACGTAGTCCTTAGCAGAGCGGGACTTCTCCTTGACGGTATGCGCCAGGTACAGTCATCTGGTCTACGCCATCAATTCGGGGGAAGGTGTAACACATGCAAGCTGAGCGATTGAGTATCGATGAGCTGCCCACATCCGAGCAGTTCGATCAGTGGGACGACGAGATCAACTCGATGCCCTGGCCGTCCCATCTGGCCATCGACTCTCCCGAGCACCTCCACGCGCTGACCGACAGGCTCGACCTCGGTGCCCTCAGACTCCTCCGATTAGCCCAGCCGTCGGCGGCAGCGGTGGGCACGCCATCTGCGGTCGACCCGGACCAGTACCACCTCGTGCTCCCTCTGCAAGGCGAACTGAGGTTGGGGAACTCGACCCGTTCCAGAGTCTTCACACCCGGCGACATGTTCCTGGCCGACACCTCCTGTCCCCACGTGCTCCACGCCGACGTCCCTCGCGCCCACCAGCATCCCGATGTGGTGCCCTCATCCCCGGTGGCCCTGCGGCTCCAGATCCCCAAGGAGCTGGTCCCACTGCCAACCGACCTGATGGACTCGCTGATGGTCACGCCCCTGCGGCAGCACAACGTGTTCGGCCTGACACTGTCGCGCTTGCTCGTCGACCTCTTACGCCACCCCGGCAGCTTCTCCGCCGCGCAGGCGCACCGGCTCTCCGGCGTTCTGCTGGAACTCCTCGCCGGGGTGCTCGGTGCGCATGCAAGCGAGGACGCCACGTCAGAGGGGGCCCACGACAGCCTGTTCATCCGTGTCCAGGATTTCATCCAGCGGCATCTGGAGGACCCTGAGTTGACTCCCGCGCAGATCGCCGCCGAACACCACATCTCGCGCCGTCACCTTCAACGCCTCTTCCAGCAGCGCGGCATCACGGTGGCCGCCTCGATACGGCAGCAACGACTGGAACGCGCATGCTACGACCTCACCGCTCCTCACCTGGCCACGCACCCCATCAGCGCTATCGCTGCCCGATGGGGTTTCCGTCACGCGGCTGACTTCAGCCGCGCCTTTCGCAAGGCGTACGGGGTCACGCCTTCGGACTTCCGGCTCGCGCGTACGAGTAGGCGCTGCGGCCCGTGAGGGGCCGGCCCCCAGGCACCCCTCGTGTTTCGCAGTTTTCGGGTGCGTGTCGTACGTGAACTGGCTTGCATTGTGCGGCTCGTTGGGGTGAGGCCGGTCAGTCCCGGATGGATGGCGGGGTGAATGCAGAAGCATCGGCGGTGTCTGTTTCACCCTGAGTTGACCTCGATTCATCAGCGGGGTTCGGTCGCTGATCGGTCCGGCGGTTCGCCCGCAACTTCCCCTGCCGTTCCTGGACGGGCCGTCGCGTGACGCCGCGGGGTGCGCCGGGTTCCACGGGCTCGGAGACTGCGGGTTGTCCTCCTTCCTGGTCCTTGTCGGGGCGGAGATCCCGTAGTCGGGTGGCGGCCGGAAGGTGGGTGAGCCTGCTCCAGCTGGTGGTGAACGCCGATGTCCAGGGCCGGGTCCGCTCGATGCGGGGGGACTCCCCTGCGTCGTCGAGGAGGGTGGCGTCCCTGTCGGTGACGATCAGTCAAATGTCGGCGGGCTGGTTCACGAACGAGGGCACGGCGGGGTCGGGCTCGTACGAGGAGAAGGGCATGGTGTCCTGTTCGTCCGTGCGGCCTCAGGTCTCCTGGGCACGGGTGCGCAGGTCGGCGCGGGCGCGGCGCAGGGCGACGGCGAGGGGAGGGGTGAGGGTTGCCTCCCGGCCCGGGGAGAGCAGCGGGGTGCCCAGCCATCGGGCGTGTTGAAGGGCGGGGGCCCGGTGCCGTCGAAGAACGCCTGGATATCAGCTTCGGTCACCCGTCGTCGGTGACGGGGTAAAGGGCCAGTTCGTCGACTTGGCCGCGCATTCCGTTGACGTAGCGGAGTGGGCGACCGGGCCTGAGCCGGCCGCGCAGGTGGAATCGGCCCCGGACTCCCAGCTCTGTCCCCAGGGGCAAAGTAGCTACGAGTGATGCTCAGGCCGCGGGTCGACGAGGGCGCTGACGCGGTTCTCGTACTCGCGGCGGGCCTTGCGCTGTGCCGGGATCGCCGGGGCGTTGGGGGTGCCGTCGAGGGGCTGGCAACGGGCGAGGAGCTGGCGGTGGACCGCGGGCGCGGCGCTGACGCGCAGGGTGTAGCCCTGACCGCGCCGTACGGCCACGCCCTGGTCGAGCGCGGCCCGCTCGGCGTCGTCCAGCTCGGCGGCGCGGAGGAAGTCGGCGACCTTGCCCGGCATGTCGAGGGTGACCGGCAGTTCCGGGGCCGGAACGTCCTCGTGGACGTCGGCGGTGTGCTCGGACATGAGGTCGGCGACGGCCGTACGGATGGCGCCACGGCTGACGTGGTGCGTGCGGGCCAGGGCGGCGATGGACTGGCCGCCGAGGTACGCGGCGCGCACGGCGGCGGCTTTCGCGGCCGTGACGGCCGGTCGGCGTCCGCCCTTGTTGCCCTTGGCCTCGGCGGCCCGTAGTCCGTCGTAGGTCAGTTCCCGCTGGAGGTCGCGCTGGAGTTCGCCGGCGGCGGCGAGGGTCTGCACCATGAACTTCACGGTGGACAGCAGCTCGCCGGTGCGCGGGTGGCGGGCGGTGAGGTCCATCGCGGAGAACGCGCCGTCGTGGATGCGCAGCGCGAGGCGGCCGGTGTGGAGGACGTCGAGCACGTCGAGGATGTGTCCAGTGCCGCGGACGAGGCGGAACATCTCGGAGATGTGCACGGTGTCGCCGGGCCGGGCATAGGTGAGCAGTTCACGGAACTTCGGGCGCTGGAGCGGGTGGAGGCGGCTGGAGGTGCCGGGGTCCTCCTTGAAGACGACCGGGTCCTCGATCCCGGCCTCGTCCAGGACGAGGTCCTGCCGGGCGGTCGACTGCTGGTCGGTCGAGACCCGCTTGTAGACCAGGTTCGCCACTCGTGGGCCCCTTCCGTACGGAGGATTGGACCCTATCTGTCGTCAAACCCTGTCAGCAATCACCATCGGATCTGATTGGATTCGGGCCGCCGTGAGCCCCCGGGTTGCACGGGTTCATTGGACGCGTCGGCCGCCTGTCGGCAAACGATCGTTTGCAGACGCCATTGGCGAACGACGAAGGCCGTTCGAGCCGAACCTCAGCGAGACCGGCTGCCGAGCTCCGCAGACGGGATCACCCCGCGGTGGGCATCGCGCGACCGGAGCGCTCGGCTTTCGCGTATTGGTCCAGCAGCTTGTTGTACGTGGTGGCCGGGAGTGCCGAGTCACTTTGGCACAGGGCGTCCCGGAAGGCTCGGGTGGCCTCGGTGATGTAGTGGTCGGGGCCCAGGACGCGCAGGCAGTCATCGAAGAGCGCGGCGAAGGCGACGAGGCCGTCGGTCGGGGCGCGGTCGCGCCGGGCCCGCGCCTCGGCCAGGCAGCCGCGGAACATCAGCGAGCCGAGGTGGTCGGGGCCCCAGATCCGCAGGGCCGTCGGCAGCAGTTCCTCGTACGCGGTGGCTGACCCGGTGAAGTCTGCGCTGTCCGCGAGCAGCTGGGCGTAGGTGGCGCGGACGGGAAGGGTCTCGACGTGGTCGGGCGGCATGAGCCGCTGGTAGTCGCGGAGCAGCTCGCGGCACTCCGCGGCCGCCCCGGCCGGGTCGCCCGCCTCCGCCCGGCAGTCGAGCAGGCGGCCGCGCATGTCGAGCGTACGCGGATGGTCGGGGCCAAGGGCGCGCGTATAGTCAGCGATCAGCTCTTGATAGACCGGGATCATCGTGTCCGCCTCCGCGTCGTGGGAGCGGCAGTCGGCAAGGGCGCTGCGCAGCCGGAGGGTGTCCTGGTGGTCCGGGCCCAGCACCCGGCGGTGCACGGTGATCAGGTCCTCGTATGCCCTGAGGGCCGCGGCCGTGTCGCCCGCTGCGTGCAGCTTCTCGGCAAGCAGCTTACGGGCGCTCAGGGTCTCTGGGTGGTGCGTGCCCAGTACCCGGGCCATGTCTTCCTGCAGGTCGCGGAGGTCGGCGACCGCCCTGGAGTGGTCGCCTGCCTCGCCGCGCCAGTCGGCCAGCTCCGCGCGGGTTGCCAGGGTGAGGGGGTGCTCGGGGCCCAGGGCCCGTCGGCAGTCGGCGAGCAGCGCGGCGAACGCCTCGGCTGTCTGTCCCGGGTCGCCGATCACGCCCTCGATCCTGAGGAGGATGCTGCGCCAGAACAGTGCCTCGGGGTGGTCGGGGCCCCAGACGGGGCGCAGGGCGGCAACCATCTCCTTCAGGGCCTCGGCGGCGGCGACCGGATCGCTCTCCACAAGGCCGTGCTGCCACATCCGGAGGAAGCCGCGGAGGCCGATGACAAGCGGGTGGTCAGGTCCGAATGTCTGCTCCAGCAAGCGGGCCGACTCGTCTATGCCGGCCGGTGCCGCGTTGGCGTCTCCCGCCTCGTTGCGCAGCAGCCCCAGGGAGTAGCGGGCACGGGAGACGTCGATGTGGTGGGCGCCCAGGATCCGCACGGCGTCGTCGATCATGTCCGCCAGCTCGGCGGCGGCTCCGGCTGGGTCGCCGGCGGCGGCACGCCACTCGGCCAGCTCGTGCCGCACCACCAGGGTGCGGTGGTCGTCGCGGCCGAACGCCGCCAGATGCTCGTCCAGCAGCTCCCCGAGCCGATCGCGGGCCCCGGCAGGGTCGCCCGCCTCACCCTGCAGGCGCGCGAGCTTCATGCGTACGTCCAGGGTCATGTCGTCGAGGGGCCCAAGGTACGTCCGGCAGTCGCCGAGCAGCTCCTCGTACAGGGCTGCGGCGCGCGGCGCGTCTCCCCTATCGCCGTGTAGGGAGGCGATCCGGGAGCGGACCGAGAGGGTGTCGCGGAGGTGTGGGCCCACGACGCGCCGGTGGTCGACGAGCAGTTCTTCGTAGTCGGCCAGCGCACCGGCCAGGTCGCCCCCGCTGCCCCGGGCGGCGGCAAGCTCGCCGCGGGCGTCGAGGGTGGTGGGGTCGTCCGGTCCGACCAGGCGGGCGCAGTCCGCGGCCAGCTCCGTGTACGCCGCCACGGCCTCTGCGGGGCTTGCGGTGACCTTCAGGAAAGCGAGGGAGCTGCCGCGGCAGGCGAGGGTGCGGGGGTAGCCGGCGCCGTACCTTTGCGCGGAGGTGGCCGCGAGCTGCCGGTAGTGGTCCGTTGATGCCTGGTAGAGCCCCGCACGGCCGAGACTCCGGCCTAACCGGAGCAGGACCTCGTGCACATCGTGGTCCGACCACAGCAGGTGCTCGTCATGGGACCGCAGCGCCTCGGTGTTGGCGCGGAACCGCTGACCGGTGGCGAAGTCACGATCCGTCTGTGGCCACGCCTGGAGCAGGGCGTCGGCCGCCGCCCGGACGGTCCGGGCCAGCAGTTCCGGCGGAAGCTGCTCGCGCACACTACGCTGCACCAGCCCGTGGACCTGAACAGGCTGGCCTGGCGCGTAGGTGACCAGGCTGAGCCGGTGCAGGGCGTGCAGCGCGCCTGCAGCGTCCTCGGTTGTCGCGGGGATTGGCTGCTGGGTGTCGAGGGTGCGGTGGCGGGTGAGGTGGGCGAGGGCGGGCCGGCTGGTCAGGACATCGCTGGGGATGCCGTTGGGGTCAAGCATCGCGGCGAGTTGGAGCATGGGGCGGGCCAGGCCGGCGGGGCGGAGCCGGTCGGCGTGTTCGATGGACAGGGACCAGGTGGCCGCCACCGTGACGGCTTGGTCGTCGGGCAGGGCGCTGGGTTCGGGGAGCAGGTCGGCCAGTTTCCTGAGCCGGTCGGCCAGCAGACGGCGGTAGCGGGCGCAGGTGATGTTGGTGTCGATGATGTAGGCGGCGGCCTGGGCCAAGGCGAGAGGCAGATGTCCCAGGTCGGCGGCGAGACTGTTGATCTGGTCGGTGGGCTCGTGGCGCTCGTGTGCGGCGAGTACGGCGGTGAAATAGGCGGCGGCATCCTGGGGGGTAAACAAGCCCACGGTCACCAGGCGTCGGCCGGCGCCAGTCAGGGCGGCCTCGCGGCGGCGCGTGGTGACCAGGACACGGCCGCGCGGGCTGGTAGGCGGCCACCAGCCGCGCATATCGGCCGGATCCGCGACGTCGTCCAGTACGACCAGCCACCGGCACGGCTTCTGTCCGGCCTTCGGCTCCAGCCAGGCCAGGAACGCCCGCGCGGCCTGCTCAGGGTCGCTGGGGTCGACGGCAAGGACCTCCACACCAGCCTGCGCGTAACCGGCCATGATCGCTGAGCGGCTGCTCGCGCTGATCCACACCAGTACGTCGACCCCGCCGCTGTCCCAGGCGGTGCGGGCGTAATCGGCAGCCAGCTGCGTCTTGCCCACCCCGCCGGTCCCGGTCAGTACCTGGCTGAGCACCGCAGTACCCCCGCTGTCGACCGCCGCCCGCAACTGGTCGACCTCGGCCCGGTGCTGGAACGACTGGGCCCGGGGTGGGAGCACGCCGACTTGGTGCGGCCAGGCGGCCGGTGTGCGGGGCGCAGCGTGGTGGTGGACTTGCCCGGCGTAGCCGACGGCGATACTGCCATGGTCGGCGAAGACGCTGCCGAAGTTGTGAGTTGGCGCGGCCGAGACGGTACCGGGTGCGCTCAGTCCTGGTGCGGACCCGGCTGGGAAGGGTTTCCCAGTGTCACATTCCCCATGCTCACAGCGGCCGCGGACCCGTGGTCAGCCCGGACATGCACGTCCCCGCCCACGGCCAGACCGCTCTGGCCGGCCGACACGCTGCGGTGGGAGGTCTGCTGGGCCAGCAGGGTGCGCAGCTCATCCACGACCCGGGCCCGCTCGATGTCCTCCAGACTTTCCAGCAGGGCCTCGATCCGGCCCTGCCACGCTGCCTCCTGACGGATACGCACCCGCTCCACCTCGGCCGGCCGCGCCGCCTCCAGCTCGGCCGCGGTCTGATCGAGGCGCTCCAGCTCGGCGTGCTCACGCTGTGGATTTCCCCGGCCGAACCAACGGGCCACCTGCTGGCGCATCTCTGTCCATGCGTCTGTGCCTGCGGCCTGCACCACCGCAGTGCCTCCCGCCGCGGCCAGCGCGGCCATTGCCTCCGACAGCATCCTCGCCCTTCCCCCTGAGAGATCAAGTCCGGAACTGGGGCACGCACCACACCAGTGCCTTCAGCACATCACTCCATCAGACACGCGCTGCTGTTGTCCCTGGTTCCGTCAAGAGGGCGGCCGTGCCACGGGGGCCGGGCACCGTATCTTGGGGTGAGATTCAGCCGGGCGTCCATGCCGAGGTTCACAGGGCATGGCGGAACTCCATTGCCAGTTGGCCAGCGGTGCTGGCCAATGTACGAGGATTGGGCACCGTGGGCAGGGCGAAGTCGAGCCGCTTGTCCATCTCCAGCCGAAACGTGCCGTACGGGTTGATGTTCGACCAGAACAAGGCGGTCAGCCCGCGCCGGTCCTCGACGGTGAGCTTCTTCGCCCAGGCCGGTTCGGCGAGAACCTGCTGGAGCAGCAGGGTGTTGACGTGGACGAGGCTGGACTGGAGCAGGTGCAGCGCGAGCATCGAGGTCTCGGCGTGTTCCTTGTCCGGGCCGGTCAGGGCGCCGTCCTTGCCGTAGTGCAGCACGGTGTTCGCGCTGTTCCAGTTCTCCACGACCTGGAGCCCGCCATGAATCTCCCGGCGCAGGTCAGGGCTGGCCAGGTAGTCGCAGGCGAAGATCGTGCGGACCGCGCGCCCCAGCTCTTCGAGTGCCTGGTAGGTGGGGTGCTTCGGGCCGCCGCGGGTGAAGCGGCGCAGCACCTGCTCGGCCTCCGCGGTCCCAAGCCGTAGCGCGGTGGCGTACTTGACCATCTGGTCGTACTGCTGGGCGATCAGGTCCCACTTGATAGCCCGGGTCGACAGCGAGCCGCCGAGCGCGGGCCAGCCGGGTGGGGCGTCGTCCGGGCGGTACAGGCGGATGCTGCCGATGTTCTTCAGCCGGGGTAGCAGACGGAAGTTGAGCAGCTCGGTGAAGGCGAACCCGACCACGGAAGCGCCGTGCGTGTCGACGTAGTTCGACTCGATCTCGGCGTCCGTGCAGTGCCGCAGCAGGCCCTCGATCATCGCCGCGACCTCGGACGACGAACAGCTCTTGAGCTGGGAGTAGATGCAGACGTTCTTCTTCTCGACGTGCCAGTAGATCATCACGCCGTTGCCGCCGTAGCGGGCGTGGTACTCGGTCATGAAGTTGCTGGACCAAGACCCGAACTTCTTGCTGTCACTCGCGCACGCGGTGCCCTGCCCCCACCAGTCGGCATCCCGAGCAGCGAAGGTGGCGTTCACCAGCTTACGCACGGCGGCCCGCAGGTTGTCGACGGTGATGAAGTGCCGGCGCACATGCCGCAGCGCCGCCTCGCTCTCGCCGTGCTCGCCGGTCGCCACGATCGCGCGGATCCCCATGTTCGTGCCCAGCGCGAACAGCGCGAGCAACAGACGGCGCTGGAGGACGGCCCGGTCGATGCGCTCGTAGGCGGCGACCGAGGCGAACTCGTCGGTGAAGCCGATGAGGAAGTCGGCGTTCTTGAGCACGTCCAGCAGATCGAGCACGCCCCAGCGGCGTACGACCTCGTCCTTGAGCGCCTGGAGCCCGGTGGGCTCGTCCAGCTTCTCCAGCTTCGGAACCTTGATCCACGGTTCTCCGTGCCGGGTGGTGACCTTCACCCCGCCCGCCGTACCGTCCGCGAGCGCCCCGGACAGCCGGTCCAGAGCATCCGTCATCCGCCGCTTCAGGTCGGTGATGAACGCCTCGGGGTCCGTGGGCTGGCGGATCGCCGCGTAGTGCACGGTGCGGGTGGCCTCAAAGTCGCCGGGTAGGTCGTCCTCCGGGTTGCGCCAGCGCAGGCCGCCCTCGATGTAGATCTCACGCCGGCGGATCGCGTCCCGCAGCGCGACCAGGACACACAGCTCGTACGGGATCCGCTCGACCTTGCCCTTGTCGTCCACGACGGCCTCGCGCCAGTCCTTGCGTACGACGCCGTCCATCGGCACCGTGTCGCCGGCGTCGTAGAAGCGCATCTTGCCATCGACGTCGGCGTACATCTCCAGCAGCGCGAGCGCGTCCATCACCGGCCGGTAGGCGGTGTTGTTGCACCTGAAGCCCAGCGTCCGCAGCAGCGGCGGCAGCATCTGCCGGTAGTAGTTGCTGTACGACGAGCGCAGCATGGTGCGGACCTTGGCCTTGAAGACCTTCTCGTTCGCCTTCGCCTCGGCGACCAGGTCGCGCAGCGTCTTCTCCCCGACCACCGGATACAGAGCCGTACGCACGATCTCGTCCGGCTTGCCGATCGCCGCATCCGCGAGCCGGAAGAGGATGCCCTCCTTGCCGCGGACCTTCTTCAACTCCGCCGTCAGCTGCCTCTCCACCCGCCGCTCCGCACGGGCATTGATCTTCTGCACCAGGGCAATCAGCAGGTCCCCCAGGGCATCGGTGATCTCCGCCTGCCGGGACGAACACAGCGCCGCGAGCAGCGTGATCCGCACGTCCTCGGCGGTGTCACGGAAGTCCGAGGGGTACATCTTGATCGCCCGCGCCCGCCACGCGGCCAGCAGCTTCTCCGAACAGTCCGCGAACAACCCCTCGGGCAGCCCGAGTTTCCGCACGTCGTTCAGCTTGGTGATCTCCGTCAGCAGCGACTCCAGGCCGACCGCGCCCGGGTCACGCTTGAGCAGCGCCAGCAGCGCGGCGCCGTCCTCGTTGCCGTCGGCCACCAGCTCCAGCAGCCAGGCCACCCCGACGTCGCCCAGGCGCTCGATGGTCCGTGCGCAGAACGTCTTCTCCGCCCGGGTCTGGGCCGCGGTGACGATGCGGTCGATGCGCCCCGGAGGCTCGATCGTCCTGGCCCGGCACTCCACCAGCAGGGCCTCGCGCAGCCGGTCCTCCACCAGCTCGACCGGGCACACCTCCGCGGCCAGCCACGCAATCAGCTTCTCCTCGTCGGCCCGGGTGGCGGGCCGGAACTTCAGCGTCTCGCGGATCTGCTTGCGGTGGTTCTTCGCCGACCGGCTGGTCAGGTCGTACTTCGCGAACTCGGCCGTCGGCACCTTCACCAGCCCGGCGACGTACTCCACCGCAGCCTGTGGAACCTCCTCCAGAAGGTCCGGGAACCGGCCCTCCAGCTCGAAGAACTTCAACAGCAGACTGAAGCCGAGCCGCGTCGCCCCGGTCTTGTTCGCCACCAGGTCCCAGTCACCGTCCACCAGCGTCCAGCTCGCCAACAGCTCTTCCGGCGACCACTCTTGCTGCACACCCGCCCCTTCCCTCGCCTGCCCGGGCTTCATTCGGACGGCCCAACGAGGCGCCGGAGAGCGAGGAAACGGGTCATCTGACTATCCGAAAGCTACCCGCCAGTTACTTTTCCCCTGGGGACAGAGCTGGGAGTCCGGGGCCGAATCGGGGCCCCGAGCCGGGGACTTCCCGCGTTGTGACAGCGGCGGCGGGCGGGGCGGTCGGCGTCCGCTGACGGTCGGCCCAGGATCGCCGAGGTTCCAAAGCCCGCGGGGACACCGATGATCCGTCACACCGCATCCCCATGGGTCGTCGTCGCTGGGCTCAAGCGGTTCCGTCGGCACGTCACCCGAAAGGTTAGTCAGGAGGCTTGTCTAAAGCTGGGAACGTGATGTTACCTTCTTTGGTAAGTTAGGGATCCTGACCAAAGAGGTTCAGCATGACTGTCAGCGCCGATCGGGAACAGGCCGCCGAGGCCCTGCCCCACTGGGAGACCATTCCGGAAGACCTGCCTGCCGCGATCCGTGAGATCAAGACCGCTCTGCGGGCCCGCATAGAGGCGTCCGGCCGGAGTGTGGAGGAGGTCTTCGCCGTCGTGGAGCGGCGGGTCGCCGCCCGCGTGGCCGAGATCAAGGCCGAGAAGGAGCGCGGCGAGAACGTCTGGCCGGTCATCGATTACGCCGACATCGAAGACGGCACGGTGACCCCGCAGCAGATGGCGAAGCTGAAGAAGCGCGGCTGTCTCGTGGTGCGCGGCCACTTCCCCCGTGAGCAGGCCACGGCGTGGGACGCGGACATCGTCGACTACGTCGAGCGGAACAGGTTCTTCGAGAGCTACGCCGGCCCCGCCGACGACTTCTTCGGCAGCGTCGGCTCCAGGCCCGAGATCTACCCGATCTACTGGTCCCAGCCGCAGATGGAGTCCCGGCAGAGCGACCGGATGGCGCGCGTGCAGTCCTTCCTGAACTCCTACTGGAAGCACGAGTCGGACGGGATGCGGTGGTTCGACCCCGAACGCGATGCCCTGTATCCCGACCGTATCCGCCGCCGCCCGCCGGGCGCCGACTCCGGTGGCCTGGGCACGCATTGCGACCCCGGCACGCTGGACCTGTGGATGACCGAGGCCTACCAGAAGGCGTTCCGGCACCTCTTCGACGGCACCGTCGAACAGTACGACCCTTGGGACGCCGCCCACCGCACTGAGGGCCCGCAGTATCCGGGCTCAACCATGTGCTCCGTCTTCCGCACCTTCCAGGGGTGGACCGCGCTGTCGGAGATGCGGCACGACCAGGGTGTGCTGCACACGGTCCCGATCCCCGAGGCCATGGCCTACCTCATGCTGCGCCCGCTGCTCTCGGACGTGCCCGAGGGCGACATGTGCGGCGTCACCGTCAACCAGGCCTTCCCGGCGAACGAGAAGTGGCACCCCCTGCTCATGGAGGCCCTCACGGGCATCCCGGACGTGCGGCCCGGAGACTCGGTGTGGTGGCACTGCGACATGATCCACAGCGTCGCGCCGGTCAAGGATCAGAAGGGCTGGGGCAATGTCATGTACATCCCCGCCGCGCCCTGGTGCCCGCGCAACGAGCAGTACGCCGCGCACGTGCGGGAAGCGTTCGTCACCGGTTCCAGCCCGAGCGACTTCCCGGAGGAGCACTACGAGCGTTCCTGGACCGGCCGCTTCACCCTCGACCAGCTCAACGACACCGGCCGCCGGGGGCTGGGTCTGGACTGAGCCGGGGCGACCAAGGCTCCCGTCCATAGGCCTCCTGGGCGCACCAACGGTGCACATGAAAGCTGCAGGTCCTGGGCTCGTCGAGCGCCAGGGCCTGCAGCGCATGCGCCCGTCCGCCCCAGGTTCGCGGTGCCTCGTGTCGAGCGCTAAAGGATCTTGGGTTCGTCTCTTGTTGGCTGAAGTCGTCGCTGTTACCTTGGCGTGAAATATTTGGTAAGCCCCCCTCCCTAACTAATTGAGCTCCGGGAGGGGTTGAGGCATCTCAAAACCCCTGAAACCACCGCGCGACCCGCTAGGTGAGTCCCTGCCTGCCTGCCTCTGCCTGCCTTCCTCCCCCCACGGTCCAGATGTTCCACTCCCGCACCACGCGTGGAGCGCGAGTTCGAAGGAGAACCGCATGCGAGTCCGTAGAACCAGGTATCCGTTCGTCATCGCCGTGACCGGGGCGCTGCTCACCGTCTCCGCGTGTGGCGGCGGCGACAGCACGTCCACCGGGAACGGATCGGACGCCAAGCAGCTGGAGGTCTTCTCCTGGTGGACCTCCGGTTCGGAGGACGCCGCGCTCAAGCAGCTCACCGCCGGCTTCACGGCCACCAACCCCGGCGTCAAGGTCGTCAACGGAGCGGTGGCGGGAGGCGGTGGCGGCAACGCCCAGGCCATCCTGCAGACCCGTCTTCAGGGCAACAACCCGCCGGACACCTGGCAGACCCATCCGGGCAAGGCGATCGGGCAGTACATCGACTCCAACATCCTCGCCGACCTTTCCTCGGTATACGAGAAGGACGGGCTCTCCAAGGTCGTTCCGGCCGAACTCGTCGAGTCGGTGAGCAAGAACGGCAAGATCTACGGCGTCTCCACCGGGGCACACCGCGGCAACGTCCTGTGGTTCAACAAGAAGCTCCTCGCCGAGGCGGGGGTTCAGCTGTCGGAGTCCACCACTCCGGAGCAGTTCGTCCAGGCGCTCGGCAAGCTCAAGGACAAGGGTGTCACGCCCCTGTGCCTGGGAGCCAAGGATGCCTTCGCCACGGCCCAGTTGTTCGAGAACACCCTGCTCGGCGAGATCGGCCCGGACGGCTGGAACGACCTGGTCGCCGGCAAGACCTCATGGACGAGCCCCAAGGTCAAGCAGGCCGCCACGCTCTTCTCGAAGATGTTGCCCTACGCCGACCCGGACGCGGCAGCCCTGTCCTGGGACCAGGCCACCAAGCGGCTCGCCTCCGGCGAGTGCGCGGTCATGAGCATGGGTGACTGGGCCTACGGCGAGTTGGTCAAGGACGGCGCGAAGGACGGCACCGACTTCGGCTACGTGCCGGAGCCCGGCACCAACGGCTCGTTCGTCCTGGTGGTCGACACCTTCGTCGTCGCCGAGAACGCCAAGCACCGGGACCTCGGGCTGAAGTGGGCCTCCGCGATCAGCTCGAAGGACGTCCAGCTGGCCTTCAGCAAGGAGAAGGGCTCGACGCCGGTGCGCACCGACGTGCCGACCGACTCCCTCCCCGCCTACCAGAAGGAGGCCGCCGCCTCGTTCCGCGGCGACCAGCTCGTGCAGTCGATCGTGCACGGCGAGGCCATGAGCCCGCAGTTCCAGCAGTCCTTCTACGACGCCGTCACCCAGTTCGTCCAGTCCAAGGACACCGGCTCCTTCGTCGAGGCCCTGGCCTCGGCGGCCCGTTCCTGAGCCCGGTCCGAGCAAGTTCGAGGCGGTGGGGCGTGCCCACCTTGCGCCCCGCCGCTCCCCCCAGGAGGTACTCATGCCGGTACTGACCCGGCCCCGGCCCGCCGCGCCGGCGCTTCGTGCGGCGAAGGAGCCAAGACGCCCGGCCCGGCTGTCGTTCGTGCGCCGCCATGCCTTCTCCATCGCCGTTCTGGCACCCAGCTTGCTCCTGATCGGGATCTTCGTCTACGGCTTCATCGGATACTCGGTCCGCGTCTCCCTGTCCCAATGGCAGGGACTCCAGCCGAACCTGTCGACCCGCGAGCCGTTCGGGCAGACGTACGAGGATCTGCTCCATACCGCGCGCTTCCAAGCTGACCTGCGCAATGTCGCCGTGTTCACGGTGCTCTTCCTCGCCCTGGCCGTCCTCGTCGGGCTCGTGCTCGCGCTGCTGGTGCACAACGCCCTGGCAGGGCGAGCGGTGTTCAGGGCGATCTTCCTCTTCCCGTATTCGCTGTCCTTCATCGTGACCGGCGTGGTGTGGCGGTGGATCTTCACTCCGTCCACCGGCGCGAATCTGATCCTGGACAAGCTGGGCATCGAACACGGCCCCAAATGGATCACTGATCCGACTGTGGCGGGTGACGTCTCCGCAGCCCTCGAAAAGGTCATCCCGGGCGGGGACTTCATCCAGGTCGAGATGGGCATCCCGCTGGCCGTCATCCCGATCGTCATCGCCGCGTCCTGGCAGCTCGCCGGCTTCGCCATGGCCAACTTCCTCGCCGCGCTGAGCACCATGCCCGAAGAACTGCGGGAAGCCGCCTCGCTCGACGGCGCCGGCACCTGGCGCTACCACTGGCACATCGTGCTGCCCTGGCTGCGCCCGATGATCGTGGTCGTGCTCATTCTGCTGGGCCACGTCAGCCTCAAGTCGTTCGACCTCGTCTACGCCATGTCCGGCCAGGGGCCGGGCTTCGCCACCGACGTTCCCGGCATCTTCGTCTTCGACCAGACGTTTCGGGCCCTGCGCTACAACAGCGGCGCCGCTGCCGCCGTGGTGATGCTCCTGCTGGTGGCAGCCGTCATGGTGCCGTACCTCTACCGCAGCGTTCTCCGGGAGAAGAAGTCATGAGTCTGCGAGCCGTTCTCCCCGCTTCCCCCGCCCGCCGCCCGTCCGGCAGCCGCCGCCCGGGAGCAGGACCGTTGTCGGGCACCTTCGCGCTCGTCGCGCTCGCCGTGCTGTTCCTGGTCCCGGTCTACGTGATGGTCACGGCCGGGATGAAGCCGCCCGTCCAGGCCGACGCCGCGCACATGTGGGAACTGCCCAGGAGCATCGACTTCAGCGGTCTTCAGGACGCCTGGGCGAAACTGGGGCCGAACCTGCGCAACAGCCTCCAGGTGGTGATCCCGGCCACCGTGGTCTCCTCCGTCATCGGCGCCCTCAACGGCTTCGTCCTGGCGAAGTTCCCCTTCCGTGGCTCCAACGTGCTGTTCGCCGCGATGCTGCTGGGCATGTTCATCCCGTACCAGGTGATCCTCGTACCCCTGGTGCGCTTCCTGCAGAGCGCCGAGCTGTACGGCACTCTGCCGGGCCTCACCCTGGTCCACATCATCTACGGAATTCCCATCACCACACTGATCTTCCGCAATTACTACAGCGGGATACCCGACGAGATCATCGAGGCCGCCCAGGTCGACGGTGCCAGCAGGGTGGCCATCTTCGGACGGCTGATCCTGCCGCTGTCGCTGCCCGGGTTCGTGGTGTGCGGCATCTTCCAGTTCACCAATGTCTGGAACGACTTCCTCTTCGGCATCACCGTCGTCCCCGACCCCACCCAGCAGCCCGTCACAGTGGCGCTGAACAACCTTGCCGGGAACTTCTCCGTCCAGTGGAACACCGTCATGGCCGGCGCGCTCCTGGCCGCCGTCCCCACCGCCGTCGTCTACATCCTGTTGGGCCGCTTCTTCGTACGTGGCCTGACCGCCGGTTCCGTCAAATGACCCAGGTGCGGGAGGCGTCGCCCGGTGCGGCGCCCTCTCGCGCAGGCAGCCACATGGGTTCGCGGCGCAGGGCACCTCTGGCCGATCAACTGGTGCGAGAGGCTGTGCCCCAAGGCCGTTCATGAAGAGGCCCTGGCCGCCACACCGAGGCCACGTCTTGGCCATTGAGCGGTCTGGCACCACCTCTAGTTAGGAAGGGGGCCTTACTAGATATTGGGCGGTAAGGTAACAGCGACGACATGTGGCGGCAAGAGGGTCTGACGACAAAGAGGTGGGATGGAGATCCGTCGAGAGCTGGCAGGTGCGGCTCTACCCAGCATGACTCTGCTGCGCGAGCTGACCGACCAGATCGTGCTGGACACCGTGTTCGAGCAGGCGCCCATCACCCGCGCGGAGATCGCGCAGCGGACGGGCATCTCCAAGACCACCGTCTCGGAGTCGGTACGCCGTCTGGAGGAGATGAAGCTGCTGTTGCCTGCCGGGGAACAGCGCGGCCGGCAGGGGAGGGTCGGTACTTACTACCAGGTGGCCGCCGACGCGGGTTTCGTCGTCGCTGTCGACCTCCATCAGAACGAGATCAGGCTGTGCGCCGCCGACCTCTTCGGCCGCCCGTTCCTGGAGAGCACGCACCAGCCCGCTCAGCCGCGCGACCCGGACCACATCGCCAGGCAGTTGCGCTCGATCATCATCGGGGCGATCGGCCAGGGAACCGTCGGTCACGGAAAGCCCCTGACCATCGGGGTGTCCGTCGCCAACCCCGTCGATCCGACGACCTCCGCGGTGATCCCGCTGGAGGACACCCCCTACCCGGAGGGCGTCTTCCAGCCCCAGGAAGCCCTGGCCGGTCTGACCGACGCCCCGCTGCTGGTGGAGAACGACGTCAACCTCGCCGCCGTGGCCGAGCGTTGGCACGGCGCGGGACGTGACGCCGACAGCTTCGCCTACGTCTTCATCGGCGCCGGCATGGGCATGGGGCTGGTCATCGGCGACCGGCTCATCCGGGGCGCGCGCGGGGTGGCCGGTGAGATCGGCTACCTCAGCGTCAGCTCCCAGCCCCCCGGCACCCAGGTCCGGCACGGCTTCGCCCGTGCCGTGGCGGCGGGGTTCCGCGCGCAGCAGCTGTCAACGACCGAGGGTCTGGATTCCGTGGCCGTCGCCCGTGAGGTCCTCCGGCGCGCCGACGAGGGCGATGCCGAGGCACGCGCCGTCGTCGAAGAGGAGGGCCGCACCATCGGCGAGGCGATCGCCACTGTCTGCGCGGTCGTCGACCCCGAACTCGTCCTCCTCGGCGGCCCCATCGGCAGCCACCCCGCCCTGCTCGAACCCGTCCGCGCGGCGGTGAACGCCCTCGCGCCCCTGCCCCCGCCCATCGAGGCCGGCGCTCTGGGCGACGCAGCCCCTCTGCGCGGCGCCCTCGCCGTCGCCCTGCGCCGCGCCCGCGCCGACCTGCGCACCCGTGCCCAGGAGACCTGAGGCCGCACGGACGAACAGGACACCATGCCCTTCTCCTCGTACGAGCCCGACCCCGCCGTGCCCTCGTTCGTGAACCAGCCCGCCGACATTTGACTGATCGTCACCGACAGGGACCGCACCCTCCTCGACGACGCCGGGGAGTCCCCCGGAGTCCGGCCGCCGGCTGTGGACCGGTAGCTGTGATCAGGAGGGCCCGTCCGGCTACGGCACCGTCTCCTGCCAGGGAGAGACGCAACTCGTTCACCGTGTCGTGTTCAAGCCGTTGGTTGGGGAGATCCCGAGGGTTCCGGCAGTGCCGGGCATGTCGTCGCGAGAGGGACAAGAGCCGTTAGGTTGGGACCGGCAGACGGGTGAGCGAGACACCACCGAACACCCTGCAATACCGCTTTGACGGGCCAGAAGACGCCCCGGTCCTGATCTTGGGTCCCTCCCTGTTGGTGGCAGGAACATGACACGTTCATCGCCTTCGCGGCCCACGGCATCTGAAGGAGTGCTGGGCACGCGGTCCGTGCGCTTCCTTGCCCCGCACCAGGAAGCGGGCCCACGCGACGTTCCGTGGTCCGGACGGTGTCGCGGTGTCAGGCTGCTCTGCCCGGGGTGACGGGCGACGACGTGTTCTGCCGGTCGCCCTGCTCCACCGCGTAGCAGCGGACCAGGACGTTGGCCGTGTACCGGTGTGAACCGCTGCCGTCCAGCAGGTGCTCCTCGGCGAGGGCGCTCAGGATGTCCTGCGCCTCCAGGGGCGTGCACTTCGCGTGCGCGGCGAACTCCTCCGCCCGGAAGGGGGCGGCCGACAGCATCCCCAGACTGGGGAAGGCGAGCCGTGCCTTGTTGGGCAGGGCCTTGACGGACGTGTCCAGCAGCGCACGGACCGAGGTGGAGCCGGAGGTGCCGGTCTGGAGCAGGTCCAGGGGAGAGGTGCGGTCGAGCTGGGCCACCGTGGCGGACAGCGGCTCCTGGGGGCGGCGCTGCAGCCGGATGGCGAGCACCTGGAAGGCAAAGGGGAGCCCTCCGCAGGCCTCCGCCAGCAGCGCGGCGGCCTCGGGTTCCGCGTCCGTCCGTGACGGTCCGACGAGAGCCGTGAGCAGATCGATGGCCTTGTCGGAAGGCAGGCTCGGTATGGTCAGTGGGTGAACCTCGTGGCGGAGTGTCAGGCGGTCGAGGCGTCTTCGGCTCGTGATGAGGGTGGCGCAGCCGCGGCCGCCGGGCAGCAGCGGTTCGACCTGGTCGGCGGAGGCGGCGTCGTCGAGCACCAGGAGCAGCCGCTGGTCGGCGACGACTGAACGCCACAGTGCCGACGCCTCGTCCACGTCTCGCTGGATGAGCGAGACGGGAATGCCCAATTGCCGCAGACAGCGCTGGAGGGCGGCCGCGGGGGACAGCGGAGGCCGGCGCGGATCGCTGCCGTGCAGGTCCAGGTACAACTGCCCGTCGGGAAACCGCTCGCGGGCGCGGTGCGACCACTGGAGGGCGAGGGCGGTCTTGCCGATTCCTGCCATGCCTTCCAGGAGAACGGTGCCGGACTGTCCGGATTCGTACGGCGACCGCGTCAATACCGTGTCAAGAAAGCGCAGTTCCTTGTCGCGTCCCGTGAACGCGCGGCAGAGCGGCGGCAATTGAGCGGGCCGGGTGATCGGGCGTGGCCGGACGGCCGGGCGTGGCCGGACGGCCGGTTCGCGCGGCGCCGTACCTCCGACCACGTCGAGGCCGTGCGTGTCGGTCGCCCGGAGTAACTCCTGGTACAGCTCCTGAGTGGCCGGGCTCGGGTCGATGCCCAGCTCTTCGGAGAGCTGCCGGCGGGTGCGGTCGTAGCGGGTCAAGGCCTCGGCGCTGCGACCACTGCGGTGCAGGGCCGTCATCAGGTTTCGCAGCGAGACCTCGTCGTAGGGGCGGCCCTTGGCGACGTCCTCCAACTCCGGCAGCAGGGTGAAATGGTGCCCGGCGCGCAGTTCCGCCGCATGGCATTCCATCAGCGCCGCAGTTCGCTCGGCGGCGAGGGATTCCCGGACCGCCTCCACCCAGCGGCCGGTGAGACCGAGCAGCGGTTCGCCACGCCAGAGCCCCAGCGCGGCACGGTAGCGCTCACCGGCGGCCGCGGGATCGGACGCGCGGCTGCGGGCGGAGACGACGAGGCTGCGGAAACGGTGCAGGTCGACCTGCGACGGATAGACCCGGGCCATGTAGCCGCCCGACAGGCGGACGATGGCGGGCATGTCGGTTCCCTCACCGTCCTGCCCGGCCGAGGGCAGCAGCCGGCGGATGCGTGCGACGTAGCTGTACAGAACCGCTCTGCCGGTGGGCGGAAGGTCCTCGTGCCATACACGGTCGAGCAGCGCGTCCAAGGGGATGACCCGGTTCGCGTCGATCAGCAGGGCAGCCAGGACGCACTGCTGCTTCGCAGGGCCGAGCCCGATCTGTAAGTCCCCCTGATGCGCGGTCATGGCTCCGAGCAGGTTGAAGCTCACGGCATGAGACACAGATGTTCCTTCATCGGTAGATGGCGGAGCTTGCCAAAACCACGCCGCTCATCTCAACACGTGACCGAGCCGTCACGGTAGGAGGCCATGGCCCCAGGGGTGGGGCGAGGGTATGTCACCGGCCATTGCAGATTCCTGACAGATTTGCTCAATATCCGTCAGGCAGCATGCGTCTACCCGACCAGAAGTCACCAGAGGCCGACACGGGCCGACTGCCCGACAAGATTGGCGGACACCCATGGGTACCGATCCGACCGGCGGAAACGAAGACGCAGAGCTGCCCGGCCTCACCGACGCCGAGCGCATCATCGTCAACGGAGTCGCCGACTACTACTGGCAGAACGACGGCATGCCGCATGAGCGCGGACGCGTCATCGGATGGCTGATCATCAGTGACCCGATCGAGCAGACGACCGCCGAACTGATGGCCCGTCTCGGTACCACCCGTGAGGCGATCGACCGGGTCGCCGACCAACTCGTCCCCGCCCATGTGGTGCTCCGCAGGGATGTCCCCGGGACCGACGAATACGCGCTCTTCATGAACAACGAGTCCTGGCCCAACGCCGTCCTCGATGTCTTCGCCAACATCCCGGAGTTCGACCGGATCCTGCGCGACGCCCAGGACACCCTCAAGGACGAGGACCCGGAGCGGCGGCAGCGCCTGGACCGCACCCAGCACCTCTTCGGCTTCATCGCCAAGGAGGTCCCGGAGCTGCTCGCCAGCTACGCGGCCCAGGAAAAGGCCGCGGCCAAGGCCTCGTGACGGGGGTCCAGGACCGCCCGCAACGGCAGTCGATCCAGGAACTGCCCTCACCCGAACCCGATGTAGTACTGAGCCTCGCCCAACTCCCGGTGACGGCGGAGGAGGAGGCCGGCCGGGACCGGTTCCGTGTCCTCTCCGACCGGGAACGGCAGCGCGCAAACCGCTTCCTGCGCCAGGCCGACCGGAACGAGTACGTCCTCGCCCACTGGCTGCTTCGGCTCGCCCTGTCGACAGGCACGTCCGTACCGCCGCAGAGCTGGGACTTCACCGAGGAGCAGTACGGCAGACCCCGGATCGCCCATCGCTTCGGCGATGTCCGGGAGTTCAGCCTCTCCCACTCGGCGGGCACCTGTCTGGTCGCGGTCTCGACGGGGCGAAGGGTCGGGGTGGACGTCGAACGACAACGGGGAGCGGACGGACCGCGGGCGTTGCTGCGCAACTGCCTCTCCCCTGACGAACTGACAAGGCTGGCCGCCCTGCCCGACGAGCGGCGGCAGTCCGAGTTCATCCAGCTGTGGGCACTCAAGGAGGCCCTGGCCAAGGCCATGGGCGTCGGACTGCGCCTTCCGTTCGCCGACGTGGACTTCTCCTGGAGGAACGGCCGGCCGTCGCTGGGCCGGAGCGTCGCCGTGCCCGCGCCGGAGCTCTGGACGTGCCACTGCCTCGACGCCCCAGCGGGCTTCCGCGCCGCCCTGTGCGTGCGCGCCGCGGGTCCCACGACCGCCGTGCCTATCCGAGGAGTACGGGAGACATGACCACCCTGGACGGGTTCGCACCCGCCGGAGTCCGGCAGCCCGCCGAGGCGCTCGGCAGCGCGGAGTTCCGCCGTCGCCACGGTGTGCGCCTCGCGTACGTCACCGGCTCGATGTACAAGGGCATCGCGTCCGCCGCGCTCGTCGGGCGGATGGGCCGGGCCGGCCTCCTCGGCTACTTCGGCACCGGAGGCCTGCGGCCGGAACACATCGACGAGGCGATCGGGCACATCCGCGGTGCCGTGGGCCCGGACGGCCCGTACGGCATGAATCTGCTGGCCAATCCCGAGGACCCGCGCCGCGAGGAGACGGCGGTCGACCTCTTCCTCGCGCGGCGGGTACGGCGCGTGGAGGCCGCCGCCTTCATCCAGCCGAGCGCGGCCCTGGTCCGCTACCGGCTGAGCGGCGTGCACCGGGCCGCTGACGGTTCCGTTGTCGTGCCGAACTCCGTCATGGGCAAGGTCTCCCGGCCCGAAGCCGCCCGGTCGTTCCTCACGTCCGCGCCGGCCCATCTGGTCTCCTCGCTCGCCGCCTCGGCCGCCATCGGCGTGGAAGAGGCGGCCCTGGCACCGCACGTGCCGATGGCCGACGACCTCTGTGTCGAGGGGGACTCGGGCGGCCACACCGACCAGCGGCAGCTCATCACCCTGCTGCCCGAGATCGTCCGCATGCGGGACCGTGCACCGGTGGGGCGGACGGTGTGCGTCGGCGCCGCCGGTGGCATCGGTACGCCGGACGCGGCCGCCGCGGCCTTCCTGCTGGGCGCCGACTTCGTGCTGACCGGAAGCATCAACCAGTGCACCGTGGAGGCGGGAACCGCCGACGACGTCAAGGACCTCCTCCAGGCCGCCGGCGTGCAGGACACCGCCATGGTCCCGGCCGGCGACATGCTGGAGATCGGCGCCAGGGCACAGGTGCTCGGAAAGGGGCTCCTCTTCCCCGCCCGTGCCAACAAGCTCTACGAGCTCTACCGGCGGTACGACTCCCTGGAGGCCATCGACGCCCCCACCCGCCGACAGCTCCAGGAACGCTTCTTCCGGCGCAGCTTCGAGGAGATCTGGCAGGAGACCGCAGCCCACTACGCCACCCGGAACCCCCTCGAACTGGCCCGTGCCGAAGGCGACCCCAAACACCGGATGGCACTGGTCTTCAAGTGGTACTTCGTGCACTCCACACGGCTGGCGATGGCCGGAACGAGCGAGCGGCGGGTGGACTACCAGGTGGCCTGCGGGCCCGCCATGGGAGCGCTCAACGGGTACGTCGCCGGCACCTCGCTGGAGAACTGGCGCGCCCGGCACCCGGACACACTCGCCGACCTGCTGATGGCCGACGCCGCGACGCTGCTCCACCGTCGGCTGGCCCGACTCGCCGCGAAATGAACGTGGTTGCCCCGCGCCGCCCGGCCGTCCACCGGCCCCCATCGACCCCTCGGAGCGACCGTCATGACGCTCGTCCATCTCTTCCCCGGCCAGGGGGCCCACCGGCAGGGCATGGGACGTGACCTCTTCCCCCGCTATCCGCACCTGGTGCGGCGAGCGGACGCCCTGCTCGGCTACTCGATCGAGGAGCTCTGCCTCGACGCGCCGGCCGACAGGCTCTCCGACACTCGCTACACCCAGTGCTCGCTCTACGTCGTCGGCGCACTGGGCTACCTGGACCTGGTCCGGGAGAGCGGCGAGGTACCCGACTACGTCGCCGGACACAGTCTCGGCGAGTACGTGGCCCTCTTCGCCGCCGGGGCCTTCGACTTCCTCACCGGACTCGAACTGGTCCGCTACCGGGCCGAAGCGATGGCCGAGGCAGGGCCCGGTGCGATGGCGGCGGTCATCGGCCTGACCGAGGAGGCACTGCTCGAAGCCCTCCGGGAACACCCCGAGGTGGACATCGCCAACCTCAACGCGCCCACCCAGATCGTCATCTCCGGCACCGCGGAGGACGTACGGGCGGCAAGCCGGTCCCTGAACGGACTCGCGGAGGCCGTGATCCCGCTCAGGGTCAGCGGGGCCTTCCACTCCCGGCGGCTGGCCGGCGCGGCGGAGGAGTTCGGCGCAGCCCTGCGACGTCACCGCCTCGCACCGCTGCGCATCCCGGTCGTGGCCAACACCACCGCCCGCCCGCACACGGACGACCGGCTCGCCGACGAACTGCGCCGGCAACTCACCTCGCCGGTGCGGTGGACCGAGACCGTGCGGTTCCTGCTGGAGCGTCCCGACCCCGTGCTGCGCGAGGTCGGCCCGGGCCAGGTGCTCACCGGACTGGTCCAGAAGATCCGTGAAGCGGCGCCGGTCGGCGCGGAGAGGTGACCCAGGTGGTCGCGACCGAGTTCAGTATCACCGAGCAGGACGTCCGGTGCTTCGCAGCCGCGAGCGGTGACGTCAACCCCCTGCACACCGACGCCGGTTACGCGGCGAGGACGTCCTTCGGAGCCCCGATCGCCCACGGTGCGCTGGTCACCCTGCACGCGCTGGCGGCCCTGCCCGGCCGGCGGACCCCGCGCCGCATCACGGGGATCACCGCACGGTTCCACGCGCCCGCCTACCCGGGTCAGATCTACCGGCGTTCCGCCGAGCGGACCGAGGACGGGTTCAGTGTCCGGGTGACCGACGGAAGCCGTCTGCTGCTGGACCTCACGGTGCGGACCGCGTCGGGCAGGCCCCGCGGCGACGCCCCGGTGGACGTCGCGGGACCCCGGCGCACGGAATGCGACAGCGTGTCCGTCGAGCAGACACGCGCCGGTGAACGGCGGGAGGCCGGCTGCCCGGCCGCCGTCGGCCAGTGGCGGGAACTACTGAGGGCCACGGGCGCCGATACCGCCGGCGTCTCTCCCCGGCACGGGCTGCTGCTGGGCTGGGCGAGCTATCTGGCGGGCATGGAGATACCCGGCCGGGACGCGCTGGTCTCGGGACTCACGCTGCACTTCGACGACTCCGTCGCCGGGACGTCCGGCGAACTCCACGTCCGTGAGGCCGACGGCCGCTATGGCCTGATCGACCTGACGGGCGCGCTGCCCGGGCACGGCCGCGTCGAAGTGCGGGCACTGGTCCGCCGAACGGTGCCCGAATCCGATGTCGCCCACCTCCGCGACCTGATGCCGGCCGACGTCTCCGGTGCCGGTCGCACCGCCCTGGTGGTCGGCGGCAGCCGCGGCCTCGGCGCGAGCCTGACCCAGGCCCTGGCCCTGGCCGGCTACACCGTCTACCTGGGCCACCGCCGCAGTGCGGACGACGCCGCGCGGGTCCGCGCCGCCCTCGGCGAGCTCGCCGAACGGGTGCACCTGCTGCCCGGCGACGCCGCCGACCGGTCCTGGGCTCAGGCCGCCCGGGAGCGGATCCTCGCCGAGCGGGGACGCCTGGACGTCCTGGTGCTCAACGCCTTCCCGCCGGTCACCGCGCTCACCCTCGAACCGGAGACGGACGGGCGCGCCGCCGACTACCTGCACGACGCCCTGGAACTCGCCCGGGTGCCGCTCGCCGCTCTCCTGCCGGCCCTCGCGGAGGACTCCGGCCACCTGGTCGCCGTCTCCACCGCATGGGTGGACTCCCCGCCGCCGGGCTGGTCGCACTACGTCACCGCCAAGACGGCCCTGGAAGGCCTGGTGCGCGCCGCAGCGGCGGAACGGCCGGGACTCGGCTGCACCGTCGTACGGCCCGGACGGATGCGAACGGCGTTCTCCGACTCCGTACTCGGCTCGGACACCGTTCTTGCCACCGAACAGGTCGCCGCGGCCGTCGTGGCCGGCCTCGACGCCGAGCCGAACCCCGGACAGGTCACGGTCCTCGACCGGTTCGACACCGCGAAACCACCCGCCGCCGGGCGTCTGGTGGTCTCGGCGACCTTCACCACGGATCCGCTGGAGGACGGACTGCGGGCCTGGACCGACCGCCTGGGCCTCGGACTCGAGGTCGTACGCGCCGACTACAGCCAGGTCTTCCAGCAGTTGCTCGACCCGTCCAGCGAGAGCGGCCGCAACCCGGGCGGCTGCAACGTCGTACTGCTGCGCATCGAGGACTGGCTGGGAGACGACGCCGAGCGCACGGTGGACGACTTCGCCCGCGGGGCCGCCCAGTTGTGCGGCCGATCGCCGGTGCCGCTGCTCGTGCTGCTCTGCCCGGACTCCCCGCGGGCGGACCCCGCGCGGCTCGTGACACTGCGCCGGCGGCTGGCTGACGCGTTGGCCGAAGTTCCCGGCGCGCAGCTGCTCGACGCCGAGGAGTGGCGGGCCGGTGGCCGCAGGATCGCCGACTGCCACGACGCCCGGCGCCTGCGCATCGCCCACATCCCGTACGACGCCACCGGATACGCGGCTCTCGCCACCGCGACGGCGAGAGCCGTCCGCGCGGCACTCGTCCCGCCGGCCAAGGTGCTGGTGCTGGACTGCGACAACACCCTCTGGCGCGGCGTCCTCGGGGAGGACGGCCCGCACGGGGTGGAGGTCGAGCCCGGACACCGCCGACTGCAGGAGTGGGCACTGGAGCTTCGCGCCACGGGTGTCCTGCTCTGCCTCGCCAGCAAGAACGAGGCCCAGGACGTGTCCGAGGTCCTGCGGGTGCGGGACGACATGGTGCTCGGCGAGGAGCACCTGACGGCGCGCCGCGTCGACTGGGATCCGAAGTCCGCCAATCTCGCCGATCTCGCCCGTGAACTCGACCTCGGACTCGACTCGTTCGTGATGATCGACGACAACCCCGTCGAGATCGCGTCGCTCCGGGCGGCCTGCCCGCAGGTGCTGTCCCTCACCTGCCCGGCCGACCCCGCGGACCTTCCCGGCTTCGTCGACCGCGTCTGGGCTTTCGACCGGCTCGAGGTCACCGACGAGGACCGGGCCCGCGCCTCCCTCTACGAGGCGGCCGGCCGGCGCAAGGAGCTGCGCGGGGCCTCCGCCACACTGGCCGACTTCATCCAGGAGCTGGACCTCCACGTCGACGTCCGCCCGGCGGCGGGGCCGGCCCTCACCCGCGTCGCCCAACTCACCCAACGCACCAACCAGTTCAACGTCGCCCCGGGCCGGCACCAGGAGCCCGAACTGCGGGCGATGCTCGCGGACCCCTCCGTACGCTGCCGCACGGTCCAGGTCACCGACCGGTTCGGCGACTACGGCGTGGTCGGCGCCGCCGTGCTGCGCACCGACGGACCGACGGCCGACCTGGAGACGTTCCTGATGAGCTGCCGGGTGCTCGGAAAAGGCGTCGAACACGCCTTCCTGGCACGGCTCGCGGCAGAGGTGGCGGACGAGTGCGCGGTGCTGCGGGTGACCTATCGGCCCACCGAGCGCAATCTGCCGGCCAAGCGGTTCCTGGACTCCGTCGCAGGGGAGTGGGCCCAGGAGCGGCCCGACGGATCCGTGGTGTACGAGCTGCCGGTCGAGGCCGCAGCCGCAGTCGCGTTCCGCCCGGAAGCCGTCACCGAGCAGGCCGAACCCGAGGACCGGGCCCGGCCGGGCCGCCCGTCGGCGGTGCCGGGGCACCGCGCACTGGCCGACATCGCCGAAAAGCCACCGGTTCCCGCCGCGGACGAGGCGGCCCCCGTCGCCGGCGGCCCGCGCGACAACGACCCGTCCGCGACCGGCCGGCGCACCGCGCTCGCCAGGATCGTGCAGGTCGTGGCCCGAACCCTGGGGCTCCCCGCCGCCTCGCTGAACGCCGACACCACCCTCGAGGAATTGCGGCCCTCGTCGCTCGCCGTCGTGGACGCCACGGTGGCGCTGGAGGAGTGGTACGGCGAACTGTCCCCCACCGTGCTGTTCGAGCACCGCACCCTCGGAGCGCTGGCCGACGCCCTGGCTCCCGAGGACCGGACCGAGCCGGCCGTACGACCCGGCCCTTCCCCGCCGCCCGCCGTTCCCGCCTCCGACACCCGCGCCGAGGCCGGCCCGCGAAGGAATTCCGTGACGGCGGACCCCGGCACCGAGGGGATCGCCGTCATCGGGCTGGCCGGGCGCTACCCCGGAGCCCGCGACGTCGACGAGCTGTGGAACAACCTCCTTGCCGGACGGGACTCCGTCGGCGAGATCCCCGTCGAGCGCTGGAACCACGAGGCGCTCTACGACTCGGAAGGCGGCCCGGGCCGTACCTACTCGCGGTGGGCGGCGCTGATCGACGGCGTCGACGAGTTCGACTCCCTCTTCTTCGGGATCTCTCCCGCGGAGGCCGAACTGATGGACCCCCGCCAGCGGCTCTTCCTGGAGACCGCGCACCAGGCCCTCCAGGACGCCGGATACACCCCCGAGGGCATCGGCCGGAACACCGCTGTGTACGTCGGGGCGATGGCCAACGACTACGGCCTGTTCAGCGCCCAGGGCGCGCTCACCGGAGACGCGCCCTATCCGTGGGCGGAGGGCTATCAGATCGCCAACCGAGTCAGCTATCTCTTCGACTTCACCGGTCCGAGCCTGACCGTCGACACCGCCTGCTCGGCATCGGGGACGGCCCTTGAGCTGGCCTGCGGTGCGGTGCTGCGCGAAGAGGTCACGGCCGCGGTGGCGGGCGGGGTCAATCTGGTACTGCATCCCGCCCGGCACATCCAGTACGCGCAGATGGGCATGCTGGCGCGCGGCGGCCGCTGCCGGGCCTTCGGCGCCGGGGCGGACGGCTTCGTGCTGGGCGAGGGCGTGGGAGCCGTCGTACTCAAACGGCTCGACCGGGCGTTGGCCGACGGCGATCACATCCACGGAGTCATCCGCTCCGCGGTCGCCAACTCGGACGGCCGTACCAACGGGTTCACGGTTCCGAGTCCCGCGGCCCAGGCGGCTCTGGTGCGCAAGGCGCACCGGGCCGCCCGAGTCGAGCCCGAGTCGATCGGCTACGTAGAGGCCCACGGTTCGGGCACCGCGCTCGGCGATCCGATCGAGGTGCGGGGACTCACCGAGGCGTTCGGGGGGCTGCGGGAGCGGGGAGCCCGGAGCGGGATCGGCAGCATCAAGAGCAACATCGGTCACCTGGAATCGGCCGCCGCCGTCGCCGGGCTGACCAAGGTGCTCCTGCAACTGCGGCACCGCACCCTGGCTCCGACCCTGCACGCCGATCCGGTCAACCCGCACATCGACTTCTCGCGCACACCGTTCCGCCTCCAGGAGTCCGCGGAGCCGTGGCAGGCACAGGACGGTCCGCTCCGCGCCGGACTGAGCTCGTTCGGCGCCGGCGGAGTCAACGTCCACCTCGTGGTGGAGGAGGCCCCGTCCATGGCCCGGACCGCCGAGGACGTCGCGGGCCGATCCCACCTGATGGTGCTCTCCGGCCGGGACGAGGCCGACCTGCGGGACTACGCGGGCCGGCTGAGGTCCGCGCTGTCCGCGGGTCCGGGACATCGGCTCGCCGACATCGTTTTCACGCTCCAGGTCGGGAGGCAGCCGCAGGACGAGCGACTGGCGTACCCGGTGACGGACCTGCCGCACCTGCTCGCCACCCTCGAACTGATCGCGGACGGCCGGTCCTCCGAGGTGGCCGGACTGGTGCGCGGGCGGATCGGGGACCGCTCCCCGCTCGGAGACGTGTTCGGTTCCGGCCCGCAAGGGGTCGCCTTCCTGCGGGAGCGGCTGCGTGCCGGGGACCTGACGGTGCCCGCCAGGCTGTGGGCGCACGGCGCGGACCTGCCCTGGGCCGAACTGACGGAGCCGGGGTGTCGGCGGGTGAGTCTCCCGCCGTTCCGGTTCGCGCCGGTCAGGCACTGGCTCCCGGCCGGTCTGACCGCCGCGTTGCTGCCGAGCGGCGGGGAGACGGTGAAGAGCGCGGGAGGCGCGGCGGGCACGAAGGACACCGGGAGTGCGGGGTCCGCGTCGGAGACGGTGCTGTACCGCACGGCTTGGGCGCCCGCGGCCTCGCCGGCACCCGGCACGTCGTCCCCGGCGCTGTCGGCTGGATCGGTTCTGTCGCACGATGGGCTGCTCGTGGTGACCGTCGGCGGTGAGCCGTCGTCCCATGGTGCCGAAGCGCTGTCAGATGTGACGACGGCGCACGCCGTGGACGTGGAAGCCGTACCCGGTCTTCTGGAGGCCCGCGCGGCGCGGATCGTCGTACTGGATCTGCGCCCGTACCTCGGGCAGCCGTTCTCCCTGGAGGCCGCCGCCGCCCTGCCGCTGGCGCTCGCGCGCTGGTCCTCCGACCACGGACGCCCCGTCGAATGCGCGGTGGTGTGCCGTCCCGGCGATCCCGCCGTGACGGCCCTGGACGCACTCGGCCGCTCACTCGCCCTCGAAGGCGTAGGGCTGCGACTCGGCCGGATCGAGGTGGCCGACCCGGAACTCCCGCCCGTGCGCGACCTCCTGACCGAGGCACGCGGTCCGGACCGCCAGGTCCGACGGCTAGGGACACGGCGCTGGACGCTCCGGTGCGCCGCGGTGGCGCACGTCCCTGCCGAACCGCTCCGGAGCCCCGCGTCACCGGCGCGCCCGGGCGGGGTTCTGATCACCGGTGGTGCCGGCGGCGTGGGGCGGCTGATGGCGGCCCATCTGGCCGAGCGACATCAGGTACCCGCCCTCGTCCTGCTCGGCCGCTCGCACCCCTCCCCGGACACCGAGCGGCTCCTCGCCGGCTTGCGGCGCCACGGGACACGGGCCTTCTACCTGCGGGCCGACGTCAGCGACGAGGACTCCCTGGGCGCTGCCCTGGTCCACGCCCGCGAACTGACCGGCGGCCTGCGGGGCATCATCCACGCGGCAGGTGTCGTCGACGACGCCCCGCTGGCGGCCAAGACCCCTCAGTCACTGCGCACGGTCCTGGCACCCAAGGTGGACGGCACGCTGTTACTCGACCGCCTCACCGCCGCCGACCATCTGGACTTCCTCCTCCTCACCTCCTCCTTCGTCGGCTGGACCGGAAACGCCGGCCAGTGCGACTACGCGGCGGCCAACCGCTTCCTCGACGCTTTCGCCGAGCAGCGCGAGGAGCGGCGGATCCAGGGCCTGCGGCGCGGGCGTACGGTCTCCGCCGCCTGGCCCCTGTGGCGGGACGGCGCCATGCGGATGCCCGCGGATGTCGTACGACTGACCGAGACCACCACCGGACTCAGGCCCATCGCCACCGCCCAGGCGCTGCGCGCACTCGACGAGTTACTGGAAGCGGAGTCGGGTGCGTACCTTGTCGGCCACGGCGACCAGCCCCGGATCTCCGCGGCGCTCGGCACGGACCTCGCCGCCGGAGCGGCCGGACCGGCGGCGGTCGACGCCGGGACACTTCAGGAACAACTGATGGCGGAGGTCTCCGCCCTGCTGAAGCTGCCGCGCAACGCCCTGGGAACGGACGAGCGGTTCGGCGATGTCGGCATGGACTCCGTACTGACGATCCGGCTCGTCAACCGGCTCAACGAGTTGTTCGCACTCGCCCTGACACCGGTGACGCTCTACGAGTACCCCACGGTCGCCGCGCTGTCGGCGCACCTGACGGGTCGTCATGGTGTTGCCCCCGTAACGGAGCCGGACGCGTCGGCCCACCCCTCGCGGGCCCTCTCCGGCCCCGGGGCCGGCCCGGAAACCGTCTCCGTCACCCCAAGACCCTCCGCCGTCGCAGGCGCGGAGCCGATCGCCGTCATCGGCGTGGCCGGGCGCTTCCCCGGCGCGGACAACGTCGACGAGTTCTGGGCGAACCTGCTCTCCGGGCGCGACTGCGTCGGCAGCGGCGCGGACGGCAACTCGGGCGAACGGGTGGGCGGGCAGGTGCGGGCCTGGGCGGACGGCTCCGGCCCGCAGGGCGGATTCCTGGCCGACGTGGACGCCTTCGACGCGGCCTTCTTCGGCATCTCGCCGCGCGAAGCAGCCCTGATGGATCCTCAGCAGCGGCTCTTCCTCCAGGAGTGCTGGCACGCGATCGAGGACGCCTGCCTGGACCCGCGCGCCCTCGCGGGCTCGCGCACCGGCGTCTACGTCGGTGCGACCCTCAGCGACTACACCGAACTGCTCGCGCGCAGCGGGGACACCGCCCATGCCCACCTGGCCCCCGGCAACGTACACAGCGTCATCGCCAACCGGGTCTCGCACCAACTCGACCTGCGCGGGCCGAGCGAGGCGGTCGACACCGCATGCTCCAGCTCCCTGGTCGCCCTGGACCACGCCGTTGCCGCCCTTCGCTCCGGCGGTTGCGACCTCGCGCTGGCAGGCGGTGTCAACGTGTTGCTGTCGCCGACGTACTTCGACTCGCTGGCGGGCGCCGGGATGCTGTCCGCCACGGGTCGCTGCCACACCTTCGACCGGACGGCGGACGGTTACGTCCGTGCCGAGGGCGTGGCGGCCGTCCTGCTGAAACCCCTGGCCCGGGCGCTTGCCGACGGCGATCCCGTGCACGCCGTGATACGGGGCACCGCCGTCAACCACGGCGGCCGGGCGCACTCGCTCACCGCGCCCCGTCCGTCCGCCCAGGCCGAGGTGATCACTGCCGCGCTGCGGGACGCCGGTGTACCGGGCTCCTCGCTGTCGTACGTCGAGACCCACGGCACCGGTACCGAGCTCGGCGACCCGATCGAGATCGAGGGCCTGCGCACTGCCCTCGGCAGCCTGGGCGCGTCCCCGCCCGGCTGTCTCCTCGGGGCGGTGAAGGCGTCCATAGGCCACGCCGAGTCGGCCTCCGGCATGGCCGGGCTGATCGCGGTCGTCCAGGCGATGCGCCACCGCACCCTGCCGGGCACCCCCCATGTACGCGAGATCAACCCGCACATCGACCTTTCGGACGGCGTCCTGCGGCTGGCCACCGGCCCGGAACCCTGGGAGCGGAGCGATGCGCGCCAACCCCGGCGAGCGGGCGTCAGCTCGTTCGGCTTCGGGGGCACCAACGCGCACACCGTCCTGGAGGAGGCTCCCGAGGTCCCGGCCGCTCCTGTTGCCGGGCCCGGGCTCCAGGTGGTGACCCTCTCCGCCACGGACGACGAGCGGCTGCGCGCCTACGCGGAGCGTCTGCGGGCCTTCCTCGCCGGCGGCGACGTGGCGCTCGCCGACCTCGCCCACACCTCCCGCACCGGGCGGACCGCCCTGCCCAGCAGGCTGGCCGTGGTCTGCCGCGACACGGCCCAACTGCGCGAGCGGCTCGGCGACTTCCTCGCCGGACGGGACCACACCGGACCGGCCTCCGACGTGGCCGACCCTGCCCTGGCCGAGGCGGTGCGCACCTGGACCGCGGGCGGCCGGGTGGACTGGGCAAGCCTGTTTCCCCAGGGCGGGCGGCGGGTGCGCTTCCCGCTGTACCCGTTCGACACCCAGCTGCACTACGGCCCCCCAGGCATTGGGGTAGCCGCGCTCGGGGAGACCGCACGGCCGGCCCTCGACGCGTCCGCCCCCGCATCGGGGACCGCCCCGGGAGAAGGGGAAGCGGTCACCGGCCACACCCGCTACGAGCCCGCACTGCTGGCTCGTGAATGGCGCCCCGTGCAGGCCCCTCCCGCCGCACCGGACCGTCACCGTCAAGTGAACGTCGTGCTCCTCGGGCGCGAGACCACACTGCCGGTGACCGCCGCGCTGCCCGGCGCGGAAGAGGCCGACTGGATCGTGGTACGGGAGCGCTCAGCCCTGCCCCGGCTCGGGAGGGACGAGTACGAACTGGACCTGGACGACGGCGAGGCGGGCCGCGCACTCGGCGAACAGCTGCGCGCCGCCCATCCGCGGCTGGACGCCGTGGTGGATCTCGTGGACCTGGCCGGTCCCTGCACGCTGGCACGGCAGTTCGGGCGCGTGGGGCTGCTGCAGGCCCTGGTGCCCGCGGCCGCCGACCGACCGCTGCTGCTGCTGCACCTCACGCCCTTCGCGACCGATTCCCCCTGGCCTGCGGCAGCCAGGATGGCGTCCCTCGTCCGGTCGATCGGAACCGAGTACTCCGACGTGTCGGCCACCACGGTCGAGTGCGACACCCCGTTCGGCGACGGCGAGGCGCTGGTTCGCCTGGTTCGCGGCGAACTGGCGTCGCTCGGCGCGGCCGAAGGACCGGGGGAACCGGAGATCCGGCTCACCGGAGGCCGACGGCTGGCACCCCGGTTGGTCCGGCTGCCGCGGTACGGGGAACAGCTCCTGCGGGCCGATCCGTCCCGGACCTACCTGATCACCGGGGGCACTGGCGGGCTCGGTCTCGCGACCGCCCGGCGGCTGGTCGAACGCGGCGCCCGGCGGCTGGCGCTGCTCGGCCTGCGACCCCTGCCACCGCGCTCCACCTGGAGCCGGGACACGTCCGACGAGCGCGTCGCGGCACTGCTGCGACTGGAAGGCCTCGGCGCCCACATCGTCATGCACACCGGGGAGTTGACAGACCTGGCGGCACTGCGCCCCTTCCTCGGCCGGGTGCGCGACGAACTCGGGCCGATCGCGGGCGTCCTGCACTGCGCCGGGTCGGTCGAGCGGAAGACACCCGCGTTCGTCCGCAAGGAACTCAGCTCGATACGCGACACCTGGCGACCGAAGGGCGAGGGGCTGTTCGCACTCCTCGACGAGCTGCGTGAGGACGAACCCGACTGGATCGTCCTCTTCTCCTCGGTGTCTGCCACCCTGCCGAAGCTGGCCGTCGGCCTGGCCGACTACGCGTCGGCCAACGCGGTGCTGGACGCCGTGGCGGAGCGGGCCACCGGCCGTACCCGCCACGTCTCGGTGGGCTGGGGGAGCTGGACGGGCGCAGGCATGGGCGCCGTGCGCAGCCCGCGCTACTCCGAGCTGGGATTCGCTCCGCACACCGTCGAACAGGGCCTGGACCTTCTGGAAGCCGTGTTGGCATCCGGCCGGTCCCACCTGGTGGCGTCCGCCGTCAACCCTGCCGTGTGGCCCGCGCCGTCGCCTGCCCACGAGGACGAGGAGGGCCGCGTGGACGAGGAGGGCCGTGTGGATGAGGAGGGCCGTGTGCACGAAAGCGCGCCTGTGTACGAGGACGGTGGTGCGGACGAGGCGGAGACCGATGGCGCGGTGCTCACCACCGTCGCCGGGGCCGTCGCCGAACTCCTGGCCCGCGCTCTGCTGATGCCGGTCGAGAGGATCGGCCACCGGACGAACTTCGGCCAACTCGGCGTGGATTCCATCCTGGTGGCCGGCATCATCGCCGACCTGGAGGAACGCGTCGGCGAGCCGTTGTCGCCGTCCCTGGTCCTCGAGTACCCGACCGTGACCCTGCTCGCCGCGCACCTGGTGGCGGAGCACCCCGCCGGGACGGCCCGCTGGACCCGGTCGGAGGGCGGGTCCGAGCAGGCCCGGATCGCCGGCGACGTCCACACGGACGACCGTCCGACGGTAACCGGTCCGGTCGCCGCCGGAGACCGTGTCCAGCGGCCCGGCCACGGGCTGGTGGCCGTGATCGGTGCCGCCGGCCGCTATCCGGGCGCTCCCGATCTCGACCGCTACTGGGAGTTGCTGCGTGAAGGACGCAGCGGCATCACCGAGGTTCCCGCCTCCCGCTGGGACCACCGCCGCCTGTGGTCGCCGCAGCCCGCGCCCGGCCGCAGCGTCAGCAAGTGGGGCGGATTCCTGGACGGCATCGAGGAGTTCGACCCGCAGTTCTTCGGCATCGGACCCGCCGACGCCGCCCACGTCGACCCGCTGATCCGCCTGTCGCTGGAAGCCGTGGAACAGACCCTGCGCGACGCCGGCTACCGCCGCGAGGACGTGGCCGGGAAACGGATCGGCTTCTTCATGGGCTCCGGCACCAGCACCTACGGCAGCCGGGTGCCCGTTCCGCACCGCAACACGGTGACCGGCCTCAACCAGAATTTCATCGCCGCCCACGCCGCCCATGTCTACGACCTGCGCGGACCCCACCTGACGGTGGACAGCGCCTGTTCCTCCGCACTGTCCGCGCTGTACCTCGCGCTGCGCGCGCTGGACGCCGGCGACTGCGACGCCGCGCTCGTCGGCGGCGCCGACCTGCTGCTCGACGAGACACCGTTCCTGAAGCTCAGCGCTTCCGGGGCACTGTCACCCGACGGCGCCTGCCATGTCTTCGACGCCGCCGCGAACGGCATCGTGCTCGGTGAGGGCGTCGGAGCCGTGCTGCTGAAGCCGCTGGACCGGGCGCTCACCGACGGCGACCAAATCCACGCCGTGATCGAGTCCTGCAAGCTGAACAACGACGGCCGGACGATGGGACTGACCACGCCCAACCCCCAGGCCCAGGAGCAGTTGGTGGCCGACACCCTGGCCGCCTCCGGGGTCACCGCGGACACGGTGACGTATGTCGAGGCCCACGGCACGGGCACGATGATCGGCGACCCGATGGAACTCCAGGCGCTCACCCGCGCCTTCCGCCGCACCTCGGACGCGGTCGGCCACTGCGCGGTCGGCAGCGTCAAGTCCAACATCGGGCATCTGCTGATGGCGGCCGGCATGGCCGGGCTCCACAAGGTGATCCTCTCGCTGGTTCACCGCACCGTCCCGCCGACCCTGCACTGCGAACAGCCCAACCCTCGCTTCTCCTTCGCTGCTTCGCCCTTCCGCCCCGCCCTCGCCACCGAGCGCTGGGAACCGGCGTGCGGTGTCCGGCGCGCCGGGCTGAGCGCGTTCGGCTTCGGCGGTACCAACGCCCACGCGCTGGTGCGTGAACTGCTGCCCGAGGAACGGGAGTCGTACCGGCCGACCCGCACGCCGCTACCGCCGGTCGAGTACCGCCGCGCCCGCCACTGGCTCGACACCCCGGAGCCACCGGAACACCGGCGAACCGCCAGACCGCTGCTCGCACTGGAGCCGGAACCCGGGCTGCCCCTGCCCGCTCCGCCCCACCCCGGCCCCTCTGTTCCCGAACCAGGCCCCCGGCCCGCCCCCGTGCCCCGCAGACCCGTGCTCGAACTCCACGAGGAGCTGACCTGACGATGTCGACCGTGGTTGATCCCCGCTTCGAGGCCGACCAGCACCGCCTGGCCGGCCGCCACCTGGTCACCAGCGTCACCGCCCAGGACGAGATCGTGCGCGGCCACCTCGTGCACGGCACCCCCGTCCTGCCGGGCGTCTTCTTCCTCGACCTGGTCCTCCGGCTGCTCCGCCACGCCGGCGTGGACCCGGCCGCGGCCGAACTGCGCCGCTGCCTGTTCATCGCGCCCGTGGTCGCCGCCGGCGACCGTGACCGGCAGTTGCAGATCGCCGTGGACTCCCCGTCTCCGCAGGGCGTCCTGCCCGTCACCGTGCGCAGCCGTCCGACCAGCGGTGGTGTCGTGCTGGACGAGGCCTGGGAGACCAACTTCCAGGCCGAGATCCGGCTGTCCGCGGCCGAGCCGGCGGGACGCGTCGACACGGACCGGCTGAAGTCCGCCGCCGACGAGGTTTGCGACGCCGACACGCTGTACGCCTTCGCGCGCCAAGTGGACATCCACCACCGGGACTTCATGAAGGTGGACGGGACCGTGTACCGCGGTGACGGCTTCTCCCTCGGCGACGTCCGCCTCGGCCCCGACGCCCAGGAGTACCTGGACCACTTCCACATCCACCCGGTCACCCTCGACTTCTCCACCCTGGTGCCGTTCCTCCAGTTCGAGCCCGCGCAGCGGGAACGGGCCGCGCGGCCGTTCATCCCGATCTACATCGAGTCCTTCCGCGCGTACGGCCGCCTGGGCGCGGCAGCCCAGGTGTACGTCCCACGCGTCGAGCAACGGGAACTGGACGCCGAGACCGTCACCGCGGACCTCCACATCTGCCACCCGGACGGCAGCGTCGTCGCCCGGATCACCGGCTTTCGCGCCAAACGGGTCCGCACCGCCGACCTGATCACCCGGCTGGCCGAGAGCGAGACCGGCGCGCCGTCAGCTCCGCCCGCGCCGCGTTCGCTGCCCCCGGCCGAGGAGCCGGGCGAGGAGCCGACGGAGGAGCACCGCAGCCTGGAGGAGGCGATCAGCGACCTGGTGGCCAAGGCCCTGGACAGCGGGGACGCACCGGTCGACCAGGAGCGGGGGTTCTACGACCTCGGCCTGGACTCGGTCAACCTGCTCACCATCGCCGTCTCGCTGGAGAAACTGCTCGACACCGAGCTCTATCCGACGCTGCTGTTCGAGTACCCGACCGTGAACAGTCTCGCCGCCCATCTCAAAGGCCAGGGACACCGGTTGACCGGTGGCGGCACACCCGTGCCGCAGGAACGGGGCGAGCCGGCCGCGGCGGAGGTCCCGGTCACCGAGTCACGCTCCTGGCCGACCGCCGAAGTCCGTCTCCCGAATCCGCCGTCCGAAGACGCCGACGGGCCCATCGCCATCGTCGGTCTCGCCGGGCGTTACCCGGGCGCAGCGGACATCCGTGAGTTCTGGCGGGTGCTGCGGGACGGCCGGGACTGCGTCACCGAGGTTCCCGCCAAGCGCTGGGACCACGCACCCTGGTTCGCATCCGGACGCCGCGAGCCGGGAAAGACCCACGGCAAGTGGGGCGGATTCGTCGACGGCATCGAGGACTTCGACCCGCTGTTCTTCAACATCTCGCCACGCCAGGCCGAACTGATGGACCCGCACGAGCGGCTCTTCCTGGAGACCGCCTGGCAGACCGTCGAAGACGCCGGCTACACCCCGGAGGAGCTGGGCCGGCAGACCGGCGGCGCGGTCGGCGTCTTCGCGGGCGTGATGTGGAACGACTACCAGCTCCACGCCATCGAGGAACTCGCCCGGGACAACCCGCAGATCGTCGCCTCCACCTTCTCGCTGATCACCAACCGGGTCTCGTACGCCTTCGACTTCCGGGGTCCCAGTGTCTCGCTCGACACCGCCTGCTCCTCCTCGCTGACCACGATCCACCTGGCCTGCGAGGCGATCCGGCGCGGGGAGTGCCGGGCAGCCCTCGCCGGTGGGGTGAACCTGTCCCTGCACCCGTTCAAGTACCTACGGCTGGCCGAGAACAACCTGCTGTCCACCGACGGCCGTTGCAGGGTCTTCGGTGAGGGCGCCGACGGCTATGTGCCCGGTGAGGGAGTCGGAGCCGTGATGCTGCGGCCGCTGGCCGAGGCGGAGGCGGCCGGGGACCACATCTACGGCGTCATCCGGGGTTCGGCAGTCCAGCACTCGGGCCGCACCAGCGGCTTCGCCGTGCCGAGCCCGGAAGCGCAGGGCCGGGTGGTGCTCGAGGCGCTGCGACGGGCGGACGTCGAGGTGGAGACCATCACCAGCATCGAGGCGCACGGCGCGGGCACCACGCTGGGCGACCAGATCGAGATCGCCTCGCTGACCAAGGCCTACCGCCGTTCCACCGACCGCCGCGGATTCTGCGCGGTGGGCTCACTGAAGTCCAACGTCGGTCACCTGGAGGCCGCCGCGGGTATCGCGGCCCTCACGAAGGTGCTGCTGTCCATGCAGCACCGGACCATCGTGCCGACGCTGCACACCGAGCGGCTCAACCAGGAGATCCCCTTCGACGACAGCCCCTTCTACGTCGCGCGCGAGCGGCGGGACTGGCCGCGGGTGACCGATCCGCGCACCGGGCTGCCCGCGCCGCGACGGGCCGGGATCAGCGCCTTCGGCTTCGGCGGGGCCAACGTCCACATGGTCGTGGAGGAGTACGAAGGGCACGTGGAACACGCCGGCGGGCACGGTGTACGGACCGGACCGGCCGACCACCAGGTCGTGCCGTTGTCCGCGCGTACCCCCGAGGCGTTACGGGCCCAGGCCGACCAGTTGGGCCGCTTCCTGGCCGAGCACCCCGAGGTGAGCTTCGGCGATGTCGCCCACACGCTGCGTGTCGGGCGGCGGGCCATGGAGCACCGGCTGGCGGCGGTGGCCCGGGACACCGCGGAACTGATCGACCTGCTCACCATGTACGGAGCGGGCCAGGCGGATCCGGCCCGGTTGTTCACCGGCCGGGTCAGGCGGGGTTCCGGCGGCCCGGTCGAGGGCAGCGGTCCTGCCGAGACAGCGGCGGCCTGGGTCGTCGGCACGGACGCGGGCTGGTCGGCCACTCCCGGGCGGCGGGTCTCGCTGCCCACCTACCCGTTCGACCGACGCCGGTGCTGGATCCCGATGACCGACCGGACTCCTCGTACCGAGGAAGCCCTGGTAAGCACACACGCGGGTGAGGCCCCGGGCACGAACGCGAACATCGAGGCGCCCGCGGACCTGCTGATCTACGAGCCCGTCTGGGCGTCCCAAGCCGCGCGTGGCGCCCGGCCGGACGGCGTGCTGCTGGTGCTGGACGACGACAGTGAACGCCTGGCCGAACTGCGCCGCCTGGCCGGCCGTGTGATCGCCGTGCGCTCCGGGACGGCCTTCGCCCGCACCGGCCCCGACGAGTTCACGGTCGAACCGTCGGCCGAGGACGACCACCGGGCCCTGGCACGGGCACTCGGCGACGAAGGCGTCGTCCCCGCCGCGGTACTGCATCTGTGGCCCCTCACCCAGGACGGTTCCACGGCGCGCGACGGCGCCTTCGCGCTGGCCCGCGCCTGGCTGACGTCCTGTGCGACCACCCTGCCCGTGGTGTACGCCCACGCCGGGGCCGAGGAGGACCCCGAGCACGCCGCCGTGGGCGGCCTCGCCCGCGGCGTACGGCGGGAACAGCCCAAGCTGGCACTGAAGACGGTGCGGCTGGACCCGGCTCTCGGCCGCACGGACCAGTGCCGTGCCCTGCTCGCCGAGGCCGCCGCCTGGCAGGACATCGAGGTACGGGTCACCCCGGCGGGACGCGAGGTGCTGGGCTTCCGACGCGTCCTGTCGGCCGACGGCCCGCCCGTCCCCGTGGCCAGGGACGGCGGAACCTACCTGATAACGGGGGGCGCGGGGGGACTCGGACGACTGGTGGCCCGTCACCTCGCGGGGCGGGCCCGGGTGGGCATCGCCCTCCTCGGCCGGTCCGCGCGCGGAGCGGAGCAGGAGGCGGCGGTCGCCGAACTGGTCGCACTCGGCGCCCGTGCCCAGTACTACAGCTGTGACGTGACCGACCGGCTCTCGGTGGCCGGGACCGTGTCAGCTGTCGTGGCCGAACTCGGCCCACTCACGGGGGTGTTGCACGCGGCCGGGGTGGTCGAGGACGGGCTGCTGCTCAACAAGGACAGCGCGGGGATCCACCGCGTCACCGCGCCCAAGATCCTCGGCACCCGTCTGCTGGACGAGGCCACCCGGGAAGCCGCGCTCGACTACTTCCTGCTCTTCTCCTCCACCACCTCGGTGCTCGGCACCGTCGGCACCACCGACTACACGGCCGGCAACCGCTACCTCGACGCGTACGCCCACCACCGGGCCGCACTGCGCGCCCGGGGCACCCGGCACGGACGCAGCCTGTCGGTCAACTGGCCGCTCTGGGCCGAAGGCGGCATGCGGATCAACCCCGCGGTGGAACGCACGGTGCTGGAAGTCAACGGCCTCGAACCGCTGGACACCTCCGACGGACTCGCGGCCCTGGAGTTCGCCCTCCGGCACGAGGCCGGCCAACTCGCCGTCTTCCGGGGCGACGCGGCACGACTGGAGCAGCGGCTCACGATGCACCGCACGGATGCGGATGCGGATGCGGACGCGGATACGGATACGGACGGGGACGCGGCGGCCGGCGGCCCGGTCGAGGCCGAGCGGACCGGTGCCGGCGCCGACGCTCTGCGCCAGGAACTGGTCGAGATCTTCGCCGAGGTCCTGAAGCTGCCCGCACAGGACCTGGACCCGGACGAGGATCTCGCCGACTACGGAGTGGATTCGATCGCCGCGATGCGCGCGCTCGACGTGCTCGAACAGCGCTACCGCACCGCCATCGTGCCGTCCGTGGTCGCCCGCCGCCGCACCCTGCGGGCGCTGGCGGAGCATCTGGCCGAGGAACTTCCGGCCGCTTCCCCAGGCCCGGCCTCCGTACAGGAACCTGTCTCCGCCTCTGCCCGGGAACGGTCACCCGCTTCTTCGCCGGGCGCCGACCTTGCGCCGGTACAACACCCCGTACCGGTTCTTGCCCTCGGCGCGGAACCGGCCCCCGTATTCGCCGCGGAACCGTCTCCCACCGCGAAGTGGGCCCCGTCCTCATCCCCGGCCACCGCACCGGAGCGGACCCCGGCGGCGCACACGGCCTTCGTCCCGCCCACCGGGGCGAAGCCCGCGTCCGCGGCGGCGGCCGTACCCGGGCCGGCGGCGCCGACCGGGCGGATCGCCGTCGTGGCGGCGTCGGTCCGGGTGCCGGGGGCACCTTCCGTCGAGGAGTTCTGGCAGAACCTGGTGCGCGGCATCCACTCGGTGTCCCGTACCCCCGACGACCGCTGGTCGCCCGCCTGGTTCGCGGGCGCCGACCCCGACGTGGTCGAGGCGGCCCGCTGGGGTGGGTTCATCGACGGCATCGACCACTTCGACGCGGAGTACTTCGGCATCAGCGAGCAGGACGCCGCCTGGATGGACCCGCAGCAGCGGCTCTGCCTGGAACTGGCACAGGAACTGCTCGACCGGGCCGGCTACTCCCGCAAAGAAGTGGCCGGAGAACAAGTGGGCGTCTTCCTCGGAGTCGGCGCCAACGACTACGTCCGCCGCAACTGCATCGGCGGCCCGCCGACCACTCCCCAACTCCTGGTCAGCGCGCTGCCCAACATGGTGGCCACCCAGATCAGCCATGTCTTCGACTTCCGGGGACCGTCCCTGGCCGTGGACACCGCCTGCTCCTCCTCGCTGGTCGCCGTGCACCAGGCGGTGCAGAGCCTGCTGGCCGGCGAATGCGACTACGCCATCGCGGGCGGTTGCGAGCTGCTGCTCGACCCGTTCGTCTACCTCGGCCTCGGCCGTGCGGGCGTGCTCTCGCAGGACGGGCACAGCCGGGTCTTCGACCGGGAGGCCACCGGCACCGTGCCGGGCGAGGGACTGGGGATGGTGCTCCTGAAGACCGAGGAGCGGGCCCTGCGCGACGGCGACCAGATCCTCGCCACCCTCCTCGCCTCCGCCGTGAACAACGACGGCCGCACCCTCGGCCTCACCGCCCCCAGCCACGAGGCGCAGACGGATCTGCTGCGCACCGCGATGCGGGCCGCGGGGGTCGGCTCGTCCACCATCGGCTACCTGGAGGTCAACGGCTCCGCCAGCCGCTTCGGCGACCCCATCGAGATCCACGCGGCGGCGGAGGTCTACCGCAGCCTGGGCAGCGACACCCAGCACTGCGCGGTCGGCTCGGTCAAGTCCAACCTCGGCGCACTGCTGCACGCCGGTGGCATCGCCTCGCTGGTCAAGACGGTGCTCGCGGTGCAGCACGGATACCTGCCCGCCACACTGCACTGCGCGCAGCCGCATCCGAGGCTCGGTTTCGACCGCACCCCGTTCCGTCCCGTCACGTCCGGTCGCCCGTGGCAGTCGGAGCCCGGGCTGCCGCGCCGCGCCGCGGTGTCCTCCTTCGGGTTCGGCGGCACCAACTGCCATGTGGTCCTCGAGCAGGCACCCGAAGGCCACCAACCGCGCCGTACCCCGCTCGCGCTCACCGGCTTCGAACGGCGCCGCAGGTGGATCACCGCGGGCGCCGGCAGCCCCGGCAGCGACCTGCCGCCGTCCGCCGCGCCCCACCCGGGCGGACCCCAGGCCGCCCGCACAGCCACCGCCGAGGAGGCGAACGACATGCCATCGGGCGACGACGTACTCGATGCCGTCACCGGCTACCTCAACGAACTCGTCCGCGAACTACTGGGCACACCCGTCGCCCCCGACCCCGGCGGCTTCCTCGACCTCGGGCTCACCTCGGCCGACCTGATGACACTGAACGACCGGATCGAGGCCGACCTCGGCCGCCCCCTGGTGCCCACCGTCTTCTTCCGCCACCCCGACGTGGGACGGCTGGCCGCGCACCTGTGCGCCGAGTTCCCCGAGGAGTCCTCCCGGCTGGCGCGACCGGCGCACAGGCCGTCCGAGGAATCCGCCGACGGGGCGATCGCCGTCATCGGCATGGCCGGCCGCTTCCCCGGAGCCCGCGACACCGCCGAACTGTGGCAACGGCTGCTGAGCGGCGCGGACCTGGTCACCGACGTGCCGGCGGACCGCTGGGACCATCACGCGGTCTACGACCCGCAGGGCGGCGACGGCCGTACGGACTGCCCGCGCGGCGGCTTCCTCGCGGATGCCGACCGCTTCGACGCCGCTCTCTTCGGGATGTCGCCCGACGAGGCGGAGGCGACAGACCCGCAGTCCCGGCTGCTGCTCGAAGTGCTGTGGGAGACAGCCGAGGACGGTGCGGCGGCCGGCCGGCTGCACGGCTCGGACACCGGGGTGTTCGTGGGCCGCTCCTTCCGGGACTACGAGGAGGAGATGATCCGCCGCGACCGCCCGGTGGGGCCGTACGAGCCGATCGGCACCGCCGTGTCCATGTCGGCCAACCGGCCCTCCCACTTCTTCGACCTCACGGGGCCGAGCCTCACGGTCGACACCGCCTGCTCGGGCTCGCTCTACGCCGTGCACCTCGCCGTGGCCGCCCTGCGCCGCGGCGAGTGCGCGATGGCCTTCGCCGCGGGCACCAATCTCATCCTCACGCCCCGGCACTACACGCAGCTCTCCGCGATCGGCGCGCTGTCGCCGAGCGGCGCCTGCCACGCCTTCGACGAACGGGCCGACGGCTACGTTCCGGCCGAGGCGGTCGCGGCCGTCCTGCTCAAACCGCTCGCCGCCGCGCTGCGGGACGGTGACCCGGTGCACGCGGTGATCCGGGGCACCGCGGCCAACCACGGAGGACGGGCCGGGGCCGTCACCGCGCCCAACCCCGAGCGGCAGAGCGCACTTCTCGAAGCCGCCTGGGCCGACGCGGGCGTCAGCCCGGACACCATCGGCTATCTGGAGGCCCACGGCACCGGTACCAAGCTGGGCGACCCCGTGGAGGTCGACGGACTCGTCGCGGCCTTCGGCCGGCACACCTCCCGTACCGGCTTCTGCGCCGTCGGCACGGCCAAGGCCCACCTGGGCCACACCGAGGCGGCGGCCGGCCTCACCGGCCTGATCAAGGCCGCGCTGACCGTACGTCACGGCCTCGTTCCGGCCATGCCCGGGTACGCTCGCGCCAACCCGTACTGCGACTTCGACGGCGGACCGCTCCGCGTCAACGAAACGACCGAACGCTGGGATCCCGCCTCCGGCCGGCCGCGCCGCGCCGGTGTCAGCTCGTTCGGATTCGGCGGGGCGTGCGCCCACGTCGTGGTCGAGCAGTCCCCGTCGTCCCCGAGGCGGACACCGTTGTCCGAGGGGCCGCTGGTGTTCCCGTACTCGGCCGCCGACAGCGGGCGGCTGCTGGAGGTGATCGCCCGTCAGCGGGCCTTCCTCGTCGACTCGGACGAGCCGCTCGACTCCATCGCCGCCACCCTGCAACAAGGCCGGTTCGCACTGGAGACCCGTGCCGCCGTCGTCGCGTCCGACCGCCGGGCGCTGCTGCGCGGCTTGGACGAACTCCTGGCCGCCGGGCTGACCGGCGACCCGCTGCGCCTGGTTGGCACCGACCCGTCAGCCGAAGCCGTGCGCACGGCACGCCGGTGGACCGAGGGGGAAACCGTGGACTGGTCGTCCCGCCCCGAGGCATCCGCGCCCCGGCTGGCAGCACCCACGTATCCGTTCGCGCGTGACCGCTACTGGCCGGCGGCCCCGGTCACCGGCGCGGCCGGCCCGGAGCGGCCTGCCGCGCTCTCGACGGCGCCCCCCGGCGTGCCGCTCCCCGCCGTCACGACTCCGCCGAGGTCGCTGACGGCGCCCGCCGTGACGCCCGCGCCCGTACCCGCGCCCGCGTTCGTACCCGTGACGCCGGCCGTGCCGGCACCCGGCGGCCTGTCCGCGACGGCCGCCGTCACCACCGGCCGTGCCGGGCCGACCGAAGCTGCCGAGCGGGCCGTCGACACCTACCTGCGCGGCAGTACGTACGACGACCGGCGCGTCGCGACCGCCCTGCGGCGTCTCGGTACGACCGCGGCACGAATGCTCGACGCGGATCTGCGCGGCCGCCTGGGCGGCGATCCGCTGGTACCCGGGGCGACGGCATCGCTGGCCGCCGATCCCTCGTACGAGCGGCTGACCGGAGTGATCGAGGGCGTGCTGCGCCGTGGCCGGGCGGCCGACCCGAGCCCGTACGCCTCGGGGGAGCTGGACACGCTGCTCGCCCGGCACCCCGAACTCTCCGCCCACGTGCGGCTGGTCGGTGAGTGCCTGCCCGCCCTGCCCGACGTGCTGGCCGGCCGGGTCGACCCGCTGGAGCTGTACTTCTCCGGCGACAACCCGAACGTGCTCGCCGACATCTACCGGGGCAATGCCATCGCCGACCACTACAACGAACTGGTCGCCCGCGCCGTGCACGGTTTCGCCGCCGAACGGCTGGCCGCCGAGCCGGGCCGGCCGGTGCGGATCGTCGAGATCGGAGCGGGTACCGGCGGAACCAGCGACCGGGTCCTGCGGCTCCTCGCGACGCTCGGCCCGGACGCCGCTCTGGTCGACTACCGCTACACCGACGTCTCGGCGTCCTTCTTCCGCGCCGCCGAGCGGGAGTTCGGCGGCCACGGCGTCCCCCTGCGCTTCGACGTACTGGACCTGGAGAGGGACCCCGCGGAGCAGGGCTTCGAGCCCGGCTCGGCCGATCTGGTGCTCGCGGCCAACGTCGTGCACGCCACCCGGCGGATCTCGCGAAGCCTCGACCGGCTGCGGACCCTGCTGGCGAGGGACGGCCTGTTGGTGCTCAACGAGGTCACCTGCAACCTCGACTACCTCGCCCTGATGTTCGGCATGATCCCCGGCTGGTGGGCGTTCGAGGAACCCGCCGAGCGTCTGCCCGGCGCACCCCTGCTGGACGTACCGCGCTGGCGCCAGGCGCTCGTGGCGGCCGGGTTCACGGAAGTCCGTCCGCTCGGTGCGGTCGGCCTCGACGAGAGCGAACTGGACCAGTCGGTGCTGCTCGCCGTGGCCGCGGGTCCGATACGCACGCAGGTCTCCGCGGAGCACTCCGCCGGGTCCGCCGCCGGGGAAGGGGCTGCCGCGCTCGGGCCCGCACCGGACGCCGGATCGGGGGACTCCGTGATCGCCCACCTCAGCGGGATCTTCGCGGAGTTCCTGCGACTGGCCGTCACGGACATCGACCCCACCGCGACCTTCGACCGGTACGGTCTCGACTCGCTCGGGGCGATCCAACTGGTCCGCAGGCTGGAGAAGGACTTCGGGAAGCTGCCGAAGGTGCTGCTCTACGAGCGCACCACACTCGACGCCGTCGCCCACTACCTGCGTGAGCACGCCCCAGAGGCCTGCGCCCGCTTCATCGTCGCCCCCACGCACGCGCCCGAACCGGCGCCGCCGCGCGAAGAGGTGGGGGCGGTCGTCGACGATCCGGTCGCCATCGTCGGCCTGTCGGTCAGGTTCCCCGGCTCGCCGGACGCGGACGCGCTCTGGCGCAACCTGCACGACGGCGCCGACCTGGTCACCGAGATACCCGCCGAGCGGTTCGACTGGCGGCGCATCCACGGAGACCCGGTCCGCACCCCCGGGCGGACCAACAGCAAATGGGGCGCCTTCATCGACGGCGTGGGCGAGTTCGACGCCGGCTTCTTCGGGATCTCTCCGCTGGAAGCCGATCTGATGGACCCCCAGCAGCGGCTCTTCCTCCAGGCCGCCTGGGCCGCGGTGGAGGACGCCGGTCATCGGCCCTCGGAGCTCAGGGGCACCCGGACCGGCGTGTTCGTGGGAGCCACCTCGCACGACTACGACGGCCACCTCACGGCGATCGGCAGGGACCGTGAGGCGCACTCCAGCAGCGGACTCGCACACTGCATCATCGCCAACCGGGTCTCCTACCTGATGGACCTGAGGGGACCCAGCCAGTCCGTCGACACCGCGTGCTCCAGTTCGCTGTTCGCCCTGCACGCGGCCGTCCGGGCCATCCGCGACGGCGACTGCGACCAGGCCGTCGCGGGCGGCGTGCACCTGGTGCTCACCGAGCCGCTGTACGTGGCGCTCGGCCAGACCGGCATGCTCTCGCCCACCGGACGCTGCCGCACCTTCGACGAGTCCGCCGACGGGTTCGTACGCGGTGAGGGAGTCGCCGCCGTGCTGCTCAAGCCGCTGAGCCGGGCCCTCGCGGACGGCGACACCGTGCACGCCGTCATCCGGGGAACAGGCACCGGACACGGCGGGCACGTGCAGTCCCTGACCGTGCCCAGCCCGGCCGCTCAGGCGGACCTCATCTCCTCGGTGTACCGCAGGGCGGGAGTCGACCCGCGCACGGTCACCTACATCGAGGCGCACGGCACCGGCACAGTGGTCGGCGATCCGATCGAGATACGCGGTCTGCGGCTCGCCTTCGCCGAACTCACCGGAGAACACGGCGACGTCGCTGCCCCCTGGTGCGGCCTGGGCACCATCAAGTCCAACATGGGCCACCTGGAGGCGGCCGCCGGCATCGCGGGCCTGGTGAAGGTCGTTCTGGCGATGCGGCACGGCACGCTGCCCGCCAGCATCCACTACCGGCGGCCCAACCCCCTGCTGGAACTGGAAGGCAGCCCGTTCCACGTCGTCGGCGCCACCCGGGAGTGGCAACGGCTGACGGACGCCGCAGGGCGAGAGCTTCCGCGCCGGGCCGGGATCAGCTCGATGGGCTTCGGCGGCGGCAACGCCCATGTGCTGCTGGAGGAACCTCCCGGCCGGGAGGCCACCGCGCCGGCGGCCGAGGGCCCGCAGCTGGTCCTGCTCTCCGCCCGTGACGAGGACCGGCTGCGGGCAGCCGCGCGGCGGCTGCTCGACCATCTGTCCGCACATCAGGTCCCGCTGCCCGACCTGGCGTTCACGCTCGGGGAAGGCCGGGACGCGATGGCCGCGCGGCTCGCCCTGGTCGCCTCCGACCAGGAGGAGATCCGGGAGCAACTCGGCGCCTTCCTGGCGGGGCGGCCCGGCCGGTACGCGGTCGGCACCGCAGGACCGCACGCCCCGGGGCCCGAGAGCCCTGTGCCCGAGGACCTCCTGGACCGGGGCCGCGCCTGGGCGGCGGGGGCCGACCTCCCCTGGTCCGTGCTCCACGGCCCGCGCGGCAGCGCCCGGCGGGTGTCCCTGCCGGCCTACCCGTTCGCACCCGAGTGGCACTGGGCCCACGGCCCGGTGACGGAGGTACCCGGCGCGGTCCGTACCCCGGCGGACGCCCCGGCCGACGGCCGGTTGCAGGGCGTACTGGAGGCGCTGCAGCGCGGTGAGTTGTCGGTCGACGAGGTCGACCGGCTGATGACCACGAGCGAGAACGGATCCCACGTATGACCGCCGAGTCCGCTTCCCTCCGCCGCAGCATCCTGGCCCGGGTCGACGCCGGCGAGCTCACGCCCGCCCAGGCAGTGTCGCTGCTCCGGCCGGGCGGGCACAGCCTGGCCCTGTTCCGCCCGCAGTGGGAGCTGCGGCCCGCCTCCGCCCCGGTCGACTCCGATCCGCCGGGCCTGATGGTCGTGGCCACCGACAGCCGGTCACTCGCCGCCGCGCCGGCCGGCGCACTCCGGGTCGCTCTCGGCGCCACCGACGCGCTGCCCGGCACCACGGTGCACCTCGCCGATCCGACCGACACGTCCGCCTGGGCCGGACTGTGGGCGGACCGGCGCCGGACGGGGCGGCCGCCGCGCCGCGCAGTCTTCCTGGTCGACGTCGCGGCCGAGGCCGCGGAACACGCCCTCGACCCCGTCTTCGCGGCGGTGCGCGCGGTGATCGCCGACCGGGAGAACGGTCCGGTGGACCTCGCCTGTGTGGTCACCGGCCCGCGCCGGGAAGTGGTCGCCGCGTCACTGGGCGGCTTCTGCCAGATCGCCGGCTTCGAGGACCGCCGTATCCGGGCCGTCGCCGTCGAGGCCCCCGACCTGCCCACCGGACCCGCCGGGGCCGAGGCGGCCCTGCGGCTGGGGCTCACCGAACTCGCCCAGGCCCGGGCGGGCGCCGCACAGGTCCGCCACGACCGGCACGGCCGCGCCGTTCGCACCGTGCTGCCTACCACGGCACCGGCGGCGAACCGGCCGGTCTTCCGGCGAGGGGGCGGCTATCTGATCAGCGGAGGCGCGGGCGGCATCGCACTGCGCCTAGCCGAACTGCTGGCCGAGCGCGACGGTGCCCGGTTCGTCCTGATGGGACGGTCCGAACCCGGAGAGCGGGTCCGCGCGGCCTGCGCACGGATCGGCGAGCTCGGCGGAGCGGCCCACTACGTCCGTGGGGACGTCGGCGAGGCCGCAGACGTCGAGACCGCCGTGCGAGTCGCCCTGCGGGAGTTCGGGGCTCTGCACGGAATCCTGCACTCCGCGGGGATCAACAACGACGCCTACGTGGTCAACAAGGATCCGCGCGACGTGCTCGCGGTGACGAGGCCGAAACTCGCCGGCGCCCGCAATCTCGACCTGGCCACCGCCGAACTGCCACTGGACTTCCTCGCCCTGTTCTCCTCCACCGCCGCTTACCTCTGCATGGCCGGCCAGAGCGACTACGCCGCGGCCAACCGGGGCCTGGGCGGATTCGCCGCGGCCAGGGAGGCCCTGGTGGGGGAGGGACGACGCAGCGGCCGTACCGTCTCCGTCTGCTGGCCGCTGTGGAGCGGCGGCGGCATGGACCTGGAGCGGAGCGACCAGCGTGTGCTGGAGGAGCTCCAGGGCATGGTCCCGATGCCACCGGCGGAGGGCCTCGCCGCGCTGGAGGCGGCCGTCCGCGGGGAGGGCGCCGAATGGCTGGCCGTCTACGGGAACCCGTCCAGGGCCGCGGACTTCATCGCCTCACGGATGACGGACCGGACGGACGGCGCGACCCGGGACCACTCGTCCACCGATCCGGGCGCCGACGACCCCGTCGTCGAGCCGGCCGCCGGTCCGACGACGAACCCGGACCCGTCCACAAGTCCGCGTTCCGACTTGGCCGTTGCCGTGGAGAAGTGGCTGTTGGGGCTGGTCTCGGAGACCGTCCGGCTGCCTGCCGGACGGCTGCGCCGCGACCAGGAGTTCTCCACCATCGGTGTGGACTCCATTCTGATCAGGAAGCTCACCACCGTCCTGGAGGACGAGCTCGGCCCGCAGCCAGTGACGCTGTTCTTCGAGTACCGCAACGTCGCCGAACTCACCGCTCAACTGGTCCGCACGCACGCCGAGCAGCTGAGCCGCCTGCTGTCGTCCACTCCGGCCGCACCCGCCGCGCAGCGGGCACCGACCGAGACCCGGCCGCCGTCCGGGCGCGCGGCGTCCCAGGAGCCCATCGCCGTCATCGGCCTGGCCGGCCGCTACCCCGGCGGCGAGGACCTGGAGGAGTTCTGGCGCTCGCTGTCCGAGGGCCGTGACTGCGTGGGCGAGATTCCACCGGACCGCTGGGAACACGCCGAGTACCACGCCCCCGGCGCCCGCCGGCCGGGCATGTCGTACGGCGACTCCGGCGGCTTCCTGCGCGACGTGGCCCGCTTCGACGCCGCCTACTTCAACGTCTCACCGCGTGAGGCGGAGCGCAGCGACCCCAAGGAGCGGCTCTTCCTGGAGGTCGCCGCGAGCGCACTGCAGGACGCCGGCTACTCGCGGAGCCTGCTCCACGAGCGCACCCGCGACACCCGCGGACGCCACTCGGTCGGTGTCTTCGTCGGCGTCACCGGCTCCTCCTACGGGCTGCTGGGCGCCGAGGAGTGGGGCAGGGGCAATCGCGTGATCGCACCCGCGATGGACTTCTCGGCGGCCAACCGCCTCTCGTACTGGCTCGACGCGCACGGCCCGAGCATGGTCGTCGACACCGCCTGCTCCGCCTCGCTGACCGCGCTCCACCTGGCCTGCGAGAGCCTGCGGTCCGGGGAGAGCCGCGTCGCCGTCGCGGGCGGCGTCTGCATCAACGTCCACCCCAGTAAGTGGGTTGTCCTCTCCGAGCTGCGGATGCTGGCGCCCGGTGGACGCTGCCGGGCCTTCGGCGCGGGAGGGGACGGCTTCGTGCCCGGCGAGGGTGTCGGCGCCGTCGTCCTCAAGCCGCTGTCGGCCGCCGTCGCGGACGGTGACCCGATCCGTGGCGTCATCCGGGGCACGGCCGTCAACCACGGCGGCCGCACCAACGGGTACACCGTGCCCAGCCCGCAGGCCCAGGGCTGGGTGGTCGCGGACGCGCTGCGCGCCGCCGGGGTCGACGCCCGCGATGTCGGATACGTCGAGGCGCACGGCACCGGCACGCAGCTCGGCGACCCGATCGAGGTGGAGGGGCTGCGCCGGGCCTTCGGCGAGTACACGGACGAGACCGGCTTCTGCGCTCTGGGGTCGGTGAAGTCCAATATCGGGCACGCGGAGTCGGCGGCGGGGATCGGCGGTCTCACCAAGATCCTGCTCCAGATGGAGCACCGCACCATTGTGCCCACCCTCCACTGCGACGACGAGAACCACACCCTCGACCTCGCCCGAACCCCCTTCGTACTACCGCGTGCGGCCCGGCCCTGGGAGCAGCGCGGCGACCGGGCCCGACTGGCGGCGCTCAGCTCCTTCGGGGCCGGCGGAGCCAATGCCCACGTCGTCGTCGAGGAGTACCGGCCGCCCGTACGGCAGGCCGGCCCGTCGGCCCGGCCCGAGCTGATCGTGCTGTCCGCGCGCGACGAGGAGCGGTTGCGGACCGTGGCCGCCCGGCTGGCCGAGCACCTCGAACGGAACGACGCCGCCGCGCTCCCGCTCGACTCGCTGGCCGTCACCCTGCAACAGGGGCGCGACCAGCTCGACACCCGGCTCGCCCTCGTCGTACGGGACGTCGCCGAGATCGCTCCCGCCCTGCGCGGACACCTCGCCGGCCGTGCCGTCAGCGGCCTGCTCACCGGGCGGGCCGACCTGGCGGCGCCGGCCGAGGAGGACCCCGAACAGCTGGTTCGCCTCGCCCAGGAGGGTCGGCTCGACGAACTCGGCCGTGCGTTCACGGCCGGCGCCGACATCCCCTGGCAGCGCGTCGACCGCCCGGGAGTACGCCGGATTCCGCTGCCCACCTACCCGTTCGCGGGTGGCCGTCACTGGATCCGTACGACCGCGCCCGAGCCGGAAGCCGAGACCGTCACCGTCCGGCTGGAACCCGCCTACCCGCTGATCGCCGACCATGTGGTGGGCGGCCGCAGGCTCGTCGCGGGGGTCCTGCAGCTGGAACTCGCCAGAGCCGCCGCCTCGTTGGGGGGCGCCGGTCCCTCGGCCCTGACGGACGTGCGCTGGCGGGTGCCGCTCGAGGTCGGCGACGACGGGAGCGATGTACGGGTCGTGCTGCGTCCGGCGGCCGACGGCGCGACATACGAGATCAGCACGGGGGAGGACGATGCCCGGACCGTGCACAGCACCGGCACGATCCGCGGGAGCCGGTCCGACCCCGCCGAACGGCTTCAGCTGGACGTGCTGCGCTCACGCTGCGCGGGGACCGTCAGCGGCGAGGAACTGTACGAGCGGGCCGCAGCCGCGGGCCTTGCCTACGGACCCGCCTACCGCAGGGTCCGCCGACTGCTGCGCGGTGCCGGTGAGGCCCTGGTGGAACTGGAGCCGGCGCCGGGGACCGTCGCCCCCGGATCCATACCCGCCGGCCTGATCGACAGCGCACTGCACGCGGTTCAGGGCATCCTTCCCGAGGAACTCGCGGCCCGGACCCCCGTACCGGCGTCCGTCGCGGCGGTGCGCCTGCTCGGTGAGCCCGCAGCGGCCCGTTACGCGTACGCCCGGCTGCTGCGCTCGGACGGCACCACCGCCCGTTGTGACGTGGTGGTCGCCGACGAGAGCGGCCAACCCGTGCTCGTCCTGGACGACTTCACGGTGGCGGGCCGGGCCCGACCCGCCGGGGAGCCGGTCACCTACCTGCGACCGCAGTGGTCCGCGATCGAGCCCGCACGTCCCGCGGACGCCGAGCGCGGGCGTGCCCTGGTGCTCTCCACCGCGGACGACTTCGGTCTTGGCGCACGACTCGCCGAGCGGTCCCCGGGTGCGCTGGTGGCCGACCTCGCCGGACTCGACCCCGCCACCGACCTGCCGCGGCTGCTCGCGGAGGCGGGGCCTGCCCCCGACGTGTACTTCCTCGGCGGAATCGACCACGTCCGTTACAGCCACGAGGACCTGGACCACCTGGAACGGAGCCAGGAACGCGGCGCGGTCGCGCTCTTCCACCTGGCCCGCGCCTTCGCCGCCGCACGTCCGCGCGGAGCCCGCCTGACCGTGGTCACCTGCGGCGTCCAGCAGCCGGACCCGGCCGTGCCCGCCGACAACCCGTTCGCCGCCTCGCTGATCGGCCTGACCCGGTCGCTCGCCAGAGAGCTGCCCTTCCTGAAGGCTGGTCTGCTCGACCTCGACCCGGCCGAACTCGCCGAAGGCGGCGGCATGGAAGCCCTGCTGGACGCGGTCACGACAGCCGCTGACGAGGGGACGGTCGCCGAACGCGCGCTGCGCGGCGGCGTGCTTCTGGAGTGCGGACTCGCCGAGGCGCAGCTGCCACCCACCGACGAGGACGCGCTGCCGCTGCGCCGCGGCGGCAGCTATCTTGTGCTGGGCGGAGCGGGCGGACTCGGCTCGGTGATCGCCCGTCACCTCGCCGGGCGGTACGGGGCACGACTGGCCCTCGTCGGCCGACGGCCCTGCGACGCGCTGCCCGCCGGATACCTCGACGGGCTGCGCGAGGCGGGCGCCGAAGTGCTCTACGAGTCGGCCGACGTGACCGACCCCGAGGCGATGCGACGGGTCGTCCGGGCGGTCCGCGAACGCTTCGGCTCGATAGACGGGGTCGTGCACTCCGCCTTCGTCCTCGCGGACCGAACGCTGGAGCGGATGGACGAGCCCACCTTCCGCGCCGCCCTGGATCCCAAGGTGCGCGGCACGGTGGTGCTGGAGCAGGTGCTGGCCGATCAGGACCTGGACTTCGTCGCGCTGTTCTCCTCCGCGATCTCGCACACCGCCAACCCCGGCCAGGCCAACTACGCGGCCGGGTCCACCTTCCAGGACGCCTTCGGACGTTACCTGAGCGCCCGCCTGCGTCGCCGTGTGCGGCTCTTCAACTGGGGATTCTGGGGCGAGAGCGGCTCAGTGGCCACGGCCGAGTACCGGGCCCGGATCAGTGCCTCCGGGGTGGAACCGCTCAGCGACGAGCAGGGACTGGACGCCTTCCGCCGGGTGCTCGCCGCACCGGTCACGCAGATAGCACCCATCCGCCTGGCCGCACCGCCGGCCGGACCGGCCCGGCGGCTTCAAGAGCCTGCCGCCCCGGCTCTGGCCGGCGCGGCCGCCGAAGGCGCGGCCGAGGGCCTGGGCACCGGGACGGCGGCGCTCCCCGGCCGTGACTACTTCGACCGGGTGGAGCGACTGGCCAGGCAGCAGATCATGGACGCGCTGCGCGGTCCCGGGGGTCTGCGTCCCAAGGAGCGGATCGACCTGGAGCGGCTGGCGGAGCGCCTGTCGGTGGTGCCCGGCCGGCGACGGCTGCTCGCCGCCGCGTACGCGGCCCTGGTGCACGGCGGCCACCTCACGGCCGACGGCACGGTGACCGCACTGCACCAGGATGCCTCCACGCTCCGCGCCGACCTGGCCGGAACCCACCCGCACAGTGCGGGCGCGCTGGAACTCATCGCCGACTGTGCCGCGGCGCTGCCCGACGTGCTCGCGGGCCGCAGAGCGGGACTTGAACTGCTGTTCCCGGGCGGCTCCGACCGCCGGGTCGCCCCGCTGTACCACGACGACCCGCGGTCGGCCTTCTTCAACAACGCCTGCGCCGGCGCCGTGCGGGCGGCGGTCGCCCGCGTGCTGGACGAGGAGCCGGGCGCCGCGGCTTCGGTACTGGAGATCGGCGCCGGAACCGGCGGCACCAGCCGTCCGGTCCTCCAGGCCCTGGCACCGTACGGGTCCCGGTTGAGCTACGACTACACCGACCTGGCCACCGGCCTGGTGCGACGGGCCCAGCAGCGCCTCGGCGCCGAACACCCCTTCGTACGCTTCCGGGCGCTGGACGTGTCCACCGATCCGCAGGCGCAGGGGTTCCCTGCGGGCGGCTGGGACGTGGTACTCGCCGCGAATGTCCTCCATGCCACGCCCGACCTGCGGCAGACCCTCGCCAACTGCCGTCGGCTGCTGCGTCCGGGCGGCGTCCTGGTGCTCAACGAGGCCACCCGGGTGCTCGACTCGGTGAACGTGGTCTTCGGCCTGACCGACGGCTGGTGGGCCTACCAGGACGGCGAACTGCGGCTGCCGCACGCGCCCTTGCTGCAACCCGCGGCCTGGCGGGCGGTGCTCGCCGCGTCCGGTTTCCGGGACGTCCGCGCGCAGGGCGCGCCCGGAGTGCCCGATGCGGAGTCGGGGCAGCACATCCTGATCGCCGAGCACGACGGCTGGACCGACGTGCCGACCGTGGGCGCGGCAGCGGTGACCGTCCCCGCGCCGCCTCGGCCCGCGCCGCAGCGGGCACGGGAGGCGCCGGCTGTCTCCTCGCCGTCGGCCGACGCACTCATCCGGGCGGTGACCTGGCTGACCGGCGCGTTCGCCGAAGCCCTGCGCATTCCCGCGCAGGAGCTGGAGGCGGCCGCGCCGCTGGAGGTCTACGGCGCCGACTCGCTGATCACCATGGAGGTCGCGGACCGGGCCGAGCGTGAACTGGGCGCGGACATCGGTCCGTTGCCGTTTCTCGGCGGCACCATCGGCTCCGTCGCGGAGGTGCTGGCCGCAGCGGGGAAGTTCGGCGACGACGGCGCGAGCGCGGAGCCGGACGCCAGTGCGCTTGATCGGCAGGCGGAGGACGGCGATCAAGCTCCGGCTACCCGCGTACCGGCTTCCGCGGCCGCCGGGCAGGTCGTTGCGACCGCTGAACCGGCCGTCGCGTCCGGGGGTGCGGCCTTCGCGACAGGCGAGCGCTCCGACGCGCGGCCACGGTCGCCGCGGAGCATCCGCCCGCCTGAGCCCATCGCTGTCGTCGGGCTGGCAGGCCGCTACCCCGGAGCCGACACCCTGGATGCCTTCTGGGAGAACCTCCGCACCGGCCGGCGCTCCATCGGCGAGGTGCCCAAGGACCGTTGGACGCCCTCCCAGCACCACGACGCCCCCGGCCGGCCCCCGCACCGTTGGGGCGGCTTCCTGGAGGGCGTTGACCTGTTCGACCCACGTCTCTTCCGGATCTCGCCCCGCGAGGCGGAACGGATGGACCCTCAGGAACGGCTGTTCCTCCAGTGTGTCTGGGAGGCGCTGGAGGACTCCGGCAGCACGGCGGAAGGTCTCCGCGCGCGGGCCGGTGCGCCGGGCGTGGGCGTGTTCGTCGGCGTCAGCGGATCCCCGTACCAACAGCTGTCCCTGGAGCGCTGGGGCCGAGGACACCGAGAAGCCCCGCCCTCCGGGGCGTGGTCGGTGGCCAACCGGGTCTCGCACGTCTACCGGTTCGGCGGGCCCAGTATCGCGGTGGACACCGTCTGCTCCTCCTCGCTGACCGCACTCCACCTCGCCTGTGCGTCACTCCGCGGCGGAGAGTGCGCGGCAGCGGTGGCCGGCGGGGTCAGCCTGGTGCTTCATCCCTCCCATCACCTGGCTCTGTCCGCGGCGACCATGCTCTCCTCCGACGGCCGAGGCCGGGCCTTCAGCGCGGCCGCCGACGGGATCGTCACCGGCGAGGGCGTCGGCGCCGTGGTCCTCAAACCGCTTGCGGCCGCGCTCCGCGACGGAGACCGGGTGCACGGCGTACTCCTCGCCTCCGGCATCAACTCCAACAGCTCCACCGGCGCCTACGCGACACCGGACCGGGCAGCGCAGCACCGCCTGCTGAGCGGCGTGCTCGACCGGGCCGGGCTGCGCCCCGGGGACATCCAGTACGTGGAGGCCGCGTCCGCCGGCTCCCCGCTGGCCGACCCGCTGGAGGCCATGGCGCTCGGAGACCTGTACGGCCCGGAAGGCGGCCTGTACGCCGGCTCCGTGAAACCCGCCATCGGCCACCTGGAGGCGGCCTCCGGCATGGCGCAGCTCACGAAGGTGCTGCTGCAGCTCAGGCACGGGCGGCTGGCGCCCACGCTCGACTGCGACCCGCCGCACCCGGACATCGAGGGCTCCGGCCTCCGCCCGGTACGCGTGGAGACCCCGTGGCCACGGCCCGCCGACGGCCACCGGCGCGCGGCCGTGAGCGCCTTCGGCGCCGGTGGTGCCAACGCGCATGTCGTCGTCGAGGAGGCTCCGCCGTCCCGGCCCAGGGAAGGGCGTGGCCTGCAGCGGCCGCAGGTCGTCGTGGTCTCGGCGCACCGGGAGGAGCAACTGAGGTTCGCTGCCCAGCGGTTGCGCGACCGGCTCGCTGCCGAAGGCGCCGGTCTGCCGCTCCCCGACGTGGCCCGGACCCTGCAACTCGGCCGTACCGCGCTTCCGTACCGCCTGGCCTTCGTCGCCGCGGACACGGCCGGAGCCGTGGCCGCGCTGACCGCCCACCTGGAAGGCCGTGGCACCGAGCACGGAGTACTGACCGGCCGGGTGCGGCGCGCGCCGCGGCCGCCTGCACGCCCCACCGACGATCCGGCCGCGCTCGCCGCGGCCTGGATCTCAGGAGCCCCCGTGGACTGGACCGAGCAGGACCGCGACCAGGAACGCCGGGTCGTCCCGCTGCCGCACTACCCCTTCGCCGAGGAGCGTTACTGGATGTCCGACACACCGGCTCCCACCTCCCTGGCGGGTACCGTCTCGGCACCTGCGGGTACCGTCTCGGCGCCCGAGCCTGCCGGGCCGCTCGTGCCCGCCTCTTCGCCCATCGAGCCCGAAGTTGTCCCGGCGGCCGAGTCCGTGCCCGTCACGGCGGCGGCCACGCCGGACCGCGTGCGTGCCGCGCTGGTCTCCGGGATAGGCGAGGTCCTCGGCGTCTCGGCCCACGACGTGGACTTCGCCGATCATCTCAGCGACTACGGCTTCGACTCCGTGAGCGTGCTGGCCCTGGCCGCCCGTCTGGAGACCGACCTGGGGGTGCCGGTCAGCCCCACCGCCCTGTACGCCGCACCGGATCTCGCCGGGCTGGTGGACCTCATCGCCACGTCCGTACCCGTCCCGGCGACTCCGGCGCCCCCGGCGTGGACGCCGGCCTCGGAGCCCGCTTCGGCGCCCCTGGCACGGACCTCGGTGTCCGAGCCCGCTGCGGCGCCCGCCGAGCCGGCGGCCGTCGCGGCCGTCCCGCGAACCGGCCCCGAGCCGGTCGCCATCGTGGGCATGGCCGGCGCTTTTCCCGGCAGCCCCGACCTGGAGGCCTTCTGGGCCAACCTGATCGCGGGCCGCGACCTGGTGGGCACGGCCCCGGCCGGTCGTCCGGACGAGGCCTCACCTGAGGGAATCGGCGGGTTCCTGAGCGACATCGACCACTTCGACGCCGACTTCTTCCGGATCTCGCCCCGTGAGGCCCGGCTGATGGATCCCCAGCACCGCCTCTTCCTGCAGACGGCCTGGCGAGCCGTGGAGGACGCGGGCCACGACCCGCTCGGGCTCGCCGGCAGCGACACGGGAGTGTTCGTCGGCGTCGCCTCGTCGGAGTACTCGCAGCTTCTGCTGTCGCGCGGGGTTCCGGTGGACGGGCAGATGGCGACCGGCAACGAGCACAGCATGCTGGCCAACCGCCTCTCCTTCCTGCTCGACCTGCACGGCCCGAGCGAGCCGGTGGACACCGCCTGCTCCAGCAGCCTGGTGGCCGTCCACCGCGCGGTCCGGGCGATCCAGGACGGCGACTGCTCGGCGGCCCTGGCGGGTGGCGTCAACCTCATCCTGAACACCAACGGCTTCCAGGCCTTCGGCAGTTCGGGGATGCTCGCCGCCGACGGGCGCTGCAAGAGCTTCGACCACCGGGCGGACGGCTACGCGCGGGGCGAGGGCGTCGGCACGCTCTTCCTCAAACCGCTCAGCCGCGCGGAGGCGGACGGCGACGCGATCCACGCGGTGATCCTGGGCAGCGCCGTCAACCACGGCGGGCGGGCCACGTCCCTCACCGCTCCCTCTCCGACGGCCCAGGCAGCCGTGATCAGCAGCGCACTCCGGCGTGCCGGGGTCGGGGCGGACACGATCGGCTACGTCGAGGCGCACGGCACCGGCACGGTGCTCGGCGACCCCATCGAACTGCAGGGCCTCACCCGGGCGTTCCGGCACAGCGGGTGGGACGGCTCGGGGCGGGACTGCGCACTCGGCACGGTGAAGACCAACGTCGGTCATCTGGAGACCGCCGCGGGCGTCGCCGGCGTCATAAAGACCGTCCTGGCGATGCGGCACCGCATGCTGCCGCCGCTGCTGCACCTGGACCGACCCAACCCGCTGCTCGAGCTGGAGCGCAGCCCGTTCCATCTGGTGGACAGCGCCCGCCCCTGGGACAGCCGCGTCGTGGACGGCCGGGAGGTACCGCGCCGCGCCGGTGTCAGTTCCTTCGGCTTCGGCGGTGCCAACGCCCATGTGGTGCTTGAGGAGTACCGCGGCGGGTCGGCCGGCCGCGGTACTCCCGGGCCGCAACTCGTCGTGCTGAGCGCCGTTCATCAGGAGCAGCTGACCGAGTACGCCATCGGCCTGCTGGCGCACGTCGAACGGGACCTGTTCCGGGGCGCCGACGCGGATGCCGATCTGGCCGATCTGGCCTGGACCCTGCAGACGGGACGCCCCGAACTGCCGTGCCGGCTCGCCCTGGTGGCATCCAGCCGGGAGGAACTGACCGCCGCACTGCGCGCCGTGATCGAGGGGTCCGTGCCCTCCGACGGCACCGTCGCGCTCGGCCGGGCCGAAGGCGGCGCCGACCTCGCGGCGCTCGTCGGCCCGGATCCCGCGCGACTGCTCGCCTCGGGAGCCGAGGAGGGCCTGCGTCGCATCGGCTCCCTCTGGGCGCGTGGAGCGACGATGGACTGGTCGGCGCTGCACGGTGGCGGACGCCGACCAGCCCGGCTGCACCTGCCGACCTATCCGTTCGCCCGGCAGAGCTACTGGCTTCCCGAGACCGCGGTCACGACGCCGTCCGCGGTCCCCCCGGCGCCGCTGCCTGCCGACGAGCCGGTCCTTGAGGCCCGGCCGCAGCCGGAACCGCGAGCGAGCCGGGCCGTCGATCCCGCGGTCGCTGTCCGCCCGGCTCCTGCTCGGGTCGAGGCTCCGCCTCCCACTCCTGCTCGGGTCGAGGCTCCGCCTCCCACTCCTGCTCGGGTCGAGGCTCCGCCTCCCACCCAGGCCCCGGCCCCGCCTTCCGCCCCTGTCCTGGCCCCGCTCGCCGCCGCTGTCGCCGCGCGGCCCCCGGCCGGAACCGTGGAAGAACTCGGAGCCATCATCGCCGAAGGCGTCGGCATGACCGCCGGAAGCCTCGATCTCGACCGGGACTTCGCCTCGTACGGCATCGACTCCATCGCCGCGCTGCGCATCATGCAGCGCGTCCAGGCCCGGTTCGGCGAGGACGTCCCGATGGCCGCCATCTTCGAGTACTCCACGGTCCGCGACCTGGCGGCCCACCTGGCGGCGGACGGGCATGCGGCGGACGCGCCCGCCGCGGAGCGGGAACCCGCACCGGACGAACAGCGCACGGCACCCGGCACCGAGACGCCGGTCCAGGCCCCGCCCCCGGTGCCCCTCGAAGCCAGGGTCTTCGAACTGGCCCCGCCCGCGGACCACGAAAGCCCACCCGTTTTCGCCCTGTACGGGGACACCGGTGAACTCAGCTGGCTGGTCAACCTCCTTGACGGCCTGACAGGAGCGGGAGCGGTCCTCGGCGTCCAGGCCCCGGGGTTCGGAACACAGCCGCCCGCCTCCACCGCCACGATGGCCGAACTCGGCCAGGCCTGTGCCGAGGCGGTCCTGCGTGAACGGCGCTTCGGACCTTTCCGGCTGGCCGGATACTCGACCGGCGCGCTGGTGGCCGTCGAGGCGGCCCGTGCTCTCGCCGAACAGGGCCACGAGGTCGAACAGTTGACCCTCGTCGCCCCCGCTGTGCCCGGACGCCCCGCGGGCGGCGACGAGGCCGACGAGGTCCGCGCCGCCGCGATCGATCTCGGCGAGGCGTGGGGCGCCCGCGAGCGGCTGGACGAGGAGATGTTGCCCGCCGGTTCCGACGTACCCACGGTGGCGGCCGGCGCCGCCCGCGTGCTGAGCGCACTCGCCGAGCCGCCCCTGCCCGAGGGCAAACTGGCCCCCTGGTTGTCGGCGGCGGGCGCCTGGCGGGGCACGCTCGGCCGGGCCGCTGCGGACTACGCGCCCAAACCGCTGGCCGGCGCGGACCGCACGGTGATTCTCACCGTCGCCGAGACCGAACCGGCCGAGTGGCATCGCCTGATCGTCCCGCCACCAGTCGTACGCGAATTCCCGTCGGGAGTGAGCCTGTTGGGTGATCCGTCGGCGGCGGACCGACTCCGCGACGCCGACCCGTTCACGAACGCAGAGCGGGACTCGCAGCCGGAGCCGAACACCGCGGACGGGTACGAGAACACCGACGAGGACGAGGGCGCCCATCTGGTGTCCGTGAACGGTGGTGGCGAGCGCCCTGCCACCTTCTGGACCCACCACCTCTTCGGCGACGTCAGCTACTGCGTCTACCTCTCCCGCCATCTGGGCCCCGACTACCCGGTGTTCGCCATGGAACAGGTCGACTACGAGCTGTCCTTCCGGTCGTTCGACGACATCCAGCAGATGAGCGCCGCCTATCTGGCCGCGCTGCGCCGGCGCAAGCCGCACGGCCCCTACCGGATAGGCGGCTGTTCCTTCGGCGGCGTTGTCGCCTATGAGATGACGCAACAGCTGCTGGCTGCGGGGGAGGAGGTCTCCCATCTGTACCTGGTGGACCCGCTGATGCCCGGCACCGGTGCGTGGGACGGCGTGGACGCGAGCGGTATCGAGGAGAGCGAGGGCGAGAACCTGGCCCTCATGCTCATCGGCAACTCCGCATGCCAGCTGTGGCGGGTCGACGAGCAGATCGGCGTGGAGCTACTACGCGGTCTCACCCTTGACGAGCAGTTCGACGCGATGGCCCGGCATGTCGTCGGCAACTCGCCGGCCACCCTGGCCCACGACCACGTGCTGAAGCTGATGCGCAGCAAGTGGGACGTGCTCCAGCTCAACGGCAAACTGCTCGACGGCTACGAGGCGGTGCCGCTGCCCGTGGCGGTGGACGTCACCGTCTTCCACGCCGAGCGGGGCTTTTCCGCCCCGGGCAACCCCTTCGGCATGCCGGCCATACCGCGGACGGACGGAGACACCAGCAACGGGCTCGCCGGCCTCGTCTCTTCGACGTGTCTGACCGTCCATGCCATGGACGCCGACCACTTCACCATCGTGCTGGAGGAGAACCTCCAGCGGATCGCGGGCCTGCTGCGGCCCTCGCTGGACCAGGAGTGAGCGATGGATTTCAGTGTGTACTTCTTCGCCGCGGACGACCGGCGGACACCGCGCGAGCGGTATCGGTTCATCCTCGACGTGGCCCGCTTCATCGACTCGCGCGGGTTCCGCGCGATCTGGGTCCCCGAGCGTCACTTCCAGGAGTTCGGCGGCAGCTTCCCCAACCCCTCGGTGCTGGCCGCCGCCATCGCGGCCGTCACCGAGCGGATCCAGTTGCGCGCGGGCAGCGTGGTCGTGCCGCACCACCATCCGGTGCGCATAGTCGAGGAATGGGCTCTGGTCGACCAGTTGTCCGGCGGGCGGGTGGGCCTGTGCCTGGCCACCGGCTGGCACCGCGGCGACTTCGTGTTCCAGCCCGAGCACTTCACCGACCGACGGGAGTACACCCTCGCCACCATCGACACCCTGCGAGCCCTGTGGCGGGGGGAGCCGACATCCTTCGAGGGGCCCGAGGACAGCACACTGTCGGTCCGCACCTACCCCCGCCCGCACCAGCCGGAACTGCCGCTCTGGATGGTGCACACGTCCAACCCGGAGACCTGGCTGGAGGCCGGCCGCCGCGACCTGGGCGTGCTGACGCTGCTGGACAGCTGGGAACGGCTGGCGGACAACATCGCCGCCTACCGCAAGGCCCGCTCCGCCGCGGGGCTCGACCCGGCCGCGGGTGTGGTCACCGTCGGCATGCACACGTACGTCGGCGAGGACGAGGAGCAGGTGTGGGCGCTGGTGCGCGATCCGGTGCGGCGCTATCTGTCCACGTTCCTCAGCCAGAAGCGCAGCGACGACACCTCGTCCGACATGTCGGACGAGGAGCAGGAACAACTCGCCGGCCTCGTGGCCCGGGACTTCTACGACCGCCGCTCGCTGCTGGGAACCCCGGCGAAGTGCACCGAGGTGGTCGAGCGGCTGTCCGGGATCGGTGTGGACGAGATCGCCTGCCTGGTCGACTTCGGACTGCCCTTCGACGAGGTGATGGCCGGCCTGCCCAGGCTGGACGCACTGCGCCGGACCTGCCTGCCGCCGGCTACGGACGACGACCGGCCCCGGCCGCGCACACTGGCGGGCTACTACGACCAGTGAGCGTCCCGGATCGGTGACCGCTTCGGACAGCGCGGTGCCCCGCCACGCGGGCGGGGCACCGGGTCCGTGTCAGCCGGCCTGTTCGACGAGGAGTTTCACCACCGATTCGCGGGAGGTCTGGAAGAAGAAATGGTCACCAGGTAGCGCGTTGAGGGTGAATTTCCCCGACGTGTGCACCTGCCATGCTTCCAGATCGGAAATTCGGCATTCCGTGTCCGATTTTCCGCCGAAGGTTGACAGTGGGCATTCGAGTGGTGGTTCCGGAATGTATTGATAGGTTTCCTCGACAGCGACGTCCGCCCGCATGGCCGGAACATATACCTCCTTCATTTCCGCGTCCTCGCGCAGTGCTTGCGGGACGCTGTGGCAGCGCGCGTCGAGCGCGTCGAGGAAGCTGTCGGCGGGCAGCTCGTGGATCGGCGCGTAACGCGGCGGAAGGTGCGGTGCGGGTTGCGCGGACACGGCGAGCAGGGCGGGCTGCCGCCCATGGTCCCGGCGCAGCCGACGAGCGATGTCGAACGCGACGAGCGCACCCGAACTATGCCCGAAGAGCGCGAAGTCGCTGTTCAGGGCCTCCGCGCAGGCGGCGGCCGCCGGTATGGTCAGCTCGCTCATCGAGGTGGCGAGCGGCTCCGAACGACGGACCTCGCGGCCCGGCAGGCGGAGCATCCACAGCTCGACGTCCGGCGGCAGTAGATCTGCGATGCCGTGGTAGGCGGCGGTTCCACTGCCGGCCCAGGGCACGGCCAGGACGGTCAGCCGGGGGTTCTGCCTGCGCCCGGCGCGGAGAAACCAGCGGTCGGAATCCAGCTGAATCTCGGTCATGTGCTGAGATGATAGAGCAGTGTGAGCCCGGGTCCGTCAAGCATTCGAAAGAATTCGCGGACGGATGCCGGAGGGTGTCCGCAGGGCGCCGAAAGAGTCCGTCGGAGATCGTTGATCGACTAGTAGGAAATTTGCTCCGGAGACTATTGTGCGGGCCGTGTTCGGATCGCTAGTATCGAGCGCTGTCGGGGCCCACGGAAATTTCATCAGTGAATTCTCACCGCCGTAGGAGGAATCGACTCATGCGCGATGCCAGGACTGACGGCGACGTGGACCGGCACTCCGGGTGGACCCTGCACGGACTGGCGCTGGCGCAGGCCGAGCAGCGCCCGGAGGCCACGGCCGTCCGGCACGCGGGCCGGGAGATGACCTACCGCGAACTCGACGCACGCAGTGCCGCCCTGGCCCGCCTGCTGCTGCGGCGGGGGGTGGGCCCCGGTGAACTGGTCGGGGTGTCCATGGCACCCGCTGCGGAGCTGGTGGTCGCGGTGCTCGGCGTCATGCGGGCCGGCGCGGCCTACGTCGCCGTCGACCCCGCGTATCCCGAGGAGCGGATCCGGTTCATCCTCACCGACAGCGGCGCCCGGACCGTCCTGGTGGACGAGGCCGCGGCCTGGGTCCCCGGTCTGGCGGGACTGGAGGGCCTGCGGGCGGACCGGACCACCGACCCGGACGGGACACTTCCGCTCCCGGAGGTCGACCCCGCCCAACTGCCGTACCTCATCTACACCTCGGGCTCGACCGGCCGTCCCAAGGGCGCCATGAACCGGCACGGCGGTGTGGCGCACACAATGCGGACCCTGGCCGAGGCGCTCGGCCTGGACCACACCGACCGCGTGCTCCAGGTGTCCTCCCTCAACTTCGACCTCTCGGTGATCGAGATCTTCGCGACCTTCGCCGTCGGTGGCACCGTGGTCATCCCGAGCGAGACCGACCGCACCGACCCGGGGGCGCTGCTGGATCTGCTGGCCGCCGAGTCGGTCACGACCTGGTCCTCGGCACCGGCGCTGCTGCGCCCGGTCACCGACACCGCCCGGCGGCGGGGGAACGGACTGCCCGCGACGCTGCGCACCGTGGTCCTGGCAGGCGACCGCTTCCCGCCCTCCATGGTGGCCACACTGGCCGAACTGGGCCCCGGCATCCGTGCGCACAACGTGGCCGGGATGACCGAGGTGTCCTGCTGCAGCACGGTGTTCGCGGTGCGCAAGGAGGACGCGGAGCGGGACGCGATCCCCTGGGGCCGCACCCTGCCGGGCCACACCGCGTACGTCCTCGACGACCAGGGGCGCACGGTGCGCGACGGCGAGCGTGGCGAGCTCTACATCGGCGGAGTGGGAGTGGGCCAGGGCTACTGGCAGCGCCCGGAGCTGACCCGCGAGCGGTTCCTGCCGGATCCCTTCGCCACGGCGGCGGGCGCGACCATGTACCGCACGGGAGACCTCGCGGCCGTCCTGCCCGACGGCGGCATCGAGTTCTTCGGCCGCCTGGACGGCCAGGTGAAGATCCGGGGCGTCCGGGTGGAGACGGGGGAGCTGGAGACGGCGCTGGAACAGCACGCGGACATCCGCGAGGCCGTCGTCGTGGCCCGCCATCCCCGGGTCGGTGAGGGTGTCCTCGTCGGTTACGTCGTGCCGGAGGCCGGCCGCTTGCTGACCCCGGCCCAGTGCCGCGAGCACTTGGCCCGGACGGTACCCGCGCACTCCATACCCACCCGCTTCTTCTTCCTCTCGGGTATCCCGCTGCTCCCGAACGGCAAGGCGGACCGCTCCGCGCTTCCCTTCCCCGAGGAGGCGGCACAGCCCGAACAGGCCGCCGCCGAACAGGGCGACGCCCTGCTGACCGCGGTGATCCGGGTCTGGGAGGAGGTCCTCGGCCGTCCGGGCGTCGGAGCCCACGACGAGTTCAGCGAGCTCGGCGGCCAGTCCCTGGCCGCCATGGAGATCGTCGGACGGATCCGTGAGGGCTGGGGAGCCCACACCGGCCTCGCGGCCTTCCTGGACCACTCGACCCCCGCACGCTACGCCGTGCATCTGCGCTCGGTAGGCGCCACCGCGCCCGAGAACTGACGGAACATCACCTCCATCCATCGCCAGAGAAGGGCACGCCCGATGACCACAGGTTCCGCCATCCCGCAGGCCGAACGGGAGATCGTCACCCGGATCGGCCGCTACTACGAGAAGGACGGCATGGCCGCCGACCGCGGAGAGGTGATCGGCTACCTGCTGATATCCGACCCGCCGCGTCAGCGTGCGTCCGACATCAGCGCCAGGCTGGGCATCTCCCGCGACGCGGTGGACAAGATGTCCGACCAGCTGGTCCCGGCCGAATTCTTCATTCGTGAGGACGCCGAGGACGGCGACTACTACCTCACCCTCCAGGACGCCACCTGGCCCCGGGTCATCCAGCACACCTTCCTCAGCTGGCCGAACTTCCACCAGACGATGGCGGAGGGCCTCAAGGCCCTCGAAGCCGAAGGCGTCGACTCGGCGCGACTGGCCCGGCTGCGGAACATGGAGAAGCTCTTTCGCTACCTCGCCGCCGAGATGCCGGCCCTCTGGCACCGCTACGAGAAGACCAGCGCCGACCTCGCCTGACGTGTCCTGAAGGGGGAACTCATCGATGCAGACACCGGCTTCGGCTGCCCGTCAGGCGGTCGACCCCAGGTGGGTGCTCCGCCCGGAGCCCCGGGACGACGCCGCGCTGCGGCTGCTCTGCGTGCCGTACGCCGGGGGAGGTACCACCGTTTTCCACGGCTGGGTGGCCGGACTGCCCGACTGGATCGACGTATGGCTCCTGCGGCTGCCGGGGCGTGAGGTGCGGCTGCGGGAGGAGCCGCGGACCGACCTGCTGGCCCTGGCCAGGGAGGCGGCGGGGGCGCTGGCGCCCGCTCTCGACCGTCCGTTCGCCCTGTTCGGCCACAGCCTGGGTGCGCTCATCGCCTACGAGGTCGCGCGGGAACTGCGCCGTACGCACCAGCTGGAAGCCTCCCACCTGACGGTCTCGGCGCGGAGCACACCGGAGATCCCCCAGCCCGGCCGGATGTCCCATCTGCTCTCCGACGACGAGTTCCTGGACGCCCTGGACCGTCGCTTCCGCGCCGTGCCGGAACAGATCCGCCGGGATCCGGAGATGCGGGCCCTCTATCTGCCGGTACTGCGCGGCGACATCACCATGCTGGAGACCTACCGCTACCGCGCCGAGCGGCCGTTGCGCTGCCCGATCACCGCGCTCTGCGGCAGCGAGGACCCAGAGGCGAGCGAGGAGGAAATGCGAGGCTGGCGGCACCACAGCAGGGGCGGTTTCGCCCAACACTCCTACAGCGGCGGTCACTTCTTCCTCCAGGAGCACCGCGAGTCCCTCCTCGACCGGCTGACACAGGACCTGGCACGCACGGTGGTGCCCTAGCCAGTCCAGTCCGCTCCCGTGCGGTCCGCTCCGCCCGGGACCGTTGATGTCAGCCCGTGCGCGCCGGGGCACCGATACGGAGGACTCCGGTTCCGCTTGTATTGCAGATACAGTATGTTCAGCATAGACTGAACATCATGGCTATTACACACGACGAGGCAGTGCGCTTCGCCGAGGACGTGGCCCTGTACTTCGAACAGGACGCCGGACTTCCGAGGATCTCCGGTCGCGTCATCGGGTGGCTGCTCATCTGCGATCCGCCGGAGCAGACGGCGGGTCAGCTGGCGGAGACCCTTCAGGCGAGCAAAGCGTCGATCTCCACGTCGACCCGGCAGTTGATACAGGCGGGACTGGTGGAGAAGGTCTCGGCCCCGGGTGACCGGCGCACGTACTACCGGATCAACGACAGCGGCTGGGTCGACTCGGTGTTCGAGCGGCTCGCGGCTGTCACCAACATCCTCAAGGTGCTGGAGAAAGGCAGCGAACTCCTCGCGCAGGACACACCGGCCCGCCGGGCGCGCCTGGAGAACGTCGCGGACCTGTACCGCTGGATGCAACGCGAACTTCCGCCGCTGCTCGCCCGTCACCGGGAGCAACGGCTTCTCAACGGAGGAAAGAAGTGAACTTAGCCGCCATCGAGACGTCAGGTCTCAGCAAGCGGTACCCCGGCGGCCGTGGCGTCGCGGATCTCGATCTCACAGTGCAGCGTGGAGAGATCTTCGGATTCCTCGGTCCCAACGGGGCCGGGAAGACGACGACCATGAAGATGATCCTGGACCTCATCCGCCCCACGTCCGGCACCATCCGGGTCCTGGGGCTCGACCCGGTCGCCCAGGGCGCGGAGTTGCGGGCGCAGCTCGGTTATCTGCCCGGTGAGCTCGTCCTGGACGGTTCCGAGAACGTCGGAGAGCTGCTCGGCTTCTTCGCCCGGCTCCAGGGCAACGTGGACCAGACCTGGGTGACCGAGCTTGCCGACCGGCTGGAACTCGACCGTTCCCGGAAGGTGAAGAACCTCTCCAAGGGCAACAAGCAGAAGGTCGGCATCGTCCAGGCGTTCATGCACCGGCCCGCACTCCTGGTGCTCGACGAACCCACCAGCGGCCTGGACCCCCTGATGCAGCAGGTCTTCCTCAACCTCGTCACGGAGGCCAAGACCAACGGGCAGACCGTCTTCATGTCCTCCCACATCCTCAGCGAGGTGCAGGAAGTCGCCGATCGGGTCGCCATCATCAAGGACGGCCGGCTGGTCACCATCAGTACCGTTGCCGCGCTTCAGCAGCAGGCCGTGAGCCAGGTGGAGATTCGCTTCGCCGAATCGTTCAGCACCGAGGACTTCGTCGGTCTCGAACACGTCGGCGCCGTCCGGGCCGACGGCCACACGCTGCACTGCACCGTCGACGGCAGCGTCGACGCCCTGGTCAAACAGGTCGCGCGTTACCGCGTCGAGGCCCTGTTCTGCCAGAAGCCGGACCTGGAATCCATCTTCATGGACGAGTACGTCAAGGAAGGCGCCCCCGTTGTCCACTGAACTCCCCGTGTTCGGCAAGGCGGTTCGCGACCAGCGGCGCGGGCTGCTGCTCTGGGGGCTAGGCGTCGCGCTGGTGACGGCCATCTACACCTCGTCGTACTCCCAGGTGAAGAACCAGGCCGACTCGCTGGACTCGCTCCCCTCCGGCATGTCCGGCGCCATGAACTTCGACGACCTGTCCAGCGGTGCCGGTTTCCTGGAGGGCACGGTCTTCGGCCTGCTCGGACCGCTGCTGCTCCTCATCTTCGCCATCTCCACCGGGACCAGGGCTGTCGCGGGCCAGGAGCAGTCCGGGGTTCTCGACCTCTATCTCGCCTATCCGATCACCCGCCGACGCCTCGGACTTGAGCGTTTCGGCGCCCTGTTCGTCGCCGTACTCGCCCTGACCGTGCTGATTGGCCTGGAGGTCACGGCACTGGCGTCCTCCCAGGACATGGACGTACCGGCCGGGAACGTCATCGCCGGCGCTGTCCAACTCGGCCTGCTGGCCCTGTTCTTCGGTGCCCTGGCCCTCTCCATCGGTGCCTTCACCGGGAGCAGGCCGGTCACCCTCGGCGCCACCAGTGCGGTCGCGGTGGGGACGTACGTGCTCAACGCGATCGCCTCGCAGATCGATGGCGCGCACTTCCTCCAGCGCATCACGCCCTTCTACTGGGCGCAGGGCACCCACCCGCTGCGCGAGGGCTTCGACGTCCTCGGCGTGATCGTCCTCCTCGCCGCCACGGCGGCGGCGCTGGCCGTGGGAATGCGGGCTTTCGCCCGTCGCGACATCAACGCCTGACCCACGGTTCGAACTCACCGCGCAACCCCTTGCCCGACCCTGCCGGGGCGTTTCCCGCCCCGGCAGGTGGTTCAGCACTGTCCTGTGCCAGTTGCTCGACCTCGTGGAGGCAGGTTCATGGCAAAGCCGGTGATCCCCGGGCTGCAACACTTACGCAGCGTCGAGCGCACCCAGTTCGCGGCCTACCTGGCCGGATGCGTGTCCTTCTCCTACGGTGCCGCGTGCTTCATCAGGTCGGATCTGGGCACCGACCCGCTCGACGTCTTCGCCCTCGGCCTGATTGAGCACCTGCCGCTGACCATCGGTCTCGCCCAGGCACTGTTCGCGGCCCTGTGCATCGCCGTCTGGGCGGCCTGGAACCGCTGCCGCCCGGTGCTCTCGCCGTTCGGCACCTTCCTCTTCTGCGGCAGCATGATCGACCTCATGCGTGCCTGGGACTTCGCCGGACTGCCTGTTCCCGACCCGGTCCTGATGGTGCTCGGCAGCCTGCTGTGCGCGTACGGGTCCTCGCTCATCATCATCAGCGGCGTCGGCATCCGGGCCATGGACCTCGTGGCGATCAGCATGACGGAGCACTGGCGCTGGCCGTTCTGGGCCGCCAAGTTCAGCACCGAACTGCTGCTCCTGGTCAGCGGTTACCTGCTCGGCGGCCCGGTGGGCATCGGCACCGTCTGCTTCCTGGTCGTGGTGGACCTTCTCGTACAGCCCTTGATGAGGCTCAACGGGAGTGTGCTGCGTCTGCGCAACGCGGGCATGCCCAGCCTGAGCGTTGCCAGAACCGCCGCCTGACACCCGTGGCAGGTCATCGCACCGCCGAGTGTCTGTTGCCTGCCTGCCTGCCGGTGGAGGCGAGTTCGGCCCGTGACGCTTGATCTCGGCCCGGATCCGAGGCGTCTGGCTCTGCACCAGCTGCCCGCCGAAGACGGGTGCCGTGAGGTTGATCCGCAGCGTGCGCTCCCACTGGTCGTCGCCGGTGTCGGCGGCGGACATCCTGTCCATGATGCCGGCGTTGTTGGCGGTGGTGACGACCTGGTCGATGACGTGTTGGTCGCTGAGGTCCCCGGCCACGGTGCCGGCGGCGGTGTTTTCGTCGGCCGCGGCCTTGCCGCCGGCGGCGTTGATGTCGGCGCGGACGAGGCGTGCGTCCTCCGCGGCGAAGCGCAGGGCGGCGGCGCGGTCGATGCCGGAGCCCGCACCGGTGATGACGACCGCCTTGCCGGAGAGGCCCGGCGCGAGCCTCATGACTGGGTTCTCCTTCAGTTGCTGATGACGAGCATGGCGCGGCGGTAGCGAGGGTCGTCGGCCAGGGCCTCGCACAGCCGGTCGGCGTGCGGCTCGTCGACCACCGCGGCGAAGGTGGGGTCCTCGATGACGTACAGATTGTGCTCGGCCATCAGCCGGGCCGCGTCCAGGGAGCCGCTGTCGACGCTCACCGACTCGTATTCCACCGCCAGGTCACGTGCGCGCACGGTCGGCTCCTCATCAGCTGGAACGTCTCCGGGACCCAGCGTCGTACGCGTCCCGCCCCGGCGGCAGGTCACCGCACGGAAACATACGCAACCTATGCGCCGTCCCCGCATGACGCGGCCAGGATCTGCGCCACCAGCCTGATGACGTCGTCGGGCGCCTCGTCCAGCAGCAGATGACCCGAGCCGTCCAGGACATGCAGGCTGGTGTCCAGATGCCGCTGCGCGACCGGCCGCACCCGCCGGGGCGGCAGGAAGACGTCGTGCCGCCCGGTGGCCACAAGACATGGCACGGACCGCCGCTCGGCCAGCAGCGCCGACGGCAGCGGGGGAGGGGCGAGACTGCTGCGGCAGCAGCGGGCGACCAGGGCCATCCATTCCGCGAGCTCGTCCGGCACCCCTCCGCCCGGCGCCACCATGTGACCCAGCACCCGGGCGGCCCGCGGCGCGGTAGGCCGGGCCAGCCACGGCACGGTGGCGGCCACGACCGCCGGAGGGACCAGCAGCCGCACCAGACCGGCGCTGGACAACAGGACCCGCCCGGCGATCCGCGGGGACGGGCAGGCGAGCACGATGGCACCGCCGAGCGAGTGCCCGACCACCAGGGCCGGCCCGGGCACCACCTCCTCCAGTGCCTCGGCCAGCCACCGCCCGTACCATGCCGAGCGCCGCCTGCGCGGACGGATATCCGCGCTCAGACCCGGCTGCCCGGGCACGTCGAGCACCACCGTCGGCCACCGGACGGCCAGCGCCTGCGCAACGTGCCGATAGACGGCGCCGTTCGTATTCGTCCCGGGCACCAGCACCACGGTCGGCGACTCGGCCACCGGCGCAGCGCCGACGGTGAGGACGCTGGTGACCCCGGCAGCCGTATCGATCTCCCGGCGCCGGTGCGGCATACCCCACTCACCCAACCGCTCGAGACACCAATCCCGTACCTGCTGACGGCACTTGGAACCGCGATAGATGGAGGGCATGTCGGCAGCGTACTCCCCCAGCCCGGCTCCGGAACCGGGCCGGGACTTGAGCGCTCGGGCCGGCATGAGTCAACGGCCCGGCCGCCGTAGCCGTCGCCTTCACTCCGGCGGTGAACCGGCGGAGACCTGGGATCGCCCGGCGCTGTGCGAGCACACGAACAGCACGCTGGGCTGGGGCTGCTGACCGGACTCGGACATGGCCTTACCACCTCCCTGACGGAGCCGTCACCGTCGACACCGGGTGGCGGCCAACGGAAAGCTACGCCGGGGCGCCCCGTCCGAGGAGGCTGCCGCCTGGGATGTCACCACCGTTCAACGCAGCCGAGCGGCTCAGGGCGTCCGGCGGGCGGTGATGGCCCGGCGTATGCCGTAGGCGGCGACGCCGAGAGCGAGGACTGCGGTGCCCCATGCGATGGAAGCGGCGGGCAGGGTGAAGGCCAGCAGCAGGCACCCGGTCAGGCCGAGCGCGGGGACGATGCGGGGCGGGCGCCTCTCGTCCGGAGTGAGTGTCCAGGCCGAGGCGTTGGCTACGGCGTAGTAGACGAGAACGCCGAAGGAGGAGAAGCCGATCGCGCCGCGCAGGTCGGTGGTGGCGCTCAGGATCGCGACGACGGCGCCCACCAGCAGTTCGGCGCGGTGCGGCACTTGGAAGCGCGGGTGGACGTCGGCCAGGACGTGCGGCAGATGCCGGTCGCGGGCCATTGCCAGAGTGGTCCGGGAGACGCCAAGGATCAGGGCGAGCAGGGAGCCGAGCGCGGCGACGGCCGCCCCGAGCCGCACGACGGGCGCCAGCCAGTTCGCGCCGGCGGCGCGCACCGCCTCCGACAGCGAAGCGGCCGCCTCTGCCAGCCCGACCGGGCCGAGCACGGTCAAGACGGCTACGGCCACCGCTGCGTATACGACCAGGGTGAGGGCCAGGGCGAGCGGGATGGCGCGGGGGATGGTGCGCGCGGGATCGCGGACTTCCTCGCCGAGGGTGGCGATGCGGGCGTACCCGGCGAAGGCGAAGAACAGCAGGCCCGCGGCCTGCAGGACGCCGATGACGCCGGCGTCGGAGCCGACGTCCAGGCGGGTCGTGTCCGTCGCCGAGGAGGTGAGGCTCGCGACCACGACCGCCGCCAGCACTGCCAGGACGACGGCGACGACGGCTCGGGTGAGCCATGCGCTCTTCTGGATCCCGGCGTAGTTGACGGCTGTCAGTGCCACCACCGCGGCGACCGCGACGGCGTGGGCGTGGCCGGGCCAGACGTACGAGCCGACGGTGAGCGCCATCGCGGCGCAGGAGGCGGTCTTGCCGATCACGAAGGCCCAGCCGGCCAGGTAGCCCCAGAAGTCGCCGAGCCGTTCGCGCCCGTAGACGTAGGTGCCGCCGGAGGCGGGATAGCGGGCGGCCAGCCGGGCGGAGGACGTGGCATTGCAGTAGGCCACCACCGCGGCCACCGCCAGACCGACCAATAGGCCGGAGCCGGCTGCGCGGGCGGCCGGGGCGAGCGCCGCGAAGATGCCGGCGCCGATCATCGAGCCCAGCCCGATCAGCACGGCGTCAGTGACGCCGAGGCGCCGCTGGAGCTGAGGTGATGCGGTCTCGGTGGGCTGACCCATGACGTGCCTCCGTCGTCCGGCGGTGGGGCCGCGATGGCCCCCGCCAGCAAGGTACATCAACTGTGTTTGATGTATTCTCGCTGTATGAGGTCCTCGGGTCATGCCGCCCCGGCGTTTGTGCACCTGGCCGCTCATCCGCTGCGGTGGCGGCTGCTGACCGAGCTGGCCGCAAGCGACTACCGGGTCCGGGAACTGGTGGAACGGGTCGGCCAGCCGCAGAACCTGGTCTCCTACCATCTGCGACTGCTGCGCGGAGGCGGGCTGGTCACCGCCCGCCGCAGCAGCTTCGACGGCCGTGACAGCTACTACCACCTGGACCTGGAGCGTTGCGCGCACGCACTCGCCGATGCCGGCACCGCCCTGCACCCGGCGCTGGGATTCGATCCCACCTCCTCGCCGCCGTCCACACCGCCACCCACGAGGTCCGCCGTGCTGTTCGCCTGCACCGGCAACAGCGCCCGCTCACCGATCGCCGAGGCGCTGCTGCGGCACCGCACGCACGGTCAGGTCGAGGTGACCAGCGCCGGCAGCCACCCCAAACCCCGCATCCACCCCGACGCGGTGCGGGTCCTGCGTGAGCACCACGGGATCGACATCTCCAGTCGGCGTCCGCAACACCTGGACACCTTGGCCGACCGCCGGTTCGACTACGTGATCAGCCTGTGCGACAAGGTCCGCGAGGTCTGCCCCGACTTCGGCGACCGCCCGCGGCTGGCTCACTGGAGTATCCCCGACCCCGCCCCGGCCGGCGGCGACGAACCGGCCGGCTACCCCGCCTTCGTCCGCACGGCGGCAGAGATCGACACCCGCATCCGCTACCTGCTGCCGCTGCTCGCCCGCACGCCACAGGAGGTCAAGCCATGACAAGGCCCGATCAGTTCGCCAGCGTCCGGTACCTCGTCGACGACGTCCAGGAGGCCGTCGACTTCTACACCACCCATCTGGGCTTCACCCTCCGCAGCAACCCTGCCCCGGCCTTCGCCGACGTGGTGCGAGGGCCGCTGCGGCTGCTGCTGTCCGGCCCCGCCAGCTCCGGTGCCCGCGCCACCCCCAGCGGCGCCGGCGCCGGACGCAACCGCATCCACCTGATCGTTGACAACCTCGACACCGAGATCGACCGGCTCCGCGACGCCGGACTGACCTTCCACAGCGATGTGGTCTCCGGCCCCGGCGGACGCCAGATCCTGCTCACCGACCCCGCAGGCAACCTCATCGAACTGTTCGAATCTGCCCATTAGGTGAGCCGCCTTCTTCTTCACTCCGGCCCCGAAAGGATCAGCGATCCGCGGCGTCGCCTATGGCCTCGGGCTGCTTCCCGGCCGCCCGCCTATGACCGAGCCTTTTCAGCGTGGCCACTGATCGGGTGACGGCTTCGGCGTCCGCAACGCACGAGGCTCCCCTGCCGTTGAGGGAGGTGTTCGACGTCTCAACTCATCGGCGCAGTAGCCTCGTTGGTTCCCAACCCTGCCGCACTCGACCTGCCCACGCCCTGGTCGAGTGGGTAACCATGCTCATCGTCACCCGCGAGGGTGAACGCCGCTGCAAGCTCCACCGCACCAGCCCTGGTCGGCCTGGTGTACCTGCGCCGGCACGACACCCTCGCCCAACTCGCCGTCGGCTTCGGCATCTCCGTCGGCACCGCCCACGCCTACACGGCAGCCGTCGTCGACCTGCTCGCCGACCGCGCGCCCGGACTGCTGCGCGCCCTGCGCGAAGCCGCCCCGGACTACGTCCTGATCGGCGGCACCCTGGCAGAGTGCGACCGGGTCGGCGACAGCCGGGCCGACTTCTCCCACAAGCAGCGACGACATGGGGGCGCAGAGGCGACCAGCTACCACAAGACGGAGTTCGGGGCGAAGTACCACCAGTGCTTCGAGAAGACCGGCCCGGACGGGCAGCCGACAACGCGCGCACGCGACTCGTGCGCGGACGGGCGCGGTCGGTGGTGGCCATCGGTGTACTCCTGACGTGCGGCTCAGCGTACGGATCCGGCCATCACGCGGACGGCGGGGGCCGGCGTATGCATCCAGTGATCCACAGGCCCCGGGTGGTGCGCACGCTGAGAGGAACGTCTCCGCCGGTCCTCGCCGCCCCTTGTCGCCATCGGGAGCGGGCTCGGCGACGCGGACGAGGAGCAGACTCGCCTATGGCGGCGAGGGCTGCCAGGTGAGGGAGACTTCCGTGCGGCTGCTGTCAGGGCTGGGTCCGTAGGTGCGGCCGACTGACGCTGCTGGGCCCGCGTCCGCGCTGGCCGAATTTCGCTGAAGCGTGCGGGTCAGCGTTCGGCGCCCCGCTTGAAGGTCGAACGGGCCCACTGGTAGCCGACCAGCCCGAGCCGGCGCACAAGGCGGGAGCCGTCCACGCGTCGTTGCCGATCCATTTCCGCACGCAGTCTGGACCGTGCGTCCGTACCCGTCGAGTCACGCGTCCGGGTGAGTGCGAATGAGCGTGTCGAGTCGCTGCCATGCCGGAGATGAGGCGTTGACCGTTCCCTGGATGAGGGCGGGGATCTCGGAGGTTGCATCGAGCTGGGGCGGTTCGTCGGGTCCGTAGCGTTCCCGGGTCGCCTCGACGATCCGGCGGGCGAGGTCGTCGATGCGGGGATCGTCCTCGTCGAGGTCGTGCGCGTGGTCGTAGTCCAGGAAGAGCTGCCGCAGCGCCGGGTCGGCCAGGGTCTCGGCCTGGTCGTGAAACAGGGTGATCGCGCGGTCCGGGTGGGTGGCGAACACGAGGATCCACAGGTCGCGTTGCAGGTCCACCCAACGAGGGGTGAACCCCCAGCGGGCCAAATCCTCCAGATGGGCACCGACCTCGGCGGGCAGCGGCGCCAGCTGCCCGGCGGCGAGCCGGCGCAGGCGCTCCTGCGTTGTCCGCAGGCCACGGATGCGGGCCGTGAGCTCGTCGTCGATCTCGCGCAGCGCCTCCTGGAACTCCTCGTCGGGCGCTGATCGCAGGTCCCGGATACGGGCCAGGGGCACGCCGGCTTCGGCAAGCGTCCGGATCTTGATCAGGGCGATGGCATCGTTCGCGCCGTATCGCCGGTAGCCGGACGCATCGCGGTCGGGCTCGGGGAGCAGCCCTTTGTCGTGGTAGACGCGGATGGTCTTGATCGACACTCCGACGTACCTCGCCAGCTGCCCGATGGTGATCACCCGGCCATCGTCCCACTTGACCCTTCCCCTGGGGCAGGGTTGCAGCATGGCGTCATGTCGAACATGAATCCCGATCGGGAGACCCTGCGCGAGCTGGCCGATGAGGGCAACGAGACCGCTTTGGACCGGCTGGCCGACCTCGCCGACACAGCCGGCGACCTCGGGGAGCTGAGCGAGCTGTTGGACGAGGGGTCCATGCACGCCGGGTTCCTGCTCACGCGACGCGCGGTGGCGACCGGCGACCTGCGCGAACTGCAACGGATTTCCGACGCCGGGTACGACGAGGCCGGCAACGAGCTGGACCGGCTGTTGAAGGCACCGGCCGACGGGACGCAGGACTGAGGATCCGAGCGGCCGCTGCGGTGGGGTCCAGGCCGTGGCCATCGGGTTCGGCTCGCCGCTGGCGTGCTCGGGCCAACTGTTCGACATGGCCGAACCCGGTGCGCGTGAGCGATAGGCGGTGAGGAGGGCCGGCGCCTGCTGCGGATCATCCGCTGAGGTACCGGTTCGGTGGTCACCCGGCGCTCGGATGGTGCTTCTGTCCGCCCAGGGTATGGCGGTGGCGAGGACCGCCGGGCGACGTTCACTGTGCGACGGCCGGGTCGACATGGCCGGCACGATGACGAGCACGAGGCCGGTGACCGTACAGATGAGCGGCTGCTCTCACTCCAGACCGGAAACCTTGAACACCGTCCGGGCCGTCTCCCGGTCGATCCGCTGCGACAGCCGGAGCAGCGTGATTGTCCCGCACGTCAGTGATCCGCGGTTGGCGGAGACGTGCGCGTCCTCGTTGAGGCGGTGCCACAGCGGTGGGTTGGCGATCAGAACGCGGGGGTCGATTTCGAGCCGCCCGCCGAACGTGTCGCGCAGTACGAGCCGCTGTCCGACACCGTCCAGGCATCGGACGGACACCAGGTGGCCGGTGTGGATCCGCCGCTCCCGCAGCAGCCCGCGCGAGGCCAGCCAGCCCTCGCCCGCAGCCACCCGAGGCGGGAACAGCACCAGGAAGAACACGACGGCGAGGGCGGCCCAGAGCGCGCCGCGCCAGAGTGTGCAGCTGCCGGCGACCCAGTCGATCACTAGCAGGAGGCTGAGGAGAACGGCTGAACAGTGGATCGAGCTGCGTAGGTCCGCGGCCCAGAGGTGGTCGTATGCCACTTCGGAGGGCTGGTGCGCGAGAGCCCTGACCGCGTCGTCCCGCGGATCGTCGGCGTGTCTCATGGCGCTGACGCTAGGTACCGAGACGGCCGACGCCTCGCGTCTTGATGTCTCCCTGATGAGCCCCCTGCCCGATTTTGACGCCACGGCCATGGCGGGCGCGGGAGCCAGGTTCTTGGCTCGCGACCGTCGTGTACGTCACGAGGGCGTCAACGCCCCGCCAAAGTTGGACGGTTCAGCGCGAAGAATGCGCAAGGAGCCTGTGTACGCAGCCGGAAGCGGGCGGAACCTGGGCTGGCCCGCGCACCGCCTCCCCGCGTGCGCGGGCCCTACGTGGTACCTGGCCGTGAGCGGTCGTACGTGACAGCCCGCATCCCATGTCCGTTCTGACCGCCGAGACCGGCGCAGCCCCCGCCGACGACGATCCCCCGGATACCGGCGAGCGCCACCGGCTCACCGCCCTCACGGGGCTGGCCGCCCTCTCACTCGACGCGATGGCCTCGGTGGCGTACGGCCCCGAGGCGATCGTCCTGGTGCTGGCCGCCGCCGGTGCGCACGGCCTCGGCTTCACACACGCATCTGGGCGTGCGGACGAGTCTGGTGGCCGCCACCTCGCTCGTCCTGGACTACGTGCTCAACGTGGCGGTGGTCGTGACCGCCGGTGTCGCTGCCCCGGCCTGTACGGCGAGAGGCTGTGGCTGTGCCTGGCCGTGCTCATCGTGGTGGGGCTGTTCCGCTCCGCGCCCGTGAGTACTCACGCCGCGTCCGGACACGTCTCGGTCCTCGCCGACAACGCCACCACCGTTGGTGCACTGCTGCTGAAGGCTTTCGCCTCCGGGTGCAGCGCGCTGACGGGCGTCGAAGCCCTCGCCAACGCCGTGCCGTCGTTCCGGGTGCCGCGCGTCAGGCGGGCCCAGCGGGCGGAGGTCGCCCTCGGCGGCGTGCTCGGTGTGATGGCCGGGCTGCTGGTCTTCTCCGGCGGCAACACGAACACCCTTGTTCCGCTGTTCGCCATCGGCGTCTTCGTCGGCTTCACCATCGCCCAGGTCGGCATGGTCCGGCACCGGCGGCGAGCGAGGAGAGGGATGGCACGGCAAGGCGGTGCTGAACGGCCTGGGCGCGGTCCTCACGGGGGTGTCGGCCGTCGTGGTCACAGTGACCAAGTTCGAGGAGGGTGCCTGGCTGCTCGTCATCGCCCTGCCGCTGCTGGTCGCCGCATTCGAGGCGGTGCACCGGGCGTACACGCGAATCGGCGAGCGGCTCGGCCTGGGCCGCACACCGGAGCCGCCGCACCGAGACCGATCCGTTGTGATCGTCCCGGTGTCCAACCTGTCCCTGCTGACCTGCGAAGCCATCGCCGCGTACGTACGAGGGGTCGCCGGGCGGGGCGCGGTCGTCGCGCATGCCGTACGCCAGGACACGGACGCGGTGATCTGCCCCGGGAGGAGCTGGTCCGGCACCCGCGGGGGAGCCCGGCGTATGGGTTCCGTCAAGAGTGAACGGGCCGCCGTATGGGAGGCGTCAACGGCGGCCGCATCGGGTCGGTGAGGCGCTTTCCTCTAATCGTCCGTTCGATCCGAACCTCATCTAGGAGCTCGCGATGGCCGATCTGGCCTTCGTCGTCACCACGATCGCGGTCTTCGCGCTGGTGGCTCTCGTCGCCAAGGGGGTGACGAAGCTGTGACCGTCGAGAACATCATCGGCCTGATCGTGGCCGTCGCCCTGCTGGGCTATCTCGTCCTCGCCCTGATCTTCCCGGAGAGGTTCTGAGTCCTGATATGAGCCCCGTCCTCGCCGGTGTGCTCCAGTTGCTCGCGCTGATAGCGGCGCTGGCCCTGGCATACCGACCGCTCGGCGACTACATGGCCCGGGTCTACTCCTCCGACAAGCACCTGCGTGTCGAGAAGTGGATCTACAAGGGCATCGGCGCCAACCCGAACACCGAGATGCGCTGGCCCGCCTATCTGCGCGGCGTCCTCGCCTTCTCCGCGGTGAGTGTTCTCTTCCTGTATCTGCTGCAGCGCGTGCAGGGCAGCCTGCCCGGCTCGCTGGGCTTCTCCTCGATCGACCCCGACCAGGCGTTCAACACCGCGGCCTCCTTCGTGTCGAACACCAACTGGCAGTCGTACTACGGCGAACAGGCCATGGGTCACGTCGTGCAGACCGGCGGGCTGGCGGTGCAGAACTTCCTGTCCGCCGCGGTCGGGATCGCCGTCGCGGTGGCTCTGGTGCGCGGCTTCGCCCGCTCGCGGACCGGGGAACTGGGCAACTTCTGGGCCGACATGGTGCGCGGTGTCGTCCGCATCCTGCTGCCGCTCTCAGTGGTCGCCGCGATCGTGCTGGTCGCCTGCGGTGCCATCCAGAACTTCTCCGGGATCCACTCCGTGGGCCAGTTCATGGGCGGCTCGCAGGAGTGGAACGGCGGCGCGGTCGCCTCTCAGGAGGCCATCAAGGAGGTGGGCACCAACGGCGGCGGGTATTTCAACGCCAACAGCGCGCATCCCTTCGAGAACCCCAACGCGTTCTCGAACCTCTTCGAGATCTTCCTGCTTCTGCTGATCCCGTTCGCGCTGACGCGGACCTTCGGCCGGATGGTCGGCTCGCTGCGGCAGGGCTACGCGATCCTCGCGACGATGGCGACCATCTGGGTCGGCTTCATCTGCCTGATGTGGTGGACCGAGTTCACCCACCACGGTCCGGCGTTCGAGATCGCGGGCGGGGCGATGGAGGGCAAGGAGACCCGCTTCGGCATCGGCGCCTCGTCGATCTTCTCGATCTCCACGACGCTCACCTCGACCGGTGCGGTGGACTCCTTCCACTCGTCCAACACAGGTCTAGGCGGCGGGCTGAACCTGCTGGGCATGCAGCTCGGCGAGATCGCACCCGGCGGTGTGGGCTCCGGCCTCTACGGCATGCTGATCATGGCGATCATCGCGGTGTTCATCGCCGGCCTGATGGTCGGCCGCACGCCCGAGTACCTGGGCAAGAAGATCGGCACGAGCCAGATCAAGCTGGCGGCCTGCTACATCCTCATCACCCCGGCGCTGGTACTCATCTTCACCGCCGCGGCGATGGCGCTGCCGACTCCGGGCAACTCGATGACCAACTCGGGCGCGCACGGTTTCTCCGAGATCCTGTACGCGTACACGTCGGGCGCCAACAACAACGGCTCGGCCTTCGCCGGTCTGAACGCGGACACGCAGTGGTTCAACACCACGATCGGCATCGCGATGCTCCTCGGGCGTTTCCTGCCGATGGTGTTCGTGCTGGCGCTGGCCGGCTCGCTGGCCGAGCAGAAGCCGGTGCCGGCTACCGCGGGCACGCTGCGCACCGAGAAGCCGCTGTTCACCGGGCTGTTGGTGGGCGCGATCCTGATCATCACCGGTCTGACCTACTTCCCGGCCCTGGCGCTGGGACCGCTGGCCGAGGGGCTGGCGTCATGACCACCGACGTAACGAATCAAGAGGACTCGATGTCCACCTCGACTCCGACACTCGCTCCCCACCAGGACGCGCCGACCGGCCACAAGACCGGCGAAGGCCGTGTCGGCGCGGGTCTCTTCGACCCCAAGCAGCTGCTCAGGTCGCTGCCGGACGCTCTCCGCAAGACCGACCCGCGGGTGATGGTCAAGTCACCCGTCATGTTCGTCGTGCTGGTGGGGTCCGTACTGACGACGGTGTTCTCGTTCAAGGATCCAGGTGACTGGTTCGGCTGGGCGATCAGCGCCTGGCTGTGGCTCACCGTGATCTTCGCGAACCTGGCGGAGGCGGTCGCCGAGGGCCGTGGCAAGGCCCAGGCGGACACCTTGCGCAAGGCCAAGACCGACACGGTGGCCCGCCGGCTGTCCAAGGACAGCGGGGCCGAGGATCAGGTGCCCGGCACCGAGCTGACCATCGGCGACCTCGTCGTCTGCGAGGCGGGTGACATCATCCCCGGCGACGGTGACGTCGTCGAGGGTGTGGCGTCCGTGGACGAGTCGGCGATCACCGGTGAGTCGGCCCCGGTCATCCGGGAGTCCGGCGGCGACCGCTCGGCCGTCACCGGCGGTACGAAGGTGCTGTCCGACCGCATCGTCATCAAGATCACGACGAAGCCGGGCGAGACCTTCATCGACCGGATGATCAACCTGGTCGAGGGCGCGGCGCGCCAGAAGACGCCCAATGAGATCGCGCTGAACATCCTGCTCGCCTCGCTGACCATCGTCTTCCTGCTCGCGGTGGCCACCCTGCCGCCGTTCGCGGACTACGCGGGCACGCATCTGACCATGGTCGTGCTGGTGGCCCTCCTGGTCTGCCTGATCCCCACCACGATCGGCGCCCTGCTCTCCGCGATCGGCATCGCGGGCATGGACCGGCTGGTGCAGCGCAACGTCCTGGCCATGTCGGGCAGGGCGGTCGAGGCCGCGGGCGACGTGTCGACCTTGCTGCTCGACAAGACCGGCACCATCACACTCGGCAACCGGCAGGCCGCCGAATTCGTACCCGTACGTGGCACGACCGAGGCCGCGCTGGCGGATGCCGCCCAGCTGTCGTCGCTGGCCGACGAGACGCCCGAGGGCCGCTCCATCGTCGTACTGGCGAAGGAGAAGTACGGGCTGCGCGAGCGTCACCAGGGTGAGCTGTCGCAGGCCGAGTGGATCGCCTTCACCGCCCAGACCCGTATGTCGGGCGTGGACGTCGACGGGCGCAAGATCCGCAAGGGCGCGGCCGGTTCGGTCATCACATGGGTGAAGGAGCAGGGCGGCGCGGTCGCCGAGGACGCCGATATCCTCGCCAACCGGATCTCGGAGGCGGGCGGCACTCCGCTGCTGGTCGCCGTCGAGGACGACAAGGGCGCCCGCGTCTTCGGGGTGATCCACCTCAAGGACGTCGTCAAGGAGGGCATGCGCGAGCGGTTCGACGAACTGCGCCGGATGGGCATCAAGACCGTCATGATCACGGGCGACAACCCGCTGACCGCCAAGGCGATCGCGGACGAGGCCGGCGTCGACGACTTCCTCGCGGAGGCCACCCCCGAGGACAAGATGGCCCTCATCAAGCGCGAGCAGGCGGGCGGCAAGCTCGTCGCCATGACCGGCGACGGCACCAACGACGCACCCGCGCTGGCGCAGGCCGACGTCGGCGTGGCGATGAACACCGGGACGTCGGCCGCCAAAGAGGCAGGCAACATGGTCGACCTCGACTCCAACCCGACCAAGCTCATCGAGATCGTCGAGATCGGCAAGCAACTCCTCATCACCCGGGGCGCGTTGACGACCTTCTCGATCGCCAACGATGTCGCCAAGTACTTCGCGATCATCCCGGCGCTGTTCGCGGCGGTGTACCCCGGCCTGGACAAGCTCAACATCATGAACCTGTCCTCGCCCGACTCCGCGATCCTGTCCGCGGTCATCTTCAACGCGCTGATCATCATCGCGCTGGTCCCGCTCGCCCTGCGTGGCGTGCAGTACCGGCCGGTCAGCGCGGACAAGATGCTCCGCCGCAACCTCGGCATCTACGGCCTGGGCGGGCTGATCGCCCCCTTCATCGGCATCAAGATCATCGACCTGCTCATCTCCCTCATCCCCGGGATCGGCTGACCGCCATGAACAACTCGGTTACGAACACTGCCCGGTTGCTCTGGGCCGGCCTGCGCGCCCTCCTGGTGCTGACCGTGGTGACGGGCATCCTCTACCCGCTGGCCATCACCGGCGTCGCCCAGGGGATCTTCCCCGGCAAGGCGAACGGCTCCGAGATCAAGGCGGACGGCAAGGTCGTCGGCTCCTCGCTCATCGGCCAGGCGTACAACCTGCCGCTCAAGAAGGGCCAGGAGACCCCCGAGCCCGACCTGAAGTGGTTCCAGGGGCGCCCGCAGAACGGTCTGGGCACCAACAGCGTCAACACCCAGTACAAGCTGATCCTGTCCGGCGCCACGAACCGGTCCGGTGACAACGCCGACCTGATCAAGTGGGTCAAGGACGCCAAGGCGGCGGTCATCAAGGACAACTCGGTGAACGGCTATACGGTCAAGCCGTCCGACGTGCCCGCCGACGCGGTCACCTCCTCGGGCTCCGGCCTGGACCCGGACATCTCCCCGGAGTACGCCGACATCCAGGTCCACCGGATCGCCGAGAAGAACGGCCTGTCCGTCGCCCGGGTCCAGAAGCTCGTGGACGAGCACACCGACGGCCGCGTCCTCGGCTTCATGGGCGAGCCCACCGTCAACGTCCTCGAACTCAACATCGCGCTCAAGGAACTCGTGGCGAAGAGCTGATGGCCTTACGCGACCCGGGCAGGAGTTGGCGGGCCTGGAGGCATTCCCGATCCGCCAACTCCCGCGGCCCTGACACGGGTTCCGCACCCTCTGGCTCTCCGTGCAACAGGAAAGGCGCACACCGATGACCCGGGTACTGGTCGTAGAGGACGACCCCCAGCTGGTACGGGCGCTCGTCATCAACATGCAGGCACGGCAGTACGGCGTCGACGCGGCCCCCGACGGCGCCACCGCGCTCCGGCTCGCCGCCGCCCGCCGGCCCGATGTGGTCCTCCTCGATCTGGGGCTGCCGGACATGGACGGCACGGACGTCATCAGGGCCCTGCGCGGCTGGACCAAGGTCCCGATCCTGGTGCTGTCCGCCCGCCGGGCCTCCGACGAGAAGATCGCCGCGCTCGACGCGGGCGCCGACGACTACATCACCAAGCCGTTCAGCATGGACGAACTCCTCGCCCGGCTGCGCGCCGCGGTCCGCCGCACGGAGACCGTGCCGCTCACTCCCGAGACCACGCTGGTCACCACGGACGACTTCACCATCGATCTGCTGGCCAAGAAGGCCATCCGGGCCGGCCGCGATGTGCGCCTCACCCCCACCGAGTGGCATCTGCTGGAAATCCTGGTCTGCAACCCCGGCCGGCTCATCACGCAGAAGCACCTGCTGCAGGAGGTGTGGGGTGCTTCCCAGAGCAACAAGACCAACTATCTGCGCGTGTACATGGCCCAGCTGCGGCGCAAGCTGGAGGCGGACCCGGCCCACCCCCGCTACCTGATCACCGAACCGGGCATGGGCTACCGCTTCGAGAGCTGACCCGCTCCCGACCGTTCTGACCGCATACGTACTGCGACGTAGAGACGAGACCATGGCACGCGGCAAGTTTCGGATATACCTCGGCGCGGCACCGGGCGTCGGCAAGACGTACGCGATGCTGTCCGAGGCGCACCGCCGTGTCGAGCGGGGCACCGACTGTGTGGTCGCCTTCCTGGAACACCACAACCGGCCCCGCACCGAGGTCATGCTCCACGGCCTGGAGCAGATCCCCCGCAAGGAGCTGGAATACCGGGGGAGCGTCTTCACCGAGATGGATGTCGACGCGGTCCTGGCCCGGCACCCCCAGGTGGCTCTCGTCGACGAACTCGCCCACACCAACATCCCCGGCTCCCGCAACGCCAAGCGCTGGCAGGACGTCGAGGAACTGCTCGCGGCCGGGATCGACGTGATCTCGACGGTCAACATCCAGCATCTGGAGTCGCTGGGGGACACCGTCGAGTCGATCACCGGGGTGCGGCAGCAGGAGACCGTCCCCGACGAGGTCGTCCGGCGGGCGGACCAGATCGAGCTGGTCGACATGTCGCCGCAGGCGCTGCGCCGGCGGATGGCGCACGGCAACATCTACAAGGCCGACAAGGTCGACGCGGCCCTGTCCAACTACTTCCGTCCGGGCAATCTGACCGCGCTGCGGGAGCTGGCGCTGCTCTGGGTGGCCGACCGGGTCGACGCGTATCTGACCGAGTACCGCAGCGAACACCGGGTGTCGAAGATCTGGGGCTCGCGTGAGCGGATCGTGGTCGGTCTGACCGGTGGCCCCGAGGGCCGCACGCTGATCCGCCGTGCCGCCCGGCTCGCCGAGAAGGGCGCGGGCGGCGAGGTGCTGGCCGTCTACATCGCCCGCAGCGACGGACTGACCACCGCCTCGCCCAAGGAACTGGCCGTCCAGCGCACGCTGGTGGAGGACATGGGCGGCACCTTCCACCACGTCATCGGCGACGACGTGTCGTCGGCTCTGCTGGACTTCGCGCGGGGGGTCAACGCCACCCAGATAGTCCTCGGCGTCTCGCGGCGCAGGGGATGGCAGTACGTCTTCGGGCCCGGTGTCGGCGCCACGGTCGCCCGGGAGTCGGGCCCCGACCTCGACGTCCACCTGATCACCCACGACGAGGTGGGCAAGGGCCGCGGGTTGCCGGTTGCGCGAGGTGCGCGGCTCGGCCGTCCGAGGATCATCTGGGGCTGGCTGACCGGGGTGGTCGGCCCGACGCTGCTCACACTGCTGCTGACCAACGTCGACGCCGAACTCGGTCTCGCCAACGACATGCTGCTGTTCCTGACGCTGACCGTGGCGGCGGCCCTGCTCGGTGGCCTGCTCCCGGCGCTGGCCTCGGCGGCCTTCGGGTCGTTGCTGCTGAACTACTACTTCACCCCGCCCCTGCACCGCCTCATCATCGCCGATCCCAAGAACCTCGTCGCCCTGGTGGTCTTCTTCGCCGTGGCGGTGTCGGTGGCCTCCGTGGTGGACCTGGCCGCCCGTCGTACGCATCAGGCGGCCCGGCTGCGCGCCGAGTCGGAGATTCTCTCCTTCCTGGCGGGCAGCGTGCTGCGCGGCGAGACCAGCCTGGAGGCCCTGCTGGAGCGGATGCGGGAGACCTTCGGCATGGAGTCGGTCGCCCTGCTGGAGCGGGAGAGCGACGTGGCCCCGTGGACCTGCGCGGGCAGCGTGGGCCCACAGCCCTGCCAATACCCCGAGGACGCGGACGTGGACATGCCGGTCGGCGACCACATGGCCCTCGCGCTGTCCGGCAGGGTGCTGCCCGCCTCCGACCGCCGGATCCTCGCCGCGTTCGCCGCCCAGGCCGCCGTGGTCCTGGACCGCCAGCGCCTGCAGTCCGAGGCCGACCAGGCCAAGGAACTCGCCGAGGGCAACCGCATCCGCACCGCCCTGCTCGCCGCCGTCAGCCACGACCTGCGCACCCCGCTCGCCGGCATCAAGGCCGCGGTCACCTCCCTGCGCTCGGACGACGTCGAATGGTCGCAGGAGGACCAGGCCGAACTCCTGGAGGCCATCGAGGAGGGCGCCGACCGCCTCGACCACCTGGTGGGCAACCTGCTCGACATGTCCCGGCTGCAGACCGGCACCGTCGCCCCGCTGATCCGCGAGATCGACCTCGACGAGGTGGTGCCCATGGCCTTGGGCGGTGTACCCGAGGACAGCGTGGAGCTGGACATCCCGGAGACCTTGCCGATGGTCGCCGTCGACCCGGGCCTGCTGGAGCGGTCGGTGGCCAACCTGGTCGAGAACGCGGTCAAGTACAGCCCCGCCCGCGAGCGCGTCCTGGTGGCTGCCAGCGCCATGGCCGACCGGGTGGAGGTGCGGGTAGTGGACCGCGGACCGGGCGTCCCGGACGAGGCCAAGGAGCGCATCTTCGAGCCGTTCCAGCGCTACGGCGACGCCCCGCGCGGCGCCGGCGTGGGCCTCGGCCTCGCGGTCGCCCGCGGCTTCGCCGAAGCCATGGGCGGCACCCTCGACGCCGAGGACACCCCCGGCGGCGGCCTCACCATGGTCCTCACCGTCCCGGCCGCGTCCGACCGCCGACCGCTCCCCTCCGGCCTTCCGGCGACCGCCACCTCCTAGGAACGTCAACATCCCGCCAGTACAGGCCAGTACGGCGTGGAGTCCCCTCAGGGCCATCGCGCCCGAGTGGAAGCGGGTATGGCCCCGATTTCGTGTGGTCGGTGGGAGAGCGCTCCACCCCGTCGGCGGAGGCCGATCGGCGCTCCAGCATGCTGCCGGTTGCCGGCTCCCTGGTCACCAACCAGTTCCGCGCCTACGACCTGATGCGGATGTTCGGCCGCGAGGGGCACCTGACGCCGTTGGGGCAGGCGTTCGCCGAGTACGGGCGCACCGCCAAGACCCGCACCTGCTGCCGTCGTCGATCCCGTGGACGACACTCCGGTGACAGATGAGCAACCAGCTCACCGTCCAGGAGTCTCGCCACAACCCCTGCCACGGCAAGCAGGGCACCATCCACGAGGCATACCGGGAGGGGATGGAGGACCAGCTGGGCGGCCGGCTTCTCGCCTGGGAGGCTGGTGTGCCGGCGTACGGCGCCGCCGCCGCCGTACGGATGATCACGCCGGCCGAACGGCTGCGGATGGGGGCGCGATTTCCAGCCGACGATGTCGGCGGCCCGGGCCCGGCGGGCGCCTGAGGACGCGGACGGGGCGGCGTACGCCGACGCGGTGTCGGAGTACGCCGCCCTCGGGCGGGACGAGTTGCGGGAGGCAGCCCGCGCGGTTGTCTCGGCTACTTCGGGTCGCGGTTGAAGACCGCCTTCGACCAGTAGTAGCCGATTACCGCGAGACCGAGGCACCAGACAGTGGCGAGCCACCCGTTGTGGCCGATCTCGGTGCCGAGCAGCAGGCCGCGCAGGGTCTCGATGGCCGGCGTGAACGGCTGGTACTCGGCGATCGGCTGGAACCAGCCCGGCATCGCGTCGATCGGCACGAAGGCGCTCGAGATGAACGGCAGGAAGATCAGCGGCAGCGCGTTGTTGCTGGCCGCCTCGGCGTTCGGGCTGACCAGGCCCATCCCGATGGCGATCCAGGTGAGCGCCAGGGCGACCAGCGCGAGCAGCCCGAAAGCCGCCAGCCACTCCAGGGCCGTGGCGTTGGTGGACCGGAAGCCGATGGCCACCGCGACGGCGCCCACGAGGACCACACTCATGACCGACTGCAGCACGCTGCCGATGACGTGCCCGATGAGCACCGAACCGCGGTGGATCGCCAGGGTGCGGAAGCGGGCGATGATGCCCTCGCTCATGTCCATGGAAACGGACACTGCGGTCCCGACCACGGTGCCACCGATGGTCATCATCAGGATGCCCGGGACGAGGTAGGCGATGTACTCGGAGCGGTCGGCGCCGCCGCCACCGATGCCGGCGCTCATCACGTCGCCGAAGATGTAGACGAAGAGCAGCAGCAGGACGACTGGCGTGAGCAGCAGGTTCAGGGTGAGGGACGGGTAGCGCCGCGCATGCAGGAGGTTGCGGCGCAGCATCGTGTTCGAGTCGCGGACGGCGAGGGAGAGGGCGCTCATCGGACGTTCTCCTGGGGCTGGTTCGGCTGGGTGGGGACGGTGGCTGGGCCGGTCAGGGCGAAGAACACGTCGTCGAGGTCGGGGGTGTGCACGGTCAGCTCGTCGGCCTCGATGCCGGCCGAGTCCAGCCAGTCGAGGATGGAGCGCAGCTCGCGCTGGCTGCCGTCGCTGGGGATCTGCAGCGACAGCGCCTCGTCGATGGGGGTCCCCCCGCTCGAGCGGAGCCGAGAGTGGGGGAGGGTCACCTCGCGCAGAGCGGAGGCCGCCGACTGGTACGCGGACGGGTCGGAGAAGCGCAGCCGCACGTGCCCGCCCGGGATGAGCCGCTTCAGCTCCTCGGCGCTCCCCTCGGCGGCGATCTTGCCGTCGTGGAGCACCGCGATGCGGTCCGCGAGCTCGTCGGCCTCCTCCAGGTACTGGGTGGTGAGGAAGACGGTGACGCCGTCGGAGACGAGCTCGCGGATGATCTGCCACATGTTGTGGCGGGAGCGGGGGTCGAGGCCGGTGGTGGGCTCGTCGAGGAAGATGATCCGCGGATCGCCGACCAGCGTCATGGCGATGTCGAGGCGGCGCTTCATGCCGCCGGAGTAGGTGGACACGGGCTTCTTCGCGGCCTCCACCAGGTCGAAGCGCTCGAGGAGTTCGGCGGCGGTGCGGCGGCCCTCGCCGCGGGAGAGGTGGTGCAGGTCCGCCATGAGGAGCATGTTCTCCTCGCCGGTGATCAGTCCGTCGACGGCGGAGAACTGCCCGGTGACGCCGATCGCGGCGCGCACGGCCTGCGGGTGGGTGGCCAGGTCGTGGCCGCCGACGTGCAGTTCGCCGGCGTCGGCGGTGATGAGGGTGGAGAGGATCTTGACGGCGGTGGTCTTGCCGGCGCCGTTCGGCCCGAGCAGCGCGAACACGGACCCGGCCGGGATACGCAGATCGATGCCGTCGAGGACGGTCTTGCCGCCGTACGACTTGCGCAGACCGACGGCGGAGACGGCGGCCGGGGACAGCTGACCATTCCCCTGTCTGGTCGTGGGCATGACAGATGAAGGCATGGAGCCCTCCCGTTCGAAGGGTGAAGTGACTGGGGTGAGGGGGTGAGTTGCGGCGCCGGTGCTCAGACTTTGGCGCGGAGGACGTCGATGTTGCCCCAGTTGGTCCGTGCGTGGACCTTGACGGTGTCCTCGGTCTGCTCCGGGGCCTCGGACGTGGCGAGCGCGTTGCGTACCTGCCCGCGGTTGGAGCTGACGTCGAGCCAGGCGGCGGTACCTTCGCGGATGCCGATCTCGATGGAGCCGTTGGAGGTCTCCAACTGGACGGTGCCGCGAGCGACTTCGGCGACGCGAAGGAGGCCGTTGGTGGTGGTGCCGGTGACCGACGACTCGGCGCGTGCAATGTCGATGGCGCCGTTGGCGCCGTTCACCCGCAGCTCGCCGGTCACCGCGCCGACGGTCGTGGCACCGTGCGAGTTCTTCAGGACGGCGGGGCCGTCGACGAGGCCGACGCGCACGTCGCCGGTGCTGCTGGTGATCTCGGCCAGGCCCTCGACCCGGTCGACGATGGTCGAACCGTGCGACACCTTCAGTTGCAGCGGGCCGGTGGCTTCGAGGCGGACGTCGCCGGCCGAGGTCTTCACGCGGACTTCGCCGAGCCGGCCCTCGCCGAGCACCCTGGCCGCGGCACCGGTCACGTCGATGTTCGAGCCCGTGGGCAGTTCCACCGTCACGTCGACGGTGCCGCCGCGCCCGAGCAGATTGGCCTTGGGCGTGGTGACGGTCAGGACGCCGCTCGCGTAGGCGACCTCGGTCTGGTCGGCCGTCCGTACGTCCAGGTCCTTCTTCGGGTCGCGGGGCCGCACCTCGACGACGGTGTCGAGGCGGTCGCCCGCGGTGAACTGGATGGAACCGGCGTACACGTAGGCGGTGGCCGAAATCGGTTGGGGAGTGTCGAAAGAAGGCATGGCTGTCCCGTCCTCTTGAGTCTTCAGGTCGTCCCCGCTGGTGGGACGTGGTGTGTGTGGTGCGGGCGGGGCGCGGCTAGCGCACCCAGCCCGTGATGCTCCGTCCGACGGTCTGGGCCTTCTCTGTCGCACGCGGCCGGGTGGCGCCGTCGACCGCGGCCGACACGGTGCGGACCAGCCACGCGTTGACCGACAGGCCCTCGCGGGCAGCGGCCTCCTCGGCGCGCGCCTTGAGGTGGGCCGGCAGGCGCAGGTTGACGCGGGCGGTGCCGCCCTCGTCGCCGTCGGCCGGGGCCGGGGTGTTGAGTGGTTCGGCGGGCGCGGCCGGTTCCGCGGGGGCGCCGCCGTAGGTGGGCGGCGGTGTCACCACGAAGTCGGGGTCGAGCCCGCGCAGCCGTACGTCGACCGAGCCGGGGGCGAGTTCGCGGGTGATCTCGTCCATCGCGGCGGAGAGCATGTTGAGCATGGTCAGCCGGGTCGCCGACTCCAGGGGAGCGGTGAGCCTCTCGGCCAGCTCGCGGGCTTCGTCTCCACCGGCTTCGGCGGCCACCGCGAGTTCGTGGCGGAGGGTGTCGACATACGGGGTGAGGTCCATAACGCCATCATGGCACCATCGTGACGCCATTCGCAAGTTCTGAGTGGTGAGCCTTATGTGGGGTGAGGTCGAGAGTGGCCGTCTGAACTGCGAAAACAGGAAGGCGTGACCTGAGTCATTGTGGCGCCATGCGTGCTCATGTCCACTTTGGAGGGCGGGATAGCGTCGAGTGGCGCCGGATGGCGCTGTGTGGCGCCACTCGGTGCCATGAATGTTGATGCTAGAACCCAAGCGTCCGCCACTGGTCCACTTTTCAGCCGTCGCCGACACTCGCCCCGAATCCGTCGTGTACCTGGTCGGAATGAAGAGCTGCCCATCGGCCGGCTCTCCGAGCAGATGCGGGATGTGGACGCTCGTCTGGCCCGGCTCGTGGAATGTCAACCGGCGCCGAGCAGCGGAGGCGACCTGCTGTGCGGAGTCAGTCCCGTCGAGCGTTCCTCGGGACGCCGGCAGTACCGTCGCCTCAACCCGCGGCGGCGACCGTCAGGCAAATGCCGCGCTCCATCGCATCGTGTTCACCCGCCTGCGGGTCGACCCGCGCACTCAGGACTACTACGAGCGCCGGATCAAGGAGGGCAAGACCCGTCGCGAAATCGTCCGTTGCCTCAAGCGCTACGCTGCTCGGGAGGTCTTCCACCTGGTCAAACAGCTACAGCCAGGATCCCGCTCATAGGGGCTGTGGTACCGGAGAACTCTTGCTGCCGCGCCGTCAGGAGGCCTTGGGGGTCCCGGTTCGTCTCCTTCCTCGTTCGCCGCGTGCCGCGCGGAGTACGGCGGCGCCGAACAGGAAGACGGCCAGCGCTGCGGCCGGGAGCCCCAGGGCGCCGCGCTCGACCGGGCCGGCGGCGAGACCCAGCAGACCGAGCACACAGGCCGCGTAGCCGACGGAGGTCGCGAGGGCGCGCGGCCCGGGGCGGCCGAGCGCTCGAGGCGTCCACGGACTGCGCGAGGAAACAGCACCGCGTTGTTCGATGCGGCCGACGACGGCCACCAACGCGGCGAGCACCAACAGGAGCAGGACCAGCCACGGCAGTTTCCACAGCAGCCAGGCGCCTGTCCGGCCAGGGGGTTCGGGCAGCGGGAACAGACCGAAGGCGTACACGGCACCGGCGACGAGCACGAACGCGCTCATGTGCCACAGCAGCACGGTCAGGATCACCGAGTTCACGGCGATCACGGCCATCCATGGCCCGAGCCGTCGCAGCCACCGGCTCCCCGCGTCGCGCAGCAACAGCACCAGCCCGAGCTGAGCCGTTGCCAACGCGAGCAGCGCGAGGGTCGGCGGCGAGAGGTTGCGGAACGATGTGCCTGGGACGTCGACCATGCTGACCGGGTAGGGGCCGGCCACCGTCAGCAGCACCGCCACCGCGGCGCCGCCCACCAGCAGCGGCACGGCCACCCTGGGCCGGACCGGCAGCGTCCCGTCCTGCCAGGCGAAGCCGATCTGGTGCACCGCCAGCCAGGCGAACAGGTAATTGCCCAGTTGCGGCGCCGACGCGTCGAACACCAGCCGCACCACGTCGCCCGCGGCGACCAGCCCCACCAGTACCAGCGGCACGACCAGCCCGACCCTCCGGTGCAGGCGGTGCATGAGCGGCGTCAGGAAAACCACCACGAGATAGACGAGCAGGAACCACAACGGGAGCGAGGCCAGCCACACAGCCCGGCCCACCTGAACCGGGTCGACACCGGCCAGCTGGGCGACCAGTGCGGCGGCAAGTGTCACCAGCAGCACGGTCGTCGGTGGCACGAGCCGCGCGCTGCGGTCCAGCAACCAGTCCCCGGCGTCCCCGCCCCCACGGGTGCGTGACGTCAGCGAGGCGGCGTTGGCGAACCCGCCCACCAGGAAGAACACCGGCATCACCTGGAGCAGCCAGGTGATCGGGCGGCCCCACGGCAGCACTTCGAGCGCGCTGAAGCCGTCCAGGTCGTCGGCCCCGCCGGTGACCACGATGACCGTCCAGTGACCGAGCACCACGATGACGATGGCCAGCGCCCGCAGCAGGTCGATGTAGCGTTCCCGCTCCGGCGGTGTGCCCTCCGCGAGCTCGCGCAGGCCGTGCATGCGGCCATCATAGGAAGGGCAACCGACGGCGATCGGTGACCCGCCCGGGCAGCTGGGTGGGACGGCAAGCGGGCCTCGCGGTGCTTGAGCTGCGGGGGACTGTCGGCCATCTACGGTGATCTGATGCGACTTGTCCCTTGGTGGGCGTTGTTCTCGTCCGGATGCGCGCCGGTCATTCTGGTGGCCGGGTGGGCCATCGCGGCGCTGCTTGAGGGGTCCGCCTATGACTCGGCCACGCAGACGATCAGCGTCCTGGCTACCTACGGAGCCGCGGGATTCTGGGTGATGACCGCCGCGCTGCTCGCCGTCGGCGTCTGTCACTTGGTCACCGCCTGGGGACTGCGCGCGGCCACGCGCGCCGGTCGCATGGCGCTTGCGGGCGGCGGACTGTCGGCCCTGGCGGTGGTGTTGGTACCGGCGCCGAGCAGCGGAGGCGACCTGCGCCATGGTTCTGTCGCCGCGGTCGGCTTCGCCCTCCTCGCGGTGTGGCCGGTCCTCGCCGCGCAGCGTGATGGAGCCGCCCCATGGGGCCTCCGGCCCACGCCCTCACTGCTCGCGACCGCTCTGATGGGCGTGGCCGCCGCCTGGTTTCTGTTCGAGGTGCGTCATCAGGGAGTCATCGGTGTCGCGGAACGCCTGGTGACGTTCATGCAGTCGCTCTGGCCCTTCGTGGTCGTCGTCTCCTGCCTCCGCCATCCCCGACAGCGACGGCTGACGGCTGAACACACATGATCAGGCCCAGGCAGCACGATCCACGAGTTCCTGAATGAATCGGATGGACCGGTCAGATCGTCGCCGACACGGTAAATCGGATCCCCTGGATGCCCAGAATGCGGCACGAGCGGTCTTGAGCGGGCGGGCGCGCGCCCGGGCCAAAGCGGGCGACGGGCCGGTGCAGATCGCGGGAACGTACAAACTCACGAAGGCGTCGGCCGTCAAAGCGCGTACGCAGGCCATCACCGCTGACCCCGCCTTGTGGGAAGAACTGGCCGGACTGGGCAATGCCGAACTCTTCCGTACCTGCACGGTTCGCCGATGTCAGCGGTCACGAGGAGGTCGGCGAGGAATCGGTGCTGCAGGCCACTCGGATCACGCTGGGTCTGCTTGCTCACCGGATCGGCCGGCTCTCCGAGCAGATCCGCAAGGCGGACGCTCGTCTGGCCCGGCTCGTGGAATGTCATGCCCCGCAGCTGCCCAGTTGCTGTCGGCGGGCGGCCGATGCGGCCGCAGTGACTTGGTCGATCGGGGCCTGGGCAGGCGGTTCCCGGGAGCGGTGCAGGAATCCTGCCCGAGCAGCCGACCCGCCGCACGACGGCACGCCCCGGTGCGAAATACTCTCCCGATGAGTTCACGCACTTCCCCGACCAGCCAGCCGATCACGATACGGAGGGCCGTTGCGCGGGATGCCAAACGGCTCACGCGGCTCGTGCGTGGCTCAGGCGCCTACGCGGGTAAGTACGCAGCCGCAGTCGCGGGCTACCGGGTCGGGCCTGATTACATCGAGGCCCACCGCGCCTTTGTGGCCGTCGGTGCCGACGAGCATGGAGGCCGGGTCCTCGGGTTCTACTCGCTCGTCCTCGCTCCACCGGAGCTCGACCTGCTGTTCGTCGCCGACGAAGCGCAAGGACGGGGTATTGGACGGCTGCTCGTCGCGCACATGCAGTCCGAGGCCCGTGCCGCCGGGCTCGACCGTGTCAAGGTCGTGTCGCATCTTCCCGCCGAGGACTTCTACCACCGCGCAGGTGCAGTGCGGATCGGGACAGCGCTCGCGAACCCGCCCGCCGTGCCGTGGGACCGTCCCGAATTCGAGTTTCGCGTTTCTTCGGAATGACGCGGTGTGCCGGTTCGCAGGGCACCCGGCTTCGCCTGCATGGTGGCCGGCATGCAGAGCCGCTGGACGCCGCGCGTTCCGTGTGTGCCGTCCCCTCTGCCCTGGCGGGGGAACGCCTGCACCAGCGGTTGGGGGAGGTGGAGTATGGCCCATCCGGGGGACGAGTGAAGCGGCAGCCCGGGGACGATGTCAGTGCCCTGTGCAACGCTGTCAGGCCGACGGTAAGGGGGCGGATGAACGAGCCGATCAGCGAAGAAGCCGAGACGATCCGCAGAATGGCCATGTCCCGAGTGCGTGCCAGGAGTTCCGCCAACTCAGTTACGCGGAGCGGCATCTGTTACTGGAGATGATGTCCGGCCCGCCTGGCTTGAACCAGTGCCGTCCGCACTTCGGCGGATGCGTGTGCGGGTCATCTCCGATGAGGCTGCCTACAACGCCGTATGCGACACACTGCTGGAGCGTGAAGCAGCGGGCAGGCACGAGGTCCGCCGTGAAACGACGACAGAGCGCCGTGAACGGCTTGACCGCCGGACATGCGTACGACGGTCCAGGTTGGCACGGCTACCGTCGGCTGCTCGTCTGGGCCTGCAAGCTGGGGACGGTGCGCCGGGCCGGTGTGGAGGGCACCGGCACCTTCGGAGCGGGTCTGTCCCGCTATCTGCCGGCTCAGCAGGTCCAGGTGTATGAGGTGAACCGGCCCGACCGCGCTCCTCGCCTACGGTGGGCAGATGGCACCGCTGGTCCTCGGCATCGCGGCCATCGGCTGGTCCCGCGTCGCGCTCCGTGACCACACTCCCGCCCAGACGGTCGTCGGTGCCCTCCTCGGAGGGCTGGCAGCCGCTGTTGCATTCAGTGCGATGAGCTGAGCACCCCCCAGTTGATGAGCTGGCCGACGTATCCGTCGTCGTCCCACACCAGGGTGACCCTTCGGTGCAGGGAGCGGACCAGGCAGTCCACGGCCACGTGCCCTTTGAGGTCCGCCACCTTCTTCCCGCCGTCCTGGCTTTGCCTGTCGGGGCACTAGTCCGTCGGCGCCGAAGGTGTCGGCCGCTCGCAGTGACTGCGATTCGACGATCACCGCCGTCGGCGTGCGGTTGCAGGCGTACGCTACTGGGCAAATGGGACTTAATTGTTTAAACTTTGTAATTCGGGCGTAAGCTAGATGGAGTGGTCGGATCCGGCGTCCGATCTGCCCGGGAGGCCCGCAGTGAGTGGCCGTCGGCAGTCTTGGGAGGGCGCGGGCGGATCACATAGGCGCCAGGAGGAAGATTTCTCGATGACCGGGCCCGATGACCCGCGCACCGCGGCGGCCCGGGTGTTCGCCGAGGGCGGCGCGTTCGGCGAGCTTCTGGCAGGGATCGACTGGGCGGCGACGCCGCTCGGGCCCCCCGTCTCCTGGCCGGGTCCCCTGGTGGACACCCTGCGTCTCATGCTCACCTCTGAGCATGGGATGGCTCTGTACTGGGGGGCCGAATTCGCCACGCTTTACAACCTGGGCTCCGTACCCATTGTCGGCGCCAAACACCCCTGGGCGCTCGGCAGACCCTATAAGGAGGTGTTCCCCGAGGTCTGGGCTCACCCCGTGAGCTCCCACTTCCACTATGTGACCGGCACCCGCAAGCCCCTGCTGGTCCCGAATGAGCTGCTCATCATGGAGCGCCACGGCTTTTTGGAGCAGTGCTACTTCGACTCCGCCTTCCAGCCCGTGCTGCTGGACGACGGCACCGCCGGCGGCGTGCTGCAGATCCTCACCGAGACCACCGGCCGGGTACTGGGCGAGCGCCGGCTGCGCCTGCTGAGCGAAACCGGCACGCGCACGGCCGGGCTGCCCACCCCGGGCGAGGTCGCCCGCGTGGTCGCCGACGTGGCCGACTCCTACCCCGAAGAGATCCCGTTCCTGGGCCTGTACCTGGCCTCCGAGCCGGGGCTACAGCGGCTGGCGGCCTCCGCCGGGCTCCGGTCGGCGCCCGAGACCGTCTCGCTGAGTGCGGCCGACGGGTCGGAGGTGGCGGCCCGGCTGGCGCAGGTGGTCGCCGACGGTGCCCCGGCCACACTGCGGGCCGTCGCGTTCACCGGCGGCAGCACGGCCGGGCAGCACGCCGCGGCCTCCCGGATTCCGGTCGAGCAGGCGCTCGCCCTTCCGCTGCACTGCGCGGGCCAGGTGGAGGGTGTCCTGGTGGTGGGCGTCAACCCCTGCTTCCCCCCGGCCGGGGCCTACCACGACTTCCTGGAGGTGCTCGCCTCCGCCGTGGCCGGGGCGCTGTCGGCCGCGCTCGTCCACGACGAGCAGCGCCGGCGGGCGGAAGCGCTGGCCGAGCTGGACCGGGCCAAGACCACCTTCTTCGCCAACGTCAGCCACGAGTTCCGCACCCCGCTCACCCTGCTCCTCGGCCCGCTCCAGCAGGCCCTGGCCGACGAGGACCGGCCCGAGCGGCGCGAGCAGCTGGAGCTTGCCGAGCGCGGCGCCCTGCGCCTGCTGAAGCAGGTCAACACCCTCCTGGACGTCGCCAGAGCCGAGGCAGGGCAGATGCGCCCGGCCCTCGAACCGGTCGACCTCGCCAGTGCCACGGCCGAGCTGGCCGGGGTGTTCCGCTCCGCCTTCGAGGCGGCCGGACTGACGCTGGAGGTGGACTGCCCGCCGCTGCCCAAGCCGGTGCCCCTGGACCGGGAGATGTGGGAAAAGATCATCCTCAACCTGCTCAGCAACGCCCTGAAGTTCACCTTCACCGGCGGCGCCCGGGTGCAGATGGCCGCAGCCGGAGACCGGGCCCGGCTGACCGTGACCGACACCGGCACCGGCATCCCCGAGCACGAGCTGCCGCGCCTGTTCGAGCGCTTCCACCGGGTCCGCGGCGCCCGCTCCCGCTCCCACGAGGGCAGCGGCCTCGGCCTGGTGCTGGTGAAGGACCTGGTGGAAGCGCACGGCGGCACCGTCGGCGTGGACAGCCGGCCAGGCCAGGGCACCACCGTCACCGTGGACCTCCCCTTCGCCGCCGCCCACCGGCCCCGCCCTGCCCCGCCCGCAGCTGTCGGATCCCCCGGGAACACCCCCAGGGAAGGCGGAGGCCGCCGGCCCGGCCGAGCCGCGGCCTATGTGGACGAGGCACTGGGCTGGCTGACGGCTGACCCCCTCCCCGCCGCAGCCACCCCGGCGGCACGCACCCCGCACGCCCCCGCGAACCACGATGCCTCCCATGGCGCCGACCCGCACGAAACCGACCGCCCCCACCGGGCCCGCCTGCTGGTCGTCGACGACAACGCCGACATGCGCGCCTACCTCACCCAGCTCCTGCAGCCCGACTACGACGTGCTGCTCGCCCCCGACGGCCGGGCCGCCCTGGAGACGGCCCTGGCGCAGCCGGTGGAACTGGTGCTCAGCGACGTGATGATGCCCCACATGGACGGCTTCGAGCTGGTCCGGGCGCTGCGCGCCGACCCGCGCACCGCCCGCCTGCCCATCGTCTTGCTCACCGCCCGCGCCGGCGAGGAGGAATCCGTGCAGGGCCGGCACGCCGGCGCCGACGACTACCTGGCCAAACCGTTCTCCGCGCGCCAGCTGCTGGCGCGAGTCCGCACCGGGTTGGAACTGTCCCGGGCGCGCGAACAGGTCCTGACCGAGACCCGCAACCGGCTGGCCGTGCTGGCCTCCCTGGCCGACGCGGGCCTGCGGCTGTCCGCCACCCTCGACCCGGACCAGATACTGCAGACTGCCGGCCAGATCCTGCTGCCCGACTTCGCCGACCAGATCAGCATCCACCTCACCGCCGGGACACCCGCCCCGGCGCAGTCGCCTCCTGCATACATTGCCGGCACCCCTCTCCTTGACCGCGAGGCCCTGGCCGCCGCCGCCACCCACGCGATCAACGGCACCGCCCCAGCCCCAGCCGGCCCGCACCAGGCGCCCGCCGCCGTGCTGGCCCTGCCGCTGCACGCCCACGACCAGACGCTGGGGGCCCTGGTACTGGTCCGGCACACCGGCGGCTACTCCGCGGTCGAACACAAGTATCTGGAGAACCTCGCCCACCGCCTGGCCCTGGCCTACGACAATGCCGCCCGTTACCACAACGAGCGCCGCCTCGCCCTGACCCTGCAGCGCGCCCTGCTGCCCCACCGTCTGCCCCAGGTGCCCGGCGTGCGCGTGGCCACCCACTACCGGGCCAGTGACCGCGGCGCCGAGGTCGGCGGCGACTGGTACGACGTGCTCGCCCTGCCCGACGGCGCAGTGGGACTGGCCATCGGCGACGTCATGGGCCACGACGTGGAGGCCGCCACCATGATGGGCCAACTCCGTTCCGCCCTGCACAGCCTCGCACTGGAGGGCGCCGGCCCGGCCCAGGTGCTGACCAGGCTGGACGCCTACGTGCAGTCGCTCGCCACCGACCGCTTCGCCACCTGCCTCTACGCGGTCTACGACCGCCACCGCCACCGCCTGCGCTACGCCGCCAGCGGGCACCTGCCGCCCCTGCTGGTAGCAGCCGACACCGCCTACCTGGAACTGCCCCCGGCGCTGCCGCTGGGACTGGGCAGCACCCCAGTCGACCGCGAGGTGGCGTTCCCGCCCGGCACCAGCCTGCTGCTGTACACCGACGGATTGGTGGAGAACCGGGCGCTGTCCCTGGACGACGGCCTGACGGCCCTGCGCCAGACCTGCGGCGCGCTGCCCGCCGCCGCCCGCCCCGACCCCCAGAAGATCATCGAACGGGCCCTGGAACGGCTGAACACCCCTGACCGGGTCGACGATGACGCCGCCCTGCTCGCCGCCACCGCCGAACCATCGTGTCGAACCGGCGACCCGCAGACGGACGCAAGTGCCATACAACCGACCGCTACTGCTCCTGGTCATCGCTGAGGAAGCTTCGGATTAGCCAATTCACTGCGACCGAACTGCCTTCATTGCCAACGGAGTCGCGGATCCTAGAGGCCGGCCGGGCGCGCGACGGTCATCGGTCCTGCGATAGGCGCAGAAGGTGCTGGGTGTGGCTCGGCGATCCCACCCTGGCCGATCCGGACACCGTGCCTGACATGTACCAGATGGATTCCCCCGAGTGGGCGGGTGACGGTCTGACCATCTCCGTGCCGGCCAACTACCAGTCGGTGCTCGACAACCTCATGGACCTGACCCACGAGGAGTTCGTGCACAGCACGAGCATCGGCCAGGCGGAGCTGAGCGAGTCCGAATTCGACGTCACGCACGACGACGGCACGGTCACCGTCAGCCGTTGGATGCGCGACATCGAGGCACCGCCGTTCTGGTTGAAGAACATGAGGGACAAGTTCCCCGGTTTCCGGGGCCGCGTCGACCGTTGGCAGATCATCCGCTACGAAGCCCCCGCGACCATTCGCATCGACGTGGGCGTGGCGAAGGCCGGCACCGGAGCGCCGGAGGGAGACCGAAGCCAGGGCGTCAACGGCTACGTCATGAACACCATCTCGCCGGAGACGGACCGGTCCTGCACCTACTTCTGGGCGTTCATGCGCAACTACTGCCTGGACAGTCAGCTCCTCACCACCCAGACCAGGGACGGCGTTTCGAAGGTCTTCACGGAGGACGAAGCCATGCTGACTGCCCAACAGACGGCCATCGACGCCAACCCCGACTACGAGTTCTACAGCCTCAACATCGACGCCGGCGGCATGTGGGTCCGCCGTCTCATCGAGCGCATGCTCGCGGCCGAACAGCTCATCGCCGCCGTTTCCTGACCACTCCACCGAGACACGAGGCAGAACCATGGCGGCAGAGAACCAGCCCAGGTGGCAGACCGGACGGGTCGTCGAGGCAGCCCCCGTCGCCACCGGCATTCAGCGCATAGTCCTTCAGACACAGAATCCGCACCGAGCCGCACCCGGCTCCCATGTGGACGTCGTCGTCAACACCGGCGGGCGCTCGGACACCCGCTCGTACTCCGTGGTCGCGTTGGCCCAGCCGCCATGACCATCACGAAATATTTCCGCCACAGCCGCTTTCCAAGAATCGCCATCAGCGTTGCGGACACCCACTTCGACACCGCTGTAGTCCGGGATCCGTTGGTCATAGCGATCCGTTCCAGAGCTCCCCTGAAAGCCAGCGGCCCCGCGAGTAGCTCAGCTCCAGGGGTAGAGCGAGGCCCAGGTTGCGGTGGCAGACCAAGTGGCCCAGTGTGATCCGGGCAGTGAACTGGCCGGTACGCGACTCCGCCTGCCACCGCGCTGGCGAAGTTCCCGGCCTGGGTGAAGAAACTCGGCGAACTCATGATGTGGACTCCCTGTGGAGGGGCCGGCACGCGGGTCCTACGAGGTGGGAGCTGATGGCCCAAACTGGGCTGCCGCGCGCACGCTGGGGCTGAGCGGGCTCAGCCGCCGCTGGCGAGCTCCCGGGCCCGGGCCACGACCTCGGGCGTCGCCGTGGCCAGGGAGCCGCTGTCGTACGGCGGCTGGGGGTCGTACTCGGTGAGGAGCTGAATGGCCCGGGCGGTGAGTTCGTCGCTCAGCAACGCGCACAGCCCCAAGGCCAGGTCGATACCGGCGGAGATCCCGGCCGAGGTGATGATCTTGTCGTGCCGGACGACGCGTTCCGCGGTGTAGGTGGCGCCGAACGTCTCCAGGGGGTGATGCCCAGCCGGTCCTCGACACCGCGTTCACCGGCGTCGAGGACCGGCTGGGCATCACGGCCGCGTGCCGGCTGACCGGCCGCTCCAGGGCCACCCACTACCGTCGGCTCAAGCCCCCGGCACCCCGCGCACTCCGCTCCCACGTCCAGGCGCAGCCCTCGGCTCTGACGGGCCAAGAGCGGGCAGCTGTACTGAAGTTGATGAACAGCGCCGAGTACGCGGAGCTGCCGCCGGCGCAGATCTGGGCCCGTGAGCTGGATGCCGGCCGCTATCACTGCTCCATCTCCACGATGTACCGGATCCTGCGCGAGCACGGCCAGGCCGGCGAGCGGCGCCGTCAGGCCACCCACCCGGCCAGGGCGGTGCCCGAACTGGTGGCAACCGCCCCCTGCCAGGTGTTCACCTGGGACATCACCAAGGCAGCCGGACCGGTCAAGGGCATCTGGTACCACGCCTACGTCGTCATCGACATCTTCAGCCGCTACATCGTCGGGCACACCGTGGAGCGCGCCGAATCAGCCGAGCGTGCCGAGGAGTTGATCCGGGAGACCATCGAACTGGGCGGCATCATGCCCGAGACCGTCCACGCCGACCGGGGCACCTCCATGACGTCCAAGAAGGTCTCCCAGCTGCTGATCGACCTCGGTGTCACCCGCAGCCATTCCCGGCCAAAGGTCTCCAACGACAACCCCTACAGTGAGGCCCAGTTCAAGACCACCAAGTACATGTCCGACTACCCCGACCGGTTCGATTCCCTGGCGCACGCCCGCGAGTGGTTCGACGCGTTCACGTCGTACTACAACCATGAGCACCGGCACTCGGGTATCGGCTGGCACACACCTGCGAGTGTCCACTACGGCACCGCCGAAGAGGTCCGCGACCAGCGCGCCGTCACCCTCGCCGCGGCCTACACCAGCCACCCCGAACGCTTCGGCCGCCGCCCCACACCACCCGAAATACCCCGGCAAGCATGGATCAACGACCCCGCCAAACGCAGAGAACCCACACCACAGAACTCATAGCATCACAAACGTCTCACTGGACTTGAAATCTTCCGACTTCCCCGCTCTGGTCAACGGCCTCGACCTCCTGGTGAGTGCCGTCGGCTCACTGTCCGGTGACGACGGGCAGCCGGGACCGCGCGATATGAAGTACGCGGTCCTGCACCTCCAGGCTGCGACTGAGACGCTGCTGAAGGCCCGGCTGGAGATGCACGATCCGGCGCTGGTGTGGACAAAGGTGGAGCTGTTCGACCAGCGCAAGCACGAGGCCGGTGACTTCAAAAGCTGCGGCGTCAAAACAGCGATCGAACGTCTGCGTGACACTATGCGGATCGAGAGCACGATCGATCCGGAGGACGCTGGCCTCAGGGCCCTGGGCAGCCGCCGCAACCGGATCATGCACTTCGGGTTGAAGGACACGGTCCTCGCCGTACAGGCGCGCACCGTTCCCGTACTCGATTTGCTGGTCGGCTTCATCAACACCGACATCCTGCTCCAGGTCCACGAGACCGATGAGGCATGGTCGGTTGAGCAGCACATGGAGCAGGTACGCGACGGTTTCAAGCACCTCACGGACTTCCTCGCCCTGCGCATGGAGACCCTGCGCAGTCGGTTGGACGGCTATGAGAGCTCGACGGCCTCGTGCCGCTCCTGCGGTCAGTTCACCGTCGTACTCGACGCAGGAGCCCAGGATCTCGCCTGCCTCCTGTGCGCGAGGCAGTACGGCACCGGCGAGGATGCCGCGTGGGAGTTCATCGGCTCCAGCAAGCACGTCAGCATCACCGACGGAGGCGGCGACCTCAACGGCTGTAGCAGCTGCGGCGCCTACTCCGTGATCAGCACTCCGTTGGCCAGCTCGCCCGGAGAGGACTCCTGGATTTGCTTCGACTGCGGATCCACGTACGAAGGCGTCTGCACCTTCTGTGACCAGGCCGCCGAACTCGTCCCGGACATGGACATGTGTGGCGACTGCTACGAGATCCGCCTGGCCAACTTCTGAGGGTGTAGTCGGAGGTCAGGGTACGGCGATCCGATTGACCCGATCCGGGAATCGGCCAGGGGTGCGTCTTACACCACCGGTGCTCGCGACCAAGGACCTGGTGGTGACCCACGACCAGATCCGGGCTGGGCACACCCTCCTCCTTCACGCGCACTCTATGTGCTTAGTTCAACTACAGCCCGTACCTGTAAGGGTGAGGTTCGGGCGCCCTGCCGACCGCCTCGACGCATGGGGGAGCGGCGGCCGTCTTCGTGCTGTTCGCCGTCCTGGTCCACCTGCTGACCTGGGCCCACGGCCATCTTCCGGCCGGCGGGCAACACCGACAGCATCGCATTGGCTGCCGGCCCTTCGTGTGCTCAGCCGCCGGCGCGGCCCCGGAGGCATGCCGCAGGTCGGCGGGGAAGAGGTGCGGGATGCCTTGTGTAGCAGGTGCTTAGAAGGCACGTGCTCTATCCACGTCGCCCCCTGGACCTGCTGATCAACCGGGCCAGTCGGGCGGCGCCCCGCAACTCATCCCGGTGCTCGAACGCGTTCGCGTCGCTCGTCCCACGGCGCGTCGGCCGGACTCACCGCGTTGCGGCATTACGGCGACGGGTTGCTGAAATCCGCCTACGTCGACCCCGACACCGGAACCACCGTGCGGGATCCCGGCGGTAACGACATCGACCTGTACCAGGGGTAAGTCGAAGCCCGGCGCCGGTGTGTTAGGCGAATGGTCACCAGGACGACATCGCTCAATCAGGGATCCGCCGGACAGAACCTGGGGCGCCCGTACGCCGTCCCGCGCGCTCCACGGCCGGGACGCCCGCGCCCGGTTCGATTCGCTCTGCAAGCGCGCGGACGCCGGTGAACTGGTCCTGCCGGGCGACCCGCCCCAGACCGTCACCGCCCAGGACCTCCAGACCCTCGCCTTGGCGTACACCTACGACCCGGCCTCCTGGTTCGAGTTCGCCTGGACCCTCACCGAGGTGGACGCCGCCGTCCCCGGGGCGGCCCGTGCCCTGCGGAAGCACGGGGAGCGGACGGCGTTCCCGTTCTACCCGGTGATGTGTCAGGAGTACGACTTCGCCGTCCCGTCGTACGCCCCCTCGCCCCCGTCCCCGCTTCAGCACCCTCGGCCGGACGGTCCAGACCGGCTGCCAGGACTGGCCGACGAGAAGGTGACCAACCCCCAGCGCAGGCTCAGCATCGACGCGGCCCGTCAGATCGGCCGCGAGGCCGTGTTCCTCACGTACGACGGTGTCGGCTACGGCGACTGCTGGCTGAGCCCGTGCGCGCGTGGGCGGTATGGCCGACCGGGCCCTCGCCCAACGGCAGTCCCCGACCGGCGACCTCATCAACCGCTGCCCGAGCTGCTGGGCACGGGCACGTACCGGTGAACCCCGGAGCGACCCGGCCCTGAGCGACGGGCGATCCGAGACCGCCGCGCTTGCAAACGACGGCGCTCGCGAACGGCGGTACTGGCCTTTCAGATCAGCCCTCCGTGGAATCAGTGGCGATCGGGGGTCGCCGCCTCGCGTGTGCAGGGCAGAGCACCGACGGGTGCCGGCATCTGGCCTGTGCGGCGACCCCCGATCAGTAACTTAGGAAGGACCGCTTAGCCAGTCCAAGATGTGTTTCGCCATGACGTCATGGCCGGCGAGGCATAACTGAAGATGGGATCAGTCGCACCGGCGAGCGAGCCCCACCGACCCGAAGTGACGTACGTGCTGCGGGAGTTCGTCAGTTGGCTAACCCAGGCACCTTTGATACGTTGCCCGCATTCCGCCATCCCATCGACCGAGGGTGTCGCGTGTCCGACGGTCGTGCTGCGAAGGGCGTATAGGCCGGAATGGCGTACCTATATGCCCGTTTGTCGCAGTGCTGTCAATTTTGACCGTGTTCGGGCCGTGTTCGCGACCTGATTCCACTTCCCCCTCGGAGCCTGCCATGCCCAAGATCACGTACGTCTCCGTCGACAAGACCCCGCAGACGATCGATGTCCCCCTCGGCACCAGCGTCATGCGCGGAGCCGTCTCCCAAGGCGTCGACGGCATCGTCGCCCTGTGCGGCGGCAATCTTCAGTGCGCCACCTGTCACGTGTACGTCGACCCGGAGACCGCTGCCAAAACGGTGCCGATCGGGTCCGACGAGGGCGACATGCTGGAGTACACGGCCAGCCCCCGGCGCCCCGAGAGCCGGCTGAGCTGCCAGTTGGAGGTCACCGATGCGCTCGACGGTCTCATCGTCCACCTGCCTGAGAAGCAGCGGTGACGGCGGCCGTCGACATGTCCACGGCCGGGCACTCCGGCGGCGGCGTCGTTGTCGTCGGCGCCGGACAGGCCGGCTTCCAGACGGCGGTCTCGCTGCGCGAGCGCGGATACGGCGGGCGGATCACCCTGGTCGGGGACGAGGACGCGGCGCCCTACGAGCGGCCGCCGCTGTCCAAGGCGTACCTCACCGGCGAGGCGGACGAGGCCCTGCTGTGGCTTCGTCCGCCCGAGTACTACGTTCGGCAGTCCATCGACCTGCTGGCCGACAGGGTCACGGCGATCGATCGCGCGGCATGTACGGCACGCCTCGCCGGGGGCGGTGTCCTGGACTACGACCATCTGGTGCTCGCGACCGGCGCGCGGCCCCGCAGGCTCGCGGTGCCTGGGAGCGAACTGCGGGGGGTGTGGGCCCTGCGCACCCTGGCCGAGGCCCTCGCCCTGCGGGACGAGTTGCGGCGGGCCGCCGAGGTGGTGGTCGTCGGGGCGGGCTTCATCGGTCTGGAGTTCGCCGCGGCGGCGCGCGCACTCGGCTGCGCGGTGACCGTGGTCGAACTCCTGGACCGCCCCCTGGCGCGGGCTGTCGGAGAACGCACGGCCGAGCACTTCACCCGGCTGCACCGACGGCAGGGCACCCGCCTGCTCTTCGGGCGGCGGGTCGCCAGGTTCCACGACGACGGATCAGGCGCCGTGACCGAGGTGGAACTGTGCGATGGTTCGCGTCTGCCGACGGACTTGGTCGTTCTCGGCGCGGGTGTGGAGCCCCGTACGGAACTGGCGGAAACCGCCGGTCTGCGGGTGGACGACGGCATCGCCGTGGACGCCCGGCTGCGGACCGGCGACCCGGCGGTCTCGGCGATCGGCGACTGTGCGGCCTTCCCGTACCCGGCCGCGGGGCGCCGGATCCGACTGGAGTCGGTGCAGAACGCCGTCGGCCACGCCCAGTTGGTCGCCGAGCGGCTCACCGGACTGGAGCGGGACTACGACGACCTGCCCTGGTTCTGGAGCGACCAGTTCTCTTCCACCCTGCAGATCGCCGGCCTCTCCGCCGGCCATGACACCGAGGTGCTCCTGGGCGAATGGCCGGATGCTTTCTCCGTCCTGTCGTTCCGGGAGGACCGGCTCGTGGCGGTCGAGTCCGTGAACCGGCCGGCCGACCACATGGCCGCTCGTCGGGTGCTCGCGAACGGAGTGCCGTTGGACCCTGCCACCGCGGCTGGCGACGGTTTCGCACTCCGGGACTACGCCAGGCGGCACCGCAGCAAGCCCCTGCGGCCCGCCACCGAGCCCGTCTGAGCGACCACCAGAGCCTTCCGGGCCCGGTACGCGCGCGGGAGCCGGTCATCCGGGCCCGGGGCGAACAAATCCGTCGAATTTCCGCGCGTGAAAGTCCTCTTTTTAGGGGGGAGGGCCGGATTCCGCTTCCCCGACTTTCTGCTGCGAACGTTTTCCGCCAAAGTTGTCAGCCGCTTGGTTGTTCACTCGGCATGTGGTGGAAAAAGTCGTTGCCTGTGCAACTCTGTTGAGGCAGGATTGATCGTGTTCGCGGATGGGAAAGCCATCCGCGTAGCCTTTAGGGGAAACTCATGCCTTCATTAGCTGGACCGCAGGGCTTTACCGATGAGGTGGAGCCGCGCCGCGCCAACCGTGCGACGGTCGAGCGTTACATGCACACCAAGGGACAGGACCGGCTGCGCCGGCACGAGCTGTTCACCGAGGACGGCTCCGGCGGCCTGTGGACCACCGACACGGGCAGTCCCATCGTCATCAACGGCCGCGATCGGCTGGCTGAGCACGCGGTATGGTCCCTCAAGTGCTTCCCGGACTGGGAGTGGTACAACGTGCGGGTCTTCGAGACCCAGGACCCCGAACACTTCTGGGTCGAGTGCGACGGGCACGGGAAAATCCTCTTCCCCGGCTACCCGGACGGGTACTACGAGAACCACTTCCTGCATTCCTTCGAGTTCGAGAACAGGAAGATCAAAAGGCAGCGGGAATTCATGAACCCGTTCGAGCAGTTGCGTGCGCTAAACATTCCTGTGCCGGAGATTCGGCGTGAGGGAATACCCACCTGACAGGCACGACAACACCGCTGGATCGGAGCACGTCGTGGAAGACGTCATACGGGAGATTCGTATCCGCGGGGCATCACAACAGCCTGAGTGGAGCGACCTTCTGCAATTAAGCCGGGTGGGCGAGGCACTCGCCGCACGTCCCTCCCTCATACAGCCCGACGACCTGCCTACGCTGCGGACCCTGTTGGGCAAGGTGGCGCTCGGCGAGGCCATGGTGCTGCAGACCGGAGACTGTGCCGAGGACCCGCGGGAGTGCACCCGCGACCATGTCGCACGCAAGACCGCACTGCTCGACGTGCTCGCCGGCACGCTCGGCCTGATCACCGGCAAGCCCGTCCTGAGAGCGGGACGCATCGCGGGGCAGTTCGCCAAGCCCCGTTCCAAGCCGACCGAACTCGTTGGCGGCGTGGAACTCCCCGTGTTCCGGGGGCACATGGTCAACGGGCCGGAGCCCGAACAGGAGAGCCGGAGACCCGATGCCCTGCGCATCCTCACCGGCTACATGGCCGCCTGTGACATCGTCGAACACCTGGGCTGGCGTGATCGCGCCGCAGGGCGCGACGTCGTGTCACCCCTGGTGTGGACCAGCCACGAGGCGCTGCTGCTCGATTACGAGATGCCCATGCTCCGCACCGACGACAAGGGCCGGCTCTATCTGGGCTCGACCCACTGGCCGTGGATCGGCGAGCGCACCCGCCAGGTCGAAGGCGCCCATGTCGCCCTGCTCGCCGAGGTGGCCAACCCGGTGGCGTGCAAGGTCGGCCCCACCATGGAGCCCGACGAACTGCTCGCCCTGTGCGAGCGGCTCGACCCGTGGCGCGACCCCGGGCGGCTCACCCTCATCGCGCGGATGGGAGCCGACGTCGTCGCCGACCGGCTGCCGCGCCTCGTCGAGGCCGTACGCGGCGCGGGCCACCCCGTCGTCTGGCTCAGCGACCCGGTGCACGGCAACACCATCACGGCCCCCGGCGGCCACAAGACGCGGCTCGTGGAGACCGTCTCGCTCGAGGTCTCCCGCTTTGTCGAGGCCGTGCGCGGCGCGGGCGGCGTCGCCGGCGGACTGCACCTGGAGACCACGCCGGACGACGTCACCGAGTGCGCCGTCACCGAGGCCGACCTCGGTTCCGTCGGGGAGCGGTACACCTCGTACTGCGATCCCCGTCTCAACCCTTCGCAGGCCGTCTCCGTGGTCCGGTCCTGGACCGCCTGAGCCGCCTTCCTTCGCGACTCCTCTCTGCGTATCAAGCACACGCGTATCAAGCCAGGAACTGGAGTTATGATCGGCATTCCCCCCATATGCCCTTATCTGTTACCAGCTGAGGGCAATCTGCCGTCGGCTGTCGTGTCCTGGAAGGCCGAGGCAGACCGGTCGGTCCTGCTCGTCCATGACATGCAGCGGTACTTCCTCAAGCCGTTCCCTGACAGCACGCGCCACGAGCTCGTACACAACGCGGCACGGCTGCGCGACCGCTGCGTCGCACTCGGCATCCCGGTCGCCTACACCGCCCAGCCGGGCGGCATGACCGACCAACAGCGCGGACTGCTCAAGGACTTCTGGGGTCCGGGCATGCGGCCCGAACCGGAAGACCGCCAGGTGGTCGACGCCCTCGCGCCGGCCGAGCACGACTGGCTGCTCACCAAGTGGCGCTACAGCGCCTTCTTCAAGACCGACCTGCTTCAGCGGATGCGCACCGAGGGCCGCGACCAGCTCGTCCTGTGCGGCGTCTACGCCCATGTCGGTGTGCTGGCCACCGCCGTCGACGCCTTCACGCACGACATCCAGCCGTTCTTCGTCGCGGACGCCACGGCCGACTTCTCGGAGGACTACCACCGCTCGGCCCTCACCTACGCCGCCGAGCGCTGCGCCCTCGTCACCACGGTCGACGGGCTGTTCTCATGAGGTACAGACCGCCCGGAACTGCCGGGCACGAAACGGCCGTCGATCTGCTCGACCAGGTGCTGAGCGGGCACTCGGAGGCGTTCGCCCTGCTGCACCGGCCCGGCATCACCGGCCCCGGCGTCGTGGAGGTCCTGACGGGCACGGTGTCGCTGCCCGCCACGCTGGCCGACCTCCCGCTGCCCCCGGCACCGGATCCCGGTGCCGGCGCACACCACGAGGTCCTCGTCGTTCTTCCCTACCGGCAGCTCACCGAGCGCGGATTCGCCTGCGTCGACGACGGGACGCCACTGGTGGCGATGACCGTCACCGATCAGCAGCGACTGCGGTACGCGGAGGCGCTGGCGCGCATCCCCGATGCGCCGACCCCGCTGACGGGGGGCGACTTCGACATCGATGACGAGGCGTACGAGGACATGGTGCGCCGCATCGTCGAGGAGATGATCGGTACGGGGGAGGGCGCGAACTTCGTCATCAAGCGCACCTTCGTCGCCGACATCACGGACTATGTGCCGCACAGCGCCCCCGCGCTGTTCCGCCGGCTGCTGGAGCGCGAGTCCGGCGCCCACTGGACGTTCCTGATCCACACGGGCACCCGGACCCTGGTTGGCGCCTCGCCCGAGCGGCACGTCAGCCTCCAGGGCGGCACGGCCGTCATGAACCCCATCAGCGGTACGTACCGCTACCCGCCCTCGGGCCCCACCCTGTCGGGCGTACTGGAGTTCCTGGGGGACCGGAAGGAGACCGACGAGCTGTACATGGTCCTCGACGAGGAACTCAAGATGATGGCCCGGATCTGCGAGACGGGCGGCCGGGTCGTGGGCCCGTACCTCAAGGAAATGGCCAGGGTCGCGCACACCGAGTACTTCATCGAAGGGCGCACCGACCGCGACGTGCGCGAGATCCTGCGCGAGACGATGTTCGCCCCCACGGTCACCGGCAGCCCGCTGCAGAGCGCCTGCCGCATCATCAACGCCTACGAGCCGGGGGGCCGTGGTTACTACAGCGGTGCCGCCGCGCTCATCGGGCGAGACGCCGACGGGGAGCGGGTCATGGACTCGGCGATCCTGATCCGTACGGCGGACATCACCCCCGAGGGGCGTATCGCCATCGGAGTGGGCGCCACCATCGTGCGGCACTCCGACCCCACCTCCGAGGCCGCGGAGACCCGCGCCAAGGCGGCCGCACTGGTCGCCGCCCTCGACGGGGGTCAGAAGGAACGATTCGCCGACCATCCGGGCGTACGCCGGGCACTGGAGCTGCGCAACGACTCCATCGCCGAGTTCTGGCTCTCCGACACCGAGGCACGCGCGTCGGCGCTGCCGGAACTGGCCGGGCGCAGCGTCCTGGTCGTGGACGCCGAGGACACCTTCACGTCGATGATCGACCAGCAGCTGCGGTCCCTGGGACTGCGGGCGACGGTCCGTCGGTACGACGAGGAGTACCGCTTCGAGGGCCACGACCTGGTCGTGATGGGCCCGGGGCCGGGGGATCCGGAGGAGGCCGCGCATCCCAAGATGCGGCACCTGCGCACGGCGATCCGCACACTGCTGTGCGAACGCCGGCCGTTCCTCGCCGTGTGTCTCAGCCACCAGGTCCTCGGGCACCGGCTCGGCCTGCCGCTGCGCCGCAGGGCGGTGCCCAACCAGGGTGTGCAAAAGGAGATCGACCTGTTCGGCGCGACCGAACGCGTCGGCTTCTACAACACCTTCGCCCTGGTCAGCGAGCACGACGAGTTCGTCGCGGACGGCGTGGGTCCGGTCCGGGTGAGCCGTGACCCGGCCACTGGTGAGGTCCACGCGCTGCGTGGACCGGGCTTCGCCTCGCTGCAGTTCCACCCCGAATCCGTGCTCACCAGGGAAGGCCCCCGCATCGTGGGCACGACCCTGGCCGGCCTGCTCGCGCTGGCCCCCACTCCCTGAGCGACCTGATCCCGTCAAAGCCGCCGGGTCGGCGCTCCACCCCCGCGCGCCGCCCCGGCTCCTCTACCCACGCCCCCAACGATGAGTGGGAGAACAGATGCACAGGTACGTCGTCGTCGATGCCTTCGCCCGACAGCCCCTCACCGGCAACCCGGTGGCGGTGTTCTTCGAGGCCGATGACCTGACCGCCGAGCAGATGCAGCGCATCGCACGGGAGATGAACCTGTCGGAGACCACGTTCGTCCTCGGACCGCGGCAGGACGCGGACGCTCATGTGCGGATCTTCACGCCGGTCAACGAACTCCCCTTCGCGGGACACCCGTTGCTCGGCACCGCGATCGCGCTGGGCCGACGCACCGACGCGGACCGGCTGCGGATCGAGACCGCCATGGGTGTCATCCCCTTCCAACTGGAACGCGTGGACGGGAAGGTCGTCGCGGCGAGCATGCGCCAGCCGGTGCCGACGTGGGATATCTTCGACCGCGCCGACGAGCTCCTCGACGCGCTGGGTGTCGGCGCGTCGACGCTCCCGGTGGAGATCTACCGGAACGGTCCCCGGCACGTCCTCGTCGGCTTCGAGAGCGTCGAGGCCCTGTCGAAGGTGGACCCCGACCACCGCGCCCTGGCCCGCTTTCCCGACATGGCGACCAACTGCTTCGCCGGATCGGCAAGTTCCTGGCGCAACCGCATGTTCTCGCCCGCGTACGGAGTCGTGGAGGACGCCGCCACCGGTTCCGCCGCCGGGCCCATCGCCATCCACCTGGCCCGGCACGGCCTCGGCGCGTACGGGCGGCGCATCGAGATCACGCAGGGCGTCGAGATCGGCCGGCCCTCTCCCATGGGCGCGCTCGTGCACGGGGAGGGCGACCGGGTCGACTCCGTCGAAGTCTCGGGCCATGGCGTCGTCGCCATCGAAGGAGTGCTCCATGTCTGATCTGTCCCCGCCCAACGTCCGCGACCGTGCCCGCCGTTCGGAGACACTCACCGGAACCGTCGACGTGGACTTCCCCGAGTTCTTCGCGCCGCCCCCCGAGCCGATGGGACTGCTGGCATCGTGGCTCGAGGCCGCCGTCGCCCACGGGGTGCGGGAGCCACGGGCGCTGGCCCTGGCCACCGCCGACGCCCGGGGCCGCGCATCCTCCCGCATCGTGGCGATCAACTCCGTGTCGGACTCCGGAATCGTCTTCATCACCCACGCCGACAGCCAGAAGGGCCGGGAACTCGCCGAGAACCCGTGGGCGTCCGGCGTCCTGTACTGGAGGGAGACCAGCCAGCAGATCACGCTGGCCGGCCCCGTGCGCCGGCTGTCCGACGCCGAGGCGGAGACGCTGTGGTCCGCGCGGCCCGTCTTCACCCACGCCATGACCGCCGTCTCCCGGCAGAGCCGGCCGCTGGACGACCTCGACCACTTCACCGAGCTGCGGGCCAAGGCCCTTCAGCTGGGCGAGCCGGCCCGGCCGCTGCCGCGCCCCGAGTCGTTCGTGGGCTATCGACTCGAGCCCGCAGCCGTGGAGTTCTGGGCCAACGGCACCGACCGGCTGCACGAACGACTGCGCTACGACCGCGCCGGCTGCGGCTGGGAGATCAGCCGGCTCCAGCCGTGACGGCGGCGCGCGCGTCCGCCACGACCCGCCAACCCTCCGGAGACGTCATGACCTCCTCCCCGCCCCCCCGGCCCGGCACCGCCGCACCGGTGTTCACCGACCACCACGACCTGCGCGCCCGCAACCGGCGGGCCGTGGAGCAGTACATGGAGACCGGCGCGGAGGCCCGGTTGCGCAGGTACGACCTGTACACCGAGGACGGCACGGCGTCGCTCTTCTACACCGACATCGGCCGGCCCATCGTCGTCCGGGGCAGGGAGAAGCTGAAGCGGCACGGTGAGCTCTCCCTGAAGGTGCTGCCCGACTGGCGGTGGACCGACGCGCGCGTCTACGAGACGCAGGACCCGGCCGTCATCTGGGTCGAGTGCGACGGCGAGGGAACGATCCGGTTCCCCGGCTATCCGGAAGGCCACTACCGCAACCACTTCATCCACGGCTTCACGCTGAGCGACGGGCGGATCGTCTCCAGCCGCGAGTACACCAACCCGATCGAGCACATGCGTGCCCTCAGCATCGAGACACCGCACATCAAGCGGGACTGGATCCCCTCCTGACCTGCCCCGACGCCCCGCCCACCCCGAAGGAAGAGACAGGCCATGAGCACAGACGTCACTCCGACGGCATCCCGCACCACCCTCGGCCTCATCACCGCCGCATGGCACACCCAGTCCGTGTACGCGGCGGTCGCGTTGGGCCTGCCCGACCTGGTCGCGGCGGGGCACACCGGCGTCCAGGCCCTCGCCCGGGCCGCCGGCGCGGACGAGGACGGCGTACGGCGCCTGCTGCGGCTGCTGGTACGCCTCGGCGTGTTCGAGGAGAGTGAGGACGGCGGCTACCGCAACACCGAGGTGGGCGACCTGCTGCGGGACCGGCCCGGCTCGCTGCGTGACGTGTGCCTGCTGTACGGCAAGGAGTTCTACCAGGCGTGGGGGCACGCCAGCGAGACATTCCGCACCGGCAGGCCCGGGTTCGAGGAAGCGTACGGGCAGTCGCTCATCTCCTACCTGCGCGACGACGCCGACGCCGCCAAGCGCTTCCAACGGGCCATGCAGGCGCAGGCGAGCAATTTCTCCTTCGACGCGGTCCCCAAGGAGATCGACTTCGCAGCCGACCGGCACGTCGTCGACATAGCGGGCGGCAGCGGCCAGCTGCTGGCCAGCGTGCTGAACGCGGCTCCCGGGGCCCGGGGCACCCTCCTCGACCTGGAGCACGCCCTTCCCATCGCCCGCGCGCACCTGGAGCGTGCCGTGGGCGACGACCGGGCCGCGCTCGTCGCCGGGGACATGTTCACCAGCCCGTTCCCCAAGGACGCGGACACCTATCTCCTGTCCCGGGTCCTCGGCGACTGGCCGGACGACGACTGCGTGCGCCTCCTGCGCAAGGTGCGCGAGTCCATGGCGGAGCACTCCCGCCTCCTGGTCATCGAGCTGGTCGTGCAGGACGGCGGGGACGGTCTGCTGGCCCCGCTGTGGGACCTGCACCTGCTGGTCGTCAACGGCGGCCGCCAGCGCACCCTCGGCGAGTACCGCGAACTGGCCGCCCGCTCCGGTCTGTCCATCGAGCGGTTGGTCCCCCTGCCCATGGAGGCCACGGCATTGGTGCTGACGCCTGAGGGCTGACCATGAGGCACTGACGGCCTCGCCCCCTTCCTCAGCTCACGCCCCACTCGCGCCACCCGTGCGTCCTCGGACAGCAGCCGCTGCGAGGTCGTGGCTCTGCCTTCCTGTCGTGATCGAGGAGTCTGCATGGCACACCAGCAGCCGAGCGAACCGCCCACAGCCACCATCGGCCCCCTTGGCCCGGACGTCCGCGTCCGGGAACCGGACAGCGGACCGCGCCTCATCCACGGTGTGAGCACGTCGGTGTCCGCTTTCGTCGGCGATGCGCCGGGCCTGCCGGAAGAGCCTGTCTTCGTCCGCAGCCTGCCGGAGTTCATCGAGACCTTCATGCCGGGCAGGACCGGCGAGAAGACGTCCTCCTTCGTCCGTGATGCCGTGCTCGGCCACTTCCGCAACGGCGGTGGCGGCGTCTGGATCCTCGCAGCGGCCGAGGGCCCGGACCGGGTCGCCGCCTACCGGTCCGCTCTCGCCGGCCTGGAGTGCGTCGCGGAGGTCACCCTGGTGGTGGCGCCGGATCTGTGGCGGGTGGAGGAGGACGCGCACGAGATCGCACAGGCGATCGCCGGGCACTGCCGCCGCATGGGCAACCGGGTCGCCCTGCTGCACACCCGGCAGGGTCTCGTCCCCGCCGATGTGCGGAGCAGACCGTTCGAACTGGGGGAGCCCGATGCCCGGTTCGCCGCTGTCTACTATCCGTGGATCACCGTAACCGGGACCGACGGGAGCGAACGGCTGGTTCCGGCGTCGGGGCACGTGTCCGGGATGACCTGCCTCGTCGGCGCCGAGCTGGGCGTGCACAGGGCGCCCATGAGCCCGTTGCTGGGAGTACTGAAACACGAGCGGCAACTGTCCGACGACGAGCAGGAGTCGATCAGCCGTCTCGGAGTGAACTGTTTGCGGTCCTCTCCGGAACTGGAGCAGGGCATCCGGGTGTTGGGGGCACGCACACTGTCCACCGATACCGACTGGATGCGCCTCGACGTGCGTCGCCTGGTGAGCCACGCGCGCGCGTCACTCGCACGGGGAACCCGATGGGCCGCCTCGGAGCGGAACGACGCCCGCCTGCGGGCCACGGTCCGCGAGTCCGCCACGGTGTTCCTGAGGCAGCTGTGGCGCCAGGGGGCCCTGCACGGCCGGTCCGCCGACCAGGCGTTCCACGTCGTCTGCGACGACCGTAACAACACGTCCGAAGACATCGCACAGGGCAGGTTGAACCTCGACGTCGGCCTCGCCGCCGTGCGGCCGGCCGAGTTCATCGCCTTCCGCGTTCAGCAGTGAATCGGAGACACGAAACACAAGGGGGAAGAGATCCATGGATCCTCACATATGTCCCAGAAACCACACCCAGAGAAATCGCGCCGCGGCCGGGTCCGTCCTCTGTGTCCCGTGCATCAGGCAACTGGAACGTAATCTGCACGCACTTCCCGGCCTCCACCAGGAATGTCTGCACCACATCCTGTCGACGCCCCGGCGAAGGAACCCGACGAAGGTGTCCGGGAGCCGCAAGCGGGATCAGCTGAATCTTTCCGCCCTCGACGCCCGGAACAACATCACGGCGATCCTGGAATCCTGGTCGGCACTGGTCGCGGAGAAGCTGGGCACCCTCGTCCCGGACCGTACTGTCCCGCACCTGGTCCGTTTCCTCGCACTCCACCTGGAGTGGCTCACCGCCCAGCCTCCGGCCACCGACTTCGCGGACGAGATCGAAGGCCTCCGTGCCGAACTGGCGCGCGCCATCGACCCCGACTCCGGCGATCTCCGTACACCTGCCCGGCAGTGTGTCGTGGACGGCTGCACGGGAACGATCGACGCCACCCCGAAAAACATCGGAAACGCCCCGAAGAGGAGCATCAGCTGTTCTTCAGGGCACTCATGGGAGATACGCGAATGGCTCACCCTTCGGCACCTCATGGACCGGCAGCGAAAGGACGTCGCATGAACAAGCCGCCCCGCCACCGGCTCGTGCCGACGAATGTGGCCGCCCTCGCCGCGGGCGTTTCCGAAGCGACCATTCGAAAGTGGGTGAGCCGAGGAAAGATTACCCGCTACGGCACACCGGGCCGCTCGGAGTTCGACATAGAAGAGCTCACCGAGATAGCTCTGAACCGCCGGACCTGACCCGGCCGGTCAAGCCGGCCAGGACCGCGGCGACGACCTCGTCGACCATCCGTCCGTCCACGCGGACGGTCCTGGTGGCGACCTGCAGATAGAGGTGGTGCCGCGCCTGCGTCAACTCCCGCCACCGTTCGTGGGGGTTGACGGCCAGCAGCGGACGCGCCTCGATCAGCCCGATCCGCCGGACCGCCTCCTCGACGTCCATCGAGAGATGGACGACGGGGTGGGCGGCGAGCAGCCTCCGGGTGCCGGCGTCCAGGACCGCGCCGCCGCCGAGGGCGAGGACAGCCCCGTGTTCCGCGAGCGCGGTCGCGACGGCGGCCTTCTCCAAGCCACGGAAGTGCGCCTCGCCCTCGGCTTCGAAGATGTCCGCGACGGTCCGGCCCCGCGCGGCCACGATGTCGTCGTCGGTGTCCCGGAACGCGCAGCCGAGACGTTCGGCCAGCACCCGGCCCACCGTCGACTTGCCGACCCCCATCGGACCGACCAGCACCACCCGCGGTCCGCTCACCGGATCCGCAGATCCTCGACGTACGACCGCACGTTGCGCCGCGTCTCGCGCACGCTGTCGCCGCCGAACTTCTCCGCCATCGCGTCCGCGAGGACCAGCGCGACCATCGCCTCGGCGACGATCCCGGCCGCCGGCACCGCGCACACGTCGGACCGCTGGTGATGAGCCTGCGTGGCCTCACCGGTGACCACGTCCACGGTCTTCAGGGCCCGCGGCACGGTCGCGATGGGCTTCATCGCGGCCCGCACCCGCAGCAGCTCACCGGTGGTCAGCCCGCCCTCGGTACCGCCCGAGCGCCCCGAGGCACGCCTGACGCCTTCCTCGGTGGCCAGGATCTCGTCGTGCGCCTGTGAGCCGGGCACCCGGGACAGCTCGAAACCGTCACCGACCTCGACACCCTTGATCGCCTGGATGCCCATGAGGGCCCCGGCCAGCCGGGCATCCAGCCTGCGGTCCCAGTGCACGTGCGAACCGAGCCCCACCGGCACCCCGTAGGCGAGCACCTCGACGACCCCGCCCAGGGTGTCGCCGTCCGAGTGGGCCCGGTCGATCTCGGCGACCATCGCCTTCGACGTATCGGCGTCCAGGCAGCGCACCGGATCGGCGTCCAGCCTCTCCCCATCCGCCGGACTCGGGTACACCCCGTACGGCGCCTTCACCGAGGCCAGCTCCACCACGTGCGAGACGATCTCGATCCCGGCGGTCTCCTTCAGGTAGGAGCGCGCGATCGCGCCCAGCGCGACGCGGGCCGCCGTCTCGCGCGCGGAGGCCCGCTCCAGGACCGGACGGGCCTCGTCGAAGCCGTACTTCTGCATGCCGGCGAGGTCGGCGTGGCCGGGCCGCGGCCGGGTCAGCGGCGCGTTGCGGGCCAGGCCCGCCAGCACCTTCGGGTCGACCGGGTCGGCCGCCATGACCTGTTCCCACTTCGGCCACTCGGTGTTGCCCACCATCACCGCGACCGGCGAGCCCAGGGTCAGCCCGTGCCGGACACCACCCACGAAGGTGACCACGTCCCGCTCGAACTTCATCCGCGCCCCGCGGCCATGGCCAAGGCGCCGCCGCGCCAGGTGGTCCGCCACCCTCTCCGTGGTGATCGGCACGCCGGCCGGAAGCCCTTCCAGCGTCGCGACAAGAGCGGGTCCGTGCGACTCTCCGGCCGTCAGCCAGCGCAACCTGCTCAACGGTGCTCCCTTTCCGACGAGAACGTCCAGCCGCCGGTGGATGTCCATTGCGGCAGACGAACGGTTGAGGGTGATGCAGTGCAGACCGGGCGCCAAGGCAGTCCTCGGCCCGGAAGACATCTGGGTGATGGCGTAGTCGGCGCCGGCCCGGCACTTGGCTCCACGGGCCCCGAGGATCGCCGGTCATGCGGTACTCCCTCCGGCAGGAGTGGCCACGCCGTACGCCGTGGCCACCAGGGATCGCAGGTCGTCGCGGGACGCGGTGTAGGTCTGCGTACCGACATGAGCCAGGGCGAGGCCGGCCAGGGCCGACCCTGGCTGTGCGCAGAGCACGGGTTCCTGGCCAGTGGCCAGCGCGGCCAGGTAGCCGGCGCGGAAGGCGTCGCCGCCACCGGTCGGGTCGACGCCGTCCTCGACCGGGACGGCGGGGACGTCCAGCCGGGGAGTCCCGGCGCGTTCGATGCGACTGCCCTTGGCCCCCAGGGTGGTGACCCATGTTCCGACCCGCCGCAGCACCTCGGCATGGGTCCAGCCTGTCCTGGACAGGAGGAGTCCGTGTTCGTACTCGTTGGTGAACAAGTGGTCGGCGCCGTCCACGAGTTCCCGGATCCGACCGCCGTCGAGGCGGGCCAGTTGCTGGGACGGGTCAGCGATGAAACGGATGCCCTGGGCGCGGCACGCGCGTGTGTGGCGGAGCATCGCGGCCGGGTCGTCGGCGCCGATGAGGACGAGTCGGGCCTCACCGTGGGCCCGCAGGACATCGACGAGGTCGATGTCGGCGGCCTCGGACATCGCACCGGGGCAGAAGGAGGCGATCCGGTTGCCGTCCAGGTCGGTGGTGCACAGGAAGCGAGCGGTGTGGCGCGTGGGAGAGACCCGGACCGCCGAGATGTCCACACCCTGGCCGGCGAGCCGTCGGCCGTGGCCCTCGTGGAAATCGGGACCGACGGCTCCTACCAGGAGTGGGCGGTGCCCCAGCACAGCCAGACCGTAGGCGATGTTGGCGGCCACGCCGCCGTCGCGGATCTCCAGAGCGTCGACCAGAAAGGAGAGCGAGACATGATCGATGCGGTCGGCCAGCAGCTGGTCGGTGATGCGGCCGGGAAAAGTCATCAGGTGGTCCGTTGCCACGGAACCGGTGACGGCGATCCTCATGTCGGCTCCTGTGCTCCTTCCGGGAGTGTCATGGCCGATGTCCGAGGACGGCCGTGGACATGTCACCACTCGACCAGCGCGAAACCCGCCGCCATACCACCGCCGAATCCGGCCAGGAGGATCAGGTCGCCCGGGCTGAAGGCGCCCGCACGGGCGGCGACGTCCAGGGTGATCGGGATGGAGGCGGCTCCCGTGTTGCCGTAGTGCGTCAGTGTGCGATGGGTGGTGGCACGGGACAGGGACAGATCCGGGACGACGTCGTCGAGCATGACGCCGTTGGCCTGGTGCGGGACGAAGTGGCTGATGTCGTCGGGTGCGACACCGGCATCGTGGAGGAACTGCTTGGTCAGGTTCGGCAGTTGTCCGGTGACGAAGTGGCGCACCTCTCGCCCGTCCATCGCGAAGTACTGCAGACCGGCGTCCAGGGCAGACTGGTCGCAGGGCAGTCGGCTGCCGCCCGCGGGCACCTCTATCAGCCCCGACAGTTCGCCGAACGTGTGCAGCGATAGGTGCCGGACGCGGGGGCCCTTGCCGGCCGGACCCAGCACCAGCGCGCCGGCGCCGTCTCCGAACAGGACGACCGTCTTGCGATCGGCCGGGTTCAGGATGCGCGAGTACAGGTCCGCACCGATGACCAGCGCATGGCCGCCCCGCCGCGCGAGCACGCCCTCGACCGCGGCGAGCGCGAACAGGCTGCCGGAACACACGGCGTTCACGTCGAACGCCGCTGCGCCGACCGCGCCGAGCCGGTGTTGCACGTAGGCCGCGGTGGGCGGCTGGGGCCGGTCCGGCGTGGAGGTGGCGACCACGACCGCGGACAGCCGGCCGGCGGTGATGCCGGCCGACTGCAGCGCGGCACGTCCCGCGGCCACGGCCAGATCCGAGGTGGCCTGGTCGGATGCCGCCCAACGCCGTTCCCGGATCGCGGTCTTGCGAGTGATCCAGGCGTCGTCGACCCCTGCCGCCGCGCCGACTTCGGCATTGGTGACGACGCGATCCGGCACATGGGAACCCGTACCGAAGATCCCGATGTCAGTCATGGGTCCGCTTCACCTGTAGCACCTCTCGTAGATGCGTTTGTGGCCGCGCAGCGCGGCCAGCCGAAACGGCCCGGTGGTCTGCGCCGGGATGGGGTGATCGCCGCCGTCGGCCGGCAGGGACCGCTGGTGCAGCCGGCGGTAGCCGACGTAGTCGACCGGTTGCCGCCGGTCGATCGCCTCGCGGTGCGCCTCGGTGCGCAGGTGTTCCCGGTAACCGGGTACGACGGTCCCGGCGAAGAACTCGCCGACGCTGCCGGAGCCGTAGCTGACGAAGCCGATGGACCGGTCGGTCAGGTCGTCCGCCTGGTCGAGCAACGCCGCGAGGGCGAGGTACACCGACGCGGTGTAGCTGTTGCCGACGACCCTGTTGTAGGCCGTGGTCTGCCCGATGGCCCGCGCGATCCGCGCCTCGTCGGTGACGTACCCGCAGTAGTTCAGCAGGTGGCGGTGCGCCTTGTAGGCCATCTTGGTGAACGGCTGGTGGTAGCAGAACGCGTCGAACCCGTCCAGGGAGCGGCCGCCCTGCTCCACGTAGTCCTTCCAGGTGCCCTCCACCGCCTGGAGGTAGGCGGTGATGGACTCCTGCCCGTCGACCAGTGCGGTGTCCCGGTAGTTCGGACGCCAGAAGTCCATGACGTCGGCGGTGAACAGGCCCGAGGGTCCCTCGATACGCACCAGTGCGGGGTCCGCGCCGACCAGCATGGCCACCGCCGCCGCACCCTGGGTCGCCTCACCCGGGCTGTCCAGGTCGTACTTGGAGACGTCGCTCGCGATCACGAGGACCCGCTGCGCCGGGTCACGGTGGACGAGGCCGATGGCGAACTGCAGGGCCGCCGTCGCCCCGTAGCAGGCTTGCTTCAGTTCGACGACCCTGGTGGCCGACGGCAGCCCGAGCAGCGAATGGACGTACACGCCGGCGGACTTGGCCTGGTCGATCGACGACTCCGTCGCGAACACGACCGTTCGGATCCGGTCGGTGCCGTGCCGGGAGACGATGGGCTCGGCGGCGGCCGCGCCCATGGTCACGATGTCCTCGTCGGCGCCGGGTACGCTCATCGACTGCTGGCCGATGCCCACGTGGTATTTGCCGATCTCGGTGCCGTTGTGCTCGGCGAGTGCCGTGTGCGGCAGGACGAACTCGGTTGTCGCGAACGACAGATCGTGAATGCCGACGCCGGAATCGCTGGCCATGCCTTATACACCGACCTTTACCGTCTTGTTGTCGCGTTCCAGTTGGACGTGGGCCCGCATGAGTTCACCCGGGTTCGTCTGCGCCGCGAGGAGCGAGAGTTCACCGCACAGCACCGTCGCCGCCGCGATTACGGCGAGCCGGCGCGCGTTCTCTCCGGGGGCGCGGTCGGCCGTGCAGCCGAGCCGGGCCAGGTTGGTCTCCACGAAACCGAGGCCCTTGCCGTTGCCCACCGTGCCGACGATCAGGTTCGGCAGCGTGCAGGAGAAGTAGAGGTCGCCGTCCCGGTCCTCGGCCATGGTGACGCCCTGGGATCCTTCGACGATGTTGGCCGCGTCCTGACCGGTCGCCAGATAGAACCCGAGCAGCATGTTCGCGAAGTGGGCGTTCGCCGAGCGGATTCCCCCGGCGAGCAGGGTGCCGAGCAGGTTCTTGCGGATGTTCAGCTCGACGATCTTGGCGGCCGAGGTGTGCAGTACGCCCGCGACCACGTCACGCGGCACGTGCAGCTCTGTGACCACGTTCTTGCCGCGGCCTAGGATGCCGTTGACCGCGGTCGCCTTCTTGTCCGTGCAGTAGTTGCCGGAAATCGATCCGTAGGAGATTCCCGGAACGGTCTGCAGCAGATGCTTCAGCAGCGCGTCGGACGCGAGCGTCGCCATGTTGTGCCCGGACGCGTCGCCGGTGCTGAACTCGAACCGGAGGAACAGCAGGTTGGCCGTGATCTCGTGTCGGACGCCGATCAGCTCGGCGTACCTGCTGCAGCCGCGCACCACCTCGCGCAGCTCGTCGATCCGCGCCTCGACGGTCCGTGCGGCCGTGTACGCGGTCTGCGCGTCCGTCGCCTCGACGAGGACCGAACGTGTCATCCGTTCGTCGACGAGGGTGGCGACGATGCCGTGCTCGGCCAGCATGGAGACCTTTGCCCCACGGCCGACGGAGGGCCACAGCGGCGACTCGTAGGTGGCGAGTGGGACATGGGTCTCGGTGGTGGCGACGTTCCCTGAAATGCGGAGGGGCCCCACCCACTTCATCGGGACCCCTGCGGTGGCGTTCGTATCGGTCATCGTGTACTTCCCGTCAGCTCGTGAGGGGCCTCGAAGGAGCGGGACCGCTGGGCGAGCGGCCGGGTCTCGATGCCTCGGTCGGCGCAGAAGGCGTGAAGGGCGCCGTGGATCAGCAGATCGCAGCGCGTCAGCTCGGCAGGGGTGCGCGCGCCGAGCATGGTCTGCAGGGCCGCCAGCTGATCGAGCCACGTCGAGATCTGCGCGATCAGCGCCGATACGCCGCCGTCCATCAGCGTGCGGAGGAATCCCCCGGACACTCCGACGCCCGAAGCTCCGAGCGCCAGGGCGCGGGCCACATCGAGGGGATTGCGGACACCACCGGAGGCCAGTACGGGGATTCCGGCGTCCTGCGCGTCCAGGAGACAGGCGGCTGTGGACAGTCCCCAGCCGTGGAGGTACGCGTAGTCGGCGAGCTCCCGCCTGCCGTTCTCGATGCGGGCGAAGTCCGTGCCGCCCCGGCCGCCGAGATCGGCCACCGACACGCCCAGGTCGCGCAGCGTGAGGACGGTTTCCCGGCTGAGCCCGAAACCGACCTCCTTGACGATCACGGGGACCTCCACGGCCGCCGCGATCTTCTCGATCTGCGGGACCCAGGCCGCGAACGACCGGTCTCCCTCGGGCATCACCGTTTCCTGCACCGTGTTGATGTGGATCTGCAGGGCGTCGGCCCGCAGCAGGTCGATGGCCCGCCGCGCGTTGTCGACCGAGGCCGTGGCGTTGATGTTCGCCATGACGAACCCGTCCGGGTTCTCCTCGCGCAGCACGCTGAACGTGTGCGCGCACGACGGGTCCTTGAAGTACGCGCTCATGGACCCGGACGCGATGGGAACGCCGGTCTCACGGGCGGCGATGGCCAGATCCCGGTTGATGACACCGGTGTTGACGCTGCCGCCGGTCATGGCGTTGATGTACAGCGGCACCTGCCAGGAAATGCCGGCGAAGGCCGTGGCCTGTGACACGTCCGGCCGGTCGATACCGGCCAGGGCGTGGTGGACGAACGACACTTCGTCGAACTGGTTGTGTCCGCTGTGCTCGTGCCGCTGCTCGACAGCGAGCCGCACGTGGTCGTCCTTGCGTTGAGCGATCATTCCTCGTTCCCTTCCATGGCGGGACGGATCGGCAGTGGCCGCACCCCGGCCGTGGCCCACCGTTCCCGTACGCGAGCGATGTCCGACGACGCTTCCGTGTCCAGCAGGGCGATGCCGCAGTCGCCACCGCCCGCCCCGGAGGGCTTGGCCGCGCCGCCCACGGCTTCGGCGGCGTCGCACAGCGCCGTCAGCTGGTTCGTGAAGATGCCCAGCCCAACCTCGTCGTCCATGCGGGCCAACTCCCGCCGGGCCCGCCGGATCTGGTGCAGCAGGTCATGGCGGTCTCCTCGCTCGAGTGCGGCGACCGAGGAGCGCACACAGGCGGTCGTGGTCTCCACGAACCTCTGGTGGGACGCGCTGCCCCGCCAGGTCCGTCGGTTCAGGTCGGACACCAGGGACGCGGTGGAGGCAGGTGTTCCGGTCCAGCCGACTTCCAGTGAGAGGCCATGGGGTGGCGGCAGCCGGCGCACCTCGAAGCCCGGCCAGTGCGCGCGCATCGCCTCCTCGACTCCCCGGCGCCGGGCCAGGTCGAGCACGGCGGCCCGGTCGGGCGCCTGATACACGATCCAGCCACCCCACGTACTGGCGGCAAGATCACCGCCGGAGGCCTGGGCATCGAGGCCTGCCGTCGCGAGCAGGGCCAGGCGGAACCGGGTGTCGCGCGACAGCTCCAGACCGCAGAAGGACGCCACGGCCGCGACGGTCGCCACGGTCACCGCGCCACTCGAACCCAGCCCGAACTTCGTGCCGTTGTCGTGCAGGCGGCTGCTGACACAGACGCTCACCGAGGGCGCGGGAAGGCCGCGCTCGGCCAGCAGCCGGCCGACGATCTCGATCGCGGACACCACGTGTGCCAGGCCGCCGAGGGCACGCTGCCCGTCGTCGCAGTCTGTCCCGAGCCTGCCGTCCTGCCATTGCGTATGCACCTGGTGCGGACCGAGGTCGGAGGAGATTTCGACGTCGGCTTCGTCGGGTTCGGACACGGTGACGGTGACGTGCCGGTCCACGGCCACCAGGATCGCCGGGTTGCCGGGCTCCACCACCGCGTACTCGCCCGCGACGAACAACTTGCCCGGTGCGCGTCGGACGACCGTGCGAGGGCGGATCATCATCCGCCCTCGTTCAGCAGGCGGGCGCCCGGCCCTGGACCGGCGATGTGCACCGAGCACCCGGGCACGGTGCCGCGCACGGCTTCGGCCACCCGCTCCGCGTCCGCGCGCCGGCAGAGCACCTTGACGTTCGGCCCGGCGTCCATGGTGGCGTAGGCCGGTGTGCCGTCCCGTCTGAGCCGCAGCACGCTGTCGAGCACGGTGAGCGTGGCCGCCGACAGATAACGCACCGCCGGGCGCGCCGCCAGCATCGTCGCGTGCATCCCGAGCGCGTTTCGTTCCGCGACCTCTCCCACCGCATCGAGGTCAGCTCGGCGCAGCGCCTCGCGCATGCCGACGAGGTCGTCCTTGCTCGAGGCGGCCCACGGCCGGTACAGCGGGGAGGTTTCGACGGTCCGCCGCATGGCCTCGCGGCTGGGCACGGCCTTGGGCCCCGCGTCGACCACCGCGATGACCAGCGCGGGGTCGAGTCCGCCCGCGGGCACCGGCTCGGCGTACGAGCTGAGGTCCGTGTCCGTGGCCGTGCCGGTGTGCCGGCCTGCGTGCCAGAGCGCGAAGCCGCCGAAGATCGACCGCGACGCCGACCCGGATCCGCGTCGGGCCAGGCGCGACAGTGCGGTGGCGTCGAGATCGAGCCCGTACGTGGAGGCAGCGGCGACGGCGAGGGCGGCGAAACCACTCGCGGAGGACGCCAGCCCCGCCCCGGTGGGAACCGTGTTCTCGGTCTCCACGACGGCCCGTTGGGGAAGCCCGGCCCGCTCCCGCACCAGTTCCAGGAACGCGACGACGCGTCGCCGTGCCTCGCCCGCCACGGGAACGCCGTCGAGCGTCACCTCGTCGTGCTCCGCCTCGGGGGCGAGCCGGACGCGGGTGGTCGTCGGGAAGATGTCCAGGGTCATCGACAGGCTGTCGGTCCACGGGAGGACGAGGTGCTCATCGCGCTTTCCCCAGTACTTGATCAGCGCGATGTTCGGATGCGCGACGGCGGTGGCGCTTGTCACTGTGCTCCGCTCCCGTGATCGGACCGGAGTGGTCCGGTGTTCAGAGCGCATGCTCGACGCGCCCCCTCAGCGGTACGGCCCAGGTCTGCACGGCGCCGGCTTCGCGCAGTTGCCGGGTGACCTCCCTCGCCTGCTCCGCGCGGGTCAGGGCGATCACGCAGCCGCCCATGCCGCCCCCGGTGATCTTGGCTCCGAAGCTGCCTGCCGTGAGCGCGGCCGCGACCAGTGCGTCGATGCGGTCGGTGCTGAGTCCGGCCGCACGGAGCAGTTCGTGGTAGTCCGTGAGCCGCCGGCCGAGTTCCTCCGGCCGGTCGTCGGCGAGGGCATGCCTGGCCTCATCGGTCAGCTCCGTTGCCCGGCGCACGAATCTCTCCCGCGCTCCGGAATGACGCAGGAATCCCTCACGCAACAACTCGACCGCGTCTTTGGTCCTGCCCATGACGCCGCTGTCCGCGATGATGAACAAGCCGTCGCAGTCGATGGGCAGTTCCTGTGCCTCACCCTCCTGGAACAGCAGCGGTGCGCAGGCGCCGACGGCCGTGGCATCGACGCCGCTGGCCCGGCCGTGCGCCACGCTCTCGGCCGTCTGCACCAGGTCGAAGGCCATGCTCTGCGTCACTTCGCGGCCGAAGAGATCGGCAAGGGCGAAGACGACCGCGCGCGCACACGCCGCACTGGAACCGAGCCCTCGGCCGGCCGGGATCGCACAGTCCAGGATCACGTCGAGGTGCAGGCGCTCGGCCACGCCCATGGTCGCCCTGAACTCGTCGGTCAGCCGCCGCAGGCTGTCGGAGGCTTGCGTCGCCACTGGCCGCGACGCGGAACCGGTCATCGTCAGCGACACATCGCCTTGGCCATCAGGGGAGGGGGAGGAACACCCGACGCTCGCCGTGACCCTCAGTTGCGGAACCGGGAGTGCGAGCGCCGGAGCTCCGTAAACGACCGCGTGCTCCCCCAGCACAATGGCCTTGGCGTGGGCGTGACCGACGCCGACCGAGCGAGCCCGGCGGTTTTCTGATTGCCCCTCCGCCGAGGTCGGTGGAGTCAACGCACTCAGCTCCCTTTGTCGTTTCTGCAAAAAGGGCTTGCAGCGGAAACGAGGTGTTGTTTCCCTGCAAGCCCATCGTCTTAAGGCAAGGGCGGGCGAGGCGTTATCCCGCGTCGGAAGACAGCATTGCCTCCACCCGAGTTTGCCACTGGTAGTACTTCTGGATCTTGTGGTACTCGCCTTTGGGCGTCACCGTGACACCGTAGACGAACCGATGGCCGGCGCTGCCGTACGGGGCATCCTTCACCAGTTTCTCGATGATGGGATCCATCTGGACGGGAAGTGCCATCGGATCCGGCGTGTTGACGGAGAACGTGACCCGCTCGATGGTCGGGGAGTCCCAGCCCAGGGTGACGTATATGGCAAACGCCTGCTCACCGAACTTCAGCATCTCCTCACTCGGATCCGGCAATCCGGTGTCGCGAAGAATCGACTGGATGCTCTTCCGTTCGAAGCAGTCGGCAGGCACCCCGGTGAAGTACAGATTGATCGACCGCTTCGCGTAGTCGTACCCGATCACGCTGACCTTGTCGGCCAGGCCGTACCGGCTGAAGAGACCGAGGCTCTCGGACGCACTGCGCGGCATCGACGGAAGGCCGACGAGCTTCGACACGGACTGAAGGTTGTCCGGGCGGAAGAAGGACCAGGTCTTCTTGAAGCCTCCGACGACTCCGAAGTCAATGCCGTAACAGTCCACGGGGAATTGCCGGTGGACTTCCCCCAGCAGGCTATCGACGGGGTGGTCCGTCTTTGCGGTGAGGCCGTTCGCCAGCGCGACGGCATACGGATCAAGGTCCTTGGGAAGCAAGGTGAAGCGGCAGTCGAGATCTGCCGCCTTGCTCGCGCTGGTCTGTACCCTGAAGGAGATCACGGACTGCGCAATCGTTTCCCTGTACGCAGTAAGGACAGGCCAGACCTTGTCACGCGAGCTGGATACGCCCACTGCCCGAGCTGATTCCTCGATGGCCGAGTAGAGCTCTGCCAACTCAACGGTTTCTGACATTCTTTCCTCCACGTACGAATCTCGGCGTCTGTTGGGACAAGACACATCAATGGCGGCGCACCGGACGTGCTGTCGGCACTGCGTGCGATGGAATGCGGAGGGAGATCCGGTGCTGTACCGAGGAGAGACCCGCTCTTGCCTGTACAGACCGGCGGATGCGAACCTCAACCCGCCTTCTCGGAAAGAGTTTTGGGCAGGGAGGACGTGCAGAAATAGTGACACGGGCGACGCCTGTTCACCAAGAGGCTCTTGGTGTGGCCTGAGTCACACGTGAGGGTGGCCGGGTGGACGTGCTCCGTCACGCGGCTGCCCGCCCCGCCGGTCGGCGGGGCGGGCAGCGTTCCGGATCGTGTTCGGCCGAGCCCGCGCTCAGCGGACGGCCGCCGATACTCCCTGGCGGCTCGCGAGGTGTGCTTTGAGCGTGAACCCCGGTGTGGTGGCGTCGTCTGGGCTCAATTCCACTCCCCTGTCCAGGAGCCGGCGGGCCGCCATGTGGTCCCTGGGGCGGTTGACGGACTCCACCGCCCGCAGTTCCCGCCCGTGGAAGAGGAGCACCGAGAAGGCGTCAGGATCGTCACCGAGCACCACCTGCGTGTCGTGTTCCTCGGCAAGTCCCGCGATCTGCAGGGTCGTCGAGAACTGATCGCTCCAGAACCAGGGCAGTTCGTCGTAGGCGCTGTGCACCCCCGTCAGTCGCTCGGCGACCAGCCGGGCGTGGCCGACGGCGTTCTGTACCGACTCCAGCCGCAGCAGGTTCCCGGAGCGCACCTGCGGGAACGCCGCGCAGTCGCCGATGGCCGAGATGCGTGGATCGCCGGTCAGCAGGCGGGAGTCGACGGTGATGCCGCCGTTGACCGGGAGACCGGCTGCCTCGGCCAGTTCCGTGCGGGGGGTGACACCGACGCCGATCAGGACCAGGTCGGCGGGCAGCCGGCGGCCGTCGGCCAGTTCCACTGCCGTCACGTCCGAGCGGCTGTTGCCGTGCAGGGCCGCGACGCGCCGGCCGAACAGCATCTGGGTGCCCATCCGGCGATGCAACCGCGTGAAGTGCTCCGCGGTCCGCGTCGAGACGGCCCGGGCGAGTGGGCGGTCGAGCGTTTCGACGACCGTGACCTCTCCACCCGACTCCCGTGCCACGGCGGCGAATTCGAGACCGATGAACCCTGCCCCGACCACCACTGTGCGCCGGGCGGCGGCGAGCGAGGCCCGCAGCGACAGGGCGTCCTGCGCGGTGCGCAGGGTGTGCACACCGCGCAGCCCGGCGCCCGGCACGTCGAGGGTGCGCGGCCGGGCGCCGGTCGCCAGCACCAGATGGCCGTAGTCGTACTCGGAGCCGTCGGCGAGGCGGACCGTGCGGGCGGCCGGGTCGATCTCCCGCACAGTGCCCGCGACCAGGTCGATCGACTGGCGTACGTAGTACGTCACGGGCCGCAGCCAGAGCTGTTCGAAGTCCGCCTGGCCCTTGAGGTACGCCTTGGACAGCGGCGGACGCTCGTAGGGGAGCGCGTCCTCGGCGCTGATGAGCGTGATGCGTCCCGGGTAGCCGAGCTCGCGCAGGGACGCCGCCGTCTGGTAGCCGCCCTGTCCGGCGCCCACGATGACGACGGACGAGGGCTGTGCGCCGGCCTTCATCAGTTCTGCCGTTCGGGGAGGTGGACGATCAGGCCGTCCAGGGCGCTGGTCACCTCGAGCTGACAGCTCAGCCGGCTGGTGGGCCGGCGCGGACTGGCCGTGAAGTCGAGCAGGTCGTCCTCGTTCTGCCGCGCCGGGTCCAGCTTGTCGATGGTGGTCTCGTCGACGTAGACGTGGCAGGTGGCGCACTGCGCGTTGCCGCCGCACTGGGCGACGATGCCGTCGATGTCGTTGACGACGGCGCCGCGCATGACGCTCGTGCCGAGGGGGACGTCGAGCGAACGCTCCGTCCCGTCGACGGCGACATACGTGATCTTGGGCATGGCGGAACTCCTCGATGACATCCGGTCGCGCGCGAGGGCGCGCCATGGCACGGATGCCGGTGTGCGGAAGGGGAAATCAGCGGATGCGGATGGCGCCGCCGGTGGCCGGTGGGGGACGCGACACCCCTGCCAACTCGCCATCAGCTGACGGCCGTTCGGACACGCGACGTCCTCGGCCGGGAATACGGCGGCGCCGTGGAGCGTACCAAGCAAGTTCCCGGGGCGCCAGGCCGGGGGAACCATCACGGCGGTTCCGGCAGGCGGTGGGTCATGAAGGGCCTGCTGACGACGAACTCCCGGAATTTCAGGGCGGCTTCCGACAGGTAGGCGTCGCGGTTCCACACCAGGGTGAGCACCCGGTGGCAGTCGGGCGCGTTCACCCGTACCCAGGCGACCGGGACGCGCGTATCCGTACCGAGCTGGCGGGACATCGCCGGGATGAGGCCGATGCCGAGCCCCGCGCTGATCATGTCCTGGCTGGCGCCCGGTTCGTCGCCCTCGCAGGACAACTGCGGTGTGAGCCCCTCGGACGCGAACAGCCGGTTCAGGAGGGCGCGCTGCCAGTTGCCCGGGCGTGTGGTGACGAAGGGCTCGTCGGCGATCTCGGGGATCGTCACGCTCTCCCGCCCGTCGAGCCAGTGCCCGGGCGGAACCGCGAGCAGAACCTCCTCGCGAGCGAGCTCGATCGACTCGAGGTTCGGGCCGGTCAGCGTCTGCGAGGCCACACAGAAGTCGATCTGGCCGGCGCGCAGCTGGCGGTCCATCTCCTCCGCGTTGGACTGGAAGAGCCGTACGTCGGCACGGGGATGGGCAGCCCGGAAGCTGCCGAGGACATGGGTGATCGTCAAAAGGGTCTCGGAGGCGACGCTGACCCGGCCGAGTCCCGTGTCCCGGGCGTCGCGCAGGGCCCTGCGGCCGTCGTCGAGTTCGCTCAGGGCGCGGTCGACGTGCCGCAGGAAGATCGCGCCGTACTGGTTGAGCCGGATACGGCGGCCCTGCCGGTCGAAGAGCGGGGAGCCGAGCTCGGCCTCCAGGCGCGCGATGGTGCGGCTGAGCGAGGGCTGGGCGACGCGCAGCGCCTCCGCGGCGCGGCTGATGTGCTCGTAGCGGGCGACGGCCTGGAAGTAGCGCAACTGCAGCAGATCCACGGTTCACCTTTTCTTATGCCTTGTGAGTCATCGTCACATGGCGAAACCGGTCTTGGAATGCATAAGCAATTCTTCCTACGGTGTCCAGTGGAGTCACCGCACAGGTGACGGGCCACCGCGCCCGGCACCTGCACACGCGAGGCGAGGACCCCACACCCCTGCCCCTTTCACCCGCACCCGTCCGCCGTCCCCTCGGCCACCCCCCTCAGGAAGGTCGCACCATGAGCGCTGCGGATCTGGCCCGACTCCAGTTCGCGGCAACGACCGGCATCCACTGGCTGTTCGTGATCCTCACCATGGGGCTCGTCCCTCTGGTGGCAATCATGCACACCTGGGGCGCGTTCACCCGTGATCCCGGAAAAAGAGCGGTCCGGGGGCGGATGACCCGCTTCTGGAGCCAGCTCTACGTCATCAACTACGCCGTCGGTATCGTCACCGGCCTCGTCATGGAGTTCCAGTTCGGGCTCAGCTGGAGCGGCCTGAGCAAGTTCGCGGGCAATGTCTTCGGTGCTCCGCTGGCGCTCGAAACCCTCATCGCCTTCTTCGCCGAGTCCACCTTCCTCGGCATGTGGATCTTCGGCTGGGGCCGTATGCGCAGGGGCGTGCACGTCACGCTCATCTGGCTGGTCGCCCTGACCGCGTACGCGTCGGCGTACTGGATCCTCATAGCCAACGGCTTCATGCAGCACCCGGTCGGCTACGAACTCCGCGACGGCGAGGCCTACCTGACCGACTTCGCGGCGCTGCTCACCAATCCCAGCGCGCTGATCGCGCTCGCCCACATCACGCTCGCCGCGCTGACCACGGGCACCGTCTTCGTCATGGGAATCAGCGCTTACCACATCATCCGGGGCACCAGGGAGACCGACCTGTTCCGCGGCTCCATGCGTCTGGGGCTCCTGGTGGGCACGCCCGCCGCCTGGTTCGTCGCCACCGTCGGCGAGATGCAGATTCCCGTGATCCGCGAGACCCAGCCCATGAAGGCGGCCGTCCTGGAAGGCGGCGACGTCGCCCAGGTGCAGGCGCGGCTCGTCAAGGAGTACGGGCCCGGCGACTACGTGTTCGCGCACGACTGGCTGCGGCTGTCGATGGAGAGCATGAAGATCATCGGCTACACCGTCTCCAGCATCACCATCATCGCCGTCATCCTCCTGTGGAAGGGCCGGCTGTGGCGCTGGCGCCCCTTCGCCTACGTGATGATCGCCATGATCCCGTTCCCCTTCATCGCCTCGGTGGGCGGCTGGGTCCTGCGCGAGATGGGGCGCCAACCCTGGATCATCTATGGCGAGTTGAAGGTGGAGGACGCGCTCTCACACGTCAGCAGGACCTCGCTGGCCGTGTCCTGCACCGTGTTCATCGTCATCTTCCTCGCGCTGGCGGTGACGAACTGGACCCTGATCACACGCTTCGCCCGCCGCGGCCCGGACGCGACCCAGCTCGGCGCCACCGAGCCGCTCCCCGACGACGTGCCCGAGGGCGACGCCGACGAGAAACAGACAGTCCCGGCCTTCTGAGGCCGGCCGGACCGGCGCCACCACCGACATGAACTCCCCTGTGATCCCCCCTGCTGCGATGGAAAGTTGAGCGTGATGAGTCTGGAGACCCTCTGGCTGGCCCTCCTCGGCCTGCTTCTCGCCGGGTACTTCGTGCTCGGCGGCTACGACTACGGCGTACAGATGCTGCACCCCTTCCTCGGCGGCCGAGACGGCCACGACGGCCACGACGGCCACGACGGCCAGGAGGCCGGCCGCCCCGGCCGCAACGCCGCGCTCGACGCCATCGCGCCGTTCTTCCTGGGCAACGAGGTCTGGCTGGTCGCCTTCGCCGGCGTCATGTTCGGGGCCTTCCCGCACCTGGAAGGCAGCCTCCTGTCCGGCCTGTACCCACTGATCGTGGCGATCCTCGTCGGCCTGGTCCTCGGCAACGCGGCGATCCAGCTGCGCGGCCGTGCCCACAGCGCCCGCGGCCGCCGGCTGTGGGAGGCCCTGATCGTGTTCGGCGGGGCGCTGCCGGCCCTGTGCTGGGGACTGGTCGTGGGCCTGCTGCTGCGGGGTCTGCCCCGCCGGGCCGACGGGAGCTTCCACGTTGGGTTCGGTGAGGTGTTCACGCCCTTCGTACTGGCCTGCGGCGTGACCACCGCCCTGCTCTTCGCCGCGCACGGGGCGGCCTTCGTGGCCCTGCGCTCCGCCCCCGGACTCGCCGCCGAGGCACGGCGGCTGGGTGCCACGCTGCTGCGCGTGTCCGGCGCCGTCGGTACCCTCCCGCTGCTGCTGACGCTCTTCGGCGCGGGGGCCTCGATGACGAACCGCGTGACCGCGGCGGTCATCGCCGTCCTGCTCGCGGCGGCGCTCGCCGGCGCCTGGTGGTACCTCTCCTGGGGACACCACGTCCGGGCGTTCGCTGCCACCTGCTGCGCGACCCTGCTGCCCGTGCTCCTCGTGGGGGCCGGTCACTACCCGTACGTCCTGATCAGCTCCGCCGGCGCCGGCATGACGATCGACCAGGCCGTCGCCGACGGCGCCACGCTGAAGATCCTCAGCGTGTTCGGGGTCCTGGTGGTCCCCACGATCCTCGCGTACCAGACGTGGAGCTGGTGGGTCTTCCGGGGGCGTACGGGCCGCCGTCACCCCAGCTATTTCTGAGCCGTTTCCGAGCCGCAGGAGAGATGAGAGGGGGGCCGGGATGAAGCCGGTCGAACGGCGCCTGCTGCGGGAGCTCCCGGTGCTGCGGCGCCACATGACGTACTCCACGTCGCTGGCGCTGCTGGGCGCGGGGCTCGTCGTCGCCCAGGCGAGCCTGCTCGCGACGGTGCTCGCGGACGGCTTCGCCGGACACCGGTTCCGGATCACCTCGCTGGTCGCACTGGGCGCCGTCATGACGCTGCGCGCCCTGCTGACCTGGACCCGCGGGGCACTCGCACAGCGCGCCGCGGCCGACGCCAAGCGCACGCTGCGCGAGAAGATCAGCGGCCGGCTGCGGCACACCGGCCCACTGCGACTGGCGACCCGCCGCCACGGCGAGACGGCCACGCTGCTCACCCGCGGCCTCGACGCCCTGGATCCGTACGTCGTCGGCTACCTGCCCACCATGACGGCCACCGCGGTGGTTCCCCTCACGGTCGTCGCCTGGCTGGCGTGGACCGACTGGACCTCGGCGCTGATCATCCTCGTGACGCTGCCACTGATCCCCGTGTTCGGTGCGCTGGTCGGCATGCACACGGCCCAACGCACCGCGAGGCAGTGGCGGTTGCTGGCGCGGCTGGGCGGTCATTTCCTGGACGTGGTGGCCGGACTGCCGACGCTGCGCGCGTTCGGCCGCGAGCGGCACCAGTCCAGGGTGGTGGGCGAGATGGCCGACGCCCACCGGCGGGCCACCATGCGGACGCTGCGCGTGGCGTTCCTCTCCTCCTTCGTCCTGGAGACGGTCGCCACGCTCTCCGTGGCGCTGGTGGCCGTCCCGGTCGGGCTGCGGCTGCTCGGCGGCGAGACGGACCTGCGTACGGCCCTGGTCGTCCTGTTCCTCGCCCCCGAGGCGTATCTGCCGCTGCGCGCGGCGGGCGCCGCCTTCCACGACAGCGCCGAGGGCATGGCAGTGGCCGAGCGGGTCTTCGCGCTCCTCGACGCCCCCGACGACAAGGACGCGCCCGTGACGCACGCCGCCGACCGTGCCCCGCTGCCCGGTGCCCGCACGGCGTACCTGCACCTCGACGAGGTCACGGTCCACTACCCGGGCCGCGCCGCCCCCGCCCTTCGGGGCGCCTCCCTCTCCGTCCTCCCCGGCGAACACGTCGCCCTGGTCGGCCCGAGCGGCGCGGGCAAGTCCACGATCCTGTCGCTGCTCCTCGGCTTCGTGACTCCCGCCTCGGGCCGGGTCGCGGTCGGCGGCACCGACCTCACCCGCCTCGACCTCGACGACTGGCGCGCCCAGGTGGCGTGGGTGCCCCAACGCCCGCACCTGTTCGCGGCGTCCGTCGCGGACAACATCCGCCTCGGGCGCCCCGACGCGAGCGAGGCCGAGGTGCGGCAGGCGGCCCGCGCCGCTTCCGCGGACCTCTTCATCGAGGAGCTGCCTCAGGCGTACGACACCCCGCTCGGCGAGCACGGCGCCGGACTCTCCGCCGGCCAGCGCCAACGGATCGCCCTGGCCCGTGCGTTCCTCAAGGACGCCCCTGTGCTGCTCCTCGACGAACCGACCGCCCACCTCGACCCCGAGAGCGAGGCCGCCGTCGTGCGCGCCACGGTCGACCTCATGCAAGGCCGGACCACGATCGTGGTCGCCCACCGCACGAGTCTGCTGCCCCACGCCGACCGGATCATCACGGTACGAGCAGGCAGCCTCACCCTCTCCCGACCGGCACCCGCGGAAGGGCTGGTGGCCTCATGACCGGGCATGCCGAGGCCCCCGCCCCCGCCCTTGACCGTGGGCCTCGCCCCACCGTCCGCCTCCTGCGCCACCTCCTGCCGTACTGGCGCAGGCTGCTGCCCGCCGCGCTCGCCTCGGCCGGCAGCGAGCTCGCCGCCGCCGCGCTGATGGCCACCGCCGCCTGGCTGATCACCCGCGCCGCGCAGCAGCCACCGCTCGCCTCGGTGAGCCTCGCGATCGTCGCCGTACGCGCCCTGGCCCTGGGGCGCGGAGCGCTGCGCTACGGCGACCGGCTGCTGGGCCACGACGGTGTCCTGCGGGCCGTCGCGGGCTTCCGCACCCGGGTGTACGAGGCGCTGGTACCGCTCGCCCCCGCGGGCACCCCCGCCTTTCGCAGCGGTGACCTGCTGACCCGCCTCGTCGACGACGTCGACGCCGCCCAGGACCTGCTGCTGCGGGTCCTGATCCCGGCCGCGGCCGCCTGCGTGGTCGCCGCGACCGCCACCGGTACGGCCGCGGTGCTGCTGCCGCGGGCCGGCATCCTGCTCGGGCTGCTCCTGGCCGTGGCGGGATTCCTCGTGCCCACCCTGGTCCTCGTCCTGTCCCGCCGCGCGGGCCGCGCGGAAAAGACGGCGCGCGCCGAACTCGCCGCACTCACCGTGGACCTGACCCAGGGCGCGGCGGACCTCGACGCGTACGGCGCCCGGTGCCGCGCCCACGAGCGGGCCGGCCGTACCGCCGACCGGATCGCCGCGCTGGAGCGCCGCAGGGCCCTGACCACCTCCCTCGCCTCGGCCGTGGTGCCGCTGCTCCAGGGCGGCGCGACGGTCGGCGTCACCTTGCTCGCCCTGCGCGCGCACGCCGCCGGTGCGCTGCCCGCCGTGCACCTCACCGTCCTGGCGGTCCTCGCGCTGGTCTCCTTCGAGGCCCTCGCGCCGCTGCCCGCCGCCGCCCGCCGCCTCGCCGACGTGCGCGCCTCCGCACGCCGGCTGGCCGACCTCCTCGACACGGCACCTCCCGTCACCGACCCACCCATCCCGGCCCCGCTCCCCACCGACGAGCCGCTCGGCGTGGACATCACCGACCTGCGGGTGCGCCACGCCGGCGGCCCTCCGGCCCTGGACGGGGCGAGCCTGCGGCTGCCGCCCGGCCGCCGCACCGTCCTCCTCGGCGCCACCGGATCCGGCAAGTCGACGCTGATCGCGGCACTCATGCGCTTCGTCCCGTACGAAGCCGGAAGCATCCGCGTCGGCGGGCGCGAGCTGCGGGAGACCGCGGGCGCCGACGCCCGCCGTGTGATCACCGGCATGACCCAGGACGCGCACGTCTTCCACGCCACGATCCGCGCCAACCTGCTCCTGGCCAGGCCCGACGCCACAGACGCGGAGCTACGCGAAGCGGCCCGCAGGGCCCGGCTCCTGGACTGGATCGAGTCGCTGCCCGACCGCTGGGACACCCTCCTCGGCGGGGACGGCGCCACGATGTCGGGCGGCGAGCGCGGGCGCCTGCTCCTAGCCCGTGCTCTGCTCGCGGACCCGCCCGTCCTCGTCCTGGACGAACCCACCGAGGGACTCGACCCGGACACCGCCGCAGCCGTGCTCGCCGACATCCTCGACGCCACCCGCGGCCGCACCACGCTCCTGGTCACTCACGAGCGGTCCGGCCTCACCGCCGCCGACCAGATCCTGACCCTCGACCGCGGCAGGATCCGTCCCGCCACCCAGGACGACATCGACGACCCTCAGGACCGCCTCCGACAACACACGGGAGCGCCTGGCCACTGAGACACGCCGCCGTGCAGGTCGGCAAGGAAGCGCAGGCAATCAGGCACCTACTGGTGTGGTTGCTGCGTGCCGGGCGAGCCGCTTGTTGACCCTCACACCGTGTCAGGCGCTGAAACTCGGAGACATCATGTTCACCATCGGAGACTTCGCCCGACACGGCCGCGTCTCGGTCCGGATGCTGCGCCACTATGACGCAACCGGCCTGCTGCGCCCGGCCCATGTCGACCCCGCCACCGGCTACCGCTCCTACACGCTTTGTCCGCGCGGACCTCGACCGGGCGCCGTCGTCGTGGCCCGCGCCGGGAGCGTATGGCGGGGATGCCCAGGAGCAGCGGCTCGAAGGCCTGGCTGTCGTGCACGTTCGCGCCGGACACCGCGACGGCCAGTGGATGCCCTGAGCCAGAGCTGCTGCGCCTCACCGACGCCGATATCGCGAGCAACTGGCGACGCCGCCCGCCTCCGTGACCCAGCACGCGGCCACGCGACCCGAGTGTCAGGCAGAGGCTCAGTACCGCGTCGACCGCCCGCACGGCCGTGCAGAACCGCGCCCCTGGCACTGAAAAGGGATCGTGGCCAGGACGTGGGGGCGGCGCAGTGCGTGGGGGCGGCGCAGTGCGCGGACCGCGTCACCAATCCGACAGGGGTTCAGTGGCGGCCCCGGCAGGACTCGAACCTGCGGCCAAGCGCTTAGAAGGCGCCTGCTGTATCCCACGTTGATCCACTCTGACCTGCGCTTTACCGACGTCATGACGGGTAGTCAGGCGTTTTGTGGGACCTATGTGGGATCTGGCCGTTCCAGTGACCCGTGGGACGCTGGCACCTTCCCGTGGTCTCGATAGTGCTTCTCACCCCATCTTCACACCTTCGAAGCCTCTTGCGGAAACAATCCCGTACCCCGTCGGCGTTGGTGATCTCCGAGCCGAGGAGGGGAAGGTGTCGGGCCTGAAGCTGTTCCGCACGGACACGACCAATAGCGGCATGACCGAGGTCATGCCGCGTCTTGCTGAGATCGAGGCAGATGTGCAGAGTCTCGTCGAGGCGCACATGGAGACGCTGCTGGGCGTCCGGTTCCTGGCGAGCGAGTACGGCACCGGGCCGGTGCACGGGGGCCGGATCGATTCGCTCGGGCTGGACGAGAACGGATCGCCGGTCATCGTGGAGTTTACCGACCGCAGGTAGTCCTGCCCGTGATGTCCGTCTGGGACTGTGACCAGCACGTCCTGGGCTTGTTTACCGACCCTGCTGGGACGTCTGTCATGTTCTGGAGTCGGTACGGAGGACGAGTGGCACGGCATGTGGTGGTCGGGGACTTGCGGGTCCAGCGGATCGAGCGGAAGGACGGGCGGCGGTCGTGGACGATCGTGTGGCCCGAGGGGATGGTCCATGCGGAGGCGGACCGGTTCCTGCGTCTGCATGATGGTTCGGGAACGCAGAGGACGTACGCGTATCTGCTGGTGGACCATCTGCGGTGGCTGGAGCGGGAGTGTCTTGCCTTCGCCGTGGTCCAACTGCGGACCTTGAGCGGTACATGGGCATCGTCGGTGCCGAGGTCCGCATGCCGCTCGGCGAGCCGTGGCGGGTGGGCAAGCGCCCATACGGCCGCTCCGCGTTGTCGATCGCGGCGGCTTGCCTGAAGGGCTTCTACCTGCGTCAGTCCTCCCTCGGCATCAACGGCGAACTCGGCAAGAAGCTCGATAAGTCGCGGCTGCCGTCGCGGGTGGACCGGCGCCGTTCGTTCCTCGGGCATGTGAAGTCGTCGCTGCCCACCAACCCACTGGCGCCGAAGGGACCGCACCGCCGGCATCCCAAGATGCTTCCGGACGGCGCCCGGAAGAGGCTGCTGGAGACGGTGAACGCCGCCCGGGACCGGCTGGTGGTCACCTGGCTCGCCGACGGCGGGCTTCGCATCGGAGAGCTGTGCGGGCTGCACCTGGTCGACCTGCACCTGCGGGAGAACGCGGCATGCGGCGAGTGCCGAGCCCCTCACCTGCACGTCTGTCACCGGCCCGGCAATCCGAACCGGGCCGATGCCAAGAGCAAGTACCCCTGGCGGGTCGAGCACGGCATCGTAAACGGCGGGTTGATCAAACGGGTCAGCCCGGCAATGGTGCACACCTACTTCGAGTACATCACCACCGAGTACCCGCGCGGCGTCGGGCACGGCATGCTCCTGGTTCAGCTGCACGGCGCCCGATGCCGGGCAGCCGTGGGCGCCGGTTGGGGCCCGGCGGATGCTCGGCCGGGCCGGGAAGCGCGCTGGTCTGGGGCTGGTGAAACCCCATGCCTTCCGGCACTCGTTTACTTCCGCGGTTCTCGACGCGGCCGACGGCAACCTGTTGATCGCCCGGGATGCCGGCGGCTGGGCCTCGGCGGCGATGGTGGATGAGGTCTACGGACATATCGATGTCCACGACCCGGTCTTCGACGCCGCCCTGCGAACGGTCTGGGGTGAGACGAAGTGACGGCGCCATGGCTGCTGCCGCAGCAGGATGCCCGCACGGGACGGGACCGGCTGGAGGTGCTCACCGCGCTGATCAGCGGGCCCGAGTTCGATCCGGTGTTGCGCGGCGGGGTGCTGAAGATTCCGCCGATGCACCCGGTCTATCCGTGGAGCTGTACGGTCGTCGACTGCGCGCGGCCCCGCTGGCGGCGCTATGCGATGTGCTCGGTGCACGCCGGGCAGTGGCAGGAGGCGGAGGCTTGCGGCATGAGCCGGGCTCAGTTCCTGCGGACCGCGGAGCCGCTTGCGGCCACGGAGATGCCGGAGGCGATGATGTGCCGGATCTGCCCGCAGCGGCCGGCGCTCAGCCTGCAGCTGGTGCTGTGCTTTCGGCACCGCAACCGGTGGCTGAGCCACCTGAAGCGGCACCCCGGCGGGGGCGTATCAGAGTTCGAGCGGTGGCTGGCCGACCAGCCGACGCTGCCGGGCTACGGCGAGTGTCGCGCGGACGTGTGCGACGAACTGGCCGTCTCGCCGCTGGGGTTGTGCGGCGTGCACGAGCGCGGCTACATACGGGCCGGGCGCCCGGGCGGGGCGAAGCTGCCGAAGAACTTCTTCGCCACCTAAGACATCATCTCATTTGGCTCGGTAGGCTATTGGCCGTGGTGGGGATCGTTGAGCGGCTGGTGCCGGATGAGTTGTGGGAGCTGTTCCAGCGGGTGGTGCCGGAGGCGCCGACGCGACCTCAGGGCGGTGGCCGGCGGAGGCATGGTGACCGTGAGGTGCTGGCCGCGATCGTGTTCGTGGCCACGTCGGGCTGCACATGGCAGCAACTGCCCTCGGCGTCTTTTGGTCCGTCGGGGGCAACGGCTCACCGCAGGTTCAGCGAGTGGACGCAGGCCCGGGTGTGGGCCAAGTTGCACCGCCTGGTCCTCGACGAACTGGGCTCGCGGGGGGACCTGGACTGGTCGAGGTGCGCGATCGACTCGGTCAACATGCAGGCCCTGAAAAAGGGGACCTGACAGGTCCGAATCCTGTGGATCGGGGCAAGTACGGCTCGAAGATCCATCTGATCACGGAGCGGACCGGCCTGCCCCTGTCCGTCGGGATCTCAGGCGCCAACGTCCACGACAGCCAGGCCCTCATCCCGCTCGTCAAGGGGATACCGCCGATCCGCTCCCGGCGAGGCCCCCGGCGACGCAGGCCCGCCAAACTCCACGCGGACAAGGGCTACGACTACAACCACCTGCGGCGATGGTTATCCCAGCGAGGGATCCGACACCGCATCGCCCGCAAAGGCATCGAGACCTCACAGCGACTCGGACGACACCGGTGGACCATCGAACGCACCATGTCCTGGCTCGCCGGCTGCCGCCGACTCCACCGCCGCTACGAACGCAAAGCCGAGCACTTCCTGGCCTTCACCAGCATCGCCTGCACCCTTATCTGCTACCGCAGACTCCCCAAATGAGATGACTTCTTACTGTGCCAGCCGGATTCCGGCTTCTGCACCGCGTCGGCCATCGGGTAGTAGCCCTGCGCCCAGGCAGCGGCGGCTGCAGATGCCCGCCAGGCATCGGCTACTTGCCGGGCGCGCTCTTCCTGCATGCGCAGCGACTGATCGTTCGCATGACCATCGTCTGTGCGCTGATCATTGCCGCAACCAGCAAGGAGGCTCACGCTCAGGAGTGATACCAATAGTATGCAGACGGAGCGCTTCGGTTGCGTATTCATGGAGTCCTCTGTGGCGGTCGACGAGGGTTAGGTACGGAACACAAGGGCGCGGGGACTCTTCAGCGTCCAGCGCTGCCCCACTCCCACACCTTCGACGCGGACGGGCGCATCCGGGTTCACTCACGGCCTCTCGCCGCCTGCTGCATCTGCGTTGGCGTCGCAGGGCCGCAGGCAGCGAGAGGCAGTCCGTGGCCTAGTAGACCTTCAGGCCCTCTCCCAGGAGAGCACCTTGTATACCGGCTCGTAGAAGCTGGAACGGTCCGCTTGGCTGTCGGAATCCCCACATGGCTGGTCGGCATAGCTGCCGCCCGAATTGATGCCCAGCGCCGTCTCACCGCTGAAGAGGGGTCCTCCGCTGTCACCGTGCACGGTGCAGTTGCTCGCCTCGATCATGTGGCGGAGCGTGGTGCCGTCGGTGTAGGTGACCGTCGCGTCCGTCGCCAGCACCATGCCCACGAGGTCCTGGCTCATGGTCCCTACGCGCTTCACCTTCTCCCCATCGAACGCGGAGGCGGAACGCGAGATCTGCCCTTCCGAGCCGTCCCTGTACTGGATCGTTCCGTACGGCGCGACGTCGCTGTTGCTGTACTCCACCACTCCGTAGTCGGACTGATTCACGTCGTTGCCGTAGGCCCAGTCGATGGCCCTTCCGAGGGGAATGTCCCCGCTGCTGCGGCGCCAGGTGACAGCGCCTCCCTGCATGCAATGGCCGGCGGTAAGCATGTACTTCTTACCGCTGGAATTCTGCACGTTGAATCCGGCCGAGCAGGTCTTGGTCCAGTTTGTCCCGCCTGACGTGAAATCCGATTTTATGCCGAGGCCGCCGCGCATGGCGTACGCGGTCGATTCGATCTTGCCGGAGTGTTCGGTTATGTCGACCGCGTCCCCGAATCCGGAAACGGCCTCCTCGATTCGAGTCCTGTCGGCGTCGGAGACCCCGTCGTAGATCTTTACGTTCACCCATCTGATCTGGTCTGGCACCACCAAGGCAGCGGGAAGACGCTGCTGATGGTGTTCGCCGCTTCGCTGCTACTGACTGACACTCGCACCGAGTCGCCCACGATTATCTTGCTCTCGGACCGAACCCAGCTCGTGCGGCAAACCTCCGGGGTATTCACCTCCGCGATGGGAGACGCCTACTTCCACCAGCCCTCCACCAGCAAGGAGTTGCGTTCCCTGCTGGCTGACGATGTGCGCGGCGTCATCTCCACGACTGTCCACAAGTTCGCCGACGCCGGCAAGAACCTGTCGACCCGCCGCAACATCATCGTGCTGGTCGATGAGGCACACCGCACGCAGTCATCCGAGGAAGAGTCCCTGGCGGGGCAGATGCGCGCAGCGTTGCCGCACGCGAAGTTCTTCGGCATGACCGGCACACCCGTCAGGAACCTCGCCACCAACACCTTCGCCCTCTTCGGTGAGGAGACCGACCCGAACAGGGTGCTGCACCGGTATTCGGTGTCCCGGTCTCTGCAGGACGAGGCAACCGTTCCAGTCATGCTGGACCCGCACCCGGTCACCTTCGAGATGAACGACCGGGCCCTACAGGCCGAGTTCGACCAGTTCGCCGACGAATTCGACCTCGACGACCCCGACCGTGAAACCTTGTCCCGCAAATTCGGGCGCCTCACCTCGGTGTTCGCCAACCCCGAACGCATCCACACGGTCTGCCAGGACATCGTGGACCACTACCTGGCCGGCACCTATCGCAACGGGCTGAAGGCGCAGGTCGTCGCCTACAACCGTGAGCTGGCCGTGGCATACACGGACAAGATCAACGAGCTGCTGGCCGGCTTCGAGGCGTCGCAGGTGCTCGCCGAGGTCGGCAAGCACGATCGGATCACCGCAGAGGTGAACATCCACGTCTCGGACGCCAAGACCGAAGAAGCGGCCATGCGGCCCTACCGGCTCTCCGAGGTCGACGAGGAGGACCAGAAGCGGCGATTCCTCACTCCCGATGACCCGCTGTGCTTCCTGGTTGTGACGGCCAAGCTGATGACTGGGTTCGACGCCCCCAACGAGGGCGTCCTCTACCTGGACAAGCCAATGAAGGCTCACAACCTGTTCCAGACGATCACCCGCCCGAACCGCACCTGACTATCCCCGACCGGATTCGTGAAAACCACCGGCGTGGTCGTGGACTACATCGGCCTGGCTGAAGAGGTCCAGCGTGCCGTCGTCGACCCCACCTCGGAGGGGTCCGCCGGCAAGGGCGGTGGGTTCGTCACCGACCTGACCGAACTGGTCGCCGAGTTCCGCATCACCTTCGCCCGCATCGAAGACCTCCTCGCAGACGTGGATGGCCTCGACCTCACAGCCCACGGATACGAGTCCGTACGCGCCATCAACGGCTTCCTGGACCAACCCTGACGCCGCCGAGGTCTTCAGCAAGAACTACCGGCTTCTGGCCCGCCTGTACCCACTCATCAACACGGACAAGCGTGTCGCCAAGTACCAGGACGGGTTCGCTCTCTTCGGATCTGCGTACACGACCCTGTTCAAGAAGTCTTCCGACGAGGAAAGGAAGGAGCGACTGGGCGAACTGGGGCCGATGGTCCTGGAGATAATCAACGCCCACGTCCACTCCTTCTCGGTGGCCGCCTCCCAGGAAGAAGCCCTCGTCCTGAATGCCCAGGGCATCACGATCCTCAAGGAGCTGCTGGCCCTCGTCCGTCCCAAGCCCGACAAGGGCGACAGCGAGGACAAGAGGCCGCCGTCTGCGGCGGAGATCCTGGACCACATCAAGGCCGCCCTCGAGAAAGGCGTCGAACCGGGGTCAGCGAAGTACACCGCCCTGGCAGAGCGGATCAGGCAGCTGCGAGACCGGATCATCCAGAACGCCCAGGACGCCCTGGTGTTCCTGGCCGAAGCACTCCGGGTCGCCCGTGCCATCGTGAACGCCGAGAAGCACCCCGACGAAGCAGTCGTACTGGACGACGACCACGTAGAGGTCCTCTCACGGATCATCCACGACCACGCGCCGCCCGGCCTCACCGTCACGGAGCAGAACCTGGCCGAGGAGATCGACCAGGTGGTCAAGCGCACCCTCGCCCAGTCATGGGACAACGCCGAGGCCCGCAACCGCGGCGTCCGTTGCGCTACCGCCGCAGTCTTCCGCCGGTACATGTTGAAGCCGGTGGGCGAACCGTACGGTTCCACCGTGGCCTACGTCGAAGCCCACTACCTCGTTGACTGACGATGCCGTGAGGCCCGGCAAACCGTGTCGGTTGCCGGGCCTCATCACTCGCCGCACTTGGTCGCAAGCACCGTGGCAGCCAGGGGTCTGTAGGACAGCTAAGCGCCTATCGCCGTTGTCGGGTCTCCGGAACCTGCCTCGGGCTTCACTCGCAGGAAGGCGTTCCGCCATTACTGGACGGACGACGTACAGGTGGAGTCACGCAGCCGAGGCACGTGGACTGGGCGCACGAGCTGTTTCGCGGGCTATGCGGTGGAGTGACGGCCGACGGCGTCCCTGGTAATGGGCGTCCTTTGTCAAGATTTGGTCGTCCGGTGGCCTCTTCCGGCGAACCCGTGATCAGTGCCTACGGCTGGCTGGAAGGCTGCTTGTGACCGTCTGAGCAGTCGGCGATATGACGGCGAATTTCTTTCTTAGTTCGCGGCCCGCGGTCTGAGGGCTGCGAGTGCCGGTTCCGTGGACGAGGTTTTCGGAGAGGTCGGCCAGCAGCGGACTTGGGGTGTGCGGCGACGCGGTGAGGGTCCAGGCGGGCCGTTCAGGATCGGCACCGGCCCATACGGTCCATGTGGCCAGGTTCTGGCTCGGGTGCTGGGTGGTGAAGGCGTCGAACTGGATGCCCGCGTCCCCAGCGGGAGACGTCCAGCGGATCCATCGACCGTCCACGGTGTACTTCCATCCGGCCTCGGACAGGGGCTGCGTGGCCGCGGTGACTATCTTCTCGTCCATTGGGGCGCCGATGACTGTGTCCCAGCCTTCGCCGTCGGCGAGGTGATTCAGCAGCTCCTCCAACACCGGGGCGGGGGTGGCGCCGGTCGCTGTGAGGACCCATATGCGGTCGGAGACGGGTGTCTCGTAGGCGGCCACCGTCCAGGCGGTCTCGTGGGCGGGGATTTCGTGGACGCGTTCGATGCGCAGGGTCTGCGATTCGTGGATCACGTGGGTCGTGTCATCCGACCAGGTCCGCCACTTCTCCCAGTCGCCGTGCTCGTCGAGGAATCGGTCGAGGATGGCGTCGTGGTCGCCGGGGTCGGCGGCGTAGGCGGGAACCGTTTCCGTTCGCTGGAGGGACTGTTCGGGCTTTGCAGCGGCCGGTGTGCCAGGCGTGCTGCGGGCTTCGGCGGTCTGGCGTTCGGTGTCGGTCATGGGTGCGGGGCGGGGCGCATGGTTTCGCCATGGAGGCGTTCGAAGGCCGCGAGGGCCTGGGCGGGTGAGTCGAAGGAGTCTGTGATCTGCCGCAGGTGGTTCTCGCCGTGGAGGTAGACGCCCTTGCCGTCGCGGTAGGTGCCGACCGCGACGGTGGTTCCGCTGTCGTCGGCGTGGGCGTGGACGACGAGGCGGCCGTGGCGGATGTCGTCATAGATCTTCTGGGCTTCGTTGGAGACCTCCCGGATTTCCTCGCGAGTGCACCAGTGCATGGGGTAGTTGGCCCATGTCCATTCCTCGTCGATGGCTTCGCGGAGCCGGGGCGTGATCTCGGTGGTGATGCCTTCGACGGTCAGCGCCTGAGCGGCGTTCTCCGCCCAGTAGGACTCCTCGTGGTCGATGCGGGCCAGGACCAGCGTGTGCTCGTCGACGGCTTCGAATCCGCGGGCAGCCAGAAGCGCGTGCGCGGTGCGGTGTCGCGTGCCGGCGAGGGTGGCGGTCACGGCACTGGAATGGGCGGGGTGGGTGTCGAGACGGACGTGCGCGTCGATCGCGGGGGTCGTCAAGGGGCGTCGCTCAATTCGGCCTGTGTACGGGACCTGAGGGTGGTCCGGCCACAGGCGGTCGGTGTCAGTCAGCGGGAGATGCGCGAGGCGGACGGAGCCGTTGTTCGCGGCGGGCCAGCCCGCGCTGGCGCCGAGGCCCTGGTACGCGCGGGGCTGGTCGTCGGTGCCGGCGTGCTGGCGTACTTCCAGCGGGTGCGCAGCGCGTGGAGGTCGGCCAGTGCGCGGCGGCTGCCGGTGATCAACTGGTGGGGAGTGTTGGCCGGATCGTCGGTGTAGGCCGTGATCCGGGTGGCGACGGCGTGGGCGCGCGCGAGCAGGGCGCGCTGGATGACCTTCTCGCCCCAGTACTCCGGTGAGCCGACGGGCGTGGAGGTCAGGGACATCAGGTCGGTGGGCGCGATGTTGGCGTTCAGGAGGCCGCGGTGCTGGGCCTCCCACATGACCGTGACCGGATCGACCGGGTCGTCGCGGTGGGTGAGGGCGGTCAGGCACTGCCAGAGGCCGGCGTGCAGGGGCAGGGCGAAGTCCTCGGGCAGCAGCCAGCGCATCTCCTTCAGCTCGGCGGGGTGCGCCGTCGCGCTCGCGAGGAGGAACTGTTCCTCGTCCAGGGCTTCCTCACCTGCGTCCCGCGGGGGCTCAGGTAGCAGCGGCGTGCGGGGCAGAGAGCCCGGGTGCGGGGCGAACTGTCCGGCGAGGTCCTCAAGGAACCGCGCGAGGGCGTCGGCCTGGGCGAGGGTGGTGGCGGCCGGGTTCGGCAGCGTGGCATCGGTCGCTGCCAGGGCGAGCCCTTCGGCGTGGGCGCCCAGCGTCCGGCGGGCGTGGTCGGCGCGGATCATCCGCGCGTACGCCGCTGCGTGCTTGGGCCAGGGGCAGACCTGGATCAGTGTGTGGAGATAGGAGGCGGTCAGTCCCGGAGCCTCCGGTCGCGCGCTGTCCAGGACGGTGTTCAGCCAGGCCGGGTCTGTGAGGTGCTGCTCCGGGTCGGGCGCCGGCACGGTGCGGATCGCCGCGAACAGGATGCCGTGGGCGTAGTTGTCGAAGTGTTCCGCGTTCAGGACGCCGATCTCGGCGAGTCGGTGCGGGTGGAGGAGGAGCGCGCCGAGCAGGGCCTGCTCGGCGTAGTGCACGGGCCGCGGCGGCGGCAGGTCGTCCAGGTCGTCGTCCTCGTACCCGTCGGTGGGGTGGGGCATCAGGCAGCCAGGGTGAAGTCGTCGGAGGTGAGGATCTTGCCGAGGTGCGGGGCCAGCAGGTGCGCGGCAAGCCGGGGCGGCACGGCATTGCCGATCTGGGAGAACTGCTGGCCCTTGTTGCCCTGCCACGGGTACTCGGCGGGGAAGGACTGCAGGACGCCGGCCTCCTGGGCGGTGATCCGGATCGGATCCGGCGCCGGGACGTTGCCGTCCGGGTCGTGCGCGGGTTCGGAGACCCAGGTGCATTCGTTGGCACGGTGGCCGAAGAACAAGGTGCCGGCGGGCTCATTCAGGCTGCGGACCGTGGCGTTCGCCTGGTTGTTGCTGCGCAGCGACCAGGACCAGCGGTGCTTCTCGGCGGTGAAGGCCGGTGCCGGGACGACTGCCGAGCGCTTCTCCCGGGTCCCGTGCCGCTGTGCCTGACCGGCACCTTCACGGCGGGATTGCAGGACGACCCCCGAGCCGGGCCGTGGTGTCCAGGTGCCGCGGTCGCGGGCGTCGGTGAGGGCCGTCGGCTTGCCGGTGAGTCGGGCTCAGCGTGCCGGGCGCTCGCTCGCCTCGGGGTGCTCAAGGTGTGACGCGAGGACAGCGGCCTGGACACGTCGCTGTACGCCGAGCTTGGCCAGGAGCCGGGAGATGTGGTTCTTGACGGTCTTCTCGGACAGGTAGAGCTTCCTGCCGATCTCGCGGTTGGTGAGCCCATCACCGATCAGAGCGAGGATGTCCCGCTCGCGCGGCGACAGGCTCGCCAGCTCCGGGGCGATGGCCGGTTCCTCGGACGGGTCGGCGCGCAGCGAGCGCATCAGCCGGGCGGTCGTCTCCGGGTCGAGCATGGACTGACCGGTGGCGACCGTGCGCACCGCCGAGACCAGGTCGGAGCCCCTGATCTGCTTGAGCACATAACCGGCGGCCCCGGCCATGATCGCGTCGAGCAGCGCCTCCTCGTCGTCGAACGAGGTCAGCATCAGACACGCCAGCTCGGGCATGCGGCTGCGCAGCTCGCGGCAGACGGTGATGCCGTCGCCGTCCGGCAGGCGTACGTCGAGAACGGCTACGTCGGGGCGGAGCGCAGGGCCCCGGGCGAGCGCGTGCTCGACGTTCTCGGCGTCCCCGACCACCGAGATGTCGGGTTCGGCGTCCAGGAGGTCCGTCAGACCGCGGCGCACGACCTCGTGGTCGTCGAGCAGGAAGACCCGGATCGGGTGCTCCTCGGTGAAGGTGCGCGGCTCGGTCATCTCGACCCCTCGTTCCCCGGAACGCCGGTAGGGCGGACTGCGGACTGCCCGTGACAACGATCGTCACGCGCCGGGGCCGGATGCACCAGGGCCGATCGGCCCCAGTCGTGCCGGTGGCAGCGGTGGGGCCGGTCGGTGCCTGCAGGGGACCTGTGGCCCTTCCACGAAGACCGCTCGCGCAGGCAAGCTCGAACCATCAGCCGTCCGTTACTCAGGAGGTGGAGACCCATGACGCGCACGATCATCGTCGGCCTCGACGGCTCGCCCGAGAGCCGGGCCGCCGCCGAGTGGGCCGCCCGTGAGGCGAAGCTGCGCGGCCTGCCGGTCAAGATCCTCCACGTGTGGGAGCCAGTGCCGGAGCCCATGGCACAGGCCCCGCTGCTCGGTGCCGAGACCCATCAGCACTGGAGCGAGAAGATTCCCCGCGATTCTGCCGAGGGTCTCCGGCTGCGCCACCCCGGTGTCGAGGTGACCGCCGAGCATCGGGCCGGTCGCCCGAGCGAGGTGCTGTGCGAGGCCGCGAAGGGAGCCGAGTTGCTCGTCCTCGGCTCGCGTGGCCTGAGCGGGATCGGCGGGTTCCTGGTCGGCTCGGTCGGCCTCGTCGTCGTCGCGCACGCCGAGTGCCCCGTGGTCCTGGTCCGGGCCGGTGAGCAGGCGGCGGACGAGCACGAGATGGACCCGGCGGGCATACCATCGGCCGCGACGCGGTACCGGCCGGTCGTGCTCGGTATCGACATCGACAACCTCGATGCCTCGGTGTTCGAGTTCGCCTTCGACGAGGCTGCCCGGCGCGACACCGGCCTGCGGGCCGTGCACGGATGGAGCCTGCCCCCGTACTACATGGACGGCCCGACCACCGACCTGGAACGGTACGACCAGATCGCCCATTGGCACGCCTCCGCACTCGCCGAGGCACTGAGCTTGTGGCGGCAGAAGTACCCGTCCGTCGAGGTGGTCGAGGAGTCCTCATCAGGCAGCCCGGCGGGTCATCTGATCGACGCCTCCCACCGGGCCTCGCTGGTCGTCGTCGGCCGACGGATCCGCCGCCACCCGTTCGGGGTGCACATTGGTCCGGTCACGCATGCCGTCCTGCACCACGCCACGGCCCCCGTCGCCGTCGTCGCGCACGACTGACACACCACCCACAAGGCCGTGGTCCGGTCGACCAGCCGGCGGTGTACGCGCCGTAGGGCCGATCGGCCCCCGGCTGACCCGGACAGCCCATAGGGCCGCTTCAGGACGCGCTGGATGCTCGAAGCGTCGGCAGCCGCCCCGAGCGGCTTGGAGGAGACCACCATGACGCACGATGTGCTCGACCGCCCCCCGGTCCACGCCCTGCTCGCGGACGGCACCACCGTGTGTATACGCCCCGTGCGGCCGGGCGATCACGAGCGGCTGCGGAGCTTCTACGAGGAGATGTCCCCGGAGAACCTGCGGCTGCGGTTCTTCGCGGCGAGCCGCCGTTCCGCCGCGATGGCCGCCGAACGGGCCTGCGCCCCGGCGCGCCCGGGCTGCCGGGCCCTGCTCGCCGAGGCGCGGGGCCGGGTGATCGGGCTCGCCGAGTTCGACAGCGGCGGCGAGGAGGATACGGCCGAGATGTCCGTCGCGGTCGCGGACGGCGTGCACCACCGTGGGGTGGGCACCCTTCTCGTCGAGCACTTGGTTTCCGCCGCCCGCGCGAACGGCATCACCACCTTCACGGCCGACGCGTTGGGCGAGAACCATGAAGTGCTCCGGCTCTTCGCCGACCTCGGGCTGCGTACCGCACGGCACTTCGACGGTCCCGAGGTGCGCTGCACCATTCGGCTGGACCAGGACGATGCCTACCTGTCGGCCGTGGAGGAGCGGGGCCGGGCCGCCGACGTGGCCAGCCTGCAGCCGCTCTTCCGGCCGGACGCGGTCGCTGTCGTCGGGGCCGGGCGCAGGCCCGGGTCAGTGGGCCGGGCGATCCTGCACCACCTGAAGGTCGGCGGCTCCACCCGGCGCCTGTTCGCAGTGAACCCCGCCGCCACCGCGATCCTCGGCGTGCCCTCCCACTCGTCGGTCAGCGCCCTGCCCAAGACCCCCGATCTCGCGGTCCTCGCCGTGCCCGCCGCCGTGGTGCCGGCCACCGCCGAGGAGTGCGGCAAGGCGGGCGTACGGGCTCTCCTGGTCGTCACCGCCGGCCTCGACGCCGACCAGGCCCGGGCGCTCATGGCCGCCTGCCGCACGTACGGCATGCGGCTCGTCGGCCCGAACTGCCTGGGCATATCCAACACGGATCCGCACGTCAGTCTCGACGCGACCTTCGCCGCCGACCATCCGCGCCCCGGTACGGCGGGGGTCGCCGTGCAGTCGGGCGGCGTCGGCATCGCGCTCCTCGACGGACTGTCCCGCCTCGGCATCGGCGTGTCGACCTTCGCCTCCCTCGGCGACAAGTACGACGTCAGCGGCAACGACATGCTCCAGTGGTGGGAAAGCGACGGCCGCACCGACCTCGCGCTGCTGCACCTGGAGTCGTTCGGCAACCCGCGCGCGTTCTCCCGTACGGCCCGGCGCGTGACCCGTCGTATGCCGGTGCTCACGGTGGACGCCGGCCGCACGGAGGCGGGCCGGCGGGCTGCCGCGTCGCACACCGCGGCCGCCGCGACCCGCACCATGACCCGGCAGGCGCTGTTCACCCGGGCCGGAATCACCGCCACCCGCTCGGTCGGCGAACTCCTGGAAACCGCCGCCTTGCTGCATTCCCAGCCGCTCCCGGCGGGCAACGGCGTTGCCGTCGTCACCAACGCGGGCGGCATCGGCGTGCTGGCTGCCGACGCCTGCGCGGAGGCGGGGCTCGCGCTGTCGTCGTTCGGCGACGAGCTGACCCATGACCTGAAAGCCGTGCTGCCTGACGGAGCCGCGATCGGCAATCCGGTGGACGCCACGGCCGCGGTGACCGAGGAGCAGCTCAGCGCGTGTGTCGACCGGCTGATGACGTACGGCGGCGTCGACGCGGTGCTCGTGGCCCTGGTGCCCACGGCGGTCGCCGAGGCGACCGGCGACGACCTGGTGCGGGCGGTGACCCGCGTCCCGGGACGCCGGGACCGGCCGGTCGCCGTCGTACGCCTGGAGCAGGGCGTTCCGGTGATCCTGCTGCCCGCGTCCGACGGCGGCACGATCCCCTCGTACGCCGAACCGCAGGCCGTGGCCCGGGCGCTGGCCCACGCGGCGCGCCGCGCCGCCTGGCTCAGCCGGCCCGTCGGCACGGTCCCGGAACTGGAAGGCATCGGCACCCGGCGCGCTCACGAGATTGCCGAGGAGTATCTCGCCGTATTGCCGGACGGTGGCTGGCTCGATCCGCGCGCCTGCGCTGAACTCCTCGACTGCTACGGCATCCCCCAGATTCCGTGGGCCTGGGCGCAGACAGAGGAGGAGGCGGTCCTCGCGGCCCGGCGGCTGCGGGGCGCGGACGGCCGGATGGTGCTGAAGGCGTACTGGCCGGGACTGGTGCACAAGACCGAGGAGCGTGCCGTCCATCTCGACCTCCAAGGGGACGCCCAAGTGCGGTCGGCTTTCCGGGATTTCGGGACACGTTTCGGCGACCGGCTGAGCGGGGTGATCGTCCAGCCGCTCGCCGAGCGCGGCACGGAGCTGTTCGCCGGTGTCGTCCAGGACGAGGTCTTCGGGCCGCTCGTCCTGTTCGGGCTCGGCGGCACGGCCACAGACGTACTGGCTGACCACGCCGCCCGTCTCGCCCCACTCACCGACCACGACGTGCACGACCTGATCACGTCCCCGCGCTGCGCACCGCTGCTGTTCGGCTCACGCGGCGGCCGGCCCGTCGACCTCCCGGGGCTGGAGCAACTGCTCCTGCGCCTGTCGCGTATGGCGAGCGACCTGCCGCAGCTCGCGGAGGCCGACTTCAACCCGGTCCTCGCGAATCCCGGCGCCGTAACCGTGCTCGACGCCCGCCTGCGCCTGCTGCCGCGCCGGGCTCAAGACCCCTATCTGCGCCGACTCCGCTGAGTCAGCCGCGTCGGCCGAGCCAGCCGAGGAGGACCTACCATGAAACACAACAAGGTCGGCTCCGTCATGACCATGGACGTGGTCCGGGTCGTCTACGGAACCCCATTCAAGGAAGTGGCCCGGCTGCTCGCCGACCACCGGATCAGTGGACTGCCCGTGGTGGACGAGGACGACCGAGTCATCGGCGTCGTCTCCGAAACCGACCTGATGGCCCACCAGGCCGCGACCCCCGACCCGTACGAGCCCAGCCGCCGCTTCCGGTTCGCCGTGCTGACGCCCGCCGCCCGGCGTCGGGCCGCGAAGGCGACGGCGCGCACGGCCGGTCAGCTGATGAGCACGCCGCCGGTCACCATGCACGCCGACGACACCATCATCGAGGCCGCGCGGACCATGGCCCAGCGGCATGTGGAACGGTTGCCGGTGCTCGACGAAGAGGACCGGCTGGTCGGCATCATCACCCGGCGCGACCTGCTCCAGATCTTTCTGCGGCCCGACGCGGAGATCCGCGATGAGGTGATCGACGAGGTACTGGTACGTGCGCTGTGGCTGGCACCGAGCAGCATCGACGTCTCCGTCACCGAAGGCGTGGTCACGCTCGCCGGCCAACTGGAACGCAAGAGCGAGACGGCCATCGCCGCCTCCATGATCCGGCAGATCGACGGCGTGGTCGCCGTCGTCGACAAGCTGACCTGGCGCCTGGACGACGCGCGTCTGCGGTCGGACGAACAGGCGCTGCACGGCGTGGCCGACGACTGGCTGCGCAAACTGTGAGAGGAGGCGGACCATCATGCCGACGAACGTGCTGGTCGCCTACGGAACAACGAACGGATCCACCGCGGAGATCGCCGAGGCCATCGCCGAAGTCCTGCGCAAGGACGGGATGACGGTGGAGGCGCTCCCGGCCCGGTCGGTGCCGAGTGCGGCGTCGTACGACGCCGTCGTGGTCGGCGGCGGGCTGTACGCCGGTCGCTGGCACAAGGACGCCCGCCGCTTCGTCCGGAGCCACCGCAAGGTCCTGGCTGAACGCCCGCTGTGGTTCTTCAGCAGCGGCCCGCTCGACCCTTCGGCCTCGGAGCGGGACATCCCGCCCGTGCCCGGGGTGAAGAAGGCCATGGTCCGGCTCGACGCCAGGGAGCACGTCACCTTCGGCGGCTGCCTGCGGGAGGGCGCGAAAGGGTGGGTCGCCCGGATGATCGTCCGTAACGGAAAGGGCGGGGACTTCCGGGACTTCGACCGGATCGAGGCGTGGGGGGCGCGGATCGGCCAGGAGCTGACGAGTTGACGGGAAGGGCTGCGGCCGGGGGCGTCGGCGAAGGAGAGCCCTGCCCAGGGCTCAGCCCCGGCCCCGGCCTCAGTCTGGCGGTCAGCGGAGCCGTGGGACCGGTCAGGCCGCCGTGACGTTGTCGGCTTCGGCGGCCGGCGTATCGGCCACGTCATCGGGCAGGCACGGGAGCACTTCGAAGACGCCCGCCAGACCGGCGCGCCGGAGGGTCCGCCGGAAGAAGGTGCTGTCGGTGACCAGACGTAGTCGGCCGTGCCGTGCCATGACCCGGTTCCGCGCCCGGCACAGGACCCCCAGCCCGGTGCAGTCCATGAACGACACCGGGCCCAGGTCCAGTACCAGGTCGGGGCACGGACCGGCGGTCAGTACGTCGAGGCGCGCCGCCAGACCCGGTGCCGTGAGCAGGTCGATCTCGCCACGCACTGTCACGACGGTGGTCCCGCTGAGCGTGTGCTCCGGGGGATGCGGAGTGGACTCGATGGAAGTGTCGGACATGGTCCCAGCAAAGCCGGGTGAATGGGGCGTGCGGTAGGGCCGACCGGTCCTTGTGCCCGGGTCCGGTAGGGCCTTCGTCGCGCGGTCGCGGACCGGCCGCCGGAAACGACTCCTGTCCGGTCATCGGACGGGGCCGACCGGCCCATGCGCCTTCCGCCAGACCGCGACAAGCTGGATATGCGGTGCAATCCCGGCATCATGCTCACGGCAGGAAGGTGGGAACGCCATGAAGGGCTATGTTTTCCACGGCCCCGGACAGTCCGCCTGGGAGGACGTCCCGGACCCCGGTATCAAGGAGGCGACGGACGCGATCGTGCGGGTCGACGCCGTCACCATCTGCGGTACGGACCTGCACATCCTCAAGGGCGATGTTCCCGAGGTCCGCCCCGGCACGGTGCTGGGGCACGAGGCGGTCGGTGAGGTCGTCGACGTTGGCGGTGACGTGCGCACGGTGCGGCCGGGGGACCGGGTGCTGGTCTCCTGCATCACCGCCTGCGGCCGCTGCCGGTACTGCCGGGAGAGCATGTACGGCCAGTGCCGGGGTGGCGGAGGCTGGATCCTGGGCCACCTGATCGACGGCACTCAGGCCGAGTACGTCCGCGTGCCCTACGCCGACCTGTCCGTGCACCCGCTGCCCAGCGCCCTGGACAGCAAGGACGCTGTGCTGCTGGCCGACATCTTCCCGACCGCCTACGAGGTCGGTGTGCTCAACGGGCACGTACGGCCCGGGGACACCGTCGCCGTCGTGGGCGCCGGTCCCATCGGGCTCGCGGCCATCGCCACGGCCAAGCTGTTCGCACCGGAGCGGATCGTCGCCGTGGACCTCGCCGCCGCGCGACTGGAAGCGGCCAGGCAGCTCGGCGCGGACGCGGTGGCGGACGCCCGGGAGACCCCCGAGCAACTGATCGAGGACCTCACCGACGGGCTGGGCGCGGACGTGGCCGTCGAGGCCGTCGGCGTGCCGGAGACCTTCGAGATGTGCACGCGCATGGTGCGGCCCGGCGGGCATGTGGCCAACGTCGGCGTGCACGGCAGGCCGGCGACCCTGCACCTGGAAGACCTGTGGATCAAGAACGTGACCATCACCACGGGCCTGGTTGACACGTACTCCACCCCCACCCTGCTGCGGATGGCGGCCGCCGGCCGGCTGCCCACCGCGCAGCTGGTCACCCACACCTTCCCGCTGACACGCATGGAGGAGGCGTACGACGTCTTCTCTCAGGCATCCGACACCGGTGCGCTCAAGGTCGTGCTCGGCGGGGAGCAGCACGAGGTCGTCCCCGCTCGGGCGGACTGACGAGAGAGAGGTGCCGGGGCGCGGGACTCGGCCCGGCCCGAGACGGCCGTCTGGGAGAGCATGTCGCCGGCCCACCTCCAACCATCGGGCTTCACGCCTCCAACTCGATGGTGATCTCCGGCGGTTGGTGCAGCGTGTTGTGGGCCGTGCAGTGGGACGCGACGGCCAGCAGGGCCGCGTGGCGCTGGGCGGAGAGGGCGGGCGGCGGGACGACGGTGACGCGGACGAATGCGACGCGGGCCGGGCGGTCGGGAGCCATGGTGAACTCCGTACGAACCCGCAGGCCCGAGCGGTGCAGGCCGTGGCGGTGCAGATAGCGGCCCGCGTAGAAGGCGACGCAGGTGGCCAGCGACGCGGCGAACAGCTCCGTGGGCGTGGGTGCGGAGTCCCTCCCGCCCGCGTCCGTGGGCTGATCCACCATCAGCTGGTGACCACGGACGTCCACGGTGTACGCGTCCCCTTCGACATGGGCGACGTCCAGAGTGTGCACGTCCGGTGCCCTCGGTTGCTGTTGCGTGCTCGCCTCTGTCATGGGGGTCACCTCGTGTCGCTGCTGGTACCTGCCGCGCCGGCCGCCCTGCCGGCCTCCAGGCGGGCGACCGGGACGCGGAACGGCGAGCAGGAGACGTAGTCAAGTCCTGCTGTGTGGAAGAAGTGCACGGAGTCGGGATCGCCGCCGTGTTCGCCGCAGACGCCGATCTTCAGGTCGGGGCGGGCGGCGCGGCCCTCGGCGACGGCGATGGCCACCAGGCGGCCGACGCCCTCGCGGTCGATCGTCTCGAAGGGTGAGGCGGCGAACACGCCCTTGTCGAGGTAGGCGGAGAAGAATGCCGCCTCGACGTCGTCGCGGGAGAAGCCCCACGTGGTCTGGGTGAGGTCGTTCGTGCCGAAGGAGAAGAACTCGGCCTCCTCGGCGATCCGGCTCGCCGTGAGTGCGGCCCGGGGAAGTTCGATCATCGTGCCGATCGGGCAGTGCACAGGGACGCCGGACTCGTCCGAAACCTCGGCCAGTACCTGTTCCACTTCCTCGCGGACCAGCCGGAGTTCCGTGACGTCCCCGACGAGCGGCACCATGATCTCCGCCTCGGGGGAGCCCCCGGCCCTCGTGCGCTCCACGACCGCCTCGGCGATGGCTCGCACCTGCATGGCGACCAGCCCGGGGACCACCAGGCCGAGGCGTACGCCGCGCAAACCGAGCATAGGGTTGTCCTCGTGCATGCGTCGCACGGCGGCGAGCAACTCGGCGTCGCGGGGATTCGGCTGCTCGCCGCGGGCCTCGGTGGCGGCGATGCGGACGGCGAGATCCGTGTGGTCGGGCAGGAACTCGTGCAGGGGCGGGTCGAGCAGGCGGATGGTGACCGGCAGGCCGTCCATCGCCTCCAGGATGCCGACGAAGTCGCGCCGCTGGAGGGGAAGCAGCGCGTCCAGCGCACGGTCGCGGGCCGCGTCGTCGCCGGCCAGGATCATCTCCTCGATCAGTTTGCGGCGCTCGCCGAGGAACATGTGCTCGGTGCGGCACAGCCCGATGCCCTGTGCCCCGAACCGGCGGGCACGGGCCGCGTCCTCGGGCGTATCGGCGTTGGCCCGTACCTCCAACGTCCGTACTTCGTCAGCGAGTTGCAGGGCGTCGGCCACCGCGTCCACTACACCGGCGGAGCCCTCACCTGTCTCCAGAAAGCGCATCACCGCCGAGTCGACCAGCGGGACCGCTCCCGCGTACACGGCACCGGCGGAGCCGTCGACCGAGATCACCCTGCCCTGCTCGACAACGGTTCCGTCGCGCGTGGTGAAGCGCCGGCCCGTGGTGTCCACCGAGAGCTCCTCGGCGCCGCACACGCAGACCTTGCCCATGCCACGGGCCACGACGGCCGCGTGCGACGTCTTGCCGCCTCGGCTGGTCAGCACGGCCCGGGCGGCGACCATACCGGGGAGGTCGTCGGGCGTGGTCTCCTCCCGGACGAGCACCACCTTCTCGCCGGACGCGGCCCGTCGTACCCCCTCGGCGGAGTCGAAGACGGCCGCGCCGACCGCGGCACCGGGCGAGGCCGGGATGCCGTGGGCGAGTGGGTCGCCGGTCGTGGAGGTGTCGAAGCGGGGGAACATCAGCCGGGCCAGCCCGTCACCATTCACGCGTGCCAGCCCCTCGCGTGGGGTGATGAGCCCTTCGTCGGCCAGCTCGGCGGCGATGGTGAAGGCGGCCTCGGCGGTGCGTTTGCCGACCCGGGTCTGGAGCATCCAGAGGGTGCCGCGTTCGATGGTGAACTCGATGTCGCACAGGTCCCGGTAGTGCCGCTCCAGGGCGCCCATGTGGTCGCGCAGTTGTCGGTACGAGCGGGGGTCCAGCTGTTCCAGTTCGGCGAGGGGCACGGTGTTGCGGATGCCGGCGACGACATCCTCGCCCTGAGCGTTGGGCAGGTAGTCGCCGTACAGGCCGGGGCGTCCGGTGGCCGGGTCGCGGGTGAAGGCGACGCCGCTGCCGGAGTCGGGGCCGAGGTTGCCGTAGACCATGCGCTGCACGGTGACGGCAGTGCCCAGGTCGTCGGGGATGTGCTCGCGGCGGCGGTAGAGGCGGGCGCGTTCGCCGTTCCAGGAGCGGAAGACGCCGAGGATCGCCCGGCGCAGCTGCTCCGCGGGGGACTGGGGGAAGTAGTCCCCCGTTTCCTCATGGATGAGCCGCTTGTACGCCTCGACGAGTTCGGCGAGGTCGGCGGCGTCCAGGTGCAGGTCGTCCGGGGCGCCCCGCAGCTCCTTGAGCCGGGTCATCATCCGGTCGAACAGTGCCCCGTCGATGCCCATGACCGTGCTGCCGTACATCTGGATGAGGCGCCGGTAGGAGTCCCAGGCGAAGCGTTCGTTCCCCGAGGCTTTGGCCAGGCCCAGGACGGAGTCGTCGTTGAGGCCGATGTCCAGGACCGTCTCCATCATGCCGGGCATGGAGAAGCGGGCCCCGGAGCGCACGGACACCAGCAGCGGGTCGTCCGGCTGTCCGAGGCGTCGTCCGGCGTCGGACTCGACGGCCGACAGGTGCCGGGAGACCTCCTGGGACATTCCCTCCGGTTCGGCGCCGGTGACCAGGAAGGCCCGGCACGCCTCGGTGGAGACGATGAAACCCGGCGGGACGGGCAGGCCCAGCCGGGTCATCTCGGCGAGGTTCGCGCCCTTGCCGCCGAGCAGGCCGGCCAGGTCACGGCCGCCCTCGGTGAAGTCGTACACGTAACGGACCATGACACCGCGCTCCTCGGCTCCGTACGGCAGCTGTGTGGGCTTCCGTCCCTTCCAGCCTCCTACGGCCGTCCTGGTGAGGGCAGGTGCCGCCCGGCCCTCCCGATGGGGCCGGTCGGCCCAAGCGCGCACAGTGCCCGGTGGAAGACACTGGTATGGGAGAAGAGGTGAACGAAATGACCAGCACGATCGAGCGGCTCCCCGGCCGGTCCATGCTGTCCTCCCCGACCGAGTGGGCGGAGGCAGGCTTCCCCGTGATGGACACCGTTCCCGAAACGCACGGCATCCACGTGGAAGAGCGCCTGACCGACGGGACGTATGTGCTGCTGGCCGAGCTTCCGGGAGTCGACGCCGAGGACATCGAGATCACCATCACGGGAGGCATCCTGACCCTGCGCGCCCAGCGCAGCGTGGTGACCGCCGAGAAGCAGTTCGTCTACGGCCACTACATCCCGCTGCCGACCGGGGCGAAGAGCGACGAGGCCACGGCGAGCTACCAGCATGGTGTCCTGACCGTCACGATGCCGGTGCTGGAAACGGGGCCCGGCACCCGAGCCGCCCCGGTGCGGGAGCCTCTGAGCGTGACTGTGCCCTGAGTCGCACATGTGTGCCGCGAGTCGCACATCGGGTTCGCAGCGGATCCGCTCTTCCGGTGGCTCTCTCGTGTGTCCAGGAGCTGCTGGTGCCTCGGAGGGAACGGCGTTTGAGCAACTGCGTCCCCCGAGCGGCTCATGCCCGGCATGTGGCCTTGCGCCCGCCTGCGACGGCCCGCTGGCCGGTCGCGGGTGGGCCTGACCGTGGGGCCGAACGTCCCTGGCAGGGACCGAACAGCCCTTCGCGACCGGCTGTTCCGGGTGCGACGGTGAGAGCGAACCTGGAGACTGCCCGACAGTGAGGTGGTGGGAACGATGAGGCTGGAACTGCCCCTGGTCGTGGGCGTGGACGGATCGGACGGTTGCCTGGTGGCGCTCGACTGGGCGGTGGACGAGGCCGCCCGGCACGGTCTTTCGCTGCGGCTGGTGTACGCCTCCCTCTGGGAGCGCTATGAGGGCATCACCCCGTCGGTCAGTACGGAACGCCCGTCGGAGCAGGTGATGGCCGACCACATCGTCGCCTCCGCGGCGGAGCGCGCCCGGCGGCGCAACCCAGACCTGAAGGTGTCCACCGACGTCCTCCCGGCCGAAGCCGCGGACGCGCTATTGCGGGAGAGCAACAACGCCTCCGTCCTGGTCACCGGTTCGCGGGGCCGTGGCGAGCTGAAGGGACTCCTGCTCGGTTCCGTCGGTCTGGCCGTCGCGGCCCGCGCGCACTGCCCGGTGATCGTGGTCCGGGGCGACAAGGCCGGCCTGGCCGGTGCTCACGAGCGGATCCTCCTCGGTGTCGGGGACCCCGCCACCGGCGGGGAAGCGGCGCGGTTCGCCCTCCGTGAGGCCGAGGTGCGCGGGTGCACCCTCGACGTTGTCCGGGCCTGGCGCTGCCCCGCGCACGAAACCGCCGATGTGGCGGCGCTCGCCGAGGCACCCGCCCAGTACCACGAGGAACGGGCCCGCGCCCAGCTGGACGAGCTGATCCACGACCCGGTCGCCGAGCGTCCGGACGTGCGGGTGCGCCGTACGACGGTGGAGGGCCCGGCCCGCAAGGTGCTGGTGGACCGCTCGGCCGCGGCCGACCTGGTGATCGTCGGAGCGCGGCGACGGCAGGACCACTTCGGGCTCCAGCTCGGCCGGGTGGCCCACACACTCCTGCACCACGCCCAATGCCCTGTGGCGGTCGTGCCGCAGCACGTTTGAGCGCTGCGGCGTCGGGAGCCGCGCAGGCGTCACCCACGGGTTCTGCCCCTGTCAGCCCTCCTGGCTTCCGCCACGTACTACGGCGTCGGGGCAGTGCGCGTGATGCAGCAGGGCCTGGCTGACCGACCCGAGCAGCCTTCTCACCTGGCGGCCGGTCCTGACCGCCGCAGGGGTCGGCCGGCACGGGTGCACCGCCGCCTCCCTTCCAGCCTTCACCAGCCTGCGGCACCCGGCATCGTGCGGTGGAAACAGACCAGCCAACAGGCCACGCGCCCGCGCAGCCGTGGCGTGGCGGCACCCGGCGGCAGGGGTGAGGCTGGAAGGACAGTGAACGGACGGGCGGCGGCGAGATCCCCTGGAGGTGCCATGACTGGTGCGGACGGGCGTCGGCCGATCGTGGTGGGCGTCGACCCGGACCCTTCGAAGCGGCTGGCCCTCGCCTGGGCCGCCGACGAGGCGGATCGACGTCACCTGCCGCTGCGGCTCGTCCACGCCCAGGGTGTGCCGACCGGCGGATACCGGTCGGGGGAGGCCAGGCCGTCCTGGGAGGAGTGGAACCGGGCGCTGCACGGCCTGGGTGATCAGGTGCTCAAGGAGGCGGTCGCCTTCGTCGAGTCCCGGCGCCCGGCGGTGGAGGTGTCGACGCTGCTGGCGGAAGGAGAGCCGGCGTGGGTCCTGCGCGAGGAGGCTCGGGGCGCCGCCCTGGTCGTGGTGGGCTCCTGGCACCTGAGCAGTCGGCGCGAGATGTTCTCCTCCGCCTCCGTGGCCCTCCCGCTCACCGCCCACGCTCCCTGCCCGGTCGCGGTCGTGCCGGAGCCGGAGCACGTCACCCAGCAGCCCGCGTACTTCGTGGTCGGCGTCGACGGCAGCCCGCATTCGGCCGCGGCGGTGGATGTGGCGTTCGAGGAGGCGGCCCTGCGCGGAGCGCTCCTGCGGGCCCTGTACGTGTGGCATCCGCCGCTCCTCGGTGTCCTCGATGAGGAAGCCGCGGTGCGGGAGTGCCGCCGGGTGCTCTCGGAGACGGTCGCGGGCCGCACCGCGACGCACCCGGAGGTGGAGCTGCACCACGAGGTCGTCCGCGGACACCCGGTGCAGGTCCTGACGGAAGCCTCGGAACACGCCCTGGGCCTGGTCGTGGGAACCCGGGGGCACGGAGGGTTCACCGGCATGCTGCTGGGCTCGGTAAGCCAGGGAGTGCTGCACCACGCCCGCTGCCCCGTTATCACGGTCCCGGCGTGAGGCAGCGAACGGCCCTGGACCCGTCTCCCGGACGGCCCTGTCCTTGCCCGTCGGCCCGTCACCCGACGAGAGAGCGCCGCCGGTGATGAGCGGCGAACAGGCGAGCACGGACCCGCTGGTACCGGACGGAGGGAGGGACGAGACGGTCGGTGCCACGTCCGGTTCCAGCACGTGTCCTGCGGTACCGGAACTCCCCGCCGGTGAGGTCTTCTCCGCGCTGGGCACCTCACGGCGCGGCCTGCCGAGGGCTCAGGCACGGGCCAGGCTGGAGAAGTACGGGTCCAACGAACTGCCGCGCGCGGGGCGCCGCGCCGTGTGGCGGCAGTTGGGGGCGCAGTTCACGGATCTCTTCGCGGTGGTGCTGATCGTCGCTTCGGGGATCACCTTCGTGGCATACGCGCTGGAGGAACCGCGTGACATCGGCACCTTCCAGCTTGCGGTGGCGATCCTGGGCGTCGTGGTCCTGAACGCCGCCATCGGCTTCGCCCAGGAGTACTCGGCCGAACGAACGGCTCAGGCCCTGGAGGCGATGGTGCCCCACACCTGCCGGGTGCTGCGCGGCGGTGAACGGCTGGAGCTGCCCGCCCGGGAGCTGGTGCCGGGCGACGTGGTGGTGCTGGAGGCCGGGGACGCGGTGTCGGCGGACTGCCGGGTGGTGGAGGCGCACGAGCTGGCCGTGAACAACGCGCCACTGACCGGGGAGAGCAACGCCGTGGGCCGCACGGCCGACCCGGTGGCCGCCGGACCTCCGTTGGAGGCCCGCAACTGCGTGTTCATGGGGACCGACGTAGTCGCCGGATCCGGGAGGGCCGTGGCCTTCGCCACCGGCGCGGCGACCGAGTTCGGGCGGATCTACCGGCTGGCCGCGGCCGCCCCGCGGCAGAAGACCCCGCTGCAGCTACAGGTCGCTTCCATGGCACGGCGGGTGGCGGGGACCGCCCTGGCGATCGGCGCCCTGATGTTCGCCGTGCGACTGCCCACCGGCGAGTCCGCGGTGACCCTGTTCGTGTTCGCACTGGGTGTGATGGTGGCGCTGGTACCGGAAGGGCTGCCCGCCACGCTGTCGGTGTCGCTGGCGATCGGCGTACGGCGGATGGCACGCCGCCACGCCCTGATCAAACAACTACTGGCAGTGGAGGCGCTCGGGTCGACCACGGTCGTGTGCACCGACAAGACCGGGACGCTCACCCAGGCGGAGATGACCGTCACACAAGTGTGGGCGGGAGGTGCGCCGCACCCGGTGAGCGGTGTGGGGTACGAGCCGAGCGGCGAGGTCGCCGACGCCTCGCCGGTGCGCGAGCTGCTGCGGGTGGCGGGCCTGTGCTGCAACGCCCGGCTTGTTCCACCTACGGGCCCTCGGGAGCACTGGCGGGTGCTCGGCGACACCACGGAGGGAGCCCTGCTCGTCGTCGCGGCCAAGGCCGGTCTGGATCTGGGCGCGGAGGAGGCGGCGGCGCCGCGGGTGACGGAGTTCCCCTTCGACTCGGACCGCAAGCTCATGACCACGGTGCACAAGACCGGCGAGGACTACCAGGCGTGCGTCAAGGGAGCGCCCGGAGAGCTGCTGGCGCGGTGCACCGACGTGGAGTGGGACGGGCGGCGTGGGCTGCTGACCGGGGCGGACCGGGCGGCGGTCGTCGCGGCGGGTGACGCGCTGGCGTCCCAGGGGTTGCGGGTGCTGGCCGTCGCGCGGCGGGCGCTGGACGGGCCCCGCCCGGCGCAGGAGGAGGCCGAGTCGGCGCTGACGCTGCTGGGGCTGGTCGGCATGCTGGACCCGCCGCGTCCGGAGGTCACCGACGCGGTCGCCGCCTGCCGCCGGGCCGGTATCCGGGTCGTCATGGTCACCGGCGACCACCCGCTGACAGGGGAGGCCGTGGCCCGCCGGGTGGGCATCGTACGGCGGCCGGATCCGGTCGTGGTGACGGGCGCCCGGCTCGACGCGATGGACGACGAGGCGCTCGACTCGCTTCTCGCCGAGCCGTCCGAGCTGCTGCTGTGCCGGGTCAGCCCGGAGCACAAGATGCGCGTGGTCACCGCCTTCCAGCGGAGAGGCGAGGTGGTGGCGGTCACCGGGGACGGCGCGAACGACGCCCCGGCGCTCAAGCACGCGGACATCGGCGTGGCGATGGGCGCGTCGGGCACCGACGTCGCCCGGGAGGCGGCCTCGATGGTGTTGCTGGACGACTCGTTCGCGTCCATCGCAGCGGCGGTGCGGCTCGGCCGGGCGGTCTACCAGAACATCCGCAAGTTCCTCGTCTACCTCTTCAGCCACAACATCGGGGAGCTGGTCCCGATCCTGGCGGCGACCTTCGCCGGATTCCCGCTGGTACCCATCAGCGCGGTGCAGATCCTGGCGATCGACCTGGGATCCGATGTGCTGCCCGCCCTGGCCCTGGGGGCGGAGCCGCCGGAGCCCGACGTGATGGAGCGCCCGCCGCGCTCCCGCCACGAGCGGCTGTTCTCAGCCGCAGTGGTGGGACGGACCCTGTTCCTCGGCGGGATCCAGGCGGCCTGCGTGAGCGCCGTCTTCTTCTGGCACGTCGGTTCCGCGGGCATCCCGTTCGACGACTTCACCGAGGACACCCTCGCCTACCAGGAGGCGATCACCATGGTCCAGGCCGGGATCGTGCTCAGCCAGTTCTTCAACGCGCTCACCGTGCGCAGCGACCGCCAGAGCATCCTGAAAGTGGGACTGCTGTCCAATCCGGCCCTGCTGGCGGCAGGCGGATTCGGTGTCGCCTTCATGGTCGGGATCAGCTATCTGCCGCCCCTGCAGGCCGTCTTCAACACCGCCCCGCTCGACGCCGCCGACTGGGCGGTCCTGGCCGGGCTCGGCACCCTGCCCCTGCTCGCGGACGAAGCCCGCAAGGCGTGGCTGCGCCGACGCGCCGCCCGCCCGAAGGGAGGCCCACGGTGAAGGTGATCGTCGTCGGCTGCGGACGGGTGGGCTCCACCCTCGCTGGTCTACTCGCTGCGGAAGGGCACGACGTGCGGGTCGTCGACCGGCGTCCCAAAGCGGCCCGGCGGCTGCCCGACAGCCCTCGTATCCGCTTCCACGAGGGCAACGGCTACAGCCGCGCGGTGCTCCAGACCGCCGGGATCGAGCACGCGGACGCGTTCGTGGCCGTCACGTCGGGCGACAACAGCAACATCGTCAGCGCACGGACGGCGAAGGAGACCTACCGGGTGCCGATCGTCCTCGCCCGCATCTACGATCCCCGGCGTGCCGACATCTACCGCGAACTCGGCATCCCCACCATCGCCAGCGTCCGCTGGACCGTGCACCAGATCCACCTGCTGCTGCTGCACCGCCACCTGAGCCCCGAACTCAGCTTCGGCAACGGAGAGACCCTGCTCATCCGCTCCGATCTGCCCGACTACCTCGTCGGTCGGCGGCTGACCGAGTTCGACGTCGACGGCGAGATCCGCGTCGTCGAGGTCACGCGCGCGGGCCGTTCCCTCATCCCCGCGCACAGCACGCAGGCGCAGGCAGGCGACCTGGTCACCTTCGCCGTCGCCGCCACCGCGCTCGGCAGGCTGCGCGGCTTTCTCGACAAGGAGCTGGGAACGTGAACGTGCTCATCGCCGGCGCGGGACGCCTCGGCACCCAGATCGCCCAGGTGCTCTCCGCGGCCCGCAACAAGGTCACGCTGATCGACAGCGACGACGACCGCGTGGCCGAACTTCAGGGCCGCATCCCGGGCGTGCTGCTGGTCGCCGGCGACGCGTGCGAACCGGCCCTCCTGGAACACGCCGGTGCGCTGACCGCCGACTTGGTCATCGCCACGACCGGTGACGACGAGGACAACCTCGTCATCAGCCTGCTCGCCAAACGGCAGTTCTCGGTGCCCCGCGTGGCCGCCCGCGTCAACGACGCCGAAAACGCCTGGCTGTTCGACGCGCGCTGGGGCGTCGACGTCGCCGTACCCGCCGCCACCCCGCTGATCTCCCTCATCGAAGAGGCCACCGGGGCCACCGACACGGTCGCCCTGCTGCGGCTCAGCAAGGCCGGCGTCGACGTCATCGAAACGGCCATCACGCCCCAGTCCAGAGCGGTGGGCCAGGCTCTGGGCGAGGTCAGACTGCCCGAAGGGACGGTTGTCGCAACGATCGTCCGTGACGGACAGCCCACCGTGCCGGATCCGGCGATCCGCCTGCGGGCCGGGGACGAGCTCCTGCTCGTTTCCCATTCCGCGACCGAACAGGAGATCCACGCGGCGTTCCAGTGAACCGCCCCGATGCCGGGCACGCCAGGCTGCCCGCCACTGTGGCGAGGCCGGGTGCCGGACCGCGCGACAGGCGTCTCAGTGGCGCTCTCCCGCTCCCCGCACCACCGCGACCGGACAGTGCGCGTGATACAGCAGGGCCTGGCTGACCGAGCCCAGAAGCAACCCGGCGAAACCACCGCGCCCCCGCGCACCGACCACCACCAGCTGAGCGGAGCGGCTCGCCTCGATCAACGCCTCCCGCGTCCCGCCGTGCACCACTCTGTGTTCCACCACAACACCCGGGTAGCGCTCCTGACGGCCGGCGAGCGCCTCGGCCAGCAACCGCTCCTCCTCCTCGGCCAGTGCTCCCGGCGGGTTCGCGTACGGCATCGACGGATCCTGCGGGGCGGGCATCGGCGCGTTCCAGGTGGTCCAGGTGTGCAGCGCCACCAACGGCGCATTCCGCAGGGCGGCCTCGGCGAAGGCAAAATCGACGGCCTTCTGTCCTGCGGCCGAGCCGTCGACGCCCAGCACGATCGGACCGTCGGCGTGCGGCTGCTCGCCGACGACCAGCACCGGACACCGGCCGTGCGCCGCCAGATGCACCGCCGTCGACCCCACCAGCAGCCCGACGAACCCGCCCATGCCCCGGGATCCGACCACCACCAGCTCCGCGGCACGCGACTGCGCCTCCAGAATGGTCAACGGCTCACCGGTCAACACGACATGACCGACCTCGACCTCCGGCGCCACCGCCCGCGCCCGCTCCACCGCCTCGGCCACCAGGCGATCGACCATGTTCTGCAACCCGCCCTCCGGCGGTCCCAGCGGCGACGGTCCCAACGGCACATGCATCGCAGGCCAGACGAACGCATGCACCACCCGCAGCCCCGCCCCGCGCAACAGCGCCTCCCGCGCGGCGACCTCCACCGCGGCAAGACTCGACGCCGAACCGTCCACGCCCACGACCACGAGACCAGTCACCATGCCTCCCTCGCACCGACGCCGTCACCTCTCACCTTCAGGTTCACCCCCGCCACGCTCCGCCGCCTCAGGAACGAGTGGCCACCGCGGGGCACCGTGTGGGGAAGGCCCGGGCGGCGCCGCGCACGCGCAGGCCGACCTCACTGCCGGGGACGTGGGGGACCGAGGCTGGGTTGAAGATCCGGGCGGAAACCGGTGTTCCGTCCGCCAGCCGCAGCGCGAGCAGGGCGTCGTGGCCCTGGAAGTCACGGCGTACGACGGTCGCGGTGATCACTGCCGCAGTACCGGCCGGGACGACCTCGATCTGCTCGGGGCGCAGCAATACCCGTCCGGGAGCGGACGGCGGACGGCCGTCCGAAGTGACGACCGGCAGGGGGCCGAGCGGTGTACGGGCCCCGTCGCCGGTCATCTCGGCGGGCAACCAGACGGCTTCGCCGACGAAGCCGGCCACCCAGGGGTCGGCGGGCGCACTGTAGACCAGGTCCGGAGGGCCGCTCTGCACGATCCGGCCGTCGTGCATGACGGCGACCTCGTCGGCGATCGACAGGGCCTCGGCCTGGTCGTGCGTGACGAGGACGGCCGTCGCGCCGTCGGCGCGCAGGGCGCCGCGTACGTCCTGGCGCACCTCGGCGCGCAGGGCGGCGTCCAGGGCGCTGAACGGCTCGTCCAGCAGGACGACAGGTGGGTGTGGGGCGAGGGCCCGGGCGACGGCGACGCGTTGCTGCTGGCCGCCGGAGAGGTGGTGCGGCATCCGGCGCTCGAATCCGGCGAGGCCCACCAGCGCCAGCACGGTCTCGACCCGTCCGGTCCGTCGGCTGTGCCGGTCGAGCCCGTAGGCGACATTGCCGCGCACCGTCAGGTGAGGGAAGAGCGCGCCCTCTTGCGGGACCACCGCGATACGCCGCCGCTCCGGCGGCACGGTGCGGCCGGGGGCGGCGATCCGGTGGCCGTCGAGCCGGATCTCCCCGGCGTCCACGGCTTCGAATCCGGCGACGCAGCGCAGCAGCGTGGTCTTGCCGCTGCCGGAGGGGCCGAGGACCGCGGTCAGCGTCCCGGAGCGGACCGTGAGGTCCACGCCCCGCAGCGCCCGCACGTCGCCGAAGGACTTGTGCACCGCGGTGACGCGCAGCTCCGCCATGTCAGCTTCCTCCTCCCTGAACCGCCTGGGTGAGGACGCCGGTACGGGCCGACAGCCACCAGGTCGGTACCGCGGCCAGCAGCACCAGCAGCGCGGCGTAGGGCGCGGCGGCCGCGTAGGCGGATACCGATGTCCGGCTCCACAGCTCGGTGGCGAGGGTGTCCATCCCGGTCGGCCGCAGCAGCAGGGTGGCGGGCAGCTCTTTCATGCAGGTGAGGAAGACCAGGACCGCGCCGGCGCCGATTCCGGGCGCGGCCAGTGGCACGGTGACCGTGCGCAGTACGTGCGATCTGCGGCGGCCGAGCGAGCGGGCCACCTCCTCCAGCGCCGGCGGGGCCTGCAGCGCGGCGCTGCCGACCGCTGCGACGGCCAGCGGGAGGAAGAGCGCCGCGTAGGCCAGGGCGAGCAGCCAGACGCTCTGGTAGAGCGGGTAGGCCACGTTGATCCCGAAGAACACCAGCGAGAGGCCGATGACCAGGCCGGGCAGCGCGTGCGAGAGGTAGGCCAGGCGGTCCAGGACGGCGGCGACGGTGCCGGGTGCGCGGGCGCCCAGCAGTCCCAGAGGCAGGGCGAGCAGCAGGGTCAGGCCCGCACCGGCGGCGGAGACGGTGAGCGAGTTACCCGCCGCCGTCGCCAGTCCGGTCAGTGAACCGGGCCGGGAGACACCCTCGCCGAACCATCGCGCGAGGCTCGCCGCAGGGACGCCGAGCGCCAGCCCCGCCATGCCGACCAGGCCGGGTACGACAAGCCACCGCAGGCGGCCCAGGCGCAGCCGCGCTGGTGGGCGGCCCGCGCCGCCGAGGCGGGCGTAGCGGGCGGCACACCGTCGGGTCAGCTGCTCGCCCGAGACGATGAGCACGGTCAGTGCGACCAGCACGGTGGCCAGCACCAGCGCAACGGTGCGGTCGAAACCGAGGCTGATGGAGGTGAAGACGGCCCTGGTGAAGACATCCGCCCGCAGGACAGAGACCGCACCGAAGTCGGAGAGCACATACAGCGCCACCAGCAGCGCCCCCGCCGCCACCGCGGGCCGGATCTGGCGCAGTGTCACCGTGATGAAGGTGCGCCACGGCCCGCTCCCCAGGGACCGGGCCACCTCCTCCTGTGCCGGGTCGGCGCTCGTCAGCGCAGCGGCGACCGGGAGGAAGACGTACGGATACGACACCAGCGTCAGGACCAGCGCGGCCGCCCAGAACCCCTCGAACCCCTCCACCGTGGAGACCCAGGCGAAGGCCGCCACATAGCTGGGCACCGCCAACGGCAGCGTGGCGAGCACCCCGAACAGCCGCCGCGCCGGCAGGTCGGTGCGCGTGACGAGGAACGCCGAGGCCACGCCGAGCGCCGTACACGCCGTGGTCACGACCCCGGCCAGCGCCAAACTCCGCGCCGCGAGTTCCCCGGTCCGCGCCCTGAACAACTCCTCGCTGATGCGGGCCCAGCCCGCGTCACCGACCCGCACCCCCAGATACGTCAGCGGGATCAGCGCCACCGCGACTGAGGCCACCGCGGCAACCGCCAGCGCCGGGCGTGGCATCAGTCGCCGTACCCGGCGGCGCACGACGGCCACCGATGCCATGGTCAGGCCAGCCCCGATTCCCTGATCATCTCGACCGTCGTCTGGAGGTCGTCGAGGTCGTTGAGGTCGATGTCCGGGGTGTTCAGCGAGGACAGCTGCGGCAGGCCCCGCGCACTGGACACACCAGCCACCAGCGGATACTCGTACGTCTCCTGGGCGAAGTAGGTCTGTGCCTGCCTGCCGAGCAGGTAGTCGACGAGGTCCCGGGCGTCGGGATCGTCGCCTGCCCCTTCCATGACGCCGACGCCGGAGACGTTGACCAGGGCGCCGATGTCCCCGTCCGGGAAGAAGTAATTCTTCGCCTTGAGCGCGTCGACGGAGGTGCCCTTCTCCTTGGCCAGCTCATACACGTAGTAGTGGTTGACCAGCCCCGTGGCGAGCCTGCCTCTGTCGACGTCGGCGACGATGGGAGCGTTGCCCTCTCTGATCTGCGCGTCGTTGGCCTTCAGACCGTCCAGGAAGTCCTGGGTCCGCTCGTCGCCGTGCTCGGCCCGCATCGCGGTGATGAACGCCTGGAACGAGCCGTTGGTCGGCGCGATGCCCACCTTTCCCTTCCACTCCGGCTCGGTCAGCTCGAACACCGACTCCGGCAGGTCGTCCTCGGCCACCTGGTCGACGTTGTAGACCATGGTGCGCGAACGGCCGGTCACCCCCACCCACTGTCCGTCCTCGTCCCGGTAGGCGGCCGGTACCTTGTCCAGCACCTCGTCCGGCAGCGCGGCGAACAGATCCTCCCCGGCCAGCGCGCCCAAAGCCCCGGCATCCTGCGCGAGGAAGACGTCCGCAGGCGTTCGGCTGCCCTCTTCCTGCAACTGCGCGGCCATGGCGGCCGTATCGCCGTAGCGCACCTCGACGGTGATGCCGCTGACCTTCTCGAAACCGTCCAGCACCGGCCTGACCAAGGGCCTGCTCCGGCCGCTGTACACCGTGATCACTTTGTCGGAAGCCTGGCCGACCGGCTGCGCTCCCTGACTCTCTCCGCCGCAGGCCGCAAGGCTCAGCGTCAGCAGACTGCCGATGGCGACCGAGGCGGCGACTCTCGGGCTGGTACGCGTGTGGTCACTCACCGGTCGTCTCCCTGAAGCCCGACCTAACTTAGGACAGGCTAACTTTACTCTATTTCGGCTTTTATGCGGACATCTCGTGGCTAGTGCCGGACAGCCCAGCGCCGCCGGACGCTGTCCTCGTGCTCGGCCTGCTCCAAGGCCAGGTCGCTCTGGTGGAGTGCCTCCCGCAGGCGGGGGATCCAGTGTCGCCGCAGAGCACGGGCCCGGTGCCGTGTGCTGATGACTTCCGCGCCCACCGACTCGGCGGCGGCGTGGGCCGCCGCGTACTCGGCGGCGGCGCGCACGGCACGGCCGTAGGCCGCCTCGGCGTGCACGAGGGCCGTGTTGGTGGGCGCGGCGGCGGTGGGCGGACGGGAGGGTACGGACGTGGAGACCGCCGCCGGATGGCGTACCCCCATGGAGGTGGTCCAGTGCACCGTGACCTCGGTGGGGCCGATGCCCGCGGCGGCCGAGTCGAGGGCCTGTTCCCCGCCCAGGAGCAGTCCGCGCAGCAGCCAGCTCTCGGCCTCGGACAGCAGGTCCCGCCAGGCGCGGGCGGCTTCCTGCTCCGCGCGCAGCAGTCGTTGGTGCTCGGAGCGAAGGATGCGCAGCTTCTGCTCCAGCAGGTCGGCTCCGCGCTCGGCGACGTCGAGGCTGTGCCGCAGCCGCAGGCGTCCCGCACGGCCGGGCGGCGTATGGCGGGCGCCGGTCATCGGGACGCCTCCGTGCCCGGGGCGTCCTTCGCCCCGTGGGCGTCGAGGAGCCGCACGGGAAGCATGGAGAGCTGGCTGCGGGGCAGGGTGAGCAGCGCCCGCCAGCCGCGTTCCAGCGAGGTGTCGAGGTCGCGCGGTTCGTCGCTGCGCTGGTCGGCGAAGTCCCGCAGGAACGCCTCCTCGAAGTCCAGGTAGTGGCGGTCGGTGGGGCTCAGCGCCGCCTGGCCGACCAGGTCCGCGAGATCGCGAATCTGGCGGGCCCGGGCCAAGGAGGCCAGCAGTTGCGCCGCGACGTCGAGGTGGTCGTCGCGGGTACGTCCGGGGCCGGCGCCCTTGCGCATCAGCCGGGAGAGGGAGGACAGGGCGTCCAGCGGCGGATACACGCCCCTGGCGTGTACTGAGGGCGAGAGCACGATCTGGCCCTCGGTGATGTACCCGGTCAGGTCCGGTACGGGGTGGGTGATGTCGCCCGCGGGCATGGTGAGCACCGGCAGCACGGTGACCGAGCCGGGACGGCCTTTGATGCGTCCGCAGCGTTCGTACAGGGAAGCCAGGTCGCTGTAGAGGTAGCCGGGGTAGGCGCGGCGGGCGGGGATCTCCCCGCGGGCTGCGGAGACCTCGCGCAGGGCTTCGGCGTACGTCGTCATGTCGGTCATCACCACGAGGACGTGCCGTCCCTCATCGAAGGCGAGGTGCTCGGCGACGGTGAGGGCGATGCGCGGGGTGAGGATCCGTTCGATCACCGGGTCGTCGGCGGTGTTCAGCAGCAGGACGAGTTCTCCGGCCGCGGACCGTTCCTCCAGGGCGTCGCGCACGAAGGAGGCGTCGGCGTGGGTCAGTCCCATGCCCGCGAAGACGACGCTGAACGCCTCACCCGCGACCGTGGCCTGGGCGGCGATCTGGGCGGCCAGTTCCAGGTGCGGCAGCCCGGCGACGGAGAACACCGGTAGCTTCTGTCCCCGTACCAGCGTGGTCAGGGCATCGACGGCCCCGACACCGGTGAGCACCGGCTCGGACGGCGGCTCGCGCCGCACCGGATTGATGGGAGCGCCCCCCACCTCGGCGTCGTGGGAGCCGAATACGGGCGGGCCGCCGTCGAGGGGCTCGCCCCGGCCGTTGCAGACCCGGCCGAGCCAATCCGTTCCTACAGGGACGCGCAGAGGGCTGCCGGAGAAGGCCGCGCGGATGCCCTCCGGGTCCATGCCCGCGGTGCCCTCCAGCACCTGGACGACCGCCAGGTCGCGGTCGGCGTCCAGGACCACCCCGTGGCGCCGTTCGCCCGACGTGAGGGTGATGCGTACGTACTCGTCCCAGCCGATCCCCGAGACGCCTGCGACGATCGCGAGTGGTCCCCGGAGTTCACGCACCGCCGTGTACTCGATCCCACTGGTCAGGCTCATGGCCGCACGTCCCCCAACCTGGCGAGCATGGCGTCTCGCCGCGCCGCCACTCCGGCGGTGTCCTGCGGGCCGGTGTCCTCGCGGGCGCGCACCAGCGGGCCGAAGTCGACCTCCTCGACGGAGGCCGCAGGGACACCGGAGTCCACCAGTTCGTGGCAGCGGTCGGCGACCGAGAGGACGGCGTCGGCCAGGGCGGCCGTCTTCGCCGGCCCGCAGTAGGCGTCCCGCTCCGACAGCGCGCTCTGCTGCAGTACGCCCTCCCGGGCCAGCCTCCCGGCCAGCACGCTGATGCGCTCCCGTGCGGGCAGGGCGGCGATGCCGATCAGGTCCACCAGGTCGGCGAGCCGGTCGGCCTCCGCCAGCACCGCTCCCACCCGGTCGCGGCGCCGGGTCCATGTCGGATCGTCGGCTGCCCGGTGTCCGGCGGCGAGGACGGGTACGTCCCGGGAGAAGGACCCCGCCCAGGAGACGGCCGGGTAGTGGCGGGCGTAGGCCAGGTCGCGGTCGAGGGTCCACAGGCAGCGGACGAAGCGTTCGGTGTGCGCGGTGACCGGTTCGGTCATGTCTCCGCCGGGCGGGGACACCGCGCCGATCACGGTCACCGATCCCCGGTCGCCGCCGAGAGTGGTCACGGCGGCGGCCCGCTCGTAGAAGGCCGCGATGGCGGAGGCAAGTCCGGCCGGGTAGCCCTCCTCGGCGGGCAGCGCGCCGGTGCGGGAGGCGAACTCGCGCAGCGCCTCGGCCCACCGAGAGGTCGAGTCGGCGATGACGACCACGTCCAAGCCCATGTCCCGGAAGTACTCGGCGACCGTCATCCCCGTGTACACGCTCGCCTCACGGGCCATCATCGGCATGTTGGAGGTGTTGGCGATCGTCACGGTGCGGTCCGCGAGGTGCCCGCCCGTGCGCGGGTCCTGGAGCTCCGACAGTTCGGTGATGACGTCGGCCATCTCGTTGCCGCGTTCCCCGCAGCCGACGTAGACGATGACGTCCGCGTCGCACCACTTGGCGATCTGCTGCAGGAGCATCGTCTTGCCGGTGCCGAAGCCGCCGGGCACCGCCACCGTGCTGCCCCGGGCCACGGGGAAGAGCAGGTCGATCACCCGCTGGCCGGTGTTCAGGGCCTTGTGGCTGTCGACGCGCTCCCGCACCGGGCGCGGCCGGCGCACCGGCCACAGGGCGCCGACGGCGACCTCGGTGCCGCCCACCACGGCCACCACCGCGTCGCGCGCATGGTCCCCGGCACTGGCGATCTCCTCGACCGCGCCCCCGCAGCCGGGCGGCACGAGGACCTTCACCGGCACCGGCCCAGCGTCCTGGATCTCCCCGAGCGCCTGTCCCTCGGCCACCTGCTCGCCCTGCGCCACCAAGGGGGAGAAGGACCAGCGGCGTTCCTCGGCCGCGGCCCGCTGCGCGCCGGGCAGCAGCCAGTCGCCCGCACCGGAAAGAGGGCGCAGCAGGCCGTCGAAGATCCCGCCGAGCAGTTCCGGACCGAGCCGCACCGACAGCGGACGACCCTGGGGCAGCGCCGTCTGCCCCGGAGCGAGGCCGCCGGTGTACTCGTACGCCTGGACGGTGACCACGTCACCGCTGATGGCCACGACCTCGCCGGGCAGCCCGGCGGGGCCGACCGAGACCAGGTCGTACATCGCGATGCCGCCCGTGTACTCCATCTCGACCAGCGGTCCTGTGACGCGCAGGATCCGGGGGGCCGACTGCCGGTCAGTCGGCCGTCGACGCGTCTCAGCGGCTTCCGTCACGGTTCCCACAGGCTCCGCACCTCCGCTCCCATACGGTCCAGCGCGCGGTCGGCCAGCGCGGTCAGCGAGAGGTCGACCCGCCTCCCCGGCACCCGGGCCACCACACCCCCGTCGGCGTGCTCGCTCACATCGGCGCCGGCACCGAGGAGGACACGGGCCCGGTGCTCCAGCCGCTCCCGCAGGGAAGCGTAGCGATCGGTCCCCCGTAGCTCCCGTACGCGTTCGGTGGCCTCGCGGCGCAGCTCGTCGTACGACTCCCGGCGGGCGGCGAGGGTGCGGGACCTGGCCTCCCGCCGGGCCCTGACGAGGAGGTCACGGGCGGCATCCGCGCCGTCGGACTCGCCCTGCCCGCGGGCCTCGTTGAGGATCGCTCGGGCCTCGGCGCGGGCCTGGTCGAGCAGGGCGGCGGCCTCCCGCTCGGTGCGGGCGAGGAGCGCTTCCGCGTCGGCGTGAGCGGCCTGCAGCAGCTCTTCCCGGACGGGCCGCAGTGCGTCCGTCGTCTGGTCGGGGGCCGGGGTCGTCATGGCGGCATCACGGCGGTCAGTGGGCGGCGGCCTCCGGGTGCCGCGGAATCCGACTCCAGCGCCTCGGCCGCGGCAGGGGTGAGGATCACCAGGTCGATGCCGTCCGGCAGGCTGCGCCAGATCCGGCGTACGGCGTCCGGGCCGTCGGCGATGAGGACGACCGCTCCGGCCAGGGCCAGACCGACCACACGGGCGCGTTCTCCGAGGGCGGCGACGCGGCCCATGGTCATGCCTTCCCGATGAGGATGACCGCGACGACCAGCCCGTAGATGGCGATGCCCTCGGCCAGGCCGACGATGACCATCGCCCGGCCGAAGAGCTCTGGCCGCTCGCTGAGCGCCGCGAGGGCTGCCGCACCGGTGTAGGCGACGGCGATGCCCGCCCCGATCGTCGCCCCGGCCACCGCGATCGCGGCGCCGATCAGGGCGGCGGATCCGGAGCCGGACTCCTGTGCCGTCGTGGTCGCGGCCTGCGCGGATCCGCCGCTGAGCGCCAGGGCCAGCACCACGGTGGCGGCCACCAGGAGCACGGCGTCGGCGGCGACCATCCACCACAGGGCCGTGCGGCCCGAGCGCCGCAGCACAAGGCGTACGGCGACGAATCCCGCGACGATGACGGGCAGGGCCAGGAACCAGGCGATCACGATTACTCCTCCCTCGCCGGGCCTCGTCGGACGGGCTCCGCTGTTGCGGGCGGCCCGGCGGCAGTGGCTGAACCCGCGATGTGCTCCACGGGCAGGTGCCAGGGCCTGAAGGCGCGGCCCTCGCCCTCGAAGAGCCGGGAGAACAGTTCGTAGAACTCCAGCCGCAGTGCCTGGACACCCGCCACCAGCGCCTCCAGTGAGAAGGCCAGGGCATTGCCGAGCAGGAAGACGAGCACCGCCGCGACGACGGCCACCGGGCCCCGGCCCGCCAGCGCCGTCGTGCCGTCCCAGACGATCGCGCCGAGCGCCGCATGGGTCAGGCCGAAGGCCGCGAGCCGCGCGAAGGACACGACGTTGGAGCCGATCCGGACCACCGCGTCGAAGAGCTGGATGCCGGTCTGTACGGCACCGCCCGGACCGCCCGCCGTGGTCGCGTACAGCCCCACCCCGGCCAGGCCCAGGCCGACGACGGCGATCACGGCCCCCACGACGCCGTACGCCGCCTGGCCGAGCCACACATACCCGGCGATGACGGCAAGACCGAGATAGAGCGCCGCCCCGGCGATGCCAGTCGTCGCGTACAGGGCCACCGCCGGTCCGCCCTCCCGCCACCGGTTCACGATCCCCGCGGCATAGGCGACGGCGAGCAGCACGGCGCCGAGCCCGACGGCGGCGGCCAGCAGCCGCATGGGCTCCTCCAACGGTTCCAGCCACAGCACCGGCAGCACCCCGGTCGGGCCGAAGAACTCGCCGTACGCCACACCGGCCACGGTGGCGGCCAGCCCGGCCCCGGCGACGAAGGGCCACAGCGGACGCAGTGCCGCGAGCCGGCGTGGCCGCCCCGCCCGGAGCAGGAGCGCGATGGCGACCAGCAGCAGCCCGTGCCCGGCGTCGCCGAACATCAGGCCGAACATCACCACGTAGACGATCCCGGCCGCCATCGTCGGGTCGAGGTCGGCGTAGGGCACGGTTCCGTACGTCGTGACCAGGGGCGTGAAGGAACGCCGCACGGTCGTCGCCGCATACCCCGGGTGCGACGTGCCCGCTCCGGTCAGCAGGGTCGGCGGGTCGACACCGCGCGGCGTCCGCAGCGGTACGAGTGCGCCCCCGGCACTGGCGATGCGCGCCGCCGTGGCGCCCACCTCCGTCTCGGGGCACCAGCCGGCCAGCGCCGCGACCGCACCGTGCCGGACCGCGCTGCCGAGCCGTTCCTCCAGTTGCGCCTCGCCCGCCAGCAGGTCCGTCCGGCCCTCGCGCTCCAGGGCGTCCAGATCGGGGGCAGCCTCGCTGAGAACGGGTTGTGCCGGCTCGGCGCGCAGCCGCTGCAGGCGCGTCGCCGCAGGCCCACGGATCTCCGGCCCGCCGTCCCCGGCCAGGTCGATCTCGACGCAGTCCGCCTCGGCGATCCGCACCAGGCTCTCCCGCAGCGCCGGCTCGGGCGCCACGATGGCCACCCTGCGCATGCGAACGGGGATCGCGGTCTCAGCCCGGAGCATCGAGCACCTCCGCGGGCCAGTCCCCGGGGCCGCCGCCCCGGGCGGCCAGTTCCAGCGCGCCGCGGGTCCGCCAGGCGTCGGCGCACAGCACGGCCGCGGCACCCACCACCGGCTGGGGACCGAAGTGGGACCGGCGCAGCAGTTCCCGGCCGTCCCGCTCGACCGCCTCCCACCACCGTGCCTCCGCCCGCCACAGGTCCGCCGCCTCGTCGATGTCCTTCAGCAGCCACTGCGCCGAGGCCGGCAGCGCCTGCCGGAAGTCGGCGTACGACCCCGCCCTCACCGCTTGCGGGCCGAGCAGGCGGGCTGCCCGGCGGGCGGAGACGTCCGGCATCCGGCGGCCGACGACGAACACCTCGCGGGCGAACAGCAGGGCGAGCCGGGCTGCCGCCCAGCGCGCCGCGTCCGGAACGGCGGTCGCGAGCCGTAGGGCGGCGGAGACCCGCATGCCGGTGGAGACCGCGGCCGGGGAGTCGCCCCCGGGGTCGCCCCAGACGGAGGCCGCCAGCGCGGAACGCAGCTCGGACGGCGTACGCGTGCGGGCGAGTCGCGTCCAGGCGATTGCCAGCGCGCCCAGGCGATAGGGCGGGGGGTGGAGGCGTGGGGTCCCCGCATGTCGCGGTTCGACTGGGGCGGGGTCGGGGGTTTCGGCCGAGAGGGAACGCAGGTGGTGTTCGGTGTTGGAGATCTCGAATCCGGCGGCCAGTGCCCGGATGGCAGCGGTGCCGGTCGCCGGTTGCCAGCCGGCGAGGACCCGCAGATGCCACAGCAGAGTCGCCGAGACCGCCCGCTGGGCCTCGGCCGGGGTGGCGCCGGGGGTGACGTCGTGCCGGTACGCGGTGGCCGCCAAGTAGCGCAAGGCGTCATCCAGCGTCGGGGACCCGGCCACGTTCCGGACGCCGTCCGTGCCCAGGCACCTGGTCCGCAGAGCCCGTGCCCGGGTCACGCCGGCCACCCATCCGGCTCCCATCAGGGATCACCCTCCCGGGGCCTTCCGCGGCCCGGAGCCGTGTGAGGTGCCGGTGCGGGTGGCGTTTCCTTCTCCGCCACGAGGTCCTCCAGCACCAGTGCGAGCACACGGTCGGCGAGTGGGGACGTCCGGGTCCGGGCACGTTCGCGTACGGCGGTTGCCTCGCGCTCGGCCGCTGCGCGCAGTGCCGCCGCCTCGCCCTCGGCGGCACGCAGCACCTGCTCGGCCGCCCGCGCCCGTACTCGACGGGCCTCCTCACGCGCCTCGGCCACGATGGCCTCGGCCTGCCGTCCGGCTTCCTGACGGCGTGACGCGGCGGCGTCGGCGGCCCGCTCACGTATGGACCGGGCTTCCACCTCCGCCTGTTCGAGCAGGGCCAGGGGTGGTGCGAGTTCCGCACGCAGTTCGGCGGAGCGGTCAGCGGGGACACCACCCGGTGCGGCTCGGCCGGGCGAGGCCGCCGGCCGGAACCGTGTCAGAAAGTCCCGGAAACCCGCCACGAACTCTCCTCCAGGTCGGTCCAAGACCCTGCTTCCAGTCTCCCCGTGGAGCGCTTCCCAGTCTCTACGGTGGACGGAGACCTGTCGCGCCGCGCTGGGCCACCTGTCCCACACGGGGGCCGTTCGGCCCGGAGGCCACACCACTGCATCGATGCGAGACTGACCCCGTAGGTGGACGGCGTCCCCTGGGAGGCAGCCGTGAGCGACTTCGAGCACAGCTCCGCGGAGAAGGATGCCCGCCGCACCACGCCGGGCCGCCCCTGGACACCACAGGAAGAACCGCGCCGGGACGCGCTGCGCCGCTACCTCGCAGCGGTCGCCGCCGCCGTGTCGGCAAGGAGCACCGAGAAGTCCGAGCCCGCTGCCGGAAAGGAAAGAGCCGAGCCGCCGGCCACGGCCGCGCACGCGCCCTCCGCCCAGGTACCGGCCGCACCCCACGTGCGGGACGTCATGCAGGTTCCGGCGGTCTCCGTCCCCGGCGACATGCCGTTCCTGGACGTGGCCCACACCCTCGCCCGCGAGCAGGTGAGCGCCGTACCGGTGGTCGACGCCGACGATCATGTGATCGGTGTCGTCTCGGAGTCGGATCTCCTGGCCAAGGCCGCCGTCATGGCGGAACCGCACCGGCACGGACCTGCCGGCAGGCTCCGGCAGCACCGCCTGTACGAGAAGAGCCACGGCGACACGGCGTCCACCTTGATGACCTTCCCGCCGGTCACCGTCCACCCGGCGGAGCGCGTGGCGGATGCCGCGTGGACCGCCGCTCACGCGCGGCTGAAGCGGCTCCCCGTGACCGACCATCGCGGTCGGCTGGTCGGTGTGGTGAGTCGGCGAGATCTGCTACGGGCGCTGATCCGGGACGACGCCGAGATCAGGGCCGAGGTCGAGTCCTTGGTCGGTCAGCATCTGCTGGATCCGCGCGCTGTCGAGGTCGCCGTGGAGAGCGGGGTGGTGACGATGACGGGGCGACTGGACAAGACCCTTGGCCCGGAGCTGCTCGCATCGGTGCGGGACATCGACGACGTGGTCGATGTGATCGACGAGACGGAAGCCGACTGAAAAGGCCATCGAGACCGAACGAACAGCAGACGGACAGGCGTCGGTGATGCCAAAGAAACCCAACCAGCCCGAGCTGCCGGATGTCCCCCGGCGTCTGCGTCTGGGCGCGGAGCTGGACGTGATCGCCGAGCAGCTCAGGTCGCTGGCCAGGGCGCAAGACCAGTTGCATGACCTGTACGAGGCGGTCATCGGCCGGGAAGTGGACTTGTCCGTCGTGCTGCACCTGATCGTCGATACCGCGATGGAGCTGGTCGGCGCCCGCTATGGCGCGCTGGGCGTGCTCGATGAGCACGGCAGATACCTCGATCGATTCATTCCGGTCGGCCTGTCCGAGCAGGAGCGGGCCGACCTGGCTGGGGTGGAGTTCCCGCACGGCCGCGGCCTGCTGGGCCACTTGATCACCCACCCGGGACCGCTGCGGGTCGATGACATCTCCGCCCATGCGGACTCGGCCGGCTTCCCGCCCGGCCATCCGCCGATGCGCACCCTGCTCGGGGCCACGATCAGTACCCGCGGCAAAATCTACGGGGACCTCTATGTCGCCGAGCGGCGCGACGGGCAGCCCTTCGATGTCCACGACGAAGCCCTCATCGTCGCACTCGCCGGCGCCGCGGGCCTGGCCATCGACGACGCCCGTCTCTACGAGCAGACCCGCTTCGACGCCGAACATTTCCAGCGACTTCTCCTGCCACGTCTGCCCGACCTGCGCCCCTTCAGCGCCGCGGCGACCTATCGCCCCGCCGCCACACCCGGCCACATCGGCGGAGACTGGTACGACGCCCTCCTGGTGCCCGACCATGCCTGCGCCGCTGTCATCGGCGACGTCGTCGGCCACGACCTGCAGGCCGCGGCCGCCATGGCCCAGATCCGCAACATGCTGCGCGCCCTGCTCTACGACCAGCGCACCTCGCCCAGTGCCGTCCTCGCCCACCTTGACCGGGCCCTCGCCGCGATCACCGACGAGCCCGTCACCACCGCCTGCCTCGCCCGCATCGAACCCGCCCAGCCGGGCGCCTGGACACTGCGCTGGAGTACCGCAGGCCACCCTCCGCCCTTGCTGCTCACCCCCGACCACCGGGCAAGCTATCTGCACGCCGACCCGGATCTGCCGCTCGGCGTCGACACCGCCCAGCCGCGCAACGACCACACCCACCCCATGCCGGCGAGCTCCACCGTGATCTTGTTCACGGACGGGCTCGTCGAGCACCCCGCGCACGCGATCGACACCGGACTGGCGCGCCTGGCCGACCTCGCCACCGAGCACGCCGCCCTGCCCCTGCAAGACCTCGTCCAAGCCTTGGCAGACCATCACCCCAGCGACGGCCATGACGACATGGCCATCCTTGCCCTTCGCACTCCGGGCACCTGACCATGGGCGTTCGGGGCGGCGCTGGCGGCCCGGCCCGGACGAGAGCCCGTACGGCGCGCACGTGGCGGGCGGGATCGCGGCCGCGAAGAACGGCGTCGGCATGCGCAAGGGCGGTGGGGTGCAGGGCGGGGTCAGCCGCTCAGCGCGGTGATCGTCGCATCCAGGTCGTGTGCCCTCGGCCGGTTGTGAGGGAGCTTGGCGAGCAGGCGGGCCATGCCGCAGGTGTCGGTGAGGGCGGAGAAGACCAGCCCGCCGGCGACGCCCGCGGAGAGCCACCGTGCTCCCGGCCGGAGCCGTCCGGCCATCAGGCCGGTCAGGACGAGGGACCCGGCGGCGAGGCGGACCTGGCGTTCCATCGGCCAGGGCGTGCGGGTGCCGGCGGGGCGGTGGATGTCGTGGCCGAGCTGTGTCCAGGAGTTGGTGCCGCCGGTCAGGGTGGCGGCCGTGATGCCAACCTCGGCCAGCCGTCGGCAGGCTTCGGCGGAGCGGGCGCCGGAGGCGCACACGACGAGCAGGTCACCGCGGTCGGCGGCCGTCTTGAGCGCGGGCAGCGCCGCGTCGAGATGAGCCAGCGGGATGTTGTGGGCGTCGGGCAGGTGGCCGGAGGCGTACTCGCCGGGTGTGCGTACGTCGATGACGGTCAGCTCGTGAAGGCGGGCGTGGGCCTGGGCGGGGGTGAGGGCGGTGTGTGCCACGGGGATTTTCCTTTGCTTCGGTGGCGTTACCCCTTCGGTAAGATACCCGCCGGGGTATCTGTGAAGGAGTGTGGGTCGTGGAACTGGCGATGGCGGCTGAAGAGCTGAAGACGGTGGTCAACAGGTTGCGCCGGGCGCAGGGCCAGATCGCCGGTGTGATCAACATGATCGAGGAGGGGCGGGACTGTGAGGACGTGGTCACGCAGTTGGCGGCGGCGTCCCGCGCGCTGGACAAGGCGGGCTTCGCGATCATCGCCACCGGGTTGCAGCACTGCCTGACCGACTCGGACATGGCCTCCTCCGGGGACCGTGAGGAGATGCGGGCCCGCTTGGAGAAGCTCTTCCTGTCCCTGGCCTGAGGGGATTCCTCTCGCCGGCCTGACGGGTGCCGTATCGGGCCCGCCTTCGGCTGGCTGGTCATGTCAGGGCATCGGCGAGCATGAAGGCGGCCACGGCCAGCAGGACGATGGCGAACGCCCGTTGCAGCAGGGCGCCGGAGACCCGGGTGGTCAGCCGTTTGCCGTCCCAGGCACCCAGGATCGCGGCCCCCGTGAACGGTCCGATCACCGCCCAATCGACGCCCGCCGTGGTGGCTCCCCGGGTGGCCAGCGAGGCCAGCGAGTTGGCCGAGATGACCAGCAGACTGGTGCCGATCGCGGCCTGCATCTCGAACGCCAGCACCGTGACCAGGGCCGGGACGGCGAGGAAGCCACCGCCGACGCCGAGCAGCCCGGTCAACGCGCCCAACCCCGCGCCGACGCCGGTGGCCCGGGCCGGTCGTGCGTTCCGGGGAGCGTCGGCGGTGCGGACGGGGCGCAGCATCCGGAGTGCCGCGACGGCGGCGACGGCGGCGAACGCCCCGGTCAGCAGTGGCTGGGGCAGGCGACCCGCCGCGGCCCCGGCCGCGGCGGCGGGCAGAAGTCCGGCCGACGCGAACAGGGCTCCGGTCCTCCACCGCACGTTCCCGGCGCGGGCGTGGGCGTACAGGGCGGTCAGCGAGGTCGCGATGACGATGAGCAGGCTGGCGGTGGTGGCCGCCGCCGGGGTGAAGTCGAGCAGATAGATCAGCGCGGGCACCGCCAGGACGCTGCCGCCTCCGCCGAGCGCGCCGAGTGCCAGCCCCACCACGCCTCCGGCGATCAGGGCCAGGATCAGCTCGCTCACTCTATGACTCCGCCGCTGCCGTTCACGCCGATGACCGGCAGACCCTGCCGGGCCCAGGCGGTCATGCCGGCGGTGACGTCGGTGGCCTCCACGCCCGCGGCGGTCAGCATGTCCGCCGCCGTGCGGGAGCGGTTCCCCGAGCGGCAGATGGTGACCACCCGCCTGCCCTGTACGGCGTCGGGCAGTGGGGCACCTGCCATCAGGCGGGACAGGGGTAGGTGCAGTGCGCCCGGCGCGTGTCCGGAGTTCCACTCCGGGGTCTCGCGGACGTCCAGGAGGACGGCCTGCCCGTCGGCGATCTGCCGATGGGCCTGCTCGGGGCTGAGGCGGTCGGGGCCGCGGCGAAGGAACGGCGACATGAGGGGCTCCTTGCGTGGGTGCGATGCTGTTCAGTCGGTGCCGGCGGGTCGGGTCAGGGGCAGCCCGGCTTCGCCCGCGGCGGTGAAGGTGTCGTCGACGGCGACCACCTCACGTCCGACGGCGTCCAGCAGGGAGGCGGCGATCGCCGCACGCATCCCGCCGGCGCAGTGCACCCACACCTCCCCGTCGGGCATCTCCCCGAGACGGCCGTGCAGCTCGTGGATGGGGATGTGCACCGAGCCGTTCACGAACCCGTCGGCCCGCTCGGCGTCACGGCGCACGTCCAGCACCACCACCTTCTCGCCCCGCTCGCGGGTGTCGGCTAGATCGGCGAAGCGGGCGCGACGGAACGAAGCCAGACGCTCGCCTTCGCCGATCCAGGTCTGCGCCTCACCGGTGGCTGCGGCCGCCGGACGGTCGATGCCGACCCGGGCCAGTTCCCGCTGGGCCGCGGCGATGTCTTCGGGGGTGGCGGCCAGCAGGGTGACGGGCTTGCCCCACGGGATCAGCCACGCCAGGTAGGTGGCGAGTTTGCCCTCGCCCTCGAAGTTGAACGAGCCGGCCACGTGGCCCTCGGCGAAGGCGACGCGGTTGCGCAGGTCCACCACCCACTCGCCGGCCGCCAGCCGGGAGGCGATCTCGTCCGCGTCGGCGGACCGGGGCGGGGTGAGGTCGACGGGGGCGGGGCCGACGGCGTTGGCAGGGCCCATGTGTGCGTAGTACGCGGGCACGTCGTCCAGGCCGGTGAGCAGCTCCGCGACGAAGGTGTCCACGTCCTTGGTGAGCGCGTCGTTGTTCTTGCGCTCCGCGCCGATCGTGGTCGCGTCCCCCTCGGCCTGCGAGGAGGAGCAGAAGCTGCCGAATCCGTGCGTGGGCAGCACCTGCACGTCGTCGTCGAGCTCGTCGGCCAGACGGTGGGCGGAGGCGTGCTGGGCGCGGGCCAGCCGCTCGGTCAGCCGCGGCTCGACCAGGTCCGGCCGCCCCACACTGCCGATCAGCAGCGACCCGCCGGTGAACGCGGCCACCGCCCGCCCGTCCTCCTCCAGCAGGTAGGACGTGTGGTGCGGGGTGTGGCCGGGAGTGGCCATGGTGCGTAGCACCAGTCCCGCGTCCACGGCGACGGAGTCACCGTCGGCGACGGGCGTGCGGGCGAACAACACCGATGCTCCGGCTGGTACCAGGTAACGCGCGCCGGTCACCCGGGCCAGCTCCAGGCCGCCGGTGACGTAGTCGTTGTGCACATGGGTCTCGGCCACGTACGCGATGCGCACGCCGCGGCGGGCGGCGGTGGCGATCACCTGATCGATGTCGCGCGGCGGATCTATCACCACGGCGGCGAGGGACCCGCCGACCAGATAGCTGCGGTTGCCCAGACCTTCGATCTTCAGGGTGTCGACGAAGAACACGGCAGGACTCCTCACAGAAGAACGGGGTACCCCGGGGGGTATTCGACACTCAGCCTAACAAGAAATACCCAGGGGGGTATTCCGGAGGGACGCGTGGTCACCTACCTGTTCAGCTCACGTCGTCGTTGTGGGTACCCGGCGGGATATACCGGAACCAGCTCGTCCGTACGACCTTGGAGACCTCGTGTCCTACGACCGCACCGTCCGCCTCGACACCGACTTCGACGCGACCGTCACCGCCGTCCGCCGGGCACTGGCCGACCAGGGCTTCGGCATCCTCACCGAGATCGACATCAAGGCCACGCTGAAGGAGAAGCTCGGTGCCGACGTGGAGGACTACGTGATCCTCGGCGCCTGCAACCCACCGTTGGCCCACCGGGCTCTGGAGGCCGACCGCAGCATTGGTCTGCTGCTGCCGTGCAACGTCGTCGTCCGCCGGGACGGCGACCGGACCACCGTCCAGGCTCTGGACCCGAACACCATGGTCACCCTAACGGGCCTGCCGACTCTGCAGCCCGTCGCCGGCGAAGCCACAGCCCGGCTGGACGCCGCTCTGGCCTCACTGTCCTGACCGGTCCGTGCTATTCCCGCCTCACTGCGTGCGGGTGACCAGGAAATCGGCGCTGCCCGACAGCGTGGTGAGCCGAGGCGTATCCTCGTCCTCGATGCGGATGCCGGACCGTTCGCTGAGGACCTCGACGAAGCTCAGGAAGTCCAGCGAGTCCATGTCGAGCACCTCGCGGAACGCGTCGTCGGGCGCCAGGGCGGTGACGTCGGCGTCGGGGATGACGGAGGAGATCGATTCCCTGACCATGTCCAGTGCATCGGTTCGGTTCATGTTCACAGCTGCTCCGGGTTCTGCAGGATGCGGGAGACCGCCGTGAGGTAGCGAGCACCGACGGCACCGTCTGTCGCCCGGTGGTCGGCCGAGAGGGTCGCTGTGACCACGGGGCGCACGCCCAGCAGGCCGTCGACGGCCCATGGCCGGTCGACCACCCGGCCGAAGCCGACCAGAGCCACCTGCGGCGGGTAGATCACGCCGAAGACGGTTTCCACGCCCTGGTCGCCGAGGTTGGTGACCGTGATCGTGGCGTCGGACACCTCGGAAGCACGCAGCCTGCCTGTGCGGGCCCGGGTGACCAGATCCTTGAGGGCGCTCATCAGCTGGGTGAGTGTCAGGGTGTCGGCGTGGTGCAGCGCGGGGGCGATGAGCCCTCCGCCGCGCAGGGACACGGCCACGCCGAGGTGGACGCCTTCGCCTGCGGTGAAGTGGTCATCGGTCCAGAAGCCGTTGAACTCCGGGACCTCACTGGCCGCCAGGGCCGCCGCCTTGAGCAACAGGGCCGCGGGGAGTAGCCGTTCACCGACCGGGCTGCGCCGGTTGTGCTCGTGCAGCCAGGCCATCGCGGCGGCCATGTCCACGGTGGTGGAGAGATAGTAGTGGGGGATGTCCCGGTTGGCGCGGGTCACCAGGCCGGCGATCGCCTGGCGCATGGCCGCCGCCCGGTCTTCGGAAGGACGGGCGGCAGAAGATCGTACCGCGGAAGGACGTACCGCGGCGGCGCCCGCGTACGCGGGCGGGGCGGGGGCCGCCGGGCCCGGGGCTGCCTGGCGTACGTCCGAGGCACGGACGGCCGACTCCCTGCCCGTCCCCGTCACTGTGGCCAGATCGACGCCCAGTTCGGCGGCGAGCCGCCGAGCGAGCGGGGTGGCCCGCACGCGTGGCGGCCGAGCAGTGGCTCGGGCGGCCGCCGCTTCCTCGACGTCGGTGCGGGTGACGCGGCCTCCTGGTCCGGAGCCGTGCAGCGTCTCCAGGTTGACGCCGCTCTGCTCCGCGAGGTGCCGGACCAAGGGGCCCGCCTCGATGTGGCCGCGCTCCCGAGCGGCGGACGGCGCCGACACCGACACCGGGACCGGGGCGGGTTCGGGTGGCGGGGACGGGGGCTCGGGGGGCTCGCCTTTCTTCGGTGCGTGGCGGACAGGTCGTCGCTCCGCCGCCTTCTCGGCTTCCGTGGGGCCTTCGGGCTTGCTGACCTTGCCCGGTTTCTGGGCTTCTTGCGGCTTTCCCGCTCCTCCCGGTTCCCCTGGCTTCTCCGCCGCCGCCCCGATGAGCGCGAGCGGCGTGCCCACCGGCACCGTCGTGCCGGGCTCGACGAGCAGCTCCGTCATCGTTCCGGTTTCGAAGCACTCCACCTCGATCGTCGACTTCGCGGTTTCGACGACCGCGACCGGATCGCCCTTGTGCACAAGGTCACCGGGCCCCACCAGCCATTCCAGGAGCGTTCCCTCGTCCATGTCCGCGCCGAGGGACGGCATGGTGAACTCGGCCATGATCAGTCCACCGCCCGGTGGGCGGCCGCGACGATGTCGGCGACCTGGGGCAGGGCGGCCTCCTCCAGCCGCCGCGCGTACGGCATGGGCACCTCCGCGCTGCACACCCGCTCGACGGGCGCGTCCAGGTCGTAGAACGACTCTTCGGCGATGCGCGCGGACACCTCGGCGGCGAGGCTTCCCGTCCGCCACGCCTCGTCGATGACCACCGCACGATGCGTTCGGGCCACCGAAGCGGTGATGGCCGCGCCGTCCAGGGGACGCAGCGTGCGCAGGTCGATCACCTCTGCGTTGATGCCCTCGGTGGCCAGTTCGTCCGCCGCCGCGAGCGCCTTGGGCAGTGAACCGCCGTACGTGATCAGGGAGATGTCGGTGCCGGGGCGGCGGATCGCGGCGTGGTCCAGATCCACGGGGGCGGTGGGCGGGAGGAGTTCGCCGGAGACGTTGTAGAGGCTGCCGTGCTCGAAGATCAGTACGGGGTCGGGGTCGGCGAGCGCCGGGGCCAGCATGTGGCGCGCGTCCTCGAGGGTGGCGGGGGCGAGGACGCGGATGCCGGGGATGTGCGCGTACCAGCCTTCCAGGCTGTGGGAGTGCTGGGCGCCGAGTTGCCGTCCGGCGCCCGTCGTCATGCGGATGACCAGCGGCACGGGCAACTGGCCGCCCGACATGTGCAGCAGGGTGGCGGCGTTGTTGAGGATCTGGTCGAGGGCGAGCAGGCTGAAGTTGACGGTCATGATCTCGACGATGGGCCGCAGCCCGGCCAGGGCGGCGCCGATGCCGGCGCCCACGAACGCGGACTCCGACAGCGGGGTGTCACGGACACGTTCGGGGCCGAACTCCTCCAGCAGCCCGAGGCTGACGCCGAAGCATCCGCCGTAACGGCCCACGTCCTCGCCCATGAGGAAGACACGGTCGTCGGAGCGCAGCGCCTGCCGGAGCGCCTCGCGCATCGCCTCGCGGTAAGTCGTCTTGGCCTCTTGCGTTCCGCCGACGCCCATGGTCAACTCACCGCCTCCGCCGAGGAACTGGTGACGTGGCGGAGCAGGTGCTCGACCGGCTCCTCTGGTGCCTGTTCGGCCGCTTCGACGGCGTGGTCCATCTCGTCGGTGATCCGCTGCTCGATCCGGGCGAGCTCCTTGTCACCCAGCTCACCGTTCTCGCGCATGCGGTCCATGAGCAAGCTGATCGGGTCCCTGGACTTCCACTGCTCGACCTCCGCCTTGTGGCGATAGCGGTCCGGGTCGTACATCGAGTGGGCGCGGAAGCGGTAGGTGCGCAGTTCCAGGAAGTGCGGTCCGGTTCCGACCCGGATGCCCTCGACGGCCCGCCGGGCGGCCTGCTCGACGGCCGCGACGTCCATGCCGTCCACGGCCCAGGCGACCATGCCGTAGGAAGCGGCGCGCATGGCCAGGTCCGTCTGTGCCTCGTGCCGCTCCAGGGCCGTGCCCATGGCGTAGAGGTTGTTCTCGCAGACGAGCAGCAGGGGCAGCTTCCACAGGGCCGCCAGGTTCGCGGTCTCGTGGAACTCGCCCTCGGCGAACGCCCCGTCGCCGAAGAAGCAGCAGGTGACGCGGGACTGTTCCCGCATACGGTCGGCGAGCGCGAGGCCGGCGGCCAGCGGGAGCCCGCCGGCGACGATCGCGTTGCCGCCGTAGAAGCGACGGCTCGCGTCGAACAGGTGCATGGATCCGCCCCGGCCGCCGCTGCACCCGGTCGTCCGGCCGTACATCTCGGCCATCACGGCCTCCGCCGTGATCCCGCGAGCCAGGGCGTGGCCGTGTTCGCGGTACGTGGAGACGACCGCGTCCTCGGGCGTCAGTGCCTCGTTGACGCCGACGGCGACGGCTTCCTCGCCGATGTAGAGGTGGACGAAGCCGCGGATCTTCGCGGCGCTGTACAGCTCGACGCATCGCTCCTCGAAGCGCCGGATGCGCAGCATCGCCTCCAGCAGGTCCGTCCGGTGCTCGGTGCCCGGTCGGCCGACCGGAGATCCGGTGCTCGCTTTCCGTTTGGTCGTCGCGGTTTTCTTGCCGGACTTCGGGGACGCCGGGTCCTTCCGCGTACGGGTGGGGCGGGCCGCGCTCATGCGGATCCCTCCAAGGTCGACAAGTCGCCTGTGGGCAGGCCGAGTTCACGCGCACGGAGCAGACGGCGCATCACCTTCCCGCTGCGGGTCTTGGGCAGGTTCTGGTCGAACGCGATCTCCCTGGGAGCGACGGCGGGGCCCAGCTTGCGGCGGCCGAAGGCCAGCAGCTCCCGCTCCAGATCCGGAGTCGGCTCGACACCGGGGCGCAGTGACACGAACGCCTTGACGACGTTCCCGGCGACCGGGTCCGGCCGTCCGATCACCCCGGCCTCGGCCACCGACGGGTGCTCCATCAGTGCGCTCTCCACCTCGAACGGGCCGATGAGGTGTCCCGCCGACTTGATGACGTCGTCGGCGCGCCCGACGAACCAGTACCAGCCGTCCGCGTCCCGGCGGACCAGGTCTCCGGTCAGGTACCAGCCGTCTGCGAACGCGGCGTCGTAGCGCTCCTTGTCGTGCAGATAGCCGCGGAACATCGACGGCCAGCCCGGCCGCAGCGCCAACTCGCCCTCGACGCCGGGGCTTTGCACCTCAGTGACCCTGCCGTCGGTGACCAGTGCCCGGCCGTCCTCGCCCTGCTTCAGCACGGCCGCGTCGACGCCGGGCAGCGGACGTCCCATCGAGCCCGGCCGGATCTCGCAGGCCGCGAAGTTCGCGATCATGATGCAGCCGGTCTCGGTCTGCCACCAATTGTCGTGCACCGGCAGGCCCAGCACGTCCCGGCCCCAGACGACGGCCTCCGGGTTGAGGGGCTCGCCGACGGAGGCGATGAAGCGCAGGGCCGACAGGTCGTAGGAGAGCGGCAGGTCGTACGGGCCATGTCGCGGGGTGGCACGCATGAGCATGCGCAGGGCCGTGGGTGCGGTGTACCAGACGGTGACCCGCTGTTCCCCGAGGATCCGGTACCAGCGCCGGGCGTCGTAGTCGCCCTCGTCGACGACCAACGTCACGCCGTGGACGAGCGGGGCGATGATCCCGTACGACATGCCGGTGACCCAGCCGGGGTCGGCCGTGCACCAGTACACGTCCTCGGGATGCAGATCGAGTGCGAACCCAGCCGTCGCATGATGGGCGACCACCGCCTCGTGGACATGGACCGCACCCTTGGGAGTGCCGGTCGTTCCGCTGGTGAAGTGCAGCAGGGCCATGTCTTCGGGAGAGGTCGGCGGGATGGTGAAGGTGTCCGGGGCGGCGGATATCAGGTCGTCGAAGGACGCGGTGCCGGGCAGGTCCTCCGCGCCGCGTCCGACGATCAGGATGTGCTTCAGCCCGGGAACCGACGCCCGGCGCTCGGAGACCTTGCGCCGGTAGAGGGCCGCGGTGGTGACCAGGACCTGAGCATCGCCGAGCCTGAGCCGCTGTGCCACCGGGTCGGGGCCGAAGGCGGAGAAGAGCGGGCAGAGGACGCTGGTGTTCTTCAGCGTGCCCAGCACCGTGGTGTACAGCTCGGGACAGCGGCCCAGCAGCGTGAACACCCGGTCCCCGTGGCCGACGCCGAGGGAGCGCAGGGCGTTCGCGAAGCGGGCCGTACGACGGGCCAGGTCCCCGTACGTGACGGTCGAGACGGAGTCGTCCCGGGCGACGCACCGCAGCGCGACTTTGTCCGCGCGGTCAGAGGCCGCGTGCCGGTCGACGGCCTCGTGGGCCATGTTGAGCCCGCCGCCGGGCAGCCCGGACAGTTCGGTACGCGCCTGCGACCAGGTGAAGGCGGAGCAAGCCCGGTCATAGTCGGTGAGGCGGGGTGGGACGACTGGTGCGGTGTCCTTGTGGATGGTTTCCCAGTGCATGGGTGCTCCTCCCGGCACTGCCCTGATCTCCAGAGTCGCCGAGCACGGCGTCGGCTGCACTTCGACCGGAGGAGGCGGCCCGATGGGACGGGCGGCGGCTCTCTGCTGGGCGTTCATGGAGCCGGGGGCCGCCCGCTTCTTGCGGGCCCGAATTGCACGGTGCACGGTTTCACTCCGCTTCGCCGTGTCTCCTTGTGGCCCTCGGCTCAATTCCATAGAACCGCCGCTCATCGGCAGGTTGTAGGGCCGAACGGCCCGGAACAAGGGGCCGACCGACCCGTTGGGACCCCCTGTCGGCCGGTTCACTCGCGGTGCAGCACGACTTTGAGAGCGCCGGTGGTGGTGCCGTGCGAGAACACCTCGTAGGCGTCCTCCATCCGATCGAGTCCGAAGGTGTGGGTGACCAGCTGTGAGACGGGCAGGCGTCCGAACCTCACCAGCTCCATCAGCCACGGTATGGAGTACGCGTCCACCTGGCCGGTACTGATCGTCACGTTCTTGCGCCACAGGGATTCGAGATGCAGCGTGACCGGTTTGCCGTGTGTGCCGATGTTGGCGATGTGCCCCCCTGCGCGGACGGCGCGGGTGCACAGGACGAAGCCGTCCGGTTCCCCCGATGCCTCGATGACCACATCGGCCCCCGGTCCCTCGGACAGCTCGGCGATCATCGTCCCCGGTAGTTCGGCGGCATCGGGCCTTACGCGGGCGGCGGCCTCCAGCCGGGCGGAGGACAGGTCCACCACGATGATCCGGCGGGGCGAATAGAGCCGCGCGACGACGACGCAGGCGAGACCGACGGGACCCGCGCCCACCACGACGAGGGTGTCTCCCGGGCCCACCTCTGCGTTCCGCACCCCGACTTCGTAGGCCGTGGGGAGGACCTCGGCGAGCAGGACAGCGTCATCGAGCGGGAGAGCGGAGGGCCGTAGGTGGGTGGAAAAGTCGGCGAAGGGGACCCGCGCGAACTCCGCCTGGGTGCCGTTGATCAGATTCCCCAGGATCCATCCACCGCCCTCGCGGCACTGTCCGCGCATGGTGTCACGGCACGCCGGACAGTGGCCGCAGGCCGAGACGGAGGAAACGATCACCTGGTCCCCTGGGCGCAGGTGGTGGACGTCGCTGCCGACCTCCATGACCTCGCCGACGGCCTCGTGGCCGAGGATCGTCCCCGGCTTCACCTCGGGCAGGTCTCCGCGCAGGATGTGCAGATCGGTTCCGCAGACGGTGGTGGCGTCGACGCGCACGACGGCGTCGGCTGGGTCCTCGATGACCGGATCCTTGACCGTGTCCCAGGAGATCTGTCCGGGGCCGTGGTAGACGAGGGCTCGCATGGTCACCCACTCCCTGGCTGACTCTTGCCGACTCTCTCCACCGTCGCGCTGGGAGGACGCCAGGGCAACCGGGGCCATCAGCTCGTTGGGCTCCTCAGGACCGTCGGACTCCTGGGCCGGGGTGTGGGGCCCCGACGCCTGGTGTTCATGGCCGGGTGGGCGGAGATGCCGTCGCGCCGATCAATGAGAGCCAGCCGGTCAGCCCGGCCGGGTCGGCGGTCCCGCAGCGGAAGCCGACATGCCCGTCCGGACGGACGGCCACCAGCCCGCGACCGGGGCTGTTCGTCAGCCGGAGGACGGTGACCAGGGGACCGGGCACGTCGTCCGGCGGCGGGTCGGCCTCGCGCTGCAGCAGCAGGTGCACACCCGGGCGGGCCAGCAGCTCGTGCAGCCGCCTGGGAGGTCCTTCGACGCTGACGGTCGCGTCCGGCAGGCGGTCTCCTGGGCGGGGAGCGCCACGCAGGGGCGGTGTTCCCTCCACCGACAGAGGGCTGTGCCGGTAGTTCACCCGCAGCTGGGAGATGAGACGGATGGCCTCGGCGACCAGCCGTCGCCGGTGCAGGAGGGCGGGTATGGCCGGGGCCGTGAGCGGAGCGGCCACCGCGCGCAGCCATGAGGGGATCCGGCCGGTCGACGCCTCCGCCCAGAACGCCGTGTGAGTGAGGATCAGCCGTCGGTGTGCAGCCGCTCTGCGCTCCCTGTCGTAGGAGTCGAGCAGCACGTCGGCACCGCGCCCGTCCGCGGACTCCCCCCTGGAGCCGCTCGCCGCGAAGCCGAGCTTCCAGCCGAGGTTCACCGCGTCCTGGATACCGGCGTTCATGCCCTGGCCGGTGGCCGGTGAGTAGTTGTGAGCCGCGTCCCCCGCGAGGAAGAGCCGCCCCCGGCGGAACCGCCCCGCGAGGCCGCATTGCAGCGGCACCCGCGCGGACCACGCCAGACGCTCGATCCTGGCCTGAAGCCCCGCGTCGTTGAGGAGGTGCTGGAGCTCGGCTTGCGGGACGGCGGATCCGGGTTGGCCGAAGTTCTGGCCGGCCCCGTCGGTGGATGTCCGTGTGGCCAGCAGCCGCCAGGTGGCCTGCTCGCCGAGCGGGAAGAGGAACAACAGCCCTTGGCGCCCCGCGAACACCTCGGCACCGGAGCGCTCGGCGATGCCGCCGAGGTCGAGGTCGGCGAGGACCACCTCTTCGGCGTAGGGCCTGCCGCGCCATCCGATGCCGGCACAGGCCCGCACGGTACTGGCCGGGCCGTCGCAGCCGACGACGAAGGGGCAGCGGATCTCCTCGATGCCGTGCCGCGATCGCAGCACAGCCCGCACGCTGTGCCCGTCGTCGCGGGCAGTGGTCAGTTCTGTGCCCCGTTCCACCGTCACTCCGCGGTCGGCGAGTGCCCGCGTCAGCACGCGTTCGACGTCCATCTGCCGCATGAGTGACAGATGGGGGAACGCCGTGTCGGGCAGCGCGAGGTCCGCGAGCCTGGTCTCGACGACGCGGGAGCCGAGATGAAGGTCGACCGCTGGGGCGGGGTCCGCCAGCTCCAGCAGGGCGTCGGTGACGCCGAGTGGGCGCAGGACCTCCAGAGTACGTGGGTGCAGGATGAGCGCACGGGAGGGCCGGAACGGCCCGGGACGCCGCTCGACGATGCGGATCCGTGCTCCGTGGTCATGGGCCTCCAAGGCGGAGGTGAGGCCGGTTGTACCGGCCCCGACGACCAGGATGTCCACCACTGAGTCCACCACTGTCGTCACGTCCCGGCCTGGATGCGCCACCATGCTGCGCTGTCGTGCGGCGCAATGTTTTCGATCAGCCCAGGATCCGCGATCACGTCGTCGCGGCGCAGCCCGGGCACAACGGCATAGCTGATCGAACCAGGCACGCTGACCAGCGCCAGGACCCGCCACAGGGAACGCGCGTAGTGCTCGGCGCGCTCCGTGCCGTCCCACTCGTAAACGCCGCGGTAGCGATCATGCTCGTCGTGGGCCAGCCACAGCTTCGAGGTGAAACCAGGAAAGCCGACGAACAGCGGGGTGTTCAGCAGGCTCTCCGCGCGGAACAGGGCGTGCGCGGGCCCGCGGACCAGGCGCAGCCGGAAGCTGACCACCAGCGTGCACGGGTCCTTCGCCAAGCCGCTGCCGAGGCGGGTCTCCCGGTACACCCGGGCCGAGGTGCCGTCGGCGAAGCGCAGCCGCATCTCCTGCCGTTCCTTCGGCAGACGGACCCGGTGCCGCGCGAGCAGCGCGAAGGTGGAGAGGAAGCATGTGGCCACGGCCCTCCACGCCTCGCCAGGGGCGAGCGGCCTCTGTTCAATCGTGGTGTCACCCATGGTGGCCGCCTCACGAAGTGCCGTAACAGGCGTACGGGGCCCCGGCCCTGCCACACCTCCTGCCGGACCGGAGTGCCCCCGTACAACCACCATGAGTGAATGCGCCGTGCCGCGCGAAACCTGGTGGCGCGGGCCGGCAATTGGCCGTTGTCCCCTGCCATGTGCGGGCGTCCCAACTCGTTCTAGTCCGGCTCCATGTAGGGGCGACGGAAGACCGGTGTCTGGCTGTCGGCGTGTGGGCGGATCGCTGCCAGTGCCTGGACCACCGCGGCCTCCAGGGAGCCGCTCGTATCGACCCTGACGGCCTCAGGCCAGGGCGGTTCCGTGGCAGCCATGGCGGTGGCCACGTCGACGCCGGCGTCGGACGCCCCGGGCGCGCGGGTGGCGAGGCGGGTTGTGGTCACCTCGTCCGGAACGTGGCAGTGCAGGGCGACGAGGTCGGCGTAGGTGCGTTCGGCCATGCTTAGGGCGGCTTCGCGCTGTGCGGCATCGTGCCAGGTGGCGTCCAGGACGACGGACTCACCCTGGGACAGCAGGGTCGATGCGCGGTCGAGGAGGGCGGCGTACGTCTTGTTGGTCCAATCGGGGGAGTACAGGCCCTCGCCGTAGGCGGCGGCAGCCGGCTGTTCCGCCGGGATGCCCGCCAGTTCCTTGCGGAGGCGGTCGCTGCTGAGCAGTGTGACGCCGAGGCGGTCGGCGAGTGCGCCGGAGAGCGTGGACTTGCCGCTGCCCGGGAGTCCGCCAACGAGGGTCAGGCCGACGGCTGAGGAGCGCAGGTGGCGCAGGGCGGTGTGATCAGTCGGTGTGCTGCCGCCTCCGCGCCGGGCGTGCCCTGGCGTGCCTGGATCAGGGAGACCTTGGCCCGGACGAACGCGCGGTAGGCGACGTAGTGGTGGCGTAGGGAGGGAGGCGCCGGGTCGCCGGAGTACTCGCCGTACTCGGCGAGGAAAAACGCCGCGGCCTCCGGCGCCCCGAGCTGTTCCAGGTCCATGACCAGGAAGGCGGCGTCGTCGAGGCCGTCGACGTAACGAAGGTGGTCGTCGAACTCCAGGCAGTCCAGAACGCGTGGGCCGTCGTCGAGGCAGAAGATGTCCTCGGCGAGCAGGTCTCCGTGGCCGTCGACCACCCGCCCCTGCTCGATGCGCCTGTCGAACAAGGGCTCGCGGCCGGCGAGGTAGCGGCGCACCGAGCGCTCGATCTCCTCCACCCCGTCGGGCACGGTGCCGTCGTCGGGCAGGGCGCGGACCTGGGCGAAGCTCGCTTCCCAGCGTGAGGACAGCGCGTCGCGCGTCCCCTGCTCGGTCACCTCCCGGCTGCGAGGTGCGCTCGCGTGGTGGGCGGCGAGCAGCCGGGCGACGGCCCGAAGAGCGTCGTCGACGGCCGCTCCTTCCCGTACCAGCCGGGAGAGGCGGCGCTCGGTGGCCATGCGGCGCATCACCACGACGGGTTCGGGTACGTCGGTGTCCGGGCTGCGGAATTCGCCGACGCCGAGGTAGACGTCGGGGGCGAACCGGCGGTTGAGGACGACCTCTCTCTCGCACGCGGCCTTCCGGGCGGCCACCGTGGTGTAGTCCAGGAATGTCAGGTCGACTGGTTTCTTCACCTTGTAGGCGCGGTCCCCGATGAAGAGGACCACGGCGGTGTGTGTCTCGCGCACCTCGGCGCGCGAGAGCGACGGGGCTCCGGGGACGTCGTCCCGCCGCGCCGACGCCATCGGCTCGCCGGGGTGGTTCGGCTCAGTCATGGGGGACGACGGCGACAGGGCACCGCGCGTGGTGGGCGGCGGCCTGGGCCACGGGGCCCAGGCGTGGCGCCAGGGGAGGGTGGTGCTTGCGTCGGCCGACGACCAGCAACTCGGCGCCTGCGGCGGCTGCTATGACAGCCCTGGCGGGGCTGTCGAGGCGGATGGCCTCAGCTACGTCCACGCCCGGGAACTTCTCGCGCCAGGGGCGGAGGGCTTGGCTCAGGCCCTTCTGGGCCTCCTGCCTGACCTCGTGGGTCACGGTGTGATCCACGCCCCAGGGGGCGTACGCGTGGATCGGCACGCTGCGGCCATGGACGGTGCGGAGCGGCAAGCCCCGCACCGCGGCGGTGGTGAAGGCGAATTCGAGCAGGTCGTCGCACGGTCCGTGCAGTTTCAGTGCCACCACCACGCCGCCTGCTGAACCTGATTCGGGCGCGCGACCTTCTTCCCCCCGCTCGGCGCGCACCAGGACCACGGGCCGCTCGGCGCGCGCCACGACGGACATGCTGATGTCGCCGAGGAAGTAGCTTTCCACGGGAGTCAGGCCCCGCGAGCCGAGCACGAGCATGTCGGACTCCGACGCCGCTTGGAGCAGTGCGTTCTGCGCGTCGTCGGCGACCAGGTTGCCGACGACGGTGAGGCCCGGGTGGCGCGCTTGGAGTTCCGCCTGGGCGTTGTGCATGAGCCGCTTCGCCCAGTAGTTCTGATCGATTTCCGCCGGGATGCGGGTCGGCTCCGGCGCCAACAGCGGCCACGCGTGCAGCAGGCGCAGGGTGAGACTGCGCTTCTCGGCCTCGTCGGCGGCCCAGCGGGCAGCGGCAAGACTCTCGGGTGAGCCGTCGAGGCCCACGGTGACGGCTGGTTGCATGGCGGCGGTCTCCGTCTCGTAAGAAGCTTGAGATGACGGTGAACGAGTCCGATGGCGTGGATGCCCGCCCGGACGTCGGCAACATGCCGAGTGTGGTGCCTTCTCATTCGAGGAGTACCCCAATCCCTTCCGCAGCGCATGTGGATCTGTGGAGGACGGCGTCGGAGAAGCGGAATCCGTACGAGAGGAGACAGGGGCGGTGACGATTCCCCTTGTGGTCGGTGTCGACGGGTCCGAGGCGAGCCTGGAGGCGGTGGACTGGGCCGCCGACGAGGCGGTCCGGCACGATGTGCCGCTCCACCTCCTGCACGCCGCGGCGCGGGACGACGAGCGGGTGGACGTGATCAGTGGTGCCTCGAAGCATGCCAGGGCAGGGGCTCCCTCCGTGCGGCTGTCGAGTGAGGTGCTGCATGAGGACGCGGCCGCCGCCTTGGTCGACAAGGGACGCAACGCCTTCGCACTGGTGCTCGGGTCCAGGGGGCTCGGAGACCTTGCCGGGATGCTTCTGGGCTCGGTCAGCCTGGCCGTGGCCGCTCGCGCCGACTGCCCGGTGGTCGTTGTGCGTGGTGGGGCGGAGCACCGAGGCAGCCGGTTCGGGGACATCGTCGTCGGCGTCGAGGACGGGGAGGGCAGCGGTACGGCCGTGCAGTTCGCGTTCCGCGAGGCCCATGTGCGGCGCTGCCGGCTGGTGGCGGTGCACGCCTGGAGTGTCCCGGTCGGGACCCCTATGCCTCCGGGCCTGTCCGGATACGCCCTCCAAGCCCTCCAGCGCCCGCCGGCGCAAGTGCTCGCTGAGGCGCTGCACGACCCTGCGGAGCGGTATCAGGACGTGCCGGTGAGCGGCGAGGTGGTCGAAGGCCCGGCGCGGCGGGCACTCCTGAAAGCCGCGGCCGGCGCTGATCTGCTCGTTGTCGGCGCCCGCAGGCGGCATGGGCACATCGGTCTGCAGTTGGGTCTGGTCAACCACGCGGTGCTGCATCACGCGCCGTGCCCGATCGCGGTCGTTCCGCAGACATGACCGGTGAGAGGTACAGGCCCCCGTGACCGGGCCCTGCCGCCCTTGGAAGGCGATGAGGAAATCGGCGACGTGGCCGCCCCTGCTCCGGCATGCGCACGGAAGGAGAGGAACTCACACTGGTCTGGAGGAGTACCCGGCCGGGGTGGGCCAGGCTCCATGGGCTCTCCCCGGCCGGCAGCGACGCTCGAAGGAGACGACCATGACCACTGCCCGGGAGATCATGCACTCCGGTGCCACCTGCATCCAGGAGAACGAGACGCTGGAGGCCGCGGCCCGCAGGATGAAGGAGCTGGACGTCGGAGCCCTCCCGATCTGCGGGGAGGACGACCGGCTCCACGGGATCATCACCGACCGCGACATCGTGGTGAAGTGCCTCGCCCAGGGCAAGGACCCCAGGACCGTGACCGCGGGCTGGCTCGAGCAGGGCAAGCCGGTCACGATCGACGCAGAGGCCGATGCCGACAAGGTCCTTCAGGCCATGGAAGAGCACAAGATCCGTCGGCTGCCGGTCATCGACGATCATCGCCTCGTCGGCATGATCAGCGAGGCCGACCTCGCACGCCATCTGCCCGAGGACCAAGTGGGGCATTTCGTCGAGGTCGTCTGCGCGGCCCCCTGACCGATTCGTCGGCCGTCGGCCCGGGCCCCTGTGACCGGACGTGTCATGCCGAGCCGGGCGCGGCCGAGCGCTCTTACGGATTTTCGTCGAGGCATGGGATGAGGAGGCCATGATGGGGCGTCTCAACGAGCGGGTGGCGATCGTCACCGGGGGAGCCAGAGGGATCGGCGCCGCTGTGGCACGTTTGTTCGCGGCTGAGGGTGCCGGCGTCGTGGTCGCTGATGTACTCGACGCCGAGGGGGAGAAGCTTGCGGCGGAACTCGGCGGCCCGGCCCGCTACGCGCACCTGGACGTCAGTACCGAGGATGGCTGGCAGACGGTGGTGGCGGAGACGGAGCGGGAACTGGGCCCTGTCTCGGTGCTGGTCAACAACGCCGGGATCCTCGAGTGGGGGACCATCGAGGAGCAGACCCTCGCATCCTTCCGAAGGGTCATCGACGTCAACGTCCAGGGCGCCTGGCTGGGTATCCGAACGGCGGCACCGTCGCTTCGCCGGGCCGGTGGGGGCGTGATCGTGAACGTCTCCTCGATCGCCGGGATCACCGGCTATGCCGGCATCGGAGGGTATGTGGCCAGCAAGTGGGCACTGCGCGGGCTGACCAAGGCCGCGGCTCTGGAACTGGCCCCGGACGGGATCCGTGTCTGCTCGGTCCACCCGGGCGCGGTGCGCACCGCGATGACGGCCGACTTCGACGACTCCTTCACCGCCGGACAGCCCCTCCCGCGATTCGGTGAACCCGACGAGGTCGCCCGTATGGTGCTCTTCATCGCCGCCGACGCCACCTTCTCGACCGGCGTGGAATTCGTCCTGGACGGCGGCGTCACCGCCGGCCCGCCGAGCGTGCTGACACCCGCCCACTGACCCGGCCGTCTCCGTACGCATCTGGATCTTGGCCGGCAGCCGCCCGCATCATTGGCGACGTCACCAACGGTGTGCTGCTCTGCGGCCAGTCGGGCGGGACGTGATTGCGGTCCGTCAATGCGGGGCTGTCCGCAGGTTGTGGAGAGCCGGGTCGGTATGTGAGGGAGGACTCGACAGCGGTAGTGAGCAGCCCTTACTCGCGCCATCGCTCGGCGGGTCCATGGGGCCGGGGGCGCAAGGAGCAACGCCCCCCCGATGTCATCGACGGCGCTGACTGTCAGCGCGGCGCCCTTCGGGCAGCGCTGCGACCCGCAGCGTCCGCGAACCTGCTGCGGGTTCGCGGACGCGAACGGGCAACGCGGCCGGTGACTGGTGATCGGCGCCTGCACAAGGGGGAACCCTGGGGCCGCCCCGGTCAGGCCATGGTGATGCTGTCGTCGAGGTAGACGTCCTGGACGGCGTGGAGGAGTTCGACGCCTTCATTGGTGGGCCGCTGGAAGGCTTTGCGGCCGGTGATGAGGCCGGTGCCTCCGGCCCGCTTGTTGATCACTGCGGTCCGTACGGCTTGCGCGAGGTCACTTTTACCGGCCGATGCGCCGCCACTGTTGATCAGTCCGACCCGGCCCATGTAGCAGTTGGCCACCTGCCAGCGGGTGAGGTCGATCGGGTGATCGGTGGTGAGCGTGCCGTACAGGAGCTTGTCGGTCCTGCCGAAGTCCAGTGCGGTGTAGCCGCCGTTGTTCTCCGGCTGCTTCTGTTTGACGATGTCGGCCTCGATGGTCACGCCGAGGTGGTTGGCCTGCCCGGTGAGGTCGGCCGACACCGAGTAGTCCACGCCGTCCTTCTTGAACGCCGAATTGCGCAGGTAGCACCACACCACGGTGAACATGCCCAATTCGTGGGCGCGCGCGAAGACTTCGCTGACTTCCTGCAGCTGGCGGTCCGACTGCTCCGAGCCGAAGTAGACCGTGGCGCCCACGCCGGCCGCGCCGAGTTCGAAGCACTGCTCGACGTTGCCGAACAGGATCTGGTCGTAGTGGTTCGGGTAGGTCAGCAGTTCGTTGTGGTTGAGCTTGACGATGAAGGGGATCTTGTGTGCGTAGCGCCGCGATACCGCCCCGAGCACACCGAGGGTGCTGGCGACCGCGTTGCAGCCGCCCTCGATGGCGAGCTCGACGATGTTCCTGGGGTCGAGGTAGCGGGGGTTCGCGGCGAACGCCGACGCCGCGGAGTGCTCGATGCCCTGGTCCACCGGCAGGATCGATACGTATCCCGTGCCGGCCAGACGGCCGTGGTCGAAGAGAGACTGCAGATTGCGCAGCACCCGGGGCGAACGGTCGGTCGCGGACACGCTCCGGTCGACGAAGTCAGGACCCGGCAGTACCAGGTCTTCGTGGGGAATCCCTTGGGCGGTATAGGTCAGCAGGCCCTTGGCCTCGTCGCCCAGCAAGCCTTGGATGTCGGTCATCGGCTCGCCTCTCCGGTCGTTCGGAATGCCGAGGGGTGAGGCCCGGGTTCCCGCAACTGCCAGGCCCATGTAAACCCGTATGTGTCGTTGCGGTGTCCTGATCCAGATGCGAGCCCCGGCTTGCGCGTAGCAGCGCAGCCGGTGACGGTGCGGCACAGAATTCGGTCGGCATCGAGCCGGCTCGCTGGGCGGCGCGGCTCCCGCCGCAGCCCAGGACGCCATCGAGCGGACGAGTGACGCGAGGGTTCGATGCCTTCGGCCCAGCCGACGGTCGGCTGCTCGAGAATGCGGCGGCGTCTCCCTCACACCGCTCACCGTTGGGCCTGGCGTGGGGTCGGCTCTCGGCGCCGCCTCCGCGCGATACATTCCGACGACCTGCAGCACACGCGGCAACCCCTCAACCAAGTTGGTCATCTTCCCCGGCGACCTGGCTGGGTCCAGCAGTGCTCGACCGAGTACCTCAACGCTTTGGCCGTCGGCTCGGTCGGCCGCCTGGAGTAGACGGGGGTCGGCCGGCAACGCCCTGGCCCGGGAAAGCGCTCTATCTCCACCGCCGACCACAAGTTCTTTAAGGGTGGCTGATCCGAGCACAGGCCGCCAGGACGCGGGGGGCCAGGTCGGTGCGGCTGACGATGAGGTCGGGCAGCATCGGGTCGGGGCGGTTGTAGACGAGAGGGCTGCCGTCCAGGCGGCTGGTGTGGAAGCCCCACGCCTGCGCCACGGCTACTGGCCCGGCGGAGTCCCATTCGTGCTGGCCTCCCGCATGCACGTACAGGTCGGCTGCTCCCAGCAGGACGTCGGCGGTCTTGGCGCCTGCGGATCCCTGCGGTAGGACCTGCACGCCGAGGAGGTCGGCCAGCCGTCCGGCGAAGGGCGGCGGGCGGGTGCGGCTGACCAGCATCCGCGGTGGGCCGGCCCAGGCGGGTGGGGTGGGCGGGTGTTGTCCGGTGGAGAGGACCAGCGCACGGGCGGGCAGGGCGACCGCCCCGGCTGTCAGCCGGTCCTTCTCCCACAGGGCGACTTGCACCGCCCAGTCGTCGCGGGGCGGGTCGGCGAACTCGCGGGTCCCGTCCAGGGGATCGATGATCCAGACGCGGTCGGCGTCGAGCCGGGCCGGATCGTCGGGCGTCTCCTCCGACAGCACGGCGTCATCCGGGCGGTGTTCGCGCAGGAGCCGGGCGATGAGTGTTTGTGCCTCACGGTCACCGACTGCACCCAGCCCGGCAGGGTCGCTGCCGGTGAACTGCGCGCGCACCTGGAGAAGCCGGATGCCGACGGCTTCGGCAGCGAAGCTCGCAAAGTCGTGATCGTCCATGCCCGGGGCCATTGCCTTTCTGCCAGGCTCACCAGCGGTCCTGTGCGGTGGTGATGCCCGCGAGTCTCAGGGGGGTGTAGGTCAGGCAGTCGACATCGGTCCGCCGGTAGCGCACGGTGATGCCGGGGGTGTGACATTTGGAAGGCGACGTTGTGCCGGCAGTCGGACACTTCGCGGGCGCCGACCCGTCCGGTGGCGGACGGGTCGCCGTCCTTGGTCGGAGCGGTGAAGAAGGTGTCGCAGTGTGCGTGCCGGACATCGCCCACAGTGATGGCCAGAGCGTGGCAGGCGCGGCCCCGGTTTTAGGCGCATTCTTCGACCGCGCACTCGCTCATGACGGGCATTTGCATGACGACGGTCTCCTGCTGTCGGTGTTTTGCGGCATGTCGACGGCGAGCGTCGATCGGCTGGCGTGGGCATGGGCCCCTCCTGGCCGAGCATGGTCGCCAGTGCCGCCGACGGCCAGTGGACTTCCGTCGAACGGGACAACACCCGTGGGCTCTGCCTCAGGGGGTAACGCGTCCCTCACGGCGGCGGCTCCTACGGGTACCAGGCCGGGTGTGGGATGACGCGCAAGCGCTGCGATCCGGTCGGAAGCGCGGGTCAGTGCCGCGGGCGGGGGTCTCACGGATCCGTCTTCGATGATTTCGGCGTCCGGGAACGGGCTTGCGCAGCCACATGCCGTGCCGGTTCGGGTGCGTACGTTCGCCGATTCCGCTGCAGGATGCCGACCGCTGCGTGACCGATCATTGGACGTGGCTGCGAACTGGTCCGCCACGACCTTCGCGCGACCCGGCATCCGATCCGGGCGCCTGAGCGGTCGTGCCGTGAAACAGTGGAAGAGAGGAGACAGACTCGTGTGGCGACGCCGGCGGAGGCATAGGCCGGGCGAAGGAGGACACGATGAGTCACTCTGTGCTGGCGGGTGTCGACGGGTCCGAACGCAGCTCGGCGGCGACCGACTGGGCGGCGCGGGAGGCCGCGCTGCGCGGTGTTCCGCTGCGTCTGTTCCACGCCTCTCCACCGCTTCCGGGCACTGCCGTGCCGGGCCCGGCCGGGGACAGGCTGCGGCACGTGGGCGCGCGAATGCTCCAGCGGGTGGTCGCCGAACTCGGCGACCACTACCCGGACCTCGAGGTGCGGGGCGAGCAGGCCGATGACGCGCCGGACACGGCCCTTCTCGCAGCGGCCCGCGATGCCGGGCTCCTCGTCATCGGCACACGGGGGACGGGCGGGTTCGAGGGTCTCGCGGTCGGCTCGGTGGCCCTGCGGATGGCGGCAGCAGCCCCTTGCCCTGTCGTGTTGGTGCCTCAACCGTCCGGCACCTTCGGAGAAGGGACCCACCTGGCACGCGGCACGTCCCAGGTCGTGGCGGGGTTCGATGCGCATCACCCGGTCAGTGAGGTGGCCGACTTCGCGTTCTCGGCCGCCGAGGCACACGGGGCCCGCCTGCGGGTGGTCCAGGCATGGGCCTTTCCCGCCGAGTCCGTATCTCCTCGGACCCTGGTGGTGACCGAGGAGGACCGGGCCACCTGGGAGGACCAGGAGGTCTTGCAGCTCTCCGACGCCCTGCGCGCTTGGCAGGAGAAGTACCCACGTGTGACGGTCCACACAGATGTCGTGTTGCTCCACCCCGCGGAAGCGCTATTGAACACGTCGCGAAGTGCGGACTTGCTCGTCGTGGGACGCCGTGCCGACCCGAGTGCGGCCGAGGGCCGACTGGGTCCGGTCACGCACGCCGTACTGCACCACGCTCGCTGCCCGGTGGCGGTCGTACCGCACGCCGGATGACGGCCGGCCAGAGCTCGGGTAGCGGATCGGCAGGTCTGACAGTGATCCGGTGAGCGCAGGGGCTGGTCAGCCGAAGAACACCTCGAACTCGTCGTACAGCGACGGGTCGACCACCTTGTTCTGCGCCGTGGCGTCGGCGAGTGGGATGCGGACGATCCCGGTGCCCCGCAGGGCGACCATGACGCCGAAGTCACCGTCCTTGACCGCGTCGATGGCATGCAGGCCGAAACGTGTGGCCAGCCACCGGTCGAAAGCGCTCGGGGTACCGCCGCGCTGGATGTGACCCAGGACCGTGGTGCGGGCATCCTTGCCGGTGCGCTCCGAGATCTCCTGGGCCAGCCATTCGCCGATGCCGGACAGCCGTACATGGCCGAACTCGTCCAGCGACTGGTCCTTGAGGACCATCTGCCCCTCTTTGGGGACAGCCCCCTCGGCGGCCACGACGATCGGCGCGTAATTGATCTTGAACCGGCTCCTCACCTGCTCACAAACCTGGTCGATGTCGAACGGCCGCTCCGGGATGAGAATTACGTTGGCGCCGCCCGCGACGCCGGCGTGCAGGGCGATCCACCCCGAGTGCCGCCCCATCACCTCCACCACCAGGGTGCGCATGTGCGACTCGGCCGTGGTGTGGAGGCGGTCGATGGCCTCGGTGGCGATACCGACGGCAGTGTCGAAGCCGAAGGTGTAGTCGGTCCCGGACACGTCGTTGTCGATCGTCTTCGGCACGCCCACCAGAGGGATTCCCTGCCGGTTCAGCTCGGTGGCCACGCCGAGCGTGTCCTCACCGCCGATCACGACGAGCGCGTCCACGTCGTGCGTGGCAAGGGTGTCCTGCACGCGACGCAGGCCGTCCTCATGCTTGAACGGGTTGGTGCGGGAGGAACCGAGGATGGTTCCGCCGCGGGGGAGGATCCCCCGCACGCTGGGGATATCCAGCGGCATGACATCACCCTGGAGCAAACCGAGCCAGCCGTCCCGAACACCGACGAAGTCGAAGGCGTATTCCTGGACGCCTTTGCGGACGACGCTGCGGATCACGGCGTTGAGGCCGGGACAGTCACCGCCGCCGGTCAGCACTCCGACCTTCATGGGCTTCCTCCCATCCGCTGAATACCCCGCCTGCACGCGGCCCTCGCGGCGGTCGAACCGCCGTCATATGGATCGCCTCCTCCCAGCCTCCCTCCATTCGATCCGGGGTGGCCACTCGACGGACGCCGGGTTCAGGCGGCTCACTCCCGGGACCCTGTCCGCCGGGCTTGTCGCCCACCGTTTTGTGTGAGGAGGACTGAGGATCCTGGTCCTGGCCGGCCGGTTCCTTCGGTGAGGTCTGTGTGATGACCTGTGCCGGGAAGCAGCCCCGACTCGGTGCGATCGGACCTGCCCATGGCGGAGAGGGCATTCTGGAAGTGGGACGCCCACCAGCGCTCCACACGTCTTCGAGTTCAGGGAACGGCCCAGCCCCAGGTTCGCCCGAGGTTCCTCCTTCCGCCAAGGGAGCCGTCCGGTGATCACATCAGCCCGCCTGCCAGTCCGGCAGCTGTCACGCTCGGCCAAGTCGGGGCCCCCGCGCGAGCCGCCCAAGCCGCCGGCGCCTTCACCGAAGCCTTCCTGGGGGCGCTGGCTGCTGCCCGTCGCCGCGCTGGCCCTGCTGCTCGTGGTGCTGATGCGAGCCCCCTCACCCCAGGAGGGCACATCGCTGTCGTACAGCGACTTCATCGGCAAGGTGAGCGGCAGTCAGGTCAAGACCGTCGACATCAACGACAAGGGGGCCATCAAGGGAACCCTCAAGGACGGCACGAAGTTCACCACGCGGATTCCCACTGCCCTGGACAACAGCCGCCTGGAGCAGCAGCTGCAGTCCAAGAACGTGGAGATCACCGCGTCCCAGAGCAGGGACGGCAGTCCTTGGGGGACTCTCCTGGAGCTGTTCCTGCCACTGCTGTTGATCGTCGCCCTGTTCGTGTGGAGCGGCCGCCGGGCGGCCCGGACCCTGGGCGGGGGGCTCAGTGCCATCGGGCGGGCCCGCGCCAAGATCATCGAGACGGAGCGACCGACCACCCGCTTCGGGGATGTCGCCGGCTACGAGGGCGTGAAGCAGGAGATCAGCGAGATTGTTGATTTCCTGCGGAGCCCCGAGCGCTATGCGATCGCAGGGGCCAAGGGGCCACGTGGTGTGATCATGGTGGGGCCGCCGGGCACCGGCAAGACGCTCATCGCCCGTGCCGTGGCCGGCGAGGCGGAGGTGCCGTTCCTGTCGGTGACCGGCTCGGCGTTCGTGGAGATGTTCGTCGGCGTCGGTGCCTCACGGGTACGCGACCTCTTCGCCGAGGCACGCAAACGAGCCCCCTCGATCATCTTCATCGACGAGATCGACGCCGTCGGCAGCCGCCGCGGCGGGGGTGCCCGGCTGGGCGGCAACGATGAACGAGAGCAAACCCTCAACCAGCTCCTCGCCGAGATGGACGGTTTCGACCAGTCCAGCGGCATCGTGGTGCTGGCCGCCACCAACCGGCCCGAGACCCTCGACCCCGCGCTCCTGCGTCCCGGACGCTTCGACCGGCATGTGACGGTGCCGCTGCCCAACCAGGCCGAGCGGGCGGCGATTCTGGCCGTCCACGCCCGAGGCAAGACCCTGGCACCGGACGTCGACTGGGACACGGTGGCCCGGGCCACCCCGGGCTTCTCCGGGGCGGACCTGGCCAACCTGGTCAATGAGGCCGCCATCAACGCCGTACGGGCAGGCGGTCCCATCATCGACGCGAAGGACCTCGACGACGCCCGCGACCGGCTCCTGCTCGGGCGGCGGGAGTCCACCAACGCCCTGCTCCCCGAGGAACGGCACTCCGTGGCCGTCCACGAATCCGGACACGCACTCATGGCGGCCCTGTGCGAGCACGCCGACCCGGTTGCCAAGGTCACCATCCTGCCCTCCGGGCCCGCGTTGGGCGCCACCGAGCAACTCCCCGAAGCCGAACGGCACCTGTACAGCGAGAGCTATCTGAACGACCTGCTCACCGTCCGGCTCGGCGGCCGGGCTGCCGAGCTGGTCGTCTTCGGTGAGGGCTCGACCGGAGCCGCCGACGACCTGGCCGGCGCCACTCAGATCGCCGCCCGCATGGTCCGCGAGTTCGGCCTGTCCCCGGCCCTCGGCCCCGTCGGATACGGCTCCGGAGCCCCCCGCTTCCTCGGCGGTGAAAGCACCGAGGACACGCTGCACCGTCCCTACTCCGAGCAGACCCAGCGCATCGTCGACGAGGAGACCGCCCGCCTGGTACGTCAGGCCGAGAAACGTGCGGTGGATCTGCTCCGTGACCACCGCAAGGCGCTGGACACCCTCGCCGAACTGCTCACCACTCGGGAGACCGTCGACGGGTCCGAGGTCCTCGACGTACTCCAGCAACAGGAGCATCAACAGCGGCCTGACGGTCACCATCCCGCCGCCGCAGGGAAAGCGACGCCCTCCCCGTGACACGGCGGCGACGCCCGCACATCAGAAGGAGGCGACCATGGACCAGCAGCCGGGGGCGGTCCACGATGAGCAGCAGGTCCTGGCGCGGACGGTCGCCGACGTGATGCGCACCGCTGTGGCCGCGATCGCTGTCGACGAAACCGTGCTCGTGGCGTGGGAGTTGCTGGAGCGGTCCGGCTGCCGTCACCTTCCGGTCGTGCATCCGGACGGTCGCTGTGCCGGCCTGCTGGACAGGGCCGACGTGGCGGTCGCCTGTGCGGCACCGGCCGCTTCGCTGTCCGGCCGGCGCGTGGACGACCTCCTGCCCGGGCACAGACCGGCGCTCGTCCACGCGGAGCAGACCGTACGCCACGCAGCCGACCTCATGACCTACACCGAAACTGACGCCCTCCCGGTGCTGGACGAAGACGGACGCCTGGCCGGGGTGCTCACCGCAGCTGACATCGTCGCGGCCCTCGCCGACCATCCGGCGCCGAAGGGACCCGCCGACATCAGGCCGCAGGCTCCGCCCACCGTGCTGCCCGGGCCATCGCCCCGGCGGAGTTACCGCGGCACGGCAGTGCCCTGACCGCCCACCACTCAGGCGCTCACCGAGGTGACACTTCGGAAGGTGCGGGCCCGCGTGCGGTGCGCTCGTCCGTGAATTCGAGGTGGGCTTCGGGCCCGGGGAAGAAGACGGTCTCCCGGTCGTCCTCGGTCCAGTGCACGACATACGGCGATGTGCCGTCCGGATGCTCAAGGCGCACGATCTGACCCCGGCGGCGCGGCCCACCCAGATGCAGGGACTCCACCACGATCCAGTCTCCGACGTGTGCGCGCATGGGATGCTCCCTCCGCTTGCTGCTCGTCGGCGTCCCCGCCCCTCCGATGCCGTCGGCACCTGAAACCGAGCGCTGTAGGACTCACCGGTTCACCTAATGCCGCCATGCGTCCGAAACCGCCTCGCCCACTTTCGAGCGTACGCGGGCAGGCACCGTTGCGCCTGGTCCCATCCCTTCTGCCAAGGCACGCCGCTCAGCCACCTGGGACGACGGGCGCCCCTCCCGCTGAGTGGCCTGTTCATGAGACCAAACTCGCGATCCCCGCTGCGCGGGAGGTGCTGATCAGCTGGTCAGTGCTGGGGGCATGGTCACGTCGCCCAGGAAGTGGCTCTCTACGGTTCCAGCCTTCGTGAACCGAGCACGAGCATCTCGGACTCCGACGCCGCTTGGAGCAGGGCGTTCTGGGCGTCCTCGGCGCCCTGGTTCCCGGCGATGGACAGGCCCGGGTGACGTGCCTGGAGCTCCGCTTGCGCGGTGTGGACGAGACGCTTCGCCACCACCGTGACGGCTGCTTGCATGGCGGCGGCCTCCGTGACGTACGAAGCTGGAAGGGCGGACCACGCCGAACGAGTCCGACGGTGCGGATGGTCCGGACGTCGGCCGGCATGCCGGGCGTGGCGGGTTCTCTCATTCGAGGAGTACTCCAATCCCCTCCGCGGCGCATGTGGACCGGAGGGAGCCGGAGACGCAGAACCCGGCGAGAGGAGATAGGGGCGGTGACGGTGACGATTCCCCTGGTGGTCGGCATCGACGGGTCCGCGGCGAGCCTGGATGCGGTCGACTGGGCCGCCGACGAAGCCGCCCGGCACGGCGTGCCGCTCCACCTCCTGCACGCGGCGGCACGGGACCACGAGGCGTCCGACGTGATCGACTCCGCCTCGGAACGTGTCAGGGCGTGTGCTCCCACGGTGCGGCTCTCGAGCGAGGTGCTGCACGAGGACGCGACCGCCGCCTTGGTCGACAAAGGGCGTAACGCCTTTGCGCTGGTGCTGGGATCCAGAGGGTTCGGAGACCTCGCCGGAATGCTCCTGGGGTCGGTCAGCCTCGCCGTGGCGGCGCGAGCGGACTGCCCGGTCGTCGTGGTGCGCGGCGCGGCAGAGCACCGGGATGCCCGCTTCGGGAGCGTCGTCGTCGGTGTCGAGGAGGGAGAGGGCAGCGGCACGGCCGTGCAGTTCGCGTTCCGCGAGGCCCATGTACGGCACTGCCGGCTGGTGGCGGTGCACGCCTGGAGCGCACCGCTCGGTGCTTTCACCGCACCTCAAGCCCCGTCGTGGTACGCCCTGGAGGCCCACCGCCGTCCGCCGGCGCAGGTGCTGGACGACGCCCTGCGCGGCGCGTCGGAGCGGTACCGCGACGCCCCGGTGAGCCGGCGGGTGATCGAGGGCCCGGCACGCCAGGCCCTGTTGGAGGCGGCCTCCGAGGCGGACCTGTTGGTCGTCGGCGCCCGCAGACGACAGGGGCACCTGGGACTGCAACTGGGATTGATCAACCATGCGGTCCTGCATCACGCGCCCTGTCCGATCGCGGTCGTTCCCCGGATATGACCGGACGGGGGAGACGGACCATGTCGACGGTCGGTCGCTGCGGGGCCGGAAGTCGTCCCCGCAGGGACGTTCGGCCCTGTGACCGGAGCCGGGTCCCGTCCGATGATGGGACACAGTGGTGGGGGGAACGGACCAGCGACTTGCTGGAGGCCGAGTCATGAGTGCACAGAATTCGCCGCACGCGTCCGGTCAGCCCCCGCCGCGCCAGGAGCATGCGTCAAAGGGGGCGAACCCTCTGCGACGTACATCCGACAGGTTCGAGTCCTGGTTCCGCGGGCTGCTGATGCTCGTACTCGTCCTCGGCCTCCCGGTGGCCGCGCTCAGCGCGGGAACGACGGCGTACGAGTCGTCGATGCGCACCGTGCAAGCCCAGTCGGCGGATCGGCAGGAGGTCACCGCCCGACTCACGTCGAACGTCAAGGGTGTCACCACGGATGGGAAGCAACAGGCGCAGGTCCGCTGGACCGACGACAACGGCACGGTGCGGACGGGGACGACCCTGGTGAAGTCGGGAACGCCCAAGGGCGCCACCGTGCGGGTGTGGGTGGACCGGGACGGCGGCCTCACCAGTCCGCCGATGAGCGAGCTCAACGCGACGACCACCGGCTGGTTCGCAGGCGGTATGGCCGCGATTGGCGTGGGCGCCGGGTTCTACGCGGCGCGGACAGGCATGCGCCATGTGCTGGACCGGAGAAGGTACGCACAATGGGACGCCGAGTGGGACTTGGTCGAGCCCCTGTGGTCCGCGCGCTTCCGCCGGTGATGGGCAGGAAACCCGGACGGGAGCCAAGGAGGCGACGCCTATGTCCGACGCGACGACCACCGACCTGTACGAAGTCACGATGGCCATGTCCTACCTGCGGGAGGGTATGACCGGCCCGGCCACGTTCAGCCTCTTCGTCCGTGACTTGCCTCCTGAGAGGGGCTTCCTCGTCGCCGCGGGGCTGGAGTCAGCCCTGGACTACCTGTCCGGCCTTCATGTCGGCCCCGAGGATGTCGACGCCTTCGCCTCCGCGCTGCACCGGCCGGCGCGGGATCTTCAGGCCCTGCTCGGCCTGGCGTTCACCGGCGACGTGCGGGCGATGCCGGAGGGGCGGATCGTGCTGGCGGGAGAGCCCCTGCTGGAGGTGACCGCGCCTCTTCCCCAAGCGCAGTTGGCCGAGACGTACGTGCTCAATCAGCTCAGCCATCAGACGGCGATCGCCTCGAAGACCGCGCGATGCGTCCTTGCGGCTGCAGGGCATCCGGTCGTGGACTTCTCCCTACGGCGGACCCACGGCCCGCACGCCGGATTCCAAGCCGCCCGCCTAGGCGCGATGGTCGGCTTCGCCGGAACCAGCAACGTGGCCGCGGCCACCGCCCTGGGCATCCCTGCCGTCGGCACGATGGCTCACTCCTTCGTGGAGGCGTTCGCAACGGAGGAAGACGCTTTCCGTGCTTTCGCACGGTCCCACCCCGGGCCGGTGACCTTGCTCGTGGACACCTACGACACCGAGGAGGGCGTACGCGTCGCCGCGCGCGTCCTGCGGGACCTGGACCGCGGGCCCGGTTCGGCCGTACGGCTGGACAGCGGCGACCTCGGGGCCCTGGCGGTACGGGCACGGTCCGTCCTCGACGACGCGGGCCTGCCGGACGTGCGGATCGTCGCCAGCGGCGGTCTCGACGAGTACGCGGTGGACGAACTGGTCCGCTCCGGAGCGCCGATCGACACCTACGCCGTCGGCACTCGTGTCGGTGTCTCGGCCGACGCACCGTATCTGGACTCGGCGTACAAGATGGTGGAGTACGACGGACGGCCGGTCATGAAGCTGTCGTCGGCGAAGGTGACGGCGCCGGACCCGAAGCAGGTGTTCCGCCGCCCCGGCTATGCCGACGTGGTCGGTCTGGCCGACGAGCAGCCCCCCGACGGTGGCAGGCCGTTGCTGGAGACGGTGATGCGGGGCGGACGGCGCACCGGCACCAGGCCCACGCTCGACGAGTGCCGGGAGAGATTCACGGCGGACCTGGGCAGGCTGCCGTCGGCAGCCCGCCGGATCCGAGCACCGGTCGCGCCTCGGGCGACCGCCTCCGAGCGGCTGGGCGCACTCACCACCCGCGTCCGGCGCCGTATCGAGGAACAGACGGCGGCGGCTTCCGCACAGTCCTCGGTCCCAGAACGAACCGCGTCCGGACCACATGGATCCGTATCGAGGTGAGGAGGAAAGCGATGTCGCATACGGCGGAGTGGAAGGTTCGGCTTCACCTCTTCGAGGAGGACGAGGGAACCACGAAGGCACATGTGGTGCTGGACACCGGCACCACGGCGCTCACCGGCCACGGGACCGCGCACTGCCACCCGGCGGACGCCAACGTGCCCGAGATCGGCGACGAGCTGGCGGCGGGCCGGGCCATGGAGGACCTCGCCAAGCAGCTGCTGAACATCGCCGAGCATGACATCGAGGGCATGGGGGCGCCGCGGCCCAGCACTCGACAGGTCACCGGATGGCCCACGTGACCGACGGTCGCACAGCAAGTCGAGGAGGATCAGTCATGACACATCCCGTACGACACAGCAGAGGTGGACTCTCGGCAACCCTGCACGAGCTGGAGGATCTCCGTACCCGGATGGACCAACTCATGCACGCTGTCTTTCCCGTCGGCGGTCACCCCGAGTTCGGCACGGCCGAGCCGTGGGCGCCGCTGGCCGACGTCGTGGACACCGAGGACGCCTACCTGATGGAACTGGAGCTTCCCGGCGTGGACAAGGACCAGATCACCGTGGAGGTCGCCGAGGGCGAGCTCGACATCCACGGTGAGATCAAGGAAAAGGAACAGACCGGGGTGGTCCGCAGGCATACCCGCCGCATGGGGCAGTTCGACTACCGCACCACTCTGCCGCCGAACTCCGACACCGAGCACATCAGCGCGGACCTGACGAGCGGAGTCCTCACGGTGCGCGTCCCGAAAACCGAGAAGGGGAAAGCACACCGCATCGAGATCACCGGCTGAGCCGGGGTGTGGGGTGGGACCAGCAGCCCGTGCTCCGTACCGGGTTCGGTGGGCGAGTGCCTGTTCCCTCCGTGGGGCCGACGGTTCCGCCGGCGGCCCCACGCCGCCACGGTCCCGCGTCTTTCTCAGTCGCTGACGCCGCTGTCCCCTCAGGTGCCGGTGGGGGAACGCCGGGCGTCGTCGGTGCGATACGCGATGTGCTCGGCGACCGAGACCACGCCGTCGACGCTCCGGCACAACCGCTCGATGACGGGGATCAGACTCCTGAACTCGACCGAGCCCCTGAGGTCGACCCGCCCGTCGCGCACCTCGACCGTCACCTCGGAGGGAGCAAGCCTCATCGTGCGGCGCAGCACATCGCCGGTGATCTCGTCGCGGATGGCGTCGTCACGGCGCAGGAAGATCCGCAGCAGGTCGCCACGGCTGACGATGCCCAGGAGCCGGTCCGTCTCGTCCACAACGGGCAGCCGCTTGACGTGCCGGGCCTCCATCAGGCGGGCGGCCTCCACCACGCTCCACTCCGGACGTGCGCACACGGCGGGAGCCGACATCAGTTCCTCGGCGCGGGAGCCCTCGGCCTTCGCCCGCTCCCATGCCTCCAGGTGCGGAACAGGGACTCTGCCCGACGGGTCGGCCTGGTCGGCGCTCTTGCGCAGCAGGTCCGCCTCGGACACCACACCCATGGGGCGGTCCAGGTCGTCCACCACGGGCACAGCTGTGACGTCGTTGTCCGCCAGCAGCCTGACGATCTCCTTGAACGGCGTGTCACGCTGCGCCCGGACGACGTCTCGGGTCATGAGTTCCGCGACCGATCGGTGGTGCATGTCGCCTCTTCCGTCCGGGGTGCGACCGCGTGCCATTGAGCCGGTCCAGCCCGCACTGCGGATAAGGGCCGGTCGTCCCATGCGGCGGCGTGTCGCGCGTGGCACGTTGGATACAGCACCATTCTGCGGAGAGGGCGGCGATCATGCGAGCTCACCTCGGCGACCAACTCGTCATCGAAAGCCCGACGACCGGTGCCACCAGGCGTGACGGAGAAATCGTCGGACTCCACCACGAGGACGGAACACCCCCCTACGACGTGCGCTGGTCGGACACGGACGAGGTGACGCTCGTGTTCCCCGGGCCCGACGCGCACATCCACCATGTCGAGCACGGACAACCCGGGCCGCCGCGCGGGTCTCTCCAGCCGGACACGGGTGAGCCGGGGGCCGTCACCGCGGCAGCCCCGCCGGCCGGGCCCCCCAACCCCGGCGACATCGGCCGGCGCGTGGCCCTCGAACGCCACAGGAGTGGGCTCAGCCTGGGGGAAGCAGCCCGCCGCGCCCGCATGTCGCCCGACTACCTGGCGTACCTGGAGGAACAGCCCGCCGACCCGAGCGTGGGGACTCTCATCAGGCTGGCCGACGCGCTGGGCACTACCGTCGCTGCCCTGCGCGGAGGTGGCATAGATCTGCCCCCCGGCCAGGGCTACGCGCTTCTGCACCCTCAGCTGAGGGACCTCAGCCCGGAGGAATGCCGCACTCTGCTCTCCACGCACGGTGTGGGGCGCATCGCGGTGCCGGCGTCCGACGGGCGCCCGGCGGTGGTCCCGGTCAACTACGAGGTCGTCGATGACGCGATCGTATTCCGCACCGCGCCCGGCTCGGCGCCCGCGGCGGCCGTGGGGAAGGAGGTCGCCTTCGAGGTGGACCATGTGGACGAGGCCATGAGCCAGGGCTGGAGTGTGCTTGCAGTCGGCCCGGCGCGCGTCGTCACGGAGCCCGACGCCGTGCGCGGGCTCACCCAACGCGCCCACACCGAGCCATGGGCGGGCGGTGCACGCGAGATGTGGGTGTCGATCCGGCCCACGCGCCTCACGGGCAGCGCATCACCCCTGCCGACCAGTAAGCCGCCGCAGGACTGGCCATCAATCGAAGAGTGGTCCCCTCCTGGCGTGCGCCGACTCGCGAGAGGAGGCTCCGGTGAGCCGACAAGCACCATCCGACGAACGCGTGACGGCCCTGGTTCACGACGCTGCCGCCGCACCGTCGATGCACAACGCACAGCCCTGGCGCTTCCGCTACGTCCGGCGCAGCCGTACGTTCGAGATGCGTGCCGACTTCGAGCGTGCCATGCCGCGCTCCGACCCCCGTACCCGCGGCCTTCACATCGGCTGCGGCGCCGCCCTGCTGAACCTTCGGGTCGCAGTGGCCCACGAGGGCTGGCATCCGGAGACCCGGCTGCTGCACGACCCGTCCGAACCGGCGCTCCTCGCGAGCCTGCGGCTGACCGCACCCGGAAGCGCGGAGAGCGACCTCGGCGCGCTGTATCCGGCGATCCACGAACGGCACAGCAGCCGCTTCCCGTTCGAAGAGACGGAGATCCCCGATGCCGTGCGGGAGGCGCTCAGCGAGGCCGCTCGCCGTGAGGGGGCCGTGCTGACGTTCCCCACCTCATGGCATCTGCAGGAGGTCCTGGAGGTGGTCCAGGAAGCCGAGGCGCGCAACCTCACCGACCGCGGCAGCGACCAGGACCTGGCCGAATGGACCCGTATCGACGCTCCGTCGGTGAACATGACCGACGACGGAGTCCCGGACTACGCCTTCGGGCCGCGCAAGCGCCGGGGCAAGGCCCCCATGCGGGACTTCGCGGGCCCGCGGCAGGTGGCGGGACGGGACGCCGCGGACTTCGAACAGAGCCCTCAGGTGGCCCTCGTCAGCACGAGCCACGACCGCCCGGAGGACTGGCTGCGCGCCGGCCAGGCCATGGAACGTGTCCTGCTGCTGGCCACCCTGGAGGGCCTGTCCAGCTCCTTCGCCACCCAGCCCCTCGAATGGACGGACCTGCGCTGGCCGCTGCGCGACCCGGTCACCGGGACGGGCTACACGCAGATGCTGCTGCGCCTGGGATACGGCCCCAAAGGCCCCGGCACACCGCGCCGCCCGGTGACGGAGGTACTCGACATCCAGCCCTGACCTGTCCAAGTGACCGCAGCCCGTCGGCGCCGCGCGCCTGGCACACGGGTCACTGACTGTCCTCGGGCCCGTCCGGACCAGCTGACTGGCCGGTGAGCTGTGGCTCGACGTCCACGACGCCCTCCACGGCGCGCACGAGGCGCACGGCGACCGAGATGAGCGAGGTGTCACGGATGTGCCCGCGGAGCGTGACGACTCCTTCGTGCACGTTCACGTGGATGGCGTGGCTGAAGGCCGGGAAGAGGTAGGACACCACGGTGCGGCGGACCTCCTCCTCGATGTCCTCGTCCGACCGCAGGAAGACCTTCAGCAGGTCGGCGCGGCTGACTATGCCCTGGAGCATGCCGATGTCGTCGACCACGGGCAGCCGCTTGACATGCCGGACGGCCATGATCCTGGCCGCCTGTGCCAGCGTGGTGTCGGGGTGGACCGTGATCGCGGGAGTGCTCATGAGCTCCTCCGCCGTCACCGCCCCGGCCTTGGCGACGTCGGACAGGCGCCGGCGCTGCTCGAAGAGGCTCGGGTCGCCGTCGCGGAACTCCTCCTTGGGCAGCAGGTCGGCCTCGGAGACGACGCCGATGACACGCCCTTCTCCCTCCAGGACCGGCATGGCACTGACTTTCCACTGCTCGATGGTCTGCACGATCTCCTTGAAGGGCGCGTCGCGTCCGACGGCCACGACCGTCTGGGTCATCACATCGCTGACGATGTGCGGGGTCTCAGGCACCGCAATCCTCCTCGTCTCGCCTCGTCAGGGCACCTCGCCGGCGCCGTGGGGTGCGTACAGGTCGAGCAGCCGCACCCGGGCGGATCTGAGCCGGCCCGCGATCACGCCGGCGACGTAGGTCAACAGCGCGTGATCCAGCTCCGGGTCGTTCTCGCACAGTTCACGGACCGCGGCCGCGTCGAACTCGTAGGCGCGTACCGGGCTGGTGGCCTGGGCCCCCAGGTGCCAGTGATGGGGAGGGACCATCCAGGACCAGCCCAGCAGGTCCCCGGCACCGAGGGTCTCGATGACCGCTGCGCGGCGGCCGGGCACGTGTACGTCGAGGGCGACGGTGCCCGTGTGGATGATCCAGAAGCGGTCGGCTTTTCGGCCTTCGTTGAAGATGCGCTCGTCGGTCGCGAACGAAACCTCACGAGCGAGGGGCATGAGCTGCTCGCGATGTTCCTTGGTCAGGGCGCCGAAGACGCCGGTCCTGGCAACCACGATCGCCCTCCCTTCACCTTGACCCCGAAGCGGAAGCGGGCTCGTATCAGACCGATGGGACGGCCGTGGCGGCGATGGGAGGAATGGAATCCCGTGCTGTATCGGGCCGCATGACTCCACGATCGTCGCAAATCGGCGCAGTGCAACCTGGGCAGAGGGCCCCTCCGAGAGTCGGTCCATGTGTCGCGACGGAACCCATGCGGTGCGACGGTATTGACAGGAGTTTCCGGATTGACCGGGGCTCCCGGCAGCGGCCGGGCAGGAAGGTGGTGGTGACCATGGAGCTCCCGCTGGTCGTGGGTGTCGACGGATCGGATTCCAGCCTGGAGGCCGTGGACTGGGCGGTGGACGAGGCGGCGCGCCTCGGGCTGTCTCTGCGGCTCGTCTACGCCTCTTTGTGGGAGCGGTACGAGGGAGGCCGCCCGTCCTTCAGTACTGGCCGTCCGGCCGAAGAGGTCATGGCCCAGCACATCGCCGCGTCCTGCGCGGAACGCGCCCGGCTGCGCAACCCAGAGGTGAAGGTCTCCAGCGACGTACTGCCCGACGACGCCGTGTCCGCGCTCCTGCACGCGGCTCATGAATCCTTCGCCCTGGTCACGGGCTCCCGCGGCCGCGGTGAGATCGCCGGGGTCCTGTTGGGATCGGTCAGCCTCGCGGTGGCCGCCCGTGCCGTGTGCCCGGTGATCGTGGTTCGCGGCGGGGAGCGGAACCGGCAGGGCTCCTTCGGCCGGGTGGTGGTCGGCCTCGGCGACTCCGCGGAGGGCTCGGCCGCCGTGCGGTTCGCCTTCCGCGAGGCCGAGGCGCGCGGCTGCGCCCTGCATGCCGTGCGGGCCTGGCGCCGCCCCGCCCATGAACACGTGGACCATCCCCTGATCGCGGATGATGCCGCCGGTGCCCACGAGGAGCGCGCCTCCGCCCTCCTCACCGATGCCCTGCGCGACGCCGTACGCAATCACCCGCGGGTCGAAGTGCATCGCCAGGCGGTCGAAGGCCCCGCCCACAAGGTCCTCCTTGACGCCTCCTCCGACGCCGACCTGGTGGTCGTGGGTGCGCGCAGGCGCCACGGCCATGTCGGTCTGCAGCTCGGCAGGGTCGCCCACGCCCTGCTGCATCACGCCCAGTGTCCGGTGGTCGTCGTCCCGCAACGGGCCTGACCCGACGTGCGTCTCATGCTCCTGCACATCTCGTGAAGGGAGAAGGAGAGGGCGGCGGATGTCGGAGTGGACCTGGGAGTACGAGGGCTACGACCCGGCCGGCGAGCGGCTGCGCGAGTCGTTGTGCACGCTCGGCAACGGCTACTTCGCCACCCGCGGCGCCGTACCCGAGAGCAGGGCGAGTCTGGTGCACTACCCGGCCACCTACGCGGCCGGGGTCTACAACCGCCTGGAGTCGACCGTGGCGGGGCGGCGGGTGGTGAACGAGGACCTGGTGAATCTCCCGAACTGGCTGCTATTGCGGTTCCGTCTCCGTTTCGCCGACGGCTCGGCGGGCCCATGGTTCTCTCCCGACAGGCAGCAGCCGCTCGATCACCGGCACAGTCTGGATCTGCGCCGGGCCACTCTGACACGCACGTTCCGGTTCCGGGACGACGAGGCAGGCGTGCTGGGTGTGGAGCAGGTCCGGCTGGTGCACATGGCGGATCCTCACCTGGCCGCGCTGCGGACCGTTGTCACAGCCGAGGACTGGTCCGGAGAGATTGAGGTGGAGTCCGTCCTCGACGGCGACGTGATCAACAGCAACGTGCACCGTTACAGGTCCCTCAACCGGCACCACCTGGTCCGTGTACGGACCGGCGCGTCCGCGACCGACGTGACGTGGTTGAGCTGCCACACCAGCACCTCCGATATCGGCATCGCCATGGCGGCCCGTACGGTCGCCGTCGGGCAGCCGCCCACGTCGTCGGAGCTTCGGCCGTCTCACCGCCGTGCCGTACACCGGCTGGTGATACCGGTCGCTCCAGGCCGGCCCGCCGTCGTGGACAAGACCGTGGCCCTGCACACCTCCCGTGACCCGGCGATCAGTGACCCGCTCGGCGCGGCCGTCGACCGGGTGACCACGGCTGCGGGCTTCCCGGCGCTTGTGGACTCCCATGTCGCTGCCTGGGCGCGGTTGTGGCGGGGCGCGGACGTCCAGGTGCCCGGGGAGGCGGGCCGTGTCCTGCGCCTGCATCTGTTCCATGTGCTGCAGACGTTGTCGCCGCACACCGCGGACCTGGACGTGGGCGTGCCGGCCCGTGGGCTGCACGGCGAGGCGTACCGGGGCCATGTCTTCTGGGACGAGCTGTTCGTGCTGCCGTATCTGAACCTGCGTTTCCCCGAGGTCTCGCGGGCCCTGCTCAACTACCGTCACCGACGCCTGTCCCAGGCATGCCGCGCGGCCCACGCGGCGGGCCGAGCCGGGGCGATGTACCCCTGGCAGTCCGGCAGCGACGGCCGTGAGGAGACACAGGAGCTACACCTCAACCCCCGCTCGGGCCGCTGGCTGCCGGACAACTCCAGGCTCCAGCACCACGTCGGCTCGGCGATCGCCTACAACGTCTGGCAGTACTGCGAAGCGAGCGGTGACACCGAGTACCTGCATACCAAGGGCGCGGAGATGCTGTTGCAGATCGCCCGATTCTGGGCGGACAGCGCGGAGTTCGCCCCCGGCCTCGGTCGGTACCGCATCCGGGGCGTGGTCGGCCCCGACGAGTACCACGACAGCTACCCCGACGCCGCCCGGCCGGGCCTGGACGACAACGCGTACACCAACGTCACCGCCGTCTGGGTCCTCAGTCGCGCCCTGGACCTGGTGCGGCGCCTTCCGGCACGGCGCCGGCAGGAGCTGTTCGAGCGCATCGCGCTGGACAGCGGCGAACTCCCGAAGTGGGAGGAGGTTTCCCGGCGGCTGCGAGTGCCCTTCCACCACGGCGTCATCAGCCAGTTCGACGGCTACGGCGACCTGGCCGAGCTGGACTGGGACGCATACCGCAGCCGCTACAACAGCATCCGGCGGCTGGACCGCATCCTCGAAGCCGAGGGCGACTCCGTGAACCGCTACCAAGCCTCCAAACAGGCCGACGTCCTGATGCTCGGCTACCTCTTCTCGCCCGCCGAACTGCATGCCCTGTTCCACCGTCTCGGGTACGACGTGGACGACGAGGTCTGGCACAGGACCGTCGACTACTACCTTCAGCGCACCAGCCACGGCTCCACCCTCAGCGGACTCGTCCACGGCCTCGTCCTCGCCCGGGCCAGACGAGCCGAGGCGTGGAGTTACGTCCAGGAGGCCCTGGAGGCGGACATCGCCGACATCCAGGGCGGCACGACCGGCGAAGGCATCCACCTCGGCGCCATGGCCGGGACCCTGGATCTGGTGCAACGCGGCCTGACGGGCCTGGAGACGCGTGAGGACGCCCTCTGGCTGGACCCGGTACCCCTTCCCGCACTGTCGGAGTACGGGTTCTCCCTGCGTTACCGCGGCCACTGGGGTGTCGGCATAAGGCGCCGGAGCGGACAGCTGGAGATCCGGGTGCCCGACTCGGAGGAGTCACCGATCCGGGTGGTGCTGGCCGACCGGGCCGTGACCGTCGCGCCCGGAGAGACCTGCACGCTCGTGCTGTCGGAGAGCTGATCCGCACAGACGGGCGTGCCGACCTCGGCGTCTGCGGCAGGATCCGCCGGACAGGCCATAGGCTCCGAAAACGGGGTTCCGCTTCAGGCGACAGTGCCGTGGGAGACGTGGATGAAGTGGTTGGTCTCGCTGGTCGGTGCCGGGCTCGTCATGCTCACCCTGCGGGACCTCTTCCATACCCTCTGGCACCCGACCCGCCACGGCGGCCTGAGCCGCCTCGTGATGACGGCGCTGTGGCGCCTGGCCCGGCGCTTTCGCGCGCGCAGGCGGGTGGTCGGCCTCGTCGGGCCGCTCGCCATGGTCACGGTGGTGGGCATGTGGGCCTTCACCGTCGTCCTCGGCTGGGCCATCGTCTACTGGCCCCACATGCCCGGGGCGTTCGCCTTCGCGCCCGGTTCCAAGGCGGCGCAGGAGCCCGCGCTGCTGGACTCCGTGTACCTGTCGCTCGTCACGGTGGCCACCCTGGGCCTGGGGGACATCGCACCCGGTGAGGGCTGGCTCCGCCTGGTCTCACCGTTGGAGGCCCTCGTCGGCTTCGCACTCCTGACGGCCACGGTCTCCTGGGTGCTGGAGATCTACCCGGCGCTGACCCGCAGGAGGGTCCTCGCCATCCGGCTGGCCCTGCTGCGCGACTCGGCCCCGACGCCGCAGCAGATCGACTGCACGGCCGGGGCGCTGCTGCTCGACAGCCTGGCCACCGAAGTCGTACGCGTGCGTATCGACTTCACCCAGTACGCCGAGGCGTACTACTTCCACGACGGGGAGGACCACTCGTCGCTGGCGGCCACGGTCGGCTACGCCGCCACTCTCGCCCAGCGAGGACAGGCAGCCCAGCGGCCGGAGGTGCGCCTGGCAGGTGACTTGCTCGCCGGGGCGCTGAAGGACCTCGCCGCCATCCTTGACCAGCGTTTTCTCCACACCGGTGGCACGGCGACGGAAGTCTTCGCCGCGTACGCCGCAGACCATGGGCGCAGCCTCGCACAGCCCTGACCAACAGGCCCATGCCCGGTCCCGCATCGCCAGGATCGCCCACACGACGAGTGGTCGGTCATGCCGGTCGGCGTCAGCGGTGGCACCCTGACAAGCGGACACCGGTATTCGGGGACGGCGGTTCCCTGCATGACGGGAGTGTGGTGGATGGCACACAGCGAACAAGCCGGTCCTGATGCCGCCGCTCTGGCACGCCCCGGCGTCCTCGCGGTGCGCGACAGCGACCTTCGAGCAGTCCGTGGCGCACCCGCGTACAGAACCCTGTCGGGCGCGTGAGCGAGCAGCGGGGTGACCGGGGTTTTGATGCGGGCACCGACGCACCCCGTTCGACACCATCCGCGTCTTCCGCGGCGGGTCTGTCGTCGCCCGAGGCCGCGCGTCGACAGACGCGTTACGGGCCCAACGCGATCCCGACGGAGCCGCGTGCCCCTGTGTGGCGGCGGGTGCTGCAGCAGTTGCGGGACCCGCTGATCCTGGTGCTGTTGGTGGCAGCCGCCTTGACGATCGCCACCGGTGATCTCTCCGATGCCGCCGTGATTCTGCTCGTCATCACGGTGAACACCGCGGTCGGCGTCGTTCAGGAGGTACGAGCCGAGCAGGCCGTGATGGCCCTGTCCGCCATGAGTGCTCCCACCGCCAGAGTCGTACGGGACGGTGAGGAACGTTCCCTCCCTGCTGCCGAGGTGGTGCCCGGCGATCTGGTGCTGGTGGCCGAGGGGGACATCGTGCCCGCCGACGGGGAGGTACTGGCCGCGGCCTTGCTGCTGGCGGACGAGTCCTCGCTGACGGGGGAGTCCGTCCCGGTGGAGAAGGCTCCCGACAGCGACCCCTCACACGGCATGGTGTCGGCGGGCACGGTCGTCGTCCGCGGCCACGGACGCGTCGTGATCACCGCCACGGGAGCCCACAGCGCGCTAGGCCGGATCGCATCCCTGATGGGTGCCGCGCCCGGTCTGACCCCGCTGCAGCGCCGGCTGGCGGGGTTCGGCCGGGTTCTGGCAGCCGCCATCGTGGCCCTGTGCGCCCTGGTCCTGGCTCTCGGGCTGGTGCGCGGGCAGCCCGTGGAACTGATGATCGTGGCGGCGATCAGCCTTGCCGTCGCCGCCGTACCGGAGTCCCTGCCCGCCGTCGTGACGCTCGCGCTCGCCCTGGGGGCACGGCGGATGGCGGACCGGCACGCCATCGTCCGCAGGCTGCCCGCGGTGGAGACGCTGGGCTCCGTCACGGTGATCGCCACCGACAAGACCGGCACCCTGACCGAGGGCCGAATGGCCGCCGAACGGCTGTGGACGCCGCACGGAGAGGTCACGGTCCTGGGCACCGGCTACGAGCCCCAGGGCCGGGTCGTCCGCGACGGAGAAACGGTCACGGCGAACGACGCACCCGACCTGGCGGCGTTGCTGCGCGTCGCGATGCTGTGCAACGACGCGGCGCTGGAGCCTCCGCCGGACGGCTCCGCGGAGTGGCGCGCGCTGGGTGACCCCACCGAGGCCGCGCTGCTCGTGGCAGGGGCCCGGCTCGGGCTGGACCGGGCGGCGCTGGACCGCGAACTGCCGCGAGTCGAGGAGATTCCGTTCGACAGCGGCCGCAAGCGCATGACGACCGTCCACCGTCGGCCGGATGGAGCAGTGCGGGTCGCGTGCAAGGGAGCGCCGGAGTCCCTGCTCCGGCCGCAGGTCCTGGCCGACGGTCCGGACCTGCTCGCCCGGGCGGTCGCTCAGGCGGAGGTACTGGCGCGTGACGGGTACCGGGTGCTCGCCGTCGCGTCGGCCGACCACGAGGAGGCGTTGGAGCCGTCCGGGACATGGGAGTCGGGCCTGTTGCTGCTCGGCCTTGTCGGCATCCTGGACCCGCCCCGCGCCGCTTCCGAGCCGTCGATCGCCGCCTGCAAACGGGCCGGTATCGTCCCTGTACTCATCACCGGCGACCATCCGCTGACCGCCCGGGCCGTGGCCGACCGCCTCGGCATTGCCTCCCGGGAGGAGGAGGTCACCACCGGGCAACGGATCCGGGAAGGAACGGCGGGCGAGCTGACCGGCGTACGCGTCTACGCCCGGACCACTCCCGAGCAGAAGCTGGACATCGTCGAGGCATGGCGAGGGGCCGGGCAGGTCGTGGCGATGACGGGGGATGGGGTCAACGACGGTCCGGCCCTGCGTCGCGCCGACATCGGTGTCGCGATGGGGCGGCGCGGCACCGAAGTGGCCCGCCAGGCAGCCGACCTGGTGCTCGCCGACGACAACCCGGCCACCATCGTGTCGGCCGTCGAAGAGGGGCGCCGGGTCTATGCCAACGTGCGCCGGTTCCTGCTCTACGCGCTCGCCGGGGGCACCGCGGAGATCCTGGTCATGCTCCTCGGCCCCTTCCTGGGGATGCCGCTGCCGCTGCTGCCCGCACAGATCCTGTGGATCAACCTGCTCACCCACGGCCTGCCCGGCGTCGCCCTCGGTGCGGAGCCCGTCGCCCCGGACGCGATGCGCCATCCGCCACGGCCCCCCGAGGAGAGCGTGCTGGGCGCCGGCCTGTGGCCGCGCATCCTGCTCATGGGGGCCTTCATCGCCACGGTGACCCTGGTGGCCGGCGTGTGGGCCCGTGAGGCGGGCCGCCCCTGGCAGTCCATGATCTTCCTGGTCCTCGGCGCGACCCAGCTGGGCGTTGCCCTGGGCTCCCGCGCCCGTCCTGGAAGCCTGGCCAACCCGTTCCTGCTGGTTGCCGTGGCTGCGGCCTTGGGCCTCCAGGCGGCCGGTGTCTATCTGCCCCCTCTCCGGGACCTGTTGGGCACAGAGTTGCTGTCGCTCGGGGACCTGGCGATCGCCTGCGCGTTGTCCGGTCTCGGCCATGTGGTCATGCGTTTGCAGGCACGGCTGTGGCCGGAGCGGCAGCCGCGCGCCGCCTTGGCGGTAGGAGGTGATCCGGGTGGTCGGCGTTCCCGCTCCGCCCGAGCAAAGGGGCTCCGCTGAGCTTGGCCTTTCCGCGCTGAGGTGGACAACCACGTCTTCGGTCACGACTGCCCGGGTGCTGTCGGAAGGAGTCATGCGCCTCGCCCGCGTACATCCGGGCGCAGGGCATGGCGCCGGACCACGGTCGCGGTGAAAGCACAGGTGGCGGCAGCGGTGAGGGCCAGGAGCAGGTATCCCCAGGTGTAGTCGTCGGCGATGCTGTATACCGCGCCCATGACCAGGGGTGGGAAGAAGCCGCCCAGTCCGCCGGCGGCGCCGACGAGGCCGGTGACCGATCCGACCTGGTCGGTGGGCACGAGGCGGGCGACCAGGGCGAACACGGCACCCGAGGCGGTTCCCAGGGCTGCGGCCATGCCGAGGAAGGCCAGTGTGCCGAGCGGGATCAGCGCGAGTTCGAGGGAGGCGAGGAGGGCGAGTCCGGCGATGGCGGCGTACGCCCCGATGAGCACGGGGACGGGGTGGAGCCGGTCGGAGAGCCAGCCGCCCACCGGGCGCGCGGCGACCGCGAGGACCACGAAGCCGGCGGTGCGCAGGGCGGCGTCGGAGCGCCCGAGATCGTAGGCGGTGGTGAGGTAGGTGGGCAGGTAGACGCTGAAGGCCACGAACCCGCCGAAGGCCATGGCGTAGAGGAAGGCCAGCTGCCAGGCGGTGGGCATCCGCATGGTGGCGGTGGTGCGCGCGAGGAGCGAGCCGGCCGGGATGGCGCGTTCGGGCTGGTCGCGCAGGAGGAAGTGGGCGGTGACGGCGTAGACGGCCAGGATGCCTGCGACGAGGGTGAAGGGAAAACTCCGGTCGACGGCATCGGCCAGCTGCACGGTGGTGAACGCCGAGATGGCGGTTCCCCCGGTTCCGATGCCGAAGATGCCGAGCGCCAGGCCGCGCCGCTCGGGCGGGTACCAGGCGTTGACGAACGGGACGCCGACGGCGAACGTGGTGCCGCCCAACCCGAGGAAGAAGCCGCCGATGAGGAACTCGGCCAGGGAGTCGGCCAGATGGCCCAGGTAGAGCACGGGCAGGACGGTCAGGGCGGTGACGAGGGGAAACATCCGGTGGGCGCCGACGCGGTCGGTCAGGGCTCCGACCGGGATCCGGCCCAGCGAGCCGACCAGGACCGGCACGGCCACCACCAGGGACTGCTGGAACGAGCTGAGGCCCAGGTCCTCGCGGAGCGTCGGGCCGAGCGGTCCCAGAAGAGCCCACGCCCAGAAGCCGGTCATGAACCCGGCCGTGGCCAGAGCCAGCATCCGCGCCGACTGCGTGAACCGGCTCACCGGCTCTTCCTCTCTACGAACACCGGCGACGCACGAAATGGGTGAGGGGCTGTATGGCCGCGGGCCAGGGGCGTACAGCCCCTCACCTTCCCGTACTCGGTGCGGCTGCTGTTGTGGCCGCGGGACACTCTGCTTCTCCGGACCAGTAGAAATTGGCACATAAAGGAAATTTTGCGGTGCGGGTGTCCCTCAAGCTCTCCCAAAGCAGGGAGGTGACGGTTGTGGCGGACAGCGGGATACGAGCCGCGCGACTGCCCGCAAGGGCTTGCCTTCTCCTGGTATGTGTCATCGCCGACGCGTGTGGGCTTTCCCTATGCACGCGGAGTCCTGGTGGAGGTGTACCGGGAGGACACGGTGCGGCTGGGCGACCCGGCGCCGACGTCGGCCCCAGACCATACGGAGTGCCGCCGCTACCAGTGGGCGAGAGGCAAGGGCGGCCATGAACGGGTCTCGTGGGACGAGGCTCGCGGCCGCTGCGGCACGCGACTCTGCGGTGGGGCCCGGCGGCGGACGGAGGCGGCCGGCCACGCAGAGCACGAGCAACCCCAGTCCTGCCGCCATTACGACACAGCCACGCGGACCGCCGTGACCTTGTACTCGGGGCAGGAGGTGACGGTATCTGCCACGTCGGAGGTGAGGCGGTTCACTCCGCTCGCGGGGAAGTGGAAGGAGCAGAAGACCTGGCCGGGGGCTGTCTGGTCACCGACACGAGCGATGAGCCGGGCTCGGCCGTGTCGGCTCTCCACCGTTACCTGCTCGCCATCGCGCACGTCGTACCGTCCGGCGTCGTCGGGGTGGAGGTCAAGGAAGTCAACCGGGTCGAGCGCGAGGTTGCCGCCGCGCCGCGTCATGCTTCCGGAGTTGTAGTGAGCCCAGCGCCGCCCGGTGACCAGGACCAGCGGATAGTCGTCGTCGGGTCGTTCGCCCGGGGGGAGATAGGGGGCGGTGGCCAGGTGGGCCCGGCCGTCCGGTGTGGCGAAGTGCTCGGTGTACAGCTTGGCTTCTCCCGGCCGGTCGGGGGCGGGACAGGGCCATGGCACGGAGCCCTCGCGGTCCAGTCGGTCGTGCGAGAGCCCGGCGAAGACGGGCGCGAGCCGGCCACACTCGGCGAGGGCGTCGGCGGGAGTCGCGCAGGCCAGGTCGACTCCCATGGCTTCGGCGACGGCCCGAAGGGCGTCGAAGTCGGTGCGGGCCTGTCCCGGTGGGGGCACGGCGGGGCGGACGCGCTGGAACCGGCGGTCGAAGTTGACGAAGGTCCCGTCCTTCTCCAACCAGGAGGCAACCGGCAGTACGACGTCGGCGTGCTGGGCCGTCTCGGACAGGAACAGTTCGTTGCAGACGACGAGCGGGCAGGCGTCCAGGGCATGGACGACCTGGTTCGCGTCGGGGTCGGTGGCGCAGACGTCCTCGCCGATGACCCACAGCGCCCGCAGATCCCCGGCTCGTGCGGCGGCGAACATGTCCGGGATCCGCAGGCCGGGCCGCCTTGGGACCGGTACGCCCCAGACGTCCTCGGCCCGCGCGCGGACGGCCGGGTCGGTCACCTTTCCGTACCCGGGCAGCAGGTCGGGCAGGGCGCCCATGTCGGAGGCGCCCTGGACGTTGTTCTGGCCGCGCAGGGGGTTGACCCCGTACCCCCGGTCGGTGCCCACGGCGCCGCGCAGGATCGCCAGGTTGGCCAGGGACCGTACCCCGTCGGTGCCGTGGAGGTGCTCGGTCACGCCCAGGCCGTAGACGATGGCCGGCTGCTCGGCGCTGCCGTAGAGGCGGGCGGCGGCGACCAGGTCCGGGGCCGGCACGCCGGTGAGGTCCGCGACCCGGTCCGGCGGGTAGTCGGCCAGCAGTTCGGTCAGCTCCGGGAGTCCGGTGGCGCGTTCGCGCAGGAACGCCTCGTCGGCCAGCCCTTCGGCGAGCAGGACATGGGCGAGCCCGTGGAAGAGCGCCACGTTGGTGCCGGGACGCGGACGCAGATGCACATCGGCGTGCAGGGCGAGGCCCACGGCACGCGGGTCGGCGACGACCAGCCTGGCCCCGTGGAGGACCCGCCTCAGCAGCCGAGCTCCGACCACCGGGTGGGCCTCGACGGGATTGGCCCCGACCACCAGCAGGCAGTCGGCCCGCTCCACGTCGTCGAAGGTGTCGGTGCCGCCGGAGAGCCCGAAGGAAGCGCTGAGGCCGGCGGCGGAGGGGGAGTGGCAGAGGCGGGAGCAGTTGTCGACGTTGTTGGTTCCGATGACGACCCGCATGAACTTCTGTACGAGGTAGTTCTCCTCGTTGGTGGCGCGGGCCGAGGAGATCGCCGCCACGGAGTCCGGGCCGCCGACGTCGACGGCGGCCCGCAGTCCCCGGGCGACGTGGGCCAGTGCCTCGTCCCAGCCGACCGGCTCCAGCACGCCGTCGCGTCGCAGCAGGGGCCGGGTGAGCCGTTCCGGTGAGGTGCGGAATCCGTGGGAGAAGCGGCCCTTCACGCACGCGTGGCCGCGATTGACCGGGCCGTCCCGGGCGGGCAGCACCGCCGTGACCTCACCGTCCTGTGCGATCACGTCGAGGGTGCAGCCCACGCCGCAGTAGCCGCATGTGGTGCGCGTCCGGGCCTGAGCGGGGTGGAACGCCGAGGTGAGTCCCCGCGCCGGTCCCGGCTGGGTGATCGCCCCCGTGGGGCAGGTGTCCACGCAGCCGCCGCAGGCCACGCAGTCCGACTCGGCCCAGGGCCCGCCGGTGCCGGGGGCCACGACGGTGTCGCCGCCTCTGCCGACCAGGGTGAGGGCAAAGGTGCCCTGCAACTCGGAGCACATCCGCACGCACCGGCCGCAGGCGATGCACAGGTCCCGGTCCAAGTGGACGTACGGGTGGGACTCGTCCCCGCCCCGGCCTCCGGCGCCCTGCGCCGCCTCGGGGCCGATGCCCAGCGACCGGCAGACATGGGCCAGTTCGCTGGGACTGTCGTCGGCGAGGGCCCGGGGCGGCAGTGGGGAGACGATGACCTCCACCGCGTCCCGGCGCAGCCGCACAACCTCGTCGCCTCTGGTATCCACGCGCATGCCGGGTGAGGCCGGAGTGACACAGGCCGCCGCGATGCGCCCCCCAGCCCGTACGAGACACGTACGGCATGACCCGGCGGGACTGAGCCGGTCGTCGGAGCACAGCGCGGGCAGCTCGATCCCGGCCGCCCGCACCGCTGTGAGGAGCGACGACTCCTCGGGTACCTCGACGCCGGTGCCGTCGACCTCGACAGTGATTCCGTTCATGATCCCCATCCCGCCAGTCGGTCCCCGTAGGCGCGGGCGAGGCTGTGCACGGCAGGGGGGATCCGCCGTCCGAAGGCACACAGGCTCGCCTCGGCCAGAACACGCGACAGCCGCTCCCACTCCCGGCCCGGCGGCGTGTCGGAGGACGCCCACTCCAGGCCACGGCGCGAGCCGACACGGCAGGGCGAGCACGCGCCGCAGCTCTCCGCCGCGGCGAACTCCCAAACGTGACGCAGCACTTCCTCCGCTGCCACACGCTCGTCGAAGGCGACGAGACCGGCGTGGCCGAGGGCGGCGCCCCGGGCTGACAGCCCTGCCTCCGACAGCGGCACGTCCAGCGCGTCGGCAGCGAGGAAGCCGCCCAGCGGCCCGCCGACCTGGAGAGCCATCAGCTCGGCGCCGTCCTTCAGACCGCCTCCCAGCTCGGTGACGATCCGCCGCACCGGTGTGCCGAGCTCGACCTCGTAGCAACCAGGCCGTGCGAACCGCTCCGAGAGACAGACCAGCTTGGTCCCCGTCTCCTCGGACGTGCCGTGCCGGGCGTACGCCTGGCCGCCGTGCCGGACGATCCACGGGACGGCCGCCAGGGTCTCCACGTTGTTGACGACGGTCGGCGCGTCCCACAGCCCACGCTCGGTCGGGTACGGCGGACGTGGCCGGGCGCATCCGCGACCGCCCTCCAACCCCGCGATGAGCGCGGTCTCCTCACCGGCGACGTAGGAGCCGGCGCCCTCGACGATGTGGATGTCCAGGGAGATGGCCGTCCCGTGGACCGACGGTCCGAGATGGCCGTCGGCGTACGCCTGGCGCACCGCTTCCCTCATCCGTGCCAGAGCGGCCGGATATTCGGAGCGCACCAACACCACGCCCTGACGGGCCCCGCACGCGAAACAGGCCAGGGCCAGACCCTCCAGCACGCGCCCAGGGTCGGCCTCCATCAGCAGCCTGTCGGCGTACGAACCCGGATCGCCTTCGTCGCCGTTGGCGACGACCACGGTCCCGGGTGCTCGGCCGGCCGCCTCCCACTTCGCCGCCACGCGGAATCCGGCGCCGCCACGCCCACGCAGCCCGGACGCCGCCACCTCCCGGTGAACCTCGTCCGGAGTGCCGGACGACACCGTCCTCGACCACACCTGCCACGCCGGCTCACCGGCGAGCACACCGCTCAGCAGGACCGGGTCATCGGTGTCATCGGCCACCGGGATCTCCGGCGCCCGCGGTGGCTCCCGCCCGGCGAGCTGAGCGGAGAGGGACGCACCGGTACAGGGCGTGTCGCCGTCAAGGGCGGCGGGCCCCGCGTAGCAGTAGCCCAGACATCGGACAGCCTGCAGCGACACGTCACCGCATGGTGAGGCGGTGTGTGCGGCGACGCCCAGCTCCCGCTCCACCTCCGCGAGGTGCCCTCCGCCCCCGGCCGCGAAGCACGCTGTCGCGGTGCATACCCGGACATGACGGTCGCCGTGCGGGGCGGCGAGGTCCGCGTAGTAACTGGCAGGTCCCAGCGCGGCGGCAGCAGGCAGGCCGACGCGGGCGGCGACAGCCGACGCCCAGACCTCGGGGCCGTCCCCCGTCGTGGCCCTGGCCTTGGCCAGCGACTCCACCAACCTTTCTCCAGGCCGGCCACGCCGGTCCGCCAGCGCCCGGAAAGCGTCGAAAGTGTGTGCGGAATGGACGAGCGCCATGCATTCATCGTGGAGGAAGGCGCACGAGACCGCAGCTGGGGGACCGTGGCCTGGCCGGACGTCGGCATCGAGCACCTGCTGACCAGAGCTGGGACGCAAGGACCGAGGTTGCGGCCCGGACCACGCCGCCGGAGCCTGGAGGTGTCCCCGCTGATGTCGTACGGACCGGCTGATTCCTCACCGATCGAGAGGAGGCAGGCCGCTATGACCTCCATCGCCCACCGCATGGCCACCCTGTTCCGGACCAAGGCGAACAAGGCCCTGGACCGGGCTGAAGACCCGCGCGAGGTACTGGACTACTCCTATACCCAGCAGCAGGAAATGCTGCAGAAGGTTCGACGTGGTGTGGCGGACGTGGCCACCAGCCGCAAACGCGTCGAGGTACAGATCAACCAGCTGCAGCAGTCCGGCGGCAAGCTGGAAGGACAGGCCCAGAAGGCACTGGCCGCCGGACGAGAGGACCTCGCCCGCGAAGCCCTGAGCCGGCGCACCGGCGTGGCCTCCCAGGTCACGGACCTGCAGACCCAGCACGCTTCGCTGCAGGCCGAGGAGGAGAAACTCACCCTTGCCGCACGGCGCCTGCAGACGAAGGTGGACACCTTCCGTACGAGCAAGGAGGCCATCAAGGCCCGCTACACCGCCGCCGAAGCCCAGACCCGCATCACCGAGGCCGTCACCGGCATCGGCGAGGAGATGGGCGATGTCGGCCTTGCCATGCAGCGTGCCGAGGACAAGACCGAACAGCTGCAGGCCCGCGCCGGAGCACTGGACGAACTGCTCGCCTCCGGCGCCCTGGAGGACGCCACCCTCCCCGCCGGCCGCGACGACATCCAGGCCGAACTCGAGCGCGTCACCGCGGACCAGGACGTGGACAAGGAATTGGCCCGGATGAAGGCCCAGCTCCCGGCGTCCGCAACCCCGCCGGCCGTAGAAGGCAAGAGCGCCGAGCAGGGCCCGCCGGACCAGGAGGCGACATCATGATCATGCGGATTCTCGGTGAGGGCCAGTACGAGATCACCGACGAACACCTCCCCCGGCTCAACGAACTGGATGCCACCTTGCAGTCGGCCGCCGACGCGGCCGACGAGACGGCGTTCGCCGCCGCCCTGTCGGCCCTTCTGGACGCGGTGCGTAGCCTCGGCACACCCCTGCCGGACGAGACGATCACGCCGTCCGATCTCGTGCTACCGGATGCGGACACCAGCCTCACACGGGTGCGGGAGCTGCTCTCCGACGAGGGCCTCATCCCGGGGTAACTGGGCGCATGCCCGGTCCGGTCCGGCTCCGGCGCCACCCCGTCCTGATCGGCGCAGCCCTCACTCCACCCTCGGCCCTCTGCGCATGGTCCTCGCCTACGAGCCGCCCAAGCACTGCAAGAAAGAGTGAACGTGAATGCAACGGCCGACCCGCGGCCGACTTTTCGCAGTCCCCGCCCGAAAGGCCCGTCCGCATGACATCCACCCCACTGAACTGGACCCGCACCGCTGTGGCCCTGGGGGAGCATCGGCCCTGCTCGCTCTGGTCAGCTGCTCGAATGACGGCAATGGCAATGGCCCAGCCACCACCAGTGCCCCACGCGTCGAGAGCAGTGCCGGCCCAGCCGCGGCGCGCATCGTGATCGAGAACTTCGCCTTCAGTCCGGCGGACCTTCGTGTGGGCCCCGGAACGAAGATCACCGGCGTGAACCGCGACTCCGATCCGCACACCGTGACCGCCACCGGGGACAGGACGTTCGGCACCGGCAGAATCGCAGGCGACACAAATGCCACCTTCACCGCACCGTCCGCATCCGGCAGTTACTCCTACATGTGCACCATCCACCCGAACATGAAGGGCACCCTCACCGTGGGCTGAACCCAAGTGGGGGAGCCCGCACGCTGGGCCGAGACCCTGCCCCGCGGAACGTGGAGCCCCGTAGAGAGGAGTGGGTGACAAGCCATGCCCCAGCAGACGAGGCCACCCATCCCCTCGCGCCCAGTCTTCGCGCGCTTTTACAGCAAGGTCGCCGGTCCAGCTCATCCGCCACTACCCGGGCACAGTGACCCGACTCCTTGCGGTGGAACCCGAGCCCCACCTGCGTGAATGGTCCGTGCGGAGCGCCCGCTCCGTTGCCGTTCCCGTGGAGGTGGTGGACGGCCGGGCCGAGCAACTGCCCGCCGAGGACGCCTCTTTCGACGCGGCCGTCCTCTGCCTGACCCTGTGCTCGGTCGCCGACCCACACGCAGCTCTCGCCGAACTCCACCGCGTGCTGCGGCCGGGCGGACAACTCCGCTTCCTCGAGCACGTACGCGCCGACTCGGCCGCGATGCGGCGCGTACAGCGGGCGCTGGACGCGACCGTCTGGCCCCTGCTCATGGGCGGCTGCCACGTCGGCCGCGACACCCAGGCCGCCATCACCGCAGCTGGGTTCCGCCTCACCGAGGTGGAGACATTTTCCTTCCCCGACACCCGCTTGCCCTCGCCCGCCGCCACCCACATCCTCGGCACAGCTCAGCGCGAACCAGGATGAGGCACACCATGACGCTGTGCCCGCGCTCCTGGTCCAGAAGCCGGGAGCTTGGCTCACGCCTCTGTCATCTCAGCGACTACGACGGCTTGGCCCATGAAATCGAACAGATCAAGGACTACCGGGCGGTGAAGGGCTGACCGTGCATCTGGACTGGGATCGGCCGGGAGTTATGCGGGTGAAACCGCTCATGCGCCCTATGTCCCCGCAGGGCACAGCATCCGGTTGGTGATCAAGGAGAAGAAGGAGCACACGGCCGCTCGCCTGCGCCGGGGTTTACACGGCGGGCGGCCAAACTGTTCGTTTCCTTATGAGCGCCGGGTTGGTGGATCCGGGACGGCGATCGCCTGTTTGTACAGGTGGTGCGCCCACACCTGCAGGCCAAGACTGGCCTCCACATATGCGCGGGCGGCAGCCACTCCCTCAGTGGCATGCTCCTTGAGTGCCATGGCGCGGCCGTGACGCTCTTCCACCTGTTCACGGACGATCCCGCAGAGTATCCCGGTCAGTTCGTCCGCGGAGTCGGCGTCGAGGGCACGCTCAGCAGCCGGGATGACCGGTCCGACGTTGAGCCCGGCTGGCTTCAATCCCGTGAAGGGAGCGCCTTCTCCGGATCGGTGTACGCGGACGACCGTCTCGAAGAACCAGCGGTCGGCCACTTCCTGCGCCTCCTGGCCGAGCGTCCGTGCTTTGGCGGTGAGCTCGAACGCCTCACGGACTTCTCGTTCCCCTTCTTCAGGCAGGTAGGGCAGGACCTGGTCGATATCCCTCTCCTCCAGGGCTTTGCGCGCGGCCGTGACGACGGGACCGTCGAGAGAATCACAGTGCGGTGGCATCGCCAATCACCTGTTTCGCGGCTTATCTCCATCATCGACCCGTCAGGCGCGACGGGGAGAGAGGGTTGCCGTAGCGGCCCTCGCCTGGGCGGGTAAGTCTGCGTACGGCGTGTGCTCGGTCGGCGATGCCTGACGCCTGGAGCACCACGCCTGGGGCGGTCGCCGCAGAGGCCGGGGCTGCTGCGGCGGAGGCTGTTTCGGCCTGCGGCGGCCTGGCCACGTCGCGGGTCATGGTGGCCTCCGGGCCGTATGCCGAGCCCGAGCGGGCACATCGCGCAAGGTCTCGGCAACGGCCCAAGTCAGGGCGGCGGCGGGTGGTGGTGCCCCACAGTCCCCAGGCCGCGGCTGGCGCGTCGTCGAGCAGGAGCGCAGGCAAGGCGAGCACACCAGCAACCGGTAGGGGGCCAGGGTCGTACCTGGTACGGGGCCGCCCTGGCGGTGCACCCGGGCCGCGCAGACCGTGACGGTCACGAGGCCGATGGCGGTCAGGATCCAGGTCAGCGCCGTCATCGCGCTCACCTCCGCGTGATCGGGCTGCTTTGGTCCTCGGACGTAGCCGGGCACCCGGCCGTGCGGGCGTATCCGATGACGCATCTTCGGTCAGAACGCCGGTGTCCGGGCCGCGTAGGCGGTTCACTGCTCACCGAACCGGGACGCGACCTCGCATTCGTCGCTGTGGGCCAGCCGCAGATGTACGTACACCCACGACCGGAAACATGATCAGGGTCGGGATGGTGGGCCGTTGCAGCAGAAGTCGATCGATGCGATCACGGCGGCTGGCACTCACCCCCTATCCGTGGCCGGGGCGGTCAGGGCCGCCCAGGCCCGGCGTGGTGGTCGTACTTGCGCAGCGGGCCCTCGTCCTGGTCGTCGCGGTGCTGATCGTGTCCGCCGTGCATGTCCTTGCCATGCATGCTGCGCATCATGAAGAACATCATCAGTGGGCAGGCTGCGACGAGGGCGAGCCAGGCCAGGCTTTCCAGCGACGCGCCGACGATCAGGGCGCCGACCACGACGATCGCGGCGGCGAGGGCGTACATGCCGTAGTTGCGCTTCTCGTTCATCACGGGCCTCCGCCAGCGGAGGGCCAAGACCACAGGGGGGTGTTCAGGATTTGGTGAGAGGGCCGGCGTGCAGGGCGTTCAGTCGGCGCTGGTACTCCTCTTCGTCGATCTCCCCGCGGGCGAACCGCTCGCCGAGGATTTGCTCAGGTGTGGGTGCGGCGGGGGTGTGGGTGTGTTCGTGGGGCCGGTTGGCGGCACGGAAGACCAGGACAAGGGCTGTGATGATCAGCGCCCAGAACAGGACCATGCCGACCGACATCCCGAACCAGCCCCAGCCGCTGACATCGTGGTCGTACCAGAACATCATCGCCACTCACCTGCTTCAGCTTGTTTCGGCGACTGGTACGGGCGCGGAGCCCGTCGTCTGGGGCGGGCTGCTGCCCTCACCTCCATTGTTCCCCTGTATAGGTGGCGCTCTTGGGCCGGACGGTCCAGGACCTGTGGGCCGTTCAGCCCCTACCCTGCAGGGGTACCCGAGCGCAGGCTGGAGAGTGAACTTCCAGGGAGGCGAGCAGCTCATGGGTGCCCTCGATGTCGTGGTAATCCTGGCCGCCGTGCTGTTGGTCGCCGGGCTGGGCTGGTTCTTCTTCGGGCCGCGCCGGGCCGGCGCCGCCCGGGTCGAGGGCGGGGTGCAGCGGGTGGAGGTCACGGTGCGGGGCGGCTACAGCCCCGACCTGATCAGAGTCCGTGAGGGCACGCCGGTGGAGCTGGTCTTCGACAGGCAGGAAGCAGGTGAGTGCACCTCCCGCGTGGTCTTCCCCGACCTGAAGGTCGGGGCCGGGCTGCCGGCACACACCCGCACGACCGTGCGGCTGAACCCGGACCGGCCGGGCTCCTTCGGCTTCGCTTGCGGCATGAACATGATCCACGGCACGCTCCTCGTCGAACCCGCCGACGGCTCCGCAGGCCCGCCGCCGCCCTCCGACGGCCACGACACCGGCACCACGCCTGAGGCTCCGGCGGCCGAAGGTCCGCCCGGGGGAGAGGAGCGGACGGCGGCCGAGGAGGAGGCAGCGGACGCCGCCGAGCGGCAGGCGGAGATCAAGGACCTGGCCCGCAGGGTAGCGGTGGGCGCGGTACTGACCGCCCCGGTGCTGTTCGTCGTGATGGCGTACGAGCTGTTCGGCGCGGACTGGGTGCCCGGCTGGATGCTGAACCACTGGCTGCAGCTGGCGCTGATCACGCCGGTGATGTTCTACACCGGGTGGCCGATACATGTGACGGGCTGGCTGACCCTGCGTCACCGCGCCGCGGACATGAACAGCCTGATCACCCTGGGGACGAGTGCCGCCTACGGTTACAGCCTGCTGGTCACTCTCGCCCCGGGCCTGCTGCCGGAAGACGTGCGCGAGGTCTACTTCGAGGCCGTCGGCGTCATCCTCACCCTGATCCTGCTCGGCCGCCTGCTGGAGGCCCGCGCCAAGGCCGGAACTGGCGAGGCGATCCGGGCCATGCTGGGCCTTCAGGCCCGCACCGCCCGTGTCATACGGAACGGCACCGAAACCGAGATCCCGGTAGAAGACGTGGCCATTGGAGATGAGATCGTCATCCGGCCCGGAGAGAAGATCCCCGTCGACGCCGAGGTGCTCTCCGGCTCCTCCGCGGTGGACGAGTCGATGGTCACCGGTGAGCCCATGCCAGTCACCAAGCACACCGGGGATACGGTCATCGGCGCGACCGTCAACGGCACCGGCTCCCTGCGGGTTCGTGCGGCCAAGGTCGGCGCGGACACGATGCTCGCCCAGATCATCCGCCTGGTGCAGCAGGCGCAGGCGTCCAAGGCCCCCATCCAGCGGCTCGCCGACGCGGTCTCGGCCTACTTCGTGCCGGCCGTGATCGCCGTCGCGATCGGCACCTTCGCCGTCTGGTTCACCCTCGGTCCGTCCCCCGCGCTGACCCTGGCCCTCGTCTCCGCGGTCGCCGTGCTGATCATCGCCTGCCCGTGCGCCCTGGGACTGGCGACCCCGCTGTCGGTGATGGTCGGAACGGGCAAGGGCGCCCAGGCCGGCATCTTGATCCGCTCCGCCGAAGCCCTGGAGACCGCACACAAGCTGGACACCGTCGTGCTGGACAAGACCGGCACCGTCACCGAGGGCAAACCGGTCCTGACCGACATCCACACAGCCGACGGCATCGACGAGACCGAGCTGCTGCGGCTCGTGGCGGCGGCCGAAGCCGACAGTGAACACCCCCTCGCGCAGGCCATCGTCACCGGCGTCCGCGAGCGCGGGCTGGCGTGGCCCGCGGCGACCGGCTTCGATTCGGTCACTGGCAAGGGTGTCCAGGCCACCGTCGACGGGCACGCCGTCCTGGTCGGCACCGCCCGGCTGCTGGGCGACGTCGGCATCGGCACCAGCGCACTGGACCCCGTCGCGGCCGACCTCTCGGCCGCAGGCAAGACACCTGTTCTTGCCGCGGTCGACCAACGGCCCGCCGGCGTGCTCGCTGTGGCGGACACCGTCAAGGACGATTCCGCTGCCGCCATCGCCGCCCTGCAGCGCCTGGGTGTCGAGGTCGTCATGCTCACCGGGGACACCGCCCGCACCGCCGCGGCGATCGCCGCCCAGGTCGGCATCGGCCGGGTGCTGGCCGAGGTGCTGCCCGAGCACAAGGCCGACGAGATCCGCCGCCTGCAGGGCGAGGGCCGCACGGTCGGCATGGTCGGCGACGGCATCAACGACGCGCCCGCTCTGGCCGCAGCCGACGTCGGCCTCGCCATCGGGACCGGCACCGACGTGGCCATCGAGGCCGCCGACATCACCCTGATCTCCGGCTCGCTGAGCGGCGTCGTCACCGCCATCCGGCTGTCGCGGTCCACGATGCGCAACATCCGGCAGAACCTGTTCTTCGCCCTCGTCTACAACGCTGTCGGTGTCCCCCTCGCCGCAGGCGCCCTCTACCCGGTGTGGGGGCTGCGCCTGAGCCCGATCATCGCCGCGGCCGCCATGGCGCTCAGCTCCCTGTCGGTGGTCACCAACGCCTCCCGGCTGCGCCGCTGGCACACCCAGCCGCTGTCGGGCGCCCAGCCCGCGCGCGTCCAGCCCCGCGTCGAATCCGCCACCGACCGTTCCCCAGCCGGCGGCACCGCCGCCACCGAACACCAGCCCGCCCCGCATGACCACGCCCATGAGCATCACGCCGACGGCAGCGCGGTCACGGACCCCGTCTGCGGCATGAGCATCGACAAGGCGTCCGCAGCGCAGTCCCGGAACACCGGCACAGGCACCTACTATTTCTGCTCCGCCCACTGCGCCGCCGCCTTCGACGCCGACCCACAGCGCTACACCGGCTCCGGATCCGGCGGGACGCGTGAAGGAGGCGAACACCGGTGACCGCTACCCCCGCCATCCCACACCTCCCACCGCCAAGCCCACGAACCACACATCCAGCACCGGGATACGCCGACTCCAAGGCCGACCACCTCGCCCGCCTGCACAAGATCGAGGGCCAGATCCGCGGCATCTCCCGCACGATCACCGACGACCGCTATTGCATGGACGTCCTCACCCAGATCAGCGCCGCCCCCCCCGCGCCCTGCAGGAAGTCGCACATGGGCTTCCTCGACGACCGCGTCCGCGGCTGCGTCACCGACGCCGCCCGTACCGACCCCGCCCACGCCGAGGAGAAGTTCGAGGTGGAGGGCGCATGACCACCACCGGCCGCAAGGGACTGCAACACTCGCGCTTCGCCCGCCAGTATCTGAAGATCGCCGCCGAGTTCGACCGGCGCGGCGGTGCGACGACCGGCTACTCGCCGGACTGACCGGACGGGTGCTGGAGGTGGGCTCCGGGCAGGGTCGGAATTTCGGTCACTATCCGGACACGGTGACCGAGGTGGTCGCCCCCTCGAACCCGAGGACACCCTGCGCACCGTGGCCAAGCAGGCGGCGCCCTCGGCACCGGTGCGGGTCACGGTTGTTGTGGGTGAGGCAGCCGAACTGCCCGGCAGTAGGGGCGACTTCGACGCCGCTTTCGCCTCCCTCGTGCTCTGCTCGGTCGCCGACGTGCCCGGTGTGCTGACGGAGATCGCCCGCGTCCTGCGGCCCGGGGGAGAGCCGCGTGAATCCGGCAGCGCGGATGGCTGCTTCGGTGTCCCGGTTGGGATGGCAGCCGTCACCCCGGCACTGCAGCAGGTCGGGGGCCTCGCTGGAATCCCCGGAACCAGACTGCGGAGTACTCGGAAATAAATCCGACAGCCCCTGCTGTTGAGTGTCGGCCACACTGGCTGCACGGGAGGGGCGGTTTCGGACCTGAAGCTCTACAACACGAATGGCGGCGTGACTGACGTCGCGCCGCGTCTTGCTGATGCCGAGGCCGATGTGCAGAGCATCGTCGAGGGCAACATGGAGAAGTTGTTCGGGGTCCGGTTCCTGGCAAGCGAGTACAGCACCGGCCCGGTCCACGGTGGCCGGATCGACTCGCTGGGCCTCGACGAGAACGGAGCTCCGGTGGTCGTCGAATACAAGCGAGGTGTGGACTCTGGCGTCATCAACCAGGGGCTGTTCTACCTCGGCTGGTTGATGGATCACCGGGCCGAGTTCCAGCACCTGGTCCGCGACCGGCTCGGGGCCACGACCGCGGCCCCGGTGCTGTGGAGTGCACCCAGGCTGATCTGCGTCGCCGGCGACTTCACCCGCTACGACGTCCACGCCGTACGCGAGCATCGACGGAGCATCGACTTGGTTCGCTACCGCTTCTTCGGTCAGGACCTCCTTGGTCTTGAGACCGTGGCATCTGTCAGTGGAAGGACGTCGGCCGCCGGGCGAGTTCGCCGGCGCGCGGCCGTGCTGCCGCCTGTCCGCGGGCACGGAGGGGCGCTGGCGGAGCTGGCGGAGGCGGTCGACGAGGTATTGCTCAGCCTCGGTGACGGCGTCAGCCGGGTGCAGCGCAAGCAGTACCGCGCGTATCAGCGGCTGCGGAACTTCGCCTGCGTCTGCCCGCCACAGAAGACCAAGCTCCTCGTCTATCTCAAGGCCGATCCGAGGGAGGTCGACCTCATACCCGGCTTCACCCGGGACGTGACGGGGCTCGGTCACCATGGCACGGGCGACCTGGAGGTGCAGTTGCGCTCCGAGCGGGACGTGGAGCGGGCTGTGAGCCTCTTCCGCGTGAGCTACGCGGCGGGGTAGCCGTCTCGTGCGTCTGTGAAACGGATGAGCGCGCGACAGCGTGGCTGTGGATGTTGTGGTGGCGATGCCTTCCGACGTCTGGGCAGGTAGTGGCGGTGGATCATCAATGATGCGGAGGATGCCCGGTTTGGCCAACCGGGCATCCGCAGCTACATTCCGCCCTCCTTCGGCAGTGGCACCTCGGCTTCTCGTGATCACGACCAGAGGGGGCGGCTGTGCGGCGGGGCCCGCCGATCGTGCTCACAGGAGGCGGTTGTGTTTTGGCTGTAGCTGCCGTACGCACAAGGTCGACGAAGGTGTCTTGCTGTTCGGCCTGCCAGGCGTCGTCGTCGGCCTCGTCCCATTCCTCCTCGCGGTCCGGCAGTTTGGCGTGCTCCTCGAAGATGAGCCAGCAGGCGTGGATGCCGAACAGCAGGTCCTCGAGAAGGTCGCGGGCCAGGAGCGGTCGGACACACCGGGTGGTACTTGTCCTGCCTGGCCGGGGGCTATGCGCAGGAGCTGATCGCCCTCAACCGTTGGGGTGGCATGCGCCCCTTGGTCGCGCCGGAGGTCGCCCGCAGCACCACCGAGAGACTGGCGTGGCCGCAGGCGTTTCGCTGCGGTGGTCCCTCGGTGCACGGCTGGGGTGTGGCCGAGACCGGCGTGCCCGTCCGGGCTCTTCACAGGATGTATTCCTCCATCAGTTCGGCGAGGTGGACGATGGCTGGCCAGGTGGTGGCGATGGAGGTGTGCGCGTGGAGGCGTCGTTGAGCGTGGACGTACATGGCCCAGTCGGCTGGGTTGTCGCCGTCCTGGAGGAAGGCGGGCACGATCTCCAGGGAGCTGGGGTTGGAGCAGGTCCAGGTCCGGTTGGCGGTCTGGGCCGGGTCGAGCTTGGTGAGCGTGAGAGGGGTCTGGTTCTGATCGGGGCGCGGGTTGATGCCCCAGAAGGAGCGTTCCCCGACTTCGACCAGGCCGGAGAATCGTCCGTGCCGGGTGACGGGAATCAGGTTGTCGGTGTCGTCGTCGGCGCTGGCCAATTCCTGGGTGACGCCGAAGGCTCTGGGCACTGCAGAGCGGTCGCTGCGCTCGCGTAGCCGGATGATGCGCAGGCCCGGGTGGTCGCCGGGCTTGCGGTGGACTGGGTCGGCGTTGGGGGCCGTGAGGTCGATGCCCGGCAGCACGAGCTGGTCGAAGGTGATACGGCTGTCTTGTAGCCAGGGCCAGATGTCTTTGTCGCTCGTCCGGGCGCGGCGTACGAGCAGCAGGCGGTTGGTGGTGGAGTCGAGCGACAGGGCGTTGGTGAGGAATTCGGCGAGGGCTGCGCGAGCGGTACGGGGCACGCGTCCGCGGCCGGCCACGAGGGCTTCTGGCAGGGCGGTCAGTGGCATGGGGTGCTCGGCAGGACTGCCGGTTGTCGTCATGAGCTGTGCCGTGGGCTCCTCGTGGGTGTGCTGACGGATCAGCATGGGCACGAGCATCCGTTCGCCTGCGGGGGCGAGCCACACGGTGATCAGTTCGAAAGGGCCTTCGACGCTGGGTGGGGCGGGGAGTTTGGGTAGGTGACCGGCCTGGCGGAGGGCGTCCCGGAGAGCGGCGGTGGCCCGCTCGATGTCGGTGGTCGCGAAGTCGGTGCCGGGAAAGCGCTTGGCGAGGGCTGCTTTGCTGGGATTGGGGTTGGCCGGCGGGATGGGGCGTAGGCATTGGACGTTGCGGCGCAGGCTCGGGAGGGCTTTCTTGAAGAGCGGCTTGGGGTCGCGTTGGTGTGTGCGGGAGAAGTAGGCCGCGCCTTCCATCTCCACGATGCAGGCGATGGGGTGGGCAAGGCGGGGGAATGCACGGGTGATTCGCGTGGTGCGTTCGGCCTCGCTGGCTTCGTAGGCGATGCGGATAATAAGCGGCGCGAAGCGGATAGAGCACGAAGGGGCGCGGTGGAGGGGACCATTCAGGTCCATCAAGGCCGCATGCTGGGCACAGAGACCTCAGCCCCGCTACCCGGAAGCCTGCCGCCCGTGGACCGACGCGCCTTCCTGGCTGCCACCAGCCTCGCCGCTATCGCCCCGATAGACCTTGCCCGACTCGTAGCCCCGACGGCACCGCCCGAGCTCCCGAAGCGCATTCGACCGAAGGAGCTTCAAGAGCTGCGCCTTATCGCCGACGGCATCCACCGTTGGGACAACGCCCAGGGCGGAGGCGGCATGCTCGGCGACTTCGCCAGCCGCAGCATGGAATGGGCCGTTCGGCTGCTGTCCGTCGACTGTCCGGCCCCGCTGCGCCCGGAAATCCTCGGCGGTGTCGCGCGGCTGGGCATCGTGGTCGGCGCAACTCACTTCGACGCCTACGCCCACGATGACGCCCGGGTAGCGTTCAAGATCGCATCCGAGTGCGCGGAGGAGGCCGGCGACTGGTGGCTGCGCGCAAAGACCTTCTCCTTCCTGTCCCGTCAGGCGACGTGGCTCGGCGACCCGGATGAGGGGCTGACGTACGCGGAGAAGGGCCTCGTCCGTTCTGACCGGCTCACTCCGACCATCCAAGCCATGCTGCACAGCGCTCGCGCCCGGGCGTTCGGGAAGATGCACGACGTACAGGGCACCTTGGCCGCAGTCGGTGCAGCTGACGATGCCTTCGCCCACTCGAACCCTGCCGAGGATCCGCTTTGGATGGGCTACTACGACGACGCGCAGCACCACGGCGACACGGCACATGCGCTCTGGGACCTGGCCATGCATGCCGACCAGGACCCCGGACGGGCAGCGCAGCGATTCACGACGGCGGTCGCCGGACACAGCGATGAGTACGCCCGCTCGCGCGCGATCTCGGCTACAAAGCTGGCGTCACTGGTCATGGCGAAGGGCGACCCGATGCAGGCAATCCACATTGGTCACCAGGCTCTCAACGACGTCGGCCAGCTCACCTCACGGAGGGCAGCCGACGACCTCAAGGAACTCCGCCGACTCGCCGGCCAGCACCGCACGCTGGAGGAGGCGGCACACCTCCGCCAGCGAATCACGACTACCTTGCAGGCATGACGATCTCGGCTGTCCCCGCCCGTGCCGTACTGGAAGCAGCCTGTGCCCTCGCAGGCTTCGACCCCGCTGGCGCCGAGCCCGTGCGCATCGCCGAGAACGAGATCTGGCGCCTGCCTGGCGAGGTGATCATTCGCATCGCCCGCGCCGGCCAGTGGAAAGCCGCGGTGCGTGAGGTGCTCGTGGCCCGGTGGCTCGCCGACAACGGAGTGCCGGCCGTCCGCGCGCTGCCGCACGAGCAGCCCATCGAGGCCGGGGGCCGCCCTGTGACCTTCTGGGTTGAGCTTCCGCCGCATGAGATCGGCGCCGTCATGGACGTCGTCACACTGCTGAAGCAACTCCACCCGCTGCCGGTCCCAGACCTCCCCCTCGACCGGCTGGACCCGTTTGTGCGGGTCGTCGAGCGAATCGAGGCAGCCACGTCGCTTCCGGAAGATGATCGCGCCTGGCTACGTGGTCGGCATGCGGAACTCTGCGAGCAGTGGGAGCGTCGGCCCGCCGGCCTGCCCGAGTGCGTTGTGCACGGCGACGCGTGGGTCGGCAACGTCGCACGCACGCCAGAGGGACCAGTACTGCTCGACTTCGAGCGAGCCTCTGTCGGGCCGCCCGAGTGGGATCTGGTCTCTACGGCGGTCAAGCTGACGACGACCGGGGCGGTCACCGAGGCCGAGTACGCCGAGTTCTGCGAGGCGTATGGAACGGACGTCACCGAGTGGGAGGGTTACGAGCTCCTCGCCGGGGCTCGTGAGTTGCGCATGACCACCTTCGCGGCCCAGCACGCGGCCACGCGCCCTGAGTGGCGGGCAGAGGCTCAGTACCGCGTCGACTGCCTGCGTGGCCGTGCAGAACCGCGACCCTGGCGTTGGAAAGGGATCATGTAGTGCCCGCGCTCAGCCAGGCGTAGGAGTCACCAGCAGCGTCGTCGACCGCTTCAAGTGGCGCCTCGCCTACATCCGTCAGAGCGAGATCGACGCCGCCGCCGTGGCTACGCTGGCCGAGTCCATTACGGAGCTGGAGGGGACCCGGGGCGGGGAGGACTGAACCTGTTCAGTGACACCGGCGACCTCACGAGGGGGGTAGGCGAGATAGACCTCGCCCATGCCACCCGAGCCCAGCCGGCGTGCCACGATGCAATTGCCGATCCCTGTGGGCCCCCGTTCATGCGCCCCAACTCACCCTTCACTACATCAGCCGAGCAGCTCTTTGCCGATCACTCTAATCGTCCGGCTGACTGCAGGAAGGGTCTCCCCGCGACAGCACCGATCAGCCAGCGAGCCGAGAGGGTCGCTTGCCGGCCATCGGCCGTGTGCGGCTCCTTGCAGCCTTGATTCGCCCACGGCAGACGAGAAAGAGCGCTGAAGGGCTGGAACCTGCTCCGGGACCATGTCAACGTACAACGTCTCGGAAAATACCAGGTCAGCAAGGGGTTCGGGCTTCCGGGCCGACCAAGAGACAGGTCGACCATGACGGCAGCCGGTACCTCAGTTCATGCTCCTCGGCCTCCGCGCCGAGTCCCCGATCCAAGGAGGTCACCTGCCGAAGGCCGCTCTCAGACCTGGAGCCGCAATCCGACCACGTCGCCTGGGCCGCCGGTGCTCCCGAGCGCGTCGCGGCAGGCAAACCTCGACCGGCCCACCGCGATGCGCTCTTGGTGCTCGTGACGGATGGAGCGACGCCCCGTCTCCGGTCGTACTGGCTGGTCTCCTGAGCCTCGTCCACTAACAAGATTGCCTGTGCGGGCCCGAAACATAGACCACGATCGCCGGTTAGCCAAACCGGCAATCGTGACGACCATTTGAGTGCGTTCGCATGCGGCTGCACTTGGCGGTGGAGCAGTAGCGGATGCAGTAAAAGGCGCCGCAAACCCGTAGAGAACGGCACCGTCTGCTGGTGCCTTGATGGCCGCGGCGTCCCTTCCCTGAAGCGTTGCGGCCCTCCGTCAATGTGGAATTTTCATGGCCTGAAGGAGAGTGAGTAATCCTGTCCGATCCGATCAGGAAGTTGCCACCGAACGCGAAGGGGCAGATCCGGTACCGGTTCGTGGTCGATATAGGCATCGACCCCGCCACCGGAAGGCGCAAGCAACTAACCCGTACATTCGGCACGCTGAAGGAAGCGAAGGCCGAGTACGCCCGCATCACCAACCGTCACCAGGAAGGGACGCTCGCACCGCCAAATAAGCTCACCGTGAATGAGTGGCTCGACCAGTGGCTGGCCATGAAGGCTGACGACTTGGAAGAGACCACCATTTACAACTACCGCATCACCCTGGACCGGGTGCGGGGGAAGTTGGGCAACATACGTCTTCAGGAGCTCACTGAAGAGGACATAGAAGGGTGGATGCACTGGGCTCTGAAGCACGGGCGCGTACGCGGTGGAAAAGCCGGAACTCCACTCGGAGTGACCAGCGTGGACATGAGCCTTGCTCGACTGAAGGACGCTCTCAATCGAGCCGTGACGCGTCGGCTGGTGACGATGAACGTGTCCCAGCACGTGACCATTCCGCGAAGGGCGCGCAAGGAGGAACGGAAGAAGAAGGAGGAGGTGAAGCCCTGGAACGTCCAGGAGGTTCAGGCGTTCGTGCAGGGCGTCAGGGGTGAACGGCTCTACGCTCCGCTCCTGCTGTCCCTCATGGGTCTACGTCCGGCTGAAGTCTGCGGACTCCGGTGGGAAGACGTCGACGCCGGATCACATCCTTGCGCGGTGGGCCGGACACACGAATGTGAAGACCACCAAGAAGTGGTACGTGAAGCCGGACGTCGAGGATCTTCGCGAAGCCGCCACAATGCGGGATGGGCTGCACGGGAGTGCAACGGAGGGGCAAGCGTGAGCCAGGCGGTCTACCAGCCGGGCGACTTGCCCAGGCGTATAGCCAGCAAGATCGAGGTGGACCCGGAGACCGCCTGCTGGCTGTGGACCGGTAGCTGCAACGGGAAGGGGCAGTCAGGCTACGGCCAAGTCTCCTACGAGGGAAAGACACAACTTGTTCACCGTGTGGTGTTCAGGTTGCTGGTCGGTGAGATTCCCGAGGGTTTCCAGGTGCGTCATGCCGATCCTTGGGGACGGCACTTTACGCTTTGCTGCAACCCGGACCACCTGGAAGCCGTGCCAAAGGAGGAAGCTCTGCGGCGCAGGGACTGGGAGAGCGCGCGAGCCAGGAGGACGCACTGTCCAAGCGGCCACGCGTACACACCGGAGAACTCGTATCTGGATCCCCGAGGGTTCCGGCAGTGCCGGACGTGCCGCGCCGAGAGGGTCAAGAGCCGTCGGGTTCCCCCGGCCGTGTGAGATTTCGTGATACGTGAGAGGGTTTGACGGGTGAGCGAGACACCACCGAACACCCTGCAATACCGCTTTGACGGGCCAGAAGAGGCTCCGGTCCTGATCCTGGGTCCCTCCCTGGGTACCACATGGCACAGGTTGTAAAGACCGTCTATGGGCGTCCGCGCCAGTCCATGGTGTGTGCGTTGTAGCAGGTCAGGGCTTTGCGGTCCGGTGGCGTCGGCGTAGTTGGTGACAGACGTGTGACAGGGCCGGTGATAGACCGAGGCCCCGCCGGGGGGCATCCTTGGCGGGCCTCTGCCCAGAGCCGTGAGACGAAGCCTGACCGGAGCGCTCCGGTGAGGCATCACCGTGAAGTTGACTGTGCGTGCACGCGTGACGCGGTCGGCTCGTCATGCAGTTTGTCTTCCAGCGCTGTTCTCGGGGACGCTGAATTTGCGATCGCAGCCATGACAGACGACGTGGCCCGCCAGGCAACTGGGCGGGCTCTGTCGGCTGGAGGGTTGATGCGCTGTGTCCTGCTCGGGCAGGCCAAGCGGTATGCCGGATGCCCGTGGGTGAGTCACGTAGTGGCCGCCGTCGATGCTTCGCGTGATGTCGTTCCGTGAGGCTGGGTGGGGCCCCAGACAGGTTTTGTGTCAGGGGCCATAGGGGCTCCAGTGTCCGAGAAAGGGCTTCAGGTCGTCGGCTCGTGGTTCGGGGATGTCGGGCATCCGAGGTGGCGTGTTCAGTGGGTCGAGGCGCTCGGCGGTGGCTACTGCCCAGGTGATCCATGCCTCGGCTTCGGTTCTGGTCTGGCCTGGGGGCAGTGTCTCGACTCGTCTGCGTGCGGCGCTCACGTATTCGGCCAGTCGGGTCGCGTGACGCCATGCCGCTTCCTGCGCTTCGAAGTGCCTGACACGGTACGCCTCGGCGTATTGGGCGCGCGCCCTATCCATGGCTGCTTCCCAGCGGATGCGCTTCTGGCGCGCTGCCTCGAGTTCGTCTAGAAGATCACTGAAAATGTTGCGGGTTCTGGCCCCGGCCCGGTAGGGCCGGGGTCAGTCTTGTAGGCATGCAGGGGGAATGGGCCGGGGAGATGGTCGGGCCGGATGTGTGGGAGACCTGCCGGGAGTTGATCCCGGCCGGGAGCGTATTTGCGTTTCTGGCCGAGCACCGGGAGGCACTGTTCCCGCCGTCGATGTTCGCGGACATGTACCCGTCGTCCAACGGCCGTCCGAGTCTGCCGCCGCAGGTCCTGGCCGCCACCGTGGTGCTGCAGAGCCTGCAGGGGCTGTCGGACTTCGAGACGGTCCAGGAACTGCGGTGTGATCTGCGGTGGAAAGCGGCCTGTGGGCTGGGCTTGTACGACATGGCGTTCGATCCGTCGCTGCTGACGTACTTCAGGCGCCGGCTGCGCCACTCGGCCGAGCCGATGCGGATTTTCACCAAGGTCAAGGAGGTCGTGGCCGCGACCGGGGTGCTCAAGGGCAAGCAGCGGCGTGCTGTGGACTCCACCGTCCTCGATGACGCGGTGGCCACCCAGGACACCGTCACCCAGATCGTCTCCGCGATCCGCCGGGTGATCCGTGATGTCCCTGGAGCCCAGGAGGCCGCCGCGGAGCACTGCCGCGCGCACGACTACACCGACCCGGGCAAACCGAAGATCGCCTGGAACGACGAGCAGGCGCGCGCTGCGCTGGTGGATGCGCTGGTCACCGACGCCCTCAACCTGCTCGGGCGCCTGCCCGATCGTGAGCTGGGCGAGAAGGCCGCGAACGCGATGGGCCTGCTGGCCCTGGTCGCCGGGCAGGATGTGGAACCGGCCGAGGACTCCGACGGACGCGATGGCCGCTGGCGCATCGCCCGGCGCACCGCGCCCGACCGGACGGTGTCCACCGTCGATCCCGACGCCCGGCACATCCACAAAAACCGCACCCGCCACCAGGACGGATTCAAAGGACACGTCTCCTTCGAGCCGGAGAGCGGGCTGTTCACCGCCGTCGCTGTCACCGGCGGCTATGGTCCCGGCAACCACGAAGCGGCCGTTGCCCGTGATCTGCTGGACGGGGAGGACGGCGAGTTAACCGTGCTCGGCGACTCCGCCTACGGCACCGGCGAGCTGCGCGAACAGTTGCAGGCCGCGGGCCACACCCTGGTCATCAAGCCACCGCCGCTGCGGCAGGTGATCCCCGACGGCTTCACCATCGACGACTTCCGCATCGACCCAGCCGCCGGCACCGCGACCTGCCCAGCCGGACGAACCGCCAACCTCGGCCAGATCAAAGCCGACGGGGCCCGCACCGCCCAGTTCAAACGCCTCTGCGTCGGCTGCCCCCTGCGCGAGCGCTGCACCACATCCAAGACCGGACGCACCCTCAACATCCACCCCCAGCATGAACTGCTGACCGCCGCCCGCCGAGACGCCGCCGACCCGGCCTGGCAGGCCGAATACCGCAGATGGCGGCCCCCGGTCGAACGCGCCATCGCCTGGCTGGTCGCCAAGGGCAACCGACGCGTCCCGCACCGCGGCGTCATCGCCAACAACCTCTGGCTGCACCACCGCGCCGCCGCCCTCAACCTCCGCCGACTGATCAACCTCGGACTCACCCGGACCGGCACCACCTGGCACCTCACCCCGGCCACCACATAGCGAAAAGGGCCGCCCGGCCCACGGCCGGACAGCCCTCAACAAGATTTTCAGTGATCTTCTAGGCGTCGGCGTTCGGCGGCTTCACCGCGGAGTGTGACCTCTTGGGCGATCTCGGCGAGCTGGTCTTCGAGGAGGCGGCCGGGGGTGTCGGCCCATTCGCTCGCCCGGTGTGGCTGGCCGCCGTTGAGGACCAAACGGAGACGTTCGGACGGGGTGTAGTCGAAACGGGGGATTCTGATCCAGGAGTACTTCTTGGCCTCGGCGAGTTCCTGCTCGGTCGCGACGTGCTCGGCCCGGTCCTGTTCCTGGAGGACGAGGAACCCCACTGTGATCCCTTGAGCGGTGATGGTGAAGTGGGGAGATGCCCTGCGGCGGCGATGAGACGCGGGTGCAGAGCCTGTCCGTCCCGCCGCACAGGAATGTCCCTCGGACTCGGCAGCGGTGATCAGTGCCTGGATGAGCCTGAGGGCACGTCCTTGGACGGGCTGGGTCAGGCCCAGCGGCCGGGGTTCGTTTTGCATGGCCCGTACCGCGCTGTGCGGCCGAGTGAGCCGGGAGGGGACAGGGACGGGGGCGAGGACGGCAAGGCGCCAGGCGGGAATGTCGACGAGCTTGATCTCATATCCATCGCGGCACCAGCCCCCGTACAGTTCCTTGGTTTTCGGGATCTTTCCCGATCTGCGGGCGGCGGCGATGCGGGATGGCCAGTTCACAGAGTCACGGCCGGTGCCGGGCTTGACGATCCGGCCGCCGGCGTCCGCGAGCTCTTGCAGCAGATGCTCCGTGAACGTCACACGATTCTGCCCAGGAGTGCTTGGCTTTCGCCCGGCGGCCGGAGCGTCCTGCGTTCGGGTTGCCGAGCGCTGTGGAGCTGCGGCCTGGGCTTTCCGCGGGCGCGACCCTGGGGGAGGGTATGTGCCCTGCGCCAGATAGTGCTGGCCTGCGCTCGTCAGGACGACGCTCCACTGCCCGCCCTTCCGGGAGACCGCGACCAGGCCCCGGTTCTGCAGCGCCTGACAGGTGGTCTTGTAGGAGCTGGTCTCCCATACGCCGTCAGGGCAGCCGGCACCCACCCACTGCAACACCGCACGCTGCCGGTCGTTGACCTGCCGTTCCAACGGACCACCTTTGACTGTGTCTGGCGTTGACGGGGCGGATGCTGTCAGCAGTGGTGGCAACGGGGTGGGCTCTTCGCGCAGAATTCGCTCGAAGGAGCGGCCGATGTCGGCTCCTCCACTGGGCTCGATGCCGGGCGACGAAGTGGGCGGACGAGGATGCTGGCACCTGCTGCCTGCGTGGTAGCGGCAGAAACTCATGTCGGCAACGACGTCTACGACAACGTTGGGATCGTCCGGCGTCAGACAGGCGTCCCGTGGCTTCAGCTCCGCCACACTCCACCGGTCCGTTGACTTCTGCAGGTGAGATGGCAAAGGGTCCTGCTGGGGCAACCGGCGGATTCAGGTGCGGTCGTCGCCGTGGCCGTGCAAGAGGTAGTGGGAGTCGCCCGGATGGTGTTGCACCCGGGACTGCCGCCAGGCGGCGTCGAACGACAGCTGCCGCGGAGGTGAGGCGTGTGTGTGGGCCCGGCGCATCAGGGCCAGGGCATGCCAGCTGGTGCGTGGGGACAGGAGGAGACGCCAGAGCGTTGTGTGCTTGGCGTTCACGACGCGTCCTCGGCCAGAGCGGCAACGCCGGGCCACGGTGCTGGTTTCACCAGGGCTTCGGCCCGGTCGGCATGACCGGGCTTCCGGGCGGCACGCATACCGTTGGCGAGGAGCATCACTAGTAGTCGCTTCTGTTCTTCCTTGGGGAACTCGGCGAAAAAATCCCGTAGGACACCCAGGAGTTGCAGCTCCAGGGGTTCATCGCGGTCTTTCGGGTAGCCGCGCAGCCGTCGTGCGAGCGCTTCCAGCTCCGCTTCATCGGGTGGCTTGGTGATCTGCGCGTCCGGCTGCTGGAGCCAACGGGCCAGGAGAGCTGCTGGGTGGGCGAGTTCCCTGGCCAGCGTCTCCGTGCGCTGTCTGGTGAGGGTGTCCGTGGCCGCCTGGGCGCGTATGGCGGTGAGTAGTTCCTTGACTGCGGCACGGTCCTCGTCGGCGAGTTCGAGGTGAACGGAAGCGGTGACCTGAGTGGCTTGGTCCGGAAGGTCGAGAGCCTTAGGTCTGCGCAGCTGCTGTGCGCAGGCATCCTGCGCGGCGGGGAGGTCGATCGGGTCCTGGTCGCGTACCGCGGCCGCCGCCGTGATGCGCAGGGCCGTGCGGACGCGGTCAGCGATCTCATCCGGGTCGTAGGGGCCTGAGGGTTCCGGGGTCAGGGTGGCGTGAATGGTGGCGGTGTAGTGGATGCCGGGCCGACTGCTGCGCAGCACTGCGGAGAAGGCGCTGATCTTCCGGCGGAGTTGCTTGCGTCGGGCCCGTCTGGAATTGCGTCTCATGCCTCGTCCTCCGTCCCGGTGCGAGGGGTGGGATCGTCTTCGGGGGAGGTTGCGTGGCGCGTCGGCGTCGGGGTCTGGCCGCTGTGCGGCTCGGTGTGGGTCGGCCGGGGGTCGTTCCAGCGCAGGATGAGGCGCTCGCGCAGGTCGACGACCGATTGGGAGGTGTATCCCGTGCCGGCTCGTCCGGCGATGAAGGTGGAGAGCGGGCCGGTCATCCAGTGTTCGCGGATGACGTGGTTGAGTACTTCGACCACTGCGTCGGCGTCGAGTGCGCCGTCCGCCACTGCTTCGGCCCAGGCAGCGAGGACTTCCTCGCACCGTGTTTCCAGGGCTGGCACGGACAGGGCGGCGGACCAGCCCTGTACCAGTTCATCTGCTGTGTCCGGGTGCTCCAGGGCATTGGCCAGCAGCAGGGTCGCCACAGGGTGCTCAGCGGAGGGATCGAGCAGGGCCAGGACGGCGCGGCGTGCCGCGAGATGATTCCGATCGTCCGGCTGCTTGTATTCGGTCACCCATTTGCTGACCGTGTCCCATACGCGCGGCAGCAGCCGGATCTCCGAGCCCATGGCGCGCAGGACCTCTTCGGCTACGGATACGGCGCTGTCGTGTTCGGAACGGCCCAGGACCCAGCGCAGGCAGGTGAGGGCTTGGCGGGGGTATTCCTTCGAGAAAGGCCCTTGGCACACGACCGCGGCCACGGTGGCGTTGGCAAGGGTTCCCTGGCCGGCCCAGGACCGCAGTTTCGTACGGGCTTCCGGGCCGAGGGCGGGGTCTCTGGCGACGCGTGCGAGCAGACGGGACGCGCCGTCCTGCCCGGCGTCGCCGGCGGTGGCCCATGACTGGGCGACGTCCAGAGGGCGCAGGTCGCTTTCGTCCACGGCGAGCTGGGCGAGCAGGTCCGCGATCTGGGGGATGCGCGTGGCACCGAGCCCCTTGGGGGCGGTGAGTTGCTTGACCCACTGGATCAGGTTGGGCTGGATGTCGCTGAGCTGGCGCCAGAAGTGCCGCAGCACTGCGGCTGGGTACCCGGGTAGGTGGCCGAAGGAGACTCGCTGCCCGTCGATCTTCGCTTGGACTGCCTCCAGCCGGGTGACGAGATCGCGGCCGGTGAGAATGTCCCGGATGCCGCGCGTCTTCCGGTCATCGAGCAGCAGACGCGCCCCGGCCAGGACCTCGGCGGGGCTGAGCCCCTCCAAGAGCACGGCCGCCAGCAGCAACGCTCGGTCGTCCGCGCTGTCCTGCGTTTCGCGAAAAACGGTACTGACCCGTTCACGCCAGCGCAGAACGAGGTCGCGGGCGTCCTTGACCGTGCCACCCGAGTCGCTGATGCGGCTGAGTTCAAGAGCGAGTGCCGCGGCGTCACCCGGCTGCATGTCGGCTCGAAGGAGGCCGGCAAGCGGGCCTCGACGGTCCTCACCGTCACTCTCCTCACCCCGTCCGCCGGCTTCGTGGACGCTTTCCTGCAGCCATCCACGGTGTGCGACCCACGGATAGAGCCGCTCGATGTGGCGGCGCGCGATCTGGTCGCCCGGGGGTGCGCTGAAAGCTCGAACGACGGTGCGCCCCAGGACCGGGTCGTTCTCGGGCCAGCCGTGCTCACCCGCGACCACGACAAGGTAGGAGCCCTTCTTCCTCAGACTTTCGGCGTGACCGAGGAACTTCCTGGCTGTGACGTCCGGCTTTTCCCAGCGCGCGCTCTCGCCCGAAACATTGAGCAGATACCCTCGGCCGTGCTCGGCGGGGAGCAGAAACTTGTCCTTCTCGACCGATTCCCAGTCCGGCAGCACGTGCTCAAGGCGCAGCCGTAGCCTCGGCCCGCCGGTCCCGGGCAGTACGGGTCGCAGCTCGGACAGGGCGCGCAGTCCCGCTGCGGTCTTGCCCGCCCCGGGCGGGCCGACGATCACAACCACCCGCTCGTCTTGGCCGAGCATGGCCAGCACTTCCGGGGCGGTCGCGATCTCCTTGCCCTCGCTGTCCTCGGCGACCCAGGCACGGCGGACCGCGTCGATTTCCGTCGGGAACACGGGCTCGGTGGGAAGGGACTCTTGCTGATGCAGGTTGATGTCCCGCCCGGCCTGCAGCAGAGTCGAGTAGGTGTTGTTGGCGGCGTGAATCCCGCTGCCGCCGGACACAAGGTTGTCGGGCGGCACAGTGGACGAGGTCACAGCCTCTCACGCCCTCGGGTGCGTGGCGGGACCCCGTAGTTGATGCCCCCACTGCCCGCGTCCAGGTTGCCGGACGCCTGCACGATCTGGCTGTTGGTGTTGTTCTGCGCCGTCAACGCCGGCGCCCCTGCTGCCGGCGTGCCGTCCTGTAAGGCCGGCAGGAGCGCTGCCAGTTCCTCGCCCATATCAGGGTAGCGGTCCAGGTAGGCAGCGAGTTGCAGGACCAGCCGCTGCTCCAGCCGACTGCGCAGTTCGTCGCAGTCTTCCTCCGCCGCCTCGGCGAGGGCCTGCTCCGCGGTGTCGAGCAGCTCCAACTGCCGCTCCACGGCGGAGTCCCCGTCACGCCTGAAGAACCGGGCCAGGGCTGAGCGCAATGTCAACCAGCCGCCCCTGGCCATCTCCGCCGCCACGGCACTCGCCGCCGGCACTGCCAGTGCCATCACGTCCAGTTCCGAAGCCGCCATTCCCCCTCATTCCGTACGCCGTCGCTGCCTGGGCGGAGAACAGTCTGCGATCATTCATGTACGCAGAGCGGCAAGATAGGGGAGCGTGACGGAAACAGATAGGTTGGGCTGTGCGCGCGCACGTCGCACAGCTTGCCCGGAATCAGCCATTCCATCGTAATTCGAGCCCCTTGCCTGCGCCCGTGAACAGCACTGCCCATCAAAAGTTCGACACGCAACCAGCCATCATGGTGTGCGCCGCACGAAACCGGAATCAGCGTGCGGCAACCGGCAAGATGGCTGAATTCGGGCTCCGCCACCGTGCTGGAGCAACCGATGGGCGGACGTTTCCGATGCTCCGGACGCGCTCAGGGTGAACCCTCAGCAAGAGCAACTTCCGTCGGCTCGTCGACGGCGCCATCCGCTTCGGCCGGAACATCCCGTGGAGGATGCGGTGACGGGCGTCCTCTGGCCGGCGGAGCACGCGCCGGCTCAACTACGGCGGCGACCGCCAGGCGAACGCGGCCCTGCACCGCATCGTCTTCACCCGGCTACGTCACGACCCACGGACGCAGGCGTACTACGAACGCCGCACCCAGGAGGGGGAGACCCGGCGTGAGATCATCCGATGCCTCAAGCGGTATGCCGCCCGCGAGGTCTTCAACCTGGTCAGACCGATTCCCGTACCCCCGCGTTATAGGGGCGTCCGTTCGACGAGAAGCCCCGCAGGTGTGGTCCGTCGGGGCTTTTCAGCGGGCGGGTTTCTGCGCCTGTCATGGGCGTCCTTGCGCTGGGGTTCTCCTCTCGGAGTACGGAGGTTGGGACGCGGTGATAACAGGACTCCACGGTCGAGTCGCAGCGTGGCCCGGGAATTCTGTGCGAACGACTGCGGCGCATGCCATTCGCTCCTGCAAAGTTGAACGAGAAATCGTGCGTGTCCACCCGCGTCCGAAACGCATTCTTAAGCTGGATCTTTCAGCGGATTTTCCGTCGATCCTGGATCGGCCCCAACCGTAAAACGCCAGTCGCCAGAGTCATCCTTGCCTTGTAAGAACGTTGAAAATGGATACTCAATTCCCCATCCGGCGGGGGAGGGCTGCTTGACCGGCCGCGGCAGGGAAGATGCACGGAGTCCCTCGCGAAGAGGCGCCGTAGCTCATGAATTCCTGTGCGCTCTCAGGCCCAGGGTACGAGATGGGTCTGGCCGACCCACTTGTTCGTTTCGGAGAGGTCCTGGTAGGAACCTCGGTAGCCGATCGAGCGGAGTACCAGCAGTGCCAGGTAATGACGGGTGAGAAGCCAGGTCTCGGTGATCAGCCCTTTGACCGAATAGACGGGCTCTTGTGCCTCTTTGGGATGTACAAGGCGGTTACGGACTCGTGTGACGATGTCGGCGCCGTCTATCGACCGGTTTCCGTCCAGTTGCTGTCGGGCCGCGAAGACGGCGGCCGCAGGCATTCGGTCTTCGTGCACTTCCAGATCTACCCCTGCGTCCGTCAGGACCGCACGCAGCTTTCTATGCGCTGGCCAGGCGCGGGATGTGAACTCGGCTTCCGTGAGTCGACCGGTGAGCACGAGTTTCTGCCACATCACGTGTTCCAGTCCGGCAGCTCCGCTCATAATCCGCTGTTCGACGAATCCTCGGTCGGCTATGGCAGTGATCGCGTACTGCATCTGCAGGCGAAGAGCCTGTCCTTTGCAGGGGTCGTGGAAGGCGGGCAGGAGGCAGGCCAGCAGATCGGCCAAGGACGCCTGGTCTTCGGGGTACCACCAGCCGGAGCTGATGCGGCGTGCTGGGTCGCAGAGCATCGGGGCCCACTGGCCCCACACCGTTTGCTCCTGGTCGTTCTGGCCGACGGGCAGGGCGGGGGCGACCCACCGGCCGAGCGCGAAGGACAGTCCGACGTGCAGGGCACCGAGAACAGGGGTGACATCGGCGGCCGTGAACGTGGTTCCGTTCAGTCGGCGGATCTCCATCACGTGCGTCATGACGTAGACGTCGGCCTGATGCAAGCCAGAGAAGACGGCCTTGTGGTCGGGGCGAACGTCCAGCGTGATCTTCCATCCGTCCGCCTCGTACACACTGCGTCCGGCGGCCACCAGTAGCGGCGTTCCATCGCCTGCACGGGCTGCCAGGTGGGCAGTCCCGTGCCAGCGGGGGAGGTTGAACCAGTGGGCGACGACCCGGTCGAGCGCAGCGTCGGGGTCTCCGTAGGAAGTGCCATTGGACCAACCGCTCACGGCATCCGTGCCGGAAACTGGCAGTTCAAAGCCGAGGTCGACCAGGCTCAGTTCGGTCCTGCCCGTCGAGGTGGGGTCATAGTCCTCGGTATGCATCGTCCATGAGATCCCCGGCTTCGGAGAGCAGTCGTACTGGACAACCCCGGGTACCTCAGTCCCGGCGGGTCCGGCAACCTGCCCGTTATAGAGGGTGATCGACTCGGCTGGTGCGTTGAAGGGGTACACCGGTGGCACGGGAGTTTCGGCACTGCGCCAAGGTTATGAGGCAGACATGCGCTGCACCCTAGACGCTCCCACTGACACTGACACTGACACTGACCGAGCAGTGCAGGCGAGTGCTGCACAACCTGACCCCTGCAAGCTCAACACCGCACGAAGACGTCCCCGGTTTACGTGGAGTCAAGTTACTGAACTCCCAGGGGGCTCACGATGATTTTTGAGCTGCCTTGAGCATGGCGGGCCCCTGCAATCTGTTGAGTTACCCAGCAAGAAGGGGAGGGTGTAGTGACGACACGAGTGGTGCGGCCGATGCGCAACACAAGACATCGAAGCTTTCCTCGATGAACCGGCTCGTAGCCCCTCGATGGGAAGGTGTGCGCTTCCTTGTCTGATAGTCGCACTACGAGCCGACGGACTCCCATGGCAGGGCAGGCTGCTGGGGAAGCCGAGACAAGGTGCGCAGGAGATCGTCGCGGTTGAACTCGATGCCGGCTGTCAGCAGGGTGCGGGTGTGTAGGTCGAGTGCATCGAGGAGGTCGTCGGGGAGGCCGACTGCGATGGGAATCTGCCAGGCGTCCTTGAGGAAGGTGCTCAGTTCGTGCTCTTCGACTCGCAGGTGCACGTGAATCGACCACGGTTCGACCGACTTCATCGGCCCACGGACGGAGCGGCCACGCGCTCCGATGATCCGGTTCCCTGCGAGCTGAAGTGCACGCAGTACGGCCATCTCCGAGACTGCGGTGATCAGTACCGCGCTGCCTTCCGGTTCCAAGGCTTACTCATCCCTTCTCCACCGCCGCGAGTGTGTGTGCGGTGCATCACGTTGTGTTGGATCGGCTTATGTGATGAGAACGACGTTCGCCTTCTTTGGGTTACTTCAGGGGCATTGATCCCTCACCAAAGGCATCTGTGGTCACCGTCCACGGACTCGTGCGGCACGTTCGCGCTCTTCAGCCTGATGAAGCAGCTCCTCTTGCTGTGCGCGGCCCGCTGCAGCGACCGCATGCAGCGCAGGTACTCGGTCGGCAAGAGCGGTGAAGTAGTCCAGAAGCTGAGAGTGCATCCGCGAGCGGTCCCCTGACCATGAGTCGCACCAGGCGACAGCCGCCGCGATCCTGCCAGCGCTCGCTCCTCGCTCCAACAGGAGCGGACCGATCTTCTCTACAGCCGCGTTGCGCTGCCCAAAGAGGGCGTCGACCAGCTTGTCAGGGCTTACGGCGTGTTCGTCGAGCAAGTGCTGGGCCAGCTCGGTATCCGAGCCGACGAGATGGATGAGCGCGCTGTGGCCAACGCGGGGCAGGCCGATGCAGTGGATGGCCAGACGTAGCCGGTGCGGGCATGGGAGGTAAGCGAGGATGTGATCGCTGTCGTGCGGGAGCGGCGAGGCGTACCAGCCCTGGGCGGTCATATCCTGCAGCCGCTCGTGGAACCAGGATTCGAAAGTGTCGGCGTCATGCTTCGCGAGGTGCGCGAGGACTTTGCCCGCTCGCCACCGGTTGTGTGGGGGCAGGTGATCGATACGCAGGTTCTGCATCGCGCGGCGCCATGATGTCTGCCATTCCGCCGGCAGGGCGGGGCCGTGGGGCGCTCCGACCGAGAAACTGATCGCTGCGCTCGCGGCGATGGCTGGGATGGTGTGGATGAGCAGGCGATGCATGACATCGTCGGGCTCGTGGCGAATCAGCGTCTCGAGCAGTGACGCGTCCTCGGCCCGCATCGAGTCGATCACCAGCTCTCCCGTCTTATCCACCACGCTGCGCGCGAGGACGGCGTTGACGACAGTGGGTCGGGAGGCCGCATCGTCGAGGGCCGTGAGCAACACGGATGGCGGCACGGTGTCGGGAGCCGTGGTGAGCCATTGCGTCAGGGCAGTTCCCAACAGCAGTGTTTCACCTGATTCGGCAGCTGCTTGGTACCAGGCAGCCGGGTCGGTCATGAGCTCGGCCATACGGACGGCTGTCAGATAGCCGGTGTAGTCACCGACGACCTGTGCCTGCTCGGCCAGTTCGCCGAATCGGGCCACTCCGGCGCGAGGTCCCAGAGCAGTCAGTCTCTTCGCGAGCGTCTTCGCTTGAGTGAGCACTTGCTCGGTGGCTGCCTCGTAGTCATGGGTGAAGTCGACGCTTCCCCATTCACAGAAGGACTGAAGATCGGATTCGACATCGAATGTGGGCAGCTTCTGGCCAGCCTTTTGAGCCCGGCCCCGGATCCGGGCGAGTTCGCGGTGAGCGCGCATCGCTGTTCCCGGGCTGTTTTGCAACAACGGGTGGAGTGACGCAAGAATGCGGCGCCCTCCCTCGGCCCCCCATCGCATCTGCTCGGCGGAAGGAATCTGGCCACGGGGGGCGACGCCCAGGCCGAGCCGGACCCATCCCAGCGCCATGTCGAGCAGGGCGACCAGCGCGACTGGCGGACAGGGCACCCCGTCCCCGCTTGTCGCGTCGCAGGTCAGAAGCGGCACTACCTGCTTCCACAGACCGAGTAGTCTCGAGAGATTGTCTGCGGCGTCCACACCGTGGGCGAGTGTGACTGTGTTCGGTGTCCCTGGATCCGGCCAGTTCCCTGATACCTCGACGCTGAAAATGCCCGCCAGGGCCTCGGTGGCCACGCTCCATTGCTCGCCCGAGGCGCGATGGCGGCGCATCCAGTCCAGCACCGCCCGCAGCAGACGGGTGCGGATCTCAAGGGACGTGCCGAAGTCGGGGTCGATCACGCCGGCCAGATCGCTGAGCACGCGCAGCGGGTGATCCGGAGTGGAGTTCCGACGCCGCCTGTCTCCTACTGCCAGGGCCAGCAGTCCTCCGATCGCTTCCGGCAGGAAGAACTGACGTGCGCTCTGAATGAGTTGCCGGGTCGCTGCATCACCGAGAGGGTCAACGAGCATCCCGTACAGCTCTTCGGGTTCGCGAGGAGTGGCCAGCACGGCCAGAGCCCCGTTCACCGCGAACTGGGCCGCCCGGGAGTCCAACCGGGCATACTGCGTCACGATGGCGAAGGTGCCGACGTCCCAAGACGTGGGGGCCGAGAGCGAGTGGATCCACTTCTCTGCTTGTGCCCGCGCCTGCGAGGAAGGGGATACCTCGGCTGCGGACATCACTGCGGACGCAAGGCCAAGCGCGTGGTCGGGGAAGGCATCGACCAGCGTGGCCCACGGCCGTCGCACCGGGCTGGTGAAGAACCAGCGCGCTACTAGCGGCGCACACAGGGTCGGCTGCAGCCGCCAGACGTCCTCCACCGACTCCACCAGGCCATTGTGTGCAAGGCCCTCCACCATGCCAGACAACTCAGCAGGAGCCGCGCCGACCAAGGGCGCGAGGGCGTACAGCGTTTCCGGCGATGCGCCACCTAGGTGTTCTGTCCACGGAGGTTGGTGACAGCGATCACTGACGTGTGGTCTTGAAATGGGTGAGGGCCTTCTGGCTCGGTGTGGATTGCGACATCTACGCCGGACGACAGAAAGGCCCTCGTGCCCCACCGTAATGCACCCCTGACCGAGACCGGACGCCTGCGCCTGGCCCGCTGCGTGGTCGAGGACGGCTGGACCCTGCGCCGGGCCGCTGAGCGATTCCAAGTCTCGCCAACCACCGCACAGCGATGGGCCGACCGCTACCGCCGGCTCGGCGAGCCTGGCATGGCCGACCACTCCAGCCGCCCCCGCACCAGCCCGCGACGGACCCCGACCCGTACCGAGCGCAGGATCATCAAAGTCCGCGTACTGCGCAGGTGGGGGCCAGCACGGATCGCAGGCCTGCTCCGCCTGGTGCCGTCCACCGTGCACCGGGTGCTGACCCGCTACGGCCTGGCCCGCCTGACCCACCTCGACCGGGCCACTGGGCGCGTCATCCGTCGCTACGAACGTGCCAAGCCCGGCGAACTGGTCCACGTCGACATCAAGAAGCTCGGCAACATCCCCGACGGCGGCGGCCACAAGACCCTCGGACGCCAGGCGGGCCGCAAGACCCGGTCCGGCGCCGGCTACAGCTACCTCCACAACGCCGTCGACGACCACTCCCGCCTGGCCTACAGCGAGATCCACGCAGACGAGAAGAAGGAGACCGCTGTCGGCTTCTGGAGTCGCGCCCAGGCGTACTTCGCCACCTGCGGGATCACCGTCGAACGCGTCCTGACCGACAACGGCTCCTGCTACAAATCCCACCTGTGGCGAGACGCCCTGGCAGCAGCCGGGATCACGCACAAGCGAACCCGCGCCTACCGGCCGCAGACGAACGGCAAGGTCGAACGCTTCAACCGCACCCTGCTCGACGAATGGGCCTACGCCCGCCCCTACCGATCAGAGCAGGAACGACGCGACGCCTTCCCCAGCTGGCTGCACACCTACAATCACCACCGCGGACACACCGCGCTCAAGGGCCAACCACCCGCCAGCCGCGTCCCTAACCTCTCAGGGCAATACACCTAGGGCGGCCACACAGGCCAGGGCATCCAGCACGGTGTGTGATGTTGTGGCCTCGCTTAGGTACCGTTCGACGTGCGCTACATGCGCTCTGCCGCTGAAGACGTCCCCGCCCTGCCCATTAGCCAGCAGCTCGCACAGCGTCACCGCCCACCCCGGCCGCCCGTCCGCTTGGTCGAGTACTGCAGCCCGGGACCGATGACCGGTGACACCCGCGGTGGTGACCAGCGTGTCCATCTCCGTCCGTTCGAGGGGGCCTACGCTGATGACTAGCGCCCCGGGCAGCCAGCCAAGCACCTCATCGAGCCGATCTGGCCAGGTCGTTACCACTGCGGAGAACAGAAGGCCGGTCTGTCGACGGGTGTGTCGCAGGACACGCACCGCATCAGGATGAGCATGAGCATCGTCCACGATCACTGCTCTCGGCAGCACCAGAAGCAGGTCGTCATGAAGGTGAGCCAGCGAAGCGGGCTCTACGTAGACCACCTGATCTCCGAGCTGAGCAGTGAGCCGAGTTTTGCCCACCCCCGGAACTCCAACGAGCACCACATCCTGACAGGCATCCACCGCAGCGGACAGGGCCGCAACCTCACTCCCTCTGCCCACCAGTGGCGGTGGGCTCGCCACCAGAGGTGCCTCCAAAGGCTCGTCGAGCAAGGCGCCGAGTCGGCCCTCGATACCCAACAAGCTCCGCCGCCATGCCGCATCACGCACCAACTGGTGAACGAACCACTCCTGGGCGTACACGTGAGCTGGAGGAAGCCCTCGGTCCGAGCACAGTTTGTCCAGAGCCCTCCGGGTGCGAGCGTCGACGGGGCGCGAGCTGGCCACGACAACCAGGTCGACCTGCAAGCCCTCCTCCTGCATCCGATTCAGGCCGTTGCGTACGTTGGCGATCGGATCACCAGTGGTGACCAGAAGGCGCCCCCGCGCCTGAGGATCACTGCTATCGGAGGGAAAGTAGATGTCTGCGTCACGGCCGAAGTCATGACCGCCCTCGACCGCCGACAACCCCGGATACCGGGACTGCAACAGGGCGCAAGCGCACCGTTCGAACTCTGCAGGATGGACAGATTCGTTGAGAGCCTGCCGCACGCGAGCCGGAAGATTCACAGCCCATATGCTACGCACCGTGTGCGGTCTACGAATGTGGAAAGCCGCACAGCCGGACGGCTCGCCGTCTGCTGGGAAAGTCGGACTCGCTCGACGCACAGGCCGCCGCGCGGGCCGTGCTCTGCGGTCGTGCCCGGGCCAAGTGCGGCGACGGCCTGCTACCGGATGCTTCTCTTGACTTCGGTGACGATGGTCCCAGGCTTGCCTTGTCCCTGTGCCGTGCGGCCGGCGCTCTGGCTGAACTCTCTCCAGACACGGGGGTGCTCGGCGGTCACAGGCTGCCGTTCGCCGATCATGCCCTGGACCAGGCAATGGCCGCTGCGCTCGAGGTGGTGCTCGAGCCACTCTCTGGACGCGAGGAGACTGTAAGCCCTGCCGCTCGGGCGGTCCCATGTCAGGTACTGCACCTGCAGTTGCCCGTCGGTGTCGTACCAGAAGGGGCGGTCCGGGTCGCCCCGCAGCCTGCTGTCTCTCAGGAGTGGGTCACTGAGCAGCGTCACGGAGACGGATGCGTCGAGGGAGCAGTCCAGGCTCTCACCACTCCAGTTGTAGGTCTGGTCGGTCGGAATAGCGGTGACGGGTTCCCCATCGGGGTCTGTGGCGAACACCATCTGGCCCTGCGGCTGTGCGGCGAGGGTGCGCTCCAGCCAGTCGTCCTCGTCATCTTCCATCGGACCGTCCGCCCACAGTTCTGCGAGCTCCAGGAGCAGCTCTTCCCGGCGCTTCTCCTTGCGCTCCCGCCAGATGGCGATGGCGACGCTCTCCTCTGAGGCCGGTGGTCCAGGGGCTGGCTCCGGAGAGGAGAGATCGTCGTCCCCCGGGACAGGGGAGGCGTCCTCACCGGAACCGGGTTCGTCATACTGAAAGGTACTCACATGCCAGGAGTCGGGTTCCGGATCGGTCCAGGGACCGGGGACGGTGGGGAAGTCGGCCAGGAGAAGGCTGTGGCGATCGGGCCCTTCGGGCATCAGCCGGTTTGTAAACGAACGTCCCTCAAGCCATGTGAGCAGGCTGGTGAGTTGGGGGGCGGGCACGAGCCAGCTGTGGATGCGGTGCCACTGCTCTGCCTGGCCGCGGGTCACGTTCCATCCTCGGCCGTCGTGGTCGTCCATGGCCTGTTCGTAGAGGACGATCCACTGCCTGTCCTGGCTGTCGGTGCGGATGCCCAGTTCGTCGAGGTCGGGCAGGTTGTCCGGACGGCTGATCCATTCGTCGACGCCCTCGTCGTCGGGCAGGTCGGGGACAGGTGGTGCCAGCGGGTGTGCGGGGTCGGCGGTCGGGAAGGTGGCGTGGTCGGCTTCGTCTGGACTGTTGTCGTCGTCGGTGTCGGAGAAGGGGTGTCGGGCCGGAGGAAGGGAGGGGTCGATGTCGAGCAGCGACAGTCGCGCCGCTCCGGGATATTCGGCGGCGTCGTGCTCGGTCCGCCGGTGGGGGTGCCGGTGGTTCGCCAGGCGTTCCACGAGCTCGTGGAGGGCCATCCACTGGTACTTCTTGCCGATCCGTTCGCCCTTGTGTGACTGGCGGGAGCCAGAGTGGCGGGAACGCATGTTGTCGAATTCGGCGAAGAGTTCAGGCGTCCAGCCCAGGTCGGCGACGCGGGCGAGGACCCAGCGTGCGGCCCACTGTGCGTCGACGTGGGCAGCGGCGAGGCGTTCGTCGTCGGCCGGGGGCACTCGGCAGGCCCGCAGCAGCGCGTACTGGTCCGCGTCGAGGACGTCCCTCGCCTTCCTCCCGGTGAGGAGTTGTTCAACGGCAGCCGGTGTGCTCAAGGCGGGCCGGACGGACTCCGGAAGCCTTTGCGCGAAGGCCGGGATACGGGCGGGGTCGACTACGACAGGATCGTCGGCGCGCTGCCACGCTGGCCGACGGGGATAGTCGGTCGACAGCGGCAACAAACTGAAATGGCGCACGGCTGGCCGGACCTGGTAGTCCGCAAAGTCTCCCAGCGGTGAAAGGGACGAGCGGAGTGATCCCCACAGCGACTCCTTCTGCTCCCGCCGCGGGAAGAGCACGTCGAGGTCCTCCTCCGCAGGAGCCTGCCCGATCTGAGGGCAGGCGTGCGGATGCCTGACCGCGTCTGCTTCCTCGCCGGTGACGGCTCCAGCACGGTGCGCCAGGGTGACAACGCGTGTAGCCGCTTCGCACAGCAGCGCGTTCCGTGAAGCGTGCGCGGGCGAATCAACGGTGCCGTAGGAGTACGTGAGGAGCCGCCGGGCGATTGTACGGAGGAGGTCGTGCTGGCCGTCGTCCTCGCCGCGACGGGCCAGGACTCCGTAGCTGACCCACGCCAGACGCTCGAAGAGGTAGGGATCGTCGATCTCCTCCGCGTCCTCGTGGAGGAATCTGTCCAGGAGGGAGACGAGAACGTCTCCGTGTCCCAGGAGCAGCTGCACCAGGGCCTTGGTGGCCCGGTCCCGCAGGAACCGGTTGGAGGACGTGAGGGTCCACACCAGTGTCGTGGCGGCCAGCCGGACGACTTCCTCGTGGTCGGCTCCGGCCGTCTGCATCGGCCGGCGGGTCCGGTCCCCGAGCCGAGGCCGGGCCGTGAGGGATGCAGGGTGGAGATGGCGCGGGGTGGGGTACTGCTCGGCCCAGCGCAGCAGCCGGTGCAGTGCCGTGACGTCCCACAGCAAGGAGTAGGTCTCGACGCCCCACCACGCGTCGCGCTCGGGTCGCTGTTTTCGCAGCAGCACCCGGTGGAGACGGTCGGCGTTCAGCAGATGCCCCGGCTCGGCGGTGACCGCTACAGCGGCCTCCAGCACGTCGGAATTGCGTCCGTGGCGTGCGGCGGTCTCGTTGAGAAGTTGGATGGTGCGTTCGTTGACGCTGCGTGTGCTGCGTAGCGGAAGCGTTTCCAGAAAGTTGCGGGCCAGCCGGTAGCCTCGTGCGTCCGCGCGTCTGCCGGGGCCAGCTGTGGCCTCTGCAGCTGTGGGAGAGGCGGCCAGCAGGTCGATGAGTTCCGTCCCGGTTTGTTCGGGCAGGAGAATCGACGCTGCTTCCTGGTAGTTCGGGGCAGCCTGCCCCAGCCAGCTCTGCAGCGCGGAATCGACGGCCAGTGGGCGTCGTTCGCGCAGCGCGTCGATCTCGTCCTGGTGGGCAGCGAAGACCGACCGTACAACGCGGTCGTCACCGAACGCCTGGTAGGGGAAACCGATACCGGTTGCCTGGTCGGCCTTGTAGGTCCGCTCGTTGGACACCAGGCCCTGGGCGAGGAGCTGCCCGAGCACCGTGTCCGGCCACGCCGTGGCCGCCGGAGCGTACGCGTCGACAAGAGCGCGGGCTTCCTCACGCGGCAGCACGGAACGCCGTGCGGTGGCCATGCGCGACGCCAGGGCGTCCACCGCACGGTGCACGGGCCGCTCCAGGGGATCGAGTCCGAGCCGGGAGCAGATGGCCTCCGCACGGTGGTCGACATAGGCATCGAACACCGCGCTCCGGTCACGCGGATGGCCGCCCGAGCCGCCACGCTCCAGGCTCTTGCTCAGACTGTCTGCGTACAGCTTTACGAACAAAGGGTTGGTGAAGACCGAGGCCAGCAGGGGAGTGTTGGGAAGAACCGCCGCCACGCCCCGCAGGTAGCTCTCCAGCCCTTCCATCTCCCGTCCTGCAAAGCCGGGGTGCGCGGAGGCTGGCACATCGAAACGATCAGACACGACGATCGACTTGAAGGTCGAGCGGCAGGACACCAACAAAGCGATGTGCCGGTACCCGGCCAGACGCACCTGCAGCGCGAGCAGTTCGCTCTTCCAGTTCCCGGCGTCGTCGGAGTCATTGAGCGCATCGATGATCAACAGGAAGCGGCAGCCGCTGGCCGCGCCAGCGGCGTCCATCGCCTGCAGGAGGTCTCGCTCAGCAAGCGGCCCCAGGCCACGCTTCTGCGCGATCTCACTCAACGCGTTGTGCCCGGTGAGCTCTTGCCCGAACACCACCAGTGCCGGACGGCCCTCGTCTACGGCCCGTCGCGCGGCGTCGACCAGCAAATGCGTCTTGCCCTGCCCCGCCTCCCCCAGGAGCAGCCAGGTCTTCTTCTCCGCTGCCTGGGCAGCGGGACTCCGCAACAAGCCGACCAGGCGCTCGCAGGCGTCGAGGGTACGAGCCAGAGCGCGCTCGCACACCCGTTGCACGCTCTGCACCGCGGTCACCGGAGCCTTTGCGCCCCGTCCGGCCGCAGATGTGGCGTCGTCGCTTTCACGCTCTTTCTCCGCGAACCGGTCAGCCAGGTCCTTGAACTCACCCAGCCGCTCCAGCATGTCCTCCGCCACAGCAGAGCTCTGCTCGGCGGGGAAACCGGACGTTGCGGATGCAGCCGACAGGTCGTGTACCAAGGTGTGGGCGCCTTCCCGCAATGCGGGCGTCCACGCGTGCACCCACCGCGACAGCGCCTGATGGTCGGGGCTGCTGTCCGGCGCGGGATAGCTGTCGTGCCAGCGCGTCATCTCGGAAAGGAGTGTCACCACAGCAGCCTGCAGATCCCGGGATCGCTGGACGCCCTGCCTCAAAAACTCCTGCGGCAGGGCGCACGCGTCCGCCACGCGGGCAAGGGGCAACGTCACATGATGCTCGGGTGTGTACCGTGCCTCGGCCAGACGCTCAGCAAGCGTGACCTGTTCCCTGAACCACTCGCTGCCCAGCGCCCGCCGTTCGAAGAAGAACCACTGACGTCCCTCATTTCCAGGGCGGGTCAGCCGCTCCAGCAGCTCACCGCCACCGACGTAGCGGATGTCCACGCCAGCAAGACCAGGCAGGTCCTTCTTCCACTGGGCGACGTTGTTGTTCCACCGCGCCCTCGCACCGGTACGCGCGTTCCCGCGCGGGGTGACAGGGGTGGGGTCGGAGAGGTCGAAGGGGGCGAGGAACTCAAGCCGGACAATCTTCCGGTTCGCGATGTTCTCACCGACTGTCTTGGCGCTCTTCTTCGCCTGAGGGATGAGATCGTCGATGTTGTGGACGAACTTGACCTGGTATCCGTGCGCAGCACTGCCGTCGGGCGCCTGGTCATACCATTCGACGCCGCCGTCCGGAGCAGTAGTCTTGATCGTCTCCCAGCCCGGAGGCGCCGGCGTGCGGAGCTGGAAGCAGAGTTCCTCGAACGCGCGATGCTGGCTTCCGTCCCACTCACGGATGCTCTGCCAGTTGTGTGCCCTGCTGTCGTTCGATGCCACTGCCGTCCTCTGACCGTCCTGCCGCCCCACCGGTGCGCGCGTCGGATCCCAGCGTAGAGGGCTGCACTGACACACCAAGTCCCCCTGTGTCGATGGACCGGCAGCTCGGTGAAGATCAGGCGTAGGAATTCCGTTGTAGCCGGTGCTGACCTGGGCGCTGCCAGCCATGAAATACCGGTCAGAAGTGGACGAGAGTCAACGCCTTGTCAG